>NZ_JAXAXL020000007.1:39335-120162 GCF_047497515.2 Stenotrophomonas maltophilia
GCCGGCCAGTGGCCGGCACCACGCCAGCTATTTGCCGTAGCGGCGCAGCAGCTCCACCAGTACCTCGGCCTCGGCCGCCCGTTGCTGCGGGTCCTCCGCGCCCACCACATGCTCCTGCAGGTGCTCGTGCAGCAGCTCCATCAACAGGCTGTGGGCGGCACCGCGCACCGCGGCCACCTGCACCAGTACGTCCGCACAGTCACCGGCCTCGCCCTCGGGCCTGTCCAGCGCCTGCTCCAACGCGGCCACCTGGCCGCCGATGCGGCGCACCCGGGTCAGCAGCTGCTTTCGATTCTTGTGTACATGGGCCATGACAGGATCATATACCCTATGGGGGTATCCACTCCACCCCTCGGGCTCCCATGCACCTGGACACCCTCGCCGCCGCCCGTCGCCACGAACACCGCTTCGACGACGGCAACCCGCTGGCCGAACGCAACACTCGCCGCGCCCTGTGGCTGACCGTCGGCATGATGCTGGTGGAGATCATCGGCGGCTGGTGGTTCAACTCCATGGCCGTGCTCGCCGACGGCTGGCACATGAGCTCGCACGCGCTGGCGCTGGGCCTGTCGGTGTTCGCGTACCGCTGTGCGCGCCGCTACGCGCACGACCCGCGCTTCGCCTTCGGCACCTGGAAGATCGAGATCCTGGCCGGCTACACCAGCGCCATCGCGCTGCTCGGAGTCGCCGCGCTGATGGCCGTGCAATCGCTGCAACGGCTGTGGGTACCCGCACCGATCCACTACAACGAAGCCATCGCCATCGCGGCAGTTGGGCTCGGCGTCAACCTGCTGTGCGCGTGGTGGCTGCACGACAGCCCGGGGCATGCGCACCACCACCACGGGCACGGCCACGATCATGGCGACCACCACGCGCACGGTCACGACCTCAATCTGCGCTCGGCCTACGTGCACGTGCTGGCCGACGCCGCCACCTCGGTGCTGGCCATCGTCGCCCTGCTCGGCGGCAAGCTGCTGGGCCTGACCTGGCTGGACCCGGTGATGGGCCTGGTTGGCGCTGTGCTCGTCACGGTATGGGCGATCGGCCTGCTGCGCGACAGCGGCCGTATCCTGCTCGACGCGCAGATGGACGCGCCGGTGGTGGCCGAAGTGCGCGAAGTGATCGAACAGGGCCCGTGGCCGGCACGCCTGGCCGACCTGCACGTGTGGCAGGTCGGCCGCGGCAAGTACGCGGTCAGCGCCAGCGTGGTCACCAGCGACGCTAGTCTGAATGCCGATACCGTGCGCAATGCGCTGGCCATCCATGAAGAACTGGTCCACGTAACGGTGGAGATCCACCGCAGCTGATGGCCCACCTCGGGTAGTGCCGGCCGCGGGCCGGCAACCTCATGAAGCCTGGAATACACCTGCAGTTGCCGGCCAACGGCCGGCACTACCCTCAGAGCTTCAACATCATCCGCAGCAGGTACATCAGCAGCGGCAGCGCGCTCACAACCGCGCCGGCAATGCCGATCCACGCCCAACGCTCGCCGCGCACGCGCGATGCCACCGCAAAGCCGGCACCGACCAGCGCCGCGCCCAGCACCGCCACGCCCATGCCCGCAGCCAGGCCATTGCCGCCCGCAGCCACCGCCGCCTGTGCGGCCAGTGTGCCCGCGCCCCAGCCCACCACCATGCCCAGCCAACTGGCCACGCCGCACCACGGTGCCTTGCCCTGCGCCATCCGAAAACCCCTCTTCGCTTGCCGAATTCCTGTACGGGCCGTGCCCGCGTGCTGCCTACACTAGCCGCACCTGCCCTGTAGGGACATCCCATGCGCACGCTCCGCCTGCTGCTACCCGGTGCCCTCGTGCTGCTCACCGCCTGCAGTGGTGACGCCGGGCTTCCCTTCTCGGCCGATCCCCTGCAGGGCTGTTTCGCCACCAGCGCGCGCAAGCCCGCCGACTTCCGCATCGAGAAGGAAGGCGGCCAGTACTTCGTCTCCTTCAACCGCGATGGCCAGTGGCAGCGCGAACCGAATGCCCTGCACAAGGCCAGCAACAGCGAGATCAGCCGCTACTTCCGCGACGATGCCGCGCAGATCGACAGCGCCCTGATCCGCATGGCCGGGGGCTTTGGCATCTTTCACTTCAACAAGGGCGCCACGCTGAAAGGCAAGGCCAGCGACAGCGACTACATGGCGCTGATGCTGATCGGCGCCGGGCCGGTGTATGCGGTGAAGTGCGATTGAGCGGTAGAGCCGAGCCCACGCTCGGCTCCTGTTGCAGTAGATCCACGCCATGCGTGGATACAGGCACGGCCAGGCCGAGCGCGGCTCGGCCCTGCAACAGCTGCGGTACCATGCCCTCCCCCGAACCGCCCCGGTACCCGCCGTGCTCCATTACACCGGCCCCCTGCTGACCCGCGACAGCGCCGACACCCTGCGCCGTGCCCATGACAAGGGCGCTGGCGACTGGCAGGGCTCGCTCGATCTCGGCCGCAACCAGGACACCGTGGCACTGGATGTGGATGGCTTCCACTTCCGCGGCCAGGGCTACCCATGGCCGGGCAAGCTGAAGGACCGCACGCTGTACTACTGGGATGGCGAGGACTTCGCGCCGATCTCGCGCTACAGCGGCTCGCTGATCAAGCTGGTGCCCACCGAATGGGGCGCCCCCACCTTCGAGATCGACGGCATCAAGATGCTGCCGACCTCGAAGCTGTCGCCGTTCGAGGATGCACGCCGCAAGGTCGAGCTGGTCGCCCCGGCCGGCAAGATCATCCTCGATACCTGCGGCGGCCTCGGCTACTTCGCCGCCTGCGCGCTGGAAGCCGGCGTCGGCCAGATCCGCTCGTTCGAGAAGAACGCCGACGTGATGTGGCTGCGCACCCTCAATCCGTGGTCGCCCGACCCGGACTCGGCCGCCGCCGGGGGCCGCCTGCAGTTCAGCCACGGCGACGTCTCGCAGCAGATCGAACAGGTGGCCAGCAACAGTGTCGACGCGATCCTGCACGACCCGCCGCGCTTCGGTATTGCCGGCGAGCTGTACTCGCAGGTGTTCTACGATCACCTCGCCCGCGTCATCCGCAAGGGCGGCCGCCTGTTCCACTACACCGGCGCGCCGAACAAGCTGACCAGCGGCCGCGATGTGCCGCGCGAAGTGGCCAAGCGGCTGGAAAAGGCCGGATTCAAGGCAGAACTGGCACTGGATGGTGTGCTGGCTGTGAAGCGCTGAGCGCCGCCTCCGCCAAGTCCTTGGCGGCAACCGCCTCGGCCTGCAGCTTCATCAGTCGTTCGGCGCGGGCAAAACCTGCGCCCCAGAACAGAGTAGGCATGGCGATCGCCCCGCCCGTGATCAGGGTCATCGGCAGCAACTGGAAGGCCTGCGATTCACTGATCATGCCAGCGGCAGCAAAGATCAGCGGGCACCCGGCAAACAAGCACGAGACAAAGTATCCCACTGAGCCCACGATCTTGCCGAAGCGTCGGTAGGCTCTACGCGCGTTGATGCCTTTGAAGCAGAATCGGGGCTGAGCACTGTCGTCAAACAGCAGCCGACTGCGCCCCGCGCGATACGCCCGGATTGCCACGTCCGCGTCTGGAAACTCAACCATCAGGTAACGCCCCACGGCGAAGGGAACATCGCGCCGGCCAAGCATGGCGTTGATCGCCTTCTGCTCACTCAACCTGGAAAGGGGCCCCGCCTCGGCGCGCGCTTTCTCCACTTCAAGCGAGAAACGGAATTCGTCGCGCAACCGTTCGCGGCTGGCATGACGCTCCTTCAATACGGTGATGGCTACGGTGATGATGGTGACAATGACACTGGCACCTGCCATCACGAGTTTCCACAAATCGATCTCTGCCTGGTTCATCCTAGCTCCACGCATCCGGATACCACGACTTTATTGTCAACGCCCTGCGATCGCCACTGTATCGAGGGGAATCTGCAACTATTCCGAATCCACCTTCGCCAACTGCATCACCCACTTCGGCACCACCGGTTCCCCGGCGTAGAAGTCCTTCGGCTTCTTCTCCGCCATCGCCCAGCGGTGCAGCCAGCTGGGACCATAGCGGCCGTTGTAGCCATCGGCGCCACGCGCATAGGCCGGGTCGCGCATCGCCTCGTCCAGCGACACGAAGCGATAGCCACGCCGCTGGGTCGCCGCCACCAGTTCGGCAAACGTGGCCGCATTGAGCTCGTTGGCGTGCATCAGCCACACCTGCGGCAGCGCATAGCCCAGCAGCGCCTGCGACTGCTTCTCGTAGTAGTCCAGCTTGTTCAGCATGTACGGCACATAGCCCTTGCGCAGCTGTGCCAGCGTCGCCTCGCGCGCGGCCGAATCAGGCTGCTCGTTCATCACGTTGGCATAGGCGAACGCCCACACCCACTCACCGTTGTCGACCGTCACCGGCGCCACACGGTAGCCGTGCTGCTTGAAGAACGCGTCCATCTGCACGCGCTCTTCCGCGGTACGCCCGGCGCGCAGGTAGGGATGGCGCATCCACTGCGGCACCCGCCCACGCTCGGCCAGCAGCGGCCGCAGCACCGTTTCCCCACGCAGGAAATCCTGCTGGAACGCCGCCACGCCCTTGGCGTTCAGGTCCATGTGCGAATACGTGTGGTTGCCCAGCACATAGCCCGCGTCCAGCCAGTCGCGCAGCATCTGCACGCGCGCAGGCTGTACCTGCCCGTCCACCTCCAGCTTGTTCTCGTTGACGAAGCCCACCACCGGCACATCCGCCTGGCGCAGCTGCGCCATCAACGCGGCATGGCGCGCCTGCAGGTCCACCGGCACGATCTCATCCACCCGCGCCCAGGGCAGGTCATCGATGGTCACCGCAATGCGACGATCCACCTCGGCAGCCTGCGCCGCCAGCGACAGCAGCAGCAACGGCAGGGCTCGCAACAACGCACGCATCAGCACTTCCTTGTCAGGGCGATGCGTGGACTGTAACGCGATCAGGTGGGCGTCCGCATACCCTTGGCCGCAGCACGCCACAGCACAATGCTGGCCACCATCGCGGCCACCAGCAGCGATACCGCCATCATCGCCAGATCATCCGGGTTGCGCTGCAGCGGTGCGTACTCGCGGGTGAGTACGTGGAATACCACCTGCTGGGCCTGCGCCAACGGCATCCGGCCCTGCTCGGCCAGGTCCACCAGGCAGGCCGCCGGAGACAGTCTCACCACGCTGCTCCACGCATCCTCGTACAGGTGCAGCGTCCAACCGGCCAACACCAGCACCGCCACATGCAGCGCCACCAGCCCCCAGCACAGCATGCCCAGGCGGCCCTGCTCCGGGGCGGCGCGCAGCGCACAGGCACCCATCGCGCCCAGCAGTGCCAGCATCGTGCCCGCCATCGGAATCCAGCGCAGGGGTTGCCAATCATCCAGGGCGCCCGCGCGCGCCAACAACTGCTCGGCCACCCGCAAGCGCGCCACCGGATCGGGGCCACCGCAGCCATCCGCCACCGGCGACAGCAGCAGGTCCACGCGGGAGTGGAAATAGCCGGCCTCCAAACCAAGCGACAGCAGCGCCACCAGCTGCAACAGAAACATCATGACCCCCGGTCCGAACAGGCGGCCGAGGCGGGAAAAAGCAGAGCGCATTGGTTCATCCATGACAACAACGCGCCATGCTATCCAGCCGCGCCAGCGCTGTCGGCTGGCAGATACGACAACAGCTGGCGCCAATCGGTAGGATGTCGACGGAAGCGGATGCATATGTGAGGGCGTGCACAGGATGGTGACGTTGTACCTGGTGGTGCGGACACTGCTGCCACTGCTGGCATTCGCACTGGTGGCGTGGCTGATGTCGCGCCTGATCACGTCACGCGTTACCCGCCTGCCGCCAGTCCCACTTGACCTGCCTGCGCACAGCAGCAGCCCGCGCAGAAAGGACCGACGCCTGTACGCACGTGCGCTGCGCCGTCGGCCAAGCCTGCGCATCGCAACCCGCCCAGCCAGCGCATCGCGCCGCTGGCATCTGCTGGGCGTGATGGTGGCGTTGGCTGCGCTCATGGCCACGGTCATGGCACTGCCCGACGGCGCACGCTTCCAGGTGATGGTCGAGAGCATGCGTGGCTACCCGGTCACGATGGCCGAAGTCCGCATTCCAGTGACGGCACAGGCCGTGGTGCTGCCGCGCTGGCAGCCCGCGCTGGCACCGCTGGCACGCCCGGTGGTGATGCGCTATCCGATCGGGCGCTTCGGCGGCGACCATGAAGCGCGCGCCCTGCTACCCGTGCAGATCCGCCACGTGGATGATCGACTGCAGGTGGCCATTCCCGCAGCCGTGGATGCAGGCGCACTACAGGCCGAGCTGGCAGCGTTGGCTGGCCTGCCGGCCCAGGCAGTGCTGGTGCAGGAAGCGGAAGTGGCCCCCTGGATGGACACGGGCTGGAAACCGCTGAGCGACCCGTAGAGCCGACCCCCGACTCACACCTCGCGCGGGAGTTTGGCCGCCCACATGTTGTCGACCAGATTCGGATACGGTCGCCCGTTCTCCTCCGCCCGCTGCCGCGCCGCCTCCTTCTGGGCAGGCGACAGCGGCTGGGATTTCTGGCCCTTGGGGTTGGGCTTCTTCCACGGCGGGGTTTCGGTCTTGCGCATGGCGCCAGCTTACTTCTTCAGGAAGTTCAGCAGCGCAAGATTGAAATGATCGGCGTGGCTGGTATTGCAGCCGTGCGGCGCGCCTTCCAGGATAACCACCTCGCTGCCTGCAATGGCCTCATGCGTGCGCTCGCCCGAGCCTTCAAACGGCACGATGGCGTCGCTGTCACCGTGCAGGATCAAGGTCGGCACGGAGATCTTCTTCAGGTCATCGCGGAAGTCGGTGGTCGCGAAAGACTGCATGCAACCCAGCGCTGCCGTCTGGTCGGACTGGTGGCACAGCGCGATCGCCGCCTGGCGCTGCTCTTCAGTCACCATCAATTTGCCATCGGCGCTGAAGAAGTCGCGGGTGAAGCCATCGAAGAAGCTCTCGCGGTCCTTCTCCAGGCCGCTGCGCATCTCATCGGCCTTGTCCTGGGTCAGCGGCCCGTCCGGGTTGTCGTCACTTTTCAGCAGGTAAGGCGGCACGGCGGCGGCGAACACCACGCTATGCAAGCGGTCCTCACCGTGGTTGGCCACGTAGCGCGCCACCTCGCCACCGCCCATCGAGAAGCCGACCAGCGTGACATCGCGCAGATCGCGCTCTTCAATCAGCGCGGCCAGGTCCGCCGCCAGCGTGTCGTAGTCGTAGCCGTCGGCGGGCTTCTCGGAACGCCCAAAGCCACGACGGTCGTAGCTGATCACCCGGAACTGGGCATCGCGCAGGATCGACACCTGCGTCTTCCAGGCATCGGCTGACAGCGGCCAGCCATGGATCAGGATGACCGGGCGGCCATCGCCGCCGGTGTCTTCAACGTGCAGGCGGATGCGGGAGGCGGACATGGGGGCTCCTGTGGAAGGGAAGAATTGCAGGCTAGAACCCCGCCCCTATGCCGCCCGTGAGGGAATCGCGGCGCGCTGTGACATGGCGTGCACAGGGTGGTCGGGCGGCCATGCCGCCAAATTCGCACTTCATCCCGTCCAGCGGCGGTTTCGTCGCAACATGGCACCGGGGCGCCGCCGGCCATGCGAGCCTGCGTGAATCCACTCACGGAGCCTCATCATGCTGCTGTTCACCCTGCCCCTGCTGGCCGCCGGTCTCGCCGCCCCCCCGACCCCGCCCGACACCCTGCGCGAACAGATCCGCCAGGCCGATACGCAGCTGTTTGCCGCCGCGTTCGACGCCTGCGACGCCGACAAGGCCGCGTCGATGACTACCGAGGACATGGAGTTCTTCCATGACAAGGCCGGCAAGTCCGCCAGCAACCGCGATGACTTCCGCCGCAGCGTGGCCGCCCTATGCGAAAGCAACCGCGCCAACCACACACACCTACGCCGTGAATTGGTGGAGAGCTCGCTGCAGGTGTTTCCGCTGCACGACGAACGGGCGCTAGAGATCGGCGACCACCGCTTCCACGAGCGCGATGCGAAGGGCGTGGAGCGTTGGACCGGCCAGGCGCGTTTCGTCCAAGTGTGGCGGCGGGTGGATGGGCAGTGGCAGGTGGAGCGGGTGATCAGCTATGACCACCGGCCGGCGGATTGAGGGGCCCGCAGCGATGGTTCGCGGGAGGGTTCGATACCCCGTGCCTCGGACGGGGTGAGCAGGCACGGAGGCGGTTCGTGCCCGCTACTCGAACTGCGGGACGAACAGGCCTTCCCGCTTCAGGATATCCTTCGCTTGCGTGACATATTCGCTCACGGTCAGGCGATCCATCGGAAGCATCTCGCCCTTTTTCTTTGCAGGCAGCAGCCTTCCCGCCTGCTGAAGACGGAACGCCTCGTGATCCTTCCGGATGTTGATGGTGGACACCTTTCCGTGGACCTTCAACAGCTCCAGCACACACACGTGGAATACCTGGGGCCTGCACTCCAGGATGAATTCTGAAACAGACGTCTTGGGGTCGACCAAGTACGGTTTGAACCGCTTGAAGAGTCCTTTCCTCGCACCGTCCTCCAGCTTCCCGATGTAGACATCCAACGGAATGTCGACGTTGGAGAGATCATGGATGTACTGGTTCCTGATCTCGGCGATCGCCTTGAACATCGATTTCTGTTCGCTGTCGATGATGTCCATCTTCCGCAGGAAATTGATCCTCACCTCCTGCGGAAGATTGCTGATCACATCGAGTATCAGCGGCTCGCGCAGCGCATCGACGACTGCACGCGTAAATACGGCCTCGACCAGCTGGGCAAGCTTCGAAATGAAGCTCCACGAGTCCTTCTCCTCATAGAGCGCCACGACAAATCCCTTCGGTATCGCGAGTTCCTTGCTCAGCCTCTCGAATGCGAGCTCGACAAACGTGGTGTACGTGTTCATGAGAAAGTGCCCCCTGAAAGTCCGATGACGCTACACGTGCGGTCTGGTTGCAACAAGCGGCTCCCCACCCATTTGCAACACTTCCTAGTGCGGCGCCACGCGATCCGCATCAATGAAAAAGGCCCGCGCCACGACCAACGGTCGAGGACACGGGCCCCATCAGATCAGCGTTTTCGCATCACAACTGAATCCGCGCCACGCTCTCGTCAGCGCCCTTGTCGTCCTTCTCGCCGTTCATGATGCTCACGAACAACACGTTGTTCTTCGCATCCAGTGCCAGGCTGTTCGGGTGGGTCGGCACCTTGTAGGTGGCCACCTTCTGGTAGCTGTCACTGTTGTACGCCGTCACCGTACCGGCTTCGCGGTTGGTCACGTACAGGCGCTTGCGCGGTGCATCCAGCAGGATGCCCAGCGGGCCGGCATCGGTGGGGATGCTGGCCAGTTCCTTGCCGGTGCTGCGGTCCAGCACCAGCACGCGCTGGCCCGGGTGCTTGCTGACCAGGCCGCTGCTCTTGGCCTGGTAGCCACGCAGGAATTCCGAGCCCTGGTCGGTCACGAACAGGCGCTTGCCGGCCGGGTCCAGCGCGATGTTCATCGGCTGCTCGGCGGCAATCTTGTGCTGTGCCACCACCTTGTTCGAATCGGTGCCCACCACCACCAGGTCGGCCAGCAGGTTGCTGGTGTAGACGCGCTTGTTGGCCGCATCCAGCGCCAGGCCCGGCGCCTTGGCGTTGCCCAGGCCGTCGATGGTGTTGATCACCTTCAGCGTGGTGGTATCGATCACGAACAGCACGCTGCTCACGTCCGGCTGGCTGCTGTGGCCGGTCACGTACAGGCGGTTGGCTGCACTGTCGACCACCAGCTCGCGCAGGTCGTGGGTGTAGGCGGCCTTGCCGTCCTTGCCGGTCTTCTTCTCCATCAGCTGGATGGTGCCGACGGCCTTGTTCTGCGCGGTGTCGACCACGGTCACCGACAGGTCCACGGTGTTGCCCACGTACAGGCGGTTGTGGGCGTCATCGAGCACCACGCCGAACGCCTTGCGCTCCAGCGGGATGCGGGTTTCCACGGCCAGCGTGGACGGGTTCAGGCGCAGCACCTGGGCCGGGCCGGCATCATCGCCGAAGCCACCGGACGAGGCCACGAACACGGCGTTCTGTTTCGGGCTGTAGGCCAGTTCGTACAGGCCCTTGGCCACGGCCTGGCGCTGTACGGCGGTACTGGCACTGGCGGCGGGGGCGTTATCGGCGAACGCGGACGGCACGCCAAGGCTGAGCGAGACGGCAATGGCCAGGGCGGCCGAGCGGAGAGCGGAATGACGGAACATGCGAGCATCCTTGAAAGGGCACGGGAGGGTGTCCTGGCTCGCTGGGCCGTACTGCGACGGCCCGCTCCGGCGCGGTTTGCGCGGGGTGGGCTGGCTGGGTTGCGGGGGGAATGTTAACAGGTGACAGCGAGCGGGGGCGATCTCCGGTACTGTGCGCCTACTGTGCGCCCGCGCCACCCCTGCAAAACGCCCATCCGCGGCCGTGTGGTGCCAACGAGGGGGCGTTCCAGGCCGGCAAGGTTGCCGCGTGGAACTCACGGCCCTGCCGCCCGCCTAGAAGTCCGGAGCACGGGTAGTCAACACGTCCCCGACCACAGGCCCATGTTCAATTCCACCGTCTTCTCCGCGCCGATACCCGATGCCCGCCTTGCAGGCACGCGGTGCCATATCCCAAACCCATCCGTGAAGTTGGCGACTGGCATTTTCAGGTGAATAGAGCGGCATGTTCATGCGCAACCCGTCATCCTCGCCCAGATCGAGCGTGCACATGACGGTGCCCTCGCCTTCATGCTCTTCGTCAAGATCTGGTTCGTCAACGTGCGTGATGGTCGCAAAGAGGTGTTCGAATTGGATCAATGCTTGTAGCGCATGTGGCAGATCCGTGAATGGAGGTGCCGCGCGGCCATCGCCAGGCTCCTCCACGAATGGAGCGTGCAACGTAACGCGACGGAAGTAGTGTTCACTTCGCCCCAGCACGTCGCGACCGCCGATGGCGGTTGCCATGTCCTCCAACTCGTCGGTACGCAGCAGAAAGGTCGTCTCTTCTACATGCATCGCCACCAGTTCTTCATCATCTGCATCACTGCCTAACGAACCTACCCGCAGGGTGACGTCGAGCACGACGATGTCATCCCCCGCGGAATTGGCGGAGATCTCGTAGGAACCGCTGTAAGCGCGCACCTCAGTGCGCTCGAACGTCCTGTGATGAATGCGCCAGAACAGCAAACGGTACCGGCCGCTCGGTTGAAGCGCCAGCAGCCGATGCCAGTCGATGTAGGAAGACAGATACAGGCCGGCGAGTCCCGGCCCCGTTGCAATGCCCTCGAACATGAAGCGATCTTCAACCGGCAGCGCGTTCGCTACTATCGTCGGCTTCTCGGCCTTTGGCGTGGGTGGATCAACGGCGTCGCGAAGACGGCGATGCATGTGGAGCGCATCGGTTTTCGCAACCCGTAGCATCTGCATGGAGAACAGCATTTGATCGACTTCGTAGACTTCGCCGGGGGCAAGTGCTCCGCACTCTTTTCTTGCGGACCAAACCAAGGCCATTGGAATGAGCGATTCGAGTGCTTCTCGCTCGCAAAGGAACGTGTTGAAGAAGTCATCGAGACTCCACGCCAGATCACTCGACTTCTTTGACACGGGATCGACGTAGGCCACGTCCTCGTCAGCTTCCGTCAGCTATCGGTAGTAGAGAAGTGTGCCGAAAGGCGTCAGCGCGATCGGAACGCGCGGTGCGGTTCCTGGTGGCGAGATGATCCACCGATCGAGCACGGATTGCCATGGCCGGGGATCGATCAGGGCGAGTTGGAGATCGCCATAAAATCCGAGACCTTTTCGACGCCACAGATCGAGAAGGCTGTCAGGAAGAACACCCTCATAGGCGGAAACAAGCTCACGGGGAGCAGGCGAAACCTGTCGTGATGGAGGATGGGTCTTTACGAAGAGATGCAGGGCGAGGCGGCGAAGAAAGACCATTCAAGTATGCCTAGAACGTTGGATCTGTGACGGCCAGCAGTCCAAGGTCGTTCATCTCCATTTCGACTTCGTTGGCGCGTTGGATATGCTCCTTGTTCGACAGATCAAATGCCTGATCAATGGACACCACGATGGAGCCGCCTGGAGCGGGCAGCACGTCTGCGGCCAGAGGTAGCTGCTGTCGGCGCACTGTCTGGCGTACGTACACCATCCAACCCACGCACTGCCGGTGCGGGAACGTAGCGTACTTGGCTTTGTAGAACTGGAATTCACCATTCACCTTGTCGTACACGTCAGCAAAAGCAAACGTGGTTGCTGGCTCTCCTTTCAGCACTGAAAGCAAGGTCTCCGCAACCCGCTGGGTCGGGTTGGCGAGCAACTGATCTGGTCGATACAAGGAGACGGTCATGTGCCCCATTGCGGGGATGTAGTCGATTTCGATCAGCCCCGGCCGGCGCTTGGTTCCTTTGTCGTTGACCACGGATGCACTGAATGACATTGATCCCATCCGTTCCGCACGCTCCCGTAGTCTCTCAACTACGGCGTCCTCATCCTCAAACGGAACAAGCTTCTGCTGGGGCGTGTTTTCCCCGCAGAACCATTCGTTATCGCCAGGGATGCGCCGTAGAGTTGCCAACAGTTGGCGGTAGGCGCTTCGAAAGTCAGTCTCGACTCGTTGACCGATATCGAGGCGCAGGATCGCGAATATCATGCTTGGACAACCTGAATGATGTAGGGGGTGTGGAAGCAGACAACCGGTGGTGGAATGCTGGATGAGGCCCATCTGTAGACCTCGATCTCCATGAAGTGCCATTGCAGCTTGCCTTGCGGCGAGGCGGCATTGATAACCGCAATCTGCCGGCCGGCCTCCTCAATCATTCCCGGAAAAACGAATCGACTTGGGAACCCCAGCTTTGGCGCTCCGTCGTCCTGCGAGATGAATTGCGCGTAACGGCCTTTTGCATCTACTACGGTGCATTGGGCCCTCCAGAAGCCATCGAAGTAGATGCCGCCATACAACCATTCCAAAAGGTTGAATTGCTCTGCTTTGGGTTGAGGTTCGCCTTTGAGTGCGCACCATGCTCGCCCGGCAAGAGATGTGTCGAAGCCGGTGATCGGGAGGCCAGTGCTCTTGTCACAGTAGCTGAATTGTTCGGGCCCGGAGTTCATGTTCGCAATCTGCAGCTGATAATCCCAGTTGACCTTGTTCTCGCGACGAACCGCTCGACGCGGCACGGCCGGCACCATTACGCCTTGATCAAGCTTGCACCGATTGCATTCGGTCGAGCTGCTTTCCTTTGTGCAATCTCCCTCTTTGGCCTGCTCTATGGGGATGACACCAATGGCACGCCTCAATCGCTCCAACGATGCAGAGCGCCGAATGGCTTCGCCGATAGCTCGCCCTCCAATTGGCAACGCACTGGCCATCTTTCAGTTCCTCCAGTTTGTCTGCGCACGGAAGATCGACAATAGATCTTCCGCCGTTAGATTGGGTTTGGCGGAGAGATTCATCTTCAAGACCAAAGCGGGTTCTCGCCGCAACAATCCGTTGCTGGTCGTGTCTGCTCGCACCCAGCGCACCAGAGTCGGCAAGCGAGTGATGTGCAATTCGTAGGTCGCAAACTCATAAGACTCACGCACCGCACTCAGCAACTGCTGATCCGACATATGGCGGGTTTCGTCAAGCATGTCGCGTCGAATTTCTGCAGCAATCCTTTCGGTAAAGGATTCGGGCTCTGGCAAGCGCAGCAGGGCCTCTTGGCCTGCAGTCAACTCAATGGACATTTTCCAGCCTTCCTTTGGCGGTGCACCATTCGGAGAATGGCGCCATCAGACTCTGGAGCTGCTCACGGGTCAGCACGCGCTGCAAACGCGTGAACACTCTGGGATCCCAGAAGCGGAACAGCGCAGGCGAACCATCGGATAGATGCAGATCCAGAAATGACTGAAGGTGCGCGAAAACTGTTTCAAAGTCCTGATTGCTCTTCAGATAGCTAACACACGGCACACGATCCCCAGTCCTCTCCAGGGCGTTTAGCCATCCATGCAATGTGGTCACTCCGTCCAGCTGGACCAGCCATGGACCTGCATCTGCATGCTTGCACTCCGGCTGGCCGTGGAACAAGGAACGGTGCAGAAGGCCCTTGGCATAGAAGCGCAACGTATCAGCAGCATCTGATCTAACGGCACAGTCGACGATAAGGTAGGCATTCATGGTTAGCGCCTCAGATGTGCCGTGGCGATTCTGGTAGCTGCCAGAAAGCACTCTTCGCACACCAAGGGCGTCTCAATGGAAGCGCCATTTTGTTCTGGCATCGAGGATAGCAGCGACTGCGCTGTACCGATGGTTGTCATGGTGATTGTCCCAGCAGAGAAGATTTTGCTTCCAGAGCGATCAACATTCTCATTAGTCAACTCCGTTTGACTTTCAATGACTTCAGCATTGTGGCCTCGCTGCGCCTTGGATTTCACGCTATCACATGATCCGTCGAGCGCCCTGCAGTGCAAGATGAAATGCAATCTCCACCCCATGATTGGAAACGTTGCACTGGATCTATCGTCGAAAGTTCAAACCATGTCGTAATCGACCCGCTTTCCATTTCGGCGCTGCTGAAGGCCTGTCGTGGCAGGGATTGCAGGACTTTTTAACTATCCCTCATCAGATGCTTTGGGGCAGCAATTCAACAACGCCCGGTACCATCTCAAAGCAGAGCAATCAAGCAATGCACGGCGTGAAACAATGCCGTAAGCGTCACCACTGCGGCCTCTAGGGACTGCAGCTTCCTGGCAGTCCGCCGCTATGCGAGTACACCTTGGCCTGCCACCTGAGATGGGTGGCACGCACATCGAAAGCCTGGCCAACAACCTTGTGTAAGCGCCTGTCAGTCGGCGCCACCTTTGCGTGGCGCCGGCTGACAATCCGTTCGCGTCTTATGGTGGGCGGTGCGTGGCGGTCTTCGGACGCGTCGGCTTGGTTGTTGTCCGGTTTTCGAGCCGTGCATCGTCCGCGACCTTCAGGGGTGACCCTTTCTGCATGGAGCATTGCCATGAGCGCAACGAAAGCCCCCGTTCTGAAGATACAACGCGAAGCGGCCATCGATGATCACGGTGGAGACCCCTCCCCCGATCCCAATAGCTTTGCTTGCGCGTTGCGGCGCATCGCCGCAGGTGCCGCTACCGATGGGCAACCGTGGCCCGGGCTGCATCTAAGCCCGGGGAGCGCTCGTGGCAGTACGGCTTGCCGTCATTGAAGGCAAGCGATGCCACGGGATGGTCGCTATGCTGCTGCCGCACCGGAATGGAAACCACGCATGCCCTGTTTGAACGTCGCCCTGGCACTGACCCTCGTTCTGATGCTGCTGGGCGCTATGCCTGCCTTGGCCATGGATACAGACTCACGTATTTCCACAGAGGTGTTTGTAGAGGCGGGGGACAACCCCACCTTCAAGCTGCAACAGGCGCCTGCGGTGGTGTATTCAACGGCACCGGTCACTGCCGCCGATACGCTGCCGCAGTTTCCCTTGCAGGTGCTGTTGGTGGCTCAGCTGGATGAGCTGGGCCACGTAACCAACGTGATGGTGGCGCGGTCCAGCGGGCAGCGAGAGCTTGATCGTGCGGCGCTCGATGCGGTGGATGATTGGCGCTTCGATCCGGTAGTGATTGAGGGCGTCGCGAAGCACGCGCGGGTTCGGGTGCGTTTGATCTTTACGCCGGAGTCCGAGGCGCCCGCGGCCTGAATCGCTTATCCAGTCTGTCGTAACTGACCTGCATCGCAGGCGTAGCCGCGGGCATTTCTGTGCTTTGGGTCAAAAACGCCAAGTCCTTCAAGACCATTGCGGCGCAATCGCTTGATGGCTTAACACCGTGTGCGACAATGCCGAAAGCGTCAGCACTGGCAGTCGCCGGTTCTGCAGTTTCTTGGCATCTGGCTGCTGCGCGGGTATCTCTTGGCGTGCCACCGAAAAAGGGTGGCGCGGGACTCGAAAACCCGTTTCTGTACCAGCTGTATGCGCTTTGCCAGCCGGCGTCACCTTTTGTGTGGCGTCGGCTGGCAATCCGTTCGCGTTCCATGGCGGGCGGTGCGTGGGGGTCTTCGGACCCGCCGGTCTGGTACATACCGGTTTTCGAGCCCGCACCGTCCGCCACCTTTATCGGTGGCCCTGCTGTCTGTCCTGTACGGAGCATTGCCATGAGCGCAACGAAACTACCCGGTGTGAACACCCGCCGCGATCCGGCCAACACCGATCACGAGAAAGATCCCTCCGCCTATCCCCTCGGATTTGTCGCCAACCTGCATCGCATTGGTGCGGGCGCCGCTGCCGATGGACAGCCCTGGCCGGAGCGCAATCTGAGCCTTGGGCGCAGCATGCAGATGGCTGATGCCGATTGCGCGTTGGGTGGCCTGCGCGTGGTGGCAGAGCTGATGCTGGCGGCGGAGCGCACGCGGCAGAACGGCACCGACGAAGAGTACGTGGGGGACCGGGTGATGGAGGGGTTGAAGATGGCGTGCGTGGCGTTGACTGTGATGGCTACGGAGCGGGTGCAGGGGCACAAATAGGAACAGCCCAATCGCCATGTGTGCCAAGCGCCTCTCCCAACCTGTCCCTCAGCTCCGTTTGGACTGCTGCAATCGCGGCTGGGCGCGAAGACGCTGCTGAACCCTGATGACGGTGAGGAATAACCCAAAATATCATCCGGGATTCTGAAGCTTCTGTCTCCAAAGAAGGCTGAGGCGGCCTCTGCCAAACAGCATGCGTCGTCGATGGAGCCGCTGCGGGTTGCGGCCCAATGACCTGCAGTCTCAATTGATGAGACCAACTGGCTGGAAGATCGCCTTCCCAGCGCTGGCCGGCTGCCCTGTCGGTCAGTCCGTCGGAATCCTCTAGAAGTCCCATGCCCTCCAGCGCTGCAAAGAGGCCCGCTGCCCTCCCCCCACTTCTCCCACGGGAAGAAATTGGACATACTGTCCCCCGAATTCCCGGAGCACCCATGAACACGTACGAACTGATCGACCTCTCCCTCCAGCGCTTCAGCCCCAAGGAGGTCGCCCAGGCACTGGGAGTTGATCCGAAGACGGTCCGCCGCTGGCAGCTGCGCGAGACCGAACCCAAGCCCTATATCGCAGACGCCATTCGTCAGCGCCTGCTGCCCTTCGGCGAGCCGCCATCGGGCGAGGGGATATTCCGGTTCATCGATCTCTTCGCCGGCATCGGCGGCATCCGTACGGCTTTCGAGAAGCAGGGCGGCCGCTGCGTATTCACCAGCGAGTGGGACCCCTACGCGGTCAAGACCTACAAGGCCAATTTCCACGATGGCCCTGATCACATCTTCGCCTCGGACATCACCAAGGTCCATGAGAACGACGTGCCAGATCACGACGTGCTCCTGGCGGGCTTCCCCTGCCAGCCGTTCTCGATCGCGGGTGTGTCCAAGAAAAACTCCCTCGGCCGTCCGCATGGCTTCTCGGACAAGACCCAAGGCACGCTGTTCTTTGACGTGGCACGCATCATCGATGCCAAGCGTCCTCGCGCTTTCCTGCTGGAAAACGTGAAGAATCTGATGAGCCACGACAAGGGCCGCACGTTCTCAACGATCATGGACGTGCTCAAGAACGAGCTTGGCTACCATGTGCAGGCAAAGGTCATCAACGGCAAGCACTTCGGCCCCCAGCACCGCGAGCGAATCATCATCGTAGGCTTCCGCGAAGAGACGGGCTTCACTTGGGATGACCTGCAGCTACCTGACTTCGGCATCTCGCCCCGCATGGGCTCGGTCCTGCACAAGCAGGATGGCAGCGAGGGCGAAGATCAACCCTACATCGGCGGCACGAAGGGCAAGGTACTGGACAAGTACACGCTGTCCGACAAGCTGTGGGAGTACCTGCAGAACTATGCCGCCAAGCACCGCGACAAGGGCAATGGCTTCGGCTTCGGCCTGGTGACCCCGGAAAGTACCTGCCGCACGCTCTCCGCGCGCTACTACAAGGACGGTTCGGAGATCCTCATTTCCCAAGGTCCGAAGAAGAATCCGCGCCGACTGACGCCGCGCGAGTGCGCCCGTCTGATGGGCTTTGATGACAACTTCCGCATACCGGTTTCCGATACCCGCGCCTACAAGCAGTTCGGAAACTCGGTGGTTGTGCCGGTGATCGCTGAAGTCGCCCGCATCATGGCGCCTCACCTGATCCAAGAAGCTGCTTCTGAGCCGACCAAGCCGGCGAAGAAGAAGGCCAAGGCCTGACCTTGGCAGACAGCCTCACCCCGGAGCAGCGATCCGCGCAGATGTCGCGGATCCGCGGTTCGAACACCAAGCTGGAGGTCCTTGTCCGCAAGGGCCTTCATGCGCGGGGACTGAGGTATCGGCTGGGTGGTGCAAGGCTACCTGGCAGGCCAGACATCGTGCTGCCGAAGTATCGGACCGTGGTGTTCGTGCATGGCTGCTTCTGGCATGGGCATGATTGCCCTCTATACAGACTGCCGAAGACGCGCCCGGAGTTCTGGGCAGACAAGATTGGCAAGAACAGGGTCCGGGATCAGCGTGTGACCGTCGAACTTGAAGACATGCGCTGGCGGGTACTGACAGTCTGGGAGTGCTCGCTACGGGGTCAGTCTGAAGCAGCGCAGCAGCGAGTGTTCGACCAACTCGCAAGTGATATTCTCAGCTGAAGGGTTGAATTGACGCCAACAGGGGGCGACATGCAACAGGGACGTTTGTCGGAGTATTTTCAAGGTGTAGCGGCAAAGAGGCTGACTGAGGTGGAGGCTAATGTTCTCCGCTCCAATCAGCACGAGTTCAATGGCGTCAAAGCTCTGCGCGCCATGCTGGGGGAGCCTAGCGAGAGGGTTCCCTACCCTTCGAAGATGATGTATCTCAGTGACGGTCAGGACGAGCCCGTTGTGGAAGATGCCGTGCTCACCTGGTATGACGCACGGCAGAAGGCGAGAGAGGAGCGCGGCGTCATGCGCGATGAGTACCGCCTCTACTTCCCTAGTACCGCGGTGTCAGCGAGCTACGCGGCAGGCGACCTTCTCGTCATCGCGCTCTGCCAAGACAAGTCGCTACTTGTGATCGTTGCGAAGGCAGGATCAAGCATCGCCGAACAGATTCAGTGGCTTTTCGCCATCCGCGCAGACGGAGCCAATTACGACATCAAGTCTGAGGATGACTTTGATAGTCAGCAGCTTGGCTATGCATCGCGATTCATTCTTGAAAGCCTTGGCATTGATATCGGGTGGTTGGATGACAGCCATCTCGACGAGATGCTGGCTGTATTCAAGGGAAGCTTCCCTACCACACTTCAATTCTCTGCCTTCAGCAGGTCGAAATGCGCGGGGATCGATGCCCGACATGATCCAGACAGCACGCTTCTGACGTGGATGGAAAAAGAGGAGCAGCTATTCAGGGCGCTGGAACGCCACATCGTTTCGCAGCGGCTCACGGCCGGATTCGTCACTCCTCGCGGCGAGGCTGACGTGGATGCATTCGTGTCCTACTCGCTCTCGGTGCAGAATAGACGTAAAAGTCGCGTCGGGCTGACCCTTGAGAATCACCTCGAACAGATATTCCTTCAAAACAGTATTCATTATTCGAGGACCGGCAGAACAGAGAATCGCTCAAAACCGGACTTCCTGTTCCCAAGCCAGAGCAGCTACCAGGACGCAGGGTTTGATTCGAGCCGCCTTCTGATGCTTGGAGTCAAATCAACCTGCAAGGATAGATGGCGACAGGTTCTCGCCGAAGCTGACCGGATTCCAGAGAAGCATCTGCTGACTTTGGAGGCCCCCATCTCCAAGCACCAGACTGATGAGATGCGCGTGAAGTCACTGACTTTGGTCATCCCTATGCCATTGCAGAGCTCGTTCAAGCCAGAACAACGTGTTGAGCTGATATCCGTCCGCGAATTCATAGCGCTAGCAAGAACGCGCCAGACCCATAGCTGACGGCAACAATACTGCCCCAATCAGAGCTGGCGCCCAGACATTTCAACGGATGATGAGATGAAACAGCCTCAGACACTTCTAGTGATCCCGGACCCGGTTTCACTGATGGAATCAATGCGAGCGGTAGGGTACACCGTCGAAGCTGCGATCGCGGACATCATTGATAACAGCCTCTCCGCAGGTGCGCTCAATATTGGTATCCACTACGATGCAACCAGCAGTCCCTACGTCGCCGTTCTTGATGACGGCTATGGGATGGACGCGTCGGAGCTGACTGATGCGATGCGCCATGGCAGCACCAATCCAACGGATACTCGAAGGTCAGCCGACCTGGGAAGGTTTGGACTTGGGCTGAAGACCGCCTCCTTGTCACAAGCGAGAAAACTCACTGTCGTCAGTAAGAAGGACGGACAGACAAGTGCGAGGGCGTGGGATCTCGATGTAGTAAGAGACTTGTCTGCCTGGAGGGTGGTCGTCCCTGATGAAGATGACCTTTTAACTCTTCCCCTGTACCGAAATCTCCAGGATCAAGCGTCCGGGACCCTCGTCGTGTGGCAGGAACTTGACCGCCTCACCTCGGGCGCCGCCGACGCAAGGAAAGAGATGACAACGCGAATGGCACCGCTCTATGAGCACCTCGCGCTGGTCTTCCACCGCTTCACAAAGGGAGAGCGAGGCCAGCCTGCGGTCTCCATCTCCGTCAACGGGCTTCGTCTTCCGCAGCGCGACCCATTTCTTGGTGGAAATTCACACCGCCAGGAGCTCGAAGGCCAAACGATCTCTCATGCCAAAGGAGTCGTGTCGGTATCCCCATTCATCCTTCCTCCTGTGGGAAGTCTGTCGCTGGACGAGTTGGAGATGGCGGGCGGAACAGAGGGGCTACGGGGAACACAGGGATTCTATGTGTATCGCGGACGCCGCTTGGTCATCTGGGGTACGTGGTTCGGGCTTGTCCCCAAGCAAGAGTTCTACAAGCTGACCAGAGTCCAGGTCGACATCCCAAACTCGTTTGACGAGCTATGGTCTCTTGACATCAAGAAATCGGCAGCCTATCCACCGGACGTCATTCGAGAGAGGCTGAGGCAGCTCATTCCGCATTTTGCGGACAAGAGCAGAAAGGCGATCCAGTACGCCGGCAGGAAGAGGCAAGGACTTGGAATAGTACCTCTGTGGGAACGCGTTGAGCCGTCCCATGGCAACTTCACTTATCAGATCAATGTCCAGCACCCTCTTGTTGACGCAGCTCTGGATCCAGGCTCTCACGCAACCAGCAACGCCTTACTGACGCTCTTAAAGTCTCTATCAGTATCTCTGCCTTACGAGGCCATCTATGCAGACATGTGCAGCGACCAAAGGAAGGGTCTTCCGGCCTCAGAACTGGATGAGCTCACCCGGATTGCTACTACGTTGATGGATATCACAGGCCGCGGAATTGATGCTGTTCTACAGATAGACCCACTGGCACGCCACCCAAATCTGCACGACCTCCTCAAGGAAAGAGTTAAAAATGTCTGACTTTTCTGTGACCGCAATGGGCATTCTCGGGGACCGCGATCTTACGGACGATCTTCTAAACGACATCATGGTCAAGCTCTCCATAGTCTTTCCTGGAGTAGACCTTGAGCCAACTCGCAAGATTCTTGAGGCTAAGATCGGCTTGACTATGAGTCCTGGCGAGGGATTGACCAGTGGCGATCAGGAACCATGGGTTGCTGATGCAAAGGCTTCGATCAAGTGGGCCTACTGGGAGGCCTATCAGCAGCAGCTCAAGAGCCAAGGTCTGACATCTTCAATTCTTCGTGCCATCGACGAAGATACAGAGAATGTCCTGACCGAGTGCGGAAACCCCTCAAACTCTGAGCCGTGGAAGGTGTATGGACTGGTCATGGGCGACGTCCAGTCAGGCAAGACTGGAAACTACTGCGGCCTGATCAACAAAGCCGCGGACGCGGGTTACAAGATCATCGTACTTCTCACGGGAACAATCGAAGAGCTCCGCTCACAGTCGCAGGAACGAATGGATGAGGGTTTTGTCGGAGAGGATAGCGACGATGTCATGGACGGTGTTCGCACCAAGGTCCTCGGTGCCGGCCGCTTCCGCGACAACATCGTGCCAAACGTTCTGACGTCCGTGAGTTCCGACTTCCTGACCGCGAATCAAAGATCACTCAAGGGCATACCGCTCCAGAACCTCTCGCAGCCGGTTCTTCTAGTGATGAAGAAGAACATGACTCCGCTCAAGCGCCTCATTGAGTTCATGAAGTCCCAGCGAGGAGCCCAAGCCAGTGGCCAGCTTGATCTCCCCTTGCTGCTGATCGACGATGAAGCTGACAATGCTTCCGTCAATGCAAAGAAAGACGAGGACCCGGCCAAGATAAATCTTTTGATCAGGGAATTGATCGGTCTCTTCAGGCGCTCTTCGTACGTGGGCTACACCGCGACTCCGTTTGCGAACATTTTCATCAACCCGGATTCAGAGCGGAACGATCTGTTCCCCAGCAACTTCATTTACAGCCTCAAGGCCCCTACCAACTACGTAGGCGCAAGCGCGATCTTCACTGACGAAGGCACCCAGCAGCATCAGCTGGTGACGATGGATGATGCTGAGGATCACTTTCCTGCGCGGCATACGAAGGAGCTGGCAGTTGACTCGCTCCCCCAGTCGCTCAAGGACGCGGTCTCGACTTTCCTCCTATCCTGCGCGATTCGTGACCTCAGGAAAGAGCCACTCAAACATCGCTCCATGCTCGTCAATGTCTCTCGATTTACAGACGTGCAGGGTCGGATAGCGGAATCGCTTGAAGCGCACCTCTACTCTGTTCTGGCTGACGTACGTCAGTATCTTTCGGCGGATGATCTCTGGCCTAAGCACCCCGTTCTGGCGGATCTTCGAAGGGTCTTCGATGATCAGTACCCCTCAGTTGAGTTCTCCTGGGATGTCGTGAGGCGGCAGCTCCATGACTCCATTGCCTCTATCAAGGTACTGACCATCAATCAGAAGACCGAGCTGGAGAGCAAGCTTAACTACCGGAAGTACAAGAACACCGAGAAGGGCCGCAGAGTCATCGCGGTCGGCGGACTGACGCTTTCGCGTGGCCTGACATTGGAGGGGCTATGTGTCAGCTACTTCTATAGACACTCCAAAGCCTATGACACCCTTCTCCAGATGGCCCGCTGGTTTGGCTATCGGACTGGGTATGATGACCTCTGCCGCGTGTGGATGCATGAGGACGCGCAGGACTGGTTTGCAGATATCGCCGAGGCTGTCTCCGAACTCAGAGCTGACCTCCGCCACATGTACGTCAATCGCCTTCCACCGAGCCGCTTCGGAATACGAGTACGTTCCCACCCAAAGCTCCTGCTCGTCACCGCGAAGAACAAAATGCGGAACTCATCCGATGTTGACCTGAGCGTCTCGTTCAGCAGCACACTGATCGAGACGACCGCACTTCTGCGTGATTCCACCGTCAATCGTAGAAACCTGGAAGCTACTGCGGAGTTCGTCCGCCGATTGGGCGTTGCGTCAGAAGAGAGCAACAGATTCGTGTGGAGGAGCGTTAGTTCCGCAGATGTTGCACTGTACTTGTCTGCACTTACAGTTTCCCCAATCAATCAGGGATTCTTGCCTGACGCAAAGACAGGCGAGCAACCGTTGATCTCGTTCATCAAGGACGCCCGGGTTCCGGCACTGGATAAATGGGATGTATGCGTTGTCCAAGGGAGCGGCGGCACTGTCGATGGCGTCTCCATCGCTCTCAAAGATGGATCGCACGCCCAGCCAACCACCCGCAAGAGGTCCTTTGAGCGTCTGCGCTCAAAGGCCGCAACGAGTGCGCGCATCAACAAGCATCGCCTTGGCGAGGCGGGCGATGAACGGGCGGGACTCGAAGCGGAGGTGGTCGCTGAAGCCGAGCAAGCGTGGAAGCAACAGCAAGAAACTGCCACCAAATCCACCCCTGGCGGAGCCTATCGTCTCTACCGGTCTTCGCCTCTGATCATCATCCACCTGATCGAAGCAAAATCTGGGAGCGATGACCCGAAGAAGAAGACCGCAAGTGTTGATGACGTAGGGAGTGACATCAAGGTTGCCGTCAGCCTTTCGTTCCCTTCCTACACCGATACCGAGTCAACCGCAGTCACATACAGAGTGAACAAGGTCTACCTCGACAACATTGGCCTTAGTGAAGACGAGGATGACGCCGATGAGTAGCAACTTGGAGGGGGCATGGAATTCCGCAGTCATTCGCCGGGCAGCCGCAAGTCTCTCGCCGCATGCCCACGTCATCTTCCGTACTGATGACAGCTCCCGAGTCGGCACGTTCGGAGGAGTTGACTCGACTGGTAACCTCCTGTTTGCGGTCGAGACGATCTCACCTCCGCCAGCAGTTGATATCCGATCAAATTCCATCGACTACTTCCGCCAAGAACGCCCCGAAGTCGGATCATGGCTTATGTTCCTTCGACTCAAGGATGCCGAGCTGAGAAGTGTCTTCTCTAGGCTGTGCAGTGACCTGATCGAGTCCATATCAGATTGCCCTGGTGACAAGGCCGTCATAGCAGAGACGGTGTCGCGAATCCGCCTTTGGCAGAAGCTCTTCAATCTTCGCCCTGATGGCCTTCTTGAGCCACACGAAGTCAAGGGCCTTACGGCAGAGCTTCTATTCCTATTGAAGCAATTGAAAGCAGGCCGACTTCAGTCTGATGAACTCGTACTCTCCTGGCTGGGACCTACCGGCAGTGATCAGGACTACATATTCTCCACGGAGTCGTTCGAGATCAAGGCCGTTGGCCCAAGTGCAGAGCTCGTCTCCATCAGCTCACTTCAACAACTGCAGTCTGATCGCCCTCTGAGCCTCAGCATCTGGACACTCCGGCAGGCAGCTCCGACTGAGCCCCAAGCGTGGACGTTGAACGCACTGGTACTGAAGGCTGAAAGCTATCTGGCCCACAGTCCTACCGCCCTAGGCACATTCCGGGATCGACTTCTGTCGGCGGGATACGTCCATCACGCGCTGTACGACTCAATCGCATATGAGTCGCTTGGCGAGGAGGCGTTCCAGGTAGAAGGCGACTTTCCCCGGATAACCGAGTCGGATGTTCCTGCTGGCATCGTCACCGCGAGTTACTCCATCTCGCTCCACTCAATCCGTGCAGCTCGGAGCTCAGCAAATGGATGACTCGCAGTTTGGTATTGAGCTACGGCAGCTGGTGGTAAGGCGCGCAGCCTCCGATCATCTTGTCGACACGCTTGCATTCGTGACCGAAGTTGCCGATAGGCTGCAGGAGGATCCGGCATTCGGCGAGATTATTCTTGCCGATGATACTCGACAGCTCTCCAGGTCGCGTCAGAGCAAGATCCATGGCTTTTCCGCTCTCGATGAGTCCGACAGGTCCATTTCGGTGGTCGTAGGAAAGTGGAACGACGACCCAGAAGCAGGGTCCCTATCTACCGCAGAGATTGACCAGATGCGCGGCTGGTTGGAGAACTTTGTATCTGCGTCGCTCAACGATGGGCTGGATCAGGAAATTACCGAGTCGAGCCCGGCGTACGAACTTGCGACTACCCTACGCTCCTATTGTGACTCCATCTCCTGTATTCGCCTACATGTGCTCTCCAACCAGCTTCTGAGCAAGGGCTACCGGCGTGAATCCAGATCCATCGTGTCTGGCGTTCCGACGGAATTGCACATATGGGACTTGAGCCGCCTCAAGGCGGTCTATCTCTCATCGCGTGAACGCGAGATGGTGCAGATAGAGCTTGCCGACTTTGGTACCGCCGGTATTCCCTGCATACAAGCCTCCAAGACTGAATCTCTCAGCTCTTACCTGTGTGTAGTCGACGGTGATGTGCTGGCGAACCTGTTCGAGCATTTCGGTAGCAGACTGCTCGAAGGTAACGTCAGGTCATTTCTTGGCATGAAGGGCGGCGTCAACAAAGGCATAAGGGGCACGATCCAAGACGCGCCCGAGCTCTTCTTCGCCTATAACAACGGAATCGCCGCCACCGCGGCCTCGGCAACGGTGGAGATGGGGCCGTTTGGCACACGCGTAACCTCCATCAGCGATTTGCAGATCGTGAATGGAGGACAGACTACTGCCAGCATAGTTAGAGCGAGGAGACAGGATCGACTAAGCCTTGCACAGGTCTCAGTCCCCATGAAGCTGACGATTATCGGCTCGAATGAAACCAATGAACTTGTCCCCAAGATTGCCGAGTACGCAAATACTCAGAATAAGGTCGCAATCGCGGACTTCTTTGCGAATCATCCGGTACACAGGCGGATGGAGGAAATATCTCGCCGCATGATGGTTCCAGCACGAGCAGACACACGCGTTCAGAGCAAATGGTTCTATGAGCGTGCACGGGGCCAGTATCAGAACGAACGCATGTACTTGACTGGTGCCGGCAAGACGAAGTTTGATCTGGAGTACCCCGCCTCGCAGGTAGTCAACAAGACTGACCTGGCAAAGTTCGATAGCGTTCTAGATGGGAAGCCCCATTGGGTCGCATTGGGTGCCCAGAAGAACTTCATCAAGTTTGCTGGCAAATTTTCCTCGAAGCGCGACAAGACTGATGCGCAGTATTGGGATGAGATCAGTCCAAATTACGGCGACGGCTACTACCAGCGCGTGGCAGCAATGGCTCTTCTATGGAAGGCCGGTGAGGCCGCTGTCTCAAGTGGGCGTGGAACATGGTATGAAGGCGACTACAGGCCTCAGATCGTGGCATACGCATGGTCAATGATCTTCCATTGCATTAGAAGTGCCGGTCGAGAACCGAATCTCGTTCGTGTGTGGGAGAGACAGGAGGCTGATCCAACTCTCATGAAGGCCTTCACTCGTGCGGCGGTGATGGCTCAGTCTGCCATCAAGGATCTCCCCGAGGGCTCTTCGAATGTTGGCGAGTGGGCGAAGAAGGAGGCCTGCTGGACGAAGCTGTCCTCGACCAAATTTGCCTTGGGAGAGGCCGTGCTGGAGTGGTCTGTCGACCAGACAGAAGACCGAGAGCGGAAGCGACTGGCTCGAGCCGAAGGATTGATGGACGATGGCATCAGCCTGCAACAAGAGGTTGTACTCCGATCTACCAGTGGGTACTGGCAAGCACTTTACAACTGGCCGTTATTGGATGGACATGTGTCTGGACAGGAGCGGAGCTTGCTTGGGAGAGCTATCTCCATTCAGACAGCCGCAACGATTGTCGCTGACCGAGATCTTCGGAGACTACGGAGCATTGCCGAACGATGCGAGGAAGTTGGGTTCAGGCATTACTAGCACCATGCTCGCTGTACCAACATTAGTCTTGGCCAAGCAGAAATGAGCTTAACCGAGGCCCAGCCCCTCACTGCCGCCGGCCCTTCAAATTGCTGATCGCCATCCATCAACATGCGGATAATATTAACCACCAGATTATTTTCAGATGAATTAGACCAAGCCCCCCCCTGCGCGCACTGCATCAATAAGGATGAGCTCCTGTGTTCATTGAAGAGATAGAAGTAGAAAGCCTTTCTCAGTATCTTGAGACCATTCTTGAGATAAATGGAAGAACTAACTCACTGACTGGCGCAGTCTATCGCGGACAATCAGACAGCTCGTGGGGAGTATCCTCCGGGTTAAGCCGATACATTGCTACGAACGCAAGCACGAACGCCCTTGCGTCGGCAAAGGATGCATTCAAGATATTCGACTCTGAAAGACATGCATATCGGCACTCCAACTCGGCCAATGCTTGGGATGTACTCACATTGGCCCAGCACTTTGGTCTCCCCACCAGGCTACTCGACTGGACCCTATCTCCGACAACCGCATTGTTCTTCGCGCTTGATGGGGTGAGGTACCGAAGGTTTAAGCCAGAGGATCTCACCAGCGACCAGATTGCGGAGTTTAGTAGAGACGTGCCAATTGATGGATCTTTCGTGGGTCTAGCTCAGAGTTCTGCCGCGGTTTACATGATTCCTTCGTCGCACAATTCTGTTACAGCCCCATGGCTTCAAGCACGAAACCTCAACAGTGACATCTTCGGAGAGATTCATCAGGCTCGCCAGCATGGATTCTGCTTCTTCAATGCCGACCTGACAAATGAGCGCATAAAGTGCCAGCAGGGACTGTTTACAATTGGCATTAATGCCGCAGACGCCTTCCCTCCCAATCAAGCATACAAGATCATCATCAGTCGGAAGTCAATCGCGGAGATTCGCTCAAACCTAGCCACCCTTGGAATTGGCGATAGATCCATCTACGGGGACATCGAAGGACTCTGCCGAGAACTAACATTCACCAAGTTTGGAGGATTCAAGAATCGATACAAGTCCTGACCGGATACACCTTGCAGCCCCTTCACTTTTCATGTTTTCTGGCCAAAGACTAGAAATTTTGTTCTATCCAAGCAGCTCTACGCCAAATAGCTTGTAAGTTCTCCACTGATGGCGATGTACTTAGCGGTCTTTTCAACATCGCAACCAGGAAAAAGATTTGCCATTTCGCGCTGGCCTCTAACGAAATTCCAAGCCGCGCAGCAGCATGTAGGATACCCAGCTCTTCGAACCCAAAGTAAGCCACACTCAGATATGCAGATGCGATTGATCTCTTGGGCCTCATGACTGACACAATCGAAGCCACAAAAACCTCTCTTATCTTTCTCGACAGTAGAATCTCTCTGCGCCCCGTGACAGTTCTGACCAACTGAGCTTCGATGGTACTCGCCCCCTGCAGGCGCCCCAGAAACAGCGTCATATATGCCGCACGAACTATCGCAATGAAATCGAATCCGAGATGATAAAAGAAACGCCTGTCCTCCGCGGCAACCAATGCGCGTATGCAAACGCCATCCAGCACAATCTCGCAATCATCAATTACTTGCAGAACCTTTCGCAGGTCTGTAATAAGACCCCTCAATTACTATCCCCCGCTCCACTTAAGCCCGGCACGAACACCTCTAGTCAGTGTGATCAATCCTGACGAGTTAGCCGCAGTTGAAATGTAAGTCCCTTTCAATAGATTTCCGTGCTTAACTCGAAGGTCCGCAGTTGATATGAACTTCCTGTTCTGCCCTTGCTCGCGCAGAAGAAGCTGAAAAACTTTCCGCTGAAAGACATTTCCTTTGACACCCCCTTTCACATCAGAATGCATTCGACCGTGCTTCTGATAGAAGTATCCGGCTGGATTTATCTCTGAGACCTCATGAACCTTTTCCGCAACCCCTTCCAAATCCCCTGCTCGTTGAGTCAACATCACGATGTAAGTTAACTTCATTCCAACAAATGGATTGTAATCAGATTTCTGAACGTTAACTTCCATCGTCCAGACACCCGAAACATCTGGCACTCGCGCTCGCCAGTAAGCAAATAGAGCCAGTGAACCCGTAGCGATTGCCCCGCCAACGGCGTTCTGAATTATCGGATGTAGATAACTGAGTTCCAATGTCTTTTCCTCATATAAAGAAGGGCGGCCCCTGGCCGCCCTTCTTTCTGATAATCCTTCTAATCAAACCCCAACAGGATTAGCCTTCTCCGGATCAATCTTGTACTGCTTGATCGCCCGGGCCACATCCTTCGCGGTCATCTTCCCTTCCTTCGCCAGCGCCGCAATCGCGGCATGGGCGATGTAGTACCGGTCAACCTCAAAGAACCGGCGCAGGTTCGCACGCGTATCCGAACGGCCAAACCCATCCGTACCCAGCACGGTGTACGACATCGGCACGAACGCACGGATCTGGTCCGCATACGCACGCACGTAGTCGGTGGCGGCAATCGCCGGGCCCTGGCGGCCTTCCAGCAGCTCGGTCACGTAGGCCTTGCGCTGCTCACCTTCCGGATGCAGGCGGTTGGCACGTTCCACGTCGAAACCATCGCGACGCAGTTCGTTGAAGCTCGGGCAGCTCCAGATGTCGGCGGTCACGCCGAAGTCCTTGTCCAGCAGCTCGGCGGCGGCAATGGCTTCGCGCAGGATGGTGCCCGAACCCAGCAGCTGCACGCGCAGCTCGCCCTTCTTCGGCTTGCCGGCGTCGGTCAGCAGGTACATGCCCTTGACGATGCCTTCGGCCGCGCCTTCCGGCATTTCCGGGTGGGTGTAGTTCTCGTTCATCAGGGTGACGTAGTAATACTCGTCCACCTGGTCTTCCATCATGCGCTTGGTGCCGTGCTGCAGAACCACCGTCACTTCGAAGCCGAAGGTCGGGTCGTAGCTGCGCACGTTCGGGATGCCACCGGCCACCAGATGGCTGAAGCCATCTTCGTGCTGCAGGCCTTCACCGTTCAGCGTGGTGCGGCCGGCGGTGCCACCCAGCAGGAAGCCGCGGGTACGCATGTCCGCGGCCTGCCAGGCGATGTCGCCCACGCGCTGGAAGCCGAACATCGAGTAGTAGATGTAGAACGGCAGCATCGGCACGTTGCTGACCGAGTAGCTGGTACCGGCCGCCATCCACGAGCTGATCGCACCCGGCTCGCTGATGCCCTGCTGCAGCACCTGGCCGCTCTGGTCTTCGCGGTAGAACATCAGCTGGTCGGCGTCGACCGGCTTGTACTTCTGGCCGAACGGCGCGTAGATGCCGATCTGGCGGAACAGGCCTTCCATACCGAAGGTACGGGCTTCGTCGGCCACGATCGGCACGATGTGCGGGCCCAGTTCCTTGTCACGCAGGGTGATGTTCAGGCTCTGCACGAAGGCCATGGTGGTGGAGTAGCTGCGCTCGCCGCTGCTCTTCAGCAGGCGGTCGTAGGCTTCCAGCTTCGGCGCCACGAAGGTCTTGTCGGCCTTGCGGCGGCGCTGCGGCAGGTAACCGCCCAGCGAAGCACGGCGTTCCTGCAGGTACTGCACTTCCGGCGAATCCGGGCCCGGGTGGTAGAACGGCACCTGGCCGTCGGCCAGCTGCGCGTCGGTCACCGGAATGTTGAAGCGGTCGCGGAAGTGGCGCACCGCTTCGTCGTCCAGCTTCTTGGTCTGGTGGGTCGGGTTCAGTGCCTCACCGGCGCTGCCCATGCCGTAACCCTTCACGGTCTTGGCCAGGATGACGGTCGGCATGCCCTTGGTGTTCACGGCCTGGTGGTAGGCGGCGTACACCTTGTGCGGGTCGTGGCCACCACGGTTCAGGCGCCAGATGTCGTCGTCGGACAGGCCGGCGACCATCGCAGCGGTTTCCGGGTACTTGCCGAAGAAATGCTCGCGCGTATACGCGCCGCCGAAGGCCTTGCAGTTCTGATATTCGCCGTCGACGGTTTCCATCATCAGCTTCTTCAGCACGCCGTCGCTGTCCTTGGCCAGCAGGGCATCCCAGTAACCGCCCCACAGCAGCTTGATCACGTTCCAGCCGCCGCCACGGAACACGCCTTCCAGTTCCTGGATGATCTTGCCGTTGCCGCGCACCGGGCCGTCCAGGCGCTGCAGGTTGCAGTTCACCACGAAGATCAGGTTGTCCAGGCCTTCACGGCCGGCCAGCGCGATCGCACCCAGGGTTTCCGGCTCGTCGCTCTCGCCGTCGCCGATGAAGCACCACACCTTGCGGTCGGACTTCTCGATCAGGCCACGGTTTTCCAGGTAGCGCATGAACTGCGCCTGGTAGATGGCGGCCAGCGGGCCCAGGCCCATCGACACGGTCGGGGTCTGCCAGTACTCCGGCATCAGCCACGGGTGCGGGTACGAGGACAGGCCACCGCCGTCCACTTCCATGCGGAACTTGTCCAGCTGCTCTTCGCTGATGCGGCCTTCCAGGAAGGAACGCGCGTAGATGCCCGGGGCGCTGTGGCCCTGGATGAACAGCAGGTCGCCCGGGTGGTTTTCGCTGGGGGCGCGCCAGAAGTGGTTGAAGCCCACGTCGTACAGGGTGGCGCCAGAGGCGAACGAGGCGATGTGGCCGCCCAGGTCACCCGGCTTGCGGTTGGCGCGCACCACGGTGGCCATCGCGTTCCAGCGGATGATCGAACGGATGCGCCATTCCAGCTCGGCATTGCCCGGGCTCTTGGCCTCGAGCTGCGGCTCGATGGTGTTGACGTACTCGGTGGTGGGAGAGAACGGCAGGTAGGCGCCCGAACGACGGGTCAGTTCCACCATGCCTTCCAGCAGCTGATGCGCGCGCTCGGAGCCCTCGACATCAATAACGGCCTTCAACGACTCGATCCACTCCTGGGTTTCCACAGGATTCGGGTCGTTGTTCAGCACCTCGTTCAACCAGTTCATTAGCGCTCCCATAACCGCACGCACGCGCGCGACTGTTGTATAGATTTCTAGACCGCAAAGTGTAGCGCACCAAGGGCTTTCGTCACTTGGCTACGCAGGCGTATGGATGCAACCGGCCAGTGTCCGCAAGGGGCTTGCAAGGGCCCGTGATGGCCCTGCGGCGGGCCTTGGCGGCTGCGCGGGCTGTCGCTTGCGGGCCGCTGCGGCCATGTGCAGGACGCAGTGTTACTGCTGCCGATGACGGTTGTAGGGCAAGTCTGGAGCCACCGTAGGTGCGGCCCGGGCTGCGGTACTGAACCGGCGACAACATGTCGCAGCCGCCTCTGGACCGCCGCCGGGATCGGGCCCAGCGTGGGCCGCGAGTGATGGGCCAGGCGGCCCTGCTCCCTTCCACAGTACCGCCGGGGCGCCCTGCAAGGGGCGCCCCTTTTGCTGTGCGCGCAGCTGGCCGTGGCCCAAAACGGGGCAGCTTGTGGCCGGATCGATGATTGCCGGCTTCGATATATCGATATATCGTTTGCACACTCGTTTACCGATATATCGAAATGAGCCGCACCCCCTCTCCCAGAGCCCGTTCCACCGATCCGGCAGTGCCGCGCCGCAACGGCCAGCCGCGGGTGCTCAGCCGGGGCGACCTGCGCCTGCTGGTGCTGGCGCTGATCGGCGAGCAGCCGCGCCATGGCTACGAGCTGATGCAGTTGATCAGCAACCAGTTCATGCAGGCCTACACGCCCAGCGCCGGCACCATGTACCCGCTGCTGGCCAGCTTCGAGCAGGCCGGCTGGATCGAGGCCGAGGAAGTGGACGGCAAGCGGATCTTCCGCATCACCGCCGCCGGCGAGTTCGAGCTGAAGGTGCAGCGCACCCAGGTGCGGCTGGCGCAGCGACGCGCCTTCGACCGCGCCCGCGAGATCACCAAGGCCTCACTGCCGCCGCCGCTGGCCAGCGCCCTGCGCGAGTTCAAGCGGGCGCTGGTGCACCACCACGGCCGCTGGGCCGAGGGCGAGGCGGACGAGGTGGCGGCGCTGCTGACGCGGGCCTCGGCCCTGCTGAACGGTACCGCCGGTAGCGAGGCATCACCGCTTTCAACGACCCAGCCAGACTGACTCCAGCCAGGTCCTCCCCCATGCCGCGCGCCCCCGCGCGACCCCTTTACAGGTATCCCCATGACCGAACACAACAACACGCGCCTGCGCCTGGATGTGCGCTTCCGTGAACTGACCGTGCTGCGCACCGAGGAAGTCACCCCGCACATGCGCCGCGTGGTGCTGGGTGGCGACGATCTGGCCGGTTTCGATTCGCCCGGCGCCGACGACCACATCAAGCTGTTCTTCCCCAACAGCAGCGGCGAGATGGTGCTGCCGACCATGACCGCCGAAGGCCCGCGCTACCCGGAAGGCAAGGAGCATTCGCCGGCCCGCGACTACACCCCGCGCTGGTGGGACCACGAAACCGGCGAGCTGGCCATCGACTTCGTGCTGCACGACCAGGGCATTGCCGGGCCGTGGGCCGAGCAGGCGCAGGCCGGCGACGTGCTGGTGATCGGCGGCCCGCGCGGCTCGTTCGTGGTGGCCGACAGCTACGACGCCTATGTGCTGATCGGCGATGAAACCGCACTGCCGGCCATCGCCCGCTGGCTGGACGTGCTGCCGGACGGCGCCGAAGCGCAGGCCTTCATCGAAGTGAGCGATGAGGCCGAGCGCCAGGACCTGCCGCAGTACGAGAACGTGCGCATCCACTGGCTGGAGCGCAACGGCTTCCCGGCGGCCAGCAGCACGCTGCTGGAAGACATGCTGACCGACTTCGAAGCGCCGGACGGCGATGTCTTCTACTGGATCGCCACCGAATCGCGTCGCGCGCGGATGATGCGCAAGTTCATCGAAGGCCACCTGGGCGTGCCGCGCGACTGGATCCGCTCGACCGGCTACTGGAAGGCCCACCCGGACGAAACCGACGGCGATTGAGCCATGCACCAGGGTGGATGCGGGCTTCCCTTGGGTGGTTGCTGACTTCCCTGGGTGGGTGCGGACCGTTGGTCCGCACGCCCTTCGACCGGTAGTGCCGGCCGCTGGCCGGCAACCTCATGAACCTTCGGCAGGAACCTGCAGCTGCCGGCCAGCGGCCGGCACTACCGCGCTGGGCGCCACCTGCCGCGTCCACGCGAACCGCCGCGCGGCCCAGATCTCCAGCGCTACCAGCAGTACGATGACCAGCAGCGGCAGCAGCAACCCGAAATACACGCCGGGCATCATGCCGTTGATCTGCGCCTTCACCAGCCGCAGCACGCCCCGGGTGTGCAGCAGCTCATCGACGTGCATGGTCAGCGCCTCGCGCACCACCTTGGGCTCCAGGCCGAGCGTGCCGGCCTTGTCCACCAGCGTGTCTTCCACCATGCCGCGCAGCAGGCCCTCGCGCACCTTGCCGATCACCCAGCCGGTGCCGCGCGCCAATGGGCCGTTGCCAAGGCGGTCGAGGCCGGGCAGCGGGTGCTCGCTGAGGTAGGCCGAGGCCACGATATCGGCGACGTCGCCCACCGTGCCCTGGCTGCGCAGCGCCTCGCGCATGCGCGGGTCGTCCAGTGAATCGGTGAAGCCTTCGCTCCAGCCTTCCACCAGGGTCTGCAGGTGCGGCTGGAAATGATCGAGCTGCTTGAACAGCGCGCGGTGCGCACCGGCGGTGAAGCCCAGCTGCAGGCCGAAGAAGGCGGTGGCCAGCGGCAGCAGCACCACATAGCTGGCCAGCAGCCAGTGATGCCAACGCTTGCGCCGCTGCAGCCAACCGCGGCGGTGCAGCCAGCGCCAGCCGAGGATGCCCAGCGCCAGGCCCAGCAGCGTGCCGAGCACACTGCCGCCCAACAGATCGAGCACGCTCAGGCCCGTCCAGAATTCGTTCAACCAGTACTGCGCGTCCTGCATGGGTCTTCCTTCCGTGAATGAAACAGCAGGCCATTGTAGAGCCCGGCCCATGCTCGGCGGCTCCGCCTTCGGTAGGTGCGGACCGTTGGTCCGCACAAACCGGCTGACAATGCGACAATCGCGCTCCTTTCCTGCAGCAACGAGGCCCACATGGCCAAACTGACCCTGGCCAGCGTGGATGCGCTGCGTACCCGCTTCGCCGATGACGCCGCCTGCGATGCCGCGCTGGCCGCCTTCGCCGACACCGCCGCCCTGCGTGCGCCGCTGCGTGAGCTGGTGGAAGCGCAGCACCGCTACCTGCAGGCCGAATTCGAAGTGGGGCAGGTGGCCGACGTGCTGCGCCGCGACCAGAAGTACGCACCGGTCGGCCGGCCGTCGATCAACATCGTGCAGCTGCGCAAGCAGCAGGCCGCGACCAAGCAGGCGGCGTTGATCGCACGCCAGGTGGTGGCGCAGGCCGCGCAGACCTTCGTGCGCGTGAGCGGGCTGGCGGTGAAGGCCAAGCAGAGCCCGAGCGAGGCGTGTGCGGCGTGGCTGGGCGCGCTGCGCTGAGGGATCGTGCGGACCAACGGTCCGCACCCACCCGATGCAGGTTGGCACCTACCGGGTAGTGCCGGCCGCTGGCCGGCAACCCCATCCACATCGGGCACCTACCGGGTAGTGCCGGCCGCTGGCCGGCAACCCCATCCACATCGGGCATCTACCGGTAGTGCCGGCCGCTGGCCGGCAACCCCATCGGCATCGGGTTCCTCACGTGCAGCCGGCCAGCGGCCGGCGCTACCGGAACCCAAAAAAGAAGGCCCGCTTTCCAGCGGGCCTTCTGCCTTCTCACGACGAGTGAGCGGGGTGCATCAAGCGGCCGGCTTTTCGCCGGTGGCTTCGGTGGTGATGCGGATCTTCACTTCATCGCTGACGTTCGGGGCGTAGGCGCCGACGCCGAAATCGCTGCGCTTCAGCGTGGTGGTGGCATCGAAGCCGGCGGCCGGAACCTTGGCCATCGGGTGCTCGCCGCCGCCGTTGACGGTGACGTCCAGGGTGACCGGCTTGGTGGTGCCCTTGATGGTCAGGTCGCCGGTGACGGTCAGCTTGTTGGTGCCGGCCGCTTCCACCTTGGTGCTCTTGAAGGTGGCATCGGCGAACTTGGCGGCGTCGAAGAAGTCGGCGCTCTTCAGGTGCTCGTCGAACTTGGCGGTGAAGCTGTTCAGGCCGCTCAGCGGCAGCTTCACTTCCACGGTGGACTTGGTCACGTCTTCGGCGTTGTACACCAGGGTGCCTTCGACGTTGCCGAAGTGCGCGCTCGGGTGGGAGAAGCCGAAGTGGCTCCACTGCGCCAGCACGTCGGTGTGGCTCGGGTCCAGCTTGTAGGTGCCCGAGGCGATCTTGATCGCTTCGGCCGCCGGGGCGGCAGCGGCAGCATCGGCGGCCGGCGCAGCCGGGGCAGCGGCCTGCTCGGTGGTGGCCGGGGCAGCAGCATCAGCAGCCGGTGCAGCGGTGTCGGCCGGCTTGGAGCAGGCGGCGATGGCCAGGGTCAGGGCCAGCGGCAGCAGCAGTTTACGGGTGGCGCTCATCTGAGGAACTCTCCGGATCGTAGGGTGGGTGCAACAGGGGCCGCCAAGGTGACGGCCCGAAATCGATACAGCGACTTACGCGATGCGCGCCGCTTCGTCGAACGACAGGCGCGGCAGACGCGGGAACAGGCCCGCCGGGTCACCGTAACCCAGGTTGACCAGGAAATTCGACTTGATCGAGGTACCGGCAAAGAACGCCTCGTCCACCTTGGCCGCATCGAAGCCGGACATCGGGCCGGCATCCAGGCCCAGCGCGCGCGCGGCCAGGATCAGGTAGGCGCCCTGCAGGCTGCCGTTGCGGATGGCGGCTTCGTGGCGGCCTTCCTGCGGGCCGTCGAACCAGGACTTGGCATCGGCGTGCGGGAACAGGTACGGCAGCTTTTCGTGGAAGTCCAGGTCGAAGCCGATGATGACGGTGACCGGGGCGGCCATGGTCTTGTCATGGTTGCCTTCGGACAGGGCCGGGGCCAGCTTGGCCTTGGCGTCCTTCGAGGTGACGAAGACGAAGCGGGCCGGCGTGGTGTTGGCCGCGGTCGGGCCCCACTTCACCAGGTCGTACAGTTCCTGCAGCAGGCTGGCCGGAACCGGCTTGTCGAGGAAAGCGTTCTGGGTACGGGCAGTGCGGAACAGCTGATCGAGGGCAGCAGCGTCGAGCGCGTGGGACATCGGTGGATCTCCAGGGCGGCGAAGGGAAGTCAGTGCCCGCGGGCGGCGCGGGGCGAATCGACGAGCCGCAGTGTAGAGTGTCGCGACTGTTGCAACACCCAGCAGGGCTGAAACGAATTAATGCCAATGGTGAAACGATCGAGCGCACCCTGGACGGTCACTGACGGCCGCGCGGGCAATGTCCGCCAGGCGGTCGCGCTGGCCTCGGCGCTGCGCCAAGGCACCCATCGGCCGCTGGTGCTGCAGCCTCGCGCGCCGTGGCGCTGGCTGTCGCCGCGGCGGTTGCCCGGCGATGTGAACGGCTACGGCGAGGCCTTCGCGACACTGGCCGCCGAGGCCCCGGCGCTGGCGATCGGCTGTGGCCGCCAGGCCGCCGGTGCCCTGCGCGTGCTGCGTGCGCGCGGCAGCCAGGTGGTGCAGATCCTCGACCCGCGTATCAGTGCCCGCCATTGGGACGTGGTGGTGGTACCCGAACACGACACCCTGCGCGGCAGCAACGTGCTGACCCTGCTCGGCAGCCTCAACCCGGTGGACGACGACTGGCTGGCGTGGGGACGCGCCGCGTTCGCCGGCTTCAGCACCCTGCCCGGCCCGCGCACTGCATTGCTGGTGGGTGGGCCAACACCGCTGGCGCCGTGGGACGAACCGGCGATGGTCGGCGTGTTCCGTGCCCTGGCTGAGCAGATCCGCAGCGAGGGAGGCAGCCTGCTGGCCACCACGTCACGACGCACGCCACCTGCGTTGGCCGAGATCCTGCGTGCAACCTTCGCCGACCTGCCCCACGTGATCTGGGGCGATGGCGGCGACGGAGTGAATCCGTATGGCGGCCTGCTCGGCTGGGCCAACCGTGTGGTGGTCTCGCCGGATTCTGTGAACCTGCTCTCTGAAGCCTGCGCCACGCGCATGCCGGTGATGGTGGCACTGGCCGATACCGCGCAGGGACGGCTGGCGCGCTTCCAGCAGCAGTTGCGCGAACGCGGCCGATTGCAGGAACGCTGGCTGGACTGGCACTACGACCGCATCGAACCGCTGCGCGAAACCGCGCGGATCGCGGCCGAGGTGAAGCAGCGCCTGGCATCAAGGTAGTGCCGGCCGCTGGCCGGCAGCGCCGTGCATGGCATTGAGGTAATGCCGATCGCCCAGCGTTTTTTGAACATCTCGATCCGCGCGCAACGTTAGAGTCCGGTGTCCCCCATCGGACTGAACGCCTTCATGCGCACCCTGCTCCTGCTGCCGCTGGCCCTGCTCGCCGCGTGCTCCACGTCGCCCACCGAGTTGGACCCGATCTCCTACCAGTGCCAGCAGCAGCTGGACGCGTACCGCGAGCAACCGGCGCTGCGCGATCCGAAGGGCCAGCGCCCGCCGTTGCCGGTGGCACCCATCAGCGACGCCTGCGACAAGGAACTCAAGCGCAAGGGCGTGGACCGCCCGCTGCGCTGACCGGCGTATGATCGGCACGCGGCCCTGACCGCCGTTGAAGGTATCGACATGGATCGTTTCTATCGCCTGCCGCGCGCCGCGCTGCTGACCGCCAGCCTGCTGGCAACCGCACCGGCGTGGGCCAACAGCACCGAGTGCCGCGAGCGCTACCCCAGCGTGGCCGCACAGGCCGCCATGCTGGATGTGGCCTGGACCACCGCCGAACGCCTCGATGCATTGCCCGACGTGGACGTGGTGGTGGCCGCGCGCGGTGGCCAGGACCTGAGCCGCTACGGCCTGCGCCACAGCCATCTGGCCTTCCTGCTGCGCGAGGACGACGGCCGCTGGCGCGCGATGCACCTGCTCAACCGCTGCAAGACCGACAGCTCGCAGCTGTACCACGAGGGCCTGGGCAACTTCGTCGGCGAGAGCGGTGGCCACACCGATCTGCGCATCGGCGTGCCGTCCGCGCCGCTGCGCGCGGCACTGCGGGCGATGCTGGTATCGCCCTCGATCCAGCCCAAGGCACTGCACGAAACCAAGTACAACGTGGTGGCCTACCCGTTCGCCACCGACTACCAGAACTCCAACCAGTGGGTGCTGGAAGTGCTGGCCGCGGCGATGGCACAGAGCGAAGGTGCGCCGGCCATCGTCAAGCGCGAACAGGCGCAGCAGTGGCTGCGCCAGCAGAAGTACCAACCCAGCGTGCTGCACATCGGCTTGGGCAAGCGCGTGGGTGCGCGCCTGTTCGTGGCCAACGCCACCACCACCGATCACCCGGCCGGCGAACGCATCTCCGGCAACTACTCGGTGGTGACGGTGGAATCGGTGTTCGACTTCCTGCACCAGCGCAGCCAGCTGCAGCAGGAACTGGTGATTCCCCATGTGCCGGTGGCCGGTGCCACCGCGGCCACCCCATGAGTTTCTTCCCCTTTCCCTGGCGACCAGGAGGTCCCATGTTCCGTTGCCTGCGCGTTCCCGCCTCTGCCCTGCTGCTTTCCGCATTGCTGGTGCCCAACGTCCATGCGGGCGCTGCGCCGCAGTTGAACAGCAGTGAGGCCAGCGTCCTGATTACCTCGCTGATTGTGGTCTCGGTGCCGCTCGCTGCGTCGGCGGGCCTGTCCGAACTGTCCAAGGCGCCGTTCAAGGCCAGCGAGCGCAACGGCAAGGCCACCCGCACCAAGGCAGTACCGTTGCCGCCGATGGAAGTGAAGAAGGTGGAGACCACGCCGGAGGGCGAGCGCCAGGTGCAGCTGCAGGTGCCAGACAAGGCCGACCAGACCGCGACCCTGCGGTGGCCGGCACACATGCGCGAGGATCAGACGGCGGCCTTCGTGGTGGGCCAACAGGTTCATTTCGACCCCACCGAAGCCGGCGCCGGCTGGAATGTGAAGAGCGCGCAGGGCCAGACCCTGGCGTACGTGCCGACCGCGTATGCCGCTGGCGATGTGATGAGCGAAGCGCTGTAAAACTGAACGAGCGGTTTTGGATTTGCCTCGGGCCGGGCGGATAATGGGCGATTCCCTTTGTTCCCCTGGCTCGCCATGTCCGTGCGTCCTGCCCCTGTGTTTGCCCCGCTGACCCCGCGCGCCCTGGTGCTGGCGGTGCTGGCGATGGGCGCGGTGGTGCTGCTGTCCAACGTACTGGTGCAGTACCCGATCAATGACTGGCTGACCTGGGGCGCCTTCAGCTATCCGGTCGCGTTCCTGGTCAGCAACCTGATCAACCGCCGCTTCGGCCCGGGCCCGGCCCGCCGCGTGGCGTGGATCGGCTTCCTGGTGGCGGTGGTGCTGTCGGTGTGGGTGGCCACGCCACGTATCGCGATTGCCTCGTGCTCGGCGTTCATCGTGGCGCAGCTGCTGGACATCACCGTGTTCGATCGCCTGCGCCGTGGCAGCTGGTGGCGCGCACCGATGGTGGCCACCACCTGCAGTGCGACGGTGGATACCACCATTTTCTGGTCGATCGCATTTGCCGGTTCGACCCTGCCGTGGATGAGTTGGGCCGCCGGCGACCTGGCGGTGAAGCTGGCGATCGGCGTGTGCCTGCTGGCCCCGTTCCGCGCGCTGCTGTGGAAGATGGCGCCGCTGCGCGCCACCAGCTGACCGCACTTCTCTGGTGGGTGCCAACCTTGGTTGGCACGCTGTTGCCGGGGTCATGAACGCCGATGGATTGTGCCAACCAAGGTTGGCACCTACCAGAAGCGGGGTATCGGCGAGGCCATTGATCCGGTGGGAGAAATGATTTGGCCTGTGCCGACCAACGGTCGGCACCTACCAAGGGCGGGCCATTGCCAGGGTCATGAACGCTGATGGCCTGTGCCAACCAAGGTTGGCACCCACCAGAAGCGGGGTATCGGCGAGGCCATTGATCCGGTGGGAGAAATGATTTGGTGGGTGCCAACCTTGGTTGGCACGCTGTTGCCGGGGTCATGGACCCTGATGGCCTGTGCCGACCAACGGTCGGCACCTACCAAGGGAGGGCCATTGCCAGGGTCATGAACCCTGATGGCCTGTGCCAACCAAGGTTGGCACCCACCAGAAGCAGGCCATTGCCCAGCCATCGCTGCCTGTCAGGCGAACGGCAGCTTCGCTTCAACGCACGCCGAAGTGATCGCCGCGCAGGCCTCTGCAATGGCCGGGGTGGTCGGTGCCAAACGTGGCCGCCGATCCAGCGTGCAGGCCAGGCCAACCTCCAGCAACGTCGCGTGCGCGGTGTGCAGCGCCTGCGCGGTGGCATCGGGCAGGAAACCGGCGGTGCCCAGCGCGTCGATCAACGACGGTGTGTCGCGCGGTTCCAGCAGCACGGGCACCTGCGCGCTGCGCGCCAGCACGCCGGTCTGCAGCAGGAACTCCAGGTCCACCACGCCACCGGCGCCCTGCTTCAGGTCCAGCCGTGCGGCATCGCTGCGGTCCAGTTCGGTGCGCATGCGCCCGCGCATCTTCAACACGTCGGCATACAGCACACCGGCATCACGCTCGCGGCCCAGCGTCTGCGCGCGCACCTGCTCGAAGTCGGCCAGCAGGCTGGCATCGCCGGCCACGCCACGCGCGCGCACCAGCGCCTGGTGTTCCCAGGTCCATGCGCGTTCGCGCTGGTAGTCGGTGTAACTGGCCAGCGAAGACACCAGCGACCCCTTGCCGCCATCCGGGCGCAGTCGCACGTCGATGTCGTACAGGCGACCGGCCGCGGTGACCGCGCCAAGCAGCGCCATCACCTTCTGCGCCAGACGCGCGTACCAGCGCCCCGGCTCCAGCGGGCGCGCGCCATCGCTGGCGTCCACCCCAGCCGGGTTGTCGTGCAGGAACACCAGATCCAGATCGGAGCCAAAGCCCAGCTCCAGGCCGCCAAGGCTGCCGTAGCCGATGATCGCGAAGCGCCCGCCGGGAATCTCGCCGTGCGCGGCGCGCATGTCCGCCTCGGCCATCGCCAGCACGGTGATCACCACCGCCTGTGCCAGCTCGGCCAGTTGCCGCGTGCTGTCCACCGCGCCCTGGCGACCATCCAGCGTGGCCATCGCCATGCGGAAGCTGAGCGCCAGCCGCGTCTCGTTGAGCCAGCGTAGTGCGGATTCGGGGTCTTCCACCGCCAGCACCTGTTGGCACTCGGCCAGCATGCCAGCGGCATCGGGCATCGGCCCGGATACGCGTACGTCCAGCAGCTCGTCCAGCAGCAGCGGATAGGCCGCCAGCCGCTCGGCCAGCAGTGCGCTGCGCGCCAGCACATCGACCAGCCGCGCCAATGCGCTGGGCTGTTCGTCCAGCAGCGCCAGATAGCTGGTTCGGCGCAGCACCGCCTGCAGCAGGCCGAGCACGCGCTTGAGCGCGGCATCGGGCTGCGGCGAGCGCGTAGCCGCATGCAGCAGCGCTGGCAGCACGCGATCCAGGCGCGCACGCGCGGCGTCGGACAACGACTTCACACCGGTGCCCTGGGCGAAATCGCGCAGCGACTGGTCGGCGCCGTTGGCATCGAGGAAACCGGCTTCGGCCAGCAGCGGCGCGTTGCTGCCGTCGGGCAGGCTGCGCCAGTAGTTGGCCAACGCATCGGGCGCGGCCTGGCCCTTGCGCGGCGCCAGCAGCGCGGCGAATTCGGTACTGACCCGCTGCTGCTGTTCGGCCAGTGCCGCGCGCAGCACCTCCCAGTCCGGGTAGCCGAGTCCGATGGCGATGCGCTCACGATCCAGAGGGTCGCTGGGCAGCACATGGGTCTGCGCATCGCGCAGCATCTGCAGGCGGTTTTCCAGCCGGCGCAGGAACAGATAGGCCTCGCGCAGCGCGGCGCCATCCTCGGGCGCGATCTGCCCGGCCGCCACCAGTGCCGCCAGCGCCACCAGCAGGCGACGCTCGCGCAGCGCCGGTTCACGGCCGCCGCGGATCAGCTGCAGTGCCTGGCACAGGAACTCGATCTCGCGGATGCCACCGGCACCGCGCTTGATGTCCTCGTGCAGTTCACGGCGCGCGACTTCGGCGGTGATCGCCGCCTTCATCTCGCGCAGGCCATCGAGCGCAGTGAAATCCAGGTAGCGGCGGTACACGAATGGGCGCAGGGTCTGCAGCCACGCCTCGCCGGCCTCGATGTCGCCGGCCACCGCGCGCGCCTTCAGCCAGGCATAGCGCTCCCAGTCGCGGCCCTCGCGCTGGAAATACTGGTCCATCGCCGCGAACGACAGCGCAACGCGGCCAGCGCTACCGAACGGGCGCAGGCGCAGGTCGACGCGGTGGCTGAAGCCATCGACAGTGGTTTCATCCAGCAGTTTGGCCAGGCGCTGGCCGAGCCGGGCAAAGTACTCTTCGGCGGCCAGCGCACGCGGGCCGTCGGATTCGCCGCCGTTCGGGTAGGCGTAGACCAGGTCGATATCGGAACTGAAGTTCAGTTCGCCGCCGCCCAGCTTGCCGAGGCCGAACACCACCAGCTGCATGGGCTGGCCGTGGTCATCGCGGATGACCCCGTGGCGCTGGGCGAATTCCTGCTGCAGCGCGTCCAGCGCCAGCCGCAGGCAGTCCTCGGCCAGGGTGGTGGCGCCAGCCAGAGTCTGTGCCACGTCGTCCAGCCCGGCCAGGTCGCGCCATATCAGCCGCGTCGACATCGCCGCACGCCAACGCCGCAGCTGCGCCGGCCAGTCGCTGGGCTGCAGCGGGTCGAGTACCGGTGCGGGAATCGGCGGGCAACCGGGCGCGGCCAGCTGCGCCAGCAGGGCCGGCTGCCGCACCAGGGTATCGAGGGCGAAGTCGCTGGCCACCGCCAGCCGGGTCAGCAGCGGCTGCAGCTCGGCCGGGGCGGGCTCGGGCAGCACTTGGGCCAATCGCGACAAGGCGCGATCAACAAGGGGCTGCAGGGAGGCGGGCAGTTCAGCGGGGGCGAGGGTCATGCCCCGATTGTATCGACCCGGCCGGCACTACCGTTAATGGAGTCCGCGTATTCATAATGGACAGCGGGCAATAAAAAAGCCCGCTTGCAGCGAACTGCCAGCGGGCTCTGCTCCCTCCCCCACGTCGGGATGCAGGGCCATCGTGCGGGCTGCGAAAGCACTTTGCACGCTGCACTGCAAAACAAAACCGGCCGGTACGGGTGACCCCGGTAGGGAAAAGCCATTCCACGAAGGTAGAACCCCCCGTACGGATGAGGATGGCCGATAATCGGGTTTCCCCCCAGAAACACTGTCGTCATGTCTGTTGATCGCATCGCCAACGCGCGTCTCCGTGACCGCGTGGTCTCCGCCGAGACCGCAGCCGCGCTGATCCAGCCCGGTGAAACCGTGGCCATGAGCGGCTTTACCGGCTCCGGGTATCCCAAGGCCGTTCCCGTCGAACTGGCGCGCCGCATCGAAGCGGTGCATGCCCAGGGCAATCCTTTCCAGATCAAGCTGATGACCGGCGCCTCCACCGCGCCGGAACTCGATGGCGCGCTGGCCAAGGCCGATGGCATCGCCATGCGCATGCCTTTCCAGAGCGACCCGGATGCGCGCAACCGCATCAACGAGGGCAAGCTGGATTACATCGACATCCACCTCAGCCACGTCGCCCAGCACGTGTGGTTCGGCTTCTACGGCGAGATCGATACCGCCGTGATCGAAGTGTCGGCCATCCGCGAGGACGGCTCGCTGGTGCCCTCCACCTCGGTCGGCAACAACAAGACCTGGCTGGACCTGGCCAAGAAGGTGATCGTCGAGGTCAACGAATGGCAGCCGGCCGGCGTCGACGGCATGCATGACATCTACTACGGCACGGCACTGCCGCCGCACCGCAAGCCGATTCCGCTGGTGAACGCCAACGACCGCATCGGCGACACCGCGCTGCGCTGCGACCCGGACAAGATCGTGGCGGTGGTGCGCACCAACGGCCCGGACCGCAACAGCCCGTTCAGCCCGATCGATGCGACCAGCGAACAGATCGCCTCGCACCTGATCGAGTTCCTCAAGCACGAAGTGAAGAAGGGCCGTTTGCCGCCGAACCTGCTGCCGCTGCAGTCAGGCGTGGGCAATATTCCCAATGCGGTGCTGGCCGGCCTGGCCAAGAGTGGTTTCCGCGACCTGGCCGCGTTCACCGAAGTGATCCAGGACGGCATGCTCGACCTGCTGCGCGACGGCGTGCTGAGCTATGCCTCGTGCACCGGCTTCGCGCTGAGCCCGCAGGCCAACGAGACGTTCAAGGAGCACATCGATTTCTACCGCGAGCGCATCATCATGCGCACGCAGGAAATCTCCAACCATCCGGAGCTGGTGCGCCGCCTCGGCTGCATCGGCATGAATGGCATGATCGAAGTGGACATCTACGGCAACGTCAATTCGACGCACGTGATGGGCACACGGATCATGAACGGCATCGGCGGTTCGGGTGACTTTGCCCGCAACGGCTTCCTGTCCGCGTTCCTGAGCCCGTCCACCGCCAAGAACGGCACCATTTCGGCGATCGTGCCGATGGCCAGCCACGTCGACCACACCGAGCACGACGTGTCGGTGATCGTGACCGAACAGGGGCTGGCCGACCTGCGTGGGCTGACCCCGCGCAAGCGTGCGCAGGTGCTGATCGACAACTGCGCGCACCCGGATTTCCGCGCGCAGCTGCAGGACTACTTCGACCGCGCCAGCCGCGAGAGCTACGGCAAGCACACCCCGCACCTGCTGCCGGAAGCGCTGTCGTGGCACCAGCGCTGGCTGGATACCGGCACCATGAAGGGCTGAGGCCCGGGGACCCTGGTAGAGCCGGCCGCTGGCCGGCTGTTCTGGGGAGCCGGCCAGCGGCCGGCACTACCTTCAAACGGCGCGCAGCGCCGCCAGCGATTCGGCCTGCAGCCGCTCGTAGATCTCGAACTCGTCATTCACCGCCACGCCCAGCGCCTGCTCGAAGGCCTCGCGATTGGCGTGCGCGGCATAGGCACGCTGTTCTTCGCCGCCCAGGTTCGACTGGAAGATGCCCGCGGCACTGACCGGCAGGAAATCCTCGTAGACGATCGGGTCGGCGGTGGCCAGGCCGGTGGCCACCAGCACTTCGGCCGGCAGATCGGCCACGCGTTCCGGCGCGGCGCGGCCGGCGTCGGTCAGCTGGTAGCGGTAATAGCCCAGGCCTTCCTGGCGCAGCGTGTCATGGTCATCCGGGAAGCTGGCGAACACCGCCTGCAGGCGCTGGCCGTAGTCGCCCCCGGTGCTGCCTTCGCCACCGGCATCGCGTGCCTGCGACAGCAGCTGGTCGTACAGCGCGCGCCCCTTCGGGGTCAGCGCAAGCCCGCGCTGCTCGATCTCGCCGAAGCGCGCGGTATGCGTGCCGGCATCGCCGCCTTCGCTGTCCGGGAAGTGCACCGCTTCTTCCAGTGCCTTGAAGCTGGTCTGGCGCAGCAGGATCGGGCAGGCACGGCGCGGCGGGCCCTCGATCACCGCCTTGGCGGCCATGCCGTGCTCGATCATCGCCGCCTGCGCCGCGTCGATATCCAGCGTGCGCGGGGTCAGGTGGTTGATGTGCGGGCCACGGAAGCTGACCACATCGGCCACCAGCCGGTGCGCCTTGTTGAGGGCGTGGTAGGTCGGCAGGTCGACGGTGGCGTCGCCATGCCAGCGGAAGGTTTCCAGCGCTTCTTCGACAAACCGTTCGGCATCGACCTGCGACAGGCCACCGTCACGCTCGGCCTGGTCGATCAGTGCCAGCGCGCCCTCGGTGAAGATGCGGCGGCGTTCGAGGATGCGCGCGGACTCGGTGCGCAGCGCTTCGTCCTCGATCAGTTCCAGACGCAGCAGCGAGGTGAACACGCGGAACGGGTTCTGCGCCAGCGCGGCGCCGGTCAGCGGACGGAACGCGGTGGAGTGCACCGGCACGCCGGCCACCGACAGGTCGTAGTAGCCGACCGGGAACATGCCCATCACCGCGAACAGGCGGCGCAGCGTGGCCAGTTCCTGCACGGTGCCCACGCGGATCGCGCCATGGCGTTCTTCGTCCAGGCGGGCGCGCTCGTCGTTGCGCTGCAGCTGCGCGGCCAGCGCCGGGTCCTGGTCCAGCACCTGCGCGTTGATCCGCTCCACCAGTTCCACCAGCGTGCCGTACAGCGGCACTTCGGTGCGGTACATGCGGGACATGGCCTGGGCGAACAGGCGGCGGATCACATCGGGCGAAACGAAAGAGGCGCTCATCAGTCACTCGATTACGGGAACGGGGAACAGCTCGAACCCGTATTGTCGCCGGAGCGCGCGGCGGCGGCGATATGCAGAGCAACATGACACCTGGCCCGGGTAGGCCTGGTGGGTGCGAACCTTGGTTCGCACTGCTTATGCACCGGCCCCTGACAGACCAGTGCGAACCAAGGTTCGCACCCACCAGACGCAGCCCAACACTACCGCTTCAGCTGGCGCTTCAGGGTGGCATCGAGGGTGATCGGCCGGTCCCAGTGTTCGTAGCTTGCAACGATGGCATGGCGCACCGCACGGTAATGCAGGTTGTCCGGGGTGTGCGGCATGCGCTTGACCACCGCCTCCCACCCACCTTCCGGGTCCTGGCTGAAGGCGCGCACGCTGTCGCGGCAGGTCTGGTCGCTGGCCTTGGCCCAGAAACAGGCGAAGTAGATATCCCCGGCCTGCCAGCCATGGGTGGTGAACAGCGCGCTGATGTAGCCGCGCGGCACGCCGGCATAGCGCGATACCTCATCGAGGAAGGCGTCGGGGTAGCGTTCGGCGTAATGGTTGATGTCCTGCAGCTGGGCATCCACCCAACTGTCACCGGTTTCCACGGTGTAGGCCGCCGAGCGCTCGGCGGTCTGCTGCGCCAGCACGGTGGCTGGCGCCAGCAGCAGGGACAACATCAGTGCGCGCAGTCGGACATTCATGCCCCGATTCTGCCGCAGCCGCCCGGCCCTGTCAGGCCGTCGCGGCCGCCTTGGCCTCGATCGCCGCCAGTGCGGCCGGCCAATCGTGCGCGGTATCGGCCCTGACCATGCGCGGTTCGTCGTCGGCCACGCCGTGCTGGGTCTCGTGGGCCCAGGTCACCGCGTACGGGGTATGCACGCCCCAGCCGCCAAGGGTGACCACCGGCTCGATGTCCGAGCGCAGCGAGTTGCCGACCATCACGAAGCGCTGCATCGGCAGGTCGAACTCGGCCAGCACGCGCGCGTAGGTTTCCGGGTCCTTCTCCGAGACGATCTCGATGCGCGGGAACAGCTCGCGCAGGTTGGCCACCTTGATCTTGGCTTCCTGGTGGAACAGATCGCCCTTGGTGATCAGCACCACCGGGTACTGTTCGGCAATGGCCGCCACCGATGCGCGCACGCCGTCGATCAGCTCGACCGGGTGGCGCAGGGTGTCATGGCCGATGTCCAGCATGCGCTGGATGTCCTTGGCGTCGATGCGCTGGCCGGTGATGTCGATGGCCGCTTCGATCATCGACAGCACCATGCCCTTCACGCCATAGCCGAACACGGCCAGGTTGCGCTGCTGCACTTCCAGCAGGTGGCGGGCGGTCTGGGTGTCGTGCACGTCGACATAGCGCGACAGCAGGTCCAGGTAATCCTGCTCGGCCTTGCGGTAGTAGTCCTCGCTCTTCCACAGCGTGTCGTCACCGTCAAAACCAACCAGGCCGATGGCGCGCGACGGCGCAGGCGTGGGGGTATTCATCCGCCAAGGATACAGGGGCCCGGTGGACGGGAAAAACCCGGGCGGCCGTAGCCGCCCGGGTCCCCATGCACCGGTTTTCCCGAATCAGGTGTAGATCAGCGGCCCTGCGCCGCGCCGGCACCTGCACCGGCCTGCTGGGCGGCCACGAAGGCCTTGTACTCATCGGCGCTCAACTCGCCGTCCTTGTTGGTATCGGCCTGGTCGAACACCTGGGCGAGGCCCGCGTTCACCTGTGCCTCGGTCTTGCTGATGGTGCCGTTGCCATCGGTATCGATGCTGGCCCAGGTCTGGCCACCGCCATTGGCCTGCGCCGAGGCCGATGCAGCCGCGTTGGTGGCCTGGTCAGCCGCCTGCCCGGCCTGTGCCGCCGCCTGCTGGGCCTGCGCGGCTTGGTTCTGCGCCTGCGCGGCCTGCTGCTTGGCCGACTGGGCCATCGCCGGGATGGCCAGCACGCTGCCGGCGGCGACGATCAGGGCGATCAGGGGCTTGCGGTTGCGAATAGTCATCAGGGGTGTCTCCTACCGATTGGGTGGTGTTGCGCGGCGTGTTGTTTCCGCACGGCACCTACCCTGCCACCGCGTTTCTGAATCGATTTTGCGTTGCAACCTGCGCGCACACGCACGATTAACCACTGGCCCGCGTGCATGCATTAGCACGCTGGTTAGCGTGGAGTGAGTGGGTCATAAGCTGCGCATTCAGCGCGGCAGGATTTAACCGGCAGGCAACGAAAAACCTGCGTCAGTCGACGGTTTTTTCCGATGACCGCGAACTGAACATCACCCACCCCAATGCAACACCGGCCAGTGCGCCGGCGATTTCCAGCACCACGCGGCTGCCCAGTTCGTTCGGATCGTGGATGGTGGACAGGAACAGGCGCGCGTACAGCGGCGACTCCAGCCGCACGATCCCCATGTAGAACAACTTCCATGCGTCGATGCCGGCGGAGATCACCACCGAGATGACGCAGGACCAGCCGATCGCATGGCCCACCGACCAGTGCAGCAACCGGCACAGGCGCGACCACAGGAAGTACACCAGCAGGCCGACCAGCAGGGCGATGGCGCCGGCTTCCAGGGTGCCGAGCAGGCCGAAGTGCAGGGGAAGGTTCATCGGGTGGGCAGCGGTGGAAAGGCGGCCAGTGTAAGGGTATCGGCAGGGTTGCACCCGGGGACGCGCCATCGCGCCAATCCGGGTTCTGGTGGATCCGCGCCATGCGTGGATGAAATCTCCATCGAAATCGAATACTCCGATGATTGAACGAAGAGCAGCACGCATGGCGTGGATCTACCGCGTCGACCAAGGTCGACACCTGCCAACAGCAGCGACCCTCTGCCGATACCCCTACCGCACGGGGACGTCGTAGGCGGTGCCCGGGTCCGGTTCGGGCTGCAGGGTGTAGTGCCACCACTCCTGCGGATAATTCACGAAACCGCGCCGGGCCATCGCGCGTACCAGCTGTTGTCGATTCACCTGCTGCACCTCGCTCAACCCGCTTGCCTGCGTGTGCGCACGTGGACCGAAGAAATCGAAATCCGTCCCCATGTCCAGCGGCGTGCAGGTACCGCTGCGGCAATCGAGCAGGCCGAGATCAACGGTGGCGCCACGGCTGTGGCCGGAGCGCTCGGCGATGTAGCCGTCGGCCAGCAGGCGCGGCTTGTCCAGGTCCGGGTACTGCAATGCCTTGCGCGATAGCTCGCGCGGGTCGTTCACCCAGGCCATGAAAGCCTGCACCGAGCGCACCGGCCGATAGCAGTCGTAGATCCGCAGGCCCCATCCATCCGCGCGCAGATCCTGCTCCACCTGGGCCAGTGCCTTCGCCACTGGTGCCAGCAAATAGCAGGAAGTCGCCTCGTAGCCGGGTACCGCCGCACCGGTAAAGTTGTTGGCGCCTGCGTAGCGGATATCCATGTCGATGTGTGGCGACAGCGCGCGGATCTCCACCAGGCCGGCACTGGCCATATCGGTGGCCGGTGAAACGCGCGGTGGCTCAGCGGCGCGGGCGGTCGCGGCCAGGGCAATCGCCAGTACGAGTGAAATGCAGGTCCTGGAAGTCATAGCTGAAGTCGATGTCCGGATCGATGGCGCGCAGGTCCAGCGTCGGCGACGGGCCTTCGCCCGGCTGCAGCCACGCCTGCGCTTCGTCGCCCAGCGTATCCCAGCGCAGCAGCCAGCGCCCCTGCAGCTGCAGTACCGTTGCCTGCAGCCTGGGCGACTTGTCCACGCTGAAACGCAGACCGTCCTTGCCCGGGCACAGCGAGGCGGGCCCCAGCCACGGGTCGTTGTAGCGGCCCTGCCAGCGGGGCAGAGCGGAAGCCGGCGCCTGCCGTGCATCCGAAGTCATCGGCCGCTGATGGCCGGTTGCCGCACGCGTGGCCTGGTCAGCCTTCAGTTCAGCCAGATAGGCCATCGCCGCACGCGCTTCATCGGGGGCGGTAAATCGCTTCAGCATGGCCTGCATCAGCGCGGTACGCGCATCCTCGCCCTCGCCGTTGATCAGCATCACCACACCCACCTTGCGGTCGGGCAGCAGCGCCAGCGACGAATACATGCCCGACAGCGTGCCGGTGTGCGCCACCTTCCACTGCCCGTCCATGTCCGACACCCGCCAGCCGTATCCGTAGCCGTAGAAGTGCGCGTTGTCCCAGCGCCGCTGCCGTTCGCCCAGCGGCATCGGCATGTGCAGGGTCCACAGCGTGCGGCGCTGCTCAATGCCCAGCCAGTCCGGTACCAATGCAGGATCCAGCAGCACCTGCATCCAGCGCGTCATGTCACGCAGCGAGCAGCGGATGCCGCCGGCCGCCATTGAGGGCAGGTCCGGGCTGATGGCCCCATCGGCGCTCACCACCTCGTTGCGATCACTACGCCAGGCGTGCGGCTGCGCCACGTTGCCCACGCGTTTGACCGACCACTCCCCCACTTGGCAGCGTGCCATGCCCAGGCGTTCGAACACCTGCTCGCGCATCAGCTGGTCATACGGTTTGCCACCGGCCGCAGCGGCCACGTCGCCGGCCACCACGTACATCAGGTTGTCGTAGGCATAGTGGCTGCGGAAGCTGCTGACCGGCTTCAGGTGGGCCAGCCCGGCGATGATGTCGGCGCGGGTGAAGGTGTTCGGCTCCGGCCACAGCATCAGGTCGCCCGCACCCAGCCCGAGACCGCTGTTGTGGATCAGCAGGTCGCGCACCTGCATCTGCTGGCCCACCCATGCGTCATGCATGCGGAACTCCGGCAGATAGCGCTGCACCGGGTCATCCCAGCGCAGCTTTTCCTGCTGCACCAGCCGCGCCAGCAACGCGGCGGTCATCGCCTTGCTGTTGGAGGCGATCTTGAACAGCGTGTCCTCGTCGATGCGGCCACCGTCGCCGCGCTTGCCTTCGGCATGGCGATAGACCACCTGTCCGTTCTCGACCACCGCCATCGCCAGTCCGGGCAGATGTTCGGCGCGGACCACCGCCGCGACATCGGCATCGAGGGATGCGGTGTCGGCCGGCTGCGCTGCCACAGCCGGAAACACCGCCAAAGCGGCCGCACAGAGGCCGCGTCGGGCGTGCTCGACTACGTTCCTCAGGCGGGCGTACGGCATCCTGTCGAGCGCGCTCGACGCTATACGCGGCGCTGGCTTCAGAAGTTCCAGGTCACCACCAGCTGGGTATAGCGCGGCGCTTGCCAGCGTGTGCCGGTAGCAAAGGTCGCCTCGCGATACTGGCCGGGCTGTGCTTCATAGCGCTGGTGCACGTTGATGGTCTTCTGGTTGTTGAGCAGGTTGTACACCGACAACCGGGCGCTGAGGTCGATACCTTCCACCGGCAGGCGCCAGGTCACATTGGCGCCCATGGTCCAGGTCCAAGGCAGGCGACCAAACGCGCCGCGTGGGCTGTACTCGAACTGGCGCTGGTTATAGGGGCCCGAACAATTGGCCACGCACAGCCAGCCAGTGCCGCCGCCGCTGCCTTCGCTGGAGGTGCTGCCGCCGGCGATGGAGTCGTTCGGCCACATCACGCCGTAGGCTGTGATCGGGCCACCGGACTGCACCTGCAGGGTGGTGCCGAACGACCACTGCTTGTTCAGCGCATACGCAGCGCGAAGCTTGAACTGGTGGCGGAAATCGTTGAACAGCACGCCATAGCGCTCGTTGGTGGCCGGATGATCCCAGAACTGCACCATGCCGGTATCACCGTAGTTGGTATCGGAGTTCACCGGCCCTTCGAAGTTGCCCTCGCTCTTGGACCACAGGTAGGACGCGTTGAACATCCACTTCTCGTCCCACGCGCGATCAATCTGGAATTCCAGTGCCTTGTATGTGCGCTTGGGCTTGGAGTACCCGATCACCTCGCCGCTGCCGCCCTTGCGATAGCCGCTGTTGGCAGTATCGATGGTGATCCAGCCTTCGTTGGCGCAGCCGATGCTCTTGTCACCCCAGATCGTCAGGCTCTCGCCCGGTTTGGCGATCGGCCACAGCGTGCTCGGCGTCGGGCCGCACGGCGTGTAGTTGATGCGGATGTCATCCAGCGCACGGGTCATGCGCCGATAGGTGGCGTTGACGCCCCAGGACCAGGCCTGGTTGATCATGTTCTGGAAGCCCAGGATGTACTCGTCCTGGTAGACCGCCTTCAGGTCGCGGTCCACGCTCTGGCGCAGGTCGGCACCACCGGTATTCATGCGGGTGTCGGTCGGCCCGATCTGCGGGCCAACGATTGGTGCCATGTACGGCGATCCGGTCGGCGAGGTTTTCTGTTCCCAGCCATTGAGCACGTAGTAGCTGTATTCGTCGGTCAGGCCGCCAGCGAAGTTCACGTTGATGTTGTTGGTGACCGGCAGGTAGTAGCGGCCGGCATTGCCGAACAGTTTGGTGCTGCCATCGCCACGCATGTCCCACGAGAAGCCGACGCGCGGTGCGATCAAGTCGTCCATCTTGATGAACGCCTTGCCGGCAGCGGTGCGGTTTTCGAAGCGGTCCCAGCGCACGCCGAGGTTCAGCATCAGGTTCGGGGTGATGTTCCAGATGTCTTCCAGGTAGAAGGCATTGGCCTCGGTTTCGAACGTACCACCCGACTTGCGGTTGCGTGCGCGCAGCATTTCGGTGACACCCGCCGGCACGTAGGCGTTGGCACCATCCCACACTTCATCGCCGGGACGCGCCACGTAGGCGGTGTAGCTCAGCTCGGTCGGACCCGGGTAGCGGGTGGACTGCTTGGTGGTCATCAACTCCCGGTCCACACCGAAGCGCAGCAGGTGGTCACCGAGCTGCCATTCGAAGTCCAGGCGCGCCACGTCGCGGGTGTCGTCGCGCTCTGCCACCGCCGCACCGGTCGGATGGCAGCCCGCCCGCAGCCCGTTCAACTTGCCCAGCAGCGGCCCGTACGTGGCGTCGGTGAACACCGGGCTGCAGGCCTGGTCCAGCGACGAGTTGGTGAACGCACGCTGGTTGTTCTGGCCGACCATGGCGCGCGCGGTGAAGTTCTGGCCGAAGTGGCCGGTGTAGGTAGCCGACCAGTTGCGGCCCCCGGTCTCGGTGACCGAGTCACCGCCCCAGGCACCGAGCCGGTCGGCATTCCAGTTGTAGCCGTACGAGGCATTGGTGACGTCGCCCTCGTCGGAGAACGCCAGCAGTGCCAGGCTGTGGTTGTCGTTGATGTTCCAGTCCAGCTTGGTGCCCCAGAAGCCGTTGCCCGAGTCGTTCTTGAACCAGGTGCTGCCATCGGACGAGGTGTTGTGCCCCTTGTCGCTGCGGTCTTCGTACATCGCGAACAGGAACAGCTTGTCCTTGATGATCGGCCCCGAACCCCAGACGTTGGTCTTCAGGAACGAGTTGTTGTCGCGGCTGCCATAGGAATGCGGAGTGCCATCGCGGTGGAAATGATCCCCGCCGCTGGCACGCCACGCGCTGGGCTCGGCGGTGACTTCCACGCCGCCTTCGAAGTCATTGCTGCCCGAGCGGGTAACGGCATTGATCACGCCGCCTGTTGAGCGGCCGAACTCGACCGAGTAGCCGCCGGTCTTGACCTGGAACTCGTTGAAGAAAGCAAACGGCGCTGTGCTGAAGCCACGACGGGTATACATGTCGGTGACGTTCAGGCCATTGATGAAGACCGCATTCTCGGCCACCGATGAACCGGCGAAGGACAGGCCACCAAAGGACGAGTTGCCCCCCACCACGCCCGGCGCCATCAGCGCCACCGCGGACAGATCCTGGGCCACCGGCAGCCGCGAGATTTCCTGGCGGTTGATGTTGAACGAGGTTTCGGTGGAGTAGACATCCACGCGATTGACCACGCGGGTACCGACCACCTGCAGTGCGTCAAGATTGGTGACGCCACCGCCACTGGCCAGATTGACCGTGGTGGTACCGCCGACGGCAACGCTCACCGATACCTGATCGCCCAGCTTCTGCCCATCACGGCTGAGCTGCAGCTGGTAGTCACCCACCGGCAGCTGGCCGAGGCGGTAGCTGCCATCGCTGCCAACGGTGACGGTGCGGGTTAGGCCGGTACTGCTGCTGACCACGGTGACCTGGTCACCGGCAGTTGCACGGCCGGCGACCGCGCCACTCACGTTCTGCGCCATCGCGATGCCGGGCAGCATTACGCCCAGACACGCCCCAAGGGCGACGCACAGCGCCGCCCGCTTGATGCTGTAAGCCTTCATCCCCTGCTCTCTCCTGCAAGAATTGAATGGTGTGGAGTGTGATGTGTCGCGCTAGCGTTGCCTGGCTGGCAGTACCCGCCACTGGAAGTCGTAGCTCCATTGGTCGAAGTACAGGTTGCCGCCTGCCCACTCGGCCTCGCCGCGCTGCGAGTCGACCGTTTCCGAGCGGAAGTGCTGTTTGGCCGGCACCAAGGGCTGGCCGAAATCATCGTTGAAGGCAATGCGGTAGCCGTCGAGGCCACCCAGGTAGAAGTCGCGCAGGGCCGGCACGTCGCTGGCCAATGCGCCGGTGGTCACGTCCATCGGCAGCCAGCCATACGGCGCCAGGTAGACCTGCCCCCAGTCGTGCAGGTTGTCGTAGCCACTGCCGTCGCCGGAGAACACCATGCCCGACTGCCAGCGCGCGGGAATGCCGTTCATGCGCAGCAGTGCGATCAACAGCAATGTCTGCTGGCCGCAGTCGGCATGGCCGGCGCGCAGCGCATAGTCGCTGATGTTGCTGAGCGTGGCGTATTCGCGTGCGCCCGCCCACGGAATGCGATCAACGGCGGCGAACAGCTTGCGCACCACCTCATACGGCCGCGTCTCGCCCTGCAACACCTGGTCGGAGAACAGCTTCAGTGCGGGAGTGAAGCGCACATGTGGCAGCTGCTCGGACAGGTAGGGTTGCAGCGCCGGATCGACCGGCGTCGGCTGCACCTTGGCCGGATCGATCGTGGTATGCCGGGCGAAGATCGTGACCGCGTAGCGGATCTCGAAGCGCGTCGGCTTGCCGGCTACGGCCTTGGCTTCCAGGTAGGCGGTGCGCTGCAGCGTGCTTGCCGGTGCCACGCGTGCCTTGCCCGGTGAGCTGCCCAGCCACTGCACCTGTTCCTGTTGGCCGGGAATCTCTCGCGGGTACGGAATCCAGGCGCGTACGAGCTCGCCGGCCGGCACCGCATCGGCTTTCACCGTGAGCGACTGGGTGAATTCGATGCGCTGCGGCAACACCGAGGCCTGGCCGCTCTGTTCGGCCGCGGCAAGCACGCGCGCGTGGTGGGCGTTGAGCACTTCGTTCGGGCCCGGTGCCGGCATCGGTGCATCCGCACGGCGGCGTGCACGCGCTTCGTCGCTGAGCAGGAACAGGTTCGACGGTGCGCGCTTGAAGTACCAGCGCGTGCCATCGATATCGAGGTGCTCGATCAGGCCGAGTTGATCCCAGCGCGCGAATTCCTCGTCGGTCAGGTCCGGAATCCAGCGCCGCACGGCGGCCTTGGCGGCGGCTTCGTCGAGGGAAAAATCCAGGCGGATGCGCCGCATGCGTTCTTCCTGGAACGCGATGTCATCGAAACTGACGCCCGGTTCCGCCGCATCAGCCGCCGACCAGGTATTCAGCTCGCCATGGGCTTCGGAGAACCGTCCCGCGTCGATCATCTGCACGACGCGCGCGAACTGGATGGCCGAGGGTGGCGGCTCCGCGCCCGCCGACCACGCCCACAGCAGCAGCGCGGCCCCCAGGCCGGCAGCAGCAGTCAGACGCGGTTTGCGAACGGCAGGATCCACAGCGACACTTCCCCAGCGCGGGTGGTAACGGCTGTGTAACACGGGCCGGGATGCCGGTCAATAATTTATTCTTGATTTCGCAGCCTAAAGGAATAAATATTCCAACAGGCATTCGAGGAGGGTGTGCAGCGCATGATCCTGGCTTCCCGCGAACGGCACCGGCATTGGCCGCGCCACTTGACCCTGGCGCTGTGCCTGCTGGCGGCGCCGGCCTTTGCGCAGACCGCCCCGGCACCCGATCCGGGCACACCGCTTCCCTATGTGATCGGCCTGCACGAGGCCTACCTGACGCCCCAGTACTGGGCGGCGCGGCTGGGCAACGCCGATGCGCCGATCCTGGACCGCGCGCAGATTGACGCGCAGAACGCGCGGATGCGGGCGCAGGACCGCCATATCCAGGACATCGCCGCACTGCCTGCGCAGCTGGATGCGGCGGCGGTGCGCGGCAGCATCACCGCATTGTCGAGCTGGCCCACGCGCGCCCTCTACAACGACAAGGGCCAGTCCATCACACCGGCACTGCGCCGCGCGATCGAAGCCAACCTCGGGCTGGAGGCGATTCCCGCGCAGGTAGCGCCGCAGTATGGGCTGGTGGTGAAGCGTGCCGCGCTGCGCACCTTCCCCACCCGCGAGCGCGTCTTCAGCACTGCCGGTGACACCGACATCGACCGATTCCAGGAATCGGCGCTGTTCCCCGGCGACAAGGTGGCCGTGGTCCATCGCAGTGCCGATGGCCGCTGGCTGTTCGTGCACAGCGAGCGCTACAGCGCGTGGATCGAGGCCGACGCGATTGCCAGTGGTGACAAGGCCACGGTACTCGGCTACGGCGCACAGGGGCCCTACCGCATCGTCACCGGCGCCACCGCGCAGACCGCCTACACCCCGGAAGAACCGCGCGTGTCGCGCCTGCAGCTGGACATGGGCGTGCGCCTGCCGGTGCTGGCCGACTGGCCCGCTGCTACGCCGGTAAACGGGCAACAAGCGCATGCCTCGTGGGTGGTGCAGCTGCCGGTACGCGAGGCCGATGGTCGCCTGAAGCTGGTGCCGGCGCTGCTGCCGCGTTCGCAGGACACCGCCGCCGACTACCTGCCGCTGACCCCGCGCCTGCTGCTGCAGCAGGCCTTCAAATTCCTCGGCGAGCGCTACGGCTGGGGCCACGACTACGACACCCGCGACTGCAGTGGGTTCGTCTCGGAGATCTACCGCAGCTTCGGCGTGCTGCTGCCGCGCAATACCAGCGCGCAGGCGGTCAGCCCCGCGCTGGACCGCCTGCCGTTCACCGACAAGGACAAAAAGGCCGTGCGCGATCGCGCCGTCACCGATCTGCAGGTGGGTGATCTGGTCTACATTCCGGGCCACGTGATGATGGCCATAGGCCACGTCGACGGCCGCACCTGGGTCATCCACGATACGGCGGGCGGCAGCTGGTTCGGTGCCGACGGCACGCGTGTGCAGGCCCATCTCAATGGTGTTTCGGTGACGCCGCTGGAGCCGATGATGGCCAGCGACAGCGTCCGCTACATCGACCGCATCACCAACATCCAGCGCCTGCGAGCCAAGACTCCCTGAATGAAGATCACCGCCATCGAACTGGGCATGCTGCGCGTGCCGCTGAAGACGCCGTTCAAGACCGCCCTGCGCACGGTGGAGACCGTGGAGGATGTGGTGGTGCTGATCCGCACCGACACCGGCCACACCGGTTATGGCGAAGCGCCTGCCACGGCAGTGATCACCGGCGATACCCATGGCTCGATCATCGAAGCGATCCGCCACTTCATCGCACCGCGCCTGATCGGCCAGGAGGTGGCCAACCTCAACCGGCTGTGCGGGCTGGTGCAGAGCGCGATGGAGCGCAACACCAGTGCCAAAGCCGCGGTGGAAATCGCGCTGTACGACCTGTGGGCGCAGCTGCATGGCGCGCCGTTGTACCAGATGCTTGGCGGCGGCGACCCGGTGATCACCACCGACATCACCATCAGCGTGGACTACATCGACAAGATGGTGGCCGACTCGCTGTCGGCGATCGAACGCGGCTTCGAGTCGCTGAAGATCAAGGTCGGCAAGGACATCGGCCTGGACATCGAACGGGTCAAGGCGATCCATGCCGCCGTCGAGGGCCGCGCCCTGCTGCGCCTCGACGCCAACCAGGGCTGGACCGCCAAGCAGGCGGTGCATGCGATGCGCACGCTGGAAGAAGCCGGCGTGGTGCTGGAACTGCTGGAGCAGCCGGTGAAAGCCGCCGACATCAGCGGCCTGAAGTACGTCACCGACCGGGTCAATACGCCGGTGATGGCCGACGAGAGTGTGTTCAGCCCGAGCCAGGTGATGGACCTGATCCAGCAGCGCGCAGCGGACATCATCAACATCAAACTGATGAAGACCGGCGGCCTTTCCAATGCGATCCGCATTGCCGACATCGCCGGCATCTACGGTGTGCCGTGCATGATCGGCTGCATGATCGAGTCGAGCATCAGCGTGGCCGCCGCGGTGCACCTGGCGGTGGCCAAGAGCGATGTGATCACCAAGGTCGATCTGGACGGCCCGTCGCTGGGCCAGTTCGACCCGGTCAGTGGCGGCGTACATTTCAACGAATCGGAGATCAGCATCAGCGACGTGCCGGGATTGGGCATCACCGAAGTGCGGGGGCTGGAGATGCTGGGGTGATCTCTGCCTTGCGGCCGGCCTGGCGTACGACTGACGTTGGGTCGGGCGTTACCTTTCTTGATGACGCACATCCTTGTGCGTCACCCTGCGGGCCGGCAATGCCGTTCCGCCCTGCTCCTGCAGTGCGGTCTGCGGAAAGAACCAAAAGAAACGCTCCGCCGGCCGCGAGCCGACGTGCTGCGCACGTCGGTGCCCTGCGCTTGAAGGCGGACTCAACGTCAACAGCACCCACCGTCCCCAGTAGATCCACGCCATGCGTGGATGCACCTGCTCCTGCCCTACCCCGCAACCCCTTCGCGGCTGGCACGCGCCCGACCCATTCCATGACACGCTCTACGCTGCCAACCGCAACGCCTTTGCAGACACCCGGACACCCCGCATGCCGCCCCTGCTGAAGATCCGTTCCGAGCGCGGGCAGATGTCGGCCATCGAACGCCGCATCGCCGACTTCATCCTCGACAACGCCCACCTGCTGCGCGATTACTCGTCCCAGCAGCTGGCCAGCGCACTGGGCATCAGCCAGTCCAGCGTGGTGAAGTTCAGCCAGAAGCTCGGCTTCAAGGGCTACCCGGACCTGAAGTATTCCATCGGCCAGGACGTCGCGCGCGCAGGTGCCGATCCACAACAGGCCCCCAGCGAACCCGACAGCGGCGACGACTACCTGCGACTGGGAGAGAGCTTGCGCCGCAGCAAGGCGCAGGCCGAAGAGGAAACCCGCCAGGCCAATCCGCGCGAGGAGATCGAGCGCATCGTGCAGCTGCTCGACGGCGCGCCGAAACTGTTCATTTACGGGCTGGGGGATGACGGCCTGTATGCCCGCGAGTTCGCCATGCGGCTGTCACTGCTCGGCCTGCTGGTAGTGCCGCATACCGACCCGATCCTGATGCTGGCCAACCTGTCGGCGGCGCGCCCGGGCGATGTGCTGCTGGTGTTCTCCGAGTTCGGCAACCTGCCGCAGCTCGCGCAGCTGTCACGGCAGTTCCAGGACATGGGTGGCAAGGTGATTTCCATCACCCGCCACACCGCCAACCCACTGCGCGCGCACGCCGACGCGGCACTGGTGGTGTGTGCGCACGACCGCGCGCCGCAGGTCGCACAGCTGCTGTACCGTAGCGCCATGCATGCCCTGCTGGATTTCCTGTTCGTGCTGCTCTGCCACGCCAATCCAGACCGCCAGCAGCAGCTGGCGGTGAACCTGGAGCGGATCGACCACCTGCTGGATTCCTGACCGGAGCGCATGTTGATGAAATCGCTGGTCCGTCTTGCCGCCTCTGCGCTGCTGCTTGCTGCGGCTCTATCCGTTCATGCCGCGCCGCTGGACGGCGCGCGCCAGTTGATCGTGGTCACCAGCGAAGGCTGGGACAGCACCCAGGGCCAACTGCAGGCCTATGTACGCGACGGCAAGGGTTGGCACCCGCATGGGCAACCGTTCCCGGTGGCACTGGGTCGCACCGGCAGCGCATGGGGGTTGGGCCTGCATCCGGCACAGGCCGACGGTCCGCAGAAACAGGAAGGCGACGGCCGCAGTCCGGCCGGCGTGTTCGCGCTCGGCAGCGCGTTCGGCTACGCCATCACCCGCCCCGGCACCGCGATGCCGTACCAGCCGATGCTCGACAGCAGCTATTGCATGGACGTGCCGGCGTCGCCGTTCTACAACCGCATCGTCGACGCGAAGAAGGTCGGCAAGGCAGCCGTGGAAGGTTCCACCGAGCCGATGCGGCTGGACCTGCACAACAAGGGCGACGTGCGCTACCAGCAGGGCTTCGTGATCGCCCACAACCCGGACAACCAGCCCGGCAAGGGCAGCTGCATCTTCGCCCACCTCTGGCGCCAGCCGGGCGAAGCGACGGCCGGCTGCACCGCCATGCCGCTGGCGCGCATGCAGGCGCTGCTGGACTGGCTGCGGCCGCAGGACACGCCGCGCTTCGTGCTGCTGCCGCGTGCCGAGTACCAGCGCCTGCAGGCGCAGTGGCAGCTGCCCGCACTGAGCGGAGACGCCCGTTGAGCGCGCAGGACGAACCGCAGCTGCAGCGCGCGGTCAGCCGCTGGCAGATCGTCGGCCTGTCGATCAACGATGTGATCGGCAGCGGCATCTACCTGCTGCCGGCCGCCACCGTCGCCCTGCTCGGCCCCTTCAGCTTGTGGGGCGTGGTCGCCGCCGGCATCGTCGTCGCGCTGCTGGTGCTGTGCTACGCGCAGGCCGCCAGCTACTTCGATGAGCCGGGTGGCAGCTACCTGTACGCGCGCGAAGCGTTCGGCCGCTTCGCCGGTTTCGAGATCGGCTGGATGATCTGGCTGACCCGCATCAGCTCGGCCGCGGCGCTCAGCAATGCGCTGGCCGATGCGGTCGCACGCTTCTGGCCGTGGGCTGGCGCCGGCATGGGTCGCATCGCGGTGATCGTGGTCTCGCTGGGCTTCCTCACCGGGGTCAACATCATCGGCGTGCGCTCGGCCGCGCGCACCGGCGTGGTACTGGTGATCGGCAAGATGTTGCCGCTGCTGCTGTTCGTGGCCATCGGCGCGTTCTACATTGATCCGCAGCTGGCATTCTCCGGCCAGCGCCCGGACCCGCACGACCTGCAGCGCATGGGCGAGGCCGCATTGCTGCTGCTGTACGCCTACGCCGGCTTCGAGAACATCCCGGCCGCCGCCGGCGAGTACCGCAATCCGCGCCGCGATATTCCGTTCGCGCTGATCACCATGATCATCACCGTTACCGTCATCTATGGTGCGGTACAGGTGGTGGCGCAGGGCACGCTGGCCGGTCTGTCCAGCTCGGCGACGCCGCTGGCCGACGCCGCCGCTGGCTTCGGTGGCGAAGCGCTGGCGCTGATCCTGACCATCGGTGCCACCATCTCCATCCTCGGCACCAACAGCAACACGATGATGATGGGTCCGCGCTTCCTGTTCGCGCTGGCCCGCGATGGCTACGGGCCGAAGATCCTGGCGCAGGTGCATCCGCGCTTCCATACCCCGGCCGCGTCGATCCTGTGCCAGGGCCTGATCGCGCTTGGCCTGGCGTTGTCCGGTTCGTTCGTGCAGCTGGCGCTGCTGTCGATGACCACGCGCCTGTTCGCCTACATCGGTACCGCCGCTGCGGTGCTGGTGCTGGCCAAGCGCTATGCCGACCGCCCGGGCGCGTTGAAACTGCCCGGCGGCCCGCTGATTCCGGTGCTGGCGCTGCTGCTGTGCCTGGCGCTGTTCGCCAGTGCCAGCTGGCAGAACATCGCCGCCGCGCTGGTGGCATTCGCCATCGGCGCGGTGATCTACAAACTGCCGCGCAAGGATGCCGACGCAGGGTGAACGGTGGCGCGCCCTGCCCAGCGGATTGATCTGGCGATCACGCTGCCGGCCCCGGCCGTTAACCCGCCCGCAGGCACGATCAGGCTTCGTCCACAACGGAGCCCTTCCATGACCGAATACCAGATTCCCGGCCGCGTACCGGACGACAGCACGCCGCGCGACGCGGTCAGCAACTTCTGGCGCGAGCGCTACACCGCCGAGCCGTACTACGACGACCAGCTGTTCTTCGAGGATTATGAACCGGCCTACCGCATCGGCCATGCGGCGCGTGCACAGGACATCATCCGCGCCTACGAGGAAGTGGAAGGCGAGCTGGAATCACGCTGGGCCAGCGAGCGCGGCCGCAGCCGCCTGGAATGGGCGCAGGCACGAAGCGCGGTGCGCCGGGGTTGGGAGGAGGCGGTCAACCTCGACCAGCGTCTGGACAAGGGCGTGCCGCGCGGTACTTGATCCAGCGACAGCCGTGGCAGAGCCGAGCCCTGCCCGGCTCTGCCCAGGCATTCACCTGTTCAGGACCTTCGGGCCACGACGGTCACCGCTCCAGTGGTATACAAGGGACAGCCCGGCCATCCGCATCCCCGCCCTGGAGATACCCATGACCCGCACGCCCCTGCTGCTCGCCCTCGGCCTGGTGCCGATCCTTGCCACCTCCGCCTGCAATGCTGCCGACCCGGCCGCCAACAGCGCCCAGGCCACTGCACCCGCGGCCGCCAGCGCCGCCGACCAACGCCCGTTCACCGCCACCGAAGTCAGTCGTTTCGACCAACCGTGGGCGATGACCTTCCTGCCCGACGGCAGCCTGCTGGTCACCGAGAAGCGCGGAAAGCTGCAGCATCTGGACCTGGCCAGCGGCCAGAAGCACGAAATCACCGGCGTGCCGAAGGTCGCCTATGGCGGCCAGGGCGGTTTCGGCGATGTGATCCTGCATCCGCAGTTCGCCCAAAACCACGTGATCTACCTCAGCTACGCCGAGGAAGGCACGCTGGATACCCGCGGTGCAGCCGTCGCCCGCGCCACGCTGGCGCTGGACGACAACGGCGCTGGCCAGCTGAAGGACCTGAAGGTGATCTGGCGGCAGACCCCCAAGGTCAGCGGTGAGGGCCACTATGGCCACCGCCTCGCCTTCGGCCCGGACGGCAAGCTGTGGATCAGCTCCAGCGAGCGGCAGAAATTCGATCCGGCGCAGGACATGAGCGGCAACCTGGGCAAGATCATCCGCCTCAACGACGATGGCAGCCTGCCCGCCGACAATCCGTTCGCCTCGCAGGGTGGCATCGCCGCACAGGTATGGTCGCTCGGCCACCGCAACATCCTCGGCATGGCCTTCGATGCCAACGGCAAGCTGTGGGCACACGAGATGGGCCCGGCCGGCGGCGACGAACTGAACCTGATCGTGCGCGGTGCCAACTACGGCTACCCGATCGTCTCCAATGGGGACCACTACGATGGCCGCCCGATTCCCAACCACGACACCCGTCCGGAATTCGCCGCGCCGAAGGTGACCTGGACGCCGGTGATCTCGCCGGCCGGCTTCGTGATCTACAGCGGAAACCTGTTCCCGCAGTGGAAGGGCAGCGGCTTCATCGGCGGCCTGTCCTCCACCTCGCTGGTGCGCGTGGCCTTCGACGGCGACAGCGCGCGCGAAGCCGAGCGCTTCAACATGGGCGAGCGCATCCGCGAAGTGGAACAGGGCCCGGATGGCGCGCTATGGCTGCTGGAAGACGGCAGCAAGGCACGCCTGCTGAAGCTCACCCCAAAGACCTGACGCCCGGTCGTGGGGGGGGGGGGGGGGGGGGGCCCCCCCTCGCCCCTACCCAACGGCCCCGCACGCGGGGCCGTTCTCGTTTACTGGATGGTGCCGACCTTGACCTCGGTTCGCGCACAGGCCTTGTCCAGGCACTCGCCGGTCAGCCAGACCTGGCCATCGCCGATCATCACGCCCTGCTGGTTGACGAACACCTTGCCGAAGTCCTGCTCGGACATCGCCTTGACCACCGCCGGGGTGACGATCTTCTCGTAGTTGCGCTGGAACTCGCCCGGGCCAGTGATCTTCTTTCCGCCGGCAATATTCAGCGGGAAGCGTACTTCCTCCACCACGGCCGCGCGGTCACCACCGACCACAGCGGTCTTGAACGCGTTGAACACCTTCTCGTACTGCGCGGCATCGCCCAGCACGCTGTCGATGCGCGCGCGTGCGTCGCCCTCTTCGGCCGCGGCGGGGGCGGAGTTTTCGCTGGCGTGTTCTGCTGCTGCCTGCGGTGCAGCGGCCGGGTCCGGCGTGGTGCTGGCTGCCGCTTCGGCCGGGGTGGAACCGGTCATCGGCGGCGGCGCATCGGCCGCAGGCTCGGCCGGCGGTGCCGGCCGCGAACAGGCGGCCAGCAGCAGGGCCGGAACAAGGAAAGCCATCTTGCGCATGCGCGAACTCCATCGGATCAAGGCCCCGATGGTAGCGCCGGGCCACGCCCGGCGTGTTCGTGCAATGTGAGCGCAGCAACGCCGGTTATGGCCCGGCGCTACCGCTTGCAGTAGATCCACGCCATGCGTGGATGTCGGCGCTATCAGCCCTTCAGCAGCTCGAACTGCACCGCTTCGCCAGCGGCCGACGAGGCGCACACCCAGACGTCGAACTGGCCTGGCTCGGCACGCAGCACGCCGTCGCGGCCGGTGAAGGCCAGCTGCTCGCGGGTCAGGGTGAACACGACCTCGGCCGACTCGCCCGGCTGCAATGCCACCTTGCGGAAGTCCTTGAGTTCACGCACCGGGCGCACGCGGCTGGCCACGCGGTCGTGGATGTACAACTGCACCACTTCCTCGCCCGCCACAGCACCGCTGTTGGTCAGCGTGGTGGTGAGGGTCAAGGTCTCGTCCCAGCCCAGCTGGGCCGCACTCAGCTGCGGCACGCCGTAGTCGAACGAGGTGTAGCCGATGCCGTGGCCGAACGGGTACAGCGGCTCGTTCGGAATCTCGCGCCAGCGTGCCTTGAACTCCGACATGGTCGGCAGCTCCGGGCGGCCGGTGCGCGGGTGGTTGTAGAAGTACGGCTGCTGGCCGGACACCTGCGGGAAGCTGACCGGCAGGCGGCCGGACGGGCTGTAATCGCCGAACAGCACATCGGCCACGGCATGGCCGGTCTGCGTGCCCAGGTACCAGGTCACCGCGACCGCCTGTGCATTGCGCACCGCGCCCTGCAGGGCCAGCGCGCGACCATTGCGCAGCAGCACCACCAGCGGCTTGCCGGTCATCGCCACGGCCTCGGCCAGCGCCTGCTGTGCCGGCGGCAGGGTGATCTCCACGCGCGACTGCGCTTCACCGCTGTAACGCTGCGGTTCGCCCAGCGCCAGCACCACCACGTCGGCGCGCAGCGCGGCGGCCACGGCCGCTTCGGTGCCCCCCGCAATCGCGGTTTCCAGCTCGCAGCCCGGCACGATCTCCAGCAGCGCTTCATCGCCGATGGCAGCGCGCACGCCGGTTTCCAGGTCCACATAGCGCTGCTTGTCGCCGAACAGCGTCCAGCAGCCTTCGATGTTCTCGCGGTCCTGCACGAACGGGCCGATCAGCGCGATCTTCTGCCCGTTCTTCTGCAGCGGCAGCACGTTGTCGCGGTTGTTCAGCAGCACGATCGAACGGCGCGCGGCATCGCGCGACAGTGCGTCATGCGCGGCGATGTGCGAGGTATCGGCTTCGCGCGCCGGGTCCAGCGAACGGTACGGGTCATCGAACAGGCCGATGGTTTCCTTCAGCCACAGGATGCGGCGCACGCCTTCATCCAGCACCGCCATCGGCACTTCGCCGCTCTCGACCAGGCCCGGCAGGTGCTCGGCGTAGAAGCCGCTCTGCATGCTCAGGTCCAGGCCGGCGGTGAACGCCTTGGCGGTGGCATCGCGGTCATCGGCGGCATAGCCGTGCGCGACCAGTTCCATGTCGGCGGTGTAATCGGAAATCACCACGCCCGGGAACTTCCACTCACCGCGCAGGATGTCGGTGAGCAGTTCGGCGTTGGCGCTGGCCGGTACGCCGTTGATGTCGTTGAACGAGGACATCACGGTGATCGCACCGGCATCGAAAGCAGCCTTGAACGGCGGCAGGTGCACGTCGCGCAGGGTCTGCGGCGAGATGTCCACCATGTTGTATTCCATGCCGGCCATCACCGCGCCATAGGCGGCGAAATGCTTGGGCGTGGCCAGCAGCGAATCGTCGGCGCGCAGGTCGCTGCCCTGGAAGCCGCGCACGCGGGCGGCGGCGAAGGCACAGCCCAGCACCACGTCCTCGCCGGCACCTTCGGCGCCGCGGCCCCAACGCTGGTCGCGGGCGATGTCCACGGCCGGCGCATAGGTCCAGTGCAGGCCGGCGGCGGTCGCCTCGATGGCGGTGGCGCGGGCGGTGCGCTCGGCCAGCTCCGGTTCGAAGCTGGCGGCCTCACCCAGCGGAATCGGGAACACGGTGCGCATGCCGTGGATGACGTCGGCGGCCAGGATCACCGGGATGCCCAGGCGGCTCTCCTCGGTGGCGACCTGCTGGATGCGGCGGCCCAGCTCGGCGCCGACACCATTGAACAGCGAGCCGACCTTGCCCTCGCGCACCTGCTGCAGCACCTGGTCGGCATTGCGCACGTTGGCTTCCGGGTTCACGTCCGGGGCGAACGGGCGGACCATGTCCGCGAAGACACCCAGCTGGCCGACCTTTTCCTCGACGGTCATCTGGGCAATGAGGGATTCGATGCGATCGGAGGCCACCAGCAGTCCTTGATGAAAACGTTTACAAGCCCGGCATTCTAGCGATCCCGAGCCATTTGGCGAGAGGTTTCGTCATTCAGTTTCAGGCTCCAGCCGGATCCGTACGGTCCGGCCGGAGGCCTCGCAGCTTACTCCGAGCCAGCCAACTGGCGCTGCCCGGCCATCAACATGGCATCGCTGGAGGCCTGGAACACGCGCAGCCCGAAGGCCGGCAGGATCGCCAGCAGGTGGTCGAAAATGTCCGACTGCACCGCCTCGTACTCGCCCCAGGCGGTGCTGCGGGTGAAGCAGTACAGCTCCAGCGGCAGGCCCTCGGTGGTCGGCTGCAGCTGCCGTACCAGCAGGGTCATATCGGTATGGATGCCCGGATGGCTGCGCAGGTAGCGCTCCACGTAGGCACGGAACGTGCCCAGGTTGGTCACCCGGCGGCTGTTGACCTCGGCCACGCCCTGTTCGCGCAGGCGCCCGTTCCACTGCCCCAGTTCCTGTTCCTTCTCTCGCAGGTAGTCGCCCAGCAGCGCGAACTGGCCGAGGAAGGCCAGGTCACCCTCGTCCAGGAAACCGACGCTGTGCTGGTCCAGGTACAGCGCGCGCTTGATCCGGCGGCCGCCGGCCTCCTGCATGCCGCGCCAGTTCTTGAACGACTCGGTCACCAGCTTCTTGGTCGGGATTGTGGTGATGGTCTTGTCGAAGTTCTGCACGGTCACGGTATGCAGCGCGATGTCGATGACATCGCCATCGGCGTTTTGGCTGGGCATTTCGATCCAGTCGCCGATGCGCACGCGGCCATCGCCACTGATCTGCACGCTGGCCACCAGCGACAGGATGGTGTCCTGGAAGATCAGCATCAGCACCGCCGTGGCCGCGCCGAGGCCGGTGACCAGGTAGCGCAGGTCGACCCCGGCCAGAGTGGCAACGATCGACAGGCCAGCGATCACGAAGATGACGATCTTGGCGACCTGCAGGTAGCCCTTGATCGGCTTGTTGCGTGCTTCAGGGCGACGCTCGTACAGGTCGTTGGCCGCATCCAGCGCATGCGAGATCGCCAGTACTACCGTCAGAATCGCCCACGCCTGGCAGGCGCCGATGATGAAGCCGACCAGGCCGGGCGGCAGATCGGGCACGATGCGGATGCCCGAGGCGATCACCTGGCTGGGCACCACGTTCGACAGCCGCGAGATCACCCGCATCAGATGGCTGCCACGACCGGTGTCAGCACCCGGCAGGCGGCTGAGCAGTCGCCGCAGCCCACGCAGCAGGATGCGCTTGGTCACCCAGTTGGCCAGGCCTGCTGCGACCAGCAGCGCCGTGATCATCAACGCCAGGTAGGCGCCGGGATAGGGTTCCAGTGTGTTCTGCAGCTTTTCCAGCCACTGTACCGCCACCACCGCGTCCACCATCGGTTGTCTCCTTCCTTCTTTGCTGTTGAGGTTGCCGGCCAGCGGCCGGCACTACCAGATTACGAGCCAGCGGCCGGCACTACCGGGTCAGTCCCGCGCGCGTTCGATGATTACGCCCACCGCGCGTGCGCCGCGCACCGCGCCCGGCTTGCTCAGCTTCAGGCGCAGCCACTTCACGTCGAACTCGTCCAGCACGATCTGCGCGCAGCGCTCGGCCAGGGTCTCGACCAGGCCGAACTCCGACTCACGCACGAACTGCTCCAGGCGCTTGCTCACCGCCTTGTAGTTCAAGGTGTGGGCAATGTCGTCGGTGGCTGCGGGGCGACGGTTGTCGAAGCCCATTTCCAGGTCGAACACCAGGTCCTGGCGGATCCGTCGTTCCCAATCGTAGATGCCGATCAGGGCGTCGATCGTCAGCCCCTCGATGAAAACCTTGTCCATTGCGGTTACCAGCCGAATACAGGCAACCATGGTAACGGCACGGCGGTGAGCCTGCCCGGAACGGGCGGTGGGCGGCCGGCAGGGACGCAGCTCCAGAAAAAGCAAAGGGCCCTGCCAGCAGGGCCCTTTGGTCCTACATTTGTCCCCGGGGGGAGCTTTCTCAAGCCGCGAGTCCCGGTGGCGCAGGTGCCCAGACTAGCCAGCAATCAAAAGGTGGGTCAAGGCCAATCCCGACAACGCAGACCCTCGTGTTCGCCCTGGCCGAAACGCGGGGAACTGGCCACGCACGCAAGGAGGTTTCCTGATGGTGGCCGACTCGATCCCTCGACAACCTGCGTCTTCCCTTCACCACCGCACATCACGATGGCTGCATACGATGCATTGAGGCGCGCGTTGTCAGCGGAGCGACTGTCGACCTACGAAAGAATCGCATCAACCTGCGGCGCTGACGTTACTGCCGAATCCCTGTACGTGTGGAACATGCGGATGTGCGGCGCGCTGATGATGCCGGTCCACCTGTGCGAAGTGGTCATTCGCAATGCAGCGGCATCGGCATTGGCCCGACAGCACGGTCCGCGGTGGCCTTGGAACGACGCCTTCCGACGCAGGCTACCGGCCTCTTCCTCCACCTCATCCAGAGCCGCGCTGGAACAGCTCGCCAGCCGCGCGAAAGACACACCCGAGATCGTGGCCGACCTGCCGATGGTGTTCTGGCAGCAGCTCTTCACCTGCCGTTTCGACGCCACGCTGTGGGTACCTGCACTTGCCCAGGTGCTGCGTCATGCAACGGCGGCACATCCCAGTGTGACCAGGAAGGCCATCCACGCGGACATTGGGCGCATCCGCCACCTGCGCAGCCGCATCGCCCATCACGAGCCGATCCTGGAACGTGACATCGGCGCCGACCTGGCCGCGATCGGGCGGCTGATCCATGCCCGCTGCCCGCATACGCTGGGCTGGCTGCAGCGCCACGAGCGGGCCACGATCGTGTTGGCGGCATCGCCGTTGGGCGTGCGCCCGTAGCGTCACACCGCCGGCAGGGTCGCCATGTCCCAGCGCGGGGTCACCTCCACCTTCGGCGGGTTGTGCTGGCCGGCCTGCAGACGCAGCGCGCCGGCGAAGGCGATCATCGCGCCGTTGTCGGTGCACAGTGCCGGGCGCGGGAAGCAGGCACGGCCGCCGAGACGCTCGGCCATCTGCTGCAGGCGTGCGCGCAGGCGCGTGTTGGCGCCGACGCCGCCGGCCACCACGATCACGTTGGTCCCGGCCGCTTCCAGCGCGCGCTCGCACTTGATCGACAGGGTCTCGACCACGGCATCTTCAAAGCCACGGGCGATGTCGGCGCGGGTCTGCTCGCTCTGGTCGCTGTCGCGCCAGGCCATCAGGACCTGGGTCTTCAGGCCGGAGAAGCTGAAATCCAGCCCCGGGCGGTCGGTCATCGGCCGTGCGAAGCGGTACGCGCCGGGTGTTCCCTGCTCGGCCAGCTTGGCCAGCTGCGGGCCGCCCGGGTACGGCAGGCCCATCAGCTTGGCGGTCTTGTCGAAGGCCTCGCCGGCTGCGTCATCCAGGGTCTCGCCCAGCAGGCGGTACTGGCCGATCGCGTCCACCGCCACCAGCTGGGTATGGCCACCGGACACCAGAAGGGCCACAAACGGCGCCTGCGGCGGGTCGTCTTCCATCAACGGCGCCAGCAGGTGGCCTTCCATATGGTGGACGCCCACTGCGGGTACCTCCAGCGCCCAAGCCAGCGATCGGGCCACGCCCGCGCCCACCAGCAGGGCGCCGACCAGGCCGGGGCCAGCGGTGTAGGCCACGCCATCGATGTCGCCCACGCCCAGGCCGGCCTCGGCCAGGGTCTGGCGCACCAGCGGCAGCAGCTTGCGCACGTGGTCACGGCTGGCCAGCTCGGGCACCACACCGCCGTACTCGGCGTGCAGGGCGATCTGGCTGTAGACCGCATGGGCGCGCAGGGCCGCGCTGCCGGCCAGGTCGGTGTCATACACCGCCACGCCGGTCTCATCACAGGAAGATTCGATGCCAAGGACTCGCATGCCTGCTATTATGACGCCCCTGCCGCCTCCTCGGGGGACGCGCAGGTCTCACTGCTTTCGAACCTCTGGCCCGTATTCAGGGTTGGCCGCTTGCAGTTTGTCTATTCGCCGCTATAATGTGCGGCTCGCCGGGCGTGACCCGGTTCTACTGTGTCCCGGAGATTCCATGCCCAGCGTCAAAGTCCGCGAGAACGAGCCCTTCGAGTTTGCTCTTCGCCGCTTCAAGCGCACTTGCGAAAAGGCCGGTGTGCTGGCCGAAACCCGCAAGCGCGAGTTCTACGAAAAGCCGACCCAGGAGCGCAAGCGCAAGGCTGCCGCTGCTGTGAAGCGTCAGCTGCGCCGCTCGTCGCGCGACGTCACCAAGCGTCAGCGCCTGTACTGATCGGACGCATCTTCATTGCGGCGGGCTCGTCCTTCCGCGGTGAAGCCGAAGCCGGCACGCGCGAGCGTCGCCGGCTTTTTGCGTTTCCGGGTTCGGGCACCCGCCCCGCCCCACCACCACCACGAGGTTCCTCATGAGCATGAAGCAGCAGCTCACCGAAGACATGAAGGCCGCCATGAAGGCGGGCGAGAAGCACAAGCTGGGCGTGATCCGCCTGATCAACGCCGCCATCAAGCAGCGCGAAGTGGACGAGCGCATCGAGCTGGATGACACCGCCGTGATCGCCGTGCTCGACAAGATGGTCAAGCAGCGCAAGGACTCGGTCAGCCAGTACGAAGCGGCCAAGCGCGAAGACCTGGCCGAGATCGAGCGCGCCGAGATCGTGGTCATCGAAGCCTACCTGCCGGCCAAGATGGGCGAAGCCGAGATCGTGGCCGCCATCCAGGCCGCCATCGCCGAGACCGGTGCCTCCGGCCCGGCCGACATCGGCAAGCTGATGGGCGCGCTGAAGCCCAAGCTGGCCGGCCAGGCCGACATGGGCCTGGTCTCCAAGCTGGTCAAGCAGCAGCTGGCGTAACCATGCCCTGGGGTCGGATCCCTTTCGCCCCCCGGAAGGGCTCCGACCCCATCGATGCACCCGCTTCACCGCACCTTCGACCCGCAGCTGCTACAACGGCAGCATGGTTGAACCTGCGTCCCCTGTTCCCGTGAATCTACGCAAATACGTCCAGCGCCTGCAGGACAGCTTCCCGATGGCCGTCGGCAAGCGCTTCGTCGAGATCGACGTACTTACCCAGGCCGCCTCGGTCTCCTTCTATGCCCTGCTTTCAATGGCACCGCTGCTGGTGCTGCTGCTGTGGCTGACCGCCTCGCTTTACCCACCCGCGCAGCAGGCGCTGGTCGGGCAGATCAGTGCCGCCGCAGGCAGCAGCGCGGCCACCGTGGCCGAGACCGTCCTGAAGAATGCCGACAACCAGCCCGATGTCGGCTCGTTGGCCGGGCTGTGGAGCACCTTGCTGCTGTTCGTCGGTGCCACGGCGGTGTTCGCCCAGCTGCAGAACGCACTGAACCTGATCTTCCGCACCAGCGGCGAGCGCCTGGAAGGCATCAAGGCCTGGCTGCGCAAACGCGTGTTCTCGTTCGGCGTGGTACTCGCCCTGGGCTTCCTGCTGATCCTGTCGATGACCGCCACCACCATGCTGCAGGTGGCCTTCGCCCAGCTGCCCTCGATCCTGCCTGCCATCGGCTACCTGACCAGCCTGCTGCTGTATGCGGTCGGCTTCGCCTTCATGTACCACTACCTGCCGGACCGTCGCGTGGCGTGGCGCCAGGCCTTCATCGGCGGCGTCATCACCTCGGCGCTGTTCGCACTGGGTCGTTACGGCATCGGCGTCTACATCGCTACCGTCGCCCCCGGCAGCGCCTATGGCTCGATGGGCGCACTGGTCATTTCACTGGTCTGGATCTACTACGCCACCGTGGTGTTCTTCGTCGGCGCGCTGATGACCGCGGTGATCGACGAGCGCCTGCGCGCGCGCCTCCATCTGGCGGCGGCCGGCATCGATCCTGCGGAGGCCGGCCCACTGCCCGGCAGGGAGTAAACTAGGCGGACTGATCGTTCCGCCTCGCGTGGCCACCGGCCGCGCCCTGCCCTGTTGCCCATGGCTCGTATCCCCGACGCTTTCATCGACGACCTGCTGGCCCGCACCGACATCGTCGAGGTGGTGGGCAGCCGCGTGCCGCTGAAGCGCCAGGGCAAGGAGTACGCGGCGCGCTGCCCGTTCCATGACGAACGCTCGGCCTCGTTCACGGTCTCGCCGACCAAGCAGTTCTATCACTGCTTCGGCTGCGGCGCGCACGGCACCGCCATCAGTTTCCTGATGAATTACGACCGCCTCGAGTTCCTCGACGCGGTGGATGAACTGGCCAAGCGCGCCGGCATGGACGTGCCGCGGAACGAGAACCCGCGCAGCCCGCAGCAGCAGGACGACAGCCGCGAGCTGTACTCGGCGCTGGATGCGGCCACCAAGTTCTTCCAGAAAAACCTGGAAAGCAGCGAAAAGGCGCGCAGCTACCTCGATGGTCGGGGCGTGGACGAGGACAACCGCGCGCGCTTCCAGATCGGCTACGCACCCGATGGCTACAGCGGCCTGCGCGATGCACTGGGCAAGGACGAGCGCCGCATGAAGCTGCTCGACCGCGCCGGCCTGTTCTCCAAGAACGACCGCGGCCACGTCTACGACAAGTTCCGCGACCGGGTGATGTTCCCGATCTTCGATCGCCGTGGCCGGGTGATCGCGTTCGGTGGCCGCGTGTTCGAGAAGGACGACGGCCCCAAGTACCTCAATTCGCCCGAGACCGCACTGTTCCACAAGGGCCGCGAACTGTACGGCCTGTGGCAGGTGCGCCAGGCCAACCAGAAGATCGAGCGGCTGATCGTGGTCGAGGGCTACATGGACGTGGTCTCGCTGTTCCAGTTCGGTGTCACCCAGGCGGTGGCGACGCTGGGCACCGCGACCACGCCGGACCATGCCGAGCTGCTGTTCCGCAACGCACCGGACGTATTCTTCTGCTTCGACGGCGATGCCGCCGGCCGCCGTGCCGGCTGGAAAGCGCTGGAGTCGGTGCTGCCACGCATGAAGGATGGCCGCCAGGCCTTCTTCCTGTTCCTGCCCGACGGCGAAGACCCGGACACCATCGTGCGCAAGGAGGGCGCCGAGGCGTTCAACCAGCGCCTGAAGCAGGCCACGCCGCTGTCGCAGTTCTTCTTCGACGAACTGACCCGCGAGATCAACCTGGGCACGCTGGACGGCAAGGCACGGCTGGCCGAGCGCGCAAAGCCGATGCTGGCGCAGATCCCCGATGGTGCCTTCGGCGACCTGATGAAGCAGCAGCTGGCGCAGCTGACCGGCCTCGGCGGCAATGCCGCGTCCGCGCGCGCACCGATGCCGCAGCGCCAGCCGGCGCGCACGATCCAGCCGGTGGCCAAGCGCAGCCTGGTGCGCGGCGCAATCGCCGTGCTGCTGCAGCAGCCCTCGCTGGCGCTCACGCTGGGCGGCCAGCATCACTTCCAGGGCCTGCGCCTGCCCGGCGTGGAGCTGCTGCTGGAACTGCTGGGGTTGGTCGAGCAGCGCCCGGACATCAGTACCGGCGCCCTGCTGGAACACTTCGACGGCCGTGAAGAGCAGGCCTCGCTGCACACGCTGGCGGCGCAGACGCTGCCTGGCACTGAAGCCAGCTGGACCCAGGAACTGCACGACGCCGTGGCCCAGCTGGAGAAACAGCTGCTGGTGCAACGTCTGGAGGAGTTGTTGGCAAAGCAGCGCCAGCAGGGTCTGGACGATACTGACAAGTACGAACTGCGCGAGCTGCTGAAGGCCCGCGCCGGACTGCGCCTGTAGCGGCAGATCGCTTTCCCGGAGAGGACCATGCTGCTGCGCCTGACCTGCCTGCTGTTGTTGTCGCTCTGCCTGCCGCTGACGGCCCTGGCCGAAAACGCCCCTCTCAATGAAGTCCGCCCTGGCCTGTATGCCGGCGGCCAGCCCAGCGGCACGCAGCTGCGGGCGTTGGCCGCGCAGGGCGTGCGCACGGTGATCGACCTGCGCCAGCCCGATGAGGACCGCGGCTTCGATGAAGCCGGCGTGGCCGAATCGCTGGGCCTGCGCTACGTACGCATACCCGTAGCCGGCGCTGATGGCCTGGATGCGGCCAACCTGCGCGCCGTGCACCAGGCCCTGCAGCAGAGCGCAGGTCCGGTGCTGCTGCACTGCGCGTCCGGCAACCGCGCCGGTGCCGTGCTCGGCCTTGTCACTGCGCACTACGAACACGCCAGCCCGGAACAGGCCCTGCAGCTCGGCCAACGTGCCGGCCTGACATCGCTGGAAGCCACCACCCGCCAGCGCCTGGCCGCACCCGCCGCTTCGCCCTGACTCCTCCGCCCCAAGGACTCTGCCCACCATGACCCGCTGGTGGTCGCGCCTGCGACCTGACAACTTCACTATCGCCCTGCTGTGCACCGTCGGCCTGGCCTCGCTGCTGCCGATGCATGGCGCCGCCGCCATCGTCCTCGATGACGTCACCACGGTGGCCATCGCCGCGTTGTTCTTCCTGCATGGCGCGCGCCTGCCGCGCGAGTCGATCATCGGCGGCATGCTGCACTGGCGGCTGCACCTGACCATCCTGGCCTGCACCTTCATCCTGTTCCCGCTGCTGGGCCTGCTGTTCAAGCCGCTGTCGGGCTGGCTGCTGACCCCGGAGCTGTACTTGGGCGTGCTGTTCCTGTGCACCCTGCCCTCCACCGTGCAGTCGTCCATCGCGTTCACTTCGATGGCGCGCGGCAACGTGCCCGCAGCGGTGTGCAGTGCTTCGCTGTCGAGCATCCTCGGTGTGTTCCTGACCCCGCTGTTGCTGACTGCGCTGGCCGGCACCTCGGGCGGCATCCACGATCCGCTGCATGCGATCGGCGGCATCATGCTGCAGTTGCTGGTGCCGTTCGTCGCCGGTCACCTGCTGCGTCCGTGGATCGCCGGCTGGGTCGAGAGGCAGCGCGCGCTGCTGCGCTACACCGATCAGGCCACCATCCTGCTGGTGGTGTATTCGGCGTTCGGCGAGGCAGTGACCGAAGGGCTGTGGAGCAAGACCCCGCTGCTGTCACTGTTCGCCGTAGCCGTAGTTGCGGCCGTGCTGCTCGGCATCGCCATGCCGCTGATCACCTTCATCGCCCGCCGCCTGCGCTTCAACCGCGAAGACGAGATCGCCATCGTGTTCTGCGGCTCGAAGAAGAGCCTGGCCACCGGCGTGCCGATCGCCAAGGTGCTGTTCGCCGGTGGCAGCCTCGGCGCCATCGTGCTGCCGGTGATGATCTACCACCAGATCCAGCTGATCGTCTGCGGCGTGATCGCGCAGCGGTATGCCAAGCGCGCGCCCTGACCGGGCGCGCGGGTTTTTGTAGAGAGCCCATCCACGCGCGGCGTGGATCTACTGACACCATCCACGCATGGCGTGGATCTACCAAACCGCGGATGGCGTGAACCCGCAGTAGATCCACGCCATGCGTGGATGACTCTCGCGGCGCCGCTAATCCACAATATCCGCAGCGATGTCGTGCAGCACTCGCGCGTTGCGCTCCACGTCGCTCCCCCGTTCGCCGGTGGCGATCAAGCTGTAGGTCTTGCTGTCTCCTGTCCAGGCAAGCTCGACGCGGGTACGGCCGGCACCGTCCGCGCTCTTCTTCACGTGCGCGGGCGCGCCTTTCACCGTTGTGTTCTGTGCCTCGGCGATGACCTCGATATGCGTGCCCGCAGCGACGAAGTTGTTCTCGCTGAATTCCACGACGCCGACGCCTTTCAACTGGAAGAAGCGGCTCAGTCCCGAGGACCTGCCTCCCTCCAGCGCGCCACTGGGCTCCATCCCTATCAGCTTGGCCGGACCCAGGAGGCTGGCTTCCAGGCTGCTGGGTGGCTGCGGCAGGCGCTGGCGCAGTTCCGACGCCGAACGCTGAGTGCGGGGCACGGCCGCCAGCATTTCAGCCCGTGAGGGGATGTTCCCTGCTGCAGCCTGCACGACACCGTTGGATCGTTCGATGTCAGCGCGAAGCTGCCGCTTCACTTCTTCGGGCGCATCCAGGTCTGCCAGTCGCACGATCTGGTAGCTGCCAACGCCGGCGGACGACCTACTCATGGCCGAGCCCTCCTGCATTGAAGCTTGCATGGCACGTTGGTGCAGCCAACGTCCTAGCGGATCAGGGGCTGGATCGGCCGAACCCTGGAAACTGCCGAATTGCGGCCGTTCATGGGTGACGGATTCATCGATGAATCCAATGCAGTTGGCCCGACTCAGTACCTCTACTCCTGCTGCAGCGTTGCCAGTCAGGCAGGTAAGCACTGCACACAGAACGATGGGCAGAGGAACATGGCATCTCATGGATCGCCCCACAGAATTGCGAGTCATCGCGCAACACCTGTGTACCTGCCCGGATCGACCAGTCTGGCGCGGCAGTCCCCATCTGTGACCTACCACTCGCAGGAAACAGGCAACGCGGCAAATCCCTACAACGTGGCAGCCTGGTTACCTGGCGCAGCGCCAGTGCTGGCAAGCAGAAGCCGACACTGAACGCGCAGGCTTCTGTGGAAAGCCATCCACGCATGGCGTGGATCTACCGAACGCGATGGCATGCTGCGGTCATGGCGCCATCACGGAGCCGGCTGCAATGGCGACGCAGCCGTCGGAGATCAAATGTAGAGCTGAGCCATGCTCGGCTGATCGTTGGACGGTGAAAGTAGATCCACGCCATGCGTGAATGCATCAGCCCGTCACAGCCAGGGCAGGATCCAGTGGTCGACCAGCAGGAAGGCGAACAGCGCCATCAGGTAGACGATGGAGTAATGGAACATCTTCATCGAGAACAGCTCGTCCGGCGGATTGAGCATGCGCCAGGCGTACCAGAGGAACACGGCGTTGAGCACGATCGCGCCGCCCAGGTAGAACGCACCGCTCATGCCCACCAGGTACGGCAGCAGGCAGACCAGCGCCAGCACCACCGAATACACCATGATCTGCTTGCGGGTGTGCACCACGCCGTGGGTCACCGGCAGCATCGGGATCTCGGCCTTGGCGTAGTCCTCGCGGCGGAAGATCGCCAGCGCCCAGAAGTGCGGCGGGGTCCAGATGAAGATGATCAGCACCAGCAGCGACGAATAGGCCCAGTCCGACGAGCCCTGCATGCCGGTCACCGCCGCCCAGCCCAGCATCGGCGGCATTGCACCGGCCAGGCCACCGATCACGATGTTCTGCGAGGTCGCGCGCTTGAGGTACACGGTGTAGATCACCGCGTAGCCGATCAGCGAGGCGAAGGTCAGCACCGCGGTGATCAGGTTCACCCACAGCACCAGGATGGCCATCGACAGCACGATCAGCACGCCGGCAAACACCAGCACCTGCCACGGCTTGACCTTGCCCACCACCAGCGGCCGCCACGAGGTGCGCGCCATCTGCGCATCGATGTGCGCATCCAGCAGCTGGTTGATCGCTGCGGCCGCCGAGGCCGCCAGCCAGATGCCGAGGAAGCCGAGCACGCCGGCGCGTACCTGCTCCCAGCTGGGCACGCCGGGGATGGCCAGGACCATGCCGACCAGCGCGGTGAAGACGATCAGGGCAACGACCTTGGGCTTGGTCAGGTCCCAGTACTGGCGGTAATTGGAAAACATGGAATCAGTCCGGGGCACGCAGGCGGGCCAGCAGGCTGACCAGCACGAACAACAGGGCAACGGCCACGCCGTTGTGGGCCACCGCCACTTCCAGCGGCAGCGCCAGCTTTACATTGAGGATGCCGAGGGTGACCTGCAGCACCAGCAGCGCGATCAGCGCGCTGGCCCAGCCACGCATGCTCGGCAGCCGGAACAGGCGCACGGCCAGCCACAGCAGGTAGACGGCCACCACCACCGCGAACATGCGGTGCGCCATCTGGATGGCGATGCGCGAGGCGCCGTCCAGCACGCCGCCTTCGTAGTCCACGCCGATGCCACGCCACAGGGTGAAGCCTTCGACGAAGTTGTGCTGCGGCCACCATTGGTTGGCGCAACGCGGGAAGTTGTCCAGCGAGGCGCTGCCACCGCCGCATGCGAGTGCGGCGTAGTTGGCGCTGACCCAGCCGCCCAGCGCGATCTGGGTGACCAGCACGACCACACCGATGCGCAGCAGCCACTTCAGCTTCGGCGCTTCGGCCAGGGTGATCGGCATGTGCGTGGCGCGCCAGGCCATCCACACCAGCAGGCCGAACATCAGCATGCCACCCAGCAGGTGGCCCATCACCACGATGGGCTTGAGCAGCAGGGTTACCGTCCACATGCCCAGCAGGGCCTGGAAGATCACCACGGCCAGGGTCAGCAGTGCAGCGCGCGCGAGATCAATGTTGCTCCAGCGCAGCGCGGCGATCAGCAGGATCGCCTCGCCGATCAGCGCCAGGATGCTGGCGGTGCCATGCCAGCCCATCATGTACAGCGGTATGCCGGCGGCCACCAGTACGCAGGCGGTCACCACCGCCGTGCTTCCGAAGCGGCGCTTGCGCGTGGCCAGCAGGGCCAGGGTCAGGATCTCGATGCCCAGCGCACCGGCCAGGAAGCGATGCACCTGTTCACGCCACGCCTTGTGGGTCTCCAGCGGGCGGATCTCCGCCGCCGGGTGGCCAATGGTCTCTTCCACGTGCTGCGGCCAGGTGGCCTGCCCGTAGCAGGTCGGCCAGTCCGGGCAGCTCAGGCCGGCATCGGACAGGCGAACGAAGGCGCCGAACATGATCGTGCTCGCGGTCATGATCATGGCGAACCACGCCAGGCGGTGGAAATTGCGGTGCAGCGCCGGACGCGCGGAAAGGCTCATCAAACGGGACTCACTTCAGTTTCAGCAACGTGGCCATGTCCTTGCGCAGGCCACCGAGGTCGGAGCCCGGGGCATGGCGCATGATCACGAAGCCGTTCGGATCGATCACGTAGACCGGCAGTCCCGCCGGATCATCAACGCCCGGCAACGCCGCGCGCAGGGCTGGCGACGGAGCCAGCGGCCGCAGCGCGGGCAGCGAGGCGATCGACGCCGGGGGCGTACCCAGCCACAGGATCTCGACATTATCGGCGTTATGGCCGAACAGCTGCCACACCTTGCCCAGTCCCTGCGACAAAGTGACGCACTGCGCGTCGCAGGCGCCGGATGGGGCCACCAGCAGGCGCCAGGTACGCGCCTCGGGATTCCAGGGGTAAGCCTGGCCACTGGCCAGGGTCGGCGCCTGCTGTCGCAGGTCCACCGGTGGCTTCAGCAGTTGGCCAGCATTGCGATGCCCGGTCGGCTGCCAGCCGGAGAAGCGCAGCACGGCGGCCAGCGCCACCGCCCCGAAGAACACGGCAAACAGCAGCACCAGGGTCCGGCGGCCGGAGCCGCGCGCCTGCGGGGACGTAGCAGTGTTCATGCGGGGCATTTTCTCATGGTTGGGAAAGGGATGCGGGTGCGGTGCCGTGGGGGTTGGGGGGGGGGGGGGGGGGGGG
>NZ_JAXAXL020000007.1:120172-140172 GCF_047497515.2 Stenotrophomonas maltophilia
CGGCCGCTGGCCGGCAACCCCTCGGATTCCTGGACGCCGGCCAGCGGCCGGCACTACCGGGCCACGGCGCGCCGCCTGCGCCGCTCCAGCACCAGCGCCACCACCAGCACGGTCAGGGCCAGCCCAAACCACTGCACGGCGTAGCCCAGGTGGCGCTGCGGCGGCAGCGTGTTCGGCAGCAGGTCCAGGTCGCGCTCATCGCCGAACGGCAGCGCCGGGTCCAGCCGCAGCACGCGGTCGGGCAGCGCCTGCAGCCCAAGCGCACGGGCCAGGCCTTCGGCGGGCAAGCGGCTGGCCAGCCAGCGTCCGGCCTCGTCGGTGGCGGCGAATGCCGGCCCCAGCGCCAGTCCGGCCGACGGCGGCGGCGCCAGCAGGCCACGCACGGCTACCGGCGAAGGCGGCGCAGGCAGATCCGGCAAGGTGCGATCCGGCGGCAGCGCGCGCCACCCCAGATCCACCAGCAGCACACTGCCGTCGTCACTGCGGAACGGGCGATAGATCTTCACGCCGGCGCGGCCATGCCGGGTCTGGTTGTCCAGCAGCACCACGCCGGGCAGGAAGCGGCCGTGGTCGGCCACGCCGTGCAGCGCACCGGGCGCCGCAAGTGCCTGCGCCAGCGGCAACGCCTGCGCCACTGCTGGACCCTGCGCATCCAACATGGCCTGTTTGGCATGCATGCGTTGCAGCTGCCACAGCCCCAGTGCGGTGAAACCGGCCATCACCAGCACGGCCAGCAGCCATCCGAGCACGCGCGTGTGCTGGCGCATCATGACAAGTCCGTGCAAACGCGGTCAGATAGGCGCATCCACCCTGCCCTCGAGCCGCGCATGAGTGATTCGCTGAAGACCCTGCTGGTAATCGCGTTTCTGATCGTCATCGTCTGGAACCTGGGCGCCGGCCTGTATTACCTGCTGGTCGACCGCGGCCAGACCAAGCGCACGGTCAACGCACTGACCCGCCGCATCGCGGTGTCGGTGGCCTTGATCGTACTGGTGATCGTGAGCATCTACATGGGCTGGATCAAGCCGCACGGCATCGGCGGCTGAGGCCACCGATACGCGCGCGGTCAAAGCACGTAGACGAACAGGAACAGCATCAGCCACACCACGTCGACGAAGTGCCAGTACCACGCGGCGGCTTCGAAACCGAAATGGTTGTCGCGGGTGAAGTGCCCCTTCGCCGAACGCAGCCACATCACGATCAGCATGATCGTGCCCAGCAGCACGTGCGCGCCGTGGAAGCCGGTCAGCATGAAGAACGTCGACCCGTAGATGCCCGAGCCGAGCGTCAGGTTCAGCTCCTTGTAGGCGTGGATGTATTCCTCCGCCTGCAGGGTCAGGAAGCCGAGGCCGAGGACTACGGTCAGGCCCAGCCAGATCAGCAGCTGGCGGCGGTTGCCGGCCTTCAGTGCATGGTGGGCGATGGTCAGGGTCACGCCGGAGGTGAGCAGGATCAGCGTATTGATCAGCGGCAGGCCCCAGGCCGGGATGGTCTGGAACGCGCCGCCGATCGCGGCCGGGCCATTGGTTGGCCATCCAGCCGAATAGCCCTGCCAGAGCAGCTCGTTGGTCATCACGCCGCGGCCTTCGCCGCTCAGCCACGACAAGCCCAGGTTGCGGGTGTAGAACAGCGCGCCGAAGAAGGCACCGAAGAACATCACTTCTGAGAAGATGAACCAGATCATCCCCATCCGGAACGAACCGTCGACCTGGTGGTTGTAGTTGCCGGCCTGCGATTCGCGCACCACGTCGCTGAACCACCAGAACAGGGTCAGCACCAGCATCGCGATGCCGATGTAGAACGTCCAGCGGCCCCAGCTGGCATCGTTGAGCCAGCTGGCCACGCCCACCATGGTCACCATCATCGCGATGGAACCCACGAACGGCCATTTGCTCTGGGTCGGGACGAAGTACACGTTGGCGTCGGTCGGTGTCTGGGCCATGTCGGTATCCGGGTCAGGGTGCCGCGTGCGCGCCTTCCGAGGTGGCGGCCGGGGCCAGCCGATCGGACAACGCGTCGTTGCGGTAGAAGGTATAGGACAAGGTGATCGTCTTGATTTCCGGCGGCAGGTCCGGATCAACGATGAAGCGCACCGGCATGTCGCGCTTCTCGCCGGCCTGCAGCGTCTGCGCGGTGAAACAGAAGCACTCGGTCTTGCTGAAGAAGCCTGATGCACGCGCCGGCGCCACCGAAGGCACCGCACTGCCAACCACTGCCTGCCGGCTGTCGTTGCGGGCGAAGTACAGCGCTTCGTTGAGCTCGCCGGGCACCACGTCCATGGTCAGCTGTTCGGGATGGAACGACCACGGCAGGCGCGAATTGACGCCACCATCGAACTCGACGCGCACGGTGCGCTTGCCGGCCGCCGCGCCGACACTGGCTTCGCCGCCCGGACCACGCTCCAGGCGCACGCCGAACACCTTCTCGCAGGCGATGCGGTACAGCGGCACCAGCGAGAACGTCAGCAGGAACACCGCCACCGCCACGCCGATCAGGCGCGGCAGCCCGGCGCTGGGTGACGGTGTGCTGGCTGGCGCCTCGCTCATCGGCCGATCACCCCGCTGAGGATGAAGCCGACGTAGACCAGCACGGCGATGGCGCCGACCCACATCGCGGTCCGCTTCGCGCGCTGGCGCTGCTGCTCGACGCTTCCGCTCTGGTAGAGCCGACCGCTGGTCGGCTGCTCTTCGCTGTTGTAGAGCCGACCGTTGGTCGGCTGCTTTTCGCGAGTCGACTGACAGTCGACTCTACCCAAGGCGTCAGCCGAGCATGGCTCGGCTCTACAGGTCTGCAGCGGGCTCTCGTTATGCATGCCCCACCTCAATGCGTGATGTCGTCATGCGCCAGGTCGCCCGGGCGGATGGTCGGCGGCGTGGTGAAGGTATGCGCCGGTGCCGGCGACGGCAGCGTCCATTCCAGGCCACGCGCGCCTTCCCAGCTGCGCGCTTCGGCCTTCTCGCCGTTGCGCAGCGAGGACAGCAGGATCGCGGCCATCATGAACGGGGTGACGAACATGCCGAACGCACCGATCGAACTGATCAGGTTCCAGTCGGCGAAGGCCACGCTGTAGTCGGGAATGCGGCGCGGCATGCCGGCCAGGCCGAGGAAGTGCTGCGGGAAGAACAGCAGGTTGACGAACACGATCGACCACCAGAAGTGCACCTTGGCCCACTTCTCGCTGTACATGCGACCGGTCCACTTCGGCCACCAGTAGTACACCGCGGCGATCAGCGCGAACACCGCGCCGGTCACCAGCACGTAGTGGAAGTGGGCGACCACGAAATAGGTGTCGTGGTACTGGAAGTCCGCCGCCACGATCGCCAGCATCAGGCCGGAGAAGCCGCCGATGGTGAACAGGATGACGAAGGCCACCGACCACAGCATCGGCGCCTCGAACGTCAGCGAGCCGCGCCACATGGTGCTGACCCAGTTGAACACCTTCACGCCGGTCGGGATCGAGATCAGCATGGTGGCGAACATGAAGTAGATCTCGCCGCCCAGCGGCATGCCCACGGTGAACATGTGGTGGGCCCAGACGATGAACGACAGGAACGCGATCGCGGCGGTGGCGTACACCATCGCCTGGTAGCCGAACAGCGGCTTGCGGCTGAAGGTCGGGATGATCTCGCTGACCACGCCGAAGGCGGGCAGGATCATGATGTAGACCTCGGGGTGCCCGAAGAACCAGAAGATGTGCTGGTACATCACCGGGTCACCGCCACCGGCGGCGTTGAAGAAGCTGGTACCGAAGAACTTGTCGGTCAACAGCATGGTCACCGCACCGGCCAGTACCGGCATCACTGCAATCAGCAGGAACGCGGTGATCAGCCAGGCCCAGCAGAAGATCGGCATCTTCAGCAGGTCGATGCCCGGCGCGCGCATGTTGAGCACGGTGGCGATGATGTTGATCGCGCCCATGATCGAACTGATGCCAGCCACGTGGATGGCGAACACGCTGAAGGCCACGTTGTAACCGCCCTGCAGCGACAGCGGCGGGTACAGCGTCCAGCCACCGGCCGGCGCACCGCCGGGCAGGAACAGGGTCAGCAGCAGCAGGCTGAAGGCCACCGGCAGCAGCCAGAACGACCAGTTGTTCATGCGCGGCAGGGCCATGTCCGGCGCGCCGATCTGCAGCGGGATCATCCAGTTGGCCAGGCCGACGAAGGCCGGCATCACGCCACCGAAGATCATCACCAGCGCGTGCACGGTGGTCATCTGGTTGAAGAACTCGGGCTTGACGAACTGCAGGCCCGGCTGCGCCAGCTCGGCGCGGATCACCACGCTCATCGCCGCACCGATGATGAACATGATGAAGCTGAAACCCAGGTACAGCGTGCCGATGTCCTTGTGGTTGGTCGAGAAGAACCAACGCTCGAAGAAACTCTGCTGGTGATGGTGATCGTCGTGCCCAACTGCCGAGTGCGCCATTGCAAAACACCTCTCAGAATCGGTTGTCACCGGGGCCGCAGGCGGCCTCGGGCTTTACATCACGCGCCGCTGGCTGCGGTGGCAGGTGTGCTACCGGCTTCGGCCGCAGCGGGGGCGGCAGGCGCCTCACCGGCCGGTGCCGCGGGTTCTGCCGGTGCCGCAGGTGGAGCGGGTGCGGCGGGCGGCGCTGGCTTGCGTTGCGCCAGCCACTGCTTGAACTGTTCCTTGGACACCGCCTCGACCACGATCGGCATGAAGCCATGGTCCTTGCCGCACAGCTCGGCGCACTGGCCGCGGTACACGCCGGGCTGCTCGATGCTGGTCCACGCTTCATTGATGAAGCCGGGAATGGCGTCCTGCTTCCAACCCAGCGCCGGCACCCACCAGGCGTGGATCACGTCGTCGGAGGTGATGACGAAGCGCACCTTGGTATCCACCGGCAGCACCAGCCGGTTGTCGACATCCAGCAGGTAGTGCGGATGGCTCTCGCGGGTCGGCACGATGCCGCTCTGCCGCACGCGGTCCGACTCGCGGTCCAGGCGGCTGGTGAAGGTGACGTTCTCGCCGAGGTATTCGTACTTCCACATCCACTGGTAGCCGGTGACCTTGACCGTCATCTCGGCATCGCGGGTGTCGTACATCTTGATCAGGTTGGCCGTGGCCGGCCACGCCATCACGATCAGGATGATCACCGGGATCACCGTCCAGATCACTTCGGCCTTGGTGTTGTGGCTGAAGGTGGCGGCGACGGCGCCCTTGGATTTGCGGAACTTGAAGATGGCGTAGGCCATCGCCCCGAACACGAGGACGCCGATCACCGTACAGATGATCAACGACAGGTTGTTCGACTCCCAGGCCAGGCGCGAGGTCTGGGTCACCCCCTTGCCCATGTTCAGCTGCCACGGCTTTGGATCGGCCGCCTGGGCCCAGGCCAATGCCGGCATCAGTCCCCCGGTCGCCAGCACTGCGGCGACCGCGTTCACGCACTTCGTGCCCCACCTGCTGCTTTGCTTCATTGCCTAGACCCTTAGCGTCGTCGGTTGCCGCCATCGCTGGCGGCGAGCAAGCTTTCAAGTGTCTCTGCAAGCGTCTGACGTTCGGCCGGCGCGAGGAAACTCCCCACCTCCACCTGCCGGCCGCTGGATGCCAGCCGGACCCTCTCATCGTCGGTGAGCAGGCGCACCCAGTGGGGGTGGGCCCGGAACACCGGCGATCCACCGGGTACGGGGATGACCTCCACGTACGCCGGCACTACCCGGATCTCCTCCTGCCGTTCTCCGCTGCGCCACAAGGCACGCAGCGCCGCCGCCAGCACCAGGCTGTACAGCAGCGCGAACAGGGGGGCGAACGCATTGCCGGCCAACCACCCGAGGGCGGATACCAGCCACATCGCACCCGACAACGCGGTGAACAACAGGACGAACTGCCGGGCATCGAGCGCCCGTGGGGGACGCAGCCGCAGCTGCGTACCTGACCCATCCGGAGCTGGAAGCACCTCGATCATGTCGCAACCGCGTTCCTGCCGCGGGAAACGTCTCGATGGTAGCCCCGCCCTCTCGCCGGTAGCAAGGGTGCATTCACACCTTTTTCGATGCTGCAACACAGCATGAGGTCGGCGGCACGAATGACGAATTCAGCACAAATATTGTCGAGCGTGCTGAACACGCTGAATCCACCGCAGCTAGGGGCTATCAGCGCTTCACGAAGGTCGCTGCCGGGCACTTCCGGAACCCCGAAAAATGATTAAAATCGCCAAGTTTTCCACTGGCCGGACCGGCATGAACGCACCCTCCTCCTCCCCTGCCGCCCACGACGCCCCGCGTCCGGGCGCGCTGCTGTCGCCGGAACTGCCGGCGCCCCCCACCCCGTTCCGCCAGGCCATCACCGATGCCTGGTTGAAGGACGAGGCCAGCCACGTGCGCGATCTTCTGGCGCAGGCCCGGCTGCCCGCCGACGAGCAGGCCAAGGTGCAGGCACTGGCCGCCGACCTGGTCGGCCGCGTGCGCGTGCGCGCCAAGGACCAGGGCGCGATCGAAGCCTTCATGCGCCAGTACGACCTGGGCAGCGAGGAAGGCGTGCTGTTGATGTGCGTGGCCGAAGCGCTGCTGCGCATTCCGGACCAGGACACCGCCGACAAGCTGATCCGCGACAAGCTGGCCGATGCCGACTGGGAAAAGCACCTGGGCGGCAGCGACTCGGTGCTGGTCAACGCCTCCACCTGGGGCCTGATGCTGACCGGCAAGCTCGTGCAGATGAACGACGCTACCCGCGCCGATGCGCCCAGCGCGTTCAAGCGCCTGGTCGGCCGCGTCGGTGAACCGGTGGTGCGCCTGGCGGTACGCCAGGCGATGAAGATCATGGGCCACCAGTTCGTCATGGGGCGCACCATCAGCGAGGCGCTTTCGCGTTCGCACAAGGGTGACAACGCCAGCTACCGTTACTCCTTCGACATGCTGGGCGAAGGCGCGCTGACCATGAAGGACGCGCTGCGCTACCTGGAGGACTACCGTCGTGCGATCCACGCCATCGGCGGCGATCACAAGGCACGCGGCGGCCGCCCCGACGGCGACGTCAACAACGCCCCGGGCATCTCGATCAAGCTGTCGGCGCTATACCCGCGCTACGAGCACGCCAAGCGCGAGCGCGTGCTGAAGGACCTGGTGCCGGGCGTGCTGGAACTGGCACAGCTGGCCAAGAGCTACGGCATCGGCTGCACCGTCGACGCCGAAGAATCCGACCGCCTGGAACTGTCGCTGGACATCATCGAACAGGTGTTCGGCGATGCCTCGCTGGCCGGCTGGGATGGCTTCGGCGTGGTCGTGCAGGCCTACCAGAAGCGCACGCCGTACACGATCGACCACCTGGCCGACATGGCGCGCCGCGCCGGTCGCCGCCTGCAGGTGCGCCTGGTCAAGGGCGCCTACTGGGATGCCGAGATCAAGCGCGCGCAGATCGAAGGCTACCCGGGCTACCCGGTGTTCACCCGCAAGCAGAACACCGACGTGTCCTACCTGGCCTGCGCCAAGCGGCTGTTCACCCATGCCGACGCGATCTACCCGATGTTCGCCACGCACAACGCGCACACCATCGCCGCGGTGCGCAGCATCGCCAACGGTGGCGTGTACGAGCACCAGAAGCTGCACGGCATGGGCGATGACCTGTACGCCGAAGTGGTGCCGGCCGACCGCCTCGGCCTGCCCTGCCGCGTGTACGCGCCGGTCGGTTCGCATGAAGACCTGCTGCCGTACCTGGTGCGCCGCCTGCTGGAAAACGGCGCCAACTCCAGCTTCGTCAACCGCATCACCGACGAACGCGTGCCGATCGCCGACCTGATCCGCGATCCGGTCGAGATGGTCGCCTCGTTCGCATCCATCCCCCACCCGAAGATCCCGCTGCCGGTTGACCTGCTGCGCAGCCAGAACCACGACAGGAAGAACTCCATGGGCGCCAACCTCGCCAACGACAACGAACTGCGCGCCCTGGCCGAGCAGATCAACGCGGCTGTGAAGCCCTGGCAGGCCGCCCCGCTGGTGCCGGGTGCGAACCCGGCCGGCGCCGCGCTGCCGGTGACCAACCCGGCCGACACCCGCGAAGTGGTCGGCCAGTGGCTGGCCGCCGATGCCGCCACCGTGCAGAAGGCCCTGGCCAACGCCGTGGCCGCGCAGCCGGCCTGGAACCGCACCCCGGCCGCCAGCCGCGCCGCCATCCTCGAGCACGCCGCCGACCAGCTGGAAGCGCGCATGCCGGAGTTCATGGCGCTGTGCGTGAAGGAAGCCGGCAAGAGCCTGCCCGACAGCATCGCCGAAGTGCGCGAAGCCGTGGACTTCCTGCGCTACTACGCCAAGCAGGCACGCGAGCAGTTCAGCCACGCCGAGAAGCTGCCGAGCCCGACCGGTGAATCCAACGAACTGCAGCTGCACGGCCGCGGTGTGTTCGTCTGCATCAGCCCGTGGAACTTCCCGCTGGCGATCTTCCTGGGCCAGGTCGCTGCCGCCCTGGCCGCCGGCAACAGTGTCATCGCCAAGCCGGCCGAACAGACCAACCTGATCGGCTACTACGCGGTGAAGCTGCTGCACGACGCCGGCGTGCCGGCCGAGGTGGTGCAGTTCCTGCCGGGCGACGGCGCCACCGTCGGTGCCGCGCTGACCGCCGACCCGCGCGTGGCCGGCGTGGCCTTCACCGGCTCCACCGACACCGCGCGTGCGATCAACCGCGCGATGGCCGCACGTGATGCCGCCATCGGCGTGCTGATTGCCGAGACCGGTGGCCAGAACGCCTTCATCGCCGATTCCTCGGCGCTGCCGGAACAGCTGGTCAAGGATGCGATCGGTTCGGCCTTCACCTCCGCCGGCCAGCGTTGCTCGGCCGCGCGCGTGCTGTTCGTGCAGGACGACATCGCCGACAAGGTGATGACCATGCTGGCCGGTGCGATGAAGGAACTGAAGGTCGGCAACCCCGGCCTGCTGTCCACCGACGTCGGCCCGGTGATCGACGCCGATGCACTGAAGATCCTGCAGGACCACGCTGTACGCATGGATCGCGAAGCGCGCCTGATCGCCGCCGCTGAGGTGTCCGCCGAAGCCGCCAACGGCACCTTCTTCGCACCGCGCGCGTATGAGCTGAAGGACCTCGGCCAGCTGCACAAGGAGATCTTCGGACCGGTGCTGCACGTGATCCGCTGGAAGGGCGACCAGCTCGACGCGGTGATCGACCAGATCAACGCCACCGGTTACGGCCTGACCTTGGGCGTGCACTCGCGCATCGACGAGACCGTCGACCGCATCAGCAACGGCGTCCACGTCGGCAACGTCTACGTCAACCGCAACCAGATCGGTGCAGTGGTCGGCGTGCAGCCGTTCGGCGGCCAGGGCCTGTCCGGCACCGGCCCGAAGGCCGGCGGCCCGCACTACCTGCTGCGTTTCGCCACCGAAAAGACGGTGACGGTGAACACCACCGCCGCTGGCGGCAACGCCTCGCTGCTGACCCTGGGCGACTGATCACCCGATTGATGCGGTAAGCGAAAAACCCCGCGAAAGCGGGGTTTTTTGTTGCTCAACGCGCTTCGTCGCGCATCAGGTTGCGCCAATGGCGCAGCGCCACCAGCGCGTTGATCCAGAAGCCCACGTACAGGATCGAGGTCAGGTGCAGGCCACGGCTGTAGTACAGCGGCACGGCCACGGTATTCACCAGCAACCACACCCACCACGATTCCAGCTTGCGCCGCATCATCAGGATCTGCGCGATCACGCTCAGCACCAGCACCGCCGAATCGATGTACGGCGCGTAGGCGTTGGTCAGGCGGGTCAGCATCCAGCCGTAGCCGAAGGTGGCCACCACCGCCAAAGGCGCCAGCCAGGCCCACGCGCGCGGGCGCAGCGCGGTGATCGGCAGCGGCGCACCATGGTCGCCACGCAGCCACTGCCACCAGCCCACTACGCTGATGGCGATGAAGAAGAACTGCAGCACCATGTCCGCGTAGAGGTGCGAGCGTTCGAACACCACAGCGAACAGCGCACAACCGACAATGCCCAGCCACCACGTGTGCACGTTGTTGCGGCCGGCCAGCAGGATCGAGCCAGCGACGGCGATGTTGGCAGCCAGCTCCAACTGGAAATTCGGATCGGACAGGTTCATCACCCTATTGTCGTGGATCTGCACAAACCGTGGAGGGCCTGAGGCGCCCATGAAAAAGGCCCCGCTTGCGCGGGGCCTTCCGGGTACTGCTTCAGGCCGGGGCCTGGATCAGAACTTGTACTGGAACGAAGCTGCCAGCACGTCGCCACGAACCTTGTACTTGCCGTTCAGCGAGTTGCCCTGGTTGTTGTTGCCCGCCGGCACGTACACGTTCGGGTCGCTGGTGAACAGGTGGGTGTAGCCCACGTTGTACTCGGTGTTCGCCGACGGGGTCCAGCCCACGCCCAGCGACAGCCACTTGCGGCTGGTATCCGGCACGCGGACGTCGCGGTGGGCGTCGGTGGTCGGGGTCTGGTCCAGCGCAACACCACCGCGCAGGGTGACGGTGTCGCTCAGCTTGTAGTCGGCGCCCAGCGACACGAAGGTGGTGTCGCGGTAGCCGAACTTCAGCACCGAGTCCGGCTGCGGCGAAGCGTAGTCGACGGTGACGCTGTCGAACGCGGTCTTCCAGGCGGTGCGGGTCACGTCGCCCATCACGGTCCAGCGATCGTTGACCTTGTGGGTCACGCTCAGGGTGGCCGAGGCCGGCATGGTGACGGTGGCGCGGCCGCTGGTGTCCATGAACCAGCCGCGGGTAGCCGGCGAGTTGGTCAGCAGGGCACGGGCGCGGTCGGCGCCGCCGAAGGTCGCATCACCCCCGGTGATCTTGTGGCGGACCTTGGAACGGTAGCTCAGGCCGATGTGGGTGTTCTCGTCGATCGAGAACAGGCCACCAACGGTCCAGCCCACGGCATTGTTGTCGCCTTCGATCTTCAGGGTGCCATCCGAGCTGCCCGGGGTGAAGCCCGGAGCGCCAGCACCGGCGAGGATGCTGCCGTAGTCGATGGCGTTGGTCAGCTCGATGGTCAGGTGCTCGACGAACACCGACGCACCGAACGACACGTACGGGTTGACGTCATACGACGCCGCGAAGCCCAGGTCGATGGCCTTCAGGTCGGTCTTCAGGCCGCTGTAGCGACCCACCCAGCCGTTGTCGTATTCGGTCTTGAAGCCGAACGGAGCGGTCAGCGACACGCCGAAGTGGGCCTGTTCGCCGATCGGCATGTGGAAGTACGCCGCCGGGACCGGGGCGATCATGCCGGCGTCACCGCCGTCGCCGCCGGATGCCGGGAAGCCGTTCGGGGTACGGGCGCTGACGCCGGTACGGCCGGTGCCCTTGTACTTGGCGCCGAAGCTGATGGCGCTGACGTCGCCCTGGATCACGGTGCCTTCCAGCTGGCGCATGCCGGCCGGGTTCACTGCGATGATGGAGGCGTCGCCCTCGGCGCTGCCGGAACCGGCGAACGCGCGGCCCAGGCCCTTGGCACTGTTTTCCTTCAGCTGGAAGGCGGCGGCATTGGCGTCGGCAGCAGCCAGCGCACCGGCAACGCCGACGGCCAGCAGGGTCAGTCGGGCAATGGTGGAAGCGGTTTGCATCGTAGTTCTCTCTCTCCGGTAAGCGGTGATGTTGCTCTGAGTGCGCCTGCGCCCGGCAGGCCCTGAGGCCCTTCCAAGCGCGCCGGATTCCCCTCCCGACATACGACGCCGTATGCGAGTATTACCCAGAGCTGTTAATGAAACAATAACAGCACGGGGGGTTTTTTCGCCGCAAAACCTGAACAGGACCATCCCCGCCGAAACCGCCCGCACGCTAGGCTATTGGCATGTTCGTCTCCCTCCCGTCGCGAAAGAAGGCGGCCCTGCGCTGGGCCACGCCCGTGCTGTTTGCGGCATTGTGGCTGGCCTTCCTGTGGTCGATCTCGCGCCCGGACGATGCCCGCGGCAGCCTCTGGCTGGACTGGGGCGCCCTGTCCACCGGGCTGACCCATCCGCTGGACTGGTGGGCGACCCTGCAGGACGGCAGCGTGCTGCGCCTGTTCACCGCCCTGTTCCTGCACGCGGACTGGTCACACCTGCTGGGCAATCTGGTGTTCCTGCTGATCTTCGGCCTGCCCGCCGAGCGGGTGCTGGGACCGTGGCGGTTGCTGCTGCTGTTCCTGGTGGGCGGCGCAGTGTCCAACCTGGTCGCGATCTACACCATGGGCAGCCCGGACCAGATCATCATCGGCGCCAGCGGCGCGGTCTCGGCGCTGATCGGCGCCTACCTGGCGCTGTTTCCGGGCGCGCGGTTGGGCGTGGTGATCCCGCTCGGGCTGTTCCTGGAGTTCGTGCGCGCCCCGGCCTATCTGCTGATCGGCGTCTGGGCAGCACTGCAGGTGGTGTTCGCCCACATCGGCCCCAGCTTCGGCATGGTGGCCTGGTGGGCGCACATCGGCGGCTTCGTGTTCGGCCTGGTGTACGGGGTCTACGTGCGCGCGGCGATCGCCCGCCGGCTACGCAAGCGGCACGGGTTCTGACCCTTGGTAGTGCCGGCCGCTGGCCGGCACGCTTCCGCTCGCCGCCGGGCATGGCCCGGCGCTATCGTCAGGGCTTGACCGGGGCCGGTGCGGGCGTGGCTTCCGGCTTCGGTTCGACCTTCGGCTCCGGCGTGGCTTCGGCCTTCGCATCCGGCTTCGCCGCAGCCGCCTTCGCCGACCTGGCAGCCTCTGCCTTGGCCGCTTCGGCCCTCAGGCGTGCGGTCACCGAACCCGGGTTCTTCAGCTCGGCCAGCGCGTCGTTGATCGGGCCATCGCCCGGCAGCACCGCCCCGGCGTGGTAGCCCTCGGTACCCTCATCGTCACCGCGCAGGTGGCCCGGCAGGGTCGCTTCGCTGTAGTCGCTCAGGCTGGCCGGCAACGCCTCGTCTTCCGGGCTCGGGGCCGGCTTCAGCTCAACATCCGGCACGATGCCGGTGGCCTGGATCGACTTGCCGCTGGGCGTGTAATAGCGCGCGGTGGTCAACTTCACCGAGTCACCGTTGTCCAGCGGCAGCACGGTCTGCACCGAGCCCTTGCCGAAGGTGCGGCTGCCGACCACGCGCGCGCGCTTGTTGTCGCGCAGCGCACCGGCCAGCACTTCCGAAGCGCTGGCCGAACCGGCATCGGCCAGTACCACCACCGGTGCGCCCTTCAGCAGGTCGCCCGGGGTCGCATCGAAGCGCGCGTCGCTGATGCTGATGCGGCCGCGGGTGCTGACGATGTTGCCCTTGTCGAGCAAATCGTCAGCCACCTGCACGGCGGCGGTCAGCAGGCCACCGGGGTTGCTGCGCAGATCCAGCACCAGGCCCTTGAGCTGGCCACCGGACTGCTTCTGCAGCTGCTGCACGTGCTTCTGGAAATCCGAACCGGTGTCGGCCTGGAAGGTGCTCAGGCGGATGTAGCCGTAGCCGGGTTCCAGCAGGCGACTGCGCACGCTGGTCACGCGGATGGTCTGGCGGGTGAGGCTGACATCGAACGGCTTGGGCTTGCCCACACGCACGATGGTCAGCACCACCTTGCTGCCGGCCGGGCCACGCAGCGGCTCACTGGCATCGATCGCACTGATCGGCTTGCCGTCGATGGCGATGATCAGGTCACCGGCGAGGATGCCGGCCTTGGCCGCCGGCGTGTCGTCGATCGGCGAAATCACCTTCATGCTGGCATTGTCGGGCTGCTGCTGCAGCTCCACGCCGATGCCCTCGTAGGCGCCGTTGGCCTGCTCGTCGAAGGCCTGCGCGTCTTCCTTGTTGAAGTAGGTGCTGTGCGGATCGAGGTCGAGCAGCAGGCCACGCACCGCTGACTGCATCAGCTTCTTGTCATCGACCGGGTCGACGTAGGCGGCACGCACCGCGTTGTACACGGCCACGAAGCGGCGGATGTCCTCCAGCGGCACCTTCGAGGTCACCGCCTCCTCGCTGCTCGCTGCCTGCCCGCCGGTTTCCTGGCTCGGAGCGGGCGCGGTCTGCTGCGCCCAGGACAGCGCTGGCAACAGGGCCAGCAAGAGGGTGGCGGTACGGGCTGCGCGCATGGATCACTCCTGTCGACGTTGGCATCGTGCCCAAGGCACATGCACCGATTATGCGCGAAGCACAGCTAAATTCCCGTTGAATCCACCAGGCGTGCGGAGGCGCCGGATTCAGCGCCGCTGCAGCCAGCTGTCCGGATTGACCGGCTGCCCGCCACGGCGCAGCTCGAAGTACAGCGCGGTGACGCCCTGCCCGCCCGAATTGCCGACCTTGGCCACCGCATCGCCACGGCTGACCCGTGCGCCGGCATCCTTCAGCAGCGTGTCGTTGTGCGCGTACAGGCTCATGTAGCCGTTGCCGTGGTCGACGATCAGGATCATGCCGTAGCCGGTCATCCAGTCGGAGAACACCACGGTGCCGTCGGCCACGGCCGTGACGGTGCTGCCGGCCGGCGCGCCGATCAGCACACCGCTGCTGGTGCGCCCGTCGGGCAGCTTGCCGCCATAGCGGGCCAGCAGGTTGCCCGACAGCGGCCAGCCCAGGCCACCGACCTTGGGGGCCGGCGCCGAGGCCACCGCGGGCGGCACCTTGGTCGGCGGTGCCGGGCGGCCTTCCGCCTTGGCCTGGCGTGCGGCTTTCTCGGCCGCCGCTTTCTCGGCAGCGGCGCGGCGCGCGGCGGCGCGACGCTCGGCCTCGGCGCGGGCTGCGGCGGCGCGCAGGTTGGCCAGCAGCGTTTCCAGTGCCTTGGCATCCTGGCCGAGCGCCTGTTCCTTTTCGCGCTGGTCCTTGAAGCGTTCGTCCAGCGACGCCACGGTCTGCGCGCGGTCGCGGCGGTCGGCCGCCAGCGTGGCCGCCTGCTGCTTCTGGTCGCGCTGCGCGCCCTGCAGCTTCTGCTGGCGTTCGGCGATCTGCGTTTGCAGGGCTTCCAGTTCCTTCAGGTCGGCGGTCAGGGTGGTGATGCGCTGCGCGCGCTCGCGCTGCAGGTAGCGGTGATAGGCCAGGGCACGGTTGGCATCGGCCACGGTGTCCTGCGACAGCAGCAGCTTCAGCGGTGCGTGGTTGCCCAGCTGGTAGGCCGCGCGCAGCAACCCGGCCAGCTCGCGGTGCTGCTGCGCCAGATTGGTCTGCAAGGCGTTGCGGCGCTGCTCGGCCTCGGCCAGTGCCCGGCCCTGTTCGCGCAGCGCGGTTTCGGTCTGCGCAAGCGTCCTGCCGCTGCGGGCTACCTTCTCGTCAGCCTCGCGCAACTGCTGCGAAGCGTGGCCGCGCTGGCCCTCGATCTGTCGCCGCTCCTGCGCCACGCTCTTCAGTTCGGTGCGCAGCTTCTGCAGCTTGCGCTCGGTCTCGCGCGTGTTCTGTGCGGCAGCCGGCAACGGCAGCGCCAAGGCGATGACCAGCCCCAGCAGCAGGCAGCGCCCGCCGCGTGCGGCGGCGATGTGATGTCGGCGTGATGGGAAGGCATTGTCGCGCAAGGGCTTTCCAGTGACTTCAGGCAGTTGCAGGGGGTACCGGGGAATGGTGACATCTCCGCACGCGGCCTGCCAGCCGCACATCCATCGAGGTCCCATGAAAACTCTTTCCATTCCGCTGCTGTTGGGCGTCCTGTTCGCCGCCAGCCCGGTGGGCGCACAGGACAACATCAGCAAGGTCAACGGCAGTATCAGCGCCGAGCCCGGCCAGCGTTACGGCAAGCTGGATACCGTCAATGGCGGCATCCGCGTCGGCGAAGGCGTCGAGACCGGCAGCATCGACACCGTCAACGGCGGGGTCAAGGTGGCCGATCGGGCGCGTACCGGCAAGATCGAAACGGTCAACGGCGGCGTTCGCCTGGGCCGCGAAGTGATCGCCCGCGGAGGCGTCAGCACCGTCAACGGCAGCATCTTCACCGACCGCGGCAGCCAGATCGAAGGCGGCGTGGAAACCGTGAACGGTGGCATCGGCCTGGTCGAAAGCCGCGTCGGCAAGGACGTGGAGACCGTCAACGGCGACATTACCGTCGGCATCGGCTCGCAGGTCAACGGCGGCGTGCACGTGCGCAAACCGAACTTCAGCGTTTCGCTGACCGCCAGCCGCAAGCCGCGCGTGATCATCGGCCCCAACGCCGTGGTCAGCGGCCCGCTGCAGTTCGAACGCGAAGTGGTGCTGTACGTGCACCGCAGTGCCCGCATCGGCCCGGTCACCGGCGCCGAGCCGATCCCGTTCGACACCGAAACCGCTCCGGCGGACTGAGTGCATCGGGCCCTCCGGCCCGATGATGCTCCCTGACACCGGTCGCGCACTGACGTGTGGCCGCCCCTTGTTTCCCAGGAATCGACGATGCCCCGCAAACTCCTTTTGTGCCTGGCCGCCGCGGCCGCGCTCAGTGCCTGCAAAGGCCAAGATACGCCGGCTGCCGCGCCGGCCACCGACACCGCTGCCGCTGCGAAACCGGCCGCCCATCCGTTCTCGCCGGAGATCAACGCCGGCGACTTCGCCGAGATGGTCAAGACCCTGGCTTCGGACGAGTTCGAAGGCCGCGCCCCGGGCAGCAAGGGCGAAGAACTGACGGTCAACTACATCCGCGATCAGATGCAGCGCATCGGCCTGCAGCCCGGCAACGGCGACAGCTGGTTCCAGGACGTGCCGATGACTGAGACCACGGCCGACGAATCGACCGTGCTGAAGATCACCCAGGGCGGCAAGACCACCGAGCTGAAATTCGGCACCGACATGGTGGTCGGCACGCGTACCGGCCAGGCCGAAGTGAAGGTCGATGCCAGCGACCTGGTGTTCGTCGGCTACGGCGTCGATGCACCGGAGCAGAAGTGGAACGACTACGCCGGCCAGGACTGGAAGGGCAAGACGGTCGTCATGTTCGTCAATGATCCGGGCTTCCACGTCGATGACGAGAAGCTGTTCGACGGCAAGCGCATGACCTACTACGGCCGCTGGACCTACAAGTTCGAGGAAGCCGCGCGCAAGGGTGCCGCAGCGGCACTGATCGTGCACGACACCGCCGGCGCCTCGTACGGCTGGGATGTGGTGAAGAACTCCTGGGCCGGCCCGCAGTACGACCTGCCCGCCAAGGATGATCCGGACGCCCGCATCCCGGTGCAGGGCTGGCTGAGCGCGGAGGCCGCCAAGGCGTTGTTCGCCGGTGCCGGCCTGGATCTGGCGCAGGCCTACAAGGACGCCAGCAAGCGCGGTTTCAAGCCGGTGCCGCTGAAGGCCACCGCGGCGGTTGATCTGAAGAGCCGGATCGCGCAGAAGCAATCGCGCAACGTGGTGGGCGTGCTGCCGGGCAGCACGCGTGCCGACGAGGCCGTGCTGTACATGGCGCACTGGGACCACCTGGGCAAGCACGAGGGTGAGACCGGCGACAACATCTACAACGGTGCAGTCGACAACGCGACCGGCGTGGCCGGCATCCTTGAGGTGGCCGAAGCGATGGCCCACCAGCAGCCGAAGCCGGAGCGTTCGGTGGTATTCCTGGCCGTGACCCTGGAAGAGTCGGGCCTGCTCGGTTCGAAGTACTACGTCTCCCACCCGACCTTCCCGCTGGACAAGATTGCCGGCGTGATCAACATCGATGCGATGTCGGTGGCCGGTCGTGCCAAGGACGTGACGGTGACCGGTTTCGGCAGCTCGGAGCTGGAAGACATCCTCAAGCCGCTGGCCGCCGCCCAGGACCGTACCCTGCACGGTGAGACCGCGGTGCAGAGTGGCTTCTACTTCCGTTCGGACCACTTCAACTTCGCCAAGGCCGGCGTGCCGGCCCTGTATGCCGATGGCGGCGAGGACCTGCGCGAGGGCGGCGTGGAGGCCGGCCGCAAGGCTGCCGCCGACTACGGCGCCAACCGCTACCACGGCCCGAAGGACGAGTTCGATGCGGCCACCTGGAAGCTGGACGGCACCGTCGAAGACCTGCAGCTGATGTACGGCGTCGGCAAGGAACTGGCCGGCGGCGATCGTTGGCCGAACTGGTACGAAGGCAACCCGTTCAAGGCGGCTCGCGACGCCATGATGAAGGACAAGGCTGCGGCCAAGTAGAGTCGAGCTTGCTCGACTGGCTATCGTTGAGATCGAAGCGGCGCCCCACGGGGCGCCGCTTTTTTTGGGCGCTCCGCCATGGGTGGGTGCCAACCTTGGTTGGCACTCTGCCATCGGTAGTCGCCAACCTTGGTTGGCGCCGCCGTTCGCGGCGGTTTCATCAACGCGCCTGCCGGCCAGCGGCCGGCACTACCGATATTTCCTGAGCCCAAAGAAAAACCCCGCTGCGTGAGCAGCGGGGTTTTGGGTGTAAACCCTGGCGATGACCTACTCTCGCATGGCTTGAGCCACACTACCATCGGCGCAGCTGCGTTTCACTTCCGAGTTCGGGATGGGATCGGGTGGTTCCACAGCGCTAATTTCACCAGGGAGGCTTTTGGAGAGTCGCACTCGTCCCGAGGGACAAGGCGCCAGCCTCGCATAGTTCTTGTGACGTAGCGTGCACTTGGATGCTCTTACGACGTTGTCGTAAAGCCAAGGCAACTTGAGGTTATATGGTCAAGCCACACGGATCATTAGTATCAGTTAGCTCAATACATTGCTGTACTTACACACCTGACCTATCAACCACATAGTCTATATGGTTCCTTCAGGGGGCTTGTGCCCCGGGAGATCTCATCTTGAGGCGCGCTTCCCGCTTAGATGCTTTCAGCGGTTATCGCTTCCGAACATAGCTACCCGGCAATGCCACTGGCGTGACAACCGGAACACCAGAGGTTCGTCCACTCCGGTCCTCTCGTACTAGGAGCAGCCCCTCTCAAATCTCCAACGCCCATGGCAGATAGGGACCGAACTGTCTCACGACGTTCTGAACCCAGCTCGCGTACCACTTTAAATGGCGAACAGCCATACCCTTGGGACCGACTACAGCCCCAGGATGTGATGAGCCGACATCGAGGTGCCAAACACCGCCGTCGATATGAACTCTTGGGCGGTATCAGCCTGTTATCCCCGGAGTACCTTTTATCCGTTGAGCGATGGCCCTTCCATACAGAACCACCGGATCACTAAGTCCTAGTTTCCTACCTGCTTGATCCGTCGATCTTGCAGTCAAGCACGCTTATGCCTTTGCACACAGTGCGCGATGTCCGACCGCGCTGAGCGTACCTTCGAGCTCCTCCGTTACTCTTTAGGAGGAGACCGCCCCAGTCAAACTACCCACCATACACGGTCCCCGACCCAGATAATGGGCCCAGGTTAGAACGTCAAGCACGACAGGGTGGTATTTCAAGGATGGCTCCGCTGCAGCTAGCGCCACAGTTTCATAGCCTCCCACCTATCCTACACAGACGAACTCAACGTTCAGTGTAAAGCTATAGTAAAGGTTCACGGGGTCTTTCCGTCTTGCCACGGGAACGCTGCATCTTCACAGCGATTTCAATTTCACTGAGTCTCGGGTGGAGACAGCGCCGCTGTCGTTACGCCATTCGTGCAGGTCGGAACTTACCCGACAAGGAATTTCGCTACCTTAGGACCGTTATAGTTACGGCCGCCGTTTACTGGGGCTTCGATCAAGAGCTTCGCCTTGCGGCTGACCCCATCAATTAACCTTCCAGCACCGGGCAGGCGTCACACCCTATACGTCCACTTTCGTGTTTGCAGAGTGCTGTGTTTTTGATAAACAGTCGCAGCGGCCTGGTTACTGCGACCCTCTTCAGCTATAGCTCGCACGAGCCACCAAAAAGGGTGCACCTTCTCCCGAAGTTACGGTGCCATGTTGCCTAGTTCCTTCACCCGAGTTCTCTCAAGCGCCTGAGAATTCTCATCCTACCCACCTGTGTCGGTTTACGGTACGGTCTGCGTAAGCTGAAGCTTAGGAGCTTTTCCTGGAAGCGTGGTATCAGTGACTTCGCCATAAAGGCTCGTCTCGGTGCTCGGTCTTAAAGGATCCCGGATTTGCCAAAGATCCAAACCTACCGCCTTTCCCCAGGACAACCAACGCCTGGTACACCTAACCTTCTCCGTCCCTCCATCGCACTTACGCGAGGTGCAGGAATATTAACCTGCTTCCCATCGACTACGACTTTCGTCCTCGCCTTAGGGGCCGACT
>NZ_JAXAXL020000007.1:145172-188876 GCF_047497515.2 Stenotrophomonas maltophilia
CGAAGCCAGCCTTGATCCGCAGCGGGCGGCCTTCCTGCAGGCGCGCACGCAGATCCTCGAGCTTGAGGATCTCGTCGGCACCGCGGCCGATCAGGGCAAGGGCTTCTTCAATCGAGGACACGTGACTACTCCCGGCAACGCCGATTCTTGTGTGGGGTGTTAAAGCAAAGTTAACCCGATTGGCTTCACAAAAGCCAATGGGCACAAGGGTTTGACGCGGTTTTCTCAGGTGTCTATGGTAACCGGCGTTTAGGCCCGCGCTCCCGGGCCGTCAGGAAAAATCGCCGATGCACAATTCCGAACAAGGGCGCGCACGCAAGCAGCGCTTCCAGGAACGCCTTCACGTCCTGCACGACAACGCCCTGCATCGGAAGCTCAGGCAACACCTTCCCGCCGCTTTCAATGAACGCTGGACCCGGCGCCATTGGATGCATGCCAGCCTGTTCGCGACCATCGGCGCCCTGGTGGCAACGATCGTTCCCGGCTTCTCGCACACCATCGACGCCCCCTTCGCCGACAGCCACACCAGCCTGGCGCTGCCGTTGCCGCCGCTGACCATGGCCCGGCAGCAGCAGGTGCCGGGCGACAGCTGGCAGGTACTGCGCGTGCAGCGCGGCCAGACCCTGAGCGATCTGTTCGACAAGGCCGGCATCCCGGCCACCACCCTGCACCGGGTACTGGACCATCCCGGTGCGCGCGAGGCGCTGACCAAGCTGCGCCCGGGTGCCGAGATCGCTTTCGACATGCCGCTGTCCGGCGACCTGCGCAGCATCCGCTTCGACCGCGATGCCGACAACCGGGTCGAGCTGAGCCTGGCCGGCGATGACATCAAGGAGAAGGTGACCAAGCGCGAGACCTCCACGCGCACCGTGGTCACCAGTGGCGAGATCACCAGTTCCCTGTATGCCGCCGCCCGCCGCGCCGGGCTGTCACCGTCGGCGATCGCGACGATGACCGACGACATCTTCAAGTACGACATCGACTTCTCGAAGGACCTGCAGCCGGGCGACCGCTTCAGCGTGGTGATGGATGAAACCTGGCGCGAAGGCGAGAAGGTGGACACCAGCAAGATCCTGGCGGCGACCTTCACCACCGGTGGCAAGACCTATTCCGGCTTCCGCTTCGACCGCAACGGCAAGTCCGAGTACTACGACATCAACGGGCGTTCGCTGAAGAAGAGCTTCATCCGCATGCCGATCCCGTTCGCACGGCTGAGCTCGACCTTCGGCGCGCGCAAGCATCCGGTGCTGGGCAAGATGCGGATGCACAAGGGCGTGGACTACGCCGCGCGCACCGGCACCCCGATCATGGCCGCCGGCGACGCTCGCGTGCAGTTCGCTGGCGTGCAGCGCGGCTACGGCAACGTGGTGATCCTCGACCACGGCCGTGGCCACACCACCCTGTACGGGCACATGTCGCGCTTTGCGAACATCAAGACCGGCCAGCGCGTGGCCCAGGGCACGGTGATCGGCTATGTCGGCTCGACCGGCCTGGCCACCGGCCCGCACCTGCACTACGAATTCCGCGTCAACGGCGAGCACCGCAACCCGCTGACGGTGACCATGCCGCCGCCGGAGCCGTTGAAGGGCGCCGAACTGGTCGCCTTCCGCGCGCAGACCGCGCCGGCGATGGCGCGCATCCAGGGCATGGAGAAGCTGATCTACGCCGACGCCAGCCCGGCCCCGACCAGCCGTGACGAGGCCGCACCCGAGGTGGCCAGCGCCAAGGACAAGAGCAGCGCCGGCCGCAAGCGCGGCTGAGCCCCTGCGTTGACGAAGAAGGACGCGGCAGCCCAAGCTTGCCGCGTCCTTTTTTTATGCCCGCCATGAACACCACTGCCGACGCTGACGCCCCCCTGTACCTTGGCCTGATGTCGGGCACCAGCGCCGATGGCATCGACGCTGCCCTGGTGCAGTTCCCCACCACCGGCGGCTGCCGCTTCGTGCATGGGCTGACCACCCGCTGGGAGCCGATGCTGCGCGCACGGCTGGTGGCACTGGGCGAAGGCGGCCCACTGGACTCGCTGGAGGAACTGGGCGAGCTGGATGCGCGGATCGCGATCAACTTCGCCGACGCCGCCAACCAGCTGCTGGCCGAGGCGGGCGTGGAGCCGGCGCAGGTGCGGGCAATCGGCTCGCATGGGCAGACCGTACGCCATCGGCCGCTGGCCGACCCGGCGTTCACCGTGCAGCTCGGCGACGGCAACCGCATCGCCGAGCTGACCGGGATCACCACGGTGTGCGACTTCCGCCGCCGCGACGTGGCGGCCGGGGGCCAGGGTGCACCGCTGATGCCGGCCTTCCACCTGGGCATGCTGGGTGCGGCCGATGAGGACCGCGCGGTGCTCAACCTCGGTGGCATCGCCAACCTCACCCTGATTCCGCGCGAAGGGGCAGTGCGTGGCTTCGATACCGGCCCGGCCAATGCGCTGATGGATGCCTGGTGCCAGCGCCACACTGGGCGCACCTTCGATGCCGATGGCGCCTATGCCGCCAGCGGTGCGGTGGACGAAGGCCTGCTGGCCGGCTGGCGTTCGGAGCCGTGGTTCGACCTGCCGCCGCCGAAGAGCACCGGCCGCGAACAGTTCCACCTGGCCTGGGCCGAGGCGCACATGGGCGAAGGCGAGTACAGCGCCGCCGACGTGCAGGCGACCCTGCTGGAGCTGACCGCGCTGACGGTGGCCGATGCCTTGCTCGCGCAACAGCCGCAGACCCGGCGCCTGCTGGTCTGTGGCGGCGGCGTGCGCAACCGGCAGCTGATGAAACGCCTGGCCGCGCGGCTGCCGGGCGTGCAGGTGGAGTCCAGCGCGGTGCACGGCCTGGACCCGGAGTACGTCGAGGCGATGGGGTTTGCATGGCTCGCCCAACGGACGATGGACGGGCTGGCAGGCAACCTGCCGAGCGTGACCGGGGCCAAGGGCCCGCGGATCCTGGGTGCGATCCATCTGGCGTGAGATGGCGCCATCCGCCGGGCGTGGCCCGGCGCTACCCCGTCGGCGCCATCCAGGCATAGCGTGGATCTACCGGAAGCCCTGGCCTGCCGGCAGCGCCTGCAGGGCGGCGATGGCGGCGGAGAGGGCATCGACTTCAGGATCGCCAAAGCCGGAGCGGACCTCCAGTTCACTGCTGAACAGGCCCTGCTCCAGCAACGCCGAGCAGGTCTGTTCGTGGGTCCAGCCGCGGGCAACCGCGACTCTTCGGATGCGTTCCAGCAGCAGCGGGTCCAGATCCCGCAGCACAACATCGGCCATGCTCACTTCCCCGTTCGCAAGGCACCGCCCCCTCGGCGCGTCGGGGCGATGATCCCGCAGACCGGGCGCACAGGCAATCAGGCGACCGGCGGCGGTCCGCGATCGACGATCCGCGGCCACAACCAGGCCAGCAGCAGCAGGGTTGGCACCACGGTGACCGAGCTGAGGATGAAGAACGTGCTGTACGACGTGGCTTCGACGATATAGCCGGATACGCCACCGACGAACTTGCCGGGCAGGTTCGCCAGCGACACCAGCAACGCGTACTGGGTGGCGGTGAAGTTGCGGTCGGTGAGCGACGACATGAAGGCCACCAGCACGGTGCCGGCAAAGCCCTGGAACAGGTTGTCGGCACTGAGCGCGGCATAGAACGCCCACAGCTTGCCCGGGTTGTGGGCCATCAGCAGGAACGCCAGGTTGGACAACGCCACGCCCAGCGCGGCCACCAGCAGCATGCGGCGGAAGCCGAATGCGGCTACCGCGATGCCGCCCAGGAACGCACCGCCGATGCCCATCCACACACCGAACAGCTTGGAGACCGTGGCGATGTCAGCCTTGTCGAAGCCCGAGTCGAGATAGAACGGCCCGGCCATCACGCCGATGACCTGGTCGGGGAACTTGAACAGCCCGACGAAGGCCAGCAGCACCAGCGCCAGCGCCACGCCGTTGCGGCTGAAAAAGCTGGTGATGGGCTGGACGAACGCCTCGGCGACATCGATGCGGCGCTGCACGGTCGTGGCCGGACGTTCCGGTTCGGCGCACAGCAGGGTGGTGACGATCGGCAGCAGCATCAGCGCCGCCATGGCCAGATAGGCCACGATCCAGCCTTCGAACTGGGCCAGATACAGCGCGCCGGCACCGGCCAGGATCAGGCCGATCCGGTAACCCAGCGTATAGGTGGCCGCCAGCGCGGCCTGCGCCGCTTGCGGTGCGATCTCGATGCGGTAGGCGTCGACGGCCGAGTCCTGGGTGGCACCGGCGAACGAGGCCACCAGCACCCAGGCCACCAGCGGCCAGACACCCTGCTCGGGCCGCACGAAGGCCAGTGCAACCAGGCCGACCAGAACCAGCGCCTGCGACACCAGCAGCCACGAGCGACGGCGGCCGAGCCCACCGAGCAGCGGGAAGGCATAGCGATCCAGCAGTGGCGCCCACAGGAACTTGAGCAGGTAGAAGAAGCTGGCCAGGCTGATCAGGCCGATGCTGCCAAGGTCCAGGCCGACGTCGCGCAGGCGCGTGGACAGGGTCTGCGAGGCGATCAGCAGGAACGGCAGGCCGCTGCCGAAGCCGAGCATGGCCATGGTCAGCGCCGACGGGGTGCCGAAGGCACGCTTGATTCCTGCCCAGCCCTTGTAGCTGACCGGCGTGGCGGCCTCGGTCACAGGTCGTAGTCCACGATGAACGGCGCGTGGTCGGAGAAGCGCTCGTCGCGGTAGATCGAGCAGCCGCGCAGGCGGTCACGCAGGCCCGGGGTGATGAACTGGTAGTCGATGCGCCAACCGACATTGTTGGCGCGGGCGGCGCCACGGTTGCTCCACCAGGTGTAGTCCTCGCCGGTGGGGTTGAGCAGGCGGTAGGCATCGGCCCAGCCACGGCCGGCGGCGACATCGGTGGTCTGGCCGTGGTCGGCGCACAGCGCGTTGAGCCAGTCGCGCTCTTCCGGCAGGCAGCCGGAGTTCTTCTGGTTGGACTTCCAGTTCTTGATGTCCAGCGCCGAACGCACGATGTTCCAATCGCCGCACAGCACGTAGTCGCGGCCGCTGCGTGCCCATTCCTCGAGGATCGGCCGCAGCCATTCCATTACTTCGAACTTGAAACCCTGGCGCAGGTCGCCCGAGCTGCCGGACGGGATATAGAAGGAGACCACGCTGAGGTTGCCGTAGCGCGCCTCGATGTAGCGGCCTTCGTCGTCGAACGGGGCCCAGCCCAGCGAGGTGATGACCTGGTCGGGCTCGCGCTTGCTGTAGATCGCCACACCGCTGTAGCCCTTCTTGGTGATGGCGTCGCGGTAGAAGCAGTGGTGGCCATCCGGACGGAACATCGGGTCGGTCAGCTGGTCTTCCTGGGCCTTGGTCTCCTGGATGCACAGGACGTCGGCATCCTGGGCACGGAACCAGTCGAGGAAGCCCTTGGTTGCGGCGGAACGGATGCCATTGGCGTTGAAACTGATGATGCGCATGCGGAAGACCTACGGCGGGAAACCGGGCAAGCATACCGGTTGACCGCGGGGCTGCGCAGTCCGCCAGGCCAGGCCGCGACCGTCTTCACAAGGCATCGGACGAGCGCGAAACGCCCAGCTGGATTAGGATTTGTGCTCCAAATGAAGATGAATCGAGTTTTGATGAGCGACCACCGCCACCGTTTCCTGCAGCTGGCCCTGACCGCCGATGCCCTGCGCTTCGGCCAGTTCACCCTCAAGTCCGGCCGGCTGAGCCCCTATTTCTTCAACGCCGGCCGCTTCGACTCCGGCTCGCTGCTGTCCCAGCTTGGCGCCTGCTACGCCGATGCCATCGATGCCAGCGGAATCAAGTACGACGTGGTGTTCGGCCCGGCCTACAAGGGCATTCCGCTGGCCACCGCGATGGCCTGTGAGCTGGCCCAGCGCGGCCGCGACCTGCCGCTGTCGTTCAACCGCAAGGAAGCCAAGGACCATGGCGAAGGCGGCCAGCTGATCGGCGCCGACATGCAGGGCAAGCGCGTGCTGATCGTTGACGACGTGATCACCGCCGGTACCGCGATCCGCGAAGCGCTGGGCATCATCCGTGCTGCCGGTGGCACCCCGGCCGGCATCGTGGTGGCGCTGGACCGCCAGGAGATCGCCTCGGAAACCGACCGTCGTTCGGCCGCGCAGTCGGTGGCCGAAGAAGCCGGCATTCCGGTGATCGCCGTGGCCTCGCTGGCCGACCTGCTTGATTTCGCCTCCGGCAACCCGGAACTTGTGGGTTACCGGCAGCCGCTGGAAGCCTACCGGGCGCAGTACGGCGTCCGTTCGACCCGCTGACCGACCCAGGGGAAAGGTCATGTCCCGAGTTCCTGCTGTTCTCCTTGCCGGCCTGCTGCTGGGCGTGCCCTTCACGGCGCCGGCGCAGTCGCGCGACAGCGGCAAGGTGGAAAAGAAGCTGTACTGCTGGAACGAGGGCAAGGAGCGGATCTGCAGTGATTCGTTGCCGGCCGATGCGGTCAACCATGCCCGCGAGGAATTCAACGCGAAGAGTGGCCTGCGCAATGCGCAGGTCCAGCGCGCGTTGACCGATGCCGAACGCGCCGCCGCCAGCACGGAAGCGGCGCAGCAGCAGCTGGACCTGATGGCCGTGCAGACCCGCCAGCGCACCGAGCAGGCGATGCTGTCCACCTACGGCAGCGAGGACGACCTGCGCCGGGTGTTCGCCGAACGCCAGGAAGTGCTGGACAACAACCTCAAGACCGCCGAGTACAACGTCACCAGCCTGCGCGAATCGCTGGTGGCGCTGCTGTCGGCCGCCGGCGACCGTGAGCTGGCCGGTGGCAAGGTGGCCGACAAGCAGGCCGAGGCGATCCGCCAGCGGCATGTGCAGCTGCAGGCGCAGCAGCGCCTGCAGGCCGGCTTCCTGCAGCAACTGCAGGCGTTGAAGGCCGAGATCGACAGTACGCTGCAGCGTTATCGCGAACTGAAGGGTCTGGTGCCGGCGGGCCAGGCCCCGTGATTCCCGGGTAGAAAGCATCACCCGGCATGGCGGGGGATACAGAAGGCGGGCCTGGTTACGGTTTGCCCCACCGAATTTATGCACTCTTTACGCGTCGGCCCGGTCCGGCGCGTAGTGCGTTTATGGGGGGCAGGACGACGATGGCGCCCTGAGGTGGAGGGGTTCCACCAGGACGCTATTGCAATGTCCCCCTGGCTGTCGTTGTTGTGTGGCGTGCTGGTGCTGGTCGCCGCCGCCTATCTTCTCTATGTCGTGCTTCGGCCCGAGTCGTTCTGACGGAGCCGGCCATGACTGAGATGCTTGTCATTATTGCCGCCAGCCTTCTGCTGGCGTGGCCGCTGGGCCTGTACCTGGCGCGGGTGATGCGCGGCACGCCGATGAAGGTCGACGTGCTGTTCAACTGGATTGAAAAACCGCTGTACCGCGTGTTCGGCGTTGATCCGTCGCGCGCCATGTCGTGGCGCGGCTACGTGCTGGCCTTCGTGCTCAGCAACGTGGTGGTGGCGGTGCTGACCCAGGCCGTGTTCATGACCCAGGCCTGGTTGCCGTTGAACCCGGACCAGATCCCGAACATGCGCTGGGACACCGCGCTGCACACGATGATCTCGTTCCTCACCAACACCAACCAGCAGCATTACTCGGGCCAGGCGCAGCTGTCCTATCTCTCGCAGATGACCGGCATCACCGGCCTGCAGGTGGTGACGCCGATGATGGGCCTGGCGCTGGCGGTGGCGACGCTGCGGGCGCTGTTTGCGCGTGCGCCGCAGGCTGCGGCGGCCAGCGGTGCCGGCGATGACCGCCAGGTGGCGGTGGGCAACTACTACGTGGACGTAGTGCGTTTGTGCGTGCGCTTCCTGCTGCCGCTGTGCCTGGTGTGGACCCTGCTGCTGACCAGCCAGGGCGTACCGTCGACGATGGACGGTGGCCCGCAGGCCACGCCGATCGATGCCAGTGCCGGCATGGCCCAGCAGAAACTGCCGCTGGGCCCGGTGGCAGCAATGGTTGCGGCCAAGCAGCTGGGCGCCAACGGCGGCGGCTGGTACGGCCCCAACAGCAGCTTCCCGCTGGAGAACCCGACCCCGCTGTCGAATGCGCTGGAGATCGTCGGCATCCTGCTGGTGCCGATGGCGGTGATCTTCATGATCGGAGCCTTCACCGGTCGCCGTCGCTTCGGCGCCCTGGTGTTCAGCTGCATGCTGGGCATGTCGCTGCTGTCCACCGGCGCGATGATGTGGAGCGAAGGCCATAGCGCCAGCGCCGCCACCCCGCTGCTGATGGAAGGCAAGGAAGTCCGCTTCGGCGCCGATGGCACCGCGCTGTGGGCGGCGGTGACCACCCAGGTGTCCAATGGCTCGGTCAACGGCATGCACGATTCACTGGCACCGCTGAGCGGTGGCATCGCGATGGTCAACATGCTGGTCAGCGCGATCTGGGGCGGTATCGGCTGCGGCCTGCAGCAGTTCATCGTGTACCTGCTGCTGGGCGTGTTCCTGGCCGGGTTGATGACCGGGCGTACGCCGGAACTGTTCGGCCGCAAGCTGGAGACGCCACAGGTGCGCCTGCTGGCCCTGCTGGTGCTGCTGCAGCCGATCACGCTGCTGGTGTTCACCGCGATCACCCTGGCCGTGCCCGGCCTGGCCGGCACCTCCAACCCGGGCTTCCATGGCATCAGCCAGGTGTTCTACGAGTACGTGTCGGCCTATGCCAACAACGGTTCGGGTTTCGAAGGCCTGGGCGATGCCACGCTGTGGTGGAACCTGAGCTGCTCGCTGGTGCTGCTGCTGGGCCGCTTCCCGCTGCTGATCATCCCGCTGGTGGTGGCCGCACAGCTGGCCGCCAAGCGCCAGGCGCCGGAATCTGCCGGCAGCCTGCAGATCGAAACCCCGACCTTCGCCCTGACCCTGGTCTCGGTGATCGTCATCCTGACCGTGCTGCAGTTCATGCCGGCGCTGGTACTCGGCCCGATCGCCGACCACCTGAGCCTGGGTCTGCACTGAGGACAACGCAATGAGTAGCCACGCAAGTTCAACCCGTAGTTCCCATGCAGCGCGCCCTGCCCTGCTCGATGGCGCCGGCCTGCGCCGTGCGCTGGTCGAGGCGGTCCTGAAACTGTCCCCGATGCACCTGGTGCGCAGCCCGGTGATGGCGGTGGTGATGGCCGGCACGATCGTGGCCGCGATCGTCACCCTGACCGGCAATGCGCCGCTGGGCTTTGGCCTGGCCGTCACCGCGATCCTGCTGGTGACCGTGCTGTTCGGCAATTTCGCCGAGGCCGTGGCCGAAGCGCGCGGCCGTGGCCAGGCCGCGTCGCTGCGGCGTGCCCGCCAGGACCTGGTGGCACGCCGGCTGGCGGCGCCGCAGCCGGGCGCCGCAGAAGCCCAGGTGCCGGCCGCCGAGCTGCGCCCGGGCGACCACGTGATCGTCAGTGCCGGTGAACTGGTGCCGGCCGATGGCGAGATCGTGCAGGGCCTGGCCACCATCAACGAAGCGGCGGTGACCGGCGAATCGGCACCGGTGCTGCGCGAGGCCGGTACCGACCGTTCCGGCGTGATCGGCGGCACCAAGGTGCTGTCCGACCAGATCATCGTGCGGGTGACCGCCGAGCCGGGCCACAGCTTCCTGGACCGGATGATCGCGCTGGTGGAGGGTGCCAACCGGCAGAAGACCCCCAACGAGATCGCGCTGACGCTGCTGCTGGCGGCGATGACGCTGACCTTCCTGGTGGTGGTGGCGACGCTGCCGGCGATCGGTGCGGCGGTCGGCGTCAAGGTCGATCCGCTGCTGCTGATCGCGCTGCTGGTGTGCCTGATCCCGACCACCATCGGCGGCCTGCTGCCGGCCATTGGTATTGCCGGCATGAACCGTGCGCTGGCTGCCAACGTGCTCGCCAAGTCGGGCAAGGCGGTGGAAGTGGCCGGCGACGTCGACGTGCTGCTGCTGGACAAGACCGGCACCATCACCTACGGCGACCGCCAGGCCAGTCACTTCCATCCGCTGGCCGGCATCGATGCCAGCCAACTGCGTGAAGCGGCGCTGCTGTCCTCGTTGGCCGACCCGACCCCGGAAGGCAAGTCGATCGTGCGACTGGCCCGCGAGCAGGGCTGCGCCACCGACGAGCCGGACCGCGCCGAGTACCTGGCGTTCACTGCGCAGACCCGCATGTCCGGCGTCGACCTCGAACACGGGCGGCAGATCCGCAAGGGCGCCGCCGACGCCATCCGCGCCCATGTTCAGGCGCTCGGCGGCAACGTACCGGCCGAGCTGGCCGGTCGTGTCGAGCAGGTCGCGCGCAACGGCGCCACCCCGCTGGTGGTGGCCGAGGGCCGCCATGTGCTGGGCGTGATCGAGCTGTCGGACGTGGTCAAGCACGGCATGCGCGAGAAGTTCGCGCAGCTGCGGGCGATGGGTATCCGCACGGTGATGATTACCGGTGACAACCCGCTGACCGCAGCGGCCATCGCCGCCGAGGCCGGTGTCGATGACTACATTGCCGAGGCGCGCCCGGAAGACAAGCTGGCGCGCATCCGCCAGGAACAGGCCGGTGGCCGCCTGGTGGCGATGGTCGGCGACGGCACCAATGATGCCCCGGCGCTGGCGCAGGCCGACATCGGCCTGGCGATGAACTCCGGCACGCAGGCGGCGAAGGAAGCCGGCAACATGGTCGACCTGGACTCGGACCCGGCCAAGCTGCTGGCGGTGGTGGAAGTGGGCAAGCAGCAGCTGATCACCCGCGGCGCGCTGACCACCTTCTCGCTGGCCAACGACGTCTCCAAGTACTTCGCGATCCTGCCGGCGCTGTTTGCCGCAGCCGTTCCGACCATGGCCGCCTTGAACGTGATGCAGCTGTCGAGCCCGCGCAATGCGGTGCTGGCGGCACTGATCTTCAACGCCCTGGTGATTCCCGCCCTGATTCCGCTCGCGCTGCGTGGCGTGCGCTTCCGCCCGGCCACCGCCACCGCGTTGCTGCGCCGGAACATGCTGGTGTACGGCCTCGGCGGCGTGCTGCTGCCGTTCGCGGCGATCAAGGCGATCGACCTTCTTCTTGTCCTGGTATTCGGCGCATGAACCGTTCTGTCTCCACTTCGTCTTCCCTCCCGCGCGCACCCAAAGCCGAGCCCCGCGTGGCCGGCCTGCAGGACGGCGCCAGCTGGCGCCCGGCCATCGGCCTGGGCCTGGCCACGCTGTTGCTGGCCGGCGCGGTCTACGCCGGCATCGCCACCGGTTTCGCCGGCCTCGCTTACCCGACCCAGGCCGAAGGCAGCCTGCTGCGCGATGGCAGCGGCCAGGTACGCGGCTCGGCGTGGCTGTCGCAGCCGTTCACCGGGGACGGCTATTTCCAGGCACGCCCGTCGGCCGCCAACTACGATCCGATGGCCGCAGCGGGCTCCAACATGGCACGCAGCAACCCGGCGCTGGCCGAACGCGTAGCCGCCAGCACCGCAGCGGTGGCCGCACGCGAAGGCGTGGCGCCGGCGCAGGTACCGGCGGACCTGGTCACCCAGTCTGCAGGTGGCCTGGACCCGCAGCTGTCGCCGGCCGCGGCGCAGTTGCAGATTGCACGCGTGGCGCGCGCCCGCGGCCTGCCGGTGGAACGCGTGCAGGCACTGGTGCAGGCGCATACCGAAGGTCGCCAGTGGGGCCTGTTCGGCCAGCCGCGGGTGAACGTGGTGACGTTGAACTTCGCCCTGGACCACGCGGCCAAAGCGCCGTGATGCCGGCCTGCACCGGCTGCGCGCACAATGGTGGCCATGACAGCGGCACCCATGACTGATGCGCGTACCCGCCAGGCCGATGCCCTGGTCGAAGGCCTGCAACGCGAAGCCGGTGGCAAGCTGACGGTGTTCCTCGGCGCAGCGCCGGGCGTGGGCAAGACCTACACCATGCTGACCCGCGCGCAGGAACAGCTGCGCCGCGGCGTCGACCTGGTGGTCGGGCTGGTGGAAACCCACGGCCGTGCCGATACCCAGGCGCTGCTGGAGGGCCTGCCGCAGCTGCCATTGAAGGACGTGGACTACCACGGCCATGTGCTGCAGGAGATGGACCTGGATGCCGTGCTCGCACGGCACCCGGCGCTGGTGCTGGTGGACGAACTGGCCCACCGCAATGCACCGGGCAGCCGCCACGAGCGGCGCTGGCAGGATGTGATGGAGCTGCTGGACGCCGGCATCGACGTCTGGACCACGGTCAACATCCAGCACCTGGAAAGCCTCAACGACGTGGTGATGCGCATCACCGGCGTGCGGGTCAGTGAGACCGTGCCGGACGGCGTGCTCGACCGGCTGCATGACATCGTGCTGGTCGACCTGCCGCCGCGCGAACTGATCGCGCGCCTGCAGCAGGGCAAGGTCTATGTGCCCGAGCAGGCCACGCAGGCCCTGCAGGCGTTCTTCTCGCCGGCCAACCTGACCGCCCTGCGCGAACTGGCGATGCAGGAGGCCGCCGACCGCGTCGACAGCAGCCTGCGCGAGACCCGGGCCGCGCGCGGCGAAGCCAACCTGCCACTGCGCCGCGGCGTGCTGGTGGCGATCGATGGCGGTGGCCAGAGCGAGTACCTGGTGCGGGTGGCACGGCGCATCGCCGAACGCCGCGATGCGCCATGGACAGTGGTGACCGTGCAGGGCCGGCGCCAGGATGACGCGACCCGCCGCGAGATCGACGCGGCCTTCGCACTGGCGCGGCGCCTGGGCGGCGAGGCTGAACTGCTGCACGGATCGAGCATCGCCGATGCCCTGCTCGACCATGCCGCACACAATGGCGTATCCACCCTGGTGCTGGGCCGCACCCGCGAGCGACCGCTGGCGCGGATGTTCAACCGCACCCTGACCCAGCAGCTGATACAGCGCGGCGCGCATTACGAGATCACCATCATCAGTACCCCGCAGGCGCGTGCACGTTCGCGCCGCGAAGGCCTGCTGCCCGCGACGCGCGGGATCAGCTACGAACCGGTGCAGGCGCTGGTCGCCACCGCGCTGGCCTGTGCGGTGGCGTGGCTGGCCGAACGCTGGGTGGGCATGGCCGACCTGTCGATGGTGTTCATCGTCGCGGTGGTGCTGGTAGCCGCACGCACGCGCGCCAGCGTGGCGGTGATGGCGGCGATCCTGTGCTTCCTCGCCTACAACTTCCTGTTCATCGCGCCGCGCTTCACCTTTGCCATCGGCGCACGCCAGGGCGTGATCACCGTGTTCCTGTTCCTGGCCGCCGCGCTGGTCGCCGGGCGCCTGGCGTCGCGGCTGCGCATGCAGGTGATCGCGTTGCGCGCGGCCAACCGCCATGCACGTGCGCGCCAGCAGCTGGGCCGGCAGCTGGCCAGCGCGGCCGGCAACGGCGAAGTGGCGCAGGCCGGCCGCCTGGCGCTGGAACAGGCGATGGATGTTCCGGCGTGGCTGCGGATCGGCGCCGACACGGCGTCCGGTGGCCGTTCGCAGCCGGGCGATACCGATCTGGCCGCCGCCGAGTGGGCGTTGCGCCACGGCCAGCCCAGCGGCCGCTTCACCGATACCCTGGCCGGTGCGCAGTGGTGGTTCCTGCCACTGCTGGATGGCGAGGACCGCGCAATCGGCGTGGCGGGCCTGTACCTGCCCGGCGCACAGGCGCGCCTGCTGCCCGAGCAGCGCCAGCTGGCCGAGGCGATGGTCGATGACATCGCGCAGGCCGCGCTGCGCACGCGCCTGGTGGCCGAACTGGAGCAGGCGCATGTGAGCAACGAGACCGAGCGGCTGCGCTCGGCGCTGCTCTCATCGGTATCGCATGACCTGCGCTCGCCGCTGGCGGCGATGATCGGCTCGGCCGACAGCCTGGCCAGCTACGGCGCGGCGATGGACACGAGCGACCGCCGCGCCCTGCTGGACACCATCCTGGTTGAAGGCGAACGGCTGGACCGCTACATCCAGAATCTGCTGGACATGACCCGGCTCGGCCACGAAGGACTGAAGATCAACCGCGACTGGATCGGCGTGGATGAGCTGATCGGCTCGGCGGCGCGGCGCCTGCAGCGCTACCAGCCGAAGGTGCGGCTGGAGCTGGACATCCCGGCCACGCTGGCCCCGATCTGGGTGCACCCGGCGCTGGTCGAACAGGCCGTGTTCAACGTGATGGAGAACGCGGCCAAGTTTTCGCCGCCCGAGGCCGCGGTGCGGGTACAGGCGCGCGAACTGGACGGCCAGCTGCGCATCGACGTGATCGATGCCGGCCCGGGTATTCCCGATGACGAGCGCGCACGCATCTTCGACATGTTCTACAGCGTCGAGCGTGGCGACCGCGGCCGTCACGGCACCGGCCTGGGCCTGACCATCTGCCAGGGCATGATCGGCGCGCATGGCGGCAGCGTGCAGGCGCTGCCCGGACGCGACGGTCGCGGTACCCTGATCCGCATCACCCTGCCCCTGCTCAAGCCAGCCTCCCACGATGAGCCCGACCCTGATTGATGCCAGCGTGCCGGCCGCACGCGTGCTGGTGATTGACGATGAAACCCAGATCCGCCGGTTCCTGGACATCAGCCTGCGCGCGCAGGGCTACCAGGTGCGGCAGGCGGCCACCGGCCAGGAAGGCCTGCAGCTGGCCGCCAGCGAGGACATGGACCTGGTGATCCTGGATATCGGACTGCCGGACATGGAAGGCCACGAGGTACTTGAACAGCTGCGGCAGTGGAGCCAGGTGCCGGTGATCATGCTGACCGTGCGCGCCGGCGAGGCCGAGAAGGTGCGGGCGCTGGATACCGGCGCCAATGACTACGTGACCAAGCCGTTCGGCACGCAGGAACTGATGGCGCGGGTACGGGCGCTGCTGCGCACCCGCAGCGTGCCCAGTGATGGCACGCCACCGGTGTTCGACGACGGCCACCTGCACGTGGACCTGGTGCGCCGCGAAGTGGCGCTGGATGGCGAGCCGGTGGCGCTGACCCGCAAGGAATATGCATTGCTCTCGCTGCTGCTGCGCAATGCCGGGCGGGTGGTGACCCAACCGCAGATCCTGCAGGAGATCTGGGGGCCGACTCACCAGCACGATACTCATTACCTGCGCATCCTGGTCGGCAAGCTGCGGCACAAGCTGGGCGATTCGGCGCTGGATTCGCGCTACCTGTTCACCGAACCGGGCGTGGGCTTGCGGTTCAAGGGATGAGGGTGTGCCGACCAACGGTCGGCACCCACCGGACAGGTAGATCCACGCCATGCGTGGATGAACATCCATCGAAGAGCATCCACGCATGGCGTGGATCTACCGTGTCGACCAAGGTCGACGCCTACCAACAGCACCGGGAAACTGTCAGAGGTGGGGCGGTGTCGGAGTGTGGGGTGTCAGCCGCATGGGCCCGAGGCATGCCTCGGGCGGGTTGGGCAGGACGCCCAACCCCGGTCTTGCCGTGTGCGCAGGAACGCGCACACGCGCAAGCGGCTGCCAAGCCTACAGGGACGTACTTGCGGCGTCCCCGCACTCCGACACCGCCCCACCATCCCACGGAATGCCTGCTGTTGCTGTTGCCGTTGCTTCGGCGGGGGCCGGGCGCAGCCCGGCCTCCGCTCAGAAGCCCAGCGGGATGTCGCCCAGCACCGGCTGCAGCTGGCTGCGGAACAGCGCCTGGATGCGCTCCAGTGCCGCCTCGTCGTTGCCCTCGAAACGCAGCACCAGCACCGGGGTGGTATTGGAGGCACGGACCAGGCCCCAGCCATCGGGGAAGTCCACGCGCAGGCCATCGATGGTCGACAGGCGGCCCCCCACGTACGGGTTGTCCGGCGACTGCGCCGCCGCCACCAGCATCGCCACCAGCGCATGCGGCGTGCCTTCGGCCACCGGCACCTTCAGCTCCGGCGTGGCCACCATCTCCGGCAGCTCGGCCAGCACCGCGTCCGCGCTTTCCTCGCGCTGGGCAAGAATCTCCAGCAGGCGTGCCGCCGCATACAGGCCGTCGTCGAAGCCGAACCAACGCTCCTTGAAGAAGAAGTGGCCGCTCATCTCGCCGGCCAGCTCGGCATCGGTCTCGCGCATCTTCGCCTTCATCAGCGAATGCCCGGTCTTCCACATCAGCGGGCTGCCACCGTTGCGCAGCACGTGGTCGGACAGCTTGCCAGTGCACTTCACGTCGTAGATCACCATCGCGCCCGGGTTGCGCATCAGCACGTCGGCGGCGAACAGCATCAGCAGGCGATCAGCGTAGATGATCTTGCCTTCGCCGGTGACCACGCCCAGCCGGTCGCCGTCGCCATCGAAGGCCACGCCGAGGTCGGCGCCGAAGCGCTTGACCGTCTGCACCAGGTCTTCCAGGTTGGCCGGTTCGCTGGGGTCGGGGTGATGGTTGGGGAAGGTGCCGTCGACATCGCAGTACAGCGGGATGACTTCGGCGCCGATCGCTTCCAGCAGCTGCGGCGCAAGTGCGCCCGCCACGCCGTTGCCGGCGTCGGCCACCACCTTCAGCGGGCGGTCCAGCTGCACGTCATCGGCGATGCGCTGGATATAGTCGGCGCCGACTTCGCGCTGCTGGTAGTCGCCCGGTTCGGCGGCCTGCACCAGGCGCCCCTCGACGATGCGCTGGTAGAGATCGGTGATGGCGTCACCGGACAAAGTTTCGCCGCCGATGACCACCTTGAAGCCGTTGTACTCGGGCGGGTTGTGGCTGCCGGTGACCGCCACGCAGGTACCGGTGCGCAGATGGAAGGCGGCGTAATAGACCACCGGCGTCGGTGCCAGGCCGATGTCGATCACCGCACAACCGGCGCGGCGCAGGCCTTCGGCCAGGCCTGCGGCCAGTTCCGGCCCGGACAGGCGGCCGTCGCGGCCGATCACCACCTCGCGCAGGCCCTGCTCCAGCGCCACGGTGCCGATGGCCTGGCCGATCAGCGCGGCGGTCTTCGGTGTCAGTTCGCTGCCGACCACGCCACGGATGTCGTAGGCGCGGAAAATGCCGGCCGCCAGTTCCTCGGCCGGCACGGGCGGCGGTGGCGGCGGGGTGCCTTCCTCGCTGACGACTGCCGCCGCACCCGGTGGCGGTGCCATCTGCAGGCTCTCGCTCAGGGTCGGGCCGTGGTCGGCGTCGGCCACCGCCGCGCGTCGCGGCAGCGGCAGATTCTTCGGCAGGCGGCCACGTCCGACCACCAGCAGCACCGCGATGAAGGCCAACAGCAACGCGACGATGGCGCTGGCCAGCGCCCCCAGGCCCAGCGGACCGGATTCGACATTGGGCACCGCGGCCACCAGCCGCAGCGGCGTACCGGGAATCGGACGCGCCAGCGCTTCGGCGCTTTCGGCCAGGCTGGCATCACCCTGGGCCACCAGATCGTATGCGCCCTGGCGCAGACCCAGGAAACCGGCCGACGGCGCGCTCACCTGGTCCAGCGGCGCGGTCAGCCGCAGCAGCGGTTGGCGCACGTAGACCACCGCGGGCCCGAGGCTGCCCAGCTGCACCGGTGCCGCCAGGCCGAGGCGATTGCCTCCCCCGTCGCGAACCACGCGCAGGCCCGGCTTGGCACTGGCCAGCGCCGCTTCCAGCAGCGCCAGCCGCGCGTAACCGAAGCGGGCGGGTTCGGCGTAGGCGGCGGCCAGATCGGCGGTGAGCACCTCGACCTGCTCGACGCCGGTCCAGCTTTCGCGCACGGCCAGTGCTGCCGCAGCGGCATCGCCGGCCTGCAGCGCCTGCTGCACGCGTTCGTTCTTCAACTGTTGCTGCAGCTGTTTCAGCTGCCCGGCGGCGGCGTCCTGCAGCCCCTGCACCGCCTGGTCACGCGCGGCTTCCAGCGCCTGGCCGTTGGCTTCCTGCCGCCATTGCTGCACCGCGCTCCATCCGAACCAGCCGGCCAGCAGGACCAGCAGCACGCCCAGAAGTGGCGCACTGCGACCCAACGACCGTCCCCGCTGTCCTTCCCCGATGCCGCTCATCGCTGTCCCCTGTCAACGCACCCCGGTATGGCCGAATCCACCCGTTCCCCGCACGCTGTCGGTGAAAGTATCCACCACCTGCAGGCTGACACGGGCAATCGGCACGATCACCAGCTGTGCGATGCGATCGCCCGGCTCGATGGTGAAGGCCTCGCGGCCGCGGTTCCAGACGCTGATCAGCAGCGGCCCCTGGTAATCGGCGTCGATCAGGCCGGTGCCGTTGCCGAGCACGATGCCGTGGCGGTGGCCCAGCCCCGAACGCGGCAGGATCACTGCGCACAGGTTGGGATCGGCGATGTGGATCGCCAGGCCGCTGGGCACCAGCGCGGTGTCGCCCGGCTGCAGGGTCAGCGCGGTATCCAGCGCGGCGCGCAGGTCCATGCCGGCGCTGGCTTCGGTGGCGTAGGCCGGCAGCGGCCAGCTGTCGCCGAAACGCGGATCGAGCAGCTTGACCTGCAGCGGTTGGGAAGTGAAAGCCTGGGTCATGCCTGGAGTCTCCGCGCGATCAGCGCCAGCAGTTGTTCGGCCAGCTCGCGCTTGGAAGTGGCCGGGAATACCTGTTCACCATCCTGCCAATAGGCAGTGGCGGCATTGTTGTCGCTCTCGAAGCCAGCCCCGCTGATGCCGACCTGGTTGGCGATCACCAGGTCCAGGCGCTTGTCGACCAGCTTGCCACGCGCGTATTTCTCCACGTCGTGGGTCTCGGCGGCGAAGCCGACCACCAGCTTCAGCGACTGCGTCTGCGCGGCCACCTCGGCGAGGATGTCCGGCGTGCGTACCAGCTCGATGACCAGCGACTGGCTGTCGGCGGTCTTCTTCAGCTTCTGCGCGGCCACCTGGCGCGGCGTGTAGTCGGACACGGCAGCGGCACCGATATAGATGTCGGCCGGCAGCGACTTCAGCACGGCGTCGCGCATCTGCGCGGCCGAACGCACGTCGACGCGCTGCACGCCGGGCGGCGTCGGCAACTGCACCGGGCCGCTGACCAGCACCACCTGGGCACCCATCGCCGCGGCCGCAGCCGCCAGGGCGAAGCCCATCTTGCCGCTGCTGCGATTGCCGACGTAGCGCACCGGATCGATGTCTTCATAGGTCGGGCCGGCACTGATGAGCAGGCGCAGTCCCTGCAGCGCGCGGGTTTCCGGCGCGGCCACGGGTGCTGCGGCGCTGCCGTTGGCGGCCAGCGCGGCGACGATGTCGCCCGGTTCGGCCAGCCGGCCGGGTCCGGATTCGCCTTCAGCCAGCGGACCGTCGACCGGGCCGATCACCTGCGCGCCGCGCTGGCGCAGCAGCGCGATGTTGGCCTGGGTGGCCGGATGCAGCCACATGCGGTGGTTCATCGCCGGGCAGATCGTCAGCGGCGCGGTGCTGGCCAGGCACAGGGTGCTGACCAGGTCATCGGCATGGCCCTGGGCCAGCCGCGCCAGCAGATCGGCGGTACCGGGGGCGACCACGATGCGATCGGCCCAGCGCGCCAGCTCGATGTGGCCCATGGCCTGTTCGGCGGCGCTGTCCCACAACGTGGTGCGGGTCGGCTGCCCGGACAGGGCCTGGAAGCTGAGCGGCGTGACGAACTGCTGGGCACCGGCGGTCATCGCCACCTGCACCTGGGCCCCGGCATCGCGCAGGCGACGCACCAGCTCCAGCGCCTTGTAGGCCGCGATCCCACCTCCGACGCACAACAGCAGTTTCTGACCTTCCAGCGCGCGGGCCTGCGCGGGAGAAGCGTTGGGGGAGTCAGCCACCTGGAATTCCTGTGCAAACGAGGGCGTTAGCTTACCCGATGGCCGGTAATGTCCCGATGCAGGGCGCACATAGCCGACAGCTATCAGCAGATGGAGCCCCACCTCGAACCGGGGTTCCCCCAGACGCTGTTTCGGACCTTTCCTATACCTAAGCAGGGCGCACGTTTTGCAGAATCAGGCGTTGGCCGCTGGCTGCGGTGGCCGATCCGAGTTCCAAGGAGCCGCGTGCACCCGCGCATCATCATCGCCGACGACCACCCCGTGGTCCTGCACGGTATCCGCATCGTCCTGCGGTCCCATCCGATGGACATCGTCGGCAGCGCGCGCGACGGCGCCGGGTTGCTGCAACTGGTGGACCAACACGGCTGCGACGTCGTGCTGACCGACCTGTCGATGCCCGGCACCGGCCCGGACGGTCCGGAACTGATCGACACGCTGCGCAGCCGCTACCCCGACCTGCCGGTGGTGGTGCTGACCGGCGCGCGCCATCCCGGCCTGCTGGACGGCCTGCTGCGCGACGGCATCCGCGGCCTGGTCGACAAGTGCGCTGATTTCGCCCAGTTGCCACAGGCGCTGAACGCCGCCCTGGCAGGGCAGGTGTTCGTCTCTCCTCAGCTGCGCGATCACCTGCAGGCCCGCGATCTGCTGTTTGCACGTTCACCCGCTGCGCTCTCGGCGCGTGAGCGCGAAGTGCTGGAGTTGATGGCCGCCGGACTCAATGTCAACGCCATCGCCGAGCACTGCGGGCGCAGTGCGAAGACGATCAGCCGGCAGAAGGCCGACGCCAAGCGCAAGCTGGGCCTGCAGACCAACCAGGAACTGTTCGACTACCTGCAGGCCCAGCGCGACTGAGGCATCGGCCGACCCCAGGTTGCGCCAAGCCCCGATGGGAGGCGCCGCCCGCCCTGGCGATGATGCAGGCATGCCCATCCATGACTGGCCCGAACAGGAACGTCCCCGCGAGAAGCTGATCGCGCGCGGGCCCGCGGCACTCTCCGACGCTGAACTGCTGGCGCTGTTCCTGGGTTCGGGAACCGGTGGCCGCGACGCGGTGCGGACCGCACGCGACCTGCTGCAGGCGCACGGCCCGCTGCGGGAGCTGCTGGCCCACCCCGCCGGCGAACTGGCCCGCCTGCCCGGGCTGGGCCCGGCACGCAGCTGCACGCTGGCCGCCGGGCTGGAGCTGGCCCACCGCTACCTGGCCGCGGAACTGCAGCAGGGCGAGGCGGTCGGCAACAACCCGGCCGCGGTCGGCCGCTACCTGCAGCACCGCCTGCGCGGCCAGGCCCGCGAGATCTTCATGGCGCTGTTCCTGGACAACCGCCACCGCCTCATTGCCTGCGAGGAACTGTTCCAGGGCACCATCAACGCCGCCCCGGTCTACCCACGCGAAGTGGTGCGACGCGCCCTGCTGCACAATGCGGCAGCGGTGATCCTCAGCCACAACCACCCCTCGGGCGATCCGGAACCCTCCGGTGCCGACACCCGTATCACCGATGAGCTGCAGCAGGCCCTGGCGCTGGTCGACGTACGCCTGCTGGACCACTTCGTGGTGGGTGAAGGGCGGCCCGTTTCGTTTGCTGAACGAGGCCTGCTGGCGCCGCCCCAGCCCCGCCTGTTCGGCTGAGTCCTGCCACTCCGGCACGGTCGGCGGCTGCGCGGGCGGGCCCGGGTCAGCGTGGGTGCGGGTATCTGCGCTAAAATGGGCGATTCCGCCGCTCATTCTCACAGCAGGCCTCGTGAAAAACCTCCTCCGCGCCCTGATCAGCCAAGGCATCGAAGCCTTGCGTGCCAATGGCACCCTGCCCGCCGACTCCCTGCCGCCGGACTTCGTGGTCGAGCGCCCGAAGACCCGCGACCACGGTGACTTCGCCACCAATGCCGCGATGCTGCTGGCCAAGGCCGCGCGCAGCAACCCGCGCGCACTGGCGCAGGCGCTGGTCGAAGCGCTGCCGCGCAGCGAAGACGTCAGCAAGGTCGAGATCGCCGGCCCCGGTTTCATCAATTTCCACCTGGCCCCGGCCGCCTACCAGCGCGAAGCCGCGTCGGTGATCAAGGAAGGCCATGACTATGGCCGCAACCTGTCCGGCAATGGCCGCACGGTGGGCGTGGAGTACGTGTCGGCCAACCCGACCGGTCCGCTGCACGTCGGCCACGGCCGCGCGGCCGCGATCGGCGACTGCGTCGCACGCGTGCTCGATGCCAACGGCTGGAACGCCAAGCGCGAGTTCTACTACAACGACGCCGGCGTGCAGATCGAGAACCTGGCGCTGTCGGTGCAGGCCCGCGTGAAGGGCATCGCCCCGGACCAGGACGGCTGGCCGGAAGGCGGCTACCGCGGTGAATACATCGCCGACGTTGCCCGCGCCTATATGGCCGGCGCCAGCGTCGACCTGGAAGGCACCCTGGTGATTGGCGCCAAGGATCCGGACGACATGCAGGCGATCCGCCGCTTCGCCGTGGCCTACCTGCGCAACGAACAGAACCTGGACCTGGCCGCGTTCGGCGTCGACTTCGACATCTATTTCCTGGAAAGCTCGCTGTACGCCGACGGCAAGGTCGCCGAAGCTGTGGCCAAGCTGCAGGCCTCGGGCCACACCTACGAAGAGGGCGGCGCGCTGTGGCTGCGCAGTACCGACTTCGGTGACGACAAGGACCGCGTGATGCGCAAGTCCGACGGCACCTTCACCTACTTCGTGCCGGACGTGGCCTACCACCTGTCCAAGTGGCAGCGCGGCTACGAGCGCGCGATCACCGAACTGGGCGCCGACCACCATGGTTCGCTGGCCCGCGTGCGCGCCGGCCTGCAGGCCATGGAAGTGGGCATCCCGCAGGGCTGGCCGGAATACGTGCTGCACCAGATGGTCACTGTCATGCGCGGTGGCGAGGAAGTGAAGCTGTCCAAGCGTGCCGGCAGCTACTTCACCCTGCGCGACCTGATCGATGAAGCCGGTCGCGATGCCACCCGCTGGTTCCTGATCGCACGCAAGCCCGATTCGCAGCTGACCTTCGACATCGACCTGGCCCGCCAGCAGAGCAACGACAACCCGGTGTTCTACGTGCAGTATGCGCACGCGCGCGTCTGCAGCCTGCTGCGCCAGGCGCAGGAGAAGGGCCTGGTGTACGTGCAGGGCAATGGCGTAGCCAATCTCGGCCGCTTGGCCGACGACGCCTCGCTGCTGCTGATGAACGAGATCTCGCGCTACCCGGAAGTGGTGGAATCAGCCGGCACGCTGCTCGAACCGCACCTGGTGGCACAGTACCTGCGCGAACTGGCACACGCCTTCCACACGTGGTATCAGAGCAAGAAGATTCTTGAACTGGACCAGTCCGAGCTCGATGCGCGTCTGGCCCTGGCCAGCGCGGCGCGGCAGGTACTGGCCAACGGCCTCGACCTCCTGGGCGTCAGCGCCCCGGAAAAAATGTAACTCCCCGGAGACGTAGTAGACATGGCAGCACGACGCGGCAAAACACAGGCCAGGCGCAACAGCAGCAGCCAGGGCACCCCTGGATGGGTGTGGCTGGTGGCCGGTGTGGCGATTGCGGCCGTGGTGTTCCTGGCGGCGCCGAACCTGTTCAAGGGCGAAGGCGATGGCTTCCTGCGCGCCGGTCCGCAGCCGAACCCGAACGCGCAACCGGCGCCGGTCGCCGATGGCGATGGTGATGTCGGCACCCAGCCGGCCGCGCAGCCGGCCACGCCGAAGCCGGCCGAAGCGGAAAAGCCGGCCGCCACGCAGTACGACTTCTACACTCTACTGCCCGGCAAGGAAGTGGAGATGTCCGACGCGGAACTGGCGGCCAGCGCCCGTGCTGAAGAGCAGCGCCGGGCCAAGGCCGAAGCGTCGCGCGCGCAGGCCGCGCTGGAAGGCAAGCCGGTACCGCCCCAGGCCACTGCCACCGCACCGATGGCCCCGACGGCGACGGCCAGCGTGGCCAGCACCGCACCGGTGACTGCCAGCAACCGTCCGCTGCCGGCACCGCTGAGCGAGCGCCCGGCGGCGACGCCGCCGGCCACGACCGCGCCCGCATCGACCAGCACCGCCGCCGCCCCGGCAGCGCGCACGGAAACCGCAGCGGCCGCCACCAGCGCACCTGCTGCTGCCGACAATGCCCGCTACATCCTGCAGGCCGGCGCGTTCGGTGCCTCCGGCGATGCCGAAGCGACCAAGGCCAAGCTGGCGATGATGGGCCTGGCCGCACGCGTGGAGTCCGCGCAGATCAACGGCAAGACCGTGTACCGCGTGCGCATGGGGCCGTATGGCAGCGCCGGCGAGCTGTCCGAAGCCAAGCAGAAGCTGGATGGCACCGGCCTGCAGGCGATGGCGATCAAGGCACAGTGAGCCTTCGGGCCTGAACGGAAAAAGCCGGGCATCGCCCGGCTTTTTTTGTTTCTGTAGAGGCGAGCCATGCTCGACTGCGTTCAAAGGCCGTCGAGCAAGCTCGACGCTACCAAGAGCGGTCAGCCTTCGCGGGCTACCTGGAAGCCGGCGAAGGACTGGCTGACCGGCATCAGTTCCAGGCGATTGATGTTCAGGTGCGGCGGCAGCGTGGCCACCCAGAAGATCTGTTCGGCAATGTCTTCGGCGGTCATCGGGTTGGCACCGCTGTACAGCTTGTCCGACGCGTTCTGGTCGCCGTGGGTTCGCACCACGGTGAACTCGGTTTCGGCCATGCCCGGCTCGATGGTGGTCACCCGCACCCCGGTGCCATGCAGGTCGGAGCGCAGGCCCAGCGAGAACTGGCTGACGAAGGCCTTGGTACCGCCATAGGCATTGCCCCCCGGGTACGGGTAGACGCCGGCCACCGAGGAGATGTTGATGATCGCGCCCTTGCGCTCCACCAGCTGCGGCAGCAGGCGGTGGGTCAAGGTCACCAGTGCGGTGATGTTGGTGTCGATCATCGTGGTCCAGTCCGACAGCTTGGCACCCTGCGCCGGCGCGGTGCCCTGCGCCAGGCCGGCGTTGTTGACCAGCAGATCAATCTCGCCGAACGCCGGCGGCAGCGCCAGCAGCGCCGCTTCCATCGCCACCGGATCGCGGATGTCGAAGGCGGCGGCATGCACCACGTCCTTGCCATAGCGCTCGACCAGCGGCTGCAGGCGCTCGCTGCGACGGCCGGTGGCGATCACCTTCCAGCCGGCCTGGGCGAAGCGGTGGACGGCGGCGGCGCCGAAGCCGGAGGTGGCGCCGGTTATCAGGACAGTGCGGGTCATCAGGCAACTCCAGGGCGAAAACCAGACCCCCATTCTGGCACCGTCGGCCGGGGCTTGCGTTGCCGGATCGGCCAGATCCGACCCTACCTGTCGGGGTGACCGGTACAATTGCGCCATGATCAACAACGATGTCCTGCGCAGCGTGCGCTACTCCCTGGACCTGGGCGACCACCACGTGGTGGCCCTGTGCCAGCTGGCCGACCCGGCCTTCGCGGTGGATACCGAACAGGTGAAGGCCTGGCTGCGCCGCGAGGACGAGGCCGGCTTCGAGGCGATGAATGACAGCGCGCTGGCGCACTTCCTCGACGGGCTGATCGTGCACCTGCGCGGCCGTGACGAAAGCCAGCCCCAGCGCGCGGTGGAAACCCGCATCGACAACAACCTGGTGCTGAAGAAGCTGCGCGTGGCGTTCCAGCTTCGCGACGTGGACCTGATGGAGATCTTCGCCAACGCCGGTTTCAACGTGTCCAAGTCGGAACTGGGCGCGCTGTTCCGCCAGCCTGGCCACAACAACTACCGGCGCTGCCTGGACCAGATGCTGCGCAACTTCCTCAAGGGCCTGAGCCTGCGCCTGCGCGGCTGAGCACGGCCTCGACGAACGCCCGCGCCGCCGGCGTCGGCACCCGCTGCCACACCAGATGCACGCGGCGGGTCGGGGTCGGTTGCAGGGGAATCTGCACGACCCCCTGGAACCCTTCGGCAATCAATGCCGGCACGATGCCCACCGCCAGCCCGTGGCGGACGAAGCGCTCGACCAGTTCCATCAGGTTGACCTCGAAACGCACCGTGTGTGGCAGGCCGGCGGCGGCAAACGCATCATCGGTCTGCCGCCGCGCACCGGTGCCGCGCGGGAAATCGACCAGCGCCTCGTCCTGCAGTGCGGACAGGGGCAGCCGCTTGCGCCGGGCCAGCCGGTGCGAGGGCGCCAGTACCGCCACCAGGTCTTCCTCCTGCAGCATCCGGTGACAGACGCCGTCCAAGGCCGCCGAGGGCGCCAGCCCGACCAGCGCCGCATCCAGCGCGCGCGACTGCACCTGCGCGATCAAGTCCTCGCTCTTGTCCACCCGCAACTGGAATTCCACCTGCGGATGCGCCTGCTGGAAGGCGGCCAGCATCGCCACCACGTCGATGTCGGTAAGCGAGGAAATCTGCCCGATGGCCAGCAGCCCGCGCACCTCACCGCTCACCGCCGCTACGTCGGCGCGCAGGTGGCGCAGGCTGGCCAGCACCTGGCGCGCGTGCACCAGCAGCGCCTCGCCCGCCGCGGTGGCACGCACCTGGCGCGGCAGGCGCTCGAACAGCGGCGTGCCCAGTTCCTGCTCCAGTGCGGCGATCTGGTGGCTGAGCGCGGATTGCACCACGTGGCAGCGCTCGGCGGCGCGGGTGAAGTTGCCTTCCTCGGCCAGCGCAACGGCAAATTCGAGCTGCTTGAGGTTCACCCGACTATCTCATTTCCAGATGGCAGGGATGATGATGATTCATTTCCATCATGCCTGCAGCAGGCGGACACTGTGCACCCCGCTTCCTGGAACACCGCGTGAGCCCGTCCCTCCCCCCTCTGCACCGCTGGCAGGTGCTGCTGATGTCGGTCGCCACCGGTGTCGCGGTGGCCAGCAACTACTACGCGCAGCCGCTGCTGCACACCATTGCCGATGCTTTTGGCGTGCCGTTCGGCCAGGTCGGCATGGTGGTCACCGCTGCACAGCTCAGCTATGCGGCCGGGTTGATCCTGCTGGTGCCGCTGGGCGACCTGTTCGAGCGCCGCCGCCTGATCGTGGTGATGAGCCTGCTGTCGGCTGGCGGTCTGGTGATCAGTGCCTGCGCACCCTCGCTGACCTGGTTGCTGGTGGGTACCGCGATCACCGGCCTGTTCTCGGTGGTGGCGCAGGTACTGGTGCCGTTCGCCGCCACGCTGGCCGCACCGGAGCATCGGGGCAGGGTGGTCGGCACGCTGATGAGTGGCCTGCTGCTGGGCATCCTGCTGGCCCGTACCGTGGCCGGCCTGCTGTCGAGCCTGGGCGACTGGCGCCTGGTGTACATGATCGCGGCCGGCACCCTGGTGTTGACCGCCCTCGCCCTGCAGCGCGGGCTGCCGCGTTTCCACCACAGCGCCGGATTGGGCTACTTCGCATTGCTGCGTTCGATCGGCGTGCTGTTCGTACAGGAGCCGGTACTGCGCCAGCGCACCCTGCTCGGTGCCTGCAGCTTCGCCATGTTCGCGATCTTCTGGACCCCGCTCGCCTTCCTGCTTGCACAACCGCCGTATGAATACAGTGATGCCACCATCGGCCTGTTCGGTCTGGTCGGTGCCGCTGGCACGCTGGCCGCCGGCCTCGCCGGACGCATGTCCGATCGTGGCCAGACCGGCCATGCCACCGCCATCGCGCTGGTGTTGCTGCTGCTGTCCTGGCTGCCGCTGGGCCTGTCGGCACACTCGCTGCTGGCACTGGTGGTGGGCGTGGTGGTCCTGGATCTGGCCGCGCAGCTGCTGCACGTCAGCAACCAGAACCTGATCTATGCGCTGCAGCCCGCCGCGCGCAACCGCCTCAACGCCGGCTACATGACCGGCTACTTCATCGGCGGTTCTCTGGGCTCGCTGCTGTCGGCACAGGTCTACCAGCGCTTCGGCTGGACCGGTGTCTGCATTGCCGGTGCCGCGGTGGCGGTGCTGGCGCTGCTGCTGTGGCTGCCTGGCGCGCTGCGCGCACGCCAGGCCACGGCGTCGAACTAGAAGCTGGCCTGCAACGCCAGCTCCCAGCGTCCACCGGCATTGCCCGGGAACAGGCGCTTGGCGGCGCTGTCGGTGTCGTGCACGGTGGCACGCAGCTCCCAGGCCGGCGTCAACGTGGCAACCGCACTGAGCTGGCCATGCAGGTAATCGGGACCCTGCGCACTGGCCAGCCAGTAGCGACCCAGCGCAGCCTCCAGGCGGAAGCGCTCATGCAGCGGCAGCCGCACGCCGAGCTGCGCATAGGTGCCGCGATGGCCACCGGCCAGCGCATCGCTGGAATGCGCGACCTGCAGCCAGGCGCGCTGCTTCCAGGTCAGCGTGCTGTTGAGTTCGGTCCAGTCCAGCGCACGACCGGTGCCCGGGTACACATAGCGGGTCAGGTTCGCGTCCAGCGTCCAGTCCGGCGCCAGTGCGCCGGACCAGCCCGCCACCAGGTCGAACTCGCTGCGTGCTCCGTTGTCCGGCTTGAACGAAACGTTCGAGCCCCACACGCTGGCGTACCAGCCCGATGCGACCGCCACCTTCGCGCCCGCCTGCACCGCCGGATCGCCGTCACTCTGCGAGCTGCCACGCCACACATAATCGCGGGTCAGTGCCACGCTGCCGCTTGCCTGCACCTGTGCCTGCGCGCTGCCGATGCCGAGCAGGCCTGCCAGTGCGGCCACCATCGCCGCCCTCATCCCCTTGCTGTTCACTGCACTGTGTTCCTCATCGAAGACGGCCACGCCGCCGGGAACGCAGTGTCGAAGGCAGGGCCGTAACGGATCGAGGGCGTTGCCCGGCCCGCTGCGCAAATTCGGCGTAAATCCTGCCGCCCGGGGAGCTGCGCCACCGTCGCGGTATCATGGCCGCCTGTTTCCAGGAACCAATCACGTGGACGCCATCCTGACCCCGGTATCGATCGGCGAGCTGATCGACAAGATCACCATTCTCGAGATCAAGGCCGAGCGCATCGACGATGCCGCCAAGCTGGCCAACGTGCGCACCGAGCTGGACGGCCTTCTGCCGTTGCTGCAGCAGCAGCTGCAGGCACAGCCGGCGCTGGCCGCGCTGAAGCAGCAGCTGAAGGTGATCAACGAGCGCATGTGGGACATCCAGGACCAGCTGCGCGACAAGGAAGCGGCCCAGGTGTTCGACGAGGCGTTCATCCAGCTGGCGCGCGGCGTCTATGGCACCAACGGCGAGCGCGTGCAGGTGAAGAACGAGATCAACCGGGTGGCCGGTTCGGCGTTGGTGGAAGAAAAGCAGTACCAGGGCGAATAAGCCCGCTCACCCGCATTCGAGCAGATGCCGGATGCGGAACAGCTCGCCATCGCTGCGGATGCCCAGCTTCCGGTAGGCGGTGCGCTTCTGCGAACTGATCGTACTGGGCGTGCGGCCGAAGCGCCGCGCGACCTCGCCGGTGGTGCACCCCTGCAGGACCAACCGGATCACTTCACGTTCGCGTCGGCTCAACGTTGCCAGAACCGGCGCCGGCGCGCGCCGGCTGCGCGGTCGGTCCAGCTGCATGTGCAGCTGCGGGGGCACGAAGCGCCCGCCACGGGCCAGCACATCCACTGCGCGCAGCAGCGTTTCCGGCTCGGTTTCCTTGGACAGGAATCCGCGCGCCCCGGCCTGCATCGCCATGGTCACCGTACTGGTGTTGCAATGGGCCGACAGCACCAGCACCGGCAGCAACGGCCAACGGCGCGACAGCAGGTGCAGCAGTTGCAGGCCCTCCTCCGGCCCGCTCGGCGCAGTGACGTCGACCAGCAGCAGGTCGATGCTGTCCGGCCGGCGCTGCAGCAGATCGAGCAGTTCAGCCGCGTCGGTGAAGCTGCCGCACACCTGCACGCCACCGTGCTGACCCAGCACCACCTCCAGGCCCAGGCGCAGCACCGGATGCGGCGCCAGCAGTGCCAGGCGGCGCGGCCAATTCGGAGGCAGAGCGGGAACGACAGGCGGCATCACACAGATCCGGCAGTACGAAGTACCCACGGTAGGCTGGCGCCCCGGATAGCGGAATCCAATTCATTGCAACGCAGCAATCCTGCGCATGCGTGGTCAGCCGTTGTTTCGGTTCGTCATAACGCAACAGGCCCGGCATATGCCGGGCCTGTCGAGGCATCTTCAGCGCGCACGCGCGCCGAGGAGGCAATTACCAGCTGAAGCGCGGGCCGACGGTGTATTCCTTGTCGCCATCGCGGTTCATCTTCAGCTCGCCGTTCAGGCCCCAGTTCTGGTTCAGCTTGACCTGGCCACCCAGGCGGCCGTACCACTGGCCATCCGGGTTGACGCCGTGCTTCTTGGAATAGTCTTCGTAGCCGACCATGCCGTAGACCTCGGCGTGGGCACCGAAGGCGGTGCGGATACCGGCTTCAGCGCTGTAGCCGTTGAAGTCCAGGCCGTGCTTCTGGTCGAACTTCTGGTAGGCAACGCGGGCAACGAAGTCGGTCGACGGTGCGATTTCAACGTTGTAGCCGGCACCGATCTTCCACTGGTCCAGCTTGATGTTGGTGTGGTCGATTTCCTGGCGGCTGTATTCACCGAAAGCGTGGAAGTTCGGCAGGAAGCCGTAGGAACCCTTCACGCCCCAACCGTCGGACTTGAACGCGTCGTTGTCGATCTTGGCGTAGTTGGCTTCAGCGTAGTTGTAGGACAGGTTCTCAGCAGCCGAGGCGGTGAACGGCAGGGCAGCGGCCAGGGCCAGAGCAATCAGCGAATTCTTCATGGGGGTACACCTTTGCTTTCTTATGGTGTGCAGCAGCGCCAGGGCGCCATCGCATCGGGAATGTAAATTCTCCGTTATTCGCCACAACGCTCCCTGAAAACAGCAGTCTTCGCATTGCTGAATTTTTTGCCTTGATTCAGGCTGTCTCTGGCATACGCGCGCGGCGCGGGTGCCTTTGTGATCCATCGACGATTGCGACAGGAGGTCGCCTTGCGCCTGCCCGACCCGCTTCGAACGACGGTCCATGCGACCGTTTTGACCTGCGCTGCCCTGTTTTCATCCGCGCCTGCACACGCGCTGCGGACCACCGACTACCAACGCGCCGAACGCGTGCACGACAGTCATCTGCGCGGTGCACTGCGCAATGCGTCGGTGCTGCCGAACTGGCTGCCCGACGGGCGCTTCTGGTACGAACGCGAGGATGCGCAGGGCCGGAGCCAGGCCGTGCTGGTCGATCCGGCAACGGCCCGTCGCCAGATCCTGTTCGAGCCCGCCGCATTGGATACGGCGGTGGCCCCCTTCGCTGCCAGCGGCCCACGCCTGCGCCTGGCCAGCGTGCAGGCGGTGGACGCTGGCCTGCGCCTGCGTTTCAGCGGTGAAATGCCGATCGATTGCCAGTGGCCACGCTGGCAATGCGCGCCCTCGCAGGATCCGATGCCGCCAGCCGATGCACTGCCCGCGCCCGTTGGCGATGCATGGCTGCAGGTGCGCGGCCATGATCTGTGGCTGCAGTCGCCTGGAACCGTGGCACGCACGCTGACGGCCGGTGGTGAACCCGGCCATGGCTATGGCGTGCTGCCGGACTTCGCCCTGCGTGGCATTCCGCGCCGGCAGGGCCGGATGCCGATGCGGCCGTTCGCGGTCGGCTGGTCACCGGATGGCCGCTACGTGGCCGGCATCCGCTATGACGAGCGGGCCCTGCTGGACTATCCGTACCTGGAAAGCACGCCGGCCGGCAGCGCTCGCCCCCGCGTGCACTCGGTGAAGCTGGCCGTGCTGGGTGATGCGCAGCAGGTGCGCGACAGCCTGTACGTGGTGGATACCCGCAACGGTCAACAGCATGACATCGCGCTTCCCGAAGGCTGGAACACACTCAGCGAAGCCGGCGTGCTGGGCTGGGACGGTAGCCGGTTGTACGCGGCAATCGCACACTTCGGAACGCCACGGCGCCTGCGCCTGGTGGAGATCGACGCCAGCAATGGTGCATTGCGCACCGTTCTGGAAGAAACCAGTGACACCCGCCTCCAGCTCAACGTGTATTCGTACAACCGACCGGCGGTGGCGATCCTGCCCGGGCAGGACACCGCCGTGTGGTTCTCGCAGCGCGACGGCCGGGGCCACCTGTACCGGGTGCGCCTGTCCGATGGCAAGGTGCTGCGCCAGCTGACCCGTGGCCCCTGGGTGGTACGCGACCTGCTGGGCGTGGACGGCGCAGGCGGTTGGGCCTACTTCAGTGCCGGCGGCGTGGACGGTGGCGACCCCTACGTGCGCGGCCTGTACCGGGTATCGCTGCAGGGCGGCCCGGTCCAGCGCCTGGCCGCCGATGGCAACGACCACCTGGCCGATGCCGGCACCGGCGTGTTGTTCGGCGGACGCGCGCCCCAGGCACTGTCACCACGGGGCGGCTATCTGGTCGATACCGTTTCCAGCCTCACTCAGCCGCCGCGCAGCGTGCTGCGCTCCAGCGATGACGGCCGCGAAGTGTTGTTGCTGGAAGCGGCGGACAACCGCGCGGTGGTTGCTGCCGGGTGGCGGCCTCCGCGGCGCGAACGGCTGCTGGCCGCCGATCGGCGCACGCCGATCTTCGCCACCGTCTACCTGCCACGCGACTATCGCGATGACGGCAGCTTCCCGGTCATCGACGCGATGTACGGCGGCTCGTTCATCAGCAATGCGCCGGTGACCTATGCCGAGGCGGTGTCTGCCTTGAACCCGGTGTCACGCGCCAGCCTGGCCGAACTCGGCTTCGCGGTGGTCAGCATCGATGCGCGCGGCACCGGCGGCCGCGACAAGGCCTTCCATGACAGCAGCTTCCTGCGCGCCGCCGATGTGCAGCTGGATGACCATGTAGCGGCGCTGCGCCAGCTGGGCGAGCGCTATCCGGGCATCGACCTGCAGCGGGTCGGCATCTACGGGCATTCGTTCGGGGGTTACAGTGCCGCGCGCGCCCTGCTGCGCTACCCGGCGTTCTACAAGGTAGGCGTGGCGTCGGCCGGCAGCCACAACTTCCAGGGCATGTATGGCGGCGCCCTGCACGGCATGGACCGGCTGTTCGGCGGTGTGCTGTCCGCCTCCGCCATGGCGGAGGGCGTGCCGGCGCCCTTTGCCGGGCTCGACAATGCAGCGTTGGCCGGCAACCTGCGCGGGCATCTGCTGCTGGTCTATGGCGAGCTGGACGAGAACGCGCCACCAGCGCTGACCCTGCAGCTGGCCGCTGCCCTGAACAAGGCCCAGCGCGAGTACGACCTGCTGTACCTGGCTCGCCAGGACCATGAGTTGTTCCGCAACGACGCTACCTACACGCACCGCATGTGGGACTACTTCGTACGCCACCTGGCCGGCCAGCAGCCGCCGGATGCGGTGCTGGCGCCACTGCCCGGCGGCCCGGGCTGAACAGGCGTGCCCACGGTGTCGATCCACTGCGCCCTGGTTCGTCGAGTACCTGAAGGCCGTGCATGCGGCACGGTCCAAGCGGAGGCAGGCAATGAGCTACATCGATGGTTTCGTGCTGGCGGTACCCACCGCCAACAAGGAGAAGTTCCTCGCCCATGCACGTGCGGGCAACCCCATATTCGTCGAGTTCGGCGCACTGCGCGTGGTCGAGTGCTGGGGCGATGATGTTCCGCACGGCAAGACCACCGACTTCTTCGGCGCAGTGAAGGCCACGGCGGAAGAGACGGTGGTGTTTTCCTGGATCGAATGGCCGGACAAGCCGACCCGGGACGCTGGCATGGCAAAGATGATGGAAGACCCGCGGATGGATCCGGCCAAGAACCCGATGCCGTTTGACGGTGCGCGGATGATCTACGGCGGCTTCGTGCCGATCTACGAACTGAAGCGCTGACCTCAGCGCAGGGCTCGGCGGGCGCGCTCAGCGCGCGTCCGTTTCATCGCTGGCGGCAGCATGGCCGGCGCCCAGTGCAGCGCCGGCGCCGAGCCCCCCCATGCCCGCGCCCATTCCGCCACCGCCACCACCGCCACCCGCACGACCGCCCTTGGCATCGCCGTCATTGCGGCCCTTGCCGCCGCCGCTGGCGCCGGGCCGGGTCGGTCCCTGTGGTGGAATCTGCAGGTCGGCGGGAATCGGCGCCAGGTCCAGCGCTTCACGTACGAAGTCACGCAGCGAGACCACCAGTTCGTGGGTGTGCACCGGTCGCCCCTGTGCCAGTTCATTGGCTGCGCGCGCGGCCAGCCGCACCTGTTCGTCGGTGCCCAGCAGCAGGATGTCCGACAGCGCGGCCTCGACGGCATCGCGGATGCGGCGCGTGCGATCCGAACGCGGCTCGGCGATGCCTTCCGCCTCTTCGCGCTGGCGCAGGTCGCGGCGATGGCTGGGATCCACCCCCAGTTCGCCGGTGAACGAGCCGCCCAACGTCTTGTAGGCGGCCATCAACGTGCGCAGCCGCTCGTTGATCTGCCGGTTCTCGCGCTCACGGCGCTGCTGCAGGGTCTGCATCACCAGCAGGCGGATACCCACGCCCAGCAGAGTGATCAGGACCAGGCCGGCCAGCGTGGACAGCACGCCCTGCCAGGAACTGAAGTCGATACCGCGCATGCCCGGTGCTCCGGCGGGAAGAACCGGCATCTTGCCCCACCAGGTGTCCCAGAAACGCGAAAGGCCCTGCCACCCGGAGGGCGACAGGGCCTTCGGTCACGGCGCGATTACTTGCGCTTGGCGACCTTGCGCACGGCCTTCTTGGCCGGCGCCTTCTTGGCGGCGACCTTCTTCAGCGGTGCAGCCTTCTTGGCGACCGTCTTGCGGGTGGCGGCAACCTTCTTGCCAACCGCCTTCTTGGCGACGGCGGCCTTCTTGCCGACAACCTTCTTGGCAGCAGCGGTCTTCTTGCCGACGGCCTTCTTGGCCACGGCAGCCTTCTTGCCGACCACCTTCTTGGCAACGGCGGTCTTCTTGGTGGCGACCTTCTTGGTGGCGGCAACCTTCTTGCCGACAACCTTCTTCGCAGCCACGGCCTTCTTGCCGGCGACCTTCTTGGCGGCGACGGTCTTCTTGGCCACGGCCTTCTTGGCAGTGGCGACCTTCTTGCCGACCACCTTCTTGGCGGCCGCGGTCTTCTTGGCAACGGTCTTCTTGGCGACGGCAGCCTTCTTGGTGGCAGCCTTCTTCACGGTGGCGACCTTCTTGCCGGCAGCCTTGGTGGCAGCCTTGGTGGTCTTCTTGGCAGCAGCGGCCTTCTTGGTCACAGCCTTGCCTGCAGCCGCCTTCTTCTTGGCCACTTCCTTCTTCAGGGCAGCGGCTTCGGCCTTGGCGTTCTTCTTGGCGGCTTCCAGCTTCTGCTTGGCCTTGGCAACGGTCTTGCCGACCGACTTGGCAGCCTTCTCGGCCTTCTGGGCAACGGTCTTCTCGACCTTGGCCACGGCCTTCTTGGCCTTGGCAACGCGGGTACCGGCAGCCTTGGTGGCGCGCTTGACGGTCTTCTTGACCGACTTCACTGCGTCCTCGGCGGCGTGGGCGATGGTCTCGCCCACGTTGGTGGCGGCTTCTTTGACGTTCTCGACGGCGTCGGTCACGACCGACACACCATTACCATTACCGTTGCTCATGTTGCCCTCCTGGGGGCCTTTAGTATCAAAACGGGGCGATGCTATACCGACATTGACGATCGTGGAACGGGGCACGCGCCGACAATCGCATCTGTTGCGACAGCAATGGTGTAGCCCGGCACCCTCGCCGACACCCCGGGTTTGCAGGAAACCCCTTCTTTTCAGTGCTGCGCTGCGCGGAATGCACGACGGCACAGCGCGACTGCACGCATCTGCTCGACTACAGTGGCGGGCCAGCGTTGTGGCGCATTGCGGCAGCCGGTTGCGCGGAACTGCGCAAGTATCGATGTGTGTCGGCACTGCTTCCGACGCGCGGCCGACACCTGCACAGGCACCGCAGCGATGCCGCGGGTGCCCGCTCCGCGGCGACCACCGGCCACGTTCGGGGCCGCGGTTTTCATGGCGCATTTATCCAGATCGCGACACACTCATTCAGCTTGTTTTACCGTAGGGCCGAACCGCCCCCATCCCCGCCTGCGAACCGACTCCCATGCGACCGCTTCCCACCCTGCTCACGCTCGCAATCGCCGCCGCTTTCGGTGGCTTCGTTGCCACCGGCATCAATGCCCACCTGGACAACCGCGCCGATGCCGCACCGCTGCCGGCGGTAGTGCCGACCACGGCGGCACTGCCGGCCTCGGTGGCCGGGCAGGCGGTGCCGTCGCTTGCGCCGATGCTGGAGAAGGCGATGCCCGCCGTGGTCAGCGTCAACACCAAGCAGGTGGTGCGGGTGCGCAACCCGTTCTTCAACGACCCGTTCTTCCGCCGCCTGTTCCCGGACATCCCGCAGGAGCGCATCAACGAATCGCTGGGCTCGGGCGTGATCATCGACGCCAAGGAAGGGCTGGTGCTGACCAACCACCATGTCATCGACAACGCCGATGACGTGCAGGTGACACTGGCCGACGGGCGCACGGTCAAGGCCGAATTCCTCGGTTCGGACCGCGACACCGACATTGCGCTGATCCGCATTCCGGCGCAGAACCTGATCGACATCAAGCTCGGCAACAGCGACCAGCTGCGCGTGGGCGACTTCGTGGTGGCCATCGGCAACCCCTTCGGTTTCAGCCAGACGGTCACCTCGGGCATCGTTTCGGCAGTGGGCCGCAGCGGCATCCGCGGGCTGGGCTACCAGAACTTCATCCAGACCGATGCATCGATCAACCCGGGCAATTCCGGTGGCGCACTGGTCGACCTGCAGGGCCAGCTGGTGGGCATCAACACCGCCAGCTTCAACCCACAGGGCAGCATGGCCGGCAACATCGGCCTGGGCCTGGCCATCCCCTCCAACCTGGCACGCAGCGTGGTCGACCAGCTGGTCAAGCATGGCGTGGTGGTACGCGGCACGCTGGGCGTGGAGAGCCAGAACCTGACCGCGCAGATCGCGCAGGGCCTGGGCCTGGGCGAGGCCCGGGGCGCGCTGATCACGCGTGTGCTGGCCGGTTCGGCCGCAGCGACCGCGGGACTGAAGCCGGGCGACGTGGTGGTCTCGGCCAATGGCCAGCGCGTGGACAGCGCCGAAGCGCTGCACAACGTGGAAGGCTTGGCGGCGGTCGGCAGCGCGCTGACGCTGGACGTTCGCCGCGAAGGCAAGCCGCTGCAGATCAAGGCGACGCTGAAGGAGCAGGCGCGGGCGGTCACCGGCGACAGCCTGGACCCGCGCCTGGGAGGTGCCACCTTCGTCGACCTGCCCGAATCGCTGCGCCAGTCCGGCGTCGGCGGCGTGCTGGTCAGCGAGGTCAAGCGCGGCAGCCGCGCGGCCAGCAATGGCCTGCAACAGGGCGACATCATCACCAACGCCACGGTGGGTGAATTCGCCGACCTGGCCAGCTGGCGCGCCAACTTCCAGCAGCGCCCGCCGACCCTGGTGCTGCGCGTGCTGCGCAACAACGGCCAGCAGCAGGGCCAGCTCGTGATGCGCTGATCGCCCCGCCCTAACACCCCCTATACCCCGGCAATGCTATTGCTGTACGCCCCATCGGCCTGGCCGATCGTTCGTAACCCCCATCGCAACTGGAGTGATTCGATGAGCCCCACCAATACCGAGAACCTGAAGGACCACCTGGGTGAAGCCGGTTCCCACCTGAAGCAGGCCGCGAGCGCTGCCGGCGGTGCGATCAAGGGCGCGACCGGCGCGGCCACCGATGAACTGCGTATCGGCAAGGCCAACGTCAAGGCCGAACTGTCCGACAGCGCGCTGTCCGGGCTGGCCGCCGCCGAGCTCGGCGGAGCTGCTGCGAAGGAGCAGGTCGATGCGCTGATGGACAAGGGCAAGGATCTGATCGACAGCGCCGCTGAACTGATCCGCGAACGTCCGCTGGCCTCGTTCGGCGTCGCCTTCGCTGCCGGCTGGATCATCGCCAAGCTGGCCCGCGGCAGCAGCGACAAGTAAGCCGCAGCGTGAGCGAAGACAACGCGCAAGCCCCTGATCCGGCGGCCACACCGCCGCTGGATGAGAGCATCCGCCAGGTCGGCGCGGCCGGCCGTGCCGCTGCCGATTCGGCCAAGCACTCGCTCCGTTCGTTGCGACGCTTGGCCTCGGCCGACTTCGCAATGGCACGCAGCGCGTTCGGTCGTGCGCTGGCCTGGGCCGGCGTGGCGATCGTGTTCGGTGCGTCGGCCTGGCTGCTGATGGCCGCCACCCTCATCGCCCTGCTGCAGAGCTGGGGCCTGAGCTGGCTGCAGGCCCTGTTGATCACCTCGCTGCTGAGCCTGGCCGTGACCGGCTACGCGATCTGGCGGGTGTCCTACTTCTTCCACCACACCGGCATGCATGCCACCCGGCGCCAGCTGTCGCGCCTGGGCCTGTTCGACGAGCCCAGCGAAGATGATCCCGATGCCGAAGTGCAACTGCCGGAGGGCAAGCCATGAAGTTCGGTGCGCTGCAGCGGCGGGTGAAGCGCTGCGAACAGGTGGTGACGGTGCGCCTGGTCGAGACCCAGGACCACTGGTCCACGCTCAGCCAGGTCTGGCGCCAGGGCTGGTCGCCGCTGCGTATCGTGGTGGTTGGCCTGGCCGGTGGCTTCATCGCCGGCAAGCTGGAAGTGCCGGGCAAGGTCAACGGCGCGCGCTGGCTGCAGATGGTGGGCTCGGTCTCGAACCTGTTCGCCAGTGCGCAGGCGGCGTTCGGCGCAGCGATGGCGGCGCAGGCGGCGGCATCTGCTGACGACGCGGCTGAAGACGCTGACGATGCCAGTGAGCAGGCACAGGCCGCTGCGGCCGCCGCCGAGGCACGGCCTGCGCCACCACCGGCTCCCGAGCCGGAACTGCGCGAGCCGCGTCCGGCCGAAGCGGCTACTGAACTGTCCGAACGTTGATGCATGGAATCCGCCGCGCCGATCGCGGCCGGCGGATAATGCGCTCCCCTTCCCGGTTGATGCGTCGATGAGCGAGTCCCTCCTGTCCCCGTCAGCCGCCGGTCCTGAACTGCCCGAGGCGCCACTGCCGCCGCCATCGCGCCCGCGCGGCCCGATGTCGCTGGTGGTACTGGCCACGCTGGCGGTGGGCTACACCCTGTGGGCCGCGCAGGACATCATCCTGCCGGTGCTGCTGGCGGTGTTCTTCGCACTGGTCGGCAACCCGATCCTGCGCCTGCTGCAGAAGATGTGGATTCCGCGCGCTCTGGGGGCGCTGCTGATCCTCGGCGCCGGCTTGGGCGTGACCGGTTCGCTGGCGGTGCAGCTGATCGGCCCGGCGATGGACTGGGCGCAGGAAGCGCCGCAGCAGCTGCGCAAGGTGGCACGCCAGGTGCAGGACCTGACCAAACCGGTGCAACAGGCCAACCAGGCGGCGGAGAACTTCGCCCGCGTGGCCGGTGGTGACAGCAACCACAAGGTGCAGGTGATCCGCACCCAGATGGACGACCCCTATCGCATGCTGACCCGCGCACCACGGCTGGCCGCCTCGGTGCTGGCGGTGGTGCTGCTCACCCTGTTCTTCATGATCTATGGGCAAAGCCTGCAGCGCGCGGCGATCGCACTGTTTCCAAACCGCCAGCAGCAACGTTTCACCAGTGACATCCTGCGTTCGATCGAGCGCGAGGTCTCGCGCTACGTGCTGACCATCAGCGTGATCAATACGCTGGTGGGGCTGGTGTTCGCCGGCGTGTTGATGCTGCTCGGCATCGGTCTGCAGGAGGCGCTGCTGTGGGGCACGGTAGCCGCGCTGCTCAATTTCGCCCCCTACGTAGGCCCGTTGATCGGGGTGGCACTGATGCTGCTGATGGGCTTCGTCGAATTCCGCGACCCGCTGCAGGCACTGCTGCCCGCCGCCGCCTACCTGGCCCTGCATACCCTGGAAGGGCAGCTGGTGACCCCGATCGTGCTGGGCCGGCGCATGAAACTGTCGCCGCTGGTGCTGATCCTGGCGCTGATGGTGTTCGGCTGGGCCTGGGGCATGATCGGGCTGCTGTTGGCGGTGCCCCTGCTGGTCTGCATCAAGCTGGTGCTGGCGCGGCTGGACGGCATGCAGGGCTGGGCACGCCTGCTGGAATGAAAGCCCGCGCGGGCAGGCGTAGAATGGCGGGGTGAATTTCCCCGTCCAAGCCATCACCCTCGACCTTGACGACACGCTGTGGCCGTTCGCACCGATCGGCGCCCGCATCGAACAGGTCCTGCACGCGTGGATGCGTGAACACAGCCCCGCCACCGCCGCGATGTACCCGGTCGCGGCGATGCGCGAACTGCGCGAGCGCCTGTACCACGCCCATCCGCACCTCCACCACGACCTGAGCGCGCTGCGCCGGCTGACGCTGCACGAAGCACTGCAGAACAGCGGTGCCAGCCTCGATCTGCTGGAACCGGCCTATGACGTGTTCTACGCCGCGCGCAACCAGGTCGAGTGCTACCCCGATGCGATCGACGCGCTGGCCCGGATCGCCGCGCGCGTGCCGGTGGCCGCGCTGAGCAACGGCAACGCCGATCTGGAACGGATCGGCCTGGCCCATCATTTCGCCTTCCAGCTGGGTTCGCGCGAACACGGCGCGGCCAAGCCGGAAGCCAGCATTTTCCACGCCGCCTGCACCCGCCTGGGTGTGGCGCCGGCACAGGTGCTGCACGTTGGCGACCATGCCGACATGGACGTGGCCGGGGCGATCGCCGCCGGCCTGCGCGGATGCTGGATCAACCGCGAAGCCGCCACCTGGACCCATCCGCAGCTGCAGCCGGACCTGCAGTTCGACACCCTCACCGGCCTGGCCGACTGGTTGGACGCCAACCTCGACGCCGCCGCACCCCGGAGTATCTGACGCATGAGCGAGATCACTGGTTTCACCGCCGACAGCGCCACGGCGCTGCCGCTGTACGTGCTGGACCGCGAGCAGTTCGCCACCTGGAAGCAGGGCCAACCGGCCGCGACCCAGGCTTGGCTGGCATCGCAGGGCTTCAGCGCCGGCGCGCACAGCGTGGCCCTGCTGCCGGGCACCGATGGCCTGGCCGGTGCGGTGATGGGCGTGGGCGATCGTGGCGATGCCTACAGCTACGCGCATGCGCCGCACGCGCTGCCGGAAGGCAGCGTCTGGCAGCTGGCCAGCGAACTGCCGGCCGCCGAACAGGCGCTGCTGCAGCTGGGCTGGGGCCTGGGCAGCTACCGCTTCGACCGTTACCGCAAGCGCAACCGCGCGCCGGCACAGCTGGTGGCTGCACCGTCCGGCGAAGTGGCCGACCTGATCAACGCCAGCCTGCGCGTGCGCGACTGGGTCAACACCCCGACCGAAGACATGGGCCCGCAGCAGCTGGAAGACGCTGCGCGCGCGCTGGCCGATGCACACGGGGCGCAGGTCGATGCGATCACCGGCGATGAACTGCTGAAGCAGAATTTCCCGGCCATCCACGCCGTGGGCCGCGCTTCGCATCGTGCGCCGCGCCTGGTCGTGCTGCGCTGGGGCAAGGACACCGATCCGGCGCTGGTGCTGGTCGGCAAGGGCGTGTGCTTCGATACCGGCGGCCTGGACATCAAGCCGGCCGATGGCATGCGCAACATGAAGAAGGACATGGGCGGCGCCGCACACGCGCTGGCCCTGGCCGGCCTGGTGATGGCGCGCGGCTTGCCGGTGCGCCTGACCCTGCTGGTACCGGCGGTGGAAAACGCGATCGGTCCGGATGCATTCCGTCCGGGCGAAGTCATCGCCACCCGCAAGGGCCTGAGCGTGGAGATCGACAACACCGATGCCGAGGGCCGCGTGATCCTGTGCGACGCACTGACCTTCGCCGGTGAACAGAAGCCGGACCTGGTGCTGGACTTCGCCACCCTCACCGGTGCCGCGCGCATCGCGCTGGGCCCGGACCTGCCGGCGCTGTTCAGCAATGACGATACGGTGGCACAGCAGTGGCTGCAGGCCGGCGACGCCACCCGCGACCCGGTCTGGCGCATGCCGCTGTGGCGCCCCTACCTGCGATACCTGAGCAGCGGCATCGCCGACCTGGCCAACGCCGGTTCGCGCATGGCCGGCTCGGTCACCGCCGCGCTGTACCTGGAACGTTTCCTGGAAGATGGCCAGCGCTGGGCACATCTGGACGTGTACGCCTGGAACGATGGCGAGCGCCCGGGCCGTCCGGCCGGCGGCGAAGCGCTGGCGCTGCGCTCGGCGTGGGCGATGCTGAAGGCGCGCTACAGCTGATCGGGTGGGTGTCGACCTTGGTCGGCACGCCGTCCCCGGCAAACTTGACGAAAATTTGAATACCGGGCCTGGAAGGGTTCTGCGAGGATGTGAGGGTCGACCACCCACACGCTCCGTGAAGGCAGGAACCCGACCATGTCGCTCTTCCGCTATACCCGCGCCGGCCAGGCGCCAGGCGCACCGCGCAGGCATTCGCCGCTGCTCTGGATCGCCCTGATCGCCCTCCTCCTGGGTGCCGTCGCGCTGGCCTTCGCCTGGCTGGCCGGCTGGATCGGCGGCCGCCTGACCTCACAGCGCTTCACCGATACCATCGAAGCCACCGGCCCCGCCCACCCCGGCTTCCGCCGTGCGCACAGCAAGGGCGTCTGCGTGAGCGGCTGGTTCGAACCGAGCGCGCAGGCGCCGACCCTGTCCAGTGCACGGGTGTTCTCGCAGAAGCGTGTGCCGGTGATGGGCCGCCTGTCGATCGGCGGCGGCGACCCCTACGGCGCCGACAACACCGCACGCGTCCGCAGCATCGCCGTGCAGATGGTCAGCGATGACGGCCAGGAATGGCGCATGGCGATGAACAGCTTCCCCTTCTTCGCCGTCCCCACGGCCGAGGCGTTCTACGAACAGACGCGCGCCTCCATCCCCGATCCGGCCACCGGCAAGCCCGACCCGCAGAAGATGGCTGCAGTGCTGGCGAAATATCCCAGCGCGCAGGCCTTCCAGCAGTGGGCCAAGACGGCGCCGTGGACCAGCAGTTGGGCCGACACTACCTTCAACAGCGTCAACAGCTTCTGGTTCACCAATGCGCAGGGCCAGAAGCGCGCGGTGCGCTGGCGCTGGCAGCCGCAGGCGCCGGTAGTGGAAATGGATGCGGAAACGCGCAAGCAGGCCAGCGTCGACTTCCTCAGCCAGGAACTGCAGCAGCGCCTGGCCAGCGGTCCGGTGCGCTGGAATCTGGTCGTCAGCACCGCCGCGCCGGGCGATGCCATCGATGATCCATCGGTGCCGTGGCCCGCGTCGCGCGACGAGGTGGTCGCCGGCGTGCTCAGCCTGGACCGCATGCAGTCGCAGGAACAGGGTGCCTGCGGCCAGATCAACTTCGATCCCTTGATCCTGCCCAGCGGCGTGCGCGGCAGTGACGATCCGATCCTGGCCGCCCGCTCGGCCGTGTACTCGCAGTCGTTCAACCGCCGCGAGCGCGAGCGCGCCAGCGGCAATGTCGAGCAACCGAAGGAGGCTGCACGATGAGCACCGGCAATGGCCACTTCAACCTGCTGGCGCGGGTACTGCACTGGTCGATGGCGCTGATGATCATCGCCATGCTGTTCATCGGCGTGACCATGGTCGCCTCGCTGCATCTGCGCCCCGTGCTGATCGACCTGCACCGCCCCTTGGGCATCGCGATCCTGCTGCTGGTGCTGCTGCGCCTGTACAACCGCCTGCGCCATCGGCCGCCACCGCTGCCGGCCGATCTGCCGGTCTGGCAGGTAATGGCGGCCAAGGCCTCGCACTGGATGCTGTATGCGCTGATGCTGGCGATGCCGTTGATCGGCTGGGCCATGCTGTCGGCGGGCGGTTACCCGATCGTGCTGTGGGGCGGCGTGCACCTGCCACCGATCGTCCCGCACACCCCGGCGCTGTATGCGGCCCTGCGCAACGCGCACAGCCTGCTGGCCTACGTGTTGTTCGCCACGGTGCTGATGCATGTGGGTGCGGCGTTGTTCCACCTGTGGGTGCGGCGTGATGGGGTGTTCCAGGCGATGGCGCGCGGGAAGGATTGATCGGGTTCGCCGGGAGTTCCCGGCGGATCGTTTCCGCGCCTGTGGGGAGGTGTCACTTTCTTTGCGCGTGCACCGCGCTGCGGGAGCAGCGCGGAACGGCGCAGCCGGCCCGTAGGGTGGCGCACATGGATGTGCGCCATCAAGAAAGCAACCAAAGAAACACGCCGCCAGGTCGCGAGCCGGCGTGCTTCGCACGCCGGTGCCCTGTGCTCCTCGGTCCGTCGAGGGACGGTGCGCAGAAGTCAGCCGACTAACTGTGATCTCTCGGTAGGTTGTTCATCCGGGGCATCTTTGGAAAATGGTGGTTACCACACCTGTCCAGCCCCCAAAGAGCCCG
>NZ_JAXAXL020000008.1:0-50806 GCF_047497515.2 Stenotrophomonas maltophilia
GGCGTTCCGAGGGGTGGCGGGGCGGTGTCGGAGTGCGGGGTGTCAGCCGCATGGATGCCGCTGCCAAGCCTACAGGGACGTACTTGCGGCGTCCCCGCACTCCGACACCGCCCCGCCACCCCTCGGAACGCCCGCTTTTGACGTTGACGTTGATTCGGCAGGTGCAGGGCTGCAAGCCCTGCCGAAACCCTCCCCAACCATGACTGCAGTCACTTGCCCGGAACCGCGGCGCTGGCGAAAGTCGAGGGGTTGATGTGATCGGCTCGGCCCGTTGCCGGCCGCACGCAAGCGAGAGAGAGAAGCGCTGTGCAACGACGTGAGTTCCTGGCTGTTTCCGCTATGGGCCTGGCCGGCCTGCTGCTGCCGCATTCCCGTGCCATCGCCGCCGAGCAGCTGCTGGCACCGGTCGATACCGCCCAGCGCCGGCGTCTGGCCGAGGTCGCCCTGGCCACTGCACGCACGGCCAAGGCCAGCTACTGCGACGTCCGCATCGGGCGCTACCTCAACCAGTCGGTCATCACCCGCGAGCACCAGGTCGGCAATGTGACCAATCGCGAGTCGTCCGGCGTGGGCGTACGCGTGATCGTCAACGGCGCCTGGGGGTTCGCTGCAACCCACCAGCAGACCGAGGCCGCCGTGCGCGCTGCGGTCGAGCAGGCCGCGGCCATTGCCCGCGCCAACGCCAGCATCCAGACCCGCCCGGTGCAGCTGGCGCCGACCCCGTCGGTCGGCGAGGTGCGCTGGCAGACCCCGGTGCGCCGCAATGCGATGGCGGTGCCGATCCAGGACAAGGTCGAGCTGCTGCTGGCGCTCAACGCCGCCGCGCTGAACGCGGGCGCCGACTTCATCAATTCCACGCTGTTCCTGGTCAACGAGCAGAAGTACTTCGCCTCCAGCGATGGCTCGTTCATCGACCAGGACATCCATCGCATCTGGCTGCCGTTCACCGCCACCGCCATCGACAAGGCCAGCGGCAAGTTCCGCACCCGCGCCGGGCTGTCCTCGCCGATGGGCATGGGCTACGAGTTCCTTGATGGCGATGCGCGCGGCAAGGTGCAGCTGCCCGGCGGCATCACCGCCTACCGCGATTCCTACGACCCGGTCGAGGACGCCATCGCCGCGGCCCGCCACGCGCGCGAGAAGCTGAAGGCGCCATCGGTCAAGCCCGGCAAGTACGACCTGGTGCTGGACCCGTCCAACCTGTTCCTGACCATCCACGAGAACGTCGGCCACCCGCTGGAACTGGACCGCGTGCTCGGCTACGAGGCCAACTACGCCGGCACCAGCTTCGCCACGCTGGACAAGCGCGATGCCGGCTTCCGCTGGGGCAGCGACATCGTCACCTTCTTCGCCGACAAGACCCAGCCGGGCAGCCTCGGTGCGGTCGGCTACGACGACGAAGGCGTCAAGACCCAGCGCTGGGACCTGGTGCGCGACGGCGTCCTGGTCGATTACCAGGCCACCCGCGATGAAGCTCATATCCTTGGCCGCGACGCATCGCATGGCTGCAGCTACGCCGATTCCTGGTCCAGCGTGCAGTTCCAGCGCATGGCCAATGTCTCGCTGGCGCCGGGCAAGCAGCCGCTGAGCGTCGAAGAGATGATCAAGGACGTGGAGAACGGCATCTGGATCCACGGCCGCGGTTCGTACTCGATCGACCAGCAGCGCTACAACGCGCAGTTCGGTGGCCAGCTGTACTACCAGATCAAGGACGGGAAGATCACCGGCATGGTCGAGGATGCCGCCTACCAGATCCGCACCCCGGAATTCTGGAATGCGTGCACCGCCATCTGCGATGAGCGCGACTTCCGCCTGGGCGGTTCGTTCTTCGACGGCAAGGGCCAGCCTGGCCAGGTCTCGGCGGTTTCGCACGGCTCGGCCACCACCCGCTTCAACGGCATCAACATCATCAACACCGCGCGCAGTCTCGGCGCTTGAGCCACCCCATCCTTCGACATGGAGAGCAGCCTTGCAAAGACGTGACTTCCTGGCCCTGACCGGGCTTACCGCGGGCGGGCTGATCGTGCCCTCCTTCTTCGGCAAGGTGATCGCCGCCGAACAGCTGCAGTCCAGCCTCGACCCGGCGCTGAAGAAGCGCTTGGCCGACGCCGCGCTGCAGGCGGCACGCAGCGCCGGTGCCACCTACTGCGACGTTCGCATCGGCCGCTACCTGCGGCAGTTCGTGATCACCCGCGAAGACAAGGTGCAGAACGTGGTGAACACCGAGTCCACCGGCGTGGGCATCCGCGTGATCGTCAACGGTGCCTGGGGCTTCGCCGCCACCAACGCGCTGGGTACCGCCGACGTGGCCAGGGCCGCGCAGCAGGCGGCAGCGATCGCCAAGGCCAATGCCGGCGTGCAGACAGCGCCGGTGCAGCTGGCCAAGGCGCCGGGCGTCGGCGAGGTGAGCTGGCGCACGCCGATCCGCAAGAACGCGATGGACGTGCCGATCAAGGACAAGGTCGGCCTGCTGCTGGATGTCAACGCCGCGGCGATGGGCGCCGGCGCCAGCTTCGTCAACTCGATGCTGTTCCTGGTCAACGAGCAGAAGTACTTCGCCTCCACCGACGGCTCCTACATCGACCAGGACGTGCACCGCATCTGGGCACCGATGACGGTCACCGCCATCGACAAGACCAGCGGCAAGTTCCGTACCCGCTCGGGCCTGTCCTCGCCGATGGGCCTGGGCTACGAGTACCTCGACGGTGCCGCCGCCGGCAAGGTGGTCAGCCCGAACGGCGTGGTCAACTACAGTTCTTCCTACGACATGAAGGAAGACGCCATCGCCGCCGCCAGGCAGGCGCAGGAGAAGCTGAAGGCACCGTCGGTGAAGCCGGGCAAGTACGACCTGGTGCTCGATCCCTCGCACACCTGGCTGACCATCCACGAGTCGATCGGCCACCCGCTGGAACTGGACCGCGTGCTCGGCTACGAAGCCAATTACGCCGGCACCAGCTTCGCCACGCTGGACAAGCGCGAGCAGCATTTCCAGTACGGGAGCGAGCTGGTCAACATCTTCGCCGACAAGACCCAGCCGGGCAGCCTCGGCGCGGTGGCGTACGACGACGAAGGCGTGAAGTGCAAGCGCTGGGACCTGATCAGCAGCGGCAAGCTGGTCGACTACCAGACCATCCGCGACCAGGCCCACATCCTCGGCAAGACCGAGTCCGACGGCTGCTGCTATGCCGACTCGTGGTCCAGCGTGCAGTTCCAGCGCATGGCCAACGTGTCGATGGCACCGGGCAAGAAGCCGCTGAGCGTGCCGGACCTGATCAAGGACGTGGAGAACGGCATCTACATCATCGGCGACGGCTCGTTCTCGATCGACCAGCAGCGCTACAACGCGCAGTTCGGCGGCCAGCTGTTCTACGAGATCAAGAACGGCCAGATCACCCGCATGCTGGAAGACGTGGCCTACCAGATCCGCACGCCGGAGTTCTGGAACGCCTGCACCGCCGTGGCCGATGAGCGCGATTACCGCCTGGGCGGTTCGTTCTTCGACGGCAAGGGCCAGCCGGGCCAGGTCTCGGCGGTCTCGCACGGTTCGTCGACCGCGCGCTTCAACGGCATCAATGTCATCAACACCGCCCGCAGCCTCGGCTGACCGGTCAGGAGCCCTTACACCATGAGTATCTTCACCGAAGCCCAGGCCAAGGCCATCCTCGACAAGGTCATTGCCCTGTCCAAGGCCGATGAATGCACCGCCGTGCTGGCCGGTGCGATCGACGGCAACATCCGTTTCGCGCTCAACAACGTTTCCACCAGTGGCATCGTCGACAACACCGAGCTGGCGGTCACCGTCGCCTTCGGCAAGCGCGTCGGCACCGCCTCGATCAACGAGTTCGACGATGCCGCGTTGGAGCGCGTGGTGCGTCGTGCCGAGGACCTGGCCCGCCTGGCCCCGGAAAACCCGGAGTTCATGCCGGCCATCGGCAAGCAGACCTACCGCGCCAGCCCGACCTTCAGCGAGTCGACCGCGGCGATCGATCCGGCGTTCCGTGCCAAGGTCGCCGCCGATTCGATCGCACCGTGCCGCGGCCACGGCCTGATCGCCGCCGGTTTCCTCGAGGACGGCCAGGGCTTCCAGGCCACCGCCAACAGCAACGGCAACTTCGCCTACCAGCGCACCACCAACTTCGACTACACCTGCACGGTGCGCACCGAAGATGGCCGCGGTTCGGGCTGGGTCGGCCGCAACCTGAAGGACGCGGCGGACTTCAAGGCCGACCAGGACATCCGCATCGCCATGCGCAAGGCCACCGAATCGGCCGAAGCCAAGGCGCTGGAGCCGGGCAAGTACACGGTGATCCTGGAACCGGCAGCGGCGGCGGGCCTGATCAGCTTCATGATGAATTTCTTCAACGCGCGCTCGGCCGACGAAGGCCGCAGTTTCCTGTCGAAGAAGGGCGGCGGCAACAAGCTGGGCGAACAGGTCTACGACCCGCGCGTGACCATGATCGCCGACCCGTGGCATCCGGAGGCGCCGGTACTGCCGTGGGACGGTGAAGGCATGCCGCGCGAGCGCATGGCGATCATCGAGAACGGCAAGATCGCCAACCTGAACTACTCGCGCTTCTGGGCACAGAAGCAGGGCAAGACCGCCAAGGCGTCGCCGGGCAACCTGCTGATGAGTGGTGGCGACAAGAGCACCGCCGAGCTGGTGCGTGGTACCCAGAAGGGCATCCTGGTCACCCGTACCTGGTACATCCGCATGGTCGATCCGCAGACCGTGCTGCTGACCGGCCTGACCCGCGACGGCACCTTCTACATCGAGAACGGCCAGATCAAGCACCCGGTGAAGAACTTCCGCTTCAACGAGTCGCCGGTGATCATGCTCAACAACATCGAAGAGCTGGGCAAGCCGGTGCGCGTGGCCGGTGATGAATCCAGCTACGTGATGATGATCCCGCCGATGAAGCTGCGCGATTTCACATTCACCTCGCTGTCCGACGCTGTCTGATGGATCGCCGGGCCTGCCTGCGCTGGTTGGCCGCTGCCGCTTCGGCGGCGGCGCTGCCAGCCTGGGCGCAGGCAGGCCCGCGCAGTTCACGCTACGACTTCTGGTTCACCCGCCTGCAGTACGACTCCGGTGACTGGGACGTGGATGCGCGCATGCCATCCAACCTGATCACCTCGCTGATCGACTACACCTCGCTGCGCGTGGACCCGCAGGAACACGTGGTGGCACTGGCCGACCCGCGCATGCTGGAAGCGCCGTTCTGCTACCTGGCCGGGCACACGCTGGTCGAGTTCAACGCGGCCGAGCGGCAGAACTTCGTGCGCTACGTGCGCAATGGCGGCTTCGTGTTCGTCGACGACTGCAACCACGACATCGACGGCCTGTTCGCCACCTCGTTCGAAGCCCAGATGGGCCGACTGTTCGGCCCGAAGGCGTTGCAGAAGCTGCCCAACAGCCACGCGCTGTACCGCAGCTTCTTCCGTTTCCCGGACGGCCCGCCCGCCACCAGCTTCGAGCTCAATGGCTGGGGCGACGACCTGGTGCACGATTACCTGAAGGGCATCGAGGTCGATGGCCGCCTGGGCCTGCTCTACAGCAACAAGGACTACGGCTGCGAGTGGGACTACGACTGGCGCAACAAGCGTTTCCTGGCCGAAGACAACACCCGCTTCGGCGTCAACATCGTGATGTACGCATTGAACAATTGACCGGACTGCAGCCATGACCTCCCCCGATCTCGATTCCCTGTTGCCGCGCCTGGATGAGCTGCGCAGCGCCCTGGCCCGTGCCGTGGTCGGCCAGCACACGGTGGTCGAGCAGTTGTTGATCGGCCTGCTGGCCGGCGGCCACTGCCTGCTGGAAGGCGCGCCCGGGCTCGGCAAGACCCTGCTGGTGCGCTCGCTCGGGCAGGCACTGGAGCTGCAGTTCCGGCGCGTGCAGTTCACCCCCGACCTGATGCCCAGCGACATCCTTGGCACCGAGCTGCTGGAGGAAGACCACGGCACCGGCCATCGCCATTTCCGCTTCCAGCAGGGCCCGATCTTCACCCACCTGCTGCTGGCCGACGAACTCAACCGCACCCCGCCCAAGACCCAGGCCGCGCTGCTGGAGGCGATGCAGGAACGCACGGTCAGCTACGCCGGCACCACCTACGCATTGCCGGCGCCGTTCTTCGTGCTGGCCACGCAGAACCCGATCGAGCAGGCCGGCACCTATCCGCTGCCGGAAGCGCAGCTGGACCGCTTCCTGCTGCACGTGCTGGTCGATTACCCCAGCGAGGACGAGGAACGACAGATCCTGGAACAGACCACCGGCGGCGCCACTGATGCGGTGCCGAAGGTGATGGATGCCGAGGCGGTGATCGCCTTGCAGGCCGCCGTGCGCCAGGTGCATGTCAGCCCCGATGTGCTGGCTTGGATCACCCGCCTGGTACGCGCCAGCCGCCCCGGCGAAGGCGCACCGGCGGCGATCAACCAGTGGGTGAAATGGGGCGCCGGCCCGCGCGCCGGGCAGTCACTGGTGCTGGCGGCGAAAGCACGCGCCCTGCTGCAGGGCCGCTTCGCTGCCACCCGCGAGGATGTGCAGGCGCTGGCCGCACCGGTGATGCGCCACCGACTGCTGCTGTCGTTCGCCGCCGAGGCCGAGCAGAAGCGCGCCGACGACGTGGTCGCCGCCCTGCTGCAGGCCGTGCCGTTCCCGGGTTGATCCAGGCGTGAACGCAGGTACACCGCTGACGTTGCCACCAGAACTGCGTGCGCGCCTGCGCATGCTGCGCTTGCGGCCACGCCTGGCCAGTGGTGCCAGCGGCATCGGCCAGCATGCCAGCCGCAGCCGCGGTGCCGGGCTGGAATTCGCCCAGTACCGTGCCTACGAGCCGGGTGACGAACTGCGCCAGATCGATTGGAAGCTGTACGCGCGTTCGGACCGCTTCTTCGTTCGTGAATCGGAACGCGAGAGCCCGATCACGCTGTGGGTGCTGCTCGATGCCACCGCCTCGGCCAGCCAGGCCGATCGCGCAGCGCCGCAGCGTACGCGCCTGGACCATATGCGCGGCGTTGCCGCATGCCTGGTCGAACTGGCCCTGCAACAGGGTGACCGTTTCGGCCTGTTGGCCGTCAACGGCGACGGGCTTCAACGGGTGCCCGCCGCCAGCGGTGCACGCCAGCGCGACCGGGTACATCTGCAGCTGCAAGCCCTGCAGGCACGCGGCAGCTGGCCCGCCGCCGAGCGCCTGCGCCCCGTGTGGGAACGCGTACGCCCGGGCGATCTGCTGCTGGCGGTCGGCGATGGTTTCGACGAGGCGGGCATCGTCCTGCTGGAACAACTGGCCAGCGCCCGCCGCGAGGCGGGGCTGCTGCAGATCCTGAGTGCCGACGAGCGTGATTTCCCGTTCGATGCCGGCCATCGTTTCCGCGATCCCGAGAGCGGGGAAGAACTGCTGGGTGACGGTGCGGCGATCCGTGCCGACTACCTGCAGCGCTTCGCCGCTGCACGCGGCGCCTTGCAGGCGCGGCTGCAGGCCGGCGGCATTGCCCATGCGACCGGCTGGCTCGACACGCCGCTGGACCAACCCCTGCAGGCGCTGTTCGGCCGTGGGAGCGGCGCATGAACCTGCTGTTCCCGCTGGGCCTGGCCGCGCTGGCGGCGTGGCTGTTGCCGCTGCTGATCCATCTTGCCCGGCGCCATCCGTATACACCGCTGGATTTCGCCGCGCTGCGCTGGTTGCGCGCGCAGATCCGGCCACGCCAGCGCATCCGCTTCGATGACTGGCCGTTGCTGCTGGTGCGCCTGCTGTTGCTGGCCGCGCTGGCGCTGTTGCTGGCGCGGCCGGCGTTGATCGGCCCTGCCCCGCTCCCCACGGCGTGGACGGTAGTGGCACCGGGGTTGGACGCGACCGCACTGCGCGGCACCGCCGAAGAGGGCAACTGGCACTGGCTGGCGCCTGGCTTCCCCGCCATCGATCACGCGCCTCCGGTATCCAGCGCATCGCTGCCCAGCCTGTTGCGTGAACTGGACGCACAGCTGCCCGCGGGCACCGCGTTGACCGTGCACGTTCCCGATCCCTTGCCTGGCCTGGATGGCGCCCGCCTGCAGCTGTCCCGCGACGTGCAATGGCACACGCAGCCGATGCCGGTCACATCGCCGCAGACGGCAGTGGCACTGCCTCGACTACGCGTGCACGGCGAGGCATCCGCCACTGCCCAGCACTGGTTGAACGCACTGCAGCGCGCGTGGGGCGTGCAGGCACTGCCGTCGCCCCTGGCGGAGGATGCTGTGCCCGAACGCGGCGAGATTGGCGTGTGGAGCCGCAACGATGCACTGCCGGCGAACTGGCAGGCGTGGCTGCGCGACGGCGGTCTTGTCATGCGTGCCGGCAAGCCTGCTGCCAGCGCCCGAATCCTGTTGCGCGACGCCGAGGGCGTACCGCTGCTCTGGCAGCAACGCATCGGCCAAGGCCAACTGCTGTCGTTGCCCGGCGACTGGAATGCCGCCAGCAACGTTGCGCTGCGCGATCCGCAGTTGCCGCGTGCCCTGCTGCTGGTGCTGCAGCCGCCCACGGCTCCGCGTCTGGGCGATGCACGTGACCAGGCGCCGCACCGGGCCGCATTGCCTGTTGTAACACCACCGCCGCGTGAGCCGACGCCTTGGCTGTTGCTGGCCATCGTGCTGCTGTTCGCGCTGGAACGCTGGATGGCCAGCAGTGCCCGACGCAGGGTGGCCGCATGAACACCCTGCAGCACGCCTGGCAACGCGCGCGCCGCCGCCGTGCGCTCATCACCCTGCTGCTGGGCCTGCCGTGGGCGCTGGCCGCAACGGTACTGGCGCTGCGCCTGGCGGGTTTCGATGTCGCCTGCGTGGTTGGCACGGTCAGTCTGCTCACCTGCGCGGCCTTCGCCACGGCACGTGCCCGCCAGCTGGACCGGCAATGGCTGCAGCGCCAGCTCGATGGCAGCGGTGCCAGCGAGGACAGTGCCGACCTGCTGTTCGCCGATGCCGCCACGCTCAATCCGCTGCAGCAGCGCCAGCGTGCGCATGTGCTGGCCACGCTGGAGCGCACGACACCGGACCTGCGCCCGCGCTGGCCGCACAGGGCGTTGACCCTGAGCTGGGTCGCAGGCCTGGCCATCGTTGCACTGGCAGTCGGCTGGCCACGTTCCAGCCCCGGCTCCGCGCCTGCCCGTACGACGGCACCTGGCAGCACGGCTGCCGCGGGCCCCCTGCACCTGCAGTCCACCCGCCTGCGCATCGACGCGCCGGCCTATACCGGCCAGGCCACGCTCACCCAGAACGCACTGGACGCCAAGGTCGCCGCCGACAGCCGGCTGTCCTGGTCGCTGCGCTTCGACCGCGCACCGGACAAGGCATGGCTGCAGTTCCACGACGGCCGCCGGTTGCCGCTGAGCGAACACGATGGCCAGTGGCAGGCGCAGGATGTGGCACGCACGCCGGCGCTGTACCGCGTGGTGAGCGAGCCCGCACTGTCTGAAGCCCGCCTGCATCGGCTGGATGTGGTCGCCGACCGTGCACCCAGTGTGCGCGTGCTGGAACCGGCTGCCAGCCTGGTGCTGGGCACGCCCGGGCAACGCCAGTGGTCGCTGCGCTTCGAGGCCAGTGACGACTACGGCGTCGCCGCGCAGGCGACGTTGTCGATCACCACCACGCAGGGCAGTGGCGAGAACATCACCTTCGTCAAGCGCAGCGTCAGCCTCGCCGGCAGCGGCGAACCAACGGCACGCCGTTTCGCGCATACGCTCGACCTGGCCGCGCTGGGCGCGCAAGCCGGCAACGATGTGATCGCCCAGCTGGAAGTGCGCGACAACCATGCACCGGCGCCGCAGACCGGTCGCAGCAGCAGCGTGATCCTGCGCCTGCCCAGCGCCGAAGTCGCACTCGGTGCCGAACTGGAAGGCCGCATCAAGAAGACCCTGCCGGCCTATTTCCGCAGCCAGCGGCAGATCATCATCGATGCCGAAGCGCTGATCCGGCAGCGCCGCGGCCTGGCTGCGGACGACTTCGTCAAGCGCAGCGATGCGATCGGTGTGGACCAGCGCATCCTGCGCCTGCGCTATGGCCAGTTCCTGGGTGAAGAAAGCGAAGGCGCACCGAAGCCGCCGCCGACCAGCGACCTGCCCACCAGCGATGCACCGGCCGCAGGCGACCACGATGATGATCACGATCACGGCGCACAGGCCGGTGCCGACCACGACCACGACCACGACCACGCTCATGGCCATGACCACGGCGGCAACGGCGCCAGCGCCGATACGCCGCCGGTATTCGGCAGCGCCACCGATGTGCTTTCCGAGTACGGGCACACCCACGACCACGCCGAGGCGGCCACCCTGCTCGACCCGCAGACCCGTGCCACGCTGAAAGCCGCGCTGGACCAGATGTGGTCGGCCGAAGGCGAGCTGCGCCAAGGCCGCCCGGAGCAGGCGCTGCCGTTCGCCTACAAGGCCCTGGGCTTCATCAAGCAGGTGCAGCAGGCCGAGCGCATCTATCTGGCGCGGGTCGGACCGGAGCTGCCGCCGATCGATGAAGGCCGCCGGCTGGGCGGCGATCGTGCCGGCCTGGCCAGCCGTGAACTGCCGCTGGCCGCACGCACGCCACCGGACCCGGCGATTGTCGAAGCCTGGCAGCGTCTCGGCGATGGCAGCACCGTGCCCGACCTCGACGCACTCGCCAGCTGGCAGCAGCGCAATGCCGCCTACCTGCCCGACGCACTCGATCTGGCTGCCGCCATCGAGCAGCTGCGCATCGAACCCGGTTGCCGCGACTGCCGTCAGCGCCTGCGCGCGCAGCTGTGGCGTGCGTTGCAACGGCCGCTGCCGCAGGCGATGCGGCGCAGCGCGGCCGATGCAATGGGCCAGCGCTATCTAGATGCGCTGGAGGCTCAGCCATGAATGCCCCTGCATTGAACCTGTGGGTCTGCATCGCGCTGGCGCTGGTCGTCGTGGTCGCCAGCGCGCGCCGGTTGCGCCGCGCATCGTCACCGCGCGGTCGCCAGCTCGCCGTGGCCGGAGTGCAGGCAGTGGCAGCCGTGCTGCTGTATTTCTGCCTGCTGCCGCCCACGCAGCAACGCCCCGCGGGGGGCCTGGTGGTGCTCGCCAGCGAAGCCGACAGGGCCGGCGCGCTCCCCGCCAGCGACACCCTGCTGCTGTTGCCTGAAGCGCCCAGCGTGGCCGGTGGTGTACGCGTACCCGATCTGGCCACGGCGCTGCGCCAGCACCCGGTCTCCACCCTCACCCTGGTCGGCGCCGGCCTGAGCGCGCGTGATCGCGATGCGGTGCTGCCCGGCAGCGTGCGCTGGCAGCAGGTCCCCGCGCCGCGTGGCTGGGTCGCATTGCAGCCACCGGCCGACGTCGCGCCAGGTGCGCGTTTCGAGGTACACGCCCAGGCAAACGGCGTGGCGCACGCCAAGGCGGAACTGCTCGACCCTGCCGACAGCGTGGTCGACCGCGCGGACGTTGCCGGCGATGGCCACGTGCAGCTCAGCGGCGTTGCCCGTGCCGAAGGCCGCAGCGTGTTCCAGCTACGCCTGCTGGATGCCCAGGGTCATGTGGTGGACAGCGCGCCGGTACCGCAGCAGACCCTGCCGGCGGCACCGCTGCGCCTGCTGGTGCGTGCCAGCGCGCCGGGACCCGAACTGAAGTACCTGCGCCGCTGGGCGGCCGATGCCGGCATCCGCACGCAGGTGCAGGCCGATACCGGCGCCGGCCTGAGCGTCGGCGACGGCGCCGTGCCGCTGGATGCCGCGTCGCTGGCGCGCAGCGATCTGCTGCTGCTGGACGAGCGCAGCCTGGCGGCATTGAGTACAGGCCAGCTGGCTGCCGTGCGCCAGGCGCTGCGTGAGGGACTGGGCCTGCTGGTACGCAGTGCGGGTGCCCCCTCGGCCAGCGCACGGCAACGCCTGCACGATCTGGGCTTGCCGGTGCAGGGCGATGGCAGCAGCCACGTCCTCGAACTGCGCGGCGACGGCGAAGGCGCGATTCTCGCCGCGCGGCGTGGCCCGCTCGCTGCGGGTACGCTGCCGACCGGCTACGGCGAAGAGGCCGACCGCAGCTCGCACAGCGCGGCCCTGCCCACACTGGAGGCACTGGCGCTGCAGGCCCCGGGCAGCACAGCCCTGCTGCAGGACCAGGGTGGCAACGCCATCGGTGGCTGGCGCGCAGCCGGCAAGGGCCGCATCGGCCTGCTGCCCGTGACCGACAGCTGGCGCTGGGTGCTGGCCGGCCGCGATGACCGCCACGGCGAACTGTGGAGCAGCGTGGTTGCCACATTGGCGCGGGCACGGGGCAGCAGTGATGCGCTGTGGTCGCCGCAGCCGATCAGCTGGGCGGGCGAACGGCAGGTGCTGTGCGGCGTGCAGGCGCCACTGCAGGCGTTCGACGCACGCGCTGAAGGCACGCCGCTGATCGTCGATGGCGCGACGTCGGCCCTGCGCTGCGCCGGCTGGTGGCCGCGTGAAGCAGGCTGGCAGCGCCTGCAGCACGGTGACACGACCGTCTGGCGCTATGCATTCGACCCGAAGGACGCGCCTGCACTGCATCGGCAGGCAATGATCGACGCGACCACACGTGCACTGGCCACCCGCACGCCGGCAAACACGTCGGTGATGACACCCGTGCCGGGCTCGCGCTGGCCCTGGTGGCTGGCGTTCGTGCTCTGCGCATCGCTGCTGTGGTGGCTGGAACGGCGGCGCTGAACCCACCGATTGGATCGCAGACAGTATCCACGCATGGCGTGGATCTACCGACCGGTATCCCTGGTGGATGCCAACCTTGGTTGGCGCCTTTCCGCGGAGGTCAACGCTTGCCCGCGCGCCGGTACACGCCATTGAAGCGCACGTTCATGCCACCGCACTCGCTGTTGTCGGCCACGATCAGCACATCGCCCAGCGAATGCACACGCACCCGGCACGTATCCTCGACGAACTCGACGTCGGCGCCGTGCGGCGTCGCACGCGCTTCCACCTGACCCAGGTTCGGGCCATACGGGCGCTGCTCCGGCGTGGGGTTGGCAGAGGGCCAGTAGGCGTCGCCGTCCACAAGCAGCTGCCCGCCACGCACAGTGATGCGCAGGCCGTTGTCGCCATCCTTCCAGTCGCCCGCCCAGTCCTGCAGCGTTGGCGCGGCCACCGGCAACGGCTGCAGCTTGCTGCGGTCGACCCAGCCGGCGCTGCCACCCACCTTGTTCGGGAAGAACGCGCAGCGGTAGCGCCCCAGATCGCGACCGGTCACCACCGTATCGCCGTTGACCACGTAGCTGCGCTGCCGGCATGCCGGCTCGCCCTTGGCCGGACAGCCGTCCATGTCGCCGAGCAGGTACAGCCGCTGCGTATCCACCACCCGCGCCAGTGCGAACGAGCTCTGTTCGGCGGGGAATGCGCCGTTGCGGCAGGCACCGTCGGCGGCGATGCCGGCAGCGAAGGCAGGGATTGGCAGCACGGCGGCCAGCAGGACGAACGAACGCAGGAACATGGCAACGATCCCCATGGAAAAGGCCGAAGGATATACCGCCGCTATTTCACCGGTGGCGCGCCGGCATCCTGCTGCTGGGAGAACTGCAGCGCACGCTGCTGCTGCTCGGCACTGAGCTCCGGCGGCGGGCGCGCGACCGCCGCCTGGATCTGCGAAGGTCCGCCGGTCAGCTTGTTGACGCCCTTGGCGGCCGCCATCACGCCCTTGACCACGCCCATCATGATGTAGCCACCACCCATGCTGACCTGCTCCGGCGACGGCGGCTCGCTCCAGTCGCGGCTGAAGCGGTTGTCGCCGAACTTCACCGGGTTCTTGAAGCGGTACAGGTCCAGCGGCTGATCGTCTTCGGGCTTGAGCGCGCGCACTTCGCCGAGCGTGGTGACGTTGCCCTGCGGCGGCGCCGGGGCGGCGGGCACGGGATCGGGCACCGGCACGGCCTGCTGTGCCTGCGCACGCGCCAAGCCGGCCAGCAACAGGCCCGCCAGCAGTGCTCCCTGCGATCCACGTCCTGCCACCGCCATCCACCGTGTTGGTTGGGTCCGGTGAACAAGGATACGGATGTGGGCTTCAGATTTCGTTGGCATCGGCGGGGACATTCAGCGTGTGTCACGCCTCACCGTTGCGCGGCCACGGCACCGAGTTTGCAACGAATTTCATTCCCCCCCCGGGGGCGGGGCCTGCATCCTGTGCCATTCCCGCTACGGCAACCCCCATGTCAGCTCCCTCCACCGCCCCACCGCTGCAGCCGTCCGCCTGCTGATGTCGCGCGCGGCAGTACTGGTCGGCGTGGCAATCCTGCTGCCGATGGTCGTGGCGGCCATTGCCGAATGGACAGCGCGTGTCCGTGCGGGTGTGGCTGCGCTGCGCCGGAGCAGCACGTTGCGGACGTTGGGCGCCGACGAGCATGCCGCTCTGGCAGCCGTGCGCGCGCTGACCGGCCGTGGCCATGACGACCAGGTAAAGCGGCTGCGCGGGGCATTCACTGCCGGCGCATGCTGGAACACCTTTCCGGTCGGCGACGGCCTGCTGGGTGGCGTTCCCGTGCTGGTGCCAAGACAGGCATGGCCCTACCTCTCTGAAGACAATAATGAAGCCGAAGTGGTGCTGGGCGAACGCGAGGCCGTCGTGGTGCGTCTCAATGGCTTCACCGTCGCTGCTGCGCGACCGGATGCCGCCACCAGCCGCGTCTGTGGCGAGCGCAGGGAGACGCCGGAAGAAGTCGCGCTGCGACGTGGTCCTGGCCTGCGCCCTTCCCCACTGGTGATTGCCGCGCTGGCGCTATGGGCCGCCACCGGCGTCCCCGGCCTGCTCGCCATGCCGCTGCTCGTCATCGCCGGTCTTGCGGCCTGGCGGGGCCTGCCTCGCCGCAACAGCCCTGCGACGGCGCAGCGCGTGCTGCAGGTCCGCGGGCGCCTGCACGCTTACCAGCGTACTGCCCAAACACCCCGGGTGTGGCTGCTGGGCAATGACCGGCGCGTGCAGCTTCCGGAGGAATGGGAACACGTCGCAGGATTCTCCAGTGGGCGCTCGATGCTGCTGGAGGTGCGCGCCTGTGATGGCGGGGTACTGGGTGCGGGTACGGCGTGGTGCCTGGCCAGCGACCGGCGGCGTTATCCGCCCACGGGCGGGTTCTGGCATCTGGCCTGGCTGGGCCTGCTGCTGTGCGTGCTGGTGTTGGGCGCCACCGGAATGCCGCTGCCGCAGCGCCTGGACCCGGGCTGGGCGGTTGCCCATGGCTGGCTGGTGCTGGCAGTGCTGGCGTTGGTCTGGCACGCGGTACGCCTTGTGCTCTGCATCGTGCAGTTCCTCCGCCGCCGTCATGCGCTTGACGCGGACATCGCGCAGCGCCCCGAGCCGTGGCACTGAACGGTTCACGCCCTTCGCGCGCGATGTCTCACATCCTGAGACGTGAATGTGGTGCCATGTGACCCCTCGAAAAACGTCCCGGCTCCACCTTCCATGGCCTACGAACTCGCCAAGCGCACCGCCGATGCCGAGCAGAAGCTCGCTACCCGCGATGGCCTGCCCGCACGCGACGGGGCGCTGCTCAGTGCACGCCTGCAGCGCCGCTACCAGGACCGCATCACCGGCAGCTTCGCCATTCCCGGCCGCGAAGGCCGCTACGCGCCGCTCCCCGCGTCGGTGCCGCCGGCCCTGGCTGCAGCGCTGAAGGCACGCGGCATCGAGCAGCTCTACAGCCACCAGGCCGAAGCGTGGGACGCCAGCCAACGCGGCGAGCACGTGGCCATCGTCACCCCCACCGCCAGCGGCAAGTCGCTGTGCTACACCCTGCCGGTGGTCAGCGCCGCGATGCAGGACAAGGCCAAGGCGCTGTACCTGTTCCCGACCAAGGCGCTGGCCCAGGACCAGGTGGCCGAGCTGCTGGAACTCAACCGCGCCGGCGACCTCGGGGTGAAGGCCTTCACCTTCGATGGCGACACCCCCGGCGATGCGCGGCAGGCGATCCGCCTGCACGGCGACATCGTGGTCTCCAACCCGGACATGCTGCACCAGGCGATCCTGCCGCATCACACCAAGTGGGCGCAGTTCTTCGAGAACCTGCGCTACATCGTCATCGATGAAGTGCACACCTATCGCGGCGTGTTCGGCAGCCACGTGACCAACGTGCTGCGCCGGCTCAAGCGCATCTGCGCGTTCTACGGCGTGCAACCGCAGTTCATCCTGTGCTCGGCCACCATCGGCAACCCGCAGGCGCATGCCGAGGCACTGATCGAGGCGCCGGTCACCGCCATCACCGAGTCCGGCGCGCCCAGCGGGCCCAAGCAGGTGCTGCTGTGGAACCCGCCGGTGATCAATCCGGACCTGGGCCTGCGTGCCTCGGCGCGTTCGCAGAGCAACCGCATCGCGCGCATCGCGATCAAGTCCGGGCTGAAGACCCTGGTGTTCGCGCAGACCCGCTTGATGGTCGAGGTGCTGACCAAGTACCTGAAGGACATCTTCGACCACGACCCGCGCAAACCACCGCGCATCCGCGCCTACCGCGGTGGCTACCTGCCCACCGAACGCCGCGAGACCGAGCGTGCGATGCGCGCCGGCAACATCGACGGCATCGTCAGCACCTCGGCGCTGGAACTGGGCGTGGATATCGGCAGCCTGGACGTGGTGATCCTCAACGGTTATCCCGGCAGCGTGGCCGCCACCTGGCAGCGCTTCGGCCGCGCCGGCCGCCGCCAGCAGCCCGCACTCGGCGTGATGGTGGCCAGCTCGCAGCCACTGGACCAGTACGTGGTGCGCCATCCGGACTTCTTCGCCGAAGCCTCGCCCGAGCACGCGCGCATCGCCCCGGACCAGCCGCTGATCCTGTTCGACCATATCCGCTGCGCGGCCTTCGAGCTGCCGTTCCGGGTCGGCGATGGCTTCGGCCCGATCGACCCGGAAGTGTTCCTGGAAGCGCTGGCCGAGACCGAGGTGATCCACCGCGAAGGCGAGCGCTGGGAATGGATCGCCGACAGCTATCCGGCCAACGCGGTCAGCCTGCGCGCGGTGGCTGACGGCAACTTCGTGGTGGTCGACCGCAGCGATGGCCGCCAGCAGATCATTGCCGAGGTCGATTATTCGGCCGCCGCGCTCACCCTGTACGAAGGCGCCATCCACATGGTGCAGTCCACCCCGTACCAGGTGGAGACACTGGACTGGGAAGGGCGCAAGGCCTACGTCACCCGCACCCACGTGGACTACTACACCGACAGCATCGACTTCACCAGGCTCAAGGTCCTGGACCGTTTCGACGGCGGCGTCGCCGGCCGTGGCGATTCGCACCATGGCGAAGTGCACGTGGTGCGGCGCGTCGCCGGCTACAAGAAGATCCGCTACTACACGCACGAGAACATCGGCTACGGCCCGGTCAACCTGCCTGACCAGGAACTGCATACCACCGCGGTGTGGTGGCAGCTGCCGCAGGCATTGCTGCTGCGTGCGTTCGCCAGCAAGCAGGATGCACTGGACGGCTTCCTCGGCGCGGCCTACGCGCTGCACATCGTCGCCACGGTGGCGGTGATGGCCGATGCGCGCGATCTGCAGAAATCGGTCGGCAACGGCGATGGTTCCTGGTTCGCGATCGCCGACCAGAGCGGCCGTGGCCAGCTGCGCGGCAGCGAGGGCGATCCTGGCGTTGTCGAGCTGCTGCAGGAGTTCGTGCCCACTGTGTACCTGTACGACAACTTCCCCGGTGGCGTTGGCCTCAGCGAGCCGCTGTGGCAGCGCCAGGCCGAACTGGTACAGCGCGCGCGCGAACTGGTGCAGCGCTGCGACTGCAAGGCAGGCTGCCCGGCCTGCGTCGGCCCGGTGCTGGCTGCGCAGGAAGAGGACGAGACCTCGCCGCGTGCGCTGGCACTGCGCGTACTCGACCTGTTCGATGCCGAAGCCTGCCAGAACGTGCCCGACGTGGTGATGGCCACGCGCGACCCGATGGCGCTGCTGGCCCCGTGAGCCTGAGCCTGGACAAGCTGCGCCTGCTGCGCAGGCAGGCCGGCGACCCGAAGGCGAACACGCCGGCGGCGCCCGAGCCAGCGCCTGCTGCACCGGCCCCGGTCGCCGCCAACGATGCACGGCAGCCACCGGCCGAGCGCTCGGTATTCGCCTGGGTTGAACAGGAGATCCGCCACAAGCCGACCGGCGCGGCTGCGCCCGTTGCAGCACCCGCACCACTGCGGCGGCCGGAAGTGGGCAGCCTGCATCGCCTGCTTGGCCTGCGCACGCGCGGCGGCGCTGCACCGGCACGTGCCAATGCGCAGGATCGCCAGCTCCCCGGTGAGGAGATCGCGCCCGGCCTGTTCCTGATCGAGTCGCTGCAGGCGCAGCCTGTTCCGGCACAACCGCTTTCCCTGGCGTTCGCCAAGCGCGAGCACGATAACGTGGCCGCGCACGACCTGCTGTTCTTCGATACCGAGACCACCGGCCTGGCCGGCGGCACCGGCACCCGCGCCTTCATGATCGGTGCCGCCGACTGGCATGTGTGCCCGCAACGCGGCGAAGGCCTGCGCATCCGCCAGCTGCTGATGTCGACGATGGCCGCCGAGGACGCGATGCTGGCCACCTTCGCCAGCTGGCTGCAGCCGTCCACCGTGTTCTGCAGCTACAACGGCCGCAGCTACGATGCGCCGTTGCTGAAGGCGCGCTACCGGTTGGCTCGCCAGCGTTGCCCGATCAGCGCGCTGGACCATGTCGATCTGCTCTATCCCACCCGTCGCCGCTATCGCGGCACGTGGGAGAACTGCAAGCTGTCCACCATCGAACGCCAGCTGCTGCATGTGGTGCGCGAGGACGACCTGCCCGGCTCGGAAGCGCCGGGCGCATGGCTGCGCTTCCTGCGTGGCGGCGATGCGGTCAACCTGCGCCGGGTGGCCGACCACAACCACCAGGACGTGGTGACCCTGGCCCTGCTGCTGCAGCGGCTGGTACGTGAAGAGCAACGCGAGCGGGAGACGCTGGCGCTGGTCGGGCAGTAGGCGTTGACACGTCCTGACGGTGGCAGCGGTGACACTGCCGCCACCATCCACGCTTGGAGCCCGACGATGCGCCTCAGTCCCCTGGCCCTGCTCGCCATCCTGCCGCTGGCCGCCTGCAGCCATGCCGGCAGCAGTACCGCACACGACAGCACGCCACCGCCCGCTGCCGAGGGTATGCACGAGTGCAGGCCGGACGCGTTGGATGCCTTCACCGGCAAGACCGCCGACGAGGCCACGATCAAGAAGCTGGTGGCCGACAGCGGCGCCCGCAATGCGCGGGTGGTCAAGCCCGGCATGGCGGTGACCATGGACTTCCGCCAGGATCGCGTAACCGTGCAGGTCGATGCACAGAACCGGATCGAGCGCGCCAGCTGCGGTTGATCGGCCCAGGGTAGTGCCGGCCGCTGCTGGCCGGCGATGTGGGGTGCCGGCCACCAGCGGCCGGCACCCCACATCGCCGGCCAGCGGCCGGCACTACCGATCAGAGGCGTTCGGCCTTGCCACTGGCCAGCGCGCGGGCGATCACCTGCTGCGCCTGTTGCGCAGCCTGCGCATGCACCTGCGCCTGGCGCTCGCCCAACGCGGCCTGCTGGCTGCCCAGCGCCGCCTGGCGGCTGGCCAGTTCAGCCTGCTGGCTGGCCAACCGGCTCATGTCGCGGGTGCGGCCGGACTGCGCTGCCTGGTTGCGGGCTTCCTGCATCGCGCGACGGGCCTCGGCAGCGGCCTCACGTGCGGCCTCACGCGCAAGCGACGCATCGTTGGTCGCCCCCTGCGCCGCCTTCGCGGCCTCTGCCGCGGCCTCGCGATTGATGTCATGCGCGCTCATCGCATTGCGCGCAGCCTCGGCTGCGGCCAGTGCGATGCGGCGTGCCTCCTCGCCCTGCAGGCGCCCCATCTCCCCCATGCGCTTGCCGAGCTCACTCTGCTGGCGACCGAGCGCGCTCTGCTGGCGGCCCAGTTCCGTCTGCTGCTGCCCCAGGTCGAACGCACCGGCGTAGGCACGCTGCAACGACTGGATCAGCATCGGATCACGCACGATGTAGCGCTTGTCGCCCTGGCGGAACCACAGCGCCGGGCCCTTGCCCAGCTGCTTGCGGGCCAGCGTCACGTCCTCGATGCCGCCGTTGGCGAAGGTCGAATCACCATCGACCAGCACGTACGCCTGCGGCGGTGACTTGCCCAGATCCAATCGCCCGTAGGTGGTGATGGAGGAACTGCGGGACGAACTGCGGGAGGTGCTGCGGCCGTCGTCGATGCCGGGGTCGACGTCGACCGCCACATCCGCATCGTCCGGGCCAGACAGCTCCTCGACGTCGGCCGGCTCGGCGGGCGGCGCAGGGGCCACCGGGATCGCTGGCGCGCGCGCAGACATCGGCGGTGCAGGCGGTGCTTTCGGCGCTTTCGGCGGTGGCGGCACTACGGCCGTCGGTGCCGCTGGCGGTGCGGGCGGTGCCGGCGGTACCGGCGCTGCCACCAGCCGCATCGGCGCCACGCCCACCACCACCACGACGGCGGTCAACGCCATCGCCAGCAGGCGCGGGCAGGACCGGCGCGACTGCAGCGAGAGCAGGCGGCGCTTGAGGCTGGTGGTGCTCGGTGCGGCGCTGGCCACGCCCAGGTGCGGCTGCGGCGCCACGCCCAGCTGCAGCAGCAGGCGGCCATAGGCCTGGCGGCTGGCGCCGTGCTGGCCGACCACGGCCGCATCCACGGCTTCCTCGCGGGCCTGGGCGTATTCGCGCACCGACAGGCGCAGCAGCGGGTGGAAGAAGAACAGGTGCTGCGCCAACGCGGGCAGCAGGCCCCATTGCAGGTCACGACGCTGCAGGTGCTGCAGTTCGTGGGTCAGCGCCAGGTCCAGCGCGTCACCCTGCAGGGCGTTGTCGCCCGCCGGCAGCAGCAGCACCGGGCGGAACGGCCCGACCAGCTGCGGCGAGTCCACCTGCGTGCTCATCCACAGCCGCGGGGCGGGGCGCACGCCGTGCGCGTCGGAGGCCAGCTGCAGCGCCTGCACCAGCGCCTCGTCCTCGCAGGGATAGGCCGCAGCGAGCAACGCGCGGCAGCGGCGCCACTCGGCGAAGGTGCGCAGGGCCATCAGCAGCACCCCGGACAGCCACAGCGCGGCCAGTGCGACGGCCCACCACGCAACTGCGGGCACGTCTGCCGCAGGCATCGGCATTGCGGCCAGCAACTGCGCCGACACTTCCGGCGCCAGCGGATGCAGCGTCTCGGTCAACACTTCGGTGGCGGTCATCGCCACGGCCTGCGGGGCCGGCAGCCAGGCCAGCTGCAGCGGCTGGCTCCAGAACAGGCCGAGCACCGCCTGCAGCGAAACCAACCACCACAAGCGGCAGCGGGTCGCCGCCGACAGCGACGGCAGCGCGCGGCAGAGGCCATACACCAGCGCCACCAGCAGCACGGTCTGCAGGCTGGTCCAGCCCAGCCGTTCCAGCATCGGGATCAGCATCGTGGTGTCCATGGCTCAGCCCTCGTGACGACGCGATTGGAGTTGGGCGACCAGCGCTTCCAGCTCGGCCAGTTCGTTGTCGCTGACCTGCTGGCGCTGCGAAAGGTAGGCCACGAACGGCGACACCGACCCCTGCAGGGTGTTGTCGACGAACTGGGCCACCGCGCCCTGCAGCACGCTCTGCGGGCCACGCGTGGCCTGGTAGCGGTAGACACCCTGCTGCTGCCTGCGCTGAAGATACCCCTTCGCCCGCAGCCGCTCCATCATCGTCAGCACGGTGGAACGGGCCAGGCCGCGAGCCTCGCCGTAGCCGCTGGCAACCTCGCCGACGCTGGCCGGCGCATGCTCATCGATGTACTGCAGCAGGGCCAGTTCCTGGTCCCCGATGGTCTTGCCACGCATGACACCACTCCCTTGACTACACGTGTCGTCACTGTCAGCGTGACGACAACTGTAGTCAACCCCCCGGAAGTCATGGTCCGACGAACGGTAGGGCAGCCGGGGCAGTTAAACCTTTTCCGCATCCGGCGCATCCGACCTTCGGCACCCCACCGGGAATCCGCATGTTCCGCCCAATGCTTCGAGTCGTGCTCATGCTCATCAGCGCCCTGCCCTTCACCGCGGTGTCCGCCAGCCAGGACCAGGCCAACGACCAGACCCGTCGCATGATCCGCCAGCTCATGCTGGACGAACGCATCCCCGGATTGCAGCTGGCCGTGGTCAAGGACGGCCAGATCGTGCTCTCCGAAGCCTATGGCCTGGCCAACGTGGAAAACGGCGTTCTCGTCTCGCGTGACACGCGCTTCCCGCTGAACTCGGCCACCAAGGCCTTCACCGGGGTCGCCATCGCCCAGCTGGCAGAACAGGGGCGGCTGGATCTGGAGGCACCCGCTTCGCGTTACCTGCACGATCTTCCGGCGGCATGGCAGGACGTGCGCGTGCGCCAGCTGCTGGCCCACACCTCGGGCCTGCCGGACATCCTCGATGCGAATGGACTGCTGGGCGGTGGTTCCGAAGCGCAGGCATGGGCGGCGGTCACTGCGCGCCCGGTCGAAGCGGCGCCCGGGCAACGCTTTGCCTACAACCAGACCAACTATGTGCTGCTGGCGCGGATCATCGCGCAGCAATCGGGCATGCCCTTTGAGCGCTACCTCGCCACCGGCCAGTTCAGCGGCGCACGCATGGCACGCACCACCTTCGGCGACAGCTATGACCTGATTCCCGACGTCGCGACGATGTACAGCCTGGCACCGCGCGCCACCGATGCAGCCGGCATGCCGCCGCGGCTGTCGCACTGGTTCTACGACATGCCGCCCGGCTTGTGGGCCGGGGGTGGCATCCTTACCACCGCCGACGACACCGCGCGCTGGCTGGTCGCGCTGACCGAAGGCCGCCTGCTTCAGGACGCGTCACGGCAGCGCATGTGGACCGCCGAGCGCCTGGCCGAGGGCCGCAGCGGTCCATGGGCCGGCGGCTGGCCGGTACTGAACGCCTCGCCGGACCTGCAGGTAGCCGGCATCGGCGGTGCGCGCTCGGCCTTCGTGGTCTATCCCGAGCGTGGGGTGGCAGTGGTGATGCTGACCAACCTGGTCGGCGCCAACCCGCAGCGGTTCATTCCGCGCATCGCCGATTTCTACGCGCCCGCAGCGGCGAACACCGCGCCTACCCGCGCGGCCCCCCCATCACCGGCAGGATCACCCCGCTGATGTAGCTGGCGCAGGCCGGCGAGGCCAGGAACACATAGGCCGGCGACAGTTCTTCGGGCTGTGCAGGCCGGCCCATGTCGCTGTCCTTTCCGAACGCGGCAACGTCCTCGGCCTGCTTGTCAGCCGGGTTCAGCGGCGTCCACACCGGGCCCGGCGCCACGCAGTTGACCCGGATCCCGCGCGGCAGCAGCTGGCTGGCCAATGCCTTGGTGAAGGCATGGATCGCGCCCTTGGTGGCCGAGTAGTCGATCAGCGCCTTGCTGCCGAACAGGCCGGTTTCCGAACCCGTGTTGATGATGCTGGCACCCTCGCCCAGATGCGGCAGTACCGCGCGCGCCATCTGGATGTAACCACCGATGTTGGTCTGCAGGGTCTCCTGCAGGTGTGCATCTTCCAGGTCTTCCAGGCGCTCGCAGTGCAGTTGGAATGCCGCATTGTTGACCAGGATGTCGATGCCGCCGAAGGCTTTCGCTACTTGCTTCACCGCCCGGTTGCAGAAGCGCGGATCGCGCACGTCGCCGGCGATCACCACGCAGCGGCCACCCTCGCGTTCCACATGCTGGCGGGTGACATCGGCATCCTCGGCCTCGTCCAGGTGCAGTACCGCCACATCCGCGCCTTCGCGCGCGAACAGCACCGCCACCGCCCGGCCAATACCGGAGTCGCCGCCGGTGATGATGGCCCGCAGGCCCTGCAGCTTTCCGCTGCCGGTGTAGTCGGGTGCGAGGAAGCGTGGCGCAAGCTCAAGCGCGTGCTCATGGCCAGGCTTGGCCAGCTGCTGGGCGGGCATGGCTTCAGGTTGCCTGCGTGGGCCGGCCTGGGTGGCGGTCTTTTTCGTGGCCTTTTTGCTGGCCTTCCTTGCTGCGCGCGCGTCCTTGGCCTTCTCCTGGTCCTGCAGGCGCCGCTGCCGCGACGCGACCCGCGCCGCACGCGGGTCGCTGGCGGCGGCCTTGCGGGTTGCGGTTTTCACCACGCGCGGGCGATCGGGGTCGGCGGTGATCGTGGTTGCGGTGCTGCCTTTGCGCACCTTCGGCGAGGCCTTGCGGCGGGTGGGAACCTTCTTGCTCGTGGCCATGCTGATCTCCTCGGGAGGGAAAGGGGCTGCCGGCCAGCGGCCGGCACTACCGGGGGCGGCATCCGCCGCAACTGCAGTGTCCCTGCCCACGCTGTCGGCGGCGGTGAGCGCACCGTGTCCAGCATGTGCACGGCATTCATTCCGCCACCACGCGCGCCGTCGCACCCTTGCACGCAACCACACGAGGAACGCCTCCATGAAAGCTGCCATCGCCGCCACCGCTCTCAGCCTTGCCCTCGCTGCCTGCAGCAGCACGCCGATGGCCCAGGTGCAGCCGATCGACGGGGTGATTTCCGGCCAGTGCCACAGCGACATGGTGCGCGGTGCGCTCGGCCTGGCCGCTTCGGCCGCCACCGTTGAACGCGCGCGCGTGGACAGCGACAGCCTGCACGTGCAGGTGCTGCGTCACGACGGCCCGCGGGTACCGCCAGCCAGCGAAGGCGGTGACCGCCTGACCATCGAGAAGGGCCGTACCAACAACATCACCGCGATCTACTGCGGCTAACCGCCGTCGAGCAAGCTCGACGCTACGTCGAGACGCTGCGCTTGGCCAGCCGCCGCGCGCGGCGCAGTACCTTCAGCGTCGCCTGCTCCCATTGGCGCGGCCCACGCAGGCCGGCCAGTTTCGCCAGTTCGCCGCGCTCCCAGCCGGCGAACACGCAGGGGTCGATGTAGGCCTTGCGGCACACCGCCGGCGTGTTGCCCAACCGCGCGGCCACCTGGCACACCACCTCGCGCTGCGCCTTGGCCAGCGCGCGCTGGCTGGCCGGTTCCGGCAGCTCGGTGGCGGCGAAGGTCTGCACCGCCGCCAGGGTGCCACCCCAGGTGCGGAAATCCTTGGCGGTGAAGTCTTCCCCCATCACCTCGCGCAGGTAGTCATTCACTGCGCCCGAATCGACCGGCTGGATGACGCCCTCATCGTCGCGGTACTGGAACAGTGCCTGGCCCGGCAACTGCTGCACACCGCGTACCAGCGTGCCCAGCCTGCGGTCACCGACGGTCACTTCGTGCAGCTGGCCGGATTTGCCACGGAAGCGCATGCGCACCCGGCCGCCGCGCAGCAGGTCCAGGTGCCGGTTGCGCAGCGTGGTCAGGCCGTAGGACTTGTTCTCCTTGGCGTAGGTTTCATTGCCCACCCGCACCAGGGTGTCGGCCAGCAGCGCGACCACCACCGCCAGCACTTTCCCGCGCGGGAAGCCCCGCTGCTTGAGGTCACGGCTGAGCCGCCTGCGCAGGCCCGGCAGCGCTTCGCCAAAGGCGATGGTGCGGTCGAACTTGCCCGAATCGCGTACCGCTGCCCAATCGGCGTGGTAGCGGTACTGCTTGCGCCCACGCGCATCGCGGCCGGTAGCCTGCAGGTGGCCGTTGGCATGTGCGCAGATCCATACCGCGGTGTAGGCCGGTGGGATCGCCAGCGCACGGATGCGCTGCAGGGTGGCGGCATCACGCAGCGCGTGGCCGTCGGCATCGCGGTAGCTGAAACCCTTGCCGGCGCGGCGGCGGCTGAAGCCGGGCTGGGTGTCATCGACATAGCGCAGGCCAGCGGCGCGCGCGGCCTGTTGTTCCGGAGTGGAGGGCGTTGGCATGCGCTGAGTGTCGCGGGTGCGGCGCGGTGATCCTGTCGATAACGCAAGACAAACACGTGAGGGTCGGTTCGCCGCTATGCTCAGGCTTTCACAGTCCCTTCCGGAGTCATGATGTCGTTTCCGATTCGCGCCCGTTCGCTCTCCGCCCTGTTGCTGCCGGCCGTGCTGGCCCTGACCGCCTGCCAGGCACCGGCGCTGGATGAACAGGATTCGGCCACGGCCCACGCCCAGCAGGCTGCCGAAGCCGCCAAGGCACCGGCCGACGACGCCGGCAAGGCCACCGAAGCGCCGCCGGTCGGCACCTGCGACGCCAGCCAGGTGCAGAGCCTGGTCGGCCAGGCCTACACCGATGCCCTCGGCAAGCAGGCGCAGGAAGATGCCAGCGCCAGCCAGGTGCGCGTGCTCAAGCCCAATGATGTGGCCACGATGGAGTTCCTCGGCGACCGCCTGAACGTCGAAGTGGACGACAAGGGCCTGGTCAGCGGCGCGCGCTGCGGCTGAGTCCGGCCCCGCGCCGGCACAGGGTTGCCGGCGCTTTCCGTTGCACCTGCAACCGTGTATTGCGGCGTTGCAGCAACCTGTGATCTAGTCGAGGCATCCGGTGGCCTCACGATGCGCTCCAGGGATTGGGCGGGCTTGAGTGTCCCCGTTCAATTCTTCCCGCATCGAGGTAGAGATGGCCCCCCGCAACCGCCAAGGGCTTTACGACCCGCGCTCCGAGCGCGATGCTTGTGGATTCGGCATGGTCGCCCAGCTCGACGATCAACCTTCGCGCCTGTTGGTTGATACCGCCATCGCCGCGCTCTCGCGCATGACCCACCGTGGCGGTGTCGCCGCCGACGGCCTGACCGGCGATGGCTGCGGCCTGCTGCTGCGCCGCCCCGATGCTTTCCTGAAACTGCTGGCCAACGAAGCAGGCATCGCGGTCGCCACGCGCTTTGCCGCCGGCCTGGTGTTCCTGCCGCACGACGCCGAGGCCGCGCAGGCCTGCCGCACCCAGCTGCAGGCGCAGGTGGAAGCAGTGGGCTGCAGAGTGGCCGGCTGGCGCGAAGTACCCACCGATGACAGCGTCTGCGGCCAGCTGGCGCGCGACACGTTGCCGCGCATCGAACAGGTGTTCGTCGACGCCGGGGTCGGCCAGGATGACGCCGGCTTCGCGCTGGCCCTGTTCCTGGCGCGGCGTCGCAGCGAACAGCAGCTGCGCGCGCACGCCGACTTCTACGTCACCACGCTCACCCCGGATGCAATCAGCTACAAGGGCATGGTGCTGCCGGACAAGCTCAGCCGCTTCTACCCGGACCTGCAACGCCGCGAACTGGCCTCCAGCGCCATCGTGTTCCACCAGCGCTTCTCCACCAACACGCTGCCGCGCTGGCCGCTGGCCCACCCGTTCCGCATGCTCGCCCACAACGGCGAGATCAATACCATCGAAGGCAACCGGCGCTGGGCGCAGGCGCGCAGCAAGGTGTGGAAGACGCCGCGCTTCGACATCGGCGAATTCGATCCGGTCATCTCGATGCACGGCTCGGACTCGCAGAGCCTGGACAACATGCTGGAGCTGATGGTCGCCGGCGGCATGGAACTGATCCAGGCGCTGCGCATCCTGGTCCCGCCGGCCACCCAGTCGCTGGAGTTCAAGGACCCGGACCTGGCGGCGTTCTACGAGTTCCACGGCCTCAACAGCGAACCCTGGGACGGCCCGGCCGGCATCGTCGCCTGCGACAGCCGCTATGCGGTGTGCACGCTGGATCGCAACGGCCTGCGCCCGGCGCGCTGGATGCTGACCGCCGACCGCCACTTCCTGGTCGCCTCCGAAGCCGGGGTGTGGGAAGTGCCGACCGAGCGCGTGGTGCGCAAGGGCAAGCTCGGCCCCGGCGAAATGGTGGCCATCGACCTCAAGCGCGGCGACCTGCTCGACTCCGACGCGGTGGACCGCATCAACCGCGGCCGCGCGCCGTACAAGCAGTGGCTGCAGCAGGGCGTGACCTACCTGCAGACCGAACTGATCGATCCGTCGCTGGTGGAAGAGCCCTTCGACGAAGGCACCCTGCGCAGCTACCACAAGCTCTACCAGCTCAGCAGCGAAGAGGTGGAGCAGGTGCTGCGGCCGCTGGCCGAGACCGAACAGGAAGCTACCGGCTCGATGGGCGATGACACGCCGATGGCGGTGCTCAGCCAGCGCAGCCGTCCGCTCTACGACTACTTCCGCCAGGCGTTCGCGCAGGTCACCAACCCGCCGATCGACCCGCTGCGCGAAGACTGCGCGATGTCCCTGTCCACCCAGCTTGGCAAGGAGACCAACATCTTCCATGCCGGCCCGGAGACGGTGAACCACGTCATCCTCAACTCGCCAGTGCTCAGCCAGCGCAAGCTGCGCCAGCTGCTGAAGATGGAGCAGTACGTGCAGGCCAACCGCCTGCTCGACCTGTCCTACAGCGAAGACGAAGGCCTGCGTGCCGGTATCGAGCGCATCTGCGCCGAAGCCGAACAGGCCGCGCGCGATGGCATGGTGATGCTGCTGCTGTCCGACCGCTACCCGGTGGCCGGGCGGCCGATGGTGCACGCCCTGCTGGCCACCAGCGCCATCCACCACCACCTCTCGCGGCTGGGCCTGCGCTGCGACGTGAATCTTATCGTCGAGACCGGCACCGCGCGCGACCCGCACAACATGGCCTGCCTGCTCGGCTTCGGCGCCACGGCGGTGTACCCGTACCTGGCCTACCAGACCCTGTTCGACCTCGGCCGCCGCGGCATCCTCAAGCTCAGCAAGGGCGGCGAGCAGTCGCAGATCGGCCGCCGCTACCGCAAGGGCGTCTACAAGGGCCTGTCGAAGATCATCTCGAAGATGGGCATCTGTACCGTGGCCAGCTACCGCGGCGCGCAGCTGTTCGAGATCATCGGCCTGGAACCGGAGGTGGTCGACCTGTGCTTCCCGGACACCGCCTCGCGCATCGGCGGTGCCGGTTTCGCCCGCCTGGATGCCGACGCGCGCGAGCTGTGCGCGCAGGCTTGGGACGCGCAGCAGGACGTGGATGTCGGCGGCCTGCTGAAGTACGTGCACGGCGGCGAATACCACATGTACAACCCGGACGTGGTGACCACCCTGCAGCGCGCGGCGCGCAGCGGCGACCCGCGTGCCTGGCAGCAGTACTGCGATGCCGTGCATGCGCGGCCACCGTCGGCGCTGCGCGACCTGCTGGAACTGGTGCCGGCGGCCACGCCCACGCCGCTCGATGAAGTGGCACCGGCCAGCGAACTGTTCCCGCGCTTCGATACCGCAGCGATCAGCCTGGGTGCACTGTCGCCGGAAGCGCATGAGGCGCTGGCGATCGCGATGAACCGCCTCGGCGGCCGCAGCAACTCCGGCGAAGGCGGCGAAGACCCGGCGCGCTACGGCACGCCGCGGCGCAGCAAGATCAAACAGGTCGCCTCCGGGCGCTTCGGCGTCACCGCCGAATACCTGGTCAATGCTGAGGTATTGCAGATCAAGGTCGCGCAGGGTGCCAAGCCCGGCGAAGGCGGCCAGCTGCCCGGCCACAAGGTCAACGAACTGATTGCCCGCCTGCGCTATGCGCGCCCGGGCATCGGCCTGATCTCGCCGCCGCCGCACCACGACATCTATTCCATCGAAGACCTGGCGCAGCTGATCTATGACCTCAAGCAGGTCAACCCGACCGCGCTGGTGTCGGTGAAGCTGGTCAGCCATGCCGGCGTCGGTACGATCGCCGCGGGCGTGGTCAAGGCCGGTGCGGACCTGATCACCATTTCCGGCCATGACGGCGGCACCGGCGCTTCGCCGGTCAGCTCGATCCGCTATGCCGGCGTACCGTGGGAACTGGGCGTGGCCGAAGCGCACCAGGCGCTGCTGGCCAACGACCTGCGCGGGCGCACCCTGCTGCAGACCGATGGCGGCCTGAAGACCGGCCTGGACGTGGTCAAGGCCGCACTGCTGGGTGCGGACAGCTTCGGCTTCGGCACCGCGCCGATGATCGTGCTGGGCTGCAAGTACCTGCGCATCTGCCACCTCAACAACTGTGCCACCGGCGTGGCGACCCAGGACGAGCGCCTGCGCGAGAACCACTTCACTGGCCAACCCGAGCGCGTGGAGAACTTCTTCCGCCTGCTGGCCGAGGAAGTGCGGGGCTGGCTGTCCTACCTGGGCGCACGTTCCCTGGATGAGATCGTCGGCCGTACCGACCTGCTGCGGCAGATCGAGGCGGCGCCGCGCGACGGTGTGCGCGTGGACCTGTCGCGCCTGCTGGCCGATGCCCGATACGAAGGCAGCCACTGCGCCGCGCAGCGCCTGTACGAATCGCCGGACAGCCTGGCCACGCAGATGGATGGCCTGCTGGCGCCGGCCATCGAACACAAGCGCGGCGGCGAACACCGCTTCCTGATCCACAACACCGACCGCAGCATCGGCACCCGCCTGGCCGGTGCGGTGGCCCGCGCGCATGGCAACCACGGCATGAACGAGGCGCCGCTGGAACTGCGCTTCCGTGGCAGCGCCGGGCAAAGCTTTGGCGCGTTCAATGTCGGCGGCCTGCACCTGGAAGTGGAGGGCGAAGCCAACGACTACGTCGGCAAGGGCATGGCCGGCGGCCGCCTGGTGGTACGCCCGCCGCGTGGCGCGCGCTTCGAGGCGCGCAGTACCGCCATCATCGGCAACACCTGCCTGTACGGCGCCACCGGCGGCGAGTTGTTTGCCGCCGGCCGCGCGGGCGAGCGCTTCGCGGTGCGCAATTCCGGCGCACTGGCGGTGGTGGAAGGTGCCGGTGATCACTGCTGCGAGTACATGACCGACGGCGTAGTGCTGGTACTGGGCAAGGTCGGCCTGAACTTCGGCGCTGGTTTTACCGGTGGCCTGGCCTACGTGCTGGACGTCGACCGCGATTTCGTTGATCGCTACAACCATGAGCTGATCGACATCCATCGCGTGTCCGCCGAGGGCTTCGAAAACTATCGCCAGCACCTGCACCGCCTGATCGGCCGCCACCGCGAGCTGACCGGCAGCATCTGGGCGCAGCAGATCCTCGACGAATTCCGCGATTACATCGGCAAGTTCTGGCTGGTCAAACCCAAGGCCGCCAGCATCGAGTCGCTGACCGAAACCCTGCGACGCGCCGCGTGATGCGGCGGGGCCCCGCCCGCCACCGGCGCCCCGACGTCCCTACCGCTGTAGTGCCGGCCGCTGGCCGGCAACCGGAAAACATCAAAGAGCCCGCCATGAGCCGCAAGCACGCTTTCCAGTTCCTCGACCTGCCCCGCACCATGCCGCAGCGCATCCCGGTGGAACTGCGCACCTCCGGCGATTGGGGCGAGCTGTACGGCAAGTTCGGCAAAGAGGATGCCCAGTACCAGGCCGGCCGCTGCCTGGACTGCGGCAACCCCTACTGCAGCTGGAAGTGCCCGGTGCACAACGCCATTCCGCAGTGGCTGCAGCTGGTGCAGGAAAACCGCATCCACGAAGCCGCCACGCTGTGCCACAGCACCAACCCGCTGCCGGAAGTATGCGGCCGCGTGTGCCCGCAGGACCGCCTGTGCGAAGGCAGCTGCACGCTGGAGGAATTCGGCGCGGTCACCATCGGCGCGGTGGAGAAGTACATCGTCGATACCGCGCTGGCCAGTGGCTGGCGCCCGGACCTGGGCGCGGTGCAGCCGACCGGTCACAGCGTGGCGGTGATCGGTGCCGGCCCGGCCGGGCTGGCCTGCGCCGACCGGCTGGCCCGCGCGGGCATCACCGCCGTGGTCTACGACCGTTACGAGCAGATCGGCGGCCTGCTGCAGTTCGGCATTCCCAGCTTCAAGCTGGACAAGGACGTGATCCACCGCCGCCGCGAAGTACTGGAAGGCATGGGCGTGCAGTTCCGCCTCGGCGTGGAGATCGGCCGCGATGTCAGTGTGCAGCAGCTGCTGGACACCCACGATGCGGTGTTCGTCGGCACCGGGGCCTACCGCTACACCGACGGTGGCCTGGACGGCCAGGACCTGAAGGGCGTGCTGCCGGCGCTGCCGTTCCTGGTGCAGAACAGCCGCATTGTCGGCGGTGATGATCCGAAGGGCCGGCCGATTGCCGGCTGGGAAGACACCATCGCCCTGCCCGACCTCAACGGCAAGCGCGTGGTGGTGCTGGGCGGTGGCGATACCGGCATGGACTGCGTGCGCAGCGCAGTACGGCTGGGCGCGGCCAAGGTGACCTGCGCCTACCGCCGCGACGAGGCCAACATGCCCGGCAGCGCCCGCGAAGTGGCCAATGCGCGCGAGGAAGGCGTGCGCTTCCTGTTCAACCGCCAGCCGCTGTCGATCGAGGCCGGTGCCGATGACGAAGTGATCGGCGTGACCGTGGTCGAGACCCGCCTCGGCGAGCCCGATGCCAACGGCCGCCGGAACGCGGTGCCGATCGACGGCAGCGAATCGCTGCTGGAAGCGGATGTGGTGATCATCGCCTTCGGCTTCTCGCCGACCGTGCCGGCATGGCTGGCCGAGCACGGCGTGGAAGGGCAGTCCAACGGCCGCATCGTGGCCGGTGGCAAGGACCGCCTGCCGTTCCAGACCGCGCACCCGCGCCTGTTCGCCGGTGGCGATGCGGTACGCGGCGCCGACCTGGTGGTGACCGCCGTGGCCGAGGGCCGCGACGCCGCTGCGAGCATCGTGCGCCTACTCGCGCACTGACGCCGGTGCCAGGATCGCGGCCAGCAGCGCGCGCAGCTCGCGCACCTCGGTCGGCTTGGCCAGGAAGTGATCGATGCCGGCGTCGCGGCAGGCCTCGCGGGTACGGTCCAGCACGCTGGCGGTAAGCGCGATGATCGGCACCCGCGCACGCTGGCTGCACGGGTCGGCGCGAATCGCCCGGGCCAGCGCGAAGCCATCCATCTCCGGCATGTGGCAGTCGGTGATGACCAGCTGGAACGACTGCGCCTGCCACGCCTGCAAGGCCTGGCGCCCATCGGTGCAGGCATGCACCTGCAGGCCCAGGTCGTGCAGGCGCTGCTCCAGCAGCTGCCGGTTGGTGGGATGGTCCTCGGCCACCAGCACCCGTACCGGTGGCAGCGGCAACGCGTCGACGGCCGGCGGCGGCGTATCCGCAGGCAGTTCGCACGCGCTCAGCTCCAGCTCCAGCCAGACCGTGGTGCCCTCGCCGGGCCTGCTGCGCAGGCGCAGCTCCGCGCCCATCGATGCGGCCAGTTCGCGGCAGATCGCCAGGCCCAGGCCACTGCCGCCGAAGCGGCGCGCGGTCGACGCCTCGGCCTGGGCATAGGCGGCGAACACGGCCTGTTGCCGTTCCGGGCTGATGCCCACGCCGCTGTCGCTCACCTGCAGGCGCAGGCGCTGGCCACCTGCGAGCTGCCGCCGCACCAGTACCTGCAGCCGCACGCCGCCCTGCAGGGTGAACTTGAGCGCGTTTCCAGCGAGGTTGAACAGGATCTGGCGCAGGCGCAGGCCATCGGCCAGCGACCCGGCCTGCAGCGCGGGATCGAGCACGACTTGCAGGTACAGGCCGCGGCTGGCGGCCACCGGCATCAGCAACTGCTGCACCGCCCGCACCAGCGTGTCCAGGCGGGTGGGCCGCAGCTGCAGCGGCGCCGCATGCAGGCGCTGGCTGTGCAGCACATCGTCCAGAATCTGCCGCAGCATCTGCGCGGCGTCTTCAACCGTCCCCAGCACCTGCTGCTGGCGGCGATCCAGCCCGCTGCCCGCCAACCGTTCAAGCATGCCCAGCAGGGTGCTCATCGGCGTGCGGATCTCATGGCTCATCGTCGCCAGGAAATGGGTCTTGGCCAGTGCTGCCTGCTCGGCGCTGCGCCGTGCCTCGGCCAGCGCGCGGGTGCGCGACTGCGCTTCGCTGACGTCGATCCAGTAGCCACTCCACTCGACATTGCCGTCATCGCACGACAGCGCGCGCCCGTGCGAATGCACCCAGCGCCAGCCCTGTGGCGAGTGCGTGCGGAAGGTGACATCAATCGGGCCCCGGGCCAGCGCGGCGGCGTCGATGCACTCCAGCACGCGGCCACGATCCTCGGGATGGACAGCGGCCAGCAGCTGCCGATGATCGACCCGCGCGCTCTCCACGCTGACCCCGAACAAGGCCCGCACATCCCCGGCGATCTGCGGAAAGCTGCACAGGCCGTTGCTGGCGCGACGGGCCTGGTAGACCACCGCCGGCAGGTTCGACGTCACTTCCTGCAGCCGCTGCGCGGCAACACGGCGGCGCGCGCTCTCGCGATGCACGCGCCAGTAGCCGAACGCGTACACCAGAACCAGTGCCAGCAGGATCAGCGCCGTCGATACCAGCCAGTGCAGGGGCGAGGTCGATCCCTGGGGGCGCGGCTGGTCCGGCATCCAGGCGGTGCGGATCGCCCTGCGCTCGCGGTCGGTCAGCTGCGAGACGGCCTGCTCGAACGCGCTGACGACCTCGGCACAGGCGGGCACCGTGGCCAGCACCAGTGCGTCGTCGATACCGGCCGGCGCGGCGATCACCAGCGGATCGCCCTGGTAGCGGCGCAGCGCCGACTCGACTTCAGCGAGGTTGGCGACCACGGCATCCACCAGGCCGGTGCCCAGCAGTGACAGCGCGTCGTCCAGCGGCGCCGGCGGCAACAGCTGCGCGCCCGGCGCCTGCTCGGCCAACGGCCCCGCCAACGACAGCGGATCGGGGCTGGCCACGGTGCGGCCGCGCAACGCGTGCAGGCCCAGCGCGGGCGGCGCATCCCGGCGGCGCACGATCACCTGCGGCAGCTCCAGGTAGGGCGTACTGGCCACCCATCCCGCGGGCAGCTGCGAGCGCGGCCAGCCCAGCAGGGCCTGCACGTCGCGGGGAAGCGCGCCTTCGGCGACGGTAGCGGCCGGCAACGGCTGCTGCTGCAGGGGGCGCTGCGCTGCCAGCAGGGCCAGGTAATCCGCGCTGAGCCCACTCGCCTGGCCTCGTTCGGTGAAGGACAACGGCGCGCGATCGGCCGGCCAGGCAATCCTGAGCGGCATCTCGCAGCCGGCGGCTGCGGCCGGCAACAGCAGCCAGGCCATGGCCGCAGCCGCGGCACGCAGGCCAGCAACGTTCACGATGGGCATCCTCTTCTCGCCGTTGGAGATCAACGGCCGCGCAGCGGTACCGCTTTCCATCACGCTAGCGACGTGCGGATGGGCGGCAATGAAGAAAGTTGTAAAAGCGCTAAAAAAGGGGAATGGCGACATACACTGCCGCTTTCACCCGTATCTGCGGAGCATTCGATGCGCATCGGCCTGGCTGCCAACCGTCTCCATCACCACGATGCGCGCGCCGCCCTGTTCCGCTGGCTGCGCGCCAGCGAACCGGGCCTGCGCGAACTGGGGGTGTCGCTGCACGCCGTTGGCCGCACCCACGACGCGATCGAACGACAGGGGTTCCTGGCCAGCTACGCGGGCCTGCACCGCTATCCGTACGGTCGCGAGGGCGGCCTGATGAAGCTGGTTGCCGAGGTGGTTGGCATGGGGCCGGAACGGACCCTGGATGGCGCGATCTACCTGATCGATCCGGTCGATCCGTCGTCGGTGTTCCCGGAAGCAACTGCCTTGAAGCGGCAGTGCGTGATCCACGGCAAGCCGTTCATTTCAACCGTGGCCACTGCGCGCGACTGGGTGGAAGTGGAGCGTGTGCATGCCGGGCTGCCGAGCGATCCCGGCGCCGACGATCTGCATGCGTTCGAGGGACAGACGCTGGCGCTGATCGCGCACGACGCGATGAAGCCGGCAATGCTGGCCTTCGCCGACGAGCACTTCGATGTGCTGGCGCGGTTCGCTGAGCGCGTGGCGACCGGCACCACCGGCCAACGCTTGAACGAACTGGCCTGGAGCCGTGGCTGGCCCCGTGACACGCCCTGGGTGACGCGCTACCAGAGCGGCCCGATGGGCGGCGATGCGCAGATTGCCGACCGGGTGCTGGAAGGCCGCTGCCAGCGCGCGATCTTCTTCGAGGACCCGCATGTGGCGCGCCAGCACGAAGCGGACATCCAGTTGCTGGAGCGGGCCGTGACCACGGTGACCGACCAGGCGGTGTGCATCACCGCGCCACGGGTGGCGGCACGCTGGGCGACGGCAGCGGCGAAGCGCACCCTTCCGTAGCGTCGAGCTTGCTCGACGAGCCAAGGACCCGGAAGCAACCGCCGTCGAGCAAGCTCGACGCTACAACAGCTGGCGAAGCATGGCCTTCAGGCGGCGCCCTTCCAGCTGGAAGTAATCGCGCTGTTCGCGCCACGCGGGGAAGCGCTGTTCCACTTCGTGCCAGAACGCCGGCGAATGGTTGGCCTGGATCAGGTGGCAGAGCTCATGCACCAGCACGTACTCGAACGCCTCGGGGCGGCCCAGCACCAGGGCCAGGTCCAGCGCCATGCTGCCATCGGGTGCCAGCGAGCCCCATTGCGAGGACATCACCTTCAACCGCAGGCGGCTGGGCGCGCGTGGCAGGCCCGGTAGGTACTTCGGCAACCAGCGGCCGACGTCGGCACGGGTCTGGGCTTCGTAGAACTCGCGCAGCAGGCGGCGCAGGGTCGCATCACCGCCACGCGCCGGCCATTGCACGCAGGCGCCGTGCTCGTCGACCTCCAACCGCGCGTAGCGGCCTTCCTGCCAGCGCAGCGGCAGCAGCTCGCCGCGCAGCGGCAGCACGCCGTCCACGCCCGGCTGCAGCGCTGCGGGCAGGCCGTGGCCCTGGTACTGGCGCAACTGCACGGCCAGCCAGTCGCGGTGCTGTTCCAGGAAACGCTCGCCCATCACCAGGCTGGCGCGCAGTGGCAGGGTCAAGCGCGCGCCGCGTTCGTCTACGCTCAGCTTGATCCGCCGCGCGCGCGGGTCACGCACGCGCAGCACCTCGATCTCGGCATCCTCCAGGCGCAGGCGAACGGTGTCGCGCTGTACGCTGGCGGGCGGAGCGGGCGAGATCAGGCGGCGCAGCAGACGGCTCATGTACCCAGCATAGCGCTGCTTCGGGCCGCCGGATGACCGGCGGCCGTCGGGCTGCCTGTTCAGTCAGCCTTGCTGAGCTTGAAGGCTTCTTCCAGCAACAGGAACAGGCGGCGGATCTCGGCGCTCTGCAGGGCGAAACGGGCGTCGAACTCGGCGCGGCGGCCGTCTTCGTCGGCATGCTCCAGCTGGTCCAGGGCGCCATCAAGGAACTTCAGCTTGCGCACGATCAGGTCGTCGCCGATCACGAACGACAGGTTGTCCTCGAAGATCAGCGCCAGCTTGGTCACCTGCTTGCCGGCGTCCAGGTGCTTGTCGATCTCGTCACAGCGCAGTTCCTGGTGCTGGCACTTGACCACCGCACCGCCCTCCACCGGGTCCTTCATCTCGCATTCTTCGCCCAGGCTCAGGCCGGTCGGCAGCGGCTCGCCGGCAATCCAGCCGGTCAGGATCGAACGCGGCGCGACTTCGGCATTCAGCGGCATCGCCGGGAAGCTGCCGAGCAGGCCGCGGATGTCGGACATGAAGTACTCGCCGGTCTTGCGGCTGGAGGTATCCACCGCGACGTAGCCGTGCTGCAGGTCGATGAAGGCGTCGTTGCGCGAAGACTTCACGAAGGCGCGCGGCAGCAGTTCATGCAGCAGGTCGTCCTTCATGCGCTTGCGTTCGCGGCCGCCCGGGCGACGGCCTTCCTTCTCCTCGATCTCCTCCAGCTTGCGCTCGAGCAGGTCGTTGACCACCGCGGCCGGCAGGATCTTGTCCTCGCCGCCCACGGTCAGCCACAGGTGCTCGGCGATGCGGTGGGAGAGCAGTTCCTTCTCCTCGCGGCCGAACGGCGAGATGAAGCCACGCGAATTCATTTCCAGCGCGCCGACCGGCTTCAGCAGGGCATGCGGCAGCAGGGTGTCGACTTCGGAAAAATCGGTAGCGGTCGGGAAACGGAAGAACGTCAGGTTGCGAAAGAACATGGAATTCCGGATGGCAAAGAGGAAGGGCGGCCGACCTTAAACGGTGGGCGTCTCGGGATCTGCGTCGGCGTCGGCCGTGGGAGCGGCCTGCCAGGCATGGGCGTCGGGCGGCGGCGCGGCGTCGCGACGGCCCAGCGCCATGAAGTCGAACAGGGTGGTGTCGGCCAGCTGCGAGGGCCGGACTTCACCCATGGCACGCGCGATCTGATCGATGCGGCCCGGGTGGTCCTTGTCCCACTGCCTGAGCATCAGGCCGACCTGGTGGCGCTGCAGGTTCTGCTGGCTGCCACACAGGTTGCAGGGAATGATCGGGAACCCCCGCGCCTGCGCGTAGTCGGCAATGTCGCTCTCGCGCACGTAGGCCAACGGCCGGATCACCACGTGCCTGCCGTCATCGCTGCGCAGCTTCGGCGGCATGCCCGACAGCGTGGCGTGGTGGAACAGGTTCATGAAGAAGGTGGCCACCATGTCGTCGCGGTGGTGGCCCAGCGCGATCTTGGTGAAACCGTGTTTCTCGGCGTGGTTGTACAGCGCGCCGCGGCGCAGCCGCGAGCACAGCGAACACATCGTCTTGCCTTCCGGGATGACCCGGCTGACCACCGAATAGGTGTCCTGCTCGATGATGTGGTACGGCACGCCCAGCCCTGCCAGGTACTCCGGCAGGATGTGTGCGGGGAAGTCCGGCTGCTTCTGGTCCAGGTTCACCGCCACCAGCTCGAACGGCACCGGCGCCTTCTTCTGCAGCTGCAGCAGCACGTCCAGCAGGGTGTAGCTGTCCTTGCCACCGGACAGGCAGACCATGACCTTGTCCCCGGCCTCGATCATGCCGAAGTCGGCGATCGCCTCGCCCACCTGGCGGCGCAGGCGCCTGGCCAGCGCGTGCTGCTCGCGCCCGCGCTCGCCCGCACGCAGGTCGCGGGGCGCGCGCAGCCGGGGGTCGGGCAGGGAGATCACGGCACTCATGGTCCCCATTCTAACGGCTCGGAGCGGCCCCGGCCGGCGGTCGGGCTTCCCCTCTCCCGGTGGTCATCATCGCTGTGTATGCTCGGAGGCTGTGGACACCTACAGCCCCGCCGAGATCGTCGAGCACCTCGCCGCCCTGCGCGCCGAGCATCGCCTGCTGGATGAACAGATCACCCGCATGGCCGCCAACGGCGAGGACGAGCTGGAATCCAAGCGCCTGAAGCGGCGCAAGCTGCAGTTGAAGGACTGCATCGCCAAGCTGGAAAGCCTGCAGATTCCCGACGAACCGGCGTAACGCCGGGTTCAGGTGGGTGCCAACACTGGTTGGCCTCTGCCCTGGTAGGTGCCAACCTTGGTTGGCCTCCTGCTCTGGTGGGTGCCAACCTTGGTTGGCACGACTGGAATGTGTGTGGACCAAGGTCCACACCCACCACAAGGATTCAGTTCAATCCTGCGGCACCGCCTCGTCCGGGCGTGCCGCTTCCGGGCTGACCCGCTCGATGGTGTGGCGCAGCTCGCGGCCCAGGATGAACTTGGCATCCTTGGCCCAGGCATCCAGGCGTTCGTCGAACAGCAGCTTGCTGTTCTCGTCCGGCCACACCAGCCGCAGTTCGCGCAGCTTCTGGATGAAGCCGCGGAACAGGGACTTGTCGAAGAACTCCGGTGCCGCCGGTGCATACAGCAGGCTCAGGCGCTGCGCCGCCTGCTGGCACAGGCTTTCCAGCTCGGCCGCGCCGAGTACGCCGGGGCCGTTCTTCACCAGCACCGAAATGGCGATGTAATAGCGCTCGAACGCCTGCTGCAGCGAATGGCCGATCGCACGCAGGCGGAACACCTCATCGGTCTGCCCGGTATTGCGCGCCAGGATGCCGCCGTCGTCATCGTTGACGTTCTGCAGCAGGCCCTCGCGCACGAACACATCGATGGTCCGGTCGATACGCTGGGCAAACTCGTCCTCGGTCCACGGCAGGAACAGTTCGGCCTGCAGGAACGGGTACACCGTGCGGCCCAGCTGGACCAGGCCGGTACGGCTCATGCGACGGTTGTTCTGGAAGCAGCAGGCCACCCACGACGAGGCGGTGAACAGGTGCACCACGTTGTTGCGGAAGTAGCTCAGCAGCACCGCGGTATCGCCGCTGACGCTGAGCACATCGCCCAGCGGATGCTTGATGCGGGTGAGGACGTTGATTTCCTCGGCGTGGGCGATGATCCGCTCCGGCGAGTGCGGGGTTACCGTCACCCGGTCCGAATACGGCATCTCGACCAGCAGCGTCTTGCACAGCTCGATCTGCGCGATCAGGTCGGCCTCGCCCATCGCATGCTTCGGCGTGGACAGCAGGGCCAGCGCCAGCAGGTTGATCGGGTTGACGTCGGCGGCGCCGTTGATGCGCACCTGGATGCGTTCGGCCAGCGTGTCCACCGTGGTCGACAGCCAGGCCGGCTTCTCGTCCTCGGAGACCGCCTCGCCCTTCCACTCTGGCGCCTTCTCGGCCAGCACGTCGTTCAGCGCGATCGGCTCGCCGAAGTTCACCACCACCTGGCCGTAGTTCTGCTTGAGCACCTTGGGGATGCCCCACAGCAGCGACCAGATCGATTCCTTTTCCTTCGGCCGGCCGGACAGTTCGTCCAGGTAGCTGCCGCCTTCCATCAGCTTCTCGTAGCCGATGTAGATGGGCTGGAACAGCACCGGCTTGCGCGGCTGGCGCAGGAACGCGCGCAGCGTCATCGAGATCATGCCGCCCTTGGGCTGCAGCAGGCGGCCGGTACGCGAGCGGCCGCCTTCCACGAAGTATTCCAGCGAATAGCCACCGGCCACCAGCTGTGCGACGTATTCACTGAGCACCGCCGAGTACAGCGCGTTGCCACGGATCGAGCGGCGGATGAAGAACGCGCCGCCCTTGCGCAGCAGGGTACCGACCACCGGCAGGTTGAGGTTGATGCCGGCCACGATGTGCGGCGGCACGATGCCGCGGTCGTACAGCAGGTACGACAGCAACAGGTAGTCCATGTGGCTGCGGTGGCTGGGCACGTACACCACTTCGTGGCCCGGCGCGGCGGCCTTGAACTTGTCCAGGTGGTGCACCAGCACGCCGGCATAGATGCGGTTCCACACGTGGCTGAGCATGAAGCTGGCCGAACGCACCACCGGGCTGGAATAGTCCGCGGCGATTTCCCAAGCGTAGGCGTGCGCCTTCTTCCAGGCATCGGCCGGCTTCGAATTGTCGCGCTTGGCCTGTGCGGCGATCGCTTCGCGCACCGGTTCGGCGGCCAGCACCTGGTCGACCAGCAGGCGCCGGGTCGACAGGTCGGGGCCGATCACCGATTCACGGATGCGGCGGAAATGGGTGCGCAGCACGCGCTGCAGCTTGCGTACCGTGCGCTCCGGCTCCAGGCCTTCGTCCACGGTGCTGCGCAGCGAGATCGGCGGGGCAAAGCGGACGATGGTGCTGCGGCCATTGAGCAGCACCGCCAGCAGGCGGCGGAAGCGGCCGACCAGTGCCCAGTTTTCCGAGAACAGCACCGCGAACCAACCGCTCTGCTTGTCCGGCGCGCGGCCGACGAAGATCGACACCGGCACCAGGTGCACGTCCAGGTCATCGCGCACGCGATGGGCCTGCAGCACCTTGGCCAGCGAATCGGAATGGGTCTTGGCGCCACGCTGCTCGGGGATCAGCGAGTTGCTGGAGCTGCGTCGCGACAGCGCCAGGTAGGCGCGCTTGCGGCCGGTCGGGTCACCGGCCAGCGGCACCAGCGGCGACGGCAGGCCGGCCTGACGGCAGGCCTTGTCCAGGATCAGCGCGTTGGACAGCCCGTAGTCTTCCAGCACGTACATGACCGGGCGGCCATCGTTGTACTGGCCCGGGTCTTCCGGTTCGATCTTCAGCGACAGCCACGGCTCGACCAAGCGACCGAGCAGGCGCGCCCACAGCGGGCGACGGCCGGCCGGACGGGCATGCGCAGGCGGCGGTACCGGATTCGGGCCGGTATCGGTCGAGGGGGACGCCGGCACCGTATCGGCGGGCGTCGACGAGGATTCTTCGCCGGGGAACGGCAGCGGGTTCTGTTTCGACATCGGCGCCATTATGGCTTAGGCGGCGGCGTTGCCGCTTCCCCACCCTCGGCGGGGGCTTCAGCCGGCGCCGGCGCCGCCGCGGCGCGGGCCGCATCGGCCTTGCGCAGCAGCGCGTCGGTGTCGGCCAGGGTGCGGGTCAGGTACCAGTGGCCCTCGCGCCGGCTCAGTGGCAGTTGCAGGCTCATCTCGCGACCGGCCAGGTCGTAATGCAGGCGCACCAGCGCGTTGTCACCTTCCACCGACAGCAGTTCGCCACGCACGCTGCGCAGTGCTTCGTCCACGCCCAGCCCATAACTGCCCAGCACCGCCTTGAGGGTGTGGATGAACGGCGCCAGCTGCTGCAGGCTGCCTTCCATCCCCGCGGCCTGCAGGCCGGCCTCGTCGTCGAAGCCAACCTTGCCAGCCGCACCCACCAGCGCAGCGATGGTGCTGCGCGCACGGGCGCGGTCGCTGATCGGTGCGCCCTGCGCCCAGACCGCCAGGGTCTCGACCAGGGCGATGTAGTGCGCCTGCTGACCGGGGGTGTAGCCCTTCTGGTGGCGCAGGTACTGCACGCCGAAGTTGCCCATTGACTGCGCGGCTTGGCGCACCGCACCGGCCTGGCCGGCCAGCTGGCGGTCGAAGCTGCGCTGCAGTTCGGTGCTGGCATCGGGCTTGCGCAGGGCGGCCAGCATCGGCAGCAGCTGGTCACCCAGTGGCAGTTCGGTCAGCGGCCACTGGCTGTGGCCCTCGGCCCAGGCCTGCTGCAGGCGCTGGTACTGGCTGGGTGGTACCGACAGCCTGGCGTAACCGACCAGATCGTCTTCGGCCAGCCGCAACGCCATCGCCTGCACCGCCGCCACCGGCTCGGCCGCTGGCTTGGCCGGGTCGTTGCCAGGCTCGCGGCACGCCGCCACGGCCAGCAGCAGCATGGCCGCCAGCCCCCATCCACGCGCAGACCTTCCTCGCACCGCCACGCTCATGCACTCGGACTCCCCGGACCGGTCCGCATCTTGCGGCCTGCGGCGTGACAGCGGCAAGCCGCACGGTCACGGTTTCCAGCCCCAGAACCGCCACCGGGACAAAAAAAGAGCCCGGATCACGGGGATCACAGGCTCTTCAAGCCGGCACGAGGCCGGAGGACAGTGTTGTGGCACATGTCCGGTCCAGGGACCGGATGGCGGCGATCGTACGCTGCCCTGCAAGTTAAGGCAACACTTCATGTAATGTCAGATATCTATTTGATTTTATTTAATCAATCGCGCTGCCAGACGGCTTCAATGAAGTCTACGGCGTGTTTTTCGGCGATTCGGGCATAAACCCCGGGGTAGCCGGCCAGCGCGCAGCCCTCGCCCCAGCTGACCACGCCGAACTGGGTCCAGCCCTCGCGCAGGCGCAACAGCAACGGGCCGCCGGAGTCGCCCTGGCAGCTGTCGATGCCCTCGCGGCCGGCGCAGATCACCTTGCCCCGCGCCAGTTCCCCACCGTAGGCCTGCTGGCATTCGTTGAACGGCACGAACGGCACCTGCACCGTCTGCAGCTGGGTGGGATAGACCCGGCCATCGCCGATGTCGGTGTCGCCCCAGCCGATCACGGTGAACTCGCGGCCCGGCTTGAGGTAACTGGCATCGGGCCGCAGCCGCAGTGCCACCGGCTGCGCGCCCTCCAGCGGTGCACTGAGCTGGATCAGGGCCACGTCATGTTCCAGCGAATTGCCGCTGTTGAATGCCGGGTGGACGTGGATCGCCTTGACGTTGGAGGCCCGCGACGCGGCCTCGGTAGAGAGCGTGGCCTGGCCGGCCAGCACCGCCAGGCCGGTCGGATTCTCGCCCTGCAGGCAATGCGCGGCGGTGAGTACCCACGACGGTGAGATGAGCGTGCCGCCGCAGAAATGGCGGTCATGGTCCGAGTCGCCGTCGAAGACGCCCTGGATGCTGACCATGAACGGGTACTCGCCCGCGTCCGCAGGTTCGCCGCCGATGATGCGCGGTGCCTCGCGCACCTGCGGTGCGGCGATCGCAGGTGCGGCAGACGCGGCCAACAGCAGGCCGATGAACAAAGAGGTGCTGCGATACATATCCCTGTACTCCTCTATCGATGGTTGGAACCGGCGCGGCCGCGGTCCGTGCCGGTGCATCGATTGGGGAGCAAGGCTGGAACCCACAGCGCGAACGCGCGCACAGTTCCCGCGCATTGCGCCGCCTGCGACAGCTGCAGGCCCACAAATGCGAACGCCATCCCGCATGGATCGGGATGGCGTTCGTGGTGCCGACGTGACCCACGTCGGCGCGGGGCTCAGCGGGCAGCCAGAGCCGACGCGATTTCCTGCTGGATGGCCCGCGCCGCGGCCTGCGGATCGGTGGCCAGGCGGATCGGACGGCCGACCACGATGGCATCGGCGCCGTCGGCGAAGGCCTGGGCCACGCCCACGGTACGCTTCTGGTCATCGCCAACCGGACCACCGGGACGAATGCCCGGGCAGACGATCGAGAACCCGGCGCCGGTCGCGGCGCGGATCGGGCCAGCCTCCTGGCCCGAGGCGATCACGCCATCGATGCCCGCGGCCTGGGCGGCCAGCGCGCGCTCGACCACCACGTCCACCGGCTCGCGGTCGATGCCCATCTGCGCCAGGTCCGTGCGCCCCATCGAGGTCAGCACGGTCACCGCCAGCAGCCGCATGTCACTGCTGTTGGCGGCCGCGCAGGCTTCCATCATCGCCGGGTGCCAACCATGGATGGTGGCGTAGCTGACCGGCCACTGCGACAGGCGCTTGATCACCGCCGCGGCGGTGGCCGGGATGTCGAAGAACTTCAGGTCGACGAACACGCGCTTGTCGCGCCGGGCCAGCTCGTCGAGCACCTGGAAGTACTCGCCGGAAGCCAGCAGCTCCATGCCGATCTTGTAGAACGCCACGCTGTCGCCGAGGCGATCCACCCACTCCAGTGCCTGCACGCGGTCGGGCACGTCCAGTGCGAAGATCAGGCGCTCGTCATCGCGCAGCGGCAGCGGCGCGCGGCTCACGGTGCGTAATCCAGCGCAGCACGCTTGGCATCGTGGCGGGCCTGGCGCGACTGGCTGTAGTCATTGTTGAACTGCGCCGGCTCGAAGCCGCCGTAGGTCGGGTTCGGCAGCATCCACCAACGCTCGCCGAACCAGTCGTGGTACTGCTGCAGCAGCGCGTCACGGCCATCGTTGGTGTTGGCAGTCACTTCCACGAAGTCACCCAGCTGGTCACCGAACTGCATCAGCACGCGGTACTTCTGCCCGGCCAGGCGACGACGGCAGTTCTTCTCGCTGCCGTTCTGCTCGCAGCCCGGCACCACGGTGCCCAGGCCGAGGAACACGCTGTCGTCGGCCACCGGCAGGCCCTGCTCGCGCAGGTTGGCCAGGGTGGCATCCTTCAAGTGCACGGCGCGGTTGGAGATGTACAGCAGGGTCACGCCCTTGGCGTTGGCGGCCTTGGCGAAATCAACCACGCCGGGAATGGCCTTGGCCTTCTTCTCGGCCACCCACTGGTCCCAGGTCAGCTCGTCGTACTCCTTGCCATCGCGCACCAGGCGCGCCTGGTAGGGCGAGTTGTCCAGCACGGTTTCATCCACGTCCAGCACCACGGCCGGCTTCAGGCCCTTGGCCTCGTTGCCGCGCTCCTCCGGCACCAGTGCGTCCCAGTGGGCTTCCTTCAGGGCCGCGTCGAGGTGGTCTGCGGCGGCACGGTAGGTCTGCTCGGTGATCGCCTTGTACTCCTGCGCGCGCTGCATCCACAGCACGGCATTGAGATTGTCATTGGCGGTGGCATCAAGCGCGCCATCGGCCTTGGCGGCGGCCGGGGCCTCCGGGGCAGCGGCTTCGGCGGCAGGCGCATCCACGCGCTTGCAGGCAGACAGGCCCAGCGCCGCGGTGGCGAGCAGGGTCAGGGACAGGGAAACGGGACGACGCATGGGTTCACCGGCAATCAGATATACCGGCGCATTTTACCGGCAAAGCCGCCGCCGGGACGGCTATGCTTGGCGGTTGACCCGTTGCCCTTGCCAGAGGCCGCCATGACCGATTCCGCCCAGACCCCCGACGTTCCCCTGCTCGACGCCGTGCAGGCCCGCCTGCTGGGCTGCCTGGTGGAAAAGGAAGCGACCACTCCGGACACCTACCCGCTGACGGTCAATGCCGCGCAGTCGGCGGCCAACCAGAAGACCGCCCGCGAGCCGGTGATGAACGTCGACGCCGGCAGCGTGCAGCACGCCCTGCGCCAGCTGGAGACGATGGGCCTGGCCCGCCAGCACTTCTCCTCACGGGCCGACCGCTACGAGCACCGCCTGCAGGCCGCGCTGGACCTGACCCGGCAGCAGACCGTGCTGCTGGCGCTGCTGCTGCTGCGCGGGCCGCAGACGCTGGGCGAGCTGGTCTCGCGCAGCGAGCGCCTGCACCGTTTCGCCGACAGCGACGAAGCCCGCCACGCCATCGAGCGCCTGCAGCAGCGCGCGCTGCTGGTGGTGCTGCCGCGTGCCAGCGGCCAGCGCGAAGACCGCTACATGCACCTGCTGTGCGGCGAAGTGGACGGCGCGGCGCTGGCGGCGACGTTCGCCAGCAGTGCCGGTAGCAGCGAGGCGGCCGATCCGGGCCTGGCCGAGCGCGTGGCGCAGCTGGAAGCGGCCGTGGCCGAACTGCAGGCACAGCTGGCCGAACTGCGCGGCTGAAGCTGTGCCCGGTAATGCCGGCCGCTGGCCGGCAACCCGGTGATGCCTGGATGCCGGCCAGCGGCCGGCACTACCGGATGCTCTGGTCCCGACACACACGATCAGGCCTGCGCCGCTCCCGGCGTGGCGTACAGCCGGCTGGCACTCTCGACGCCCGGCAGCTGGATCACCCCACGCGCCTGCATGCCCAGCCCGAGCAGGATCTTCCCGGACACCACATTGTCCAGGTCGGTGATGCCATACAGATCGTGCAGGCCCAGCGCTCCGCGTGCATGCGCGAACACCGCCCGCGCCGCCTCTCCGGCATAGCCCTGGCCTGCGAACTCCGACAGCACCGCGTAGCCGATATCCGGCCCCGGCAGGCCATCGCGCCGTACCAGCCCGGCGTTGCCCAGCCACGCGCCATCGGACAGGCGCTCGATGGCGTACATGCCGAACCCGTTCAGCGCATAGCTGTGCAGCACGCGCAGCGCGATGTACTCGCGCGCCTGTTCCTCGCTGCGCACATTGCGGTCGCCGATGAAGCGTACAAAGCCGGGATCGTTGAGCAGGGCCAGCATCGGTGCCGCGTCGCGGTCAGGCTCGATCCGGCGCAGGCGCAGGCGTTCGCTGTGGATGGGGTGCATGGGCAAGCCTCTGCGGGGATAGGCCGATTGTAGAGCCGAGCCCACGCTCGGCTGATCCGGGCCGTGGGGTCAGAGCCCTTCCCTGCGGAAAGGGATCCGACCCCGGCTCAATCGAACAGCGCCTCGATCGCCGCCAATCCCGCACTGGCGCGTTCCTTCTTGCGCGCCGCATCCGCCACCGGATCAGCGCCATCGCGCTGGATCTCTTCGGCCGGAATCTCCTCGAAGAACCGGCTCGGCTTCAGCCGCACGTGCTCGCCGAACTTGCGGGTCAGCTTGCTGTAGCTCATCCACAGCTGGATCTTGGCGCGGGTGATGCCCACGTACAGCAGGCGCCGCTCTTCCTGCAGGTTGCCCTCGTCCAGGCTGACCTGGTGCGGCAGCACGCCGTCCTCGCAGCCAACGATGAACACATACGGGAATTCCAGGCCCTTGGAGGCGTGCATGGTCATCATCCGCACTTGGTTGCCGCCCTCGTCCTTGTCACTGCGCGAGAGCAGCGCCAGCTGGCCGGCCAGGTCGGCGGCGGTGGCACCACGCGGCCCCCCTTCGAACCACTGCGCCAGTTCCTCGATGTTGTTGGCGCGGCGCTGGTAGCTGGCCTCCTCCTTGGCCTGCTGGCGCAGCTCGCTGAGCAGGCCGGATTCCTTGGCGACCTTGCGGATCATGTCGCCGGAGGTGACCTGCCGGGTCTGCGCGCGCAGGTCGCGCAGGATGTCGGTGAAGCGGGCCAGGCTGTTGGCGGCACGCGGCGGCAGCTGCTGCAGGGCACCGATCGCCTCGGCGGCCTGCGCCATCGGCATGTCCTTTTCCTGTGCCAGTTCGGCCAGCTTGGCCAGCGTGCCGGCGCCGACGTCGCGCTTGGGCGACTGCACCGCGCGCATGAACGCAGTGTCGTCGTCCGGGTTCACCAGCAGGCGCAGCCAGGCCAGCGTGTCCTTCACTTCCTGGCGCTCCAGGAACATGGTGCCGCCGGTCAGGTGGTACGGAATGCGCAGCAGCTGCATCGCCTTTTCCAGCGGCCGCGACTGGAAGTTGCCGCGGAACAGGATGCAGAAATCACTCCACGGCACGTTGCGCGACTGCGCCACGAAGGCGATCTCCGCCGCGACCTTTTCGGCTTCGTGTTCGCTGTTGCGGCATTCCCACACGCGGATGCGCTCGCCGTCGGCCTGGTCGCTCCACAGCTTCTTCAGGTGCTCGTGCGGGTTGTTGGCGATCAGCGCGTTGGCCGCGCGCAGCACGCGGTTGGAGCAGCGGTAGTTCTGCTCCAGCTTGATGATCTCCAGCGCGGGGTAATCGCGCCCCATCTGCTGCAGGTTTTCCGGGTTGGCACCGCGCCAGGCATAGATCGACTGGTCGTCGTCGCCCACGCAGGTGAAGTTGCCCTTGTCACCGGCCAGCTGCTTGAGCAGCCGGTACTGCGCGTCGTTGGTGTCCTGGCATTCGTCCACCAGCAGGTAGCCGATGCGCTCGCGCCAGGCCACGGCGATGTCCGGGTTCTCTTCCAGCACCTGCACTGGCAGGCGGATCAGGTCGTCGAAATCCACCGCGTTGAAGGCGGTCAGGCGCAGCTGATAGCGCTCATAGACGCTGGCCGCTTCCTTTTCACGGTTGCTGCGTGCGGCGGCCATCGCCTGTTCGGGCGACAGGCCGGCGTTCTTCGCGCGCGACACCAGGTTTTTCATGTCCTCGATGTCGTCGGGCTTGGCACCGGACATCAGGTCCTTGATCTGCGCAGCGGCATCGTCGGCGTCGAAGATCGAGAAGCCGCGCTTCAGACCCACCGCAGCGTGCTCGATCTGCAGGAACTTCAGGCCCAGCGCATGGAAGGTACAGATCGTCACCTCGTCGGCGTCCTGCTCGCGCAGGCGCTTGGCCACGCGCTCGCGCATTTCCTTGGCCGACTTGTTGGTGAAGGTGATCGCCGCGATGCGTCGCGCCGGGTAGCGCCCGCACCCGATGAGGTGGGCGATCTTTTCCACGATCACGCGCGTCTTGCCGCTGCCCGCACCGGCGAGCACCAGCAACGGACCTTCGATGTGCAGGACGGCGGCGGCTTGGGGGGGATTGAGACCGTGCATGGGATGGGGATTGTAGCGGGGCTTCGGGGAGCGGACCTGACTTGCGCGCACCCGGTTCCTAAGCTATTGATTCGCCACCGGAGCACACGAGCCTGCGGCATGCGCCCGATCATCCCTCCCGCCCTGCTGGGCCTGCTGTGGCTGGCCACCCTGCCCGCGCGCGGCGCCGACTGCGCGCCCGACCCCGGTGCGATGGCGCGGTCGACGGTCATGACCCAGGGGTTCCTGCAGGCCCATCCGGACCTGCATTGGCGCGAACTGGGCCTGCAATCCTGGCAGCAGGGCCGGCCTGCGGATGCGCTGGTGCGCTTCAGGCGCGCCGCCGGCTACGCCGACAAGGTCTCCCAGTCGCTGGTCGCACGCATGTACCGCGAAGGCGTGGGCATCGCCGCCGATCCGGTGCTGGCCTACATCTGGATGGACCTGGCCGCCGAGCGCGGCTACCGCGACCTGCTGCTGGAGCGCGAACGTTACTGGAACCGGCTGGACGCGGCGCAGCGGCAGCGGGTGCTGGCCGAGGGGCCGGCACTGTATGCGACCTACGGCGATGCCACGGCCAAACCGCGCATGGAAACCGCGATGCGGGTGGAACGCCGCCGCATGACCGGCAGCCGCACCGGCTGGGTCAGCTCGATGCTGCATGTGGAACTGTCCGACGGCCCGGAGGCCGGCTGGCCGATCCGCGGTGACGATTACTACCGCGATGCCTATTGGGACCCGGCGGCGTACTGGTGCATGCAGGACCAGATCTGGGAGCAGGAATTCCGTGGCCGCAGTGTCGAGGTCGGCCCGCTCAGCCCCGTTGAAGGACCCCAGCGCTGAGCTTGCCAACGGTCCGCGACGGCGAGGCGGCGGGCGACTAGAATTGGCCGATGGCCAAGCTCTATTTCTACTATTCGGCGATGAACGCCGGCAAGACCACCACGCTGCTGCAGAGCGCGCACAACTACCGCGAGCGTGGCATGCGGGTGGCGATCCTGACCCCGCGCCTGGACGATCGTGCCGGCGCTGGCGTGGTGGCTTCGCGCATCGGCCTGCGTGCCGAAGGCATGGCCTTCAACCAGGATACCGACCTGCAGCACTGGGTCGAACAGGACCTGGCCGCGAACGGCCCGATGGGCTGTGTGCTGGTGGATGAAGCGCAGTTCCTGACCCGCGCCCAGGTCTGGCAGCTCAGCGAGGTGGTCGACCAGCTGCGCATTCCGGTGCTGTGCTATGGCCTGCGCACCGATTTCCGCGGTGAGCTGTTCGAAGGCAGCCAGTACCTGTTGGCCTGGGCCGATGAGATGCAGGAGATCAAGACCATCTGCCACAGCGGCAAGAAGGCGACGATGACGGTACGCGTGGACGAGCATGGCCACGCCGTGCAGGACGGCCCGCAGGTGGAGATCGGTGGCAACGACCGCTACGTGTCGGTCAGCCGCGCCGAGTTCAAGAAGATCACCCGTGGTGAAGGGCGGATCGATCCCGCGCAGGCGCCGCTGCCGCTGTAAGGGGTGTTCGGCAGGGCTGCGCCCTGCACCCGCGGTAGTGCCGGCCGCTGGCCGGCAACAGCAACAGCAACAGCGACAGCGAAAGCTGGCATTCCGTGGGATGGCGGGGCGGTGTGGGCTTGCAGGACACGCCGTAAACCCGTTCCTGGGGGCCTTGGTCGCCGCATCCATGCGGCTCACACCCCGCAAACCCACAGTGCTCCGCCTTCGACAGGTTCACGCGGCTGTTGGTGGGTGCCGACCGTTGGTCGGCACGGG
>NZ_JAXAXL020000008.1:50816-68643 GCF_047497515.2 Stenotrophomonas maltophilia
ACCAAAGCAGAACGCCGCTCCGACAGATCGCGGAGGTCTGTCGAAGGCGGGGTGGGTCCGGTTGAGGGGGCGTGAGCGCCATGGATGGCGCGGCCGAGGCTACATGGACGTGTTGACGCCGCCCCCCTCAACCGGACCCACCCCGCCATCCCACGGAATGCCCGCTTTTGACGTTGACGTCAGCAGGTGCAGGGCTGCAAGCCCTGCAAACCCACCACCCCCTCTCAGTACAGCGTGCGCTCCGGCGCACCTGCCGGCGGCGGGGTGTACTGGTACAGCCAGGTCTCGGTGAGCGTCTTGCCGCCACTGCGCAGGAACAAGCGGATGTCGATCTGCTCGGTGCTGTTTTCCGGCGGCACCAGATCGAACATCGCACGGTAGCCGTCGATCTCGCGCAGCGGCCGTGCCGACACGATCTCGACCCGGCCACGGCTGGCTTCCACCACCGCCTCGACGTCGGCCTTGTCGATCAGCGAGGCCAGCTCGCCCCCCTCGAAGTCCACCGCGAAGCGCCAGCTGAAGTACTCGCGCTTCTTGCCGACCACGCCGCCCAGGCCGGTACGGCTGGCCACGCAATGCGCCAGCGGCGGTCGTGCCGGCGGTTCGGCGCCCCAGTACAGGCGGTAGCCCACCAGCAGTTCCTGGCCCGGCTGCGGCTTTTCCTTCGGGTTCCAGAACGCCACGATGTTGTCGAAGGTCTCGTCCACGGTGGGAATCTCCACCAGCTGCACAGAGCCCTCGCCCCACTCGCCCTTCGGTTCCACCCACAGGCACGGCCGCTTCTCGTAGAACACGCCGTCGTCCTGGTAATGGTCGAAGTTGCGGTCGCGCTGCAGCAGACCAAAGCCGCGGGGGTTGCGGTCCACGAACATGTTGAAGCGCAGGTTGCGCGGGTTCAGCAGCGGCCGCCAGATCCACTCACCGGCACCGGTCCACAGCGACAGGCCGTCGGTATCGTGGATTTCCGGACGCCAGTCCCAGCCCATGCGGCGGTCGTTCTCACCCACCTGGTACATGCTGGTGCACGGTGCGATGCCCAGGCGTTCGATCGCCTTGCGCGGATAGAGCGCGCTGTCGATGTCCATCAGAAGCACGTCACCATTGGTGATCGCGAAGCGATAGGCGCCGGCCACGCTGGGCGAATCCAGCAGGCCATAGACCACGATCGTCTCCGAATCGGCCGACGGCTGTTCCAGGTAATAGGCGATGAAATCCGGGAATTCCTCCGGCTTGCCCATGCCGGTGTCGATCGCCAGGCCACGCGCGGACTGGCCATACTGGCCCTCCTTGCCGACCGCGCGGAAGTAGCTGGCGCCAAGGAAGGCGGCAAAATCGCGGTCCGTATCCTTGCGGGTGTTCAGGCGGAAACCGGCGAAGCCGAGATCGGCCGGCAGCTCGCCGTCCTTGATGCCGCTCTTGCCGTAGTTGAATGCAGCGCCGTCGTAGGCCAGCTCCTGCGCCTTGCCGTCGACCACGTCGAACATGCGCACCGGCGAATGGAAGTACAGGCCCAGGTGGAAGAACTTGGCCTGGAACTTGCCCGGCTGGTCCGCCCACAGGGCATGGTCCTGGCGGTAGCCGATCGACTGGTACTGGTCCCAGTCCAGTCCCTCCAGGCGGCCCGGCAGCACGCGCTTGTGGCTCTTGTAGGGCGCCTGTGCCAGCGCGCGCGCCTGGCCCTTCAGGGTGGCGAAGTCGAACGGCTGCGGCTGGCCGAGGCGGCGCAGGCCCATCTGGCCGCTCTTGCTGGCCGCGCACGCGGGCAGGGACGGCAGGCCGAATGCAGCCAGGGCGAGGGAGGCATTGCGGATGAAGTCGCGTCGTTGCATGCAGGCGCGTCAGGCACAGGAGGAAGGTCGGCCATCATAGGCAGACAAACGTTAACGGGCAGCGGAGACGTGCCCTGCCCGTTCAGCTGCCGCTGGCCGCCCGTTTCAGCGCTGGCAGTGGCTGCACCAGACGCTGGCGCGCTGGCCGATGGTGGCGTGCTTGAGCGCGCGGCCACAGTTCGGGCACGGCAGCCCGTCACGGCCATACACCAGCAGCTCCTGCTCGAAGTAGCCCGGCGCACCGTCGGGGCTGATGAAGTCGCGCAGGGTGGTCCCGCCCCGCGTGATCGCGTAGCCCAGGATCTCCTTCACCGCATCGGCCAGGCGCTGGTAGCGCTCGCGCGAGATCTTCCCGGCCTCGCGCAGCGGGCTGATGCCGGCCTTGAACAGGCTTTCGGCAGCGTAGATGTTGCCCACGCCCACCACCACCGCCTGGTCCATCAGGAAGGTCTTCACCGGCGCGCTGCGGCCCCGGCTGCGGGCGAACAGGTAATCGCCGTCGAAGGCATCGTCCAGCGGCTCCGGGCCCAGCCCCTGCAGCAGCGGGTGGATCTCGCCAGCCGGCTGCCAGAGCAGGCTGCCGAACCGGCGCGGGTCGTTGAAGCGCAGCAGGCGGCCGTTGTCCAGGCTGATATCCACATGGTCGTGGGCACGCAGCGGCGTATCACCGGGCAGCACGCGCAGGCTGCCGGACATGCCCAGGTGCAGCACCGCGCTGCCGATGGCGGTATCCAGCAGCAGGTACTTGGCGCGGCGGCGGATGTCCTCGATGCGCTGCCCGGGCAGCAGCTCGGCCACTTCCGGAGGAATCGGCCAGCGCAGGTCGGCGCGGCGCAGGATCACACCATGCACGCGACGGCCCTGCAGGTGCGGCGCCAGGCCGCGGCGGGTGGTTTCGACTTCGGGCAATTCAGGCATGGGTTGATTCTACGCCCGCTCAGCGGGGCGGCGCGGACAGTTCACGGGCATCGAGGAAGCCGTCGCCGTTGGCATCCTGCTTATGGAAGCGCTGCACGATCACCTGCCGCTGCTGCTCGCGGGTGATCGCCCTGCCCTTGCCGCCGGGCAGCTCCTCGGCGCTCAGCACGCCATCGCCATTGCGATCCATGCGGTCGAAGGCGTACAGCATCCACTGCACGTACTCGGTTTCGCTGACCTTGCCATCGCCGTCACTGTCCATGCGCTGCAGGTACGTGGCGGTGTCGCTGACCTGCGCCGACGCGGCCAGCGGCAGCAGGCACAGCAGCGCAACCGGCAACGGCCTCACGCGCCCACCAGGCTGTAGCCCTTCAAGCGTGCGGCGTAGGCCTGCAGCGCCGCGATGCCGCTTTCCTCGGCCTCGCGGCACCAGGCCTGCAATTGATGCAGGCGCTCGGCGGCATCGTGGCCACGCGCTTCCAGCAGCGCGGCCAATCGCCCGCGGTACTCGACCAGGGTGCGGATGCGCGGGCGCTGTGCGACCCACTCGCTGAGCTGGGCACGACTGTCGGGCTTCAGCCAGCGGCCGTCGTTGACCAGGCCGCGGCGCAGCCGGCGCGGCAGCAGGCGACGCAGTTTGGCCCCGGCGTGTGCCGCCTCCTCGCGCAGGGCGGGCATGAACACGTTGCGCTGGTAGTCGGTCATCGCCTGGAAACGGTGTGACAGCAACGCCTTCAGGGTCTCGGCATCGGGCACGGCGATGTTCGGGCGCACGTCCATGGCCGGCGCCACCCGCAGCACCTTGGCCAGGCGCAGTGCCTGCAGCAGGCGGATCGCGCTCCAGCCGATGTCGAATTCCCAGCGCCGCATCGCAAAGCGCGCCGAGCTGGGGAAGGCATGGTGGTTGTTGTGCAGCTCCTCGCCGCCGATCCAGAACCCCCACGGTGTCAGGTTGGTGGAGGTATCGGCCGATTCGTAGTTGCGATAGCCCCACCAGTGGCCGAGGCCATTGACCACGCCGGCCGCCCAGAACGGAATCCACGCCATCTGGATTGCCCACAGGGCCACGCCGGGCAGGCCGAACAGCACGCTGTTGATGGCCAGCAGCAGCACCGGGCCGAGCGTGGCATGCGGGGTGTACAGGTGGCGCTCGATCACGTCGTCCGGGGTGCCGCGCCCGTACTGTTCGATGTCCGCGCGCATGCCGCGCGCTTCGCGGTACAGCTCCACGCCGTGCCAGAACACCTTGCCGATGCCGCGGGTGACCGGGCTGTGCGGATCGTCCTCGGTCTCCACCTTGGCGTGGTGCTTGCGATGGATGGCGACCCACTCACGGGTGATCATCGAGGTGGTCAGCCACAGCCAGAAGCGGAACACATGGGCCAGCGCCGGGTGGAAATCGACCCCGCGATGGGCCTGGCTGCGGTGCAGGTAGAGGGTCACCGAGAAGATGGTGATCTGGGTGAAGACCAGCAGCACGGCCAGCATGGCCCACCACCCCAGGCCGAGCACACCGCCGGTCAACAGGGACATCAGCGCATCAGGCATGTCGTCTCTCCGGGTCGACGCGGGGATGGCAGACATGATGGGCGCTTGCGTTGCAAACTGCATCCCTGCGGCGGCGATTTCGACCGCCTTCCGTGGCACCGTTCACAGTTGGGGACCTGAGTTGTCGAGCCTTGATCCACGCGCCAGCGCCGTTGCCGCTGCCCCGTCACCCGCGGAGCTGCCTCCCTTGATCGAGCTGGACCGCGCCACCGTGGTGCGCGGCCAGGTGAAGGTGCTGCACGCGCTCAGCCTGCGTATCGCACAGGGCCAGCACACCGCCCTGCTCGGCCCCAACGGCTGCGGCAAGTCGACCTTCATCAAGCTGATCACCCGCGAGCTGTACCCGCTGGCGCAGGGTGACGGCTCGGTGGCCGTGAAGGTGCTGGGCCAGAACCGCTGGCAGGTGGATCGGCTGCGTTCGCAGCTGGGCATCGTCACCGGTGACCTCAGCAGCAACCTGGCCGACATGCCCGGGCTGACCGTGGAGCAGGCGGTGCTGTCCGGCTTCTTCGCCAGCTACGTGGTGCCAGCCTTCCGCGAAGTGACCGCCGACATGCGCGCGCGCGTTGGTGAAACGCTGGCGATGACCGGCGCCCTGTCGCTGCGCGAACGCGCCTATGCCGAGCTGTCGGCCGGCGAGACCCGCCGCGTGCTGATCGCGCGCGCGCTGGTCAACCGGCCGCAGGCCCTGCTGCTGGATGAGCCCTCCACCGGCCTGGACCTGGTCGCCCGCGAGCAGCTGGTGGCGACCATGCGGGTGCTGGCCCAGCAGGGCATCACCCTGGTGCTGGTGACCCACCACATCGAAGAGATCATTCCCGAGATCGAGCGGGTTGTGCTGCTGCGCGACGGCCGCGTACTGGCCGACGGCACACGTGCCGAACTGCTGCGCAGCGAACCACTGTCGGCGGTGTTCGGCGGCGCCATCACCGTATGCGAGCAGGATGGCCGGCTGACCGCATACGCGGGGTAAGGCGACGGGCTCGGAAACCCGCGGCGGTAGAGTCGACTGTCAGTCGACTATCGCGCGCAGCGCGGGATTTTTGCGACCTGGGCGAAAGGCAGTCGACTGACAGTCGACTCTCCCCCCCGGCAGGCCGTCGCGTCATGATGTCAATGCAGCGGGCCGGAACCCGGCCCGCTGCCTCCCTTGCTCAGAACCGCAACGCCAGCGCGCGCGATTCGATCGGTGCCATCCGGCTCTGGTCCTGCAGCTGCAGGTCGCGCAGCTCGTAGGGCGCACCGAAGCCGGCCGGCAGCGCAGCCTGGTCGAACGGCAGCACCAGCTGGCCCGCACCCGGGCCATCGAACCACGCCGCCGCATGTGCCTGCGCCACCGGCTTCAGCTGGCCATCGCGACCGCTGGCATACAGCGTGCCGCGTGCCTCGTAGCGACCGGCGGCCGCCACCTGCAGCGGCAGCGCCACCTGCCGGCTGGACGGGTCCGGTGCCGCCTGGCCACTGAAGCGGGCGGTCGGCCGCGCCACCGCGAAGGCAACCTTGCCATCGCGCAGCACGCCGTCGGCCTGGGCGAACACCTGCAGTTCCCACAGCCCCTGCACGGTGCCGGCATCGGCCGGGATCCGCACCTGCGCGCGCAGGCTGCCATCGGTGGTGCGCAGCAGCCGCTGCGGCCAGCTGCGGCCATCGGGTGCCACCAGCAACGCTTCGCCACCCAGGCTGCCGCGACGCGAGGCCAGCGTCGCGGTGGTGGCACCGTCTTCCAGCAGGCGCGCCTGCAGCTGCAGGTTGCCACCGGCCAGCACCTGCCCCTGGCTGGCCTGCACCTCCAGCCGCAGCGGGCTGTTCGGTTCCAGCACCTGCACCACGTAGCGGCCCTGGGCCTGCGCGCTCTGCAACGTGTAGGCGCCCACCGCACTGCTCGCGCCGGTACGCAGCATGCTGCTGCCATCACGCACCGGCATGCCGGCATCCTGCAGCGCGCGTGCATCGACACTGCGCGCCACGCTGCTGCGGCCGGCCGGGTCGCGCACCTGCAGGGTGCTGGCCGGCACTGCGCGCGCACCTTCAGCGGGACTCAGCTGGATCACCGCATCGGCGGCCGTCAGCGGCAGGTCCAGGCCGCGTTGCAGCTGCGCGCCATCGACCTGCTGCCAGTAGCTGCGGCTGACCGAGGCATACGGCGTGGCGGCCTGCAGCGGTTGCGCCGGGTCGAGCGCCCAGGCAAACGACAACGGCGCGTGTTCGCTTTCATCAACAGGCAGCGGCGCGGCCACCAGTGCGGCAGGCACCTGATCGCCCGCGCGGGCGGCTTGCAGCGGCTGTGCGGCCTGCGCCGCGGACAGGGAAAGGGACAGCACCGCCAGCACCGCGCTGGCCAGCAGGGTGGAATGGATCGTCATGGTCGTCTCCCTCACTGGGTCAGGTCGTTGCGCAGGATCGTGCCAAGGCCGAAGCACTCGCGGCGGCTCTGGTTGTGGCTGAGCGGCTCTGCGCCCTGGGTGCGCTGCTTGTCGGTGAACCAGGTGGTGCCGGCAGCCTTCTGGCTGCTGCACTCCAGGAAACCATCGGAGCAGGACGACAGCCAGTTCTGGGTGAATTCCAGGCCGACATTGGCCGGATAGCCGCCGCAGTAGCTGTTGCTGTCCCACACCGCCGATTCGACATCGCTTCCGACTACTGCGCGGAAGGGTTTGGGTAATGCGGGGCGGCCGGCAGTGCCGTACAGGTTCTGCGCGTTGTAGGTGGCCATGCTCGCCACCTGCTGCTGGCGCACCGCGTCGTTCTTGTAGCCCAGCAGCCAGCCCAGCGAGGTTTCGAAGGTGTTGCCGTTGAGCACCGCATCGGCCAGCGGCGTGCCCGCCGAAGACGGTGCCAGCGCGTTGACCTTGCGCACCGTGCGGATGATCTTCGGGTAGCGGCTGTCGTAGGTCGGGTTGGACAGGATCCAGCGCATCACGTTGCCGCCGTTGGAATGGGTGATCACCACCAGCTGGGTGATGCCACGGCTGTCGATGAAGCCGGTCAGCTGGTTGGCCAGGCAGCCGGCGGCTTCCGGCTTCCACATGTACTGGGTGAAATCGCAGTTGATGACGACGTAGTTGCTGCTGTTCGGCAGGCCCTGGCGCACGGTATCGATGATCGCCGGCTGCCAGTAGTCCTGGGTGGCATTGGTCTGCGCGCCGGTGCCGTGCACGAAGGCCACGCCCACCACGTCGGCGGCCTGTGCCGGCAGTGTTGCCAGCCCGAGGAGCAGGGCCAGGACGGTACTTCCTGTTGCGGTGCTGCGCATCGCTTCTCTCCCTCTGTCAGCGGATCCCCCCGACCCGGCTGTGACTGTATGGCCTCGGTGCTTGCCATTGCGACGATGCTCATGGCGCAGGCGCGTGAAAGTCCGTGCGCTGCGCCCGGATTCAGGAGACTGACGTCAAACGATGACGCTTTTCATATCGCGGCAATGACCATGCCGGGTCTGGCCGTATGACCGATGGCCACTGCGGTGTCGTATGGGGGCTGCGATCATGGCGCGATGTTTTCTCCCCGGAGCCTGTCCATGTCGCTGATTTCCCTCCCTGCCCGCCCGCTGCTCGGCCTCGCCGTCGCGGTGGCGCTGGCCGGTTGTGCCGCCACCGCCGCCAAGCCGACCGCCGTCGAAGCCAACATCACCACCAAGGCAGTGGGTTACCTGGACAAGGACGCAGTACCGGCCAGCCTGGACCTGGTACCGGCGCCGCCGGTGGCCGGTTCGGCCGCCCTGGCGCTGGACGAACAGGTCAGCCGTGAAGCCCGCGCGCTGCGTGGCAGCCCGCGCTTCGCCCAGGCCGGCGTCGATGCCGAACTCGGCTTCCCGGAAGGCGCCAACCACTTCTCCTGCGCCGCCGACATCGATGTGGACGCAGTGAAGACCCCGGCGCTGTATCGCCTGCTGGAACGCAGCCGGATCGACGCCAGCGCCGCCACCAAGGCCGCCAAGAACCGCTACCAGCGTCCGCGCCCGTTCATGGTCAACGGTGAGCCGACCTGCTCGCCGAAGGACGAGGACGGCCTGCGCAAGAACGGTTCCTACCCGTCCGGACACACGTCGATCGGCTGGGCCTGGGCCTTGATCCTGTCGGAGATCGCGCCGGATCGCGCCGATGCCATCCAGGCCCGTGGCCGCAACTACGGCGAGAGCCGCCTGGTGTGCAACGTGCACTGGCAGAGCGACATCCTGGAAGGCCGCTTCATGGGCGCCGCCGCCGTTGCACGCCTGCACGACAACGCCGCGTTCAACAAGGACCTGCTGGCCGCACGCAAGGAAATCGCTGCCGCGCGCATGGCCGGCCTGCATTCCAGCCGCGACTGCGCTACCGAGAATGCGGTGCTGAAGGTGCGACCGCAGAGCGCGTTGTAAGCCAACGCCGGATGGATCGTTGCCGGCCCCCCGCCCGCCCAACCGATGGGTGTGAAGCAGAAGGGCCGGCATTGCGCCGGCCCTTCTTCATTGCACTATCGCAGCAACCGCATCAGAACTTCGCGGTGAACTCCACGCCCCAGGTGCGCGGCTCGTTGAGGAAGCCGGTCAGGTTGTTGAAGTCGATCGCACCGACCACGCGGGTCTGGTTGGTCAGGTTGCGGCCGAACACGGCCACGTCGTACTGGCCGTAATCCCAGTTGTAGCCCAGGCGCAGGCCGCCCTCCAGCGAGCTACGGCCGCGGAATTCCGGCGACTCGTAGATGAAGAAGTTCACCGCGCTGCGGTAGGCCCAGTCGGTGTAGGCGTACAGTTCGCTGCCATCGCTGAGCGGGAAGCCAACGCGCAGGGTCGCGTTGTGGATCCACTTCGGCGCCTGCGGCAGCGGGTTGCCGTTGACCAGCGCATAGGTCTGGCCGTTGATCACCGTGGTCGGGTCGGTGATGGTGCAGCCACCGCCACAGATCGCCACCGCCAGGTTCTTGTCCTTGATCTCGGTGTCGTTGTAGCTGCTGCCGAAGGTCAGCAGGACGTTGTCGGCCAGGTAGGCCTCCAGGTCCAGCTCCACGCCCTGGCCGATGGTCTTGTCGGCGTTGAGCAGGGTGGCGATGTTGTTGGTGCCGCCCACCGCGATCAGCTGCTGGCCATCGACGTTGTAGCGGAACACGCTCAGGCCCAGGCGCGCGCGGCGCTCGAACAGATCAGCCTTGATGCCGGCTTCGTACGAGATCACCTTCTCCGAATCGGCCTGCGACAGGCCCGGCGCGAAGGCCAGGCGGCCCTGGATCGACGGCGCGCGGAAGCCCTTGGCCACGCGGGCATAGGCGTTGATGTCGTCGGTCAGCTTGTACACGCCGCTGACATCCCAGCTGACGTCGTTGACGTCGGTGTTGGCCAGGTACGGGCCGCTGACCGGGGTACCGAACGGGACGGCCTGCAGCACGCTGGCGCTGAAGTCCTTCTTGTCCTGGGTGTAGCGCACGCCGGCACGCAGCTTGAAGCGGTCGGTGACATCGAAGTCACCCGAGGCGAACACCGCCCAGGCCTTGTTGCGCTGGTTCTGCACCACGTGGCCGGTCTGCGGGTTGCCCGGGGCCAGCGAGTCGTAGTTGAAGTTGTTGATGGTCACGTCTTCATCGAAGTAGAAGACGCCGGCCTGCCAGTCGAAGCGGCCCCACTCGTTGGACTCGATGCGGAATTCCTGCGTCCACTGGCGGTGGTGCGGCAGGCCGTCGGCCGATTCGGACGAGAACGGAATCAGGCCCGGGCCGTAGTTGCCGGCCCCCAGGAACGCCGCACCGTAGCCACCGTCGATGTCGCCACGGTTGAGCGATTCGGCGGTCTCGTAACCGGTGATCGAGTGCAGGGTTACCGAACCGAGGTTCCACTGCAGGCGCGCGCTGCCGCCCCAGGTCTTCAGGTCGGAGAAGTTGACGCCATCGTTGGCCACCTTGTCGCGGTCGAAGTTCTCGACCAGCGAGTTGCCACCCTTTTCGATGATGTTGGCGCGGAACAGGCGGGCGGTGCCGTTGAGCTTGCGCTTGTGCAGGTTGAACAGCGCTTCGAAGTCATCGCCTTCGTACAGGAACTGCACGCGGCCGGCGGCTTCGTCATAGCCTTCGAAGCCACTGTTGGGCGCGCCGACGCGGGTGTTGTCGACCCAGTCGTCGCGGCGCTGGTAGATCGCCGAGACGCGCGCCGACCAGCGGTCGGTCAGCGGGCCGCCGTAGGCGCCCTGCACGTTCCAGCTGTTGTAGCTGCCGTAGCCAACGCGGATGTAGCCATCGGCGTCCTGCGACGGGCGCGCCGAATCGAACTTGACCACGCCGGCCGGGGTGTTGCGGCCGAACAGCGTGCCCTGCGGGCCGCGCAGCACTTCCACGTTGGCCAGGTCGAACAGCGGGAAGCCCTTCAGCAGCGGGCTTTCCTGCACCACGTCGTCATACACCAGCGACACCGGCTGCGAGGCATTGAGGTCGAAGTCGGTGTTGCCCAGGCCGCGGATGTAGAAGCGCGGGAAGGCACGGCCGTAGGACGATTCGATGTTGAGGCTGGGCACGCGCGCGGCCAGGAAGCGGATGTCATCGCCGGCCGAGCCGAGCACATCCAGCTTCTCGCCCTGGATCGCGCTGACCGCAACCGGCACGTCCTTGGCGTTCTCGACGCGGCGCTGCGCAGTGACCTGCAGGGCATCGAGGGCAACCGGATCCTTGGCGGCGGGGGTTTCCTGGGCGGCTGCTACCAGCGGCAGCAGGGCGGAAAGAGCGGCAACGAGGGGGCGCGCGACCGGAAATCGGCCACGGGAAGTGCGGGTCGGAGACATGGCGGTAGGCTGTGTTTGGAGGGGTGGTAAAACGGCGCTACCAGATAATTGTTGCAATACAGCACCTGCGCCGCAAATGCCGGCTGTTCATGGCACCGTTGCGTGCGACTGTCCGGGCCCCGGTTCCGAGCGCGGCACGGCGTGCCCGGCGATTCACTGAATAGGCAGTTTCCGCACCCTGCCCCGCCTGCCGTGGCTTCGGTATGCTGGCGCCCTTTCCCGATTCCGGCGCCGCGAGCGCACTGCCGATGAGCCTGTTCCGCCCCCGCATGCTGCTGTCCGTCGCCCTGATCGGCCTGCTGGCCGGGTGCGGCGGCGATCCGGTCCGCCCCACCCCGCCACCGGCACCGACCGTGGTGCCGCAGGCCAAGCCGGTGAAGATCGGCATCGCGCTCGGCGGCGGCGCGGCCAAGGGCTTTGCCCACATCGGCGTGATCAAGATGCTGGAAGCCAACGGCTTCGAGCCGGTGGTGGTGTCCGGCACCAGCGCCGGCAGCGTGGTTGGCGCCTTGTATGCCAGCGGCATGGACGCCTTCCAGATGCAGAGCAAGGCGGTGGCGCTGGACGAAGCCAGCATCCGCGATGTGCGCCTGTTCTCCGGTGGCCTGGTGCAGGGCCAGAAGCTGCAGGACTACGTCAACGAGCAGGTTGCCAACCGTCCGGCCGAACGCCTGAAGAAGCCGTTCGCTGCAGTCGCCACCCAGCTTGAAACCGGCGAACGCGCGATCTTCGTGCGCGGCAACGTCGGCCAGGCGGTGCGTGCATCCAGCAGCATTCCCGGCGTGTTCGAGCCGGTCAAGATCGGCGGCCGCAACTACATCGATGGCGGCGTGGTCAGCCCGGTGCCGGTGGACGCCGCGCGCCAGCTCGGCGCCGACTTCGTAATCGCCGTGGACATCTCCAGCAAGGCCAGCGGCAAGGCACCCACCGGCATGCTCGGCATCGTCAACCAGTCGATCTCGATCATGGGCCAGCGCCTGGGCGAACAGGAACTGGCGCGCGCCGACGTGGTGATCCGGCCGAAGGTGCTCGACATCGGTGCCGCCGATTTCAGCCAGCGTGGCACCGCGATCCTGGAAGGCGAGAAAGCCGCGATGGCGGCGATGCCGCAGATCCGCGCGAAGATCCAGCAGTTGCAGAAGGCACGCGCCGCCGCAGCGGCACCGGCCCCGGTCGCCGCGCCGAAGTGCGAGGAAGCCTCGCGCCTGGGCAAGCTGATGGGCCGCAAGGACAAGTGCTGATCGCCCTGCCGCGCCGCCACTGAGCGGCGCGCGGCTCAGCGCGCGGGGCGATGGCCCGCCGCGTACTGGCGCTCCTGGCGCATCTGCTCCCTGCCCTGCTCGTGCTCGGCCGCGCTCAGCTGCAGCTGCGCCATCGCATCGCCCGGCAGCCACAGCTGCCGGCTGGCCCGGGTCATCGCCACATAGGCCGCGCGCACCGGGCTGTGCCGCGAAGGCTTGCCGGCGACGGCCTTGAAGCAGCAGTCGGACATCGAAACGACATCGAACTGCAGGTTCTTGGCATGTTCGGCCAGGCACAGCACGATCTGGCTGTCCTCGGCAGGAACCAGCGCCTGCAACGCCTGCATGATCCGCTGCCCGCCGTCGCTGCGGGTGAACAGGTCGGCCAGGCGCCCTTCACCACGCGCCACGAACTGTTCGACCACCCGTTCCCAGGGCCGCAGGGAGCCGCCCTGGCGCACCACGTTCCACGCGTCCATCGGCTCGCGCAGCGCGCTCTGCAGCGGTCGCAGCGTGGCCGGATGGATGTGCAGCCGCGCGCCCCGTGCATGCAGGCGCACCGCATCCTCCATCAGCCGTACGACGTCGCCGTAGATGCGGATGCCGCTGTCGGGCACCTGTGACCAATCGGCGTACTGCAGCAGCCCCGTGGCGCGATCGGTGGCGCCGGCAAAGGGCTCGGCATCGCCGCCCTGGTAATCCATCGCCAGCGTCTGGTTGACCAGCGCGTCGACCTGCCGGCCCTGGCGCACCGACTGGTGCATCTCCACCCGCTTGGCCGCCTGCCAACGGTGCACGTTTCCGCTCAGGCGCTGGTGCGGATCGCCCAGGCTGACCACGCCCGGCGCATGCGTGGCCAGCAGCTGCCGCCAGGCGGGACTGAGATCGTGTGCCTCGTCGATCAGCAGCATGCCCAGTTCCAGCGGCGGTGCAACGCCCTGCAACCACAGCCACTTGCCGATATGCGCCGCGGTCAGGCTGAGGCAACCTCCGCGCTGGACACCGGCATCGAACATGCAGCGCCACACGTGCTCGGCCGCCGCAATGTAGGGATCGGCATTGATCATCGCCCAGTGCACCGTGCGCTTGAAGTGCCACGCTTGCAGGCTGGCCGCCGACGATGCGCACCACTGGCTGATCGCATCGAGTGCGGTACGCAGCACCTGTTCCGGCGTTCTGCTGCCGATCGGCTGCAGGCCGATCCGGTCGGCGATGACGCGCGGCGGCAGCGTGCTGACGCGGTAGGTGGCGACGAAGCCCTGCGTCCTTCCGCTGCGCGCGGCGTGCTGCGCGAGATGGTTGGCGAACTCGATCTGGGTCATCAGCCGCCTGGCGGTGCTGGCCGGCACGCGAACGCGGAAGGCTTCCACCTGCCCTCGCGACGGCGCGATGTAGGTGTATCGGCCCGGCCGCGCGTCCATCAGCGCCAGCACCAGATGACCCTTGCCGGTGCCGGCGTAGCCATCGAGGTCGATCAGTTCATCCGGGTTGGCGGCGATGGCCCGAAGCACGCGGGCCTGTTCGGAGGTGTACAGGCCATGATGTCCGTATGCCCGCGCGTCCGCCGCCATCGCACCGCCAGGGGCCTGCGCGTCGTCTTCGTCGTCGCTGCCGAACGCGGCCGGAAAGTGGATCTCCTGTTCGGTCAGGGTCTCCTGGCAGGCCAGCTGCAGGGCCCGCCCCGGATAGGCCAGCGGCGATTGCGCGATGAAGTCCTGCAGGATCTCCGCCGGGGCCAGCAGCACGCCATGGGCGGCCAGCGCGGCCAGCCAGGCGTCCAGTTCCGGTTGTGCGCCACCACCGGCGCCCGCCAGCTGTTGGCCCGCGTCCTCGTTGCCGGCAAACAGCACGCAGGCGTCGTGCAGCAGGCGTTCGATCTCGGCCGGTGCATGCAGTCGCGTGCGGCACAGCTGCGCTGCCATCAGCCCGGCCTGTTCCAGCGCGGTCTGCGGCGGGTTGCCATGGGCGATGTAGCGCGCCAGCGACTTGCGCTGCAGCGGCAGGAAGGTGGTGGTAAGCACCGGGTGCTGGAGTTCGGACATGCCTGGAGCCGGAAAGGAACGCTGCGCCGTGCGCAGGCCGGTGATGCTCGGCTACCCGCCCGGCCGCGTCAAATCGCGACGGCACCTATTCCAGCTGCGACAGCGGCAACGCTTGGAAACCCTTCACCGTGCGCAGCACGAAGCTGGAATTGGCGTCGGCGACGCCCCCGGCATTGAGCAGGCGGTCCAGCAGGAAGTGCGAGAAGTGCTCCAGGTCGCGCACGTAGACGTGCAGCAGGTAGTCCATGTCGCCGGTCAGCGCATGGCAGGCCACCACTTCGTCCCAGGCCTGCACGCTGTCCACGAAATGGGCGATGGCCGCCTGGTCGTGTTTTTCCAGCTGCACCCGCACGAAGGCCTGCAGGCCCAGCCGTAGCTGCCGTGGCTCCAGCCGCGCGCCATAACCGACGATCACGCCCTCGCTTTCCAGCCGCTGCAGGCGGCGCAGGCAGGCCGAGGGGGAGAGGTTCACCCGCGTCGCCAGTTCGGCGTTGGTGGCGCGCCCATCCCGCTGGATTTCGGCCAGCAGACGTATATCCGTGCGATCGAACTGGACTTCTCCGGCCATTGTTGCCCCGCAACATGGTGAGTACGCAAGGATATTGCGCCAACAAGACCAATCGACGCAACTTTTGCAACCCTGTTGCGCGCCGCCTGCCCTAGCATCGTGGGTATCCCCTAAAGGAGCGTCCCATGGATCTCGCCCAGCCCCGCCGCGTCGAACACCAGCAGACCGACAAGGGCTACGTGCCGGTGTACACCACCACGCTCGTCGAGCAGCCGTGGGATACCTACAGCGCCGACGACCACGCCACCTGGAGCACGCTGTACCAGCGCCAGCGCGAGCTGCTGGTCGGCCGCGCCTGCCAGGAGTTCCTGGATGCGCAGGACGAGATGGGCATGAGCGCGCACATGATTCCGCGCTTCGAACAGCTCAACGAAGTGCTCGGCGCCGCCACCGGCTGGACCCTGGTCGGCGTCGAAGGCCTGCTGCCGGAACTGGATTTCTTCGACCACCTGGCCAACCGCCGTTTCCCGGTGACCTGGTGGATCCGCCGCCCGGACCAGATCGACTACATCGCCGAGCCGGACCTGTTCCACGATCTGTTCGGCCACGTGCCGCTGCTGATGAATCCGGTGTTCGCCGACTACATGGAGGCCTACGGCCGCGGTGGCGTCAAAGCCCACGCGATCGGCCCGGATGCACTGCAGAACCTCACGCGCCTGTACTGGTACACGGTGGAGTTCGGCCTGATCGACACGCCCGATGGTCTGCGCATCTATGGTGCCGGCATCGTGTCGTCGAAGGGCGAATCGCTGTACTCGCTGGAATCGGCCGCGCCCAACCGCATCGGCTTCGACCTGCAGCGGATCATGCGCACCAAATACCGCATCGATACCTTCCAGAAGACCTACTTCGTCATCGACAGCTTCGAACAGCTGATGCAGGCGACGTCGCCGGACTTCACCCCGATCTATTCGGCACTGGCCGACCAGGCCCATCTGCCGGCGGGCGATGTGCAGGGCGACGACCGCGTGTTCCAGAAGGGCACCGGCGAAGGCTGGGCCGACGGCGGCGACGTGTAAACACGCGGTCGCGCAGGTAGTCTGCGGGACATGACTGATGCTTTTTCTGCCTTCCGCGTAACCGACGTCGCCTTCAACGACGACTTCATCCTGCTGACCCTGGCCGATGGCCGCCGCACCCGCCAGCCACTGCGCTGGGCGCCCGCGCTGTTCGAAGCCACGGCCGAGCAGCGCGCGCACTGGGTCGCCACCGCCAACGGCCTGGGCGTGAACTGGCCCGCCCTGCTGCCGCCGCGCGAGGAAGGTGTAGTCGATATCCCCAACCAGGTGTGGGATGACCGCTACGAGGCCGCGCTGGCGCGCCTGAAGGCGGCCGCGTGGACGCTGGATGCGCTGTCCGATGAAGACCAGCAGCTGGTGGCGCTGTGGCGCATGGAAGCGGACATCAACAACGGCGGCTTCATGCAGTTCCTGTGCAACTGGGGTGACCCTACCTGCCAGCTGGCGCTGCGTGCGCTGCAGGCGATGGGCGCGGTGCAGACCCACGCGATCCTGGCCGGCATGCGCGGGTTGCTTGACCGGCTGGAGGACGACCCGGCAATCACGCAGCTGCACGACCTGTATGGCGCGATGACCGAGCAGGAGCAGGATGCCCTGCATGCCTTTGACGAAGCGTATTTCGAGCGCCCGGAAGACCTGGCGAGGTTGGGGCTGAAGCACTTCGGGCCGGAGCCGTTGTAGAGCCAAGCCGAGCGTAGGCTCGACTCTACCGATCACCGCAGCCCGTGTAGAGCCGAGCCCACGCTCGGCTGCGTTTCGATCACTGCGGGTACACCACCAGCACCACCAGATCTTCCTCCCCCACCTGCTGCAACGCATGCGTGCTGCCCGCGCGGGTCAGCAGTGCATGGCCCGCGCGCACGTCGTGCCGCTTTCCATCCAGCACGTAGCTGCCCTGCCCGCTGACGATGTAGTAGATCTCATCCTTGTGCTGCGGGTGCAGGCCGATGCCGGCGCCCTTGTGCAGCACCCGCTTGCGCAGCACGAACGGCAGATTCGCCGCGCCAGCGAAGAACGGATACGCGGTGGTCGGCCCTGCACCACCGTGCGGGCCGGGCTGCGTACGCGCAACCGTGTCTTCGTGCAGCACCTGCGAGGGCCACTGCGCATCGGCGCCCTGCCCTGCGCCCGTTACATCGCAGTCGATGTCACGCACCAGCGCCGGTTGCAGCGCCGGCAGCAGCGGCACCGCCTCGCGCAGCACCAGGCAGGCCACCGCATTGGCACCGGCCACGCTGAAATGGGTGCCGTCGGCCTGGTTCTGCTCCGGCACGAACAGGAAGTACGGTCGTGCCCCCTGCTCGCCCAGCGCGCGGATCCAGCGTGTGCTTCGATCGTTGAGGTCGATCAGCGCGACGTGCTCGCGCGCCGCCACCTGCTGCATGGCCAATGTGTAGCGCGCGTGCGTGTCCAGCAGTGAACCGAAGTCGTACAGCAGTCGCGCCACTGGCGTGACCAGCACCGGCGTGGCGCCCCTCTCGCGCGCCACCTGCACGTAGCGCATCAGCAGGCGCGGATAGTCAGTGCCTGGGTCGGTGTAACGCGTGCGGTCTTCGAACTTCGCATCGTTGTGGCCGAACTGGATCAGCAGCACGTCGCCGCGGCGCAGCTCGCTGGCGATCGCCTCCAGGCGCCCTTCGTCGATGAAGCTGCGCGTGCTGCGCCCGCCCTTGGCGTGGTTGTGTACTTCGAAGCGCGCCGGGTCCAGGTAGCTCTGCAGCGCCTGGCCCCAGCCCGCCTGCGGCGCACGCTCCCGCCCGTACTCGGCGGCGGTGGAGTCACCGGCGATGAACAGCCGCACCGGCGCCGCCTGCGCGGTGGTGCACGAGAGCAGCAACAGCAACAATACGTTGCGCATGGCGGAGCCCCTGTAGTGCCGGCCGCTGGCCGGCAACCTCATGAACGATGGCGGGTGTCCCGTAGTT
>NZ_JAXAXL020000008.1:68653-90745 GCF_047497515.2 Stenotrophomonas maltophilia
CCCCCCCCCCCCCCCCCACTACCCAAGACCGCGCGTCAGCGCGCCAGCCAACCACCATCGACCGGCAGCACCGCACCGTTGATGTAATCCGATGCCGACGACGCCAGGAACACGGCCGCACCGGCCAGGTCGTCCGGGGTGCCCCAGCGGCCGGCCGGGATGCGGTCGAGGATGGCCTTGTTGCGATCCTGGTCGGCGCGCAGCTGGGCGGTGTTGTCGGTGGCCATGTAGCCCGGCGCAATGGCATTGATGTTCACGCCCTTGCCTGCCCACTCGTTGGCCAGCAGGCGGGTGATGCCGGCGATACCGCTCTTGCTGGCGGTGTACGACGGCACGCGGATACCGCCCTGGAACGACAGCATCGAAGCGATGTTGATGATCTTGCCGTGGCCCTGTTCGATGAAATGGCGGCCGGCAGCCTGCGAGATGAAGAACGCAGACTTGATGTTGACGTTCATCACGTCATCCCAGTCCTGCTCGCTGAAGTCCACCGCATCGGCGCGGCGGATCAGGCCGGCGTTGTTGACCAGGATGTCCAGCCCGCCCAGGCCTTCGATGGTTTCGCGCACCACGCGCGCCACCGGCTCGATGCTGATCAGGTTGGCCTCGATGGCCAGGCAGCGGCGGCCCAGCGCGGTGATCTTTTCGATGGTTTCGGTGGGCGGGGCGATGCCGGCCACGGCGACGTCGGCGCCAGCGGCGGCCAATGCCACGGCGATGCCCTGGCCCAGGCCGGTATTACCACCGGTTACCAGAGCGACCTTGCCTTCCAGGCTGAAGGGATTAGCCATTGCGTATGCATTCCTTGATAGAGGCGAGCGGGATCAGCGGCAACGGCCGCCGGCACGCGGTGCGTGGCGGCCGGGCAGGGCTTACTTGAGCTGGCAGATGTCCAGCACGTGCATGTCGGTGTAATCGAGGTTCTCGCCACCCATCGCCCAGATGAAGGCGTAGTTGCTGGTGCCGGCGCCCATGTGGATCGACCACGGCGGTGACACCACCGCTTCGTTGTTCTGGATCACGATGTGGCGCTGCGCGGCCGGCTCACCCATGAAGTGATAGACGCGGTCGCTGTCACCGAGGTCGAAGTAGAAGTAGACCTCGCTGCGGCGGTCGTGCAGGTGCGGCGGCATGGTGTTCCAGACGCTGCCCGGCTTGAGCACGGTCAGGCCCAGCAGCAGCTGCGAGGACTGGCAGGTGGCCGGCACGATGTACTGGTAGATGGTGCGCTCGTTGCTGGTTTCCAGCGCGCCGCGATCCAGCGCCACCGCATCCTTGATCGACAGCTGCCTGGTTTCGAAGCGAGCGTGGGCGGGGGTCGAAGCCAGGTAGAACTGCGCCGGGTTGGCGGCGTCCTGCGAGGCGAACACGACATCCTTGCTGCCCATGGCCACGTACAGGCCGTCCTTTGGACCCAGCGTGTAGACCGTGCCGTCGACGGTGATGGTACCGGTGCCACTGCCGACGTTGATCACGCCCAGTTCCCGGCGTTCCAGGAACGGATGGCCCGCCGCCGACGCCGGTTCGGTCTGGGTCGGCAGGGCCAGCGGTGCGTCCACCGGTGCGGCACCACCGATCACGAAGCGCTCGTAGTGGGTGTACTTGAGGGTCACCGCACCGGCATTGAACAGGCCATCGAGCAGGTACAGGTCGCGCAGCTGGTCGTTGCTGGCACCGTTGATGGCATCGGGATGGGTGGCGTAGTGGGTCTTGCAGTACATGGCTTCTCCAGAGCGGGGGGCGGGCCGACGGGTCGGCCCCGGCACGGTTCACGGTCGATTCTAGCCAGACAGGAAACCGGTGTCATTTTGCGTCGCACGATAGCGGCGGCTGGCCGGGCGGGGCGAGGTAGAGGGGGTGGGAAGGTGAAGTGTCACCACCAACGGTGGTGACCTTCCGGATTGAGGCCTTCGGCCTCAGTCCTCTGGCGGCTGGCAGGAATCGCGCACGATCAGGTGCGGCCGCACGCTGGCAATGGGCAACGATGCCTGGCCTTCGGGCTGGATCAGCATCGCCGCAGCGGTACGCCCGGTGTCGCGGGTATGCCTGCGTACCGAGGTCAGCGAAGGCCACAGGCGGGAGGCCAGCGGGCTGTCGTCATAGCCGACGATGGACAGCTGACGCGGAATGTTGATGCCGGCGCGCAGCGCCACCTTGTAGATGCCGGCGGCCATTTCGTCGTTGCCGGTGAAGATGGCGGTCGGACGGCGCTTGCCCAGCAGCAGTTTCTCGGCAGCGGCCACGCCGGATTCGAAGGTGTAGCCCGCCTCGATGATGCGGTCCTTCGGCAGTTCGATACCGCGCTGTGACAATGCGTCGATGAAGCCGGCGGTACGCTCATGGGCGGAACGGTAGGCGCTGGGACCGGTCACCAGGGCAATGTCACGGTGGCCGAGCGAAAGCAGATAGTCGGCGGCTTCGGCTGCACCGTCACGGTCATGGGTGACCACCATCTGTGAGCTTTCATCCAGCGGCAGTGCAGCGACGCGGGTGAAGCGGCAGCCGATCTCATCGAGCATGTCCGCCAGCGCCTGGTCTTCCGAGGCGCGCGGCACCAGGATCACGCCGTGCAGCTTCTGCTGCTGCACGAAGCGGCGCACGCCCTCGATGTAACCGGGGCTTCGGCTGTCACAGGGGTGCACAACCAGCTCGAAGCTGGATCCGCGCAGTGCGTCCAGCGCACCGTACTGCATGTCCACGATGTACTGCGCGGTGGGGTTGTCGTAGACCATGCCGATCAGGAAGGAGCGGCGGAAGGCCAGTCCACGGGCCAGCGGATCGGGCATGTAGCCCACTTCACGCATCAACGCTTCCACCTTGTCGCGCGTGTCCTTGCGCACCAGCGGTGAGTTGTTGATGATTCTTGAAACCGTTTTCTTGGATACACCCGACAGTCGCGCGATGTCGTTGATGGTGGCTGCCTTGCCCTTCGCCAATGCCGGCGTAGCGGCATCGTTCTTGTTGCGCACTGACATGTTTTGAACCCGATAAGTCTGGGGATTCCGGCTCCGCGCTCAATCCAGCGCGCGGTAGCGGAAGTTGCGGAAGGTTACCGTACCGTCGCCGGCCGCATACAGCGCCGGCTTCAGCGCCAGGAACCTGCCCGCTACATTGTGATGGTAACCGGACACTTCCATCTGAACCGGATACTTCTGCCAAGTGTGCCCGTCTGTACTGGAGTGGAAGGTGACGATGTGGCGGTTGTTGGTGACCCGCAGCCACAGCCGGCCGCCACGCGCACCCGTCGCCAGTCGGGCAGGGCGTTCCTCGCCGTAGCGATGCATGATGAACGACTCGCCATTGCTGCCCACTCCCGCATACAGGCGGTCGCTGTAGAACAGCAGCGCGCCGCCCACGGCGCCGGGGGCGATCTCCATCTCCACCTCGAACTGGTAGGCCGGGTCGCCGGCGATGGTGGTCAGTGGCGAGGCGTCGCGCGGGCTGCTGCCCTTGCCCTGCAGGACCATACCGTTGCCGCTGAAACCCAACCGCCGGTACTCATCCGGTGCCGGGTTGAAGAACGCCCACTGCGGGCCGAGCGTGCTGCCTCGGAAATCGTCCGACAGCGCCATGCCATGCGGGGCCAGCGCCTGTCCGGCCGGCTTGCGCAGCGGCTGGCCGAGATCGCCGCCCGTGGCCCGGAACCAGCCATCGCCGGTCCACTCGATCGGCTCCAGCAGGGCCTGCCGCCCCAGCGTCCAGAAGCCGTTCTCGTAACCGTGGTACATCATCCACCAGCGTCCATCGGTGCCTTCGATCACCGTCGCGTGGCCCCGAGACCACCAGGGTTCGGCCGCCGACCGCGTGCGCGTGATCGGATTGTTGGGGGCATTCACCCAGGGACCGTGGATCGAACGCGAGCGCGCAGTGATCACCATGTGCCCGGTCGGTGGGCCGGCGGTACCGCCCACTGCGGTGGTCATGTAGTACCAGCCATCGCGGAAGTGGATCTTCGGGCCCTCCTGCGCGTAGGCCTCCACGTCCCAGCTTTCCGGGTAGCGCCAGCCGTCATAGACATGCGTCGGCGTGCCGACCACGCTCAGGCCATCGTCGGCCAGCTGCACATAGTCGCCGCCGCTCAGGAACAGATAACGCTTGCCGTCCTCGCCCACCGCATGACCGGGATCGATGTAGCCCCCCAGGCCGATATCGATCGGCGCGCTCCACGGGCCCTTGATGTCATCGGCCCAGACCACGAAGTTGCTGCGCCGGCCAGCGGTACGGGCCGGGAAGTAGATGAAGTAACGCCCCTGGTGCTTGACGATGTCCGGCGCCCAGATCGCGCCGACGTTGCGGGTGATGGCATGGCCAAGCGGCTGCCAGTTCACCAGGTCGCGCGAATGCCAGATCGGCAGGCCGGGATAGGCATCGAACGAAGACAGCGTGAGGTAGTAGTCGTCGCCGTCCTTGAGCACCGACGGATCAGGGCGGTCACCGGCCAGTACCGGGTTCAGGAAGGTGCCATCGCCCCGGTCGGCCTGGCGCTGGTGTTCCAGCCCCCGCGCCCACGGCGTCGGCACCGGCGCGGCATCGGTGGCCGCCACCGGCAACGCCGGCATCAGCAGAGCGAGCAGGGTGGCGGCGGTGACGATACGCAGCGCGTGCATGGCGGCCTCCTCCGGTCTCAGCCGCGCAGCGCGGCTGGCAACCACAGTGACAGGGCGGGGAAGAAGGCGACCACCAGCAGCACGCCCAGCGCGGCGAACCAGAACGGCCAGATGGTGCGCATGCTCTGGCCCACGCTGATCTTGCCGATGGAGGTCCCGATGAACAGCACCGATCCCACCGGCGGTGTCACCAGGCCCAGACCGCCCGTCAGTACCAGCACCAGGCCGAAGTGGATCGGATCGATGCCGTAGGCCCTGGCCACCGGCAGGAAGATCGGCGTGCAGATCAGGATCATCGGTGCCAGGTCCATGAAGGTGCCCAGCAACAGCAGCATCACCACGATCATCAGCAGCACCATGAACTGACTGTGCGCGAACGACTGCAGGAAATCCACGGCCGCAGCCGGTACCTGCAGGTAGGCCAGCAGCCAGCCGAAAACGGCGGCGGTGGCGATCACGAACAGGATCACGCCGGTACTGCGCGCAGCATGGATGACGGTGTCGAAGAACTCGCGCCAGCGCAGCTGCCGGTACAGCACGGTGGTGACCAGCAAGGCGTAGACCACGGCGATGGCCGCGCTCTCCACGGCGGTGAAGATGCCGGCACGGATGCCGACGAAGATCAGCGCGACCAGGCCCAGGCCGGGCAGGGCGGAGACAATGCGCAGCGCCACGGCGCGCCAGCCGGGGAACACTTCCACGCCGTAGCCGCGACGTCGTGCCACCACATAGCCGGTGATCATCAATGCCAGCGTCATCAGCAGCGCCGGTACGATACCCGCAGCGAACAGATCGGCGATGGACAGGCCCCCTCCCGCTGCCGCCGAGAACAGGATCAGGTTGTGCGATGGCGGTACCAGCAACGCCACCAGCGCAGCGGTGATGCTGACATTGACGGCGAAATCGCGGTCATAGCCGCGCTTGACCATCTGCGGAATCATCGTGCCACCGACCGCCGACACATCGGCGATGGCTGAGCCGGACACGCCACCGAAGAACAGCGAGGACAGGATCGAGACCTGGCCCAGGCCACCGCGCAGGCGTCCGACCAGTGACGAGGCCAGCGCGATCAGCCGCTCGGAGATGCCGCCGCGCATCATGATCTCGCCTGCAAAGATGAACAGTGGAATGGCGATGAGCGAGGCGGAGCCGGTGCCGGCCGAGATCTGTTGCACCAGCACGATGCTGGGAATGTCCAGGTAGAGCAGGGTGGCCAGCGCCGCGGCGGCCAGCGCGTAGGCCACCGGCACGCCCAGCAGAAGCAGCACGGCGAATACGGAGAACAGGATGGTGATGCCCATGGATCAACGATCTCCTTCAGCGTCGTCGCTGCCGGCGTCGCGGGCCTGCAGCGCTTTCCACGCACGGTTCAGCGCGAACAGCACCATCAGCGCACCACCCACGGCCAGCGGCAGGTAGTTGATGCTCTGCGGCAGGTTGGCGCCGGCGGTCTTGATGTCCAGCCCGTCCAGCAGCAGATCGGCCGACCAGAAGGCGATGAACCCACCCAGCACGGCAACCACCAGCTGCACCAGCACATCCACCGCGCGGCGCACGCCGGGGCCCATGTGAGCGTGCAGCAGGAAGAAGCCGAAGTGGCGGTTGGTATGCACGCCGCAGGCGGCGCCCAGGCTCATCGCCGTGGCCAGCAGCAGCAGGGTGACCGGCTCGGTCCAGCTGGGCGAATCGTTGATGACGTAGCGCGCGAACACCTGCCAGCCCTGTACCACCACCAGCCCCAGAAGGGCGGCGACGGCACAGTAGATGGCGATGTCGGCGATGCGGTCCAGCAGTCGCTGTGCGGGCCCGGCGGTGGCCGGCAGGGTCATGGTCATGGCAGATGTCCTCAGGCAGCGCGGATGCGGTCAACCAGCGCGGCGATGTCCGGCTGCTGCAGGTACTGCTTGAGCAGCGGCTGGGCGGCGGCCCTGAAGGCCGGCATGTCGACCTCATTGGCTTTCACGCCATAAGCCAGCACGGCGCGGCGTGCAGCGTCCTCCGACGCGTCCCAGTGCTCGCGCATCACCGTCACCGATGCGCGTGCGGTGTGCAGCAACAGCTGGCGATCATCCGCGCCCAATCGTTCGAAGCGGGCGCGCGACATCAGCAGCACGTCCGGTGCGTACGAATGGTCGCTCTGCGACCAGTAGTGCGCTGCTTCGAAGTGGCGGCTGGAGTGGAAGCTGCGCATGTTGTTCTCGGCACCATCGATCATGTGCGTTTCCATGCCCGAGAACGTGTCGCCCAGCGACATCGGCGTCGGATTGGCGCCGAGCAGGCGCATCAGCTGGATGAAGATATCCGAGGAGGCCACGCGCAGCTTCAGGCCATGCAGATCCATCGGCGAAATGATCGGATGCTTGGTGTTGTAGAAGCAGCGTGCGCCGGAATCGTAGATCGCCAGTCCAACCAGGTCGCGGCTTTCAAAGCCGCGCAGCACCGTGTCTGCCACGCCGCTATCGAGCGCGGCGCGCTGGTGCGCGACCGACCTGAAGACATAGGGCAGGCAAAGCGCCTGGGTCAGGGGAAATGCATTGTTCAGTGCACCGGCATACACGCGGGTGATGTCGATGGCACCGAAGCGTGCCATGTCGATCGCTTCCGACTCGCGGCCCAGCTGCCCTGAATGATACTGGCGCAGGTGCAGCCGGCCGTTGGTCTCACGCTCCAGCGTTTCGCCGATCCACTTCACCGCAGTGACGGTCGGGTAGTCGGCCACGTGCACGTCGGTGGCGGTCAACAGGGTGCTGCCGTCCACGCTGCCGCCCGGCCCGCGGCCGCAGGCGGCGAGCATCGGCGTAGCCAGTGCGGCAGCGCCACCGGCCAGGAAGTTACGTCGTGTGATCATCTGCGCCCTCCCGCGCGTGTTCACCAGGGCAGGCCAGCGGTCAACCCGCTGGCACGGCCCGGCAGGCAATGTCACCGAAGCCGGCAAAGCGCACCAGCGCCGTTTGTCCTGCCTCGATGTCGTGGATGCCGGTGGCATTGCCGGTTGCGATCAGATCGCCCTTGCGCAGCGGCCGGCCGCGCAGCGCCGAACGGGACAGTGCGAAGGCGTAGGCCGCACGCAGGCCACCGGGCAGGCGGGGCGCTCCACCGGTGCCGACCACCTCGCCGTCGATGAGGGTTTCCGCGCGCAGGTCGATCTCATCGCGGGCCGTCCAGCCGGCAATCTCCTGCCCCAGCACCAGCCCGTTGTTGTTGCCGAAGTCGGATACCACGACGCGCGGGCCCAGTTCGTTGATGGTGGCCAGCGGGCTGCTGGCCACTTCCACGCCGATGTAGAGGCGCGCGGGCAGGGCCTCAGCCTGCTCCGGAGACCAGTGCAGCTGACCGGCCGGCGCGTCTTCCAGCAGCTCCAGCACGTACTCTGCCTCCACTGCACCGAAGCCGCCGGCGAACACCGGGATGTCCGTTGTTCCACCGGTATCATTCCAGAGCTGACGTTTGAAGATCGGCCCCAGCAGGCGCTCGTCCCCGGAACCATCGCGACGCTCGGCGGCGATGTATCCCACCTTCCAGCCGATCACCTGGTCGTCCCAGAGATCAATCGCCTGGTCCTGGACCAGGTAGGCATTCACCAGATCGGCCGGGATTGCGCCTGGAAACGCAGGCAGGGCGCTGCCTGCGCGGCGTGCGGCGGTGAAGGCGCGGGCGATCGCGGCTGCATCGTCCGGCGTCGGCGTCTGCCCCTGTGTGCCGTGTTCGTTGCTCAAGAACGGTCTCCCTCTGCGTTGTTGCACTGCCCATCGACAGCGTCTGCAGGAGGTGTATATGGTAAACCGGTGTCATCACGCAAGCCGCAGCGCATCACGCCCTCTTTCCCGGCGCGTGCGGCACGCTGCCCACCCCCGCTGGAGCCCGGTCCGACATGCGTTTGCCCACCCTTGTACTGTGCCTGTCCGTTCTGCTGGCCGCTGCGCCCGCACCTGCCGCCGAGGTCCCGCTGCGCGACGGGCAGCGGCTGGGCAGGGAGGTCGCGGGCGAACGCCTGCCCCTATGGCCAGACGGCCGGGTGCCCGGCGAGAGCAGCCCGGCACGGCCGGCGCGCGTGGTTGAACGCAGCCCCGACCCGGCCCATCCGGACCGGTTCGTTGATGGCATCGATGCGCCCTACCTGATGGTGCACACCCCTGTACATCCGAACGGCCATGCCGTGCTGGTCATTCCAGGCGGTGGTTACCAGCGGGTGGTGATCGACAAGGAAGGCAGTGCGCTGGTACCCGACTGGGTGCAGCGCGCCGGGTTTACCCTGTTCGTCCTTCGCTACCGTCTGCCGCAGCCGGGCAGGGACCGCCAGGCCGCGCTGGCCGATGCCCAGCGCGCGCTGCGGGTGGTACGCGACCAGGCCGCGCGGCGCGGACTGCGCACCGACGACGTAGCGGTCGTTGGCTTCTCCGCCGGCGGCCACGTGGCTGCGCGGCTGGCCACCGGTTTCGATGCCACGGTCTATCCCGCAGGTGATGTGATCGATCGGTTGAGCGCGCGGCCGGCGCGGGCGGTGCTGGTCTATCCGGTCATCGACATGGGCGCGCATGCACACAGCGGTTCGCGCGGGCGCCTGCTGGGCGAGCATCCTGATGCCGCCCTGGCTGCGCAGTATTCCCTGCAGCAGCACGCCCGCCCGGACATGCCACCGACGATGCTGATACATGCCAATGACGATCGGGTGGTCAGCGTGCACAACAGCCAGGTGATGGCGCAGGCCCTGGCCGCCGCGGGTGTCGAGCACGAGCTGCATGTGTTCGCCCATGGTGGACATGGCTTCGGCATGCACCTTCAGCGCGGTTCGACGCTGGCGCTGTGGCCCGCCCTGGCACAGGCCTGGCTGGTGGCAGGGGCCGGTGCGGAGGGCGGCCGGTGACGGGAGCGCCAAGCGATCTGCAGCGCCGCCGCTTTCTGCGCGACAGTGCGCGCTGGGCGTTGGCCACGGCCACTCTGGCAGCCCTGCCGGCAACGGCGGTGCCGGGTGCACGCGACGACCGCCTGCCGATCGTCCGGCTGCGCGGAGGGCGTGTGCGTGGCCAGCGTCAACAGGGCGTGCTGGTGTTCCGTGGCCTGCGCTACGGCGCCGATACGGGCGCCTATCGCTTCCAGCCACCACGCCGGGAAGTGGCCTGGAACGGGATCGCCGATGCACTGGACTATGGCGCGGCCGCACCACAGGGCGGCACCGAAGGTCCGGGGAGCGAGGACTGCCTGTACCTCAACGTCTGGACGCCCGCGCTGGGCGATGGCGGCCGTCGCCCCGTGCTGGTCTACATCCACGGCGGTGGTTTCAACCATGGCGCCGGCAGCGACCCCCTCTACGACGGCAGCGCGCTCTGCCGTCGCGGCGACGTGGTGGTGGTCACCCTCAACCATCGCCTGAACGCCTTCGGCTATCTGTATCTGGGTGCGCTGGGTGATGCACGCTACGCCGCGTCGGGCAATGCCGGCCAGCTCGACCTGGTGCAGGCGCTGCAGTGGGTGCGCGAGCATGCGGCCACCTTCGGCGGTGATGCCGGCAACATCACCGTGTTCGGCCAGTCCGGCGGAGGGGCCAAGATCGCCACGCTGATGGCGATGCCGGCCGCACGCGGCCTGTTCCAGCGTGCCTGGACGATGAGCGGACAGCAGGTCACTGCGGCTGGCCCGCGTGCAGCGGCGCAGCGCGCAGCGATCGCCATGCAGGCCGTGGGCGCGAAGGACCTGGCGGCATTGCTGCGCTTGCCCACCGCCGATCTGCTGGCAGCCACCCGTGCACGCGATCCCTCACGGGTGGAAAGCTCGTCGTTGTACTTCGGGCCGGTACTGGACGAAGTCTGCCTGCCGGTCCATCCGTTCTGGCCGCAGGCACCGCGGCAATCGGCCGGCATTCCGATGGTGATCGGCAATACCCGCGACGAGACCCGTGCGTTTCTCGGCAATGATCCGGCCAACTTCGCCTTGACGTGGGACACCTTGCCGGCGCAGCTGGAACGCCAGCAGTTCGTCGATCTGCTGCCGCAGACGGTGATCGCCGAGTACCGGCGCCTATACCCGCACTACACGCCGTCGGAGGTGTTTTTCGCGGCCACCACCGCCGGGCGGTCCTGGCGCGGTGCGCTGGAGGAACTGGAGGCGCGTGCGCGCCAGCCCAGCGGCGCTGCCCCCACCTGGGCGTATCAGCTGGAGTGGGGATCGCCGGTGGAAGAAGGCCGGCTGCGCGCCTTTCATACCCTGGACATTCCGCTGGTGTTCGACAACGCCGGCCTGCCGGGGTCCCGCACCGGAGGCGGTGCAGATGCGCAAGCGCTGGCCGCGACGATGAGCGATGCGCTGATCGCGTTCGCGCGCACCGGCGACCCCAATCATCATGGAATGTCGCAATGGGCCCCTTACGGCCTGCCGCAGCGGCAAACCATGCTGTTCGACCGCCACAGCCGCGTGGTCGATGATCCACGTGCGGGCGAACGGGCGCTGTATGGAAAAGTACCGTTCGTGCAGCGCGGCACGCAGTGATGACACCGCGGTGCAAACATTCCGTTAACTCCTCTCGGCTAGAGTCGGGTCATGGGAGAGATGTCCTCGCCACTGTCGTTCACCGGACGCGAGCGCCTGGTCGCCGCGATCGATACTGCGGTGATGCTGCGCAGGCCCGAGGCGATCACCGGGGCGCTGCAGCAGGTCCTGCGTGAGGCCATCGTCGATCCTTCGATCCAACTGCCGCCCTGCGTGTGGCGCCCGGTCGAAGGACACTATGCCCGCCGCGAACTGCACCGCAGCCCGACCCTGGGCTACAGCGTCATCGCGATGTGCTGGGGCCCGGGCCAGGGCACGCCACTGCACGACCACGATGCGATGTGGTGTGTGGAGGGCGTCTGGCAGGGCGAACTGGTCGTCACCCCGTACGCACTGCTGGAGCAGGATGGCGAACGCCATCGCTTCGCCGCCCAGCCGACGCTGTACGGCCATCGCGGCAGCGCGGGCAGCCTGATCCCACCGCACGAGTACCACACGCTGTGCAACGCCAGCGATGCGGATGTGGCGGTATCGCTGCACGTGTACGAGGGCGTGATGGAACGCAGCGCCGTGTTCGAGCCGCTGGGTGAAGATTGGTACCAGCGGCGGGTGAAACGCCTGGAAACCGAAGCGTCCTGACGGTATCCGCCGGGACACACCCGGCGAAGCGATGGAATCACTGCGGCACGGCTGCCACGTTGTTCAACTGTGTCACTTCCTCGCCGCCATCGGCCAGCGCCACGCGCACGCGCAGCCCACTGCGGTCACCGGCCGGCAACGGCAGCAGGATCCGCACGGTCTTCGGCTGCAGGTCGGTCGGTGCCGCCATCGCGGGCACCTCGGTGCGTGCGATCTCGCGGCCACGCGCATCTTCCAGCACGGCCACGCCCACGCCACTGCCAACGTGGCCCAGGCTGTGCACGGTCACCTGCAACTGGCGGCCGTCCACATGCAGATCGCCACGGCCCACGCCCAGGTCCGCGCGCGTCTCCACCGGCGTGCCCGCAGACACACGCTCGAACTCGAACACCTCGGTGCGGCCAGGGCGGAACCGCATCGGTACCGAGGCACTGGTCTCCAGCTTCACGCTGCGTTCGACCGGCGTGCCGTCGATGCGGCCATCGCCGTTGGTATCCACGCCACTGCGGATGCGCCAGGTACCGCTGGCCACGTTCCAGCCGGTCATGTCAGCGGCAATGGTGCGCGCCCCCAGGTTGTAGCTGGTCACGGTGAAGCGCTCGCGCGAGGGCGCATGCACCAGCAGGGCGACCTGCTCGGCGGCACCATCGCGGTCGAAGCGCCAGCTGACGGTATGGCCAGGCCAACTCTGGTTGCGCTTCAGCGCGATGCCCCCCAGGCGTGCGCGCTGCAGGAATTCGCTCGGTGCTTCCACCCGATCGGACCACCAGTGTCCATCGGTGTTCATGTAGGCGCGTTGCACCTTGGCCTGGAGGCCCTCGGCATGCAGCGCATCGATGTACTTCATGTCACCACTGGCCTGCCACGCCATCAGGCTGGCGAAGCCGGTCCTGCCGGCATCGGCCTCGGCGGTCAGCTTCGGGTACCAGTCCTGCTGCCGGCCGAGCACGTCGACGTAGTTCTCGCCGAGGTTGGCCAGCGCACCCGGGCCACCGCGCGCTACCCGGTAATCCAGCGCCTGCAGGTACTTCGCATCGCCGGTCCAGCGCCACGCCGCCCAGAAGGTGTGCATCGTGTCGCCGCCGCCGGAGCCGTTGTTCAACTCGCCGCCGCGGGTGGCACCGGTGGCCCAGTTGATCTCGTTGGGCAGGGTGAAGCGCCCCTGGTCGTCCTTGCCTGCATGGGCCAGGTAGCCATCGGCCAGGCCGATCACCAGCCTGCGGCCAGTCGGGTCGGCGTTGTACTGGCCCAGCAGGAAGGCTGGGTGCAGCACCGGGAACGAGTACGGCTTCTGCCACTGCCAGTTGGGTTCGCGGTAGATCTTGTTGCCACCGAACCAGTTGCTGGAGAACAGCAGGTGGCCCTGCGGATTGCGCAGGATGATGCGCTCGTCGAAAGCCTTCACCGTTTCCATCAGCCGCTCCAGCGTCAACGGGTCGCCCCAGTTGAGGTAGAGCATGGCGCTGTTGGTGTTGATGCCTTCCTCATAGGAATGCAGTTCGTCGGTTTCGATGGTGCTCAGGCCATTGCTGAACATGCCATTGCGGTACACCGCATCGGACAGCGCGGTCAGCGAAGCATTCAGACGCTCCGGCTGCACGCCCATCAGCGCCAGCCCCGGCCACTGCTGGGTCAGGTCGGAATCATCGGAAATGCCGCCGCCGAAATCACCGTAGGCCACCTGCCGCTCATCGATCCACCAGTCAACGAACCGGCGCACCTGGGCCAGATCCTGCACTTGGTTGAACGCCCACGCCGGCACCCCCCTGGGTACCTCCGGTGCGGTGTAGGGTGGTCGACCCTGGCTGTTGTAGCTGATGTAGTTCCAGTACAGGCGGCCAAGTTCGTGATCCGGATCCACGCGCAGCAGATCGCTCAGATCGGCGTACACGCGTGCATAGAGGCGCTGCCGCTTGGAGGTGGTGTGTTCCTCCACCAGGAAGCCCCAGTTGTCGCGAACCTGGTTGAAACGGTCGGCCACGTGTTCCTTCAAGGCTTCGGCACGCGGCTTGAACACCAGGCGGATCTGCGCGCCGTTCAGCGCGCCGGCGTCGAAGCCCGGTGCGGCCGAGGCGATGCTCAACCACAGGCTGTCCGGGGTAAGGATGCGATCGCGCAGGTCCAGCCACAGCGTGCGCTGCTGCCCCGGCGGCACCGACACCGAGACATCGATCATGTCGCGTGCCGGCCAGATCGGGTCCTTGATGCGGATGTTGAGCGGGATCAGCCCATCGTGGGTGGCCGGCAGGTCCAATGCAGGAAGGTCGATGGCCACGCCATCCAGGCCGTCATGCATGTTTTCCCAGCTGTAGGCCCAGCTGCGGATCAGCGGCTGGTTGGCCGGGGCGTCGCCCACGCCGGAAGGAATCAGTACATGCACGATCGGGCGAGGTTGCGCCGGCAGGCTGTCGGCGCTGCGCCGGCGCGAACCGGCACCCTTGGGCAGGGCCATCACCGTGCTGCGCTCGGACACCGGGAAGCGGCCATCGATGTAGCGCCGCAGCGCATCGAGGTTGGTGTAGTCGGGCAGGGCCTGGCTGTCGATCACATAGGTCTGCTTGACCGTGCCTTCCGGTTCGGCGCCTTCGCTCACGTTGTAGGCCCAGACTTCCTGGATCGGTGTTTCCTGTTCCACGTTGCTGAAACGCAGCACGCCTCCCTGCTGCGCGGGAATATCCTGCACGCTGCGCACCACGCCGCGCGGGCGCGTGGCCAGCACGTCGGTGGCATGTTCTGCGTCGGGCCCGTGGGCCAGCGTGCCGAAGGCCGCACCGCGGATCTCCACGCGGTTCACGGTCTCGCCCACCGGCAGGGTCAGGTCCAGGTGCTGCCCGCTTTCCACGTAGGTGTTCCAGTCCGGCAGCTGGAAATAGTCGTTGCGGCCGGGCAGGCGCGAGCGGTTGTAGACGCCCGGCCAGGTGGTTTCGGCGATGCCATCGGTGGCCTTCCACATCCATGCCTTCATGTCACGGGTGTCGGCGAATTCGATCTTGCGGATGCGCGTTCCGCCCGCCGCCAGCGCAGGCGGTGCCGCACCGTCCCAGCCGAAGCGGTGGCGCCATGCGCGCTGGTCAGAGGCCGGCGCCACCGCGTTGGCCGCAACCTTTCCGGCGGCCAAGGCCTGCACTGCCGACGCGTCCAGCATGCGGTCATACACGCGGATGTGCTGGAAATCACTGCCGCGCAGGAAGTTGTAGCGGCTCTGCACCTGGTACGGAGCCATCACCCGGCCCGCCAGGCCAAGCTGATCCAGCGCGGCATCGTAATCGCCGGTTGCCTGCGCGCGCGCCACTTCACGGCCATCGACGAACAGGCGCACGCCCTGGTCTTCGTCCCAGGCGAAGGCCAGGTGCAGCCACTGGTCCGGCCGCGGCGGCGTGTCCACGCGGAAGGACACGCGGGTGCGTGCGAGGTTGGCATCGGTGACGAAGGCATCGAAACCGTGTCCGTTCCAGTCGATGCGCAGCCAGGCCATGTCCCAGCTGCTGTGGTCGGCGTAACCGACGCGGAAGATCACGAACGGAGCCTCGCCCACAGCATAGCGCGAGCGCCAGTCGAAGGCGAGAGTGCCGCGCTGGGCGAGGATGTTGCCCGGCGCGTCCCAGGCAAGCACGCCATCGTCTTCCCACTGGATCGCTTTGCCACGTACACCGTCGTCGACCACCGCCACCTTGTCGCGGAAGTTCGGTACGGCCTCGCCCTGCGCTGTCGCAGCCTGCAGGCCGTGGTTGGCATCGACGTGGAAGAGCAGGGTGGGAGCAAGCAGGTTGGGGGCATCGGCGGCGGCCGTCGCGGGGCCAACAGCCAGCGCCACTGCCAACAGCAGGCAGCGAAACACAGTCGTGCGGTGCGGCATGGAGATGTTTCCTTTCAACGGGCCACGGCCGGCGGTGGGCCGCCGGACCGTAGCAAGGCCACGCCGCGACGGCACCTTGCGGCGCAGCAGTGGTCACGGCGAACGGCGGCGCGCATCGATGCGCGCCGCCGGCGTTGCTCAGAACTTGTAGCGCACGCCGAGCAGGAACTGGCGGCCGGTTTCGGTGTACTGCAGCGGCAGGCGGCCGGTCGCCGGCGAGTACACCCACTCGTCCGACGCTTCGTTGGTCAGGTTGATGCCTTCCAGGCTCAGTTCCAGCTGATCGCTGATCTTGTAGCGGATCGAGGCATCAATGACCGTGGTACCGGTCATGCCGTGGTAGCCGTCCAGGTTGAAGCCGGTTTCCTGGCCGGGCACCTGGGTGAGGTAGTCGTCGCGGTTGGTGGCCGAGACGCGACCAGCAAAGGTTTCGCCTTCGTAGAACAACGTCGCGTTCCAGGACGACTTGGACAGCCCCAGCAGATCGTTCTTCATCACTGGCTGGCCGGCCGAGTTGATGTACTGGATCTTCGATTCCACCCAGGTGTAGTTCAACTGCACACCGAGGTTGGACCACTTGCCCGGCAGGAAAGTGAAGGGCTGCGTGTAGTTGGCTTCTGCACCGTACAGTTCACCACCGGGGGTGTTGACCGGGCGGGTGAAGGTGAAATCGTCGGTGGGCGAGGCGCCGGTACCGATCAGCAGTTCGGCGGGCAGGCCGCTGTCGGTGTACGGGCGGTTCTCGCGCAGGGTCTGCACGGAGGTCTCGATGTCCTTGTAGAACAGGCCCAGGCCGGCCATCGCACCTTCAGCGAAGTACCACTCGAAGCCCAGGTCGACGTTGGTGGCGCGCGTCGGGTCCAGGTTGGGATTGCCGCTGGAGATGGTACGTGCACCGCCGGCCACGGCCACCGTTGCACCGGGCGTCAGGCTACCCAGGCCCGGACGGGTCATCACCTTGGCCGCGCCCAGGCGGATCAGGAAATCAGGCGTGACCTCGGCCACCAGGTTGAACGAAGGCAGGGTGTCGTCGTAGGTGCGGGTGGCGGTGGTCGAGGTGGTGCCACTGGCCAGCGTGGAAAGCCCGGTGGACGACTGCTTGGTGCGCACGTAACGCACGCCGACGTTGCCCGACAGCGGCAGCGAGCCGATCTCGGTGCTGAACTCGCCCATCAGGTACACACCGCGATCCTTCTCTTCCACGCTGCGCACGTTGTTGGCACGCGGTGCGACGGCGTAGATGCCGCTGTTGCTGTAGATGTCGAACTGGTCGGCGATCGCGTCCAGGTTCGGCACCACCCAGTTGGACGGGTTGCCGTTGATGCCCTTCAGGCCGGCGGGGCTGGTCATGTCCACCGGCACGATGCGGCTGCCGTTGGCGAAGGTGGGCACGGCCAGTTCGCTGGCGCGGCGCAGCTCGGTGGTCTTGAACGTGTAGTCCTTGGCCAGCACGCCGCCCTTCAGTCGGAAGCCGGGGCTGATGTTCCAGTTGAAGTCGATCTGGCCGGTGTCGAAATCGTTGTCCACGTACTGCGGGCGCAAGCGGATTTCGGCCAGCTCCCAACCATTGGGATCGGTCGGGTCGATGCCGTAGTTGAGGATCGGGAAACGGCTGTTGCCACGGTAGTCGTAGCTGTAACCCTTGACGTCATACTTGTCCATGATGACCGTGGTCTGCACCGGGTTCTCGTGCCTGGAGCGCGAGATGCCCAGCTTGCCGGACACGGTGAAATCATCACCGAAACGGTGCTGGCCGTTCAGGCTGATCTGCTTGAACTCGGTGCTCCACTCGTCGTGGCGGTTCTCGGTGCGGATGTCGACGTTGTCGAATTCGCCGTACAGCAGCGCACCGTTGCGGATCTCGCCATTCTTGACGATGGTGCTCGGCTTGCCGACCAGGCGCGGCGTGCTGCTGCTGCCACGGCTGAAGGAAATCGCTTCGATGTACTGCTCATCGCGGGTGGCATCGATCTTCGAGTACAGCACGTCCAGCGAGACTTCGGTGGCGGTGCTGGGCTTCCACTGCAGCGAGCCGGTCACGCCCAGGCGCTTCTGCTCGTGCTCCATCTGTACATAGCGCGGGAAGCGCGGGTGGAAGACATCGGCCGCACGCGCTGCGGCAAACGGTGAGGACGCGGCGAAGTTGCCGTTGCTGGGGCCATTGGCCCAGCGTCCGGTGTTGGAGCCTTCCTCCAGCACCTGGCGCTCGGAGTAGGCCACCGACAGCAGCGCGCCGAAGGTGCCATCGGCGAAGGTGTTGGAGATCAGCGCGGCCAATCGCGGGTCGGCTTTTTCAGCCATCTGGTTGTAGCCGGCCTGGCCACTGGCGGCGAAGGTGAAGCCGTCATAGTCGAACGGGCGCGCGGTGCGCAGGTCGACCGTGGCACCCAGCGATCCTTCTTCCACGTCGGCCGAGGCCGTCTTGCGAACCAGCAGCTGCGAGAACAGGTCCGAAGCGAACACATTGAAGTCGAAGCCACGGCCACGGTTGGTACCGCCGCTCTGGTCACCGGCACCCACGGTGGTCAGCGCCTCCATGCCGTTGATGCGCACGCGGGTGAAATCCGGGCCGAGCCCGCGCACCGAAATGTTGCGACCCTCACCGGCCTCGCGGGTGATCACCACGCCCGGGATGCGCTGCAGCGATTCGGCCAGATTCAGGTCGGGGAACTTGCCGATGTCCTCGGCGACGATGGCATCGACCACGCCGGCCTCGCCACGCTTGATGTCCAGGGCTTTCTCGACACTGGCGCGGTAGCCGGTGACGTTCACCGTGTCCAGGTCGGTAGCGGTCTGCTGCTGGGCGGTCGCGTTTGCCGACAGGGCCAGTGCAACGCCCATCGCCAGCAAGGTAACCGGTGTCTTTTTTCCATGGATCCGAGATTGCATGCCTTTCCCCTCTCCCAAAGGTCTGGTATCGCGGCTGTATAGCGGAATGACACCGCTGGTCAAAACCGACGTTAGCAGCACGATTGGGATCGGGCATCTTGCACCGCAACAGATCTGTAATGTCTCCAAGATGCTTGCGGGACAATGCTTTCGACATCACGACCAAGCACGTGCAAGGCAAACTCGGTCTAGAATGACACCGATAGTCAATTGCCACGCCCCCTCGCGTGGTCCACTTACATGCCATGCAGTGTCCCATGCTGGTGGCGCGCGTGAAGGAGCTGATATGGGTCGTATCGTCTGTTTCGGTGAGCTGTTGCTGCGCTTGGGCGCGCCCGGCAACGAGCTGCTGCTGCAATCGCCACAGCTGCAGGTCCACGTGGGTGGCGCCGAGGCAAACGTAGGTGTCTCGCTGTCCCGGCTGGGACATCACGTGGCGATGGTGGGCGCGGTGGCGGGCAATCCGCTGGGGGCCCATGCGCTGGGCGAACTGCGCCGGCACGGCGTGGATACCCGTCATGTGCGCGAAGTACCGGACGCACGCATGGGGCTGTACTTCCTCACCACCGGCGCGGTCCAGCGTGCCAGCGAAGTGGTCTATGACCGCGCCGATTCGGCGTTCGCGCGCAGCACCGCGGCTGACTATGACTGGCCCGCGCTGCTGCAGGGCGCACAGTGGCTGCATGTATCCGGTGTCAGCCCGGCACTGGGACCGGAGGTGGCGGCCGCCACGCTGGCGGCGGCATGCGCGGCCCGACAGGCCGGTGTCCGGGTCTCCTTCGACGGCAATTTCCGGCCGCGGCTCTGGCAGCGCTGGGGCGGAGATGCCCAGGCGGTGTTGCGCGAGCTGTTCGCGCAGGCTGACATCGTGTTCGCCGACTATCGCGACATGGAAGTCGTATTGGGCACGCGCTTCAGTCAGCCGGAGGTGATGGAGCGGATCGACGCGGCTGCAACCGCCGCGTTCAGTGCATTTCCGCAACTGCAGTGGATGGCATGCACACAACGGCAGGTGCTGAGCGTGGACCATCATGCGATGGGCGCGTTGCTGCTGGGTCGTGACGGGACGCGCGCGCACGCCCCGCCGCGCCATCTGCAGGGCATTGTCGACCGCATCGGCGGCGGTGATGCCTTCGCGGCCGGCATCCTGCATGGCATCCTGTGCGGCCTTGATGCCGACGCCACCGTGCGTTTCGGCTTGGCCGCCGGGGCGTTGAAGCACTCCATTCCCGGCGATTTCAATCCTGTCAGCGAAGCTGACGTGCTGGCCCTGTTGGGCGAGGAGCGATTCGATGTCCGCCGCTGATCCGCGCCTGCGCGCACTGTTGAAACTGGCACCGGTGATTCCGGTGTACACCCCCGAAGATGTGAATGAAGCGGTCAACGTGGCCCAGGCGCTGTTCCGCGGCGGCCTGCCGGTGATCGAGGTGACCCTGCGCACGCCGCAGGCACTGGACGCCATCAAGGCGATGGTCGAGGCCGTGCCGGATGCCGTGATCGGCGCCGGCACCGTGCTCACCCCGGCGCAGATGCAGGCGGCAAAGCAGGCCGGGGCGCGTTTCGCGGTGTCGCCCGGTGCAACGCCGGCGCTGTATGCCGCCGCGCGTGATGCCGACCTGCCTTACCTGCCGGGTGCCGCCACCGCCTCGGACCTGATCCTGGGCCTGGAGCACGGCAGGGACACCTTCAAGTTCTTCCCGGCAGTGCAGGCCGGCGGTGCCGCGCTGCTGGCGGCCTGGCACGGCCCGTTCGCCGACGTGCGCTTCTGCCCGACCGGCGGCATCAGCGCACAGACCGCGCCGCAGTTCCTCCACCTGCCCAACGTGCTGTGCGTGGGAGGCTCGTGGCTGACCACCCCGGCGCTGCTGCAGACCCGTGACTGGGACACCATCGAGCGCCTGGCCCGTGAAGCCGCCGTGCTGGCCAGCTGAACCAGCGGCACGAATTTTCAAAGGTTTGATCGTGATCAAAGCGCCGGCCCCTGGCCGGCGTCATTCTGTGGGCAAGCGCACTACGGAGATCCGGACATGAATCCAACCATGAAGGCCGCTGTCGTGCGTGAGTTCGGCAAGCCACTGGTCATCGAGGAAGTCTCGGTACCGCGCCCGGGGGCGGGCGAGGTACTGGTCAAGATCGAGGCCTGCGGCGTCTGCCACACCGACCTGCACGCCGCCGAGGGCGACTGGCCGGTGAAACCGAACCCGCCGTTCATCCCCGGCCACGAGGGCGTGGGGCACGTCGTGGCCGTGGGAGGCGGGGTAGGGCACGTCAAGGAAGGCGACAGGGTCGGCATCCCCTGGTTGTACTCGGCGTGTGGCCATTGCGAACACTGCCTGGGTGGTTGGGAGACGCTGTGCGAGACGCAGCGCAATACCGGTTACTCGGTCAATGGCGGCTTCGCCGAGTACGCACTGGCCGATGCCAACTATGTCGGCCTGCTTCCGAAGGAGGTGGGCTTTGTCGAGATCGCGCCGGTACTGTGCGCCGGCGTGACCGTCTACAAGGGGCTGAAGGTCACCGACACCAAGCCCGGTGACTGGGTGGTCATCTCCGGCATCGGCGGCCTCGGCCACATGGCGGTGCAGTACGCCCGCGCGATGGGCCTGAACGTGGCTGCGGTGGACGTGGACGACAACAAGCTGGCACTGGCGCGTCAGCTCGGTGCACAGGTCACCGTCAACGCGCGCACCACCGATCCGGCCGCATTCCTGAAGAAAGAGATCGGCGGCGCGCACGGTGCACTGGTCACTGCGGTGTCGCCGAAGGCATTCGAGCAGGCACTGGGCATGGTCCGCCGCGGGGGTACCGTGTCGCTCAACGGGCTGCCTCCGGGCAACTTCCCGCTGGACATCTTCGGCATGGTGCTCAACGGCATCACCGTGCGCGGTTCGATCGTCGGCACCCGGCTGGACCTGCAGGAATCGCTGCAGTTCGCCGCCGAAGGCAAGGTCGCCGCCACGATCAGCACCGACCGCCTGGAAAACATCAACGATGTGTTCGCGCGCATGCACGCGGGCAGCATCGAAGGCCGCGTGGTGCTCGACTTCGCCGCCTGACCGCCTGTGCATGGCCGCCGTTGCACCGTACCCCTCTCCCACGGGCACGGCGGCCATGCCGATCCACCGGTAGCGCCGGCAGCTGGCCGGCAACCGCAGGCGCTTCGCGCAGCCGTACAATGCGCGCATGCCTGGCCTGCTCAAGACCCTGTTCCTGTCCATCGTCGCCCTGATCGGCGGCGTGCTGTCGCTCGCGCTGGTCAGCAGCGTTGCCAGCTGGTTGCCGCCGCTGATGGGCCTGGCACCGGGCAACAACAGCGTGCAGCTGGGCTGGGACCTGGCGTTCAGCGTGCTCGGCGGCGTCGCCGGCATTTCCTTCGCCACCTACTACGCACCCTGCTGGCCGCGTTCGCACGGCTTCTCGATCTGGTCGCTGATCGCGCTCGGCTGCGGCTATGCGGTGTGGAGCGTGGGCGCGGATTTCCCGATGTGGTTCGTCGTCTCCCTGCTGGGATCGCTGCCGCTGCAGCTGCTGGTGGGCTGGTGGTTCGGTCGCCGCGCGTCGCGCGATCCGCGCTGAGCACATACAGGTAGTGCCGGCCGCTGGCCGGCAACCTCGGCC
>NZ_JAXAXL020000008.1:90755-138198 GCF_047497515.2 Stenotrophomonas maltophilia
GTTGCCGGCCAGCGGCCGGCGCTACGGCTTCAGCGACGGCAACGTCTGCTTCAACCGTTCAATGCCCTGCCATGGGTCACCCTTCAACCGCTTCGCACGCGCCAGCGCCTTGACCATCGGAAATGCATCGGCCGCGCTGACGCGCGCCAGCTCCTCCCAGCGCAGCGGCACTGCCACACCGGCGGTATCGCGCGCCCGCAGCGACCACGAGCACACGCTGGTGGCACCGCGCGTGTTGCGCAGCCAGTCGATGAAGATCACGCCGGTCCGCTTTGCCTTGCTCATCGTCGCTACGTAGCGGTCAGGCTGCTCCAGTGCCATCGCCTGGGCGAAGGCCTCGCAGAACGCCTTGGCCTGCTCCCAGTCCGCCTTCGGCTGCAGCGGCACCACCACGTGCACGCCCTTGCCGCCAGACAGCCGCACGAAGCTCTGCAGGCCGATCTGCTGCAGGCGGTCACGCACATCGCGCGCGCCGGCTTTCACCTGTGCCCAGCGCACGCCCTCGCCAGGATCAAGATCAAACACCAGCCGATCCGGGTGCTCGGGGTCGTCTACCGTCGCCCCCCACGGATGCAGTTCCAAGGTATTCATCTGCACCAGCTGAAGCAGGCCACGCGCGTCGTCGATGTAGACGTAGTCCTCGCGACCACTTTTCTGCTGCAGTGGCACCGCATGCACGGCGTCACCCAGGCCGGGACCATGATGCTTCTGGAAGAAACAGGCCTTGCTGGCACCGTCGGGGCAACGCAGCAGCGACAACGGCCTGCGCGCGACCTCCGGCAGGATCCAGCGCGCCATGCGGCGGTAGTAGTCGGCCACGTCACCCTTGCTCAGCCTCTGCCTCGGATAGACGATGCGCTCGGGATGGGTGAGCTGGACCTCAGCATCGGCTTCAGCATCTGTCATGTTCACTTCCAGGTCCTCTTTGCGCTTGTCATTGCGCAGCCGCTTGAAACTGGCCTGGCGCAGCAGGCCTTCCTTGCCCCAGCCACGGAAGGCTACCTCGGCCACCGCGACCGGCTTCACCCAGCGCACGCTGGCGGCGCTGAACGGCACATGCGCCGGCAGCGGCAGCACGGGGGTCTTCACTGCCAGCGGCTGCAGCGCCTTGTGCAGCGCGCGCAGGCCTTCATCGTCGAAGCCGGTGCCTACGCGACCCACATAGAGCAGCCCGGCCTTGTCCCGCGCGGCCAGAAGCAGCGAGCCGAATCCCACCCGCGAACCCTTCGGCGCCGTGTAGCCGACGATCACGAACTCGTCGGTGTCCTCATGCTTGACCTTGACCCAGCTGCGCGCACGGGCATTCACGTACGGCGCATCCACCTGCTTGCTCACGATCCCCTCGAAACCCGCCTTGCCGCTGGCAGCGAACACCTGTGGCCCGTGATCGATCACATGCTCGCTGAAGGCGAGGATGCCGGGCACATTGCCCAGCAGCGCTTTCAGCAACGCCTTGCGTTCCAGCAGGGGCGCGCGGCTGATGTCGGTACCGGCAACACCGGGCAGGTCGAAGACGATGTAGCGCAGCGGTTGTTTCGAACTGCCGTCGATCACCCGTTGCAGTGCCGCGAAGTCACTGCGCCCCTGCGCATCCAGCACCACCAGTTCACCGTCCAGACGCGCATCGCGCACGGGCAGCGCCCGGATGGCCTGCACGACTTCGGGAAAATCCGCCGTCCAGTCCAGGCCGTTGCGCGAACGCAGTTTCACTTCGCCGTCGTGCAGGTCTGCCAGCAGGCGATAGCCATCCCATTTGATCTCATGCAGCCACTGCTGGCCATCCGGCGCGGTGTCGCGGTGGTCGGTCAACTGTGGCTTGAAAGCGCGGGGGTAGGGCGTGCCACGCGCGCCATCGAGCTGGAGCGCGCGTGCATGCCAGCGCGCGTCGGCCTTGCGGGTGGCTGTGCGCGCAACGGCTTCGGTGCGGGCAGGCTTTCGGGGAGTGCGCTTTTTCACCGCGGATGAGCGTTTCGGCACGGGCGCTTCCAGCAGGTCGTCTGCTTCCGCATCGCGCGCGTCTTCGTCATCACGCTTGATCAGCAGCCATTGCACCTGTCGACCTTTCATTGCCGTGCGCACCAGCTTCCAGCCACCGGCCAGGCGTTGCCCATGCAGCACGAAGTCGATCTTGCCCGCCGCCAGCGCCTGCAGCGGGTCGCCTTCGCTGGCCCAGGTGCCGTGATCGAAGACATCCACATGGCCGGCGCCGTAATGGCCTTCGGGGATGTCGCCCTCGAAGCCGGCGTAGGACAACGGATGGTCTTCCACTTCCAGCGCCAGCCGCTTCTCACCGACGCGCAGCGAAGGCCCCTTCGGTACTGCCCAGCTCTTCAGTACGCCATCCATCTCCAGGCGGAAATCGTAGTGGCGCGAGCTGGCATGGTGCAGCTGGACGACGAAGACCGGCCGCCGCTTCGGATCACCGCGGGAAGAGGCGTCGTCAGGTTCCGGTGTCTGTCCCGCGCCACCGCCAAGGCGGCGCTTGCGCCGGTACTGGTGCAGCGACACGGCTCAACCTGCCTTGCGCCGCGGTGCGGTCTTCTTTGTGGCCTTCTTGGTGGCCTTACGCGCGGCCTTCTTCGCTGGTTTCTTCGCAGGTGCCTTGCGCGTCGCCGTCTTCTTCGCCGGCGTGCGCGTGTTCGCATCCAGGCTCTTCTGCAGCAGTGCCATGAAGTCGACCACGTTGGTGGTGGCATCCTCGCGCGCTGCGGGCTCATCTTCCACCCGCGTGGTCCCGCCCTTGGACTTGATGCGCTTGTTCAACACCTGCTGCAGGCGCTCGCGGAACTCATCGTGGTACTGCGAGGGGTCCCAATCACCGGCCATGGACTCGATCAGCTGCTCGGCCATCGCCGTTTCCTTGCTGGTGATGCGGTAGTCGGACAATTTCCCGCTGGGCAGCGCATAGTCGTCCGGGTCCACCAGTTCCTGCGGATAGCGCAGGATCATCAGTACCAGCGCGTCCTCCTGCGGCATGACCGCGCACAGATACTCACGCGTGCGCACCACCACCCGCGCGATGCCCACCTTTCCAGTTTTGCGCAGCGTCTCGCGCAGCAGCACATAGCCCTTCTCGGCCTTCTTGCCTGGCACCAGCAGATACGGTTTCTCGTAGTAGCGCGGATCGATCTGCGCTGCATCCACGAACGATTCCACTTCCACCGCCTCGTGGCTTTCCGGCGCCGCCGAACGGATGTCGCCTTCCTCGAGCACGACATAGCTGCCCTTGTCGTATTCGTAGGCTTTGACGATGTCTTTCCAGGGCACTTCTTCGCCGGTATCGGCGTTGACGCGCTCGAAGCGGATCGGCTTGCGGTCGCGCGAATCGAGCATGCGGAACTGCAGATCGACCTTGCGCTCGCCGGACATGAGCGACACCGGCACATTGAGCAGTCCGAATGACAGCGTGCCGGTCCAGATGGGGCGGGCCATGGGGATACCTGTGACGGGGCAGGGGACAGCCAGCTTCAGCCCGGCGATGTAAACCACCCGTGTCGGTGCCGTGCACGTGGGTTCTACGGAAAACGGTAGTGCCGGCCGCTGGCCGGCAGAGGCTCGCGGCCTGAAGTTTCCTGGGGTTGCCGGCCAGCGGCCGGCACTACTGCAGCAGCGGTCGCACCGCCGCGGCCGGAATGTGGTCCAGCGCACGCCAGGCGTCTTCCACCACCGGCCGTGCCTGCGACCAGCTCAGCCGCGACTGCCCACGCATCTGTTCCCAGTGCTCGGCCAGTTCCTCGCAGGTATCGGCGGCGTCACCGCGCGGCCAGTCGGCGGCATGGGTGGTCAGCGCGAAGGCATAGACCGGGCACAGATCACGCCAGTTGCGATGGCCGGGCCCGCGGCGCTCCTCGTAATCGCTGAGCATGTACTGCAGGTAGTCCTGCGCCACTGCCTGCGGGTCTTCATGGCGACGCGTGCGGCGCTGCGCGGTGCGCTGGCCGAGCGGATCGAGCAGGGCGTTGAACACGGACGGTGCGGGTCGTTCAAGACGGGGCATGGCCGGCTCCTGCAGCGGGGGCGGGTGGGCAGGAATACGCGCGGTGCCGTTACCAGCGGGTGATCGAGATGTTCATGACGCCGGGTTCGCGGCGGCTTTACCTGCGTCGCGGTGTAGTGGAGTCCCCGCCCATCGCCAGGTAATCGCCATGTCCCACCGTGACCCGCTGCGCCAGACTCACGTTCCCCTGCCGGGGGAATCCCGTGCCAAGCACGACCTGGCCGATGCCGAAGACCGGGGCGCCGGTATGGAGACGCCACACGAAGATGCGCTTCCGGCGGTGCACCATCCTGAACAGGCCGCGCAGGACCGCAAGGACTGCGGCGACCGCCATCGCGGCGGCCAGGAAAGCCCGCTCAAGCGCCGCGAGCGCAAACAACACACCAGCGACAACCAGGACCAGGCGTTGGAAGAGACGTTCCCGGCCAGCGACCCGACCTCGCCGTTCGTGCCGGCCAAGGCGCCGAATTGACGCTGCGGCCGCCGCGCGGTGCTACCGGCTGCGCGTGCCCGGGCAGTGCGTGCCCGGGCAATGCTGCAGGGTGATCCGCACGCACAGCCCGCGGCCCCCATCGCCATCGTCCAGCGTCAGCTGGCCGCCGTGCGCCTGTACCACCGCCACGGCGATGCTCAGGCCGAGTCCCGTGCCCCCATGGCGCGCGCTGCGTGAAGCCTCCAGCCGCTGGAACGGCTGCAGCATCCGCGCCCGTTGTCCGGCCGGTATGCCGGGGCCCTGGTCGGCGATGCGGATATGGATGGCCTCGGCGTCACCCGACGCCTCGACCTGTGCGCCGCCGCCGTAGCGCCCGGCGTTGTCCAGCAGGTTGGCCAGCGCGCGCTTCAGGCTGCGCGGGAAGCCGGGATAGGCCACGCCCACCCGGCCCGTCAGCTGCACGGCATGGCCGGCCTCGCGCGCGTCCTCGACCACCGTTCGCAGCAGCGCATCGATATCGATCGGCTCGCGGTCGCCGCGCAGCTGGGTGGCGCTGCTGTAGTCGAGGATGGAATCGACCAGCTCCTGCATGTCGTCCAGGTCCGCACGCCAGCGGGTGCGCGCGGCCTCGTCGGCCAGCAGTTCGGTGCGCAGGCGAAGGCGGGTCAGCGGCGAGCGCAGGTCATGCGAGACCGCCGCCAGCAGTTCCTCGCGGCCCTGCGCGGCCTGCTGCAACTGCTGCTGCATCTGGTTGAAGGCCTGCGCGGCCTGGCGCACCTCGCGCGGCCCTTCCAGCGGCAACGGCGGTGCATTCAGATTGCGCCCCAGCGCCTGTGCGGCGTCGCCGAGGCGGGTCAGCGGCCGGGTCAGCCAGCGCACCACCAGCAGGGCCAGCAGCACGATCAGCAGGGTGCGCAGGCCGTAGATGCGCAGCAGGTAGTCGCCCAGCGCATGTGCCGGTTCCAGCTGCAGGCCGGCCTGGCCTTCGCGCACGTCGAACTGCAGCCATTGCCCCTGCGCCGTGCGCACGCGCAGCTGGAACTGGCCGGCGACGTGGCGCGCCGACAGCACCTTGTCGTCCTCGCGGCCCTGCGCGTCGTACAGGCGCAGGCGCTGCAGGTGCAGCTCGCGCGGCGTGCCCAGTTCGACCTGCAGCGAAGCACGCAGCAGCTGCTCCACCGCACGGTCACGCGCTCGCAGCGAGACGTGGCCGCCATCGTCGACCGCCCGCACCGTCAGGTCGGCCGTGGACAGCACCGCAGGGTCTGCGCCGGCCAGCGGCGAGTCGGGGGCTTCCAGCAGGCGCAGGGTCTGCGCCACGTGCGCGGCGGTCAGCCGCGCGGGTATCTCGGCCACGCGCTCATAGCGGGCGTCGTGCCAGACGGTGCCGGTCAGCAGCTGCGCCAGCAGCATGCCCGCCACCAGCACCAGCACCAGCCGCCCATACAGCGTGCGCGGCCAGCCCAGGCACGCCTCAGCCATCAGCCAGCACCGGGCCGGCCAGGCAGTAGCCGCGGTTGCGCACGGTGCGTATCAGCAGCGGCGCGCGGCTGTCATGTTCGAGCATCTGCCGCAGCCGGCTAATGCACATGTCGATGCTGCGGTCGCTGGGCATGCGGTCGCGGCCGTACACCTGTTCCACCAGGAAATCGCGCTCGAGCACTTCGTCGGGATGGCGCAGGAACAGCTGCAATGCGTTGAAATCGGTCTCACCCAGCAGGCGGCGGCGGCCATCGTCGGCCTGCAGCAGGTGGGTGCGCGGATCCAGGGTCCACCCGGAGAAACGCAGCCGTGCCACCTCCGCCGTGGCGGCCGGGGCGGCCTGCACGGGCGCCTGCCGCCGCAGTACCGCACGCAGCCGCAGCAGCAGCTCGCGCGGGTCGAACGGCTTGGCCATGTAGTCATCCGCGCCCACTTCAAGGCCGAGGATGCGGTCGGCCGGGTGGCCACGCGCGGTCAGCATGATCACCGGCAGGGCGGTCTGCTCGCGCAGCTGCTGGCACAGCGCCAGCCCATCCTCGCCGGGCAGCATCAGGTCCAGCACCACCGCGTCGAAGGTCTCGGCAGCCAATGCCGCGCGCATGCCATCACCATCGCCGGCGACGACGGTCTGCAGGCCCTGTTGGCCCAGGTACTCGGCGAGCAGGGCGCCGATCTCCGGATCGTCATCGACTACCAGGATGCGGGCGGGCGGGGTAGGGGACTCGGGCATGGACGCATCTTCCCAGATGCAGCACCGACCTGCAGGGCTGCAGGCCGGTGCCACGGCGACGCTTAGAAGCGTGCGCGGATGCTGAAGGTGGTGGTGCGCGGTTCGCCGAAGATCAGCCCGTCGTAGAAGCCGTACTGGGTGTAGTACAGCTTGTCGGTCAGGTTGTTCACGTTCACTGCCAGCTGCACGGTGTCGGTCAGGTCATAGCGCGCCATCAGGTTGACCAGGGTGTAGCCACCCATCGGCAGGTTGCTGGCGTCGTACTTGCCGCCGCCCAGCGGACGCCCTGGGTTGGTCGACATCACCGTGCCGCTCTGCATCGACAGGCCACCGCCCACGGTCAGCTTCGACAGCACACCGGGCAGGGTCCACGAGGTATTCAGGCGCAGCAGGTGACGCGGGTCCTGCTGGTAGGACAGGCCGTCGACCCGCAGCCAGGTGTAGCCGGCATACACGTTCCAGCCCTGCGCCAGGCGACCGGACACTTCCAGGTCGGCACCCTTTGACACCACGCCGTCCACCGCGCGGTAGATGTTGAAACCAGTCACCGGGTGCACTTCGCCGGTGCTCTCGGCCACGTTGTTCTGCTCGTTGCGGAACACGGCCAGCGCGGCATTCAACGCACCGTCGGCCCACTCGCCCTTGATGCCGGCTTCGTAGCTCTTGCCGGTCACCGGGTCGAGCAGGGTGTCGTTGGCATCACGCACGTTGCCCTGCGGGCTGAACACATCGGTGTAGCTCACATAGGCCGAGTAGTTGGCGGCGAAGTCCCACACCAGGCCCGCGTACGGGGTCACCACCTGCTGGTCGCCCGTGGCCGCACCGCGGGTGCGCACGTCGGCCTTGGTGTAGGTCTGGGTGTAGGTCTTGTAGTTGCTCACGCGGGTGCCCAGCACCAGCGACAGCGGCTCGGCCAGGCTGAAGCGGCCGGCCAGGTAGCCGCCCACGTTCTGGGTGATGGTCCTGGTGCGGGCCGGGGTGCGGAAGGTTTCGTACGGCGCGTAGCTGCCGTCCCAGATGCGCCAGTCGTCGATCGGCAGGCCCACCGCGCGGTACTGGCAGCCACTCCACGGGGCCACGCCGCCGATGGTGCAGTTGCCCAGTGCGGCGCTGAAGGCGTAGTCGGTGATCTCGCTGCGGTAGCCGTTGAAGCCGGCCATCAGCTGGTGCTCGCGGCCGAACAGCTGCAGCGGGCCGCTCACGCTGATGTCCAGGTTGTCGCGGCGGGTTTCCGACTCGTTGTGGATGGCGTTGAGGAACGCGCCGCTGCCATCGGGATTCCAGAAGCCGGCGAAGCCCTTGCCCGGGGCCGCGTTGTTGACCTTGGCCACGCCGTAGTTGGTGTAGCTCTCGCCGCTGTCATGGGAGAACGCCACGCGCAGCTTCCAGTCCGCGCCCAGGCCCTGTTCCACGCTGCCGAACACCGAGGTGTTGTCACGCTTGGCCACGCTCCAGTCGGCGGCCGGGTTGGTGCTGCGCGACAGCTTGGTGCGGGTGCCGTCGGCCCACCAGATCGGCACGTTGCTGCCCCACGAGCCGCCGCCGTTGCGAGTGCGCTCGTACTGCACGCCCAGGTTCACGACGGTGGCATCACCCAGGTCGGCCTCGAAACTTGCCAGGCCGCCCAGGCGCTGCACGTCCTCGCGCTGGCGGAAGGTGTCCGAATCCTCGGCACTGACCACGAAGCGGCTGCGCACGCGGCCATCGGCGGTCAGCGGCACGTTGACGTCGCCCATCAGGCGGCGCTTGTCGTGGCTGCCCAGGGTCAGCGAGGCGGCACCGCCAAACTCACGGGTCGGGCGCTTGCGTTCCAGGTACACCGTGGCCGACGGGTCACCGGTGCCACCAAGCAGGCCGTTGGCGCCGCGCACCACCTGCACGTGGTCGTACAGGTCCATGTTCAGGCCGGCACCGCCGCCACTGAAGCTGCTGGCGCCGTTGATCAGCATGCCATCGACCTTGAAGTTGCCGACGTCGAAGCCGCGCGCACGGAAGGTGGTGCGGCCGGCGTTGTCCAGCGAATAGGTGGTGATGCCGGTGGTGCTGGTCAGCACGTCGTTGATGGACTCGATCTGTAGGTCGTCCATCTGCTGCCGGGTAACCGTGGTCACCGACTGCGGGGTCTGCCGCAGGCTCAGGTCCAGGCCGATGGCGGCCTTGCTGATCGGCAGGGTGTAGCTGTCCGCCTGCGACTGGCGACGCGCGCTCACTTCCAGACCATCCAGGGTGGTCGGGTTGGCATCGGCCGGTGCTTCGGCGTGGGCCGCCAGCGGCAGCGCCAAGGCGACAGCCAGGGCAAGAGCGCGTCGGCCGAGGGCAGACGGGCACGGCAGGGCAGCGCGCGGCAGGCCCGCGCGGGTGAGGGCATCAGCAGTCACAGGGGGAGTCCTTATCGGAGATTCAAATGGGATCGATTCCCATTTGCGTCATGATAGCGACGCGCCCTGCGTTACCGGTTCGTGAAGATGTAAGCGTATGTAATGCAGCGCGTCCGAATGGATCAGCGCCACGACCACTGCAGGCCCACGCTGGCGCGCCGCCCCGGGCCCGGCTCGTAGTAGCGCCCATTGCCATCGTTGACGATCACCGAGCCAATGTAGGCCTGGTCCAGCACGTTCTCCAGTCGCGCGAAGGCGCGCAGCTCGCCACCCGGCAGGCTCCAGCGGCGCCCGCCTTCCAGGTGCAGCAGGGCGAAACCCGGCGCGCGCTCGGTGGCCAGATCGTTGACCACGGTATCGCTGCTGGCCGTCGCCTCCAGTGCCCACTGCCAATCGTCCGGGCTCCACTGCAGTCGGGCGAACGCCTGTTGGCGCGGCACGCCGGGCAGGCGGCTGCCCGCGGCGACCACGTTGTTCGAGGTCAGGTAGGGCGAGCGCACCTGCGCCTGCAGCCAGGTCCAGGCCAGTTGCAGTTCCAGCTGCTCGGCCAGCGGCTGGCGGTATTGCAGCTCCAGCCCTTGGCGACGGGTACGGCCAATGTTGCGATAGGTGCTGCGTCCGCCGATATTGCTGGCAACGGCCAGCTCATCGTCGGTATCTGCACGGAACAGGCTGACATCAAGCTGGGTTCCATCCTCTGCGTGCCACTTGCTGCCCACTTCCACGGAGCGGCTGCGCGCGGCCGCAAGATCCAGCGCCAGCCCGGCCTGGCCGTCGGCGCGATAGCCCAATTCGTTGAAGGTGGGCGTCTCAAAGCCCCGGCCCATGGCAGCGTGCAGGCGCCACTGCGGGCTGGCCTCGAAGCTGATGCCGGCCACCGGCGTGGTCGCCTGGTAGCGCCGACGGCCGCTGTCGTCCGGGTTGCGACCGGTGATGTAGCGATCATCCGATTCGAAGCGCACGGTGCTGTGGCGCACGCCCGCCAGCAGCGACCAGCGCGGGCTCCATTGCCACCAGGCCTGCGCGAACTGGTCCACGTTCTGCACGATGTCGATCTGGTCGCGGCGCAGCTGCCCGCGTACGCCCAGCGTGCTGCCGATGAAGTTCTCATGGCCGGTGCGGTGCTGGCGCTGGCGGTCGGCACTGAGCCCGGCCACCAGGTCCAGCGGCCGTCCGGCGAGATCGCCGTGCCAGCCCCAGCGCGCATCCAGGCCGCCATAGCCGCCGTCCAGGTCGATCACCCCGCCGGCATGCAGGGGGTTGGCCTGTGCCGTCGGCGGAATCGGCAGGTCCTGGCGCACCGCGCGCTGGCCGGCGTAACCCATCAGCTGCCAGCGCTGCGCCCCGGCCTCGCGGGTCCAGCGCAGCCCAGCCTGCTGCTGGCGCACCGATTTGCGAGTGTTGTACTGGTGCGCCACGGCGGTGGCCTGGCGCGGGTCCGCCGCCACCTGCGCGCGGGTCAGGCCCAGCGGGTCCTGCGCATCGGGCGCGTCCAGCGCATTGAGCAGCAGCTCCAGCCGGCCGCCCCCCAGCTCACCGCCGATGCGCGCGTTGAGCGATTCACGGCGGGCCCGGCTGTGGTCGCGCCAGCCATCGGTACGGAAGTGGTTGGCGGCGATGTTGTAATCCAGCCCGCGACCGGCCCCCTTCAGCTGGGCACCGATGCTGAGCGTGCTGTCGGCACCGGCGTTCACCCGCAACCGCCACGGATCGCCGGCCTGGCCCTGTGCGCTCCAGACCTGCAGCACGCCACCGGAGGAGTTGCCATACAGCGCCGAAAACGGCCCACGCAGTACGTCGATGCGTTCGGCGCCGAGCAGGCTGGCATGCGACAGCTGGCCCTGCCCGTCGGGCATGGTCGCCGGCACGCCGTCGATCAGCACCCGCACCCCGCGCACGCCGAAGGTCGAGCGCGCGCCGAAACCGCGGATCGACAGCTGCGTGTCCTGCGCGAAGTTCTGCCGATCGCGTGCGACCAGGCCCGGCACCCCGGCCAGCGCCTCTGACAGCTGCGCCCCAGCCCCGGCGCGGCGGGCGTCGATCCAGACCGTGTCCAGGCTGGCGGGCAGTGCGAACGGGTCGATGCCGGGTACGCGTGCGGCCTGCACCTGCACGGCAGGCAGGGCGGTGGGGGCAGGCTCGGCCATGCTGGCAAATGGCAACAGCAGCAGGGCGGAGAGCGGCAGGCAAAGACGTGGTGCGGCGGGATTCATGATTCAGGTTGATGGATCGGGCGGCAACGCACGCCATGGTACGGGGCGACGGATGACGATGGCGGCGGCCAGCCCCGGCGGGCTTTGTTACGATGGGCTGTTTCCGGCCGAAAAGCCGCGAACCGCGTGGCGCAATTCCTCCCCCTTTCCGTCTACCGAACGAGTACCGCCGTGTCCTTCTTTGCAAACGTGGAACTGGTCCCAGGCGACCCGATCCTGGGCCTGACCGAGGCGTACAACGCCGACAGCCGCCCGACCAAGGTCAACCTGGGTGTGGGCATCTACTACGACGAGAGCGGCCGCATTCCGCTGCTGCGCGCCGTCAAGCAGATCGAGCAGCAGCTCGCCGCTGAAGCCAAACCGCGCGGCTACCTGCCGATCGATGGCCTGCCGGCATACACGCAGGCCACGCGTGAGCTGGTGTTCGGCAAGGATTCGCCGCTGCTGGCCGCCGGCCGCGTCACTACCGCACAGACCGTCGGTGGCAGCGGTGCGCTGCGCGTCGGCGCCGACGTGCTGAAGAAGCTGCTGCCGCACGCGACCGTTGCGCTGAGCAACCCGAGCTGGGAAAACCACCGCGCCGTGTTCAGCGCGGCCGGCTTCGAGGTGGTGGATTACACCTACTTCGACCCGACCACCCATGGCGTCGATTTCGACGGCATGCTGGCCGACCTGGGCAAGCTGCAGGCCGGCACCGTGGTGCTGCTGCACGCCTGCTGCCACAACCCCACCGGCGCCGACCTCACGGTCACCCAGTGGAAGCAGGTCGCGCAGCTGCTGAAGGACAAGCAGCTGTTCCCCTTCATCGACATGGCCTACCAGGGCTTCGACAAGGGCATCGAGCAGGACGGCGCCGCCGTGCGCATCATCGCCGAAGCCGGCATCGACAGCTTCATCGTCGCCAACTCGTACTCCAAGTCGTTCTCGCTGTACGGCGAACGCGTGGGTGCGCTGTCGATGGTCGCCCCGACCGCCGCGGACGCCAAGGCCGTGCAGTCGCAGGTCAAGCGCGTGATCCGCACCATCTACTCCAGCCCGTCCACCCACGGTGCTGCGCTGGTGGCCGGCGTGCTGACCAACCCGGACCTGTGCGCGATGTGGGAGCAGGAACTGACCGAGATGCGCGAGCGCATCCACGCCCTGCGCCAGGGCCTGGTCGAGAAGCTGGCCGCTGCCGGTGCACCGCAGTTCGGCTTCATCAACGAGCAGGCCGGCATGTTCTCCTACTCCGGCCTGAGCCGTGAGCAGGTCGAACGCCTGCGCGACGAGTTCGGCATCTACGCCGTCGGCACCGGCCGCATCTGCGTGGCCGCGCTGAACCAGAACAACCTGGAATACGTCGCCAAGGCCGTGGCCACCGTCGCCAAGGGCTGAAACAACGTTGCACGTGCTTGAAAACAAAGGCGCCGAAAGGCGCCTTTGTTTTTTTGCATTTGCCCCTGCCTTTGCCACACCCACCGCGCTCGCGGCGAACCCTGAAGCGCGTGGGAGGGGGAGGCGCCAGGAGCGCAACGCATCTGGAAACGATTACGCCTTCCCACGCTCACGCACACGCTGGCCGGACCGGCGACAATAGGCGTTTTCCCGCTGCCGAGACCTGCCCGCTCATGTCCCGTACTTCGTTGACCCGCTTCCTGATCCAGGAACAGCACGCCGGCCGCATCAATGCCGACCTGCGCCAGCTGATCGCGGTGGTCGCCCGCGCCTGCACCAGCATCTCCATCGCCGTCAGCAAGGGCGCCCTCGGTGGCGTGCTCGGCGACGCCGGTACCGGCAACGTGCAGGGCGAAGCGCAGAAGAAGCTGGACGTCATCAGCAACGAGATCCTGCTCGAAGCCAATGCCTGGGGTGGGCACCTCGCCGCCTGCGCCTCGGAGGAAATGGACCACAGCCAGCCGGTGCCGGACATCTACCCGCGCGGTGATTTCCTGCTGCTGTTCGATCCCCTCGATGGCAGCTCCAACATCGACGTCAACGTCTCCGTCGGCACCATCTTCTCGGTGCTGCGCTGCCCGACCCACGTCGAACTGCCCGGCGATGACGCGTTCCTGCAGCCGGGCAGCAAGCAGATCGCCGCCGGTTACTGTATCTACGGGCCCAGCACCCAGCTGGTGCTGACCGTCGGCCATGGCACCCACGCCTTCACCCTGGACCGCGAGAAGGGCGAGTTCGTGCTGACCACCGAGAACATGCAGATCCCGGCGGCCACGCAGGAGTTCGCCATCAACATGTCCAACCAGCGCCACTGGGAAGCGCCGATGCAGGCGTACGTGGGCGATCTGCTGGCCGGCAAGGAAGGCGCGCGCGGCAAGAACTTCAACATGCGCTGGATCGCCAGCATGGTCGCCGACGTGCATCGAATCCTGACCCGCGGCGGCATCTTCATCTACCCGTGGGACAAGAAGGATCCGTCCAAGGCCGGCAAGCTGCGCCTGATGTATGAAGCCAACCCGATGGGCCTGCTGGTCGAACAGGCTGGTGGCGCTGCCTGGACCGGCCGCGAGCGCATCCTGGACATCCAGCCGGACCAGCTGCACCAGCGCGTGCCGGTGTTCCTCGGCTCGCGCGAGGAAGTGGCCGAAGCCGTGCGCTACCACCACGCGCACGACGCCGCACAGGGCTGACAGGCATCACCCGACAGCGGTCATGGCAGATCGATGACATGACCATGGGGTGACACCGCAGGCGGCAAACGGCACCATCAAGCCGTTGCCGCCTAAGGAATGCACGCATGCACGAGCAGGGCCCGGTCGATTTCATCGAAGTCATCCACAACGCCGTCCCCAACGAGGTCTGCGCGGCGATCGTCGAGCGCATGCGCGCCGCACAGGACCTGCGCCCAGGTGCCGTGGGCAGTGGTGTGTTCCCGGAACTCAAGCACAGCAAGGATCTGCGCATCAGCGGCCTGGAAGGCTGGCAGGACGTTGATCATCAGTTGCAGCACGCCGTGTTCAACGGCCTGCTGACTTATCTACGCCGTTATCCACAGGCGCTGATCGCGCCGCTGATGTTGCAGATCCAGGACAGCGACGGCCAACCGCGACGCCTGTCTGCCGAGGATTTCCCCGACATGTCACAGGAGCAGCTGGCCGATCTGGCCCGCACCTGCCTGCGTCCGGGCGCGATCAACCTGCAGTGGTATGCGGCGGGCGAGGGCGGGTACCCGTACTGGCACTGCGAGCTGTACCCGAAGGACCCGCAGGCCGAGACCCTGCACCGGCATGTGCTGTGGACGCTGTACCTCAACGACGGATTCGAAGAGGGCGAAACCGAGTTCCTGTTCCAGGGCCGCAAGATCGCACCGCGCACCGGCAGCCTGCTGATTGCGCCGACGGCGTTTACCCACACCCATCGCGGCAACCGACCGCAGGGCGGTGACAAGTTCATCGCAACGAGCTGGATCCTGTTCCAGAGTGCGCAGAAGTTGTTTGGGGGGTAGCGTCGTCGTAGCGTCGAGCTTGCTCGACTGAACCTGGAGCGAAGTCGGGCAGGCTCGCCGTTACCGTGGGCGACGGCGATAGAGAATCCCGCCTGCCACGGCACCGAACACCGCCACACCGAAACCAACGAGCTCTTCTTCTCCAAGCGCGTCGCCGGAGATCAGCTTGCCGCCCGTCAGCAACAGAACGTTCAACGGAAGCATCCACAGGAACGCGATGCCGAGCCAGTAGATGATCCTCATTTCATAAGCTCACTGGTCCGGATACATCGACTTGAACCAGTAGGCGGATCTGTTGCGCATCCATGGGCTGAATTCTTCCGTTTCCAATTCCCGCAGCTGGCGCATGTCGATTCCATAGCGTTGGAACAGCGAAATCAACTCTCTCATACCTTCGTCATCCACAGCCGACGGATCAACAGAGACGTTGATCGTCCTGAGGAACCCTTCGACAGACACCACGCCCGGAATCTGGTTCAACCTGGAGAAGAACGCATCCTCGTCCAGTCGTGAGTAGAACCTCAGGGAATCAATTTCTATTTTCAGCATTGCCAGTCCCCGCAGAAGTGATTGCATGCAGGCAGTTCCACCCGGTTATCGGGTGGGCCCAAAGGTTCGCCAGAGATTTCCGTCGCCGCCTTGCCAGGCACTGAGCTTCTCGACGGGGATTTCCTTGAGTTGACAGGTGAACTGGAGATAGAAGGAACGGTCTTCCTTTCGATAACTGTTCCATCCGACAGCCGTCACTTTGACTTCCATCCGACCGTCGCGCTTGTGCGGCTGATGTAGTTCGACGTCCACTGAATCGGCCAACCAATAGTCTCCCTTGTGCGCGAAGCCCGCACCGCCACTGGTCAAGCGCGCATCTACTACCTCCAGCGTCCCTTCCGGCGAAGGCGTGTATTCCTTCAGGCTGCCGGTGATCTTGCTGAACTGCTGGGAATCGATCACGCCGGGCGACTCCGAGAAGAGGCGCAGCAGAAGAAGCGTGTCCGTGCCCTTGCGCACCCTATGACCTGTATTCGCCACCCACAGTCGCTATTCAAACTCGTCCAAGCCAGCAGGCATGTCAGTGACGATCGCGGCCTGCGGAACGACGATGCATTCGTACGCCTTCTCTGCTTGTGCAGGCTGCGCCCCGAGCACGAGCGGAATGAGGAAGCAGGTTATATGGGCCGACAACTTCATTACTGGGTTGGAGCTCCATATTGAACGCTGCTGCGACTTGCATCACGCTGGTGGTAAGTCTTCCAGGAGTTAGAGAAGATTCGCCTTTCGTCACGTCGTTACCCGGAGGTTCGATCTGGTCTGCTTGTGTTGAGAACTCCCATGCGGCGGCTTATCAGAAGGATCATGAAGAACGAGATCGTCGTGCCGATAAGCTGCAACTGGATGGAGTCCGGGTATCCCTTGCAGTGCTCGAACGCAGGAGTGTCGTCCACATGATCGAAGGCACTCTCTGATGAGGCGATATAAGGATGATGCTCTACTGTAGAAAGACCAGCGCACCGACGCAGAGGGCTCGTCCGAGTGGAACAGCCATCTTCCTCAACCGTTCCTTATTCACCCTTTCCGCCGACGTCCCCATGACAGGCTTCCACGATTGACCGGTCACCTTATGGTCCATTGAATCGCCACCCCTGCCACCATACTGAACGGTTGCAACCTCAACAGATCCACCGTACAACGTCGGCGCCTCAGTCCATGACAACAGTGGAGCAACTGGAGGCGCCGAAGCAAGATGGATCGCTACAAGCCGCACAGGCTGATCGTCGGCGCTGCGTATCAGTTACTTTGCAGGACGGATAATTGCTCTGGATCACTTTCAATCTTTGTACCATCTCATGCAAACCCCCAGAAGAATCTCACGACTAGATCCCCCCTCCTTAGATGAAAGCGCAAGCCTGGACAAAATCGCAGCTTGGCTTTCTGAGTCACCTGCATCGGCCATTCTCCGTTGCCATCTATGAGCTTCAATCTCATGTCCGGATACAAACTCATGATAAATATAGAGCTGTCGCATTGCGGGGATGTCGCCCTTCTCCGCCAGGCTCTCTAGATCCGATATTTGAGAGTCACTCAGTGAGGCACTTGTAGGTGCGTAGGAATCTTCGCCTTTCTTCTCCTCAACCAATGAATCTCTTTGCTGCATTGATCGCGACACAAAGAAACCCGTCGCGAAAGAAAAAGCCACGATGGTGAGCACCTTCAGATAGACCTTCATTTGATTCTCCTAGAAAGACATGAACACACCAGGGCTACTCATGTCCTTCTGGCCTTCCTCGGACTTTCCCCATATTCCAGAAACGCCACCTGCATTGAACCACATGTAGTTTGTTGCACCGGTTGTCGGCGTGTTGTAGGCCTTTGAGAATCGCTCAGCAATCGAATGGTCTCCTTGTGCGGAACGGCAACCCATAAAGTCCACAGGTTCACCAGGCTTCCATCCTGCCTTTTTGAGCATTGCTGCAATGTCCGCAACATTCATTCTTGCGCCTCCCTTTTTGTCATTCTGCACGACGTTGGGACTCATGTGAGCGTAGATCGCCCAACGACCTTGGACGTCTGGCATTGACTGTGCGCCTTGGTAGAACTTCTCCTCTTCCTTCTTGAAGAGGATGATCTTGGCAAGGCCCAATGGATCGACACCGTTAATCGGGTTGCTCTCCGCGTACGCGTAAGTGTTCAGCCCCCCCGCCAATCCAATCGGATCACTCTGCACATACCTGCCGATGCTCGCGTCATAGTCGCGGAAACCGTTGTACCAGAGCCCACTTTCTGCATCGTAGTACTGGCCCGGGAAGCCAATGTTCAACCCACCGATCTCATCCTTCTGCACGCTGCGCCCGTAGGCGTAGTTGTACGCCTTCCAGACGGTCTGCTGGCCTGGGCTGGTGACGAACTCCGGGCGTCCAAGATGATCGGTATGCACGTAGTTGTGCTGCCCGCTGCGGGCCATCCCCACCAGTTCGCCTTCGAACCAGAAGTAGTTGGTCCACACGCCATTGTTCAGCTCGGTCGTGAGCTGATTCTGGCCAGCATAGAAGTAGCGACTGTTGGTGTTCTGGTTGATCTTTGCAACGCGCTGCCCCTGCGCATTGAGCACGTAGTCAGTCGCAGTGCCACCGATGTTGCTGCGGCTCATACGGTTGAAAGCGTCATACTCATAGGTGCTGATCCGGCTGCCCGCGGTTTCGCTGATGCGATTTCCCAGTGCGTCGTACTGATACTGGCGGCTGCCGTCCTGGTTGGTGTAGTTCAGCACCCGGTTGCTCCCCGGGTCGATACTGTATTGCGTCAGCTGATTACCTGCTTGGTAGCGGTCATGATTCCCGCCGGCGTCGTAGGAAAGATTGTTGGTGACACCAAAGCGAGTCAGCTGGGTTAGACGGCTCAGGGAGTCGTAACCGATCATCTGCGTCATGTTCGGATCGACAGCATCGACGATGGCGGTGATTTCTCCATCACCACTGTACTGGTAGTCCCAATAGCTGACCTTGCTGCTGTTGGGTCCCCAGACCGACATTGCCGTCAGCCGTCCCTCCTGATCGTGGTTGTAGCCCCGGCCGAGGCCATTGCCATACGCCAGCCACCCGCGCGCTCCCGTGGCCTTCCAGCTGGCCTGGGAAATGATCGAACGCTGTGTGCCGTCCACTGTTGCCATCAACGCGCTTGGCTTTCCGTGGGAACCATAGGAGTAGGTCGCCTTGTCACCATTGGGATAGGTGATCTCGCTCAGGCGATTGATGCCGTCGTAGCCATACGTCGTGCTGTAATCCGTCTTCTGACCAGACAGATCTGTGAAGTCGCGGCGTATCTGCAGCGATCCGTTCGGGGTATAGGCGAAATGCGTTGCTGTTCCCGGCCCCGAGGTGCCGCACAACTGTCCTTTGCCATTGCTGCACCAATCGTAGGTGTAGCCTAACGTCCGGCCTTCGGCGCTAGCAGAAGTCATGCGCCCCAGGCCGTCATAGCCGAAGGAAACGACACTTCCATCCGCTCTGGTCGTCGATGTCCGTAGACCTGCAGCGTCGTACTGGTGCTGTGTTGTTCCCGTATCCGGGCTCACCTGCTTCCACATCTGGCCGAAGCCATCGAACTCATAGGTGGTGACCAGATTGCGCGGATCGCTCACCCGGATCGGACGATCTGCGTGATCGTACGCAATCTTCGTCGTCCCTCCAGCAGCATCGATTGATTGGATCAAGCGACCGCGAGCGTCGTAGCTCATCCGGGTAACCCGATTCTGTGAATCGGTCACCTGGGTGACGCGTCCCTCTGCGTCATAGGCATAGCGCACGTTCTGTACGCCGTTGCCGCGCTCGACAATCACCCGGCCCAGTTCGTCGTACTCATATGTGTTGACGGAGACAACAGCGTTCAGCCCGATCAGGGCAAGCGTCAGTGCTGGCATATGGATAGTCCTTTCTTACCGAGGGCGATCGCAGACGACGCGACCGCAACTTCCCTTGTTGTTCTCAACAGACAGGAAGACCTTTGCTTCCGCGCCCCAGGCAACGCCGCCGGACGCCATTCTCGCCACGTACGAGAACGTTCGATTCCCGCTGCCCGGATTATTCGGACCCACGCTGCGGCTGAACCTGGCCACGCCACCGGGTGGCACCGGCGCAGAGAGTGCGATGTTTTCGTTGGGCTGATTGAGGCCGAACGTGAGGTAGGTATCGCCTGGATTCCAGACCACATTGCTTGTATTGCGGAACTCGAAGATCAACGTTGAGGAGCCGCCATTGAAGATCTGGTACGGATAGGCCGACGCGCCAACGACTTCGGCATTGCGCACTACTGCTGGAACGGTGAACGTACCCGAGCGATTTAGCAGCAGATGAGCCTGGCCCGAGGGCGAGATGCCATGGACGTAGATGGGCTTTCCGCCATGTGCGCTGCGAATATTGGAGTCCAAAGCAAAGCCAAACCAATACGCCCCTTGTGATTGGCACGCCGCTTTTACGTCGTCGTTCGGAACCAGTGTGCCGGTGACACTCCCAAGGTACGTACCAGCGCCTGCCGGCCCTCCCGCATAGATGTGTACGGTAGTGGCCGCGTTGACGCCCACGGAGCATGCCCATCCTTGCACGGAGAAGTTCCAGTTCGCGTCGTTGGTAACCCCTGCGACGTCTCCGATGATCGTTGCCGTGGGAATGGCGAAGTTGCCGGAGTTGCCCAGCGCTTGGTTGTGCTGTGCTCCCTTCGGAGATGCGCCGTAGATTGAGAACTTGCGACCGCCCAGCTGCTGCCTCTGGGCCAGCGATATCGGCAGCTGGTATCTGTATGCACTGCCTGAGGCTTGGCAGGCGGCAGCAACCCCTGGCTCGCTGGCAAGGTTTGCCTGGGTGCTTCCCAGGTAGATGTTGCCTTCGGCATAGCCATCCACCTGGATGGATCCGGCCGATCCGGTGGAGCAGGCCCAGCCTCGAGCAAACCAGTTCCACTGCCCGTCATGGGTGATTTCGTCAATCATTCCCTTGACCACCGTATCGATCGGATAGTCGGTCTGTGAAACCTCGGTACGCGTACGATTGGAAGCGTTGTTGTAGCTATGACGGGTCCACGCCCACGTACCGTCTCCCAGCGAGCGGACTTCCTGCGTCAGGCGGCGTCCTGCGTCGTAGCCGTAGCGTACTGTCACGCCGTCGGGCTGGGTGAGCGAGGCGATGTCACCTGCAGGATTGTATCCAATGGCCATGGTCGCCCAGCCGGTTCCCGAGCTGGTTCTGTCGGACACAACACGGCCACGACCGTCATACGTCAGTTCCCGCACGCCCCCGTTCGCATTGACGATGCGCCCCGGCAGTCCCAATCCGTTGTGGTTGGAGTAGCTGACCGTATGCCCGAGTGCGTTGGTGACGCTGGTCAGATCGCCCTGATTGTTGAAGACAGAGGTAACGTCATCCTGTGCAAGCGGGCCGTCGACCTTGATCGAGGCCTTCAATCCATTGGCATGATAGGTATAGGTGGTACGGGTCACCCGCGTCTGGTTGGGCACCCCACGTGCCGTCAGATTGCGCTCGGTTGCGCTGGCCACGTTTCCGCGATCGTCATAGGTGTAGGCAACTTCGAGATCACCCACCACCGTTGTCTTGAGCAATCGGTTCCGCGTGGTATCCCATTCCTGCAAGGTCGTACGTTCGGCTGAGCTGCCGACCGCTTCCACTCGCTTCAGCAGATAGCCCTGTGCGCTGTAGTCGAAGTTGGTCAGGTTGTCCTGGAAATCATGGACCAGATCCGGATAACCATTGGCGTCATAGCTCTGCTCCTTGTAGCTGGCAGGGCAGTTCGGCGACGGATCGCCCTTGGTCGACACCATCTTCCCGTCCTTGAACGTGTAGGTGGTGCTACGGCCAAGGGGGTTGGTTACAGTGACATCAATGTCGACGGGCCGCGTAAGACTCGGCGCGGCGGCCGCCGTCATGCCGAGGGCACTCTCCATCGGCAGCGAGTCGACGGGCAGCGAGCGCGGCTGATAGCAGATGCGTGAGCCTCCGGGGCGCTGCTCGCACCATCCTCGCTCTTCGTCGGCGCGGATACCGCCCGGCCGAGTCGGCGCGGGGGGCGGAAGCACCGGTTCGGTGCTACGCACGGCATAGCTGAATCGGAATCGCTCAATGCCGCCGTTGTGTTCCGTGCTGATGGCGCGCCGCTCGGCGTCGTACGCAAAAGTGGAATAGCGCACGCCATCAAAAGACTTGCCAGTCAGTGCACCCGGGAAGCGGGCATCTTCGTAGTGGTAGCTGATTGTCGTTGCAGGTGTGCCGGGTAGTGTCGTGCTGGCGAGCCGGCCACGTCCGTTCCCGAACACGTTCGGGGTATAGGTATAGCGATAGATGTTGCCGGCCGGATCGGTTACCTGGGTAACCTGTCCATTGGCCCAGCCAAAGCTGATGCTGCGGCCCGAGGAATGAGTCACCTTCTGCAGGTAACGGTCAGCATAGGAGAACGTCCAGCTCACACCCTGCTCATTGCTGAGTCGGGTGATATAGCCCTCTGCGTTGTAGTTCTCCGTACCGTTGTTTTCGTTTCGAAGCGTGAACGTGCCATCGCCGTTCGCGGAGAGGTACGCGATGGGTTGCGCCTTGTCCTCATACCAGCGACCGCTGGCCGGATCCTTGAGGTACTTGATGCGGCGACCGTCGGGCCGTTGCACCCACGCCAGCTGGTTTGCATCGGTGAACGCGAGCGAGTAATCGAAGTTGCTCAGCCAGTGATTGCCGAACAGTCCGGTCGCGCTCCAGTAATGATTGTAGTTCCGCTGCAGGAACAGGCCCATTTCGCCCTGGCTGGCGAAATCGAGTTCTGGCTCGACCTTGTTGCCGCTGTAGAGCACGACAGGATTGCCCTTGCGGCCATTGCAGTCCTTCTCCTTGTCATCGGTCGGCTGTTCCTTCGCCGTTTCGGTCGGAATAGCGCCGCCACCGCCACCGCCACCGCCATTGTCCATCTGTGACTCGGACAGGTGGACACCACTGCCACCGCCAAATCCAAAACCACCTACACCTCCAGGGAGGCGCTTGGCGGTGACTTCAACGGTTTCCAGGGTGTTTGCCGCCGTTGCCAGTGTCATCGGCAGGGAAAGCAGCGGCAGAAGAAGAAGACGGGACTGCAGGATGTTCCGTGTTGCAACGTGCGTCATGCGCTTGCCTGGCTCCTCATCCGAGACCGAGTCATTCAGTCACCGGGAATTCATGTTTGTGGCGAGTGTATGACGACGTGATGAAGCGGCGCAATGGACATGCGCAACGTTTTTCATTCAATGCCGATCAATAAACACAGCACGGCACGATGAACCGATGATGCGTTCGACAGCACTTGCACGCGCCTAGAACAGCGAACCCTGCGGCGATTCCTTCCTCGGCGGCAACGGCTTCAGGAACCGGCTGCAATCCAGCTTCGGCCAATGGCTGTTCTGCGCATTGAACCCGAGACGCTTTCGCGCCAGCTTGAAGCGGTTGTTCAACAGATCGGCATACACGCCCTGGCCGCGCATCCGCGTGCCGAACTGGCTGTCGTAGTCCTTGCCGCCGCGCAGCTGCTGGATGGTGCTCATCACGTGCGCGGCGCGATCCGGGTGGTGGGTGTCCAGCCAATCGCGGAACAGCGGCGCCACTTCCAGCGGCAGGCGCAGCAGCACGTAACCGGCGGTGCTTGCGCCGGCATCGTGCGCGGCCTCCAGCACGGCTTCCAGTTCGCTGTCGTTGATCCATGGGATCACCGGCGCCACCATCACACCCACCGGAATACCCGCTTCATGCAGGCGCTTCATCGCGCGCAATCGTGCATGCGGCGCCGACGCGCGCGGTTCCAGCTTTGCGGAAAGATGCGGGTCCAGCGAGGTCACCGAGAAATGCACGCTGACCAGGTTCTCCGCGGCCAGCGGTGCGAGCAGATCGATATCGCGCTCAACCAACGCGTTCTTGGTGATCAACGAGAACGGATGCTTCGTTTCCAGCATCACTTCGATCAGCTGGCGGGTCAGCTTGAACTTGCGTTCGATCGGCTGATACGCATCGGTGTTGATGCCCAGCGCGATCGGTTGCGGCACGTAGCCCGGCTTCGACAGCTCCTTGCGCAGCAGCTGCGGCGCATTGGTCTTGGCGAACAGCTTGGTCTCGAAATCCAGGCCCGGCGACAGGTTCAGATAGGCGTGCGAGGGGCGCGCAAAGCAGTACGAGCAGCCGTGCTCGCAGCCACGATAGGGGTTCACCGACTGGCTGAAGCCGACGTCCGGCGAAGTGTTGCGGCTGATGATGCTGCGTGCGGTCTCGGCACGAACCTCGGTGCGCAGGCGCGGGGCGAGGAATTCCTCGCTCTCGTCCATCGCCCAGCCATCGTCCACCGCCTCGCTGACGGTGCTTTCAAAGCGCCCGGCGAGGTGGGACGTGGAACCTCGGCCCTTGATCGCAATACCCATTGCGGCAGGGTACGTCGTGGTTGTCTCAATGGCTGCGACGGCCATCTGAAGGGTTCAGGGCGGTGCTGAGCCGAGCCCATGCTCGGCTGCGTCCGTCGATCAAAGCAGCGCCAGGTAGCCCCGCACCGTGGCATCCAGCCCGTCATACAGCGCTTCACCGATCAGCGCGTGTCCGATCGACACTTCCAGCACGTCCGGCACATTCGACAGGAAGTCACGCAGGTTGTCCTGCGACAGGTCGTGGCCGGCATTGACCCCCAGTCCCACCGTCTGCGCACGTCGTGCGGCAGTGGCGAACAGCGCCAGCATGGCCTCGGCATCGCCGGCCGCGTGCGCTTCCGCATAGGGGCCGGTGTACAGCTCGATGCGGTCGGCACCGACGTCAGCCGCCCGCTCCAGCAACGGGTTGCCGGCGTCAACGAACAGGCTGACCCGGCAGCCCATCGCTTTCAGTTCGGCGACCAGTGGTCGCAGGCGCTCGCCGTCACGCTCGAAGTCGAAGCCATGGTCCGAGGTGATCTGGCCGTCGCCATCCGGCACCAGGGTCGCCTGCGCCGGGCGGGTCTGCGCGCACAGCGGCAGCAGCCCCGGATAGCCCTCGCGCGGCGGCGCGAACGGGTTGCCTTCGATGTTGAACTCGACGCCACGCGCGCGGGTCAGCGTGGACAGGGCCAGCACGTCTTCGGCGGTGATGTGGCGGCGGTCCGGCCGCGGGTGCACGGTGATGCCATGCGCACCGGCATCCAGGCAGGCCTGGGCGGCGCGCACCACGTCCGGTTCGGCGCCGCCACGCGAATTGCGCAGGACGGCGATCTTGTTGACGTTGACGCTGAGCTGGGTCATGGAACGGAACTACTTGGAAAGAGGGGACGGATCGTGATCGTCGGAATCGGCGCTGCGACGGGCCTGCGCCTGCTCGCGCAAGCGGCGCAGCTCCTCGGCGTCGACCAGGGTGGCCGGGTCGCGCTGAAGGTCGCCAAAGCGGGCGACGTAGCGGCCGCGCACCCAGGCCAGCAACAGGGCGAGGGCGGCCAGCAGGCACAAGGCCATCAGCCCGGGGCTGGGCGTCTTCAGGGCGAAGGCAAAGCAGCCCAGCGCCAGCAGCAGGTACAACCAATACATAGTCGGGCTCCCCGGGTGATCGCCGCAGTGTAGCGCTGCCTCAGAGCAGCGGCGAGGCCAGCCGGGCAAAGGCCTCCGGCAGGCGGTGCAGCCACAGCGAGCGGCCGGCCTGGTCGTGCACGCGGGTGGCCCGTTCGAACTCCCCCTGCAGCAGCCCGGCCAGCTCAGCAACGCGGTCACGGTCGCTGATCATCATCGACAGCTCGAAGTTCAAGCGGAAGCTGCGATGGTCGAAGTTGGCGCTGCCGACGATGCAGACATCATCATCGGCGATGAAGGCCTTGGTGTGCAGCATGCGCGGGCCGTACTCGTAGATCTTCACCCCGGCATGCAGCAGCTCGTCGAAGTAGGAGCGCGCGGCCTGGGTGACGAACCAGGAGTCGCTCATCTTCGGCACCAGCAGGCGCACATCCAGGCCACCCAGCGCGGCCGAGGTCAATGCCATCCGCGCCGCTTCGCCCGGCACGAAGTAGGGCGTCACCAGCCAGACCCGTTCGTGCGCTTCCTGGATCGCCGCCACGTGCAGCCGGTGGATGGTTTCCCAGCCGGAATCCGGGCCGGAGACCAGCACCTGCGCGCTGATCGGGCCGTCCGCGCGCAGCGGCATGTCGGCGGGCCAGAGGCGCGCGATGTCGAAACGCGAGTGGTCCTGCCCGCTGGCGTACAGCCAGTCTTCGGCGAACACCAGTTGCAGGCTGCGCACTACATGCCCGCGGATGCGCATGTGCAGATCGCGGTAGGCGTCGGCCCGGCGGCTTTCGTCTTCTTCGTCGGTGATGTTGATGCCACCGGTGAACGCCAGGCGGCCGTCGATGATCACCAGCTTGCGGTGGGTACGCAGGTTCAGCCAGGGGCGCTTGAAGGGCTTGAGCAGCTGCCGCGGGTGGAACCAGATCGCTTCACCGCCCGCATCCAGCAGCGGTTGCAGAAAGCGGCGGGGCAGGGCGGAAGAGCCCACGGCATCGAGCAGCAGGCGCACCTGCACGCCGGCACGGGCACGCTCGACCAAGGCATCGCGCAGGGCGGTGCCGGCGTGGTCCGGGTTGAAGATGTAGTACTCCAGATGCACGTGGTCGCGGGCCTGTGCGACGGCGTCCAGCAGGGCCGCGTAGGTGGCGGCGCCGTCCACCAGCCAGGTCACTTCGGTGGCACTGCTCGGTGCCAGCCCGGTGGTGGCCTGGGCGATCTTGGCCAGCTCGGTGCAGTCGGCATCGGGTGGGCAGACGTCACTGTAGTGCTCCATGCCCGAGCGCGCGCGGCCTCGGCGCAGGCGCTGCCGCTTCACCTTCTGCGGGCCGAGCAGGTAGTAGATGAAGAGGCCCAGGTAAGGCAGCAACGCCAGCGACAGGATCCAGCTCAGCGTCGCGACAGGCTCGCGCTTCTGCAGCATGATCCAGCCCGCCAACGCGAACAGGTACAGCAGATAGGCCACCGCCAGGATCGTGCCGAGGTGGGCAATGCCGTCGAGCCAGTGGCGCAGGGAGTCGAAGAGGGCGAGCATCCGCCGATCATAGCGGGCGCGTGCAGTCAGAGGGGGTCAGATCCCTTTTCCTGCGGAAAAGGGATCTGAGCCCGTCGGGCTCCGCAGGCACAAAAAAAGACGCCCCTGTTTCCAGGGGCGTCTGCAGTCGCGTCATGACTGTTGTATTGCGGTGTAGCGTTTACTGCTGCACAAAACCGATCTTCTTCATCTGAGCGTTCTTCGCGGCGGCCAGGACCTTGGCCATCACGTCGTACTCGGAATCCGGGCTGGCGTCGATGCGCAGTTCCGGCTGGTTGGTCGGGTCACGCTGGACCTCCTGCTCCATCCGCTGCTGCAGCTCGCCGGTATTGATCGGGCTGTTGTTCCACGAGACCTGGTTGCTGGCGTCGATCTTCAGTTCGATCGGCGGCGGCGGTTCGACCAGCTGCGGCGGTGGGTTGAGCACGCGCTGCGGCAGGTCCACGGCGATCGGATACGTCATGATCGGCGCGGTCACGATGAAGATGATCAGCAGGACCAGCATCACGTCCACGAGGGGCGTGACGTTGATGTCTGCCATGGGGCCCTTGCCACCACCACTACTGAATGCCATGGCTTATTGCCCCTTTTCTTTGGTCGCGACGAAGCCGACGTCCAGCATGCCCTGCTCCTGCGCGACCTTGGTCAGGTCGTTGATGACGCGCATCTTGGTGGTGCGGTCACCACGCAGGTTGAGCGGCGGCTGCGGGGTCTGCTGGGCGGCGGTCGCCAAGCGCGACTCGAGAGTCTGCTTGTTGATTTCTTCGTCGTTCCAGTAGATCGAGCCGTCTTCCTTGACTGCCAGGGTGATCGGGCCGGCACGCTTTTCGGCGTCTTCCGGCTTCTGGATCAGGTTGGCTTCCGGCAGATCCACCTTGACCTTGTGGGACATCAGGGGCGCCGTGATGATGAAGATGATCAGCAGCACCAGCATCACGTCCACGAGGGGCGTAACGTTGATGTCGGCCATGGGGCCGCCGCTGTTACCACTACTGAAAGCCATAACGGGCTCCGTCTAGATCGTGTTGACTACGTTCTCGCTGGGTACAGCGCGTCGCAATTAGCGGACGCGCGAACCGGTGGCGAAGAAGTCGTGCAGGTCGTGCGCGAAGGTATCGAACTTGCTGATGGTCGCGCTGTTGACCTTGCTGAAGAAGTTGAAGGCGAACACGGCCGGGATCGCGACGAACAGACCGATGGCGGTCATGATCAGCGCTTCACCCACCGGGCCGGCAACGGCGTCGATCGAAGCGGAGCCGGTGGCACCGATCTTGATCAGCGCGCCGTAGATGCCCCACACGGTACCCAGCAGACCGACGAACGGAGCGGTTGCACCGACGGTGGCCAGCAGGGTCATGCCCGACTGCAGCTTGTTGCTTTCGCGGGTCACGGCCTGACGCAGGGCGCGGTCGACGAACTCCGAACGGCTCAGGTTCTCACCGACGCCGCCGGTAGCACCGCCTTCAGCGCGCTGGTGGTGGGCAGCTGCCTGGGCAGCGTCCAGGGCGATCTTCGAGAACGGCTCCGAAGCCGGCTGTTCTTCCATCGCACGGATGGCGTCCTGTGCGTTCGGGGTGTCCCAGAACAGGCTGACGACGCGATCGGCGGCGCTCTTCAGACGGACCGAACGGAAGATGTTGATGACGGTCCAGTACCAGGACATGGCCGACATCACGATCAGGGTCAGCAGCACGACCCAGGAAACCGCGAAGTCACCCGGCTTGGTGGTCATTTCGTGGATCAGGTGCTCGAAGCCCATCTGCGACAGGGCGTTGGACGGATTGCCCCCGGCAGCAGCGGCGATGAAAAGTTCCTGCAGCATGACGCTTACCTTTGTTGTGTGTGGTGATAAAGAGTGTAGCTAAGCTAAACAATCGAACTGGGAGCGGGGTGGCCAGGTGGCCACCCGAGCGCATCAGTTCAGCGCAAAGTTGACCGGGACGCGAACGCGACCTGCCGCCTTCTTACCGCCAGATTCAGCGGCGTTGAAGCGCCACTTGCGAGCCGCTTCCATCGCAGCACGGTCCAGGTCGCGGTTACGGCTGGACTTTTCCACCGTGACATTGGTGACGTTGCCGCTGGCATCGACATCAATGATCAGGATCACTTCGCCCTGGATACCGGCGCGGAAGGCTGCCGGCGGGTAGCGCGGCGGATTCATGGCCTTCGACGAGATATCCACGCTGGCCTCGATCGAGGTTGCCGGTGCCGGCGGAGACGGCGGCGACGGCGGCGTGACGATGTCGCTCGGGCGCGGCTCCGGCACGTCCACGACCGGCGCCTGCGGCGGCGGCGGGACCGGCGACGGCTTCGGCGGCGACAGATTCTTCACCGGCGGCGGCGGAGTATCGGTCGGCGGCGGCGGCGGCGGCGGCGGGGGCGGCGGCGGCGGCGCATCGACGATGGTCACCATGACGTTGCGCTCCTTCTCCGCGACGGCCTTGGGAGCCACGGCGGGGATCAGGAGCATCATGAAGGCGGCCAGATGCAGGGCAATTACAAACGCGATGCCGACGATGCGAGGCCAGCTCAGCCCCTTGTCATCGGGTTGTTCGTACCGGTGAACGATTAGTTGTTCCGTCATGCGCCAAGAGCTCAATAGTGGGGCCGGGATCCCGGGGGCGGAATCCCTGATCAGCGGTGCATGACACCGCAGGAACCTCCAAGCTTATACCAATCCTGAGCGCCTGCGCATCAACTGAGCAGGCATTCAGGCGTTATTCCTACTTACTTCAGGTTGATGATTTTTTTGGCATCAGCCTGGTTCTTCACACCCTTCGCCAGCGCCTGCTGGGCGGCCTGCTTGGCCTCCGGGATGCGACCTTCGGCATGCAGGACGCGTGCCAGGTTCAGGTAGGTCTCACCGTCCTTGGACAGCGGGGCAGCCTTCTGCCACGCATCGATCGCCTGCGGCACCTGGTCGGAGTAGTAGTAGGACTGGGCCAGCGCCAGGTAAACCTGGTAGTCCGGCTTCAGGATGCCCTTCTGCAACCCTTCGTTGATGACCGCGATGACGTCCTTTTCCTTCTTGTCGGTGTTGGCATAGATCGAGTACAGCTGCTTGTACTCGCGCTCTTCGGTGAGCTGGCCGCTGCTGCGCAGCTTGTCCATCACCGCGGCGGCCTTGTCCATCTGGTCGGCCTGCATGTACATGCTGGCCAGGTTCAGCTGGGCCTTCTTGTCGCTCGGGTTCTTGGCGGCCAGTGCCTCGGCTTCCTTGACCGCTTCACCGGACTGGCCGGCTTCGGACAGGGCCGCCATCAGCAGCTGGTTCCAGTTGTCCTTCGGCTCGGCGGCGCCGGCGATGGCCTGCTTCAGCACCGGGATCGCTTCCTGGTAGCGCTCAAGCTGGTACAGCGCCTGGCCCTTGGCGATCAGTTCTTCCGGCTTGGTCGACTTGCTCTCGGCGAAATACTTGTCCAGCGTCGCCAGGCCTTCAGCGGTCTGGTCTTCCTGCAGCTGCAGCTGGCCCAGCATCAGCATCGACTGGAAGTGGCCGTTGTTGTCCAGGCCGTTGAACTGCAGGACCTGCTTCAGGTAGCCAATGGCCGCCTTGGCGTCGTCGGTCTGGTAGGCGGCCTGCGAGGCCAGCTGCGCGGCCAGCGACTTGTCGTACTCGTTCGCGGCGCTGTCGGCCAGGATCGCGTCGGCCTGTTCGCGGGTCTCCGGGAACTTTTCCTTGTTGTAGCTGTCGATCATTTTCTGCAGCTTGCTGCCCATCTTGGCAGAGGCCTTGACCGTCGGCTCCTGGCGGGTCGCGTTCGGGTACAGCGCCTCGGCCTTGGCCTGCTTGCCGCCGCGGTTGCCGCGCTCGGAGGAACGCGAGGACTGCGCGAAGGCATCGGTGACCACGGCGCCGGTCAGGGCGGTCGCGACGAGGACGGAAAGCACTGCTTTGTGGTTACGGAAAATCATCGTTCACCTCGATCGAACCGCCGTTAGCGGCAAAGTCGGACTGTCAGAAAAATCTGAGCCGCCAAACGTATCAGAAACAGATGGCGTGAGAAATCGTTTTATGTGCTGCAATACAGCATAGAACTGCGCACTCATCCGCACTTTGGCCGCAGTCCGGCGGCCTGCGCCTGCTGGTAGACCGGGGTCAGGGACGGTGCATCGCGTCGCAGCTCCTGAATCCGGTTGGCCGGGTCAGGGTGGGTGGACAGCCATTGCGGGCTGCGTCCGCCACTGGCGGCCATCATGTTCTGCCACAGATCGACCGCCTGCGCCGGGTTGAAACCGGCCTGCGCCATCAGCCGCTGGCCGATCACGTCGGCCTCGCTCTCCTGGGTGCGCGAGCCCGGCAGCAGGAAAGCGGTCTGCGCGCCCATCCCGCCAAGCTGGTTCACCGTGCTGGCGGCGCCTTCGCCATAGGCGGCACCGGCCAGCGCGCCGAGCACGGCCAGCCCGGTCTGTGCGCCCATCTGGCGGGTGATGCGTTCTTCGTGGTGACGGGCAATGACGTGGCCGATCTCATGGCCGATCACGGCTGCCAACTGGTCCTGGTTCTTTGCCACGGTGAAGATGCCGGTGTTCACGCCGACCTTGCCGCCGGGCAGGGCGAACGCGTTGGGCTCCTTGTCGACGAACACCGCCGTCTCCCACCGTACGCCACGGTACTGAGGCGGCAGCTGCGCGACCAGGGCATTGACCACGCACTGCACGTAGCCGTTCTGGCGGCCGTCGGTACTGATCTTTTCCTTCTGCTTGGTTTCCGCGAACGCCTGCGCGCCGAGCTGGTCCAGCTGCGCCTGCGACACGCCGCCGACCATCTGCCGGCGGCCGGTCGGGGAGGTGGTGGTCGCGCAGGCGCTGACCAGGGTGGTGATGACAAGGGCCAGCAGCAGTTGTTTCATGGAAACTTCCCCCGTGTTCATATCCGCAGTGTCCAATGTAACGGCTTAATCTTTCGTCAAGCGGACACGGCGTTACGTTGACCCCAGGAACACCATCGCGGCAAGTGCAACCGCATTGTTCAGCGCATGCGCGGTGATCGCCGCCCACAACGTGCCGGTGCGCTGGTAGAGCCAGCAGAACGCGGCACCCATGCCGCCATACACCAGCCACAGCTGGGCCATGCCCAGCAAGGAATTCTTGCTCATGCCCGGCACTTCGTGGACCAGGGCGAACGCCAGGCTGCTGAGGATGACCCCGAGCCAGGGACGACCGGCCTTCCACAGGCGCCCGAACAGCACGCGGCGGAACAGCAGTTCTTCGTAGGCCGGTGCCAGCACCACGGCGAACAGCACGAGGAACAGCGGGAAACGCGCGATCGCGTTCTGCATCAGTTCCACGTTGGTCGGCACCGGTTCGATGCCGAACTGCTTGGCCAGGAAAGCAATGCCGTTGCTGCCGATCACGATCAGCGTGGCCACCAGCACGGTCCAACCCCAGGTTGAAGGGCGACGCAGTGCCTGCCGCGAGGCGAAACGCTCATCGGCATTGGCCGGGCGGCGCCAGAAATACACCACGAGTGCGGCGCCACCGGTGGCGATCAACGCCATCAGGATCTGTGCCAGTGCCCCCGGCTGGCCAACGGCTGCACCGACCGCATCGGGCGACAGCGCGCCACCGTGGGCATCGGCGTTGGCACGGCTCACCATGATCGCGCGGTAGAAGCCCCAGAACAGCCCGGTGACCAGGCTCAGGCCGAACAGGGTGACAGCGGCAATGCCCAGGTCGATGAAGAAACCCGCCAACGCGGAGCCCGCACGCGGCACGGCCGAGGCAGGTGGAATCGGGGGCGGGGCGGAAACCGGGGCGGATGCGGACATCAGGTACCTGCGTTCAAGGATCGAAGGCCGGTGCACCTCCCCGCGCACCGGCCGTCACTGATTGTGTCAGATATCCAGGTTGGCGACCTTCAGCGCGTTGTCTTCGATGAAATCGCGACGCGGTTCGACGACATCGCCCATCAGGGTGCTGAAGATCTGATCGGCGGCGACCGCGTCTTCGATGCGCACCTGCAGCAGTCGGCGGGTTTCCGGATTCACGGTGGTGTCCCACAGCTGTTCCGGATTCATTTCACCCAGGCCCTTGAATCGCTGGATCTGGCGGCCGCGCTTGGCCTCATCCAGCAGCCAGGCCTGCGCCTTGGCGAAGGTGTCCACTTCGACCGACTTGGCACCGCGACCGATGGTGGCACCTTCGCGCACCAGGCCGTGCAGCAGGGTGGCGGCCTGGTAGATGGCACGCAGTTCGCCACCTTCGAAGGACGCCAGCGGCAGCACCTGGATGTGCTCCTCGCCCATGTGGCGGCGGGTCACCAGCACGGCGGCCGGGCGTTCGTCGTTCGGTTCCTGCAGTTCCAGGCTGAAACGTGCACTGCCCAGGTTGCCCTGGTTCAGGCGCTTTGCCAGCGCGTCCAGGCCCTGGCCTTCGCCCGCGTTGCGCAGGCTGACCAGGTCCATCGGCACGAAGTCGACCAGCGCTTCGAGCAAATTGCGGTCATAGCGATGGGCGTTGCGTTCGATCGCGTCACGCGCGCCGGCGAAGGTCAGCAGCAGCTTCTCCAGCGCAGCGCCTTCGATGCCGGGCTCACCGGCAGCCGGCACCAGCACGGCATTTTCCACGGCGTTGCTGGCCAGGTAGCTGTCCAGCGCCGGGTCATCCTTCAGGTACAGCTCCTGCTTGCCCTGCTTGATCTTGTACAGCGGCGGCAGGCCGATGTAGACGTAACCGCGCTCGATCAGCTCCGGCATCTGACGGTAGAAGAACGTCAGCAGCAGGGTGCGGATGTGGGCGCCGTCGACGTCGGCGTCGGTCATGATGATGATCTTGTGGTAGCGCAGCTTGTCCGGGTTGTACTCGTCGCGACCGATGCCGGTGCCCAGCGCGGTGATCAGCGTACCGACCTGGTCCGAGGCCAGCATGCGGTCGAAGCGCGCACGTTCCACGTTGAGGATCTTGCCGCGCAGCGGCAGCACCGCCTGGTTCTTGCGGTTGCGACCCTGCTTGGCCGAGCCACCTGCCGAGTCACCCTCGACGATGAACAGTTCGGACAGCGCCGGATCCTTTTCCTGGCAGTCGGCCAGCTTGCCCGGCAGGCCGGCGATATCCAGCGCACCCTTGCGGCGGGTCAGGTCGCGTGCCTTGCGCGCGGCTTCACGTGCACGTGCGGCGTCGACGATCTTGCCGGCGATGGCCTTGGCTTCGTTCGGGTTCTCCTGCAGGAACTCTTCCAGGCGCGCACCAAAGGCGTTTTCCACCGCCGGGCGTACGTCGGAACTGACCAGCTTTTCCTTGGTCTGGCTGGAGAAGCTCGGGTCCGGCACCTTCACCGACAACACCGCGATCATGCCTTCGCGCATGTCGTCGCCGGTGAGGTTGATCTTGGCCTGCTTGGCGATGCCGTTCTGCTCGATGTAGTTGTTGAGCACACGGGTCAGCGCGCCGCGGAAACCGGCAAGGTGGGTACCGCCGTCCTTCTGCGGAATGTTGTTGGTGAAGCAGTACATCGTCTCCTGGTAGGAGTCGGTCCACTGCAGCGCCACGTCCACGACGATGTTGTTGTGCTCGCCGGTGACCGAGATGACGTTCGGGTGCAGCGGGGTCTTCAGCTGCGCCAGGTGCTCCACGAAGCTGCGGATGCCGCCTTCGTAGTGGAAGTCGTCGCGACGGCCGTCGCCGCGCTCATCCGCGAGGACGATCTTGACGCCGGAATTGAGGAACGACAGTTCGCGCAGGCGGCGGGCCAGGATGTCGTAGTGGAATTCCACGTTGTCGTGGAAGGCAACCGTCGACGGCCAGAAGCGGACAGTGGTACCGCGCTTGGTGGTGGCCTCCAGCTTGGCCAGCGGGGTCACGGCCGCACCGTTGCTGAATTCCTGCTGGTAATGGAAGCCATTCTGGAACACATCCACCAGCAGCTTCTGCGACAGCGCGTTGACCACGCTGACGCCCACGCCGTGCAGGCCGCCGGACACCTTGTAGCTGTTGTCGTCGAACTTGCCGCCCGCATGCAGCACGGTCATGACCACTTCGGCAGCGGAGACTTCGCGACCGAGCTTGGCGCTCATCTGCTCGTGCTTGCCGGTCGGGATACCACGGCCGTTGTCGGACACCGAGACCGAGCCATCGGTGTGGATCGTCACCGCGACGTGGTCGGCATGGCCGGCCAGCGCTTCGTCGATCGAGTTGTCGACGACCTCGAACACCATGTGGTGCAGACCGGTGCCGTCATGCACGTCACCGATGTACATGCCGGGACGCTTGCGGACAGCCTCCAGGCCTTCCAGGGCGGTAATGCTGTTGGCGTCGTAATTGCCGTTGTTTGCCGGGGTGTTCTGTTCGTCGCTCATTGCGCTTGCCGTAGGCTCCGCAGGTCGGCCACCGCGCGAGGCGATGTGCCGAGAATGAAAGGATTCCAACCCGAATTATACCAGCCGGGGTCGAGCGGCCCTGGGGTCACCACTATGGCACAGCCACGATCTGTGCATGTTCCACGTGGAACCGGGTGATATCGGCCAGATCCTGCAGCGCCGACGGGGTCTCGGTAGCGGTAATGAAGATCTGCGCCGGGCCATCAAGCAGACGCTGCAGAACCCGTGCCTGGTGGGTGCGATCCAACTCCGAGGCCAGATCATCGAGTGCAATCACGGGCCACTCGCCGCGTTGTTCCGCATAGTCCTCGGCCTGCGCCAGCAGGCAGGCCAGTGCCGTCAGCTTGGCCTGCCCTCGTGACAGGGCGTCGCGACCGGGAATGCTGTGGAAATCCACGCTCCAGTCCGCGCGGTGCGGACCCACCGAGGTGTAGCCGGCCTGTCGATCCCGTTCCCGGGCCAGAAGCAGGGCATCGGCCAGCGGAAGCTCGTGGCGACGCCAGCCCGGGCTCAATTCCAGCCCCTGGATCCCCAGTTGCGGGGCCAGGGTGGCTGCCAACGACACCGTGCGCTGCTGCAGTCGCTCCAGATAGTGCTGGCGGCGACTGGTCAGCGGTTCTCCAGCCTCGGCCAACTCGTGATCCCAGGTATCGAGCATCCGCGACGGCCCACCCTGCTTGAGCAGCGCATTGCGCTGCTTCAGTGCCCGCGAGTAGCGTCGCCACAGGGACAGGAAATCAGGTTCCACGTGGAACAGGCCCCAATCGAGGAAACGGCGACGGGGTTCTCCACCGCCGCTCACCAGGGCATGGCTGCCTGGCTCGAAGGTCACCACGGCCAGCGCAGCACAGAGATTGCCGAGCTGCGCGACGTCTTCGCCGTCCAATCGCCCTTTCCAGTCCTGACCGCTGTGGCGCAGGCCGGCCTTTCGGCGGTGCGGCGGGTGGTTGGCGCGTTGCTCGTCCCATTCCACGAAGATTTCCAGCGCCTCCTGGCCCTGACGGACCAGGCCATCGCGAACCCGGCCACGGAAGCTGCGACCGTAAGCCATCAGATGCAGGGCTTCGAGCACGCTGGTCTTGCCGGCACCGTTGTCGCCGGTCAGCAGGTTCAACCCCGGCTGGGGCGACAGATCCACCGCACTGAAGCGACGCAGTTGGTGCAGGGCGAGGCGGCGGATCTGCATGGGGCGCGAAGGACCATCCGCACATGGCGGTAGAAGGGTGGGTAATCCATCAGCTTACTGCATCGGTCAAGCCAGACGCGGTGGCAACGGCACGCAGGGCAGGACACGCCACCCGTCGATCAGCATCCACGCGTTCCACGTGGTGAACCGCTCACCTCCGGCGCCCCCGCGATCTGGATGCGCCCGAAATTCCTTCAAATCTGCGCCGGGTTCCACGGTGTGGGCCCGCAGATTTCAGCGATTCCACGGCATCCGGGGCGCGTTACGGACGGCTTCAACGTCGATCCCAACCGACGCCGCCATGGATTCCTTCAGATCTGCGACGCGAGGCCCTGCAGGGTTCCACAGATTTCAAAGAATTCCGACCTGTCGTTCCACGCTGTCCACAGCCGGTCTGTATGACTTATACACAAGGTATGGGCAATCTGTGGATAAAAAAGCCCTTTTACTGCGTCGTCGAAACTATCCACAGGTTCCCCCCCAGCCTCGAGGCGCTCTATACAGGGGGTTTCAGCTGTATAAATCCCTTTTAAAACATATAGATAGTGCATTTTTCCACGAGATCTGGCCCTACTATCACCACCATGCTTTAGATTTATACCCAGATTTAGAAGCTAGGCTAGACCCAATCCCGCACAAATGCGGCCTGTGGACAGTGGCGTTTCCAGGGCCTGCAGCCACGTGTTCGAAGAACACCAGGAGCGCGACTCATCTGCTCGCGGATGGCACTCCGATCAGGCAGTGCGATACAGCAACAGCAATCCTTGCTACCTCCGATCGCGAAGGCGCGCTCGCACCGTCAAACGGTGGAGGGGAACTGCAGGACAGGCTCCGTTCCAACTGCGTTGGATCAACGCGTGCGCCAGCGCGAATACCAATGCTCCACGTGGAACAAAAAAAACGCCCGGGAAAATCCCGGGCGTCGTTCGGTTCCACGTGGAACAGCGCTGTGGGTCAGAGACGCAGCGGCATCACCACATGACGGGACTTCTCGCTGCTGGATTCACGCACCAGCGCCGAGGAGTTGGAGTCGCGCAGCTGGATGATCACTTCCTCATCGCGCAGAGCGGACAGCGCATCGAGCAGGTAGTTCACGTTGAAGCCGATGGCCAGGTCGCTGACCGTGGTGTCGGCCTCGATCTCTTCCTGGGCTTCTTCCTGCTCCGGGTTGTGCGCGCTGATCTTCAGGTTGCCCGGCGAGACTTCCACGCGGATACCGCGGTACTTCTCGTTCGACAGGATCGCAGCGCGCTGCAGCGAGGCACGCAGCGCTTCGCGATCCACCTTCACTTCGCGATCGGCACCGATCGGAATGACGGCCTCGTAATCCGGGAAGCGGCCGTCGATCAGCTTCGAGGTGAAGGTGACATCGTCGCGCTTGACGCGGACGTGGCTACGGCCGACTTCCAGCTCGATCTCGCGATCACCGCTTTCCAGCAGGCGCTGCAGTTCGGTCACGCCCTTGCGCGGCACGATGATCTGGCGCTTGGAACCGCTGGGCTTGGCCAGATCGGTTTCGCACAGCGCCAGTCGATGGCCGTCGGTGGCAACGGTACGCAGCGCATCGCCGCGCAGGTCGAACAGCAGGCCGTTGAGGTAGTAGCGCACGTCCTGCTGGGCCATTGCGAACGCGGTGCGTTCGATCAGTTCCTTCAGAACGGCTTCGCCGATGGCCACGCGCTCGGTGGCTTCCACTTCGTCCACCGACGGGAAGTCGTTGGAGGGCAGGGTGGCCAGGGTGAAGCGGCTGCGACCGGCCTGCACGGTGATCTTGTCACCGGTCTGCGAGACGGTGATCCGGCTGCCGTCGGGCAGGGCGCGGATGATCTCGAACAGCTTGCGGGCGGGAATGGTGGTTTCGCCGTCCTGGGCGTCTTCAACCGCGATCCGCGACACCATCTCCACTTCCAGGTCGGTACCGGTCAGCGACAGCTGGCCGTTCTGCACCTGGACCAGGAAATTGGCCAGAACCGGAAGGGTCTGGCGGCGTTCGACCACGTTGACGACCTGTGCCAACGGCTTGAGAAAGGCTTCGCGCTGCAGTGTGAAACGCATGTGGTTCCGTGCCCCTATGCTTTAAAAAATGTGGAATAAATCAAAAGCTTGGTGGTGCTGGTAGAGACAGAATCGCTGGAAAACAACGCTAAGTCTTTGTAAATAAAAGGGTTTTAGACCTCGAAACCCTCTGTATTACCGACCCCCAGGGGGTGGGGAAAGCTGTGGATAATTTCGGCGCGATTTCAAACGCCATTTTTATCCACAACGTGTCCCGCGCTTGCTACCGGATTCTGCACCGTTTTGTGCGATGACGCCTCATCGGCATCCGTGCATCATTCGCTCAGCTTCCGGATCAGCTTGTCCCAGTCCTCGCGGAGCTTGCCGTCGGTTTCCATCAGGGTGCGGATCTGGCGGCAGGCATGCAGCACCGTGGTGTGATCGCGACCGGCAAAGGCATCGCCGATCTCGGGCAGGCTGTGCTCGGTCAATTCCTTGGTCAACGCCATGGCGACCTGGCGCGGTCGGGCCAGCGAACGGGTCCGGCGCTTGGACAGCAGATCCTTGATCTGCAGCCCGTAGTAGTCGGCCACGGTTTTCTGGATGTTGGGAATGCTGATGGCCTGCTGCTGGGCACGCAGCAGATCGCGCAGGGTTTCCTGGGCGAACTCGGTGGTGATCGCACGGCCGGTGAAATTGGCGCGGGCGGTCAGGGTATTGAGCGCACCTTCGAGGTCGCGCACGTTGGAGCGCATCTTCTTGGCAATCAGGAACGCAACATCATCGGGAATCTCGGCACCGCGTTCGCGCGCCTTGGCCAGCACGATCGCCGCGCGCGTCTCGAAGTCCGGCGGTTCGATCGCGACGGAGAGGCCCCAGGCAAGCCGCGACTTCAGGCGCGCTTCCAGGCCCTCGACCTCGCGCGGATAGCGGTCGCAGGTCAGGATGATCTGCTGCTTGCCATCGAACAACGCGTTGAAGGTGTGGAAGAACTCTTCCTGGGTGCGGTCCTTGCCGGCGAAGAACTGGATGTCATCGATCAGCAGCGCGTCCACCTGCTGGAACTGGCGCTTGAACTGATCCATGGTCTTTTCCTGCAGGGCCCGGATCATCGCGCTGAAGAACTGTTCCGAGCGCAGGTACAGCACCTTCGCGCCCGGATTGGCCTGGCGCATGGCATTGCCGGCAGCGAACATCAGGTGGGTCTTGCCCAGGCCGGTGCCGCCGTACAGCAGCAACGGGTTGTGCGCTCGGTCGCCCGGCTTCTGCGCCGCCTGGAAGGCCGCGGCCAGGCCCAGCTGGTTGCTGCGGCCTTCAACGAAGTTGGCGAACGTGTAGTGATTGTCCAGGTTGCCGGCGAACGGCACCTGCGGTTCGCTGGACACCTGCGCCGACGGCGTGGAAATCGGCGCGTTCTGCGCCTCCGCGGGCCGTGGGCGCGAGCCGATTTCAAGAAAAACGTCGCTGAAACCGGCGAAATGGGTCAGCAGTTCGCGGATCCGGGCCAGGTACAGCTCGCGGACCTGGTCGACGATGAAGGCATTCGGTGCATAAAGCACCAGGCTGTCCACGCGCAGATCGGCCTGCAGCGGCTTCAACCAGGTGTGAACGTCTTCCGGCGGGAACTCCGCTTCGAGGCGCTCGAGACTACGGGACCAAGCATCCATCAGCAATAATCGTCCGGTGGCCGGGGCATGGACGCGACAAGGCGCCCAAACACAGGCCGGAAAGGGGGGAAATGGATGGCTCAGACTACCACCGAGCGCCCGCCTTCGGAATGCTTGTCCCCTACTTATTCACAAAAACATCCACAGCTATTGCACAGGCCAGTGAATTGGCGTAGCTCCAAGGGCTTGACTCGGGGCGGGGTACCTCTCTAGAATTTCCGGTTCTTTCCGTCCCATTCATACGAGAGGCCCCCAATGGCCACGAAGCGCACCTACCAGCCCAGCAACCTCAAGCGTAAGCGCGACCACGGCTTCCGTGCCCGTATGAAGACCGCTGACGGCCGCAAGATCCTGTCGCGTCGCCGCGCCAAGGGCCGCAAAGTCCTGAGCGCCTGATTGCCATGCCGCACCTCGCGGCAGACGCAATCCCTTCGACAGTGAATACTGCAGACCCGCGCAAGCGATTCCCTCGCTCTGCGCGGGTTCGCACGCGTGCCGAATACTCAACGGTCTTCAACGGCGCCCGCCGTGTGTCCGATCCGCTGATGACCCTGCACTGGCTGCCGGCTGACCGGCCGGCCAGGCTGGGTCTGGCGGTTTCCCGCAAGGTTGATCCGAACGCCGTCGGGCGTAACCGGATCAAGCGCGTCCTGCGCGACATCCTGCGTCAGACACGTACCGAAATCCAGCCAGGCGACTTCGTCGTCGTGGCTCGTAGTGCTGCGCGTTCTGCCAGCAACGACGAGATCCGCCAGGCCTTCCTGCGCCTGCTGCGTCGCCTGCGTGCATTGCCCACGCCGGGCGTGGACGGCACAATGCCGCCGCCTGATGGCATCGCAACTCCTTCTTTGACCGAGCCGGCATCGCGTCCCGGCCCCGCCGAGCCTGTCCGCTGATGAACCAGACCCGCGTATTCCTCATTTTTGCCTGGCTGATGGTGGCCGTGCTGCTGTGGATGGAGTGGAGCCGTGAAAAGGCTGCTCCGACCCCGGCACCGACGACCACGTCGGCCCCGGCCGCCGCACAGAGCGTTCCGGGTTCGAGCCCGGGCGCCATCCCAAGTGCCCAGGTTCCGGGCGCCCCCGGCCAGGCTGCCGTGCAGGCCCAGGCCAGCGCCGCCCCGGCCAGCCAGCGCGTGACCGTCACCACCGACGTGCTGCGCCTGGTGCTCGATGGCGGCCGCGTGCTCGACGCCGAGCTGCTGCAGTTCCCGCAGACCAAGGACGAAGGCAGCCCGCCGGTGCGCCTGCTGACCGAAGACCCCGCGCATCCGTACAGCGCGATCAGCGGCTGGGCCAGCGAAGACAAGAACACTCCGGTCCCGGGCGCTGACGGCTTCAAGCTGGTCGGTGACACCAACGACTTCGTGCTGGCCAAGGGCCAGAACGAGCTGCAGATCCCGTTCGTGTGGACCGCCGACAACGGCGTGACCATCAAGCGCACCCTGACCGTCTCGCGCAACGAGTACGCGGTGCGCTTCAAGGACGAAGTCAGCAACACCGGCACCGCGCCGTGGAACGGCTACGTCTACCGCACCCTGGACCGCACCCCGACCATCCTGTCGCGGAGCATGACCAACCCGGACTCCTTCAGCTTCAACGGCGCCACCTGGTACGACAACGACAAGAAGTACCAGCGTCGTGCGTTCAAGGATTACCTGGAAGACGGCACGCTGAACCAGAACATCACCGGCGGTTGGCTGGCGATGCTGCAGCACCATTTCTTCACCGCCTGGATCCCGCAGAAGGACCAGACCGCGCACTACGTGCTGTCGCAGGTGGCCGGTCGTGACCTGATCGAAGCGCGCGGCCCGGCCTTCACCGTGGCCCCGGGCCAGTCCACCAGCACCGAGGCCCGCCTGTGGGTGGGCCCGAAGCTGGTCAACCTGATCGCCAAGGAAGACGTGCCGGGCCTGGACCGCGTGGTCGACTACAGCCGCTTCTCGATGATGGCGGTGATCGGCCAGGGCCTGTTCTGGGTGCTGAACCAGGTGCACAAGCTGGTCGGCAACTGGGGCTGGGCGATCGTCGGCCTGGTGGTGCTGCTGAAGCTGGTGCTGTACCCGCTGTCGGCAGTGCAGTACAAGAGCGGCGCCAAGATGCGTCGCTTCCAGCCGCGCATCGCGCAGCTGAAGGAGCGCTATGGCGATGACCGCCAGAAGTTCCAGACCGCGATGATGGAGCTGTACAAGAAGGAAAAGATCAATCCGATGGGCGGCTGCCTGCCGATCCTCATCCAGATGCCGATCTTCTTCGCCCTGTACTGGGTGCTGGTGGAGTCGGTCGAGCTGCGCCAGGCGCCGTGGCTGGGCTGGATCCAGGACCTGACCGCACGCGACCCGTATTTCATCCTGCCGGTCATCAACGTGGCAGTGATGTGGTTCACCCAGAAGCTGACGCCGGCACCGGGCATGGACCCGATGCAGCAGAAGATGATGCAGTTCATGCCGCTGGTGTTCGGCGTCATGATGGCCTTCATGCCGTCCGGCCTGGTCCTGTACTGGGTGGTCAACGGTGGCCTGGGCCTGCTGCAGCAGTGGTGGATGACCAAGCGCCATGGCGGCGATCCTGTCCCGGCCACCACCGCCCCGGCTCCGGTCAAGAAGAAGTAATCGGTAGAGCCGGCCGCTGGCCGGCTGACCTCAGCAGAAGCCCGCCGCAAGGCGGGCTTTTCGCATGCGGCGTTAGAATTCCCCGCACACCGCTCCTGCCACCTCCGAGTCCGCCATGCCGCGTGCGTCGTCGTTCCGCCTGTTCCTTCCTTCGCTGTTGCTGACCCTGGTCGTTGCCGGCTGTGGCGACAAGGACGCGAAGGCGCCAGCGAATGCGGTGACCCAGCCGAGCACACAGGCCGCCGCCGCGGCCGACCCGGCCGCCGCACCGCTGCTGGGCGCGCTGCAGAAGCAGCTGGACGGCTACCGCCGGATCATCGTGCTGCTGGCCGACGAAGACCAGCAGAGTGCCGCGGACCGTGGTACTTCCACGCGTGTTGGCCAGCAGTTGTTCCACGACGGCCTCGAACAGCGCACGGCGATTGCCGCGCAGTTCGACACCCTGCTGCGCGGGAGCAGCCCGCAGCGCTTCGCCACCCTCGGCACCGTACTGGACTACATCGAGTCGGCACCGGAACTGTTCGACGCCGATCGCCTGGCCTTCCGCGAAGTGCTGCGCGATCTGCACGAACGGGTCGGTACCGATTCGTCGCTGCCGGCGGTGAAACTGCACCAGCGCATCGGCGAAGACCTGGAAGCACTCGATGAAATCGAGCGCAACTACAACCAGGAACTGACCCGCATCTTCAGCCGCTTCGAGCGCACCCGCGCCATCGACCTGAAGCGTGAAAAGTGGGAGGACTACATCGCCCACCTGCGCAAGGACTACAGCCGCGAAGCGATCCTGCGCGACTACGGCGTGGTCGAGCCGTACCCGATGTCGATGAAGGATAGCGACCGCGAGATCTTCGGCCGCGATCTGCCAGCCAAGACCGTGGTGCTCACCTTCGACGACGGCCCGCACAAGGCCTACACTGATGAAGTGGTGGCCATCCTCAAGCGCTATGACGTGCCGGGCGTGTTCTTCGAGGTGGGCCGCAACCTGGGCAAGGTCGAGAGCGACGGCAAGGTCAGCCTCGGGCCGATGGCCAAGATCAGCCGCAGCCTGATGGAAGAGGGCTATGCGGTGGGCAACCACAGCCTGACCCACGCCCAGCTGTCGCGCACCACCGGCGATGCGCTGCGCCAGCAGGTGCTGGACACCGACACACTGCTGAAGGACGTCGACAGCAAGCGTGCACCGTTGTTCCGCTTCCCCTATGGCGCGCGCAACGCCGAAGGCCTGCAGCTGCTCAACGAGGCGGGCCTGAAGTCGATCATGTGGAACATCGATTCGATGGACTGGGCCGATCCGGTGCCGGAATCGATCGTGCAACGCGTGCTGGACCAGGTGAACAAGGAACAGCGCGGCATCATCCTGTTCCATGACATCCACGACCGCGCAGTGAAGGCACTGCCGCAGATCCTCGACCGCCTGATTGCCGATGGCTACCAGTTCGCCGGGTGGAACGGCCGCGACTTCAGCGTCAGCCGCGCCCGCAAGGGTGCGGCCAGCGATGCCATGGTCACCACCGGCTACGAGAAGTCGTGGGCGATCGTGGTCGGCATCGACACCTACGCCAAGTGGCCGAAGCTGGAGTACGCCAGCCACGATGCGCAGGCGGTGGCCGATACCCTGACCGGGCAGTTCGGCTTCCCGGCCTCGCAGGTGATCGTGCTGAAGAACGAGCAGGCGACCCGCAACAACATCCTGGCCGCCTTCCATGACCGACTGGCCGACGACCGCACCGGAAAGAACGATCGCGTGTTCGTGTTCTTCGCCGGCCATGGCGCGACGCGCCAGCTCGCCTCCGGGCGTGACCTCGGCTACATCATCCCGGTGGACTCGGACCCGAAGGAGTTCGCCACCGACGCGATCGCGATGACCGACATCCAGAACATCGCCGAGAGCATGCAGGCCAAGCACGTGATGTTCGTGATGGATGCCTGCTACAGCGGCCTCGGCCTGACCCGGGGCGGACCCTCGTCGTCCTCATTCCTGCGCGAGAACGCGCGCCGCAGCGCGCGGCAGATGCTGACCGCCGGCGGTGCCGACCAGCAGGTGGCCGATGCCGGCCCGAACGGCCACTCGGTCTTCACTTGGGTGTTGCTGCAGGCGCTGGCCGGCAAGGGCGACCTCAATGGCGATGGCCTGATCACCGGCACCGAGCTGGCCGCCTACGTGGCCCCGGCGGTGTCGGCGGTTTCGCACCAGACCCCGGCATTCGGCAGCCTGCCCGGTTCGCAGGGCGGCGAGTTCGTGTTCCAGGTGCCCGACAGCCAGGAGTTCCTCACCGCCGATACGCGCCAGCTGACCGCCGATGCGATCGCGCTGAACAACAAGGTGGATGCTGCGAGCGAGGCCAAGGGCACGCAGGCACCGGTGACCGTGCCCGACCTGCAGGGCGGCAAGGCCAGGCTGGTGGTGCCCGCTGCCGGTCCGGCCTCGGACCGCCAGCGCGCGCAGCAGGCCAATGACCGCGGCCTGCTGCTGTACCGCGAAAAGCAGTACGACGAAGCGGTGGCGCAGTTCACCGAGGCGCTGAAGCTGCGCCCCGATTTCGCGCAGGCGGCAAACAACCTTGGCTTCGTCTACTACCGCCAGCAGCGTTACGTCGAAGCCGCGCGCTGGCTGGAGAACACGCTGAAGATCGATCCCTCGCGCGCCGTGGCCTATCTCAACCTGGGCGATGCCTACTTCAACGCAGGCGACAAGCCAAAAGCCAAGCAGGCCTACAGCACCTACCTGGCGTTGCAGCCGCAGGGCAGTGGGGCGGCGCAGGCGCGCACGCAGCTGGAGAAGCTCTGAGCCATGGACACCGCGATCCACACCGACACCATCGTGGCCATCGCCAGTGCTCCCGGCGCCGGGGGCGTCGGCCTGCTGCGCCTGTCCGGCCCGCGCGCTGCGGCCATCGCCAACGCACTGGGTGCGCCTGCACTGCGCCCGCGGCATGCGCATTACGCGCGCCTGCGCGACGCCGACGATGAGGTGATCGACGATGGCATCGTGCTGTGGTTCCCCGCGCCCAACAGCTTCACCGGCGAAGAAGTGGTGGAACTGCAGGGACACGGCAGCCCGGTGCTGCTGCAGCAGCTGGTCGCACGCTGCATCGCACTGGGTGCGCGCCAGGCGCGGCCGGGTGAGTTCAGCGAACGGGCGTTCCTCAACGGCAAGCTCGACCTGGCCCAGGCGGAGGCCATCGCCGACCTGATCGCCGCCGGTGACAACCGCGCCGCGCGCGCTGCACGACGTTCACTGGATGGCGTGTTTTCACGGCGCATCGAGGCGGTGCTCGAACAGCTGGTGCTGCTGCGCATCCATGTGGAAGCGGCCATCGATTTCGCCGACGAACCGCTGGATACGCTCGGTGGCGCGCAGGTGCGGCGCGGGCTGGAACAGGCGCGTGCCGACCTGGCCCTGTTGCGCCGCGATGCAGAACGTGGCCGCCGCCTGCGCGATGGCCTGCACGCGGTGCTGATCGGGCCACCGAATGCCGGCAAGAGTTCGTTGCTCAATGTGTTGGCTGGCAGCGAGCGTGCGATCGTCACCGACATCGCCGGCACCACCCGCGACACGCTGCGCGAGACCATCCGCCTGGATGGCCTGGAACTGACCCTGGTCGACACCGCCGGCCTGCGCGACGGCGGCGATGCCATCGAGCGCGAAGGCATGCGTCGCGCCCATGTGGAAATCGAGCGCACCGACCTGGCGCTGATCGTGCTGGATGCACGCGACCCGGCGGCCGGTGAAGCCGCTCTCGGCGAGGCGGTGAGCGCGGTGCCGCACAAGGTCTACATCCACAACAAATCGGACCTGCTGACGGCGCTGCCGACGCTGGACGATCCGGATCGCGTGTTCGTTTCGGCCGCGACCGGTGCCGGGCTCGACGACCTGCATGCGCGCCTGCGCTCGATTGCGTCGGCCGGGGCAGGGGAGCAGGTGGACGGCGAGTTCTCCGCGCGCACCCGCCATGTGGATGCGATCGAGCGCGCGCAGGAACATGCGCAGCGCGCCGATGGGGAGCTGGCCCACGAACACCTGGAACTGGCGGCCGAGGAACTGCGGCTGGCGCACGATGCGCTGGGTGAGATCACCGGGCAGATGAGCGCCGATGATCTGCTGGGACGGATCTTCTCCAGCTTCTGCATCGGCAAATGACTGTAGAGCCGAGCCCATGCTCGGCTGATGGGTGTGGGGGTCAGAGCGCCTGCGGGATCTGACCCCGTGCTTCCCCCGCCTGTCACATTGCCGCCGCATACTGACGCCCATCACATACCGCTTGGGGAAGTCGCAGTGAAGTCGTGGGGTTGTGCGTTGCTGTTGTCGCTGGCCGTGGCACCATCGGTGGCCATGAGTGCCGAATCTTCCACCCCGGCCGCACACAAGGTGTCGGTCTATGGCCACCGCGGTGCAAGCGCGCTGCTGCCCGAGCACACCCTGGCCGCCTATGCGCAGGCGATTGCCGATGGCGCCGACTACATCGAACCGGACCTGGTGATGACCAAGGACGGGGTGATGGTGGCCCGCCACGAGAACGAGATCGGTGGCACTACCGACGTGGCCTCGCATCCGGAGTTCGCCAGCCGCCGCACCAGCAAGGTCATCGACGGGCAGAAGGTTGACGGCTGGTTCACCGAAGACTTCACCCTGGCCGAGCTGAAGACGCTGTACGCGCGCGAGCGCCTGCCGGAACTGCGCAGCACCGCCTACGACGGCCAGTTCCGCATCGCCAGCCTCGACGAGATCCTCGCTTTCCTGGTGCAGCAGGCCGGGCGTGCCAACCGTGGCATCGGCCTGGTGCCGGAGATCAAGCACCCGACCTACTTCCAGTCGATCGGCCTGCCGATGGAAGACAAGCTGTTGGCTGCACTGCGCGGCAACGCCTATACCAACGTCGGCCCGGTCACCATCCAGTCGTTCGAGACCGCCAATCTGCGCTACCTGCGCGGCAAGATCCCGCGCGACAGCAACATCCGCCTGCTGCAGCTGTTGTGGAAGGGCGACACCCAGCCGGCCGACATCGCCAAGGCCGGTGGGAAGCTGACCTACGCGCAGATGATGACCCCGGCCGGGCTGAAGGACATCGCGGCCTACGCCGACAGCATCGGTCCGGAGCTGCGCTCGATCATTCCGCTGGACGCCAAGGGGGCGCTGGGCACGCCCACCTCGCTGGTGCGCGATGCGCATGCGGTGGGGCTGATGGTGATCCCGTACACCTTCCGCCCGGAGAACCACTTCCAGGCCAGCAACCTGCGCAAGGGCGCCGACACCGCGCGCAACGCCGAAGGGTCGATCGCCGAGATGCGCGCCTACCTGGCCACCGGCATCGATGCGTTCTTCACCGATGACCCGGCACTGGGCCGGCAGGCGGTGGATGGCATGGGTGCGGCGGGGAACTGATTCTCCCGGTAGTGCCGGCCGCTGGGCGGCAACCTCATGAACCTTCGGTGGGAATCCCTGGG
>NZ_JAXAXL020000008.1:138208-187083 GCF_047497515.2 Stenotrophomonas maltophilia
CTGGCCGGCAACCCAGGGATTCCCACCGAAGGTTCATGAGGTTGCCGCCCAGCGGCCGGCGCTACCGCACTTCAGCCGCGCGGATCGTCCGGCCGCCGGAACGGGATCACCACATAGTCCTGGCCCTCGCGCGGCTGCCAAAGCACCGGCACGCGCTGCGGTGACGGCGGCTCCAGCTCGTCGTCGGCCAGCGGTTCGGCGTCTTCTTCTTCGTCTTCCCAGCTGTAGCGCTGGCGCGGCGGCAGCGGGTCGGCATTGCGGAACAGCAGCGCGGCGATGATGCCGGCGAAGGCGCCGCCCATGTGCGACTGCCAGGACACGCCGTCGGCGTGCGGCAGGATGGTCATCAGCATGCCGCCGTAGAACAGCATGCCGATCAGGCCGGTGGCGATCGCTGCGCGGTCGCGGCGCAGCAGGCCCAGGCTGGCCAGCAGGAACATCAGCCCGTGGGTCACGCCACTGGCACCCAGATGCACGCTGCCGGGATTGCCGAGCATCCAGGCACCCAGGCCTGAGCCCAGCCACAGCAGGGGCAGGGCACGCACGGTCGCTTTGGGGTAGACGCTGCCGGCCAGCGTGCCGAGGATCAGGATCGCGATGCTGTTGGCAACGATGTGCTCGACCGAGGCATGCAGCAGCGGGCCGCCGACCAGGCCGAGCAGGCCCTTGGCTTCCAGCGGGGCCACCGCCCATGGCCGCCAGTCGAACGTACCCTGCAGGGCGAACACGGCCACCAGCACCAGCACGGCGGCCAGGCTGACATTGAACGCCCGCAGGATGCGCGAGCGGTCATTGCGGGGGGCCGGCACGTCGCCGGCGGGCAGGGGCGCGTTGTTGTCCATACCTCAGCAATGGCGGTGGTTGCCGCGAAACCAAGGCGGCCGCGGCGGGAGAGTGGCGCCGGCCGGCGGGACAATCCCACCGGCCGGCGGTTCAACGGGTCAGGCTCAGGCCTGGCCTTCGCCTTCCTTCGGCGGGTACTTCAGGCTCAGCACCACGGTGGCGGCGATGATCACGGCGACCACGCCCAGCGATACCGGGGTCGGGATCTTGAACAGGTCGATGATCATCATCTTGATGCCGATGAAGCCCAGCACCAGCGCCAGGCCATACGGCAGCAGGTGGAAGCGGTCGGCCATGCCGGCCAGCAGGAAGAACATCGCGCGCAGGCCCAGCACCGCGAACACGTTGGAGGTGAGCACGATGAACGGATCGGTGGTGATCGCGAAGATCGCCGGGATGCTGTCCACGGCGAAGATCACGTCGGTGACCGCGATCAGGATCAGCACCGCGAACAGCGGGGTGAACCAGCGCACGCCATCGCGCTTCACGCTCAGCGCGTTGCCGGCGTAGTCCGGCAGCAGGCGCAGGTGCTTGCGCATCCAGCGCAGGGCCGGGTTGGTCTCCAGGTCGGGTTCCTGGCCGGCGGCGAACCACATCTTCCAGCCGGTGAACAGCAGGAAGGCACCGAACACGTAGAGCAGCCAATGGAACTGGCTGATCAGCACGCTCCCAGCGAAGATCATGATCGTACGCAGCACGATCGCGCCCAGGATGCCGATGATCAGCACCTTCTGGCGCTGTTCCTCCGGCACCGCGAAGTAGCTCATGATCATCAGGAAGACGAAGATGTTGTCGACCGCCAGCGCCTTCTCGACCAGGTAACCGGTCAGGAATTCGAGGCCGACCTTGTTGGCCACGACCTGGCCGGCGGTCTCATTCAGGTAGTACCAGAGGCCGGCGTTGAACAGCAGGGCCAGCGCGACCCAGCCGATCGACCACCACAGGGCCTCCTTGAAGGTGACCTTGTGCGGTCCACCATGGCGCATCAACACGAGGTCGACCAGCAGGGCGATGACCACCACCGCTGCGAAGCCGCCCCACAACCACACGTTACCGATCGTCTGCATTGGGAATGTCCGTTGGAAAGATGAATGCCAAGCCGGACGGCGAGGATCTGCAACGGAGGATCGGGAGGGGATCCAGGGACAGAGCTTCGCCAGTACGGCGAAGGTCTCGCTCGCAGTTCCAAGGGCTGGAACTGCCGTTGCACCGGAGCCTGCGGGCTCGAATTGACGGCGACAACGTCTGGGAGCTACTCCCCTTCTGGCGCCGATTCTGCCGCCTGGCCGGGCCGCCGTCAAATGTCCAGGGGACGGGGTCGGATCCCCAACGGGGCTCCGACCCCACACCGCTATCGGCCAAGGGGTCAGGGCCCCTGCGGGGATCTGACCCCGGCGGCCGGTTTACAATAGGTGGATGAATACCCCCCTTCCGATTGTCCGCCTCAAGAACGCGTGGCGTTCCAGCCACCCGTGGATCTTCCAGAAACTGGTCGAAAAGCCGACCGTCCGGCCCAAGCCCGGTTCCATCGTCGACGTGGTCGGCATTGATGGCGAGTTCATCGGCCGCGGGTTCTACAACGGGCACTCGCGCATTGCTGTGCGCATCCTCGAAACCGACCAGAACGTGCCGGTCGATGCCGGCTGGTTCTCGCGCAAGATCGCCCAGGCGGTGTCGCTGCGCCGTGAGGTGCTCAAGCTCGATGCGGTGTCCGACGCCTGGCGCGTGGTGCACAGCGAAGGCGACGGCCTGTCCGGCCTGGTGGTTGACCGCTATGGCGACCTGGTGGTGGTCGAGTTCTTCGCCGCTGGCATGTTCCGCCACCGCGAGTGGATCTACGAGGCCCTGCGCGAGCAGTTCCCGGGCTGCCGCTTCCACAGCTTCGCCGACGAGCATGTGCAGAAGCAGGAAAGCTTCGACTTCCACGGCAACACCACCACCGAGGCGTCGGTGATCACCGAGTACGGCATCAAGTTCCGCGCCGATCCGGCCGGTGCGCACAAGACCGGCTTCTTCGCCGACCAGCGCGAGAACCGCGAATGGCTGAGCCAGCAGGTGGAAGGCAAGAGCGTGCTCGACCTGTGCTGCAACACCGGCGGTTTCGCGGTGTACGCGGCTGCGCGCGGTGCTTCGGAGGTGGTCGGCATCGACATCGATGAAGACGTGATCCAGATCGCCAAGGGCAATTCGCGCCTGAACAACGTGCGCCCGAAGTTCATCCAGTCCGACATCTTCCCGTGGCTGCGTGATGCTGCCAACCGCGGCGAGCAGTACGACGTGGTGATCCTGGACCCGGCGAAGATGACCCGTGACCGCGACCAGGTGATCACCGCGCTGAAGAAGTACCTGGACATGAACAAGCTGGCGCTGGGCGTGGTGAAGCCCGGTGGCCTGTTCGCCACGTTCTCCTGCACCGGCCTGGTGGCCGAGGACCAGTTCCTCGACATGCTGCGCCGTGCCGCCTACTTTTCCGGCCGCACGATCCAGATCCTGAAGGTGGCCGGCGCCGGCCCGGACCATCCGTTCATGGCCCACGTGCAGGAATCGCGCTACCTGAAGGCCGTGTTCTGCCGCGTGGTCGATTGACCGCGTGACGCTGTAGCGCCGAGCCCACGCTCGGCTCTACAAAACGGCGGGCCGCAGCGCTATGGTCGGGCTCTTCCCAATGCCGGTGAGAGCCCATGCCTTCGTTGCGCCACCTGTCCGTCGTGCTTGCCGTGCCGCTGTGTGTGCCACTGTCCGCCCACGCCATCGAGTTCAGCGCGCAGGAACTGGCGCGTGCCAAGACGCTGCAGCAGCGCCTGGTGACCCTCGACAGCCATCTGGATACGCCGGCCAACTTCGGCCGCAGCGGTTTCGACATCGAACAGCGCCACGACCGCAATGCGCTTTCGCAGGTGGACTACCCGCGCATGGTCGAAGGCGCGCTGGACGGCGGCTTCTGGGCGATCTACACCGACCAGGGTGACCGCAGCGCCGCCGCACACCTGGCCGAGCGTGACCACGGCCTGCAGCGGCTGCTGCAGATCCGCGAGATGCTGGCCGCCAATCCCGCGCGCTTCGCCCTCGCACTGACCGCCGATGACGCGGCGCGGATCAAGGCCGCCGGCAAGCGCGTGGTCTACATCAGCATGGAAAACGCCAGCCCGCTGGTGGCCGATCCCAGCCTGCTTTCGTTCTATCACCGCGCTGGCCTGCGCCTGCTCAGCACCGTGCACTTCGCCAACAACGAGTTCGCCGATTCGGCCACCGACCCCAAGGGCGCGGAGTGGAAAGGCCTGAGCCCGGCCGGCAAGGATCTGGTGCGCCAGGCGGTGAAGCTGGGCATCGTGATCGACCAGTCGCATGCCTCGGACGCGGTGTTCGATGACCTGCTGGCGATGATGCCGGTGCCGTTCGTGCTCTCGCACAGCTCGGCCAAGGCGGTCTACGACCACCCGCGCAATCTGGACGATGCACGCCTGCGCAAGCTGGCCAAGGCAGGTGGCGTGATCCAGGTGAATGCCTACGGCGGCTACCTGATCGACACCGCGAAGACGCCTGAGCGCAAGCAGGCCGAGGAAGCGCTGAGCAAGCAGCTGGGCGGCTGGGAAGGGATGGGCATCGAGCAGGGTGTTGCCCTGCTCAAGGCCGAGCAGGCACTGGACCACGAGCACCCGGTGCGCCATGCCAGCCTGGACGACTTCTTCGCCCACTTCGAGCACATCCTCAAGGTGGTCGGCCCCGAGCATGTGGGCATCGGCCTGGACTGGGATGGCGGCGGCGGCCTGAGCGACCTGCCCGATGTCAGCCAGTTGCCGAAGATCACTGCGTGGCTGCTGCGCAAGGGCTACACCGAGCAGCAGATTGCCGGCATCTGGGGCGGCAACCTGCTGCGGGTGATGCGCCAGGCGCAGGATTACGCAGCAAAACAGGGCGGGTGAAGCCCCCTGCGGTAGTGCCGGCGGCTGTACAGGAAGTACAGCACCAGGCCGGCCACGTTCCACAGCAGGAAGTACAGCTGGGTGCGGTGCGGCAGGCTGATGAACAGGTAGATGCAGCCCAGCGCGGCCAGCGGGCCAACCACGAAGGCCAGCGGGGTGCGGAAGGTGCGCTCGCGGTTCGGCTCGCGCAGGCGCAGCACCACCAGGCAGATGCCCACCGCAGTGAACGCGGCCAGGGTGCCGGCGTTGGCCAGCGCCGCGATTTCGTCCAGGCGCGCCACACCGGCCAGCGCCGAGACCACCACCGCAGTGAACAGCGTGGTTGCCACCGGCGTGCCGGTGCGGGCATTGACCTTGGACAGGCCACGCGGCAGCAGGCCATCGCGGCTCATCACGAAGAAGATGCGGCTCTGGCCATACAGGAAGGCCAGCAGCACGGTCGGCAGCGCGATGATCGCGATCACGCCGATCACCATCGCCGCGGTCGGGTGGCCCAGCTGGCGCATGATCAGGGCCAGCGGCTCGGCGCTGTGGCCGAACACCGCGTAGCTCATCGCACCCACGGCGGCCAGCGCCACCAGCACGTAGACGATGGTGCAGCCGATCATCGAACCGATGATGCCGATCGACAGGTCGCGGCCCGGGTTCTTGGTTTCCTCGGCGGCGGTGGAGATCGCATCGAAGCCGTAGAAGGCGAAGAAGATGATCGCCGCCGCCGCCATCACGCCGTGCTCGACGCCATCGGGGCCGATCGACTTGGCAAAGCCATAGGGCATGAACGGCTGCAGGTTGGCGCTGTCGAAGGCCGGCAGGGCCACGGCGACGAAGATGGCCAGCGCGATCAGCTTGAACACCACCAGGATGGCGTTGAGGGTGGCGCTTTCCTTGGTGCCGGCCATCAGCATGCCGGCCACCAGCCAGGTGATGATGATCGCCGGCAGGTTGATCATGCCGCCTTCCACGTGCGGGCCGGCGGCAAGCCAGGCCGGCAGGTGCACGTTCCAGCCGAACTGGGTGTGCACCCATTCGAGGAAACCGACGAAGTAGCCGGACCAGCCGACCGCCACCGTACTCACCACCAGCGAGTACTCCAGGATCAGGCTCCAGCCCACCACCCAGGCGAACACTTCGCCCAGCGCACTGTAGCTGTAGGTGTAGGCGCTGCCGGCGGCCGGCATCATCGTCGACAGCTCGGCGTAGGACAGCGCCGCGCAGGCGCAGACCGCGCCGGCGATGGCGAAGGAGATCAGCACGGCCGGGCCGGCCAGGTTGGCGCCGACGCCGATCAGCGTGTAGATGCCGGTACCGACGATGGCGCCGATGCCCAGCGCGATCAGGTGTGGCCAGCTGAGCGTTGGGATCAGACGCCTGCCGGCTTCATGGACGGTGACGGAATCAAGGGACTTGCGCCGGAGCAGGGACATGCAGGCCTCGGAAGGGGTGACTGAGAACGACAAGTTCCCGAGTGTGACCGAACGCAGCGCAGCATTGCCACTGACGGGGGTCATACCCGGGCGGCGGCGCGCTGGACCGCGAGCAGGCTGCCGGAATCGGCACAATGGGAAGGAGGGCCGCAGTGCCGCGCCCGCCTCAGCGGGGGCTGGACCAGTGGCAGCCGTCTTCCTGCCAGGCCTCGGGGTCATCGTGGAAGGGGGTGGTGCGGCCGTCGCGGGCACGTTCGTAGCGCAGGTCCAGCACCAGCGCGCCCTGCGTGCTGAGCCGGTAGCGGCCGTTGAGGCGGCCATCGACGTGCTCTTCCCAGACGCTGTCGAACTGGTACGGACGGTCTTCGGCCAGCGCGGTGGTCTCCATCGAAACCTGGCGCAGCAGCAAGCGTTCGTGGTGCCCGGCGTAACGCACGTCGGCCTGGCCATCCTCCAGCCAGCGCCATTCCAGATGGATGCTGTCGTTGCGACCGCCGCTCAGGCAGCGATGGTCCTGCGCGGTGCCGGCAGACGCAGTGCCGGCGGTCAGCAGCAACGCGCCGAGTACCACCGCCCGCGGCGCCTTCACCCGTTCAGCCCCAGGCGGATACCGAAGCCGACCAGGAACAGGCCGGCCACGCGGCGCAGCGCGTCGCTGATCCGCGGGTGCTGGATCAATCGGCGGCGGGCCAGGTTGCCCACGCCGATCAGCATCGAGCAGTAGGCGATGCTGACCACCAGGATGATGCCGGCCAGCGCGGCGAAGGTGGCGATGCCCTGGTGTGCCTTGGGATCGATGAACAACGGCAGGAAGGCCATGTAGAACAGGATCGCCTTCGGGTTGAGCAGGCTGACCAGGATCGCCTGCTGGAAGTAGCGGCCCGGCTGCATGCGGATCGGGCCGGCGTCACCGCCCTCGTGCTTCGGCGTGCGCAGCAGGCTGATGCCGACCCACACCAGGTAGGCCGCACCGAGGTACTGCACGGCGTGGAACACCAGCGGGTTGGCCTTGAGCAGCGCGGCCACGCCGGCCAGCGCCAGCCACATCAGGATCTGGTCGCCGACCAGAAGGCCGGCCAATGCGGTGTAGCCGCCACGCACGCCACCACGGCCGGTGGCGGTCAGCAGGGTGAAGGTGCCGGGACCGGGCAGGGCGAGGAACACCAGCACGGCGACCAGAAACGTCCACAGGTCCTGGATGCCCATCCACGGCATGGCGGCGTTCTCTTGTTACGGGGGGCCGTCATTGTCGGCCAGCGCCGCGATTGGCGACAGAGGGTTGGCGGGGCCACCGGGCATGCCAGACAGCAGCGGTTGCAGGTGCTGGCGCAGCTGCGCGTGCAGCTGCCGCACCGCCGGCGAGAACTGCTTGCGGTGCGGGCACACCAGCTGCAGCGGGATACTGCTGCCAACGCCGTCGAGCAGCAGCTGCAGGCGCCCGGCCTGCACATCCTCACGCAGGTCCAGCCAGGACTTGTAGGTGATGCCTTCGCCGGCCACGGCCCAGCGCCGCACCACATCGGCGTCATCGCAGACCAGCGGGCCACGCACCGGCACCACCACGCGGCGCCCCTCGATTTCGAACGACCAGCTATCATAGGCGCGTCCACCGAGCTGGTAGACCAGGCAATCGTGTTCGCGCAGGTCCTCCAGGCGGCCGGGCGCGCCGCGTCGCTGCAGGTAATCGGGCGAGGCCGCCAGTACGCGCCGGTTGCCTTCCAGCAGCGGCAGGGCGACGTAGCTGGCGTCATCGAAGTGGCCGATGCGGATCGCCACGTCCACCGGGTCGCGGAACACGTCGGCCACTTCATCGGACAGGCGCAGGTGCAGGCGCAGCCGTGGATGCGCGGCGCGGAACGCGGTCAGCCACGGCAGCAGCAGGTTGCGACCGAAGTCCGAGGGCGCCGACAGCTGCAGGGTGCCGTGCAGTTCGGCGTCTTCGCCCTGCACGCGGGCCTGGCCCTCGCGCAGGGTCGCCAGTACCTCTTGTGCATAGGGCAGGTACAGCGCGCCCTCGCCGGTCAGGCGCAGGCTGCGGGTGGTGCGCACGAACAGGCGCAGGTCCAGCTCGCGTTCCAGCCGCGCCACCGCCGCGGCGACCTGGCCGGGCAGCAGATCGGCCTCTCGGGCCGCTTGGGAGAAGCTGCCCAGCGCGGCGGTGCGGACGAACAGCTGCAGGTCGTCGAAGCGGATCATCTTCATTGCCCGAGTGAAAGTGCTGCCCGATTCTGCGCCTTTCTGCGGCAGCGCGCGCGGTGCAACCTGTGCGCTCCCTCCCCACTGGACCGCTGCCATGCGCGCCATTGCCTACACCCATGCCGGCCTGCCGATCGATGATGCGCAGGCCCTGATCGATATCGAGCTGGACCTGCCGCAGCCCGGCCCGCGCGACCTGCGGGTGGCGGTGCGCGCGGTGGCGGTCAATCCGGTCGACACCAAGGTGCGCCGCGGCGTGGCCACTGACGGCCCGCGCGTCCTGGGCTGGGACGCGGTCGGCATCGTCGACGCGGTGGGCAGCGAGGTGACCCTGTTCCAGCCCGGCGACGCGGTCTACTACGCCGGCGTGATCGATCGCCCGGGCAGCAATGCCGAGTACCAGTTGGTGGACGAGCGCAGCGTCGGCCGCAAGCCGGCCAGCCTCGATGATGCGGCCGCCGCCGCACTGCCACTGACCGCGATCACGGCGTGGGAGCTGCTGTTCGACCGCCTGCGCATCCCGGAGGGCGGTGGCGAGGGCCAGACCCTGCTGGTGATCGGTGCTGCCGGTGGCGTTGGTTCGATCCTGGTGCAGCTGGCGCGGAAGCTGACGAAACTGACGGTGATCGGCACCGCCTCGCGTCCGGATACGCAGGACTGGGTCTATGCGATGGGCGCGCATCACGTGATCGACCACAGCCTGCCGCTGGCCGAGGGCCTGGCGCGGCTGGGCATCAGCGAGGTGCAGCACGTGGCCAGCCTGACCCACTCCGACCAGCACTACGCGCAGATCGTGGAACTGCTGGCGCCGCAGGGCCAGCTGGGGTTGATCGATGATCCCGGCCAGGTCGATGTGATGGCGCTCAAGCGCAAGGCGTTGTCCCTGCACTGGGAGTCGATGTTCACCCGGCCGCTGTACAAGACCGCGGACATGCAGCGCCAGCACGACCTGTTGAACCGGGTGGCCGAGCTGATCGACGCCGGCGTACTGCAGACCACGCTGGGCGAGCACTTCGGCCGCATCGACGCGGCCAACCTGCGGCGCGCCCATGCGCTGCTTGAAAGCCACCGCGCCAAGGGCAAGATCGTGCTGGAAGGCTGGTAACACGTAGCGCCTCCTGTAGAGCCGAGCCCGCGATCGGCTGCTGTTCGCGCATGGGCCTCAGCCGAGCATGGGCTCGGCCCTACAGTGCTTCATCCACGCATGGCGTGGATCTACCGTGTCGATCAAGGGCGACACCTACCCACAACGGGCGGGACCCACTCCTCAGGCCACGCCGTTGTCGACGTGTTCGGCAAAGCCGGGTTGCTGGCGCAGGCGCTCGAACCAGGCCTCCACGTTCGGCAGCCTGGGCGTGCTGCCGGGCGTGCTGCCGGGCGTGCTGCGCCAGCGCTGGGTCGACAGTCCGAGCACGATGTCCGCGAGGGTGAACGCGCTGCCGGTGACATGGGCCCGGCCATCGGCCAACTGCGCGTCGAGCACGCCCATCAGGCGATTCCACTGCGCCAGGCTGGCCTCGGCGCGGGCATCGTCCGGGTAGTCCGGGTGGTGCCGCACCCGGGCCATGAACACATGGCGCCAGGCACTGTTGAGGTCGCTGGCCTGCCAATCCATCCACTGCTCCACCCGCGCACGGGGCTGCGCCGCGGCGGGCAGCAGGTCGTCGCGGCCAGCGCGGGCGGCCAGGTAACGGCAGATGCTGTTGGATTCCCACAGTACGAAACCGCCGTCACGCAGCACCGGCACCTGCCGGTTCGGGTTGAGCGCGGCCAGCAGCTCCGGCGCCGGTGCGGGATCGTGGTGCAGCGGCAGGTCGAGCCCGGCGCACAGCCACAGCACCTTGCGCACGTTGATCGAGGTCGGCTTTCCGTACAGTTCCAGCATGGCCCGGCGCAGCGTTTGAGACGGTGCCAGCCTACACTTGCCACATGCAAACCGAATTCCTGCTCATCGGCGGCCTTCTATTGGCCGTGCTCATCCTGCAGCTGGTCGCCCTGCTGCGCCGCCCGCCGCATGACCGCCTGGAACAGGCGGTACGCGAGGAGGCCCGCTCCGGGCGCAGCGAACTGCGCGAGCAGCTCGATGGCTTCGCCCGCGCGCTGACCGACCTGTCGACCCGCACCGACCAGCGCCTGGACCTGCTGCGCGAGGCGCTCGGCGAAGACGCCCGCAAGGCACGCGCCGAGGCCGCCGACAGCCAGCAGCGTGGCGCGGCACTGATGGGGCAGCGCCTGCAGGAACTGCGCGGCCAGCTGGAAACCTTTGGCCAGCAGCAGGAGGCACGCATCCATGCCTTCGGCCAGCAGCTGCAGGAACTGACCGTGCGCACCGACACCCAGCTCGGCGCGCTGCGCCAGACCTTGGTGGACGATGCGCGCAAGGGGCGCGAGGAAGGCGCGCAGTCACAGCAGCGCCTGACCGAAAGCCTGGGCCTGCGCCTGCAGGAACTGACCCAGCGCAACGAACAGCGCATCGCCGAGATGCGCACCACGCTGGAGGAGCAGCTGCGCGCGCTGCAGAACGACAATGCGCAGAAGCTGGAACAGATGCGCCACACCGTCGATGAGAAGCTGCAGTCGACGCTGGAAACGCGGCTGGGCAACTCGTTCAAGCTGGTCTCCGAGCGCCTGGAGCAGGTGCAGCGCGGCCTTGGCGAGATGCAGCAGCTGGCCACCGGCGTCGGCGACCTCAAGCGCGTGCTGACCAACGTCAAGAACCGTGGCAGCTGGGGTGAAGTGCAGTTGGAGAACATCCTCGAGCAGACGCTGACCCAGGAGCAGTACGCGCGCGCGGTGAAGGTACGCCCGGACAGCGGCGAGATGGTCGATATCGCGGTGCGCCTGCCGGGCCGCAGCAGCGACGACACGCCGGTGTGGCTGCCGATCGACTCCAAGTTCCCGCGCGAAGACTACGAACGCATGCTGGACGCGCAGGAGCAGGGTGATGCCGAGGGCGTGCGCCTGCAGGGCATCCAGCTTGAACGCGCGGTGCGCGTGCAGGCCAAGTCGATCTGCGACAAGTACATCGCGCCGCCGCACACCACCGACTTCGCGGTGATGTTCCTGCCCACCGAAGGCCTGTATGCCGAAGTGATCCGGCGCCCCGGCCTGGTCGACCTGCTGCAGCGCGAGCATCGCGTGGTGGTGGCCGGGCCGACCACGGTCACCGCGCTGCTCAACAGCCTGCAGATGGGTTTCCGCACGCTGGCCATCGAACAGCGCTCCAGCGAGGTGTGGAGCCTGCTGGGCGCGGTGAAGAGCGAGTTCGGCAAGTTCGCCGGCATCCTCGAGAAGGCCGAGAAGCAGATCACCACGGTCGGTCGCAGCATCGGCGAGGCCAGCCGCAAGACGCGCACCATCGAGCGCCGCCTGCGTGGCGTGGAATCGCTGGCCGCCGAACAGGCGCAGTCGCTGCTGGGCGATCTGGGCGACGCTGAAACCGCAGGCGAGGACGAGGGTGGCGACGGCGAAGGCGAGGAGGCCTGAGCCGCACCGACACGCCGCCTGCATCGTCGGTGCGTATGCTGGCGGCCTGTCCGCTTCGATCAGGTATCGCCATGCGCCTGCGCCTCTGTACCAGTCTTGTCCTGACCGTGCTGCTTGCCGCCTGCAGCATTGCGCCACCGACCGTGGGTCCGGCAATGCAGGCCGGGGCGGCCGCCACGCCCGAAGCCGCCGAGGCCTATCGCGAAGCACGCGACGTCGATTGCCAGGCCGCTGGCGGCACCCTGCAGCGGCTCGGCCGCCTGCAGCGCGAGCAGTGCGTGATTCCCTATGCCGATGCCGGCAAGGCGTGCAGCCGCAAGAGCGACTGCACCGGCCAGTGCCTGGCCGGGGGTGAGGTGGGGGCCGGTGGTGTGGCGTCCGGTACCTGCCAGCGTGACGCCAGCCAGAACTTCGGTTGCCGCCAGCGCATCGAGGACGGCAAGGCGCAGGGCACGATCTGCGTGGATTGACGGAACTGCCGGCCAGCGGCCGGCACTACCGGCATCGCGCGGCGCTATGCTGGTGGGCCATTCCCCGCTGTAGCCGGAGCCCCCGCGTGAGCACCCCGATCCAGGATATTTCCCTCACCACCATCGACGGCCAGCCGTCCTCGCTTGCCGACTACCAGGGCAAGGTGCTGCTGCTGGTCAACGTCGCCTCCAAGTGCGGCCTGACCCCGCAGTATGAAGGCCTGCAGGCGCTGTATGCGGAAAAGCACGCGCAGGGCCTGGAAGTGCTGGGCTTCCCCGCCAACAACTTCCTCGGCCAGGAGCCGGGCAGCGAGGCGGAAATCCAGCAGTTCTGCCAGCTCACCTACGATGTCAGCTTCCCGATGTTCTCCAAGATCAGCGTGGCCGGTGATGACACCCACCCGCTGTACCAGCAGCTGACCGCCGCCCAGCCGCAGTCGATCGGTGAAGGCCCGTTGCGCGAGCGCCTGGCCAGCAAGGAGATCCCGATCCACGCCGCGCCTGCAGTGCTGTGGAACTTCGAGAAATTCCTGGTCGGCCGCGACGGCAAGGTCATCGCCCGCTTCGCCCCGGACGTGGCCGCCGATGACGCGCGCCTTCGCGAAGCCATCGAGGCCGCGCTGGCGGCCTGAGCAAAGCGTGCCAACCAAGGTTGGCACCTACCGGAAAAGAAAAACCCCGCCGAGGCGGGGTTTTTCATGCACCGATGAGCGGCCTCAGTGGGTCCACTGCGGCATCGGCATCGCATCGACCGGGATCGGCGAATTGGCATCGTCGTGGCCGCGCTCGCGCTTGCTGCGCAGGTCATTCTCGATCTGGTAGTTGCGGCGCTGCATCCACGCATCGCGCACCAGCGAGTACTCGTCCACCGCGGTGTCACGCAGGTCGTCGATCGCCAGCAGCTGCGCGCGGGTATCGACCAGCTGCAGGCCCTGCAGGCCGATGCGGACCTTGTCCTCTTCGATGCGGCGGATCGGCGACAGCGGGATGTCACCGGCCAGGCCGAACACATCGCGCACGGTACGCGGGCCGAAGAACGGCAGTTCCACGTAGCGCGAGCGACGCCAGCCCCACACACCCAGGGTCTGGCCGAAGTCTTCATTGCGACGCGGCACCATCGCCTTGCTGGCCGGATCGAACAGGCCACCGATACCCAGCGTGCTGTTCATCAGGAAACGGCCCAGGCTGTCCCACGCATCGGCACCCCGGCCCTGCAGCAGCTGGTTGGTGATGGTCACCGGTGCGCGCAGGTTGCTGAAGAAGTTGCTGACGCCGGTACGGGCGAAGCGCGGCACCACGTGGGTATAGGCGGTGGCCAGCGGGCGCGCGATGCCGCGGTCGACCGCGTTGTTGAACGTGTGCACCTTGCGGTTGAAGGGTTCCCAGGGGTCGTAGGCCGCTGCGCTGCCGGTGTTGCCGGCGCCGCCATAGAGGGCATCGAAATCATCGTCGCCGCCCGGTGCGGTGGCTGCTGCGGTCTTCGCTGCATTGCCATCAACGGGCGCTGCCGGAGTGGCCGGCGATGGGGCCGAGGCAACCGGCGCCTGCGCCGCCGGACCGGCCACGGCAGGGTCGACTGTTCCGCCATCGGCAACTGCAGTGGGGGCTTCGGCAGCAGGGGTCGCCGGGACCACGGTGCTGGCAACCGGTGCATCGCTGCGCGCGGGCTTGCCGGCACAGGCGGTCAGCGCGGTGGCCAGGACGATCAGGGGGAGAGTGCGTACGACGTTCATGTCAGCTCGCAGCAGAAGTAGCGTTGAAATCCAGGTCGGGCGACAGCCGGTAGGCCGCGCTCAGCTCGTTGAGTCCGGCGGGGGCGCCGGAGATCGCCAGCGGGTGGCCGCCCTTGCGTGCACGTGCGGCCAGTTCGGCCAGCAGGGCCAGGCCGGCGCTGTCCAAGCGCTCGACTTCGCCCAGTTCCAACCGTGCCAGCTGCGCCGGCAGGGCCTGCAGCTGCGGCCACAGCGCGATCACCGCGGCACGGTCGAGCACCCCGCGCAGGCGCAGGGTGTCGCCTTCCAGCAGCGCCAGTGCGTTACTTGCCATTGCCCGCGGGCCCGGCCTGCATGCTGCCGCTGTGCAGCTCGGTGGCCACCTGCTTGATGCCCTTCTGGCGCAGCGGGGTATCGAACTGGTTGCGGAAGGTCTGCACGTAGGAGATGCCTTCGATGTTGACGTCGAAGATCTTCCACTGGCCGTTCACGTTGCGCATCCAGTACTCGACCGGGGTCGGCTCGTTGCCGGCACGGACCAGCTCGGTGCTCACGCGCACGCCGCGGTTGCCCGGCAGCGGGCTCTCACCCTTCAGGCGGAAGCTCGGCTTGCCCTGGATGTTGAGCAGGGTCGAGCCATAGCGCTGCATCAGGCTGTCGGCCATGGCGTCGGCGAACAGCTTGATGTCGGCGTCGGAGGCACCACGGGCATGCGGGCCCAGCACCAGGCGTGCGGCGTAGTCGCGGTCGAAGGTGCGGGTCAGTTCGCTGTCGATGTAGCTGCGCAGGCTGGCCGGGTTGCTGGTGAACTCGCTCTTGCGCTGCTGCAGGGTGGCCAGGATGCGGCTGCTGGCATCGATCACCACCTTGCCGGCCTGGCCCTGCGTCGCAGATGCGGCGGGGGCGGCGGCCTGGGCCTGGGCCAGGAACGGGGTGGCCACCAGCAGCGCCGAGGCGAGCAGGGCCGGAATCAGTTTCATCTTCATGGTTGCGGTTCCGTTGCAGGCGCCTGCGCGCCATCGTTGGGCTTCTGAGCAGCGCCGCCACCGGCGCCGCCACTGAACATGTACTTGCCGACCAGCTGGATCAGGTCCACGGCCGGCTGGGTGAAGACAATCTCGTCGCCGGCCTTCAGCACGTCCGGATCACCGCCCGGCTGCAGACCGATATAGCTCTCGCCGAGCAAACCACTGGTGAAGATGCCGGCCGAGGTGTCCGCCGGCAGGTCCTTGACCTTGCTGTCCATGCGCAGGGTCACGATGGATTCGAACTTCACCGGGTCCAGGTCGATCGAGGCGACCTGGCCGACGGTGACGCCGCCGATCTTCACCGGGGCCTGCTTGCGCAGCTGGCCGACCTGGGAGAAGCGTGCTTTCAGCTCGTAGCCCTGGCTGCCCCAGCTCCAGCGCTGGTTGGTCGAGGCCACGGCCAGCACCATCAGCGAGGCCAAGGCCAGCAGCAGGAAGGCGCCGACGGAGAATTCGAGTCTGGGACCGCGGATGGCCATGTGGATTACCTGATCGAGTCGTGGTGGCCGCGCGCGCCTGCGCACCGCCGGTGGAGGGGTTAGGTGAACAACATTGCCGACAGCACGAAGTTGAACATCAGCACCAGCAGCGAGGCGTTGACCACCGCACGGGTGGTCGCCACCGAGGTGCCCTCGATGGTCGGCTCGGCGTGGAAACCAACGTAGGCGGCCACCAGCGCGGCGGTGCCGCCGAAGATCGCCGACTTCAGCATCGCCACGCCGAAGTCATCCCAGAAATCGACGCTGTTGCGCAGTGCCGACCAGAACACGCCGTTGTCCAGGCCCAGCACGTGCACGGCCTCGAAGTAGCTGGCACTGATGGCCAGCGAACAGAAGATGCCGGTCAGCAGGGGGACGGTCAGCACGGCGGCCCAGAAGCGCGGCGCCACGGCCTTGGCCACCGGGTCGATTGCCATCAGTTCCAGCGCCTTGATCTGGTCGGTGGCGCGCATCAGGCCCAGTTCGGCGGCAATCGAGCTACCGGCACGGCCGATGAACAGCAGCGCGGTCAGCACCGGCGCCAGCTCGCGGTACAGCGACAGGCCGAGCAGGGTCGACAGCGCGTCGGCCGCACCGAAGGTGGTCAGCGTGCGGTAGCCCTGCAGGGTCAGCACCAGGCCGACGAAGGCGCCACCGACGGCAATGATCGGCAACGAGCGCGCGCCGATCTTGTAGATCTCGCGGGTCAGCTCGGCCAGGAAATCACGCGTGGGCAGCGAACCGCGCAGCACGGTCAGCGAGAACAGGCCGGCGCGGCCCAGCGAACGGGTGGCTTGCACGAACGGCATCAGGCGACCCTCGCGCGCGGCGCGGCATCGAACGGGATGGGGCCATCGGGCTGGCCGTGCAGGAACTGCCGCAGCAGCGGGTCCTGGCTGGACTGCAGCGCCTCGGGCGTGCCCTGGAACACGATGCCGCCATTGGCGATCGCGATCACCTGGTCGCAGATCGGCAGGGTCTCGTGCACGTGGTGGCTGACGATGATGCTGGTCAGGCCCAGGCTGTGGTTGAGGCGCTGGATCAGGCTCATGATCACCCCGGAGGCGATCGGGTCGAGCCCGGTCAGCGGCTCGTCGTAGATCATCAGCGGCGGGTCCAGGGCCAGCGCGCGGGCCAGCGCCACGCGGCGCGCCATGCCGCCGGACAGCTCACGCGGCCACGCATCGGCGGCGGCCAGCAGGCCCACCGCATGCAGCTTCATTTCCACCAGCCGGCGCAGCACGGCCCTCGGCAAGCGCGTATGCGTGCGCAGCGGCAGCGCGACGTTCTCGGCCACGGTGAGGTCGGTCAGCAGGCCATTGCCCTGCAGCAGCACGCCTACGCTCTTGCGCATTTCCAGCAGCGCGCTGTTGTCGTGCGGGATCGGCTTGCCGAACAGGGTGACGTCGCCAGCGACCGGGCGCAGCTCACCGGTAAGCGCGGCCAGCAGGGTCGACTTGCCGCTGCCGGACGGGCCGAGCACTGCGGTGATGCTGCCCTTGGGCACCTGCAGCGACACATCGCGCAGGATCGTGCGCCCGCTCCGGTCGATGCGGACGTTGGATAACTGCACCAGACTGGAGGCGGAAGCCGACATGGGCACCATTAACGTTTTTTAGACATCGAAGGATCGGGCCAGCCGGCTGAACATAAGCAGACTGGACGGTGCAGTATTGTTGCACGGCAAGGCCTTGGCCTGGCCGGGACAATCGACCGGGACGCCGGAACAATCCGTACCGGTGATGGGCCGACCATTGAATACTGCCTGCGCTCCTGCACACTGTGCATGATGAGTGACCCAGGCAGCGACTTCCGCCTCTACCATTCCAATTCCCTGGACGTGCTGGCCGCGCTGCTGGCACGCAACGTGCGTGCCCCTGTAGCGGGCCAACCGTTGCTGGCACCGGAAGTGGTGCTGATCCCGCAGGTGGCGATGCGCCGCTGGCTGCAAGCGACACTGGCGGCGGAGTTCGGCGTTGCCGCCAACCTCGAATTCCTCACCCCGGGCGAGTTCGTGGCGCGTGCGCTGAAGGCCAACGTCAGCGGTGAGCAGGACGATCTGGACGCCGCGGGGTTGCACTGGCGCCTGTACCAGGCACTGCGCGACCCGGCGTTGCTGGCGCAGCCACCGATGCGCGCGCTGCAGTCCTACCTTGCCGGTGGCGACGCATTGAAGCCGTGGGCGCTGGCCGGCGAACTGGCCTCGGTGTTCGAGAAGTACCAGGCCTGGCGCCGTGACTGGCTGCTGCGCTGGGCGGCCGGTGCCGATCCGGCCGACCCGCAGGCCATCCTGTGGCGCACCATCACCCGCGGCCACGACTACCGCGCGCGCCGCATCCAGGAGTACCTGGACCGCTTCGAAGGGGCGGGCCAGCCGCTGCCGAAGGGATTGCCGCTGCGCATGTCTGCGTTCGCGACGCTCAACATCTCGCCCGACGTGCTGCGGGTGATGGCTACGCAGGCCCGAGTGGGCGAGCTGCACTTCTACATGCCCACGCCCGTGCAGTCGTACTGGGGCGACCTGCAGACCCTGGCCGAGCGCCTGCGCACGGGCGCGCCCGATCCGTTCGGGGAAGCGGCCGGCGAGAACCGCCTGCTGGAAGCGTGGGGCGCTGCGGGCCGCGACTTCATGGCGGTGCTGGGCAGCTACGAGGTGGTGCACCCGGCCGGCGAAATCGCCGCCTATTCCGACCCGGAGGAGGACACCCGGCCGACCCTCGACGAAGGTGGCCTGTCCGACAGCCTGCTGCATCGCCTGCAACGCGACCTGTTCCACCGTCGTGCCCTGCCTTCGGGCGAACTGCGCGACGGGCTGCGCAGCGACGACCCCAGCCTGCAGGTGCACGCCTGCCACACCCGCCTGCGCGAGCTGCAGGTGCTGCACGACCAGCTGCGCAGCCTGCTGCAGGACGCGCGCTTCGACCCGCCGCTGCAGGCACGCGAGATCGCGGTGCTGGCACCTGACATCGATCCCTACGTGCCGTACCTGGAAGCCGTGTTCGGCGGCCGTGGTGGCGAAGAGGAGCACATTCCGTATGCGCTGGCCGACAGCAGCCCGCTGGCCGGTGAACCGCTGGCCGATGTATTCGTTCACCTGCTGGGCCTGCCGGTCTCGCGTTTCGGCCTGAACGAAGTGCTGGACCTGCTGGCCAGCGCACCGCTGGCCGAAGCGGCCGGTCTGGAAGCGGTGGACTTCGACCGACTGCATGGCTGGCTGCAGCAGGCGGGTGCGCGCTGGGGCCTGGACGCGAAGCACCGCAACCAGCACCAGGCACCGGCCGACGATGCCTACACCTGGCAGTTCGCACTGGACCGCCTGGTGCTCGGCCATGCCACCGGCAGCGAGGCCGACCTGGCCGGTGTGGCGCCGTGGATCGAGCTGGAAGGCGGCGCGCTGGAAGCGCTGGACCGGTTGCTGCGCCTGTTGCGCGTACTGGCGATCTATCAGCGCCGACTCGGCGAGCTGCTGACCCCGGCGCAGTGGCGGCAGCGCCTGCTGTCGCTGCTGGACGCGCTGCTGCCGACCGCGCCCAGTTCGCCCAACAGCCAGCGCGCGCTGGAGCGCTTGCGCAAGCTGCTCAACCAGTTTGCCGAGGACACTGCCAAGGCCGGCTTCAACGAAGGCGTGCCACCGGAGGTGGTGCGTGCGCACTTCGCCGGGGCACTGGGCGAGGCCGACACGCGTGCACCGCTGCTGACCGGTGGCATCAGCTTCGGCCGCATGGTGCCGATGCGCCTGCTGCCGTTCCGCGTGATCTGCGTGCTGGGCCTGAATGACGGCGATTTCCCGCGCCGTGATCCGGCCGCGGGCCTCAACCAGCTCACCGCCGAACTGGACACACCGCGGCGCCGCCCGGGCGACCGTTCCACCCGCGAGGACGACCGCTTCCTGTTCCTGCAGCTGTTTGCCGCTGCGCAGGAGGTGTTCTATCTGAGCTATCTCGGCGCCGATCCACGCGATGGCAGCGTGCGCGAGCCATCGGTGCTGGTCAGTGAACTGATCGATGCCGCCGCTGCATATCACCTGGATCCGGCGGCTGCGGTGCGCGACTTCACCGTGCGCCATGCCCTGCAGCCGTTCTCGCCCGCTGCGTTCGGCGATGGCGATCCGCGCCGTTTCAGCTATCGGCGGCAGTGGCATCCGGCGGCCGGTCGCCTCACCGGCCAGCGGGGCGGCCTGCTGCCCTGGTTCGACGCGCCGTTGCCGCCGCCACTCGACGATGCCGTGGAGAACGAGGTCGCACTGGATACCCTGCGCCGTTTCCTGTGCGACCCGGCCGGGCAGTTCCTGGCGCAGTCGCTGGGCTTGCGCCTGGCCGACGAGGTTGAAGAAGTGGACGACCTGGAGCCGTTGGTGCTGTCGTCGCGCGGCCCGGAAAAGCGCAGCGTGCAGGCGGCCGTGGTGCGTGCCACGCTCAATGGCGACAGCGAGCCGTTGTATCCGCGGTTGCGCGCGCGCGGCCTGCTGCCCTCCGGTGCACTGGGCGAGCGCCAGTTCGAAGTGGAGCAGCTGAAGACCCGTCCGTATGCCAGTGCCTTGCTGGGCTGGATGCAGGGCGAACCGCTGGAAAGCCGCCGCTACGAGGTGGATATCGACGGCGTGCGCCTGCATGGGCGGGTGGCCGATCGGCATCCCGAAGGGCTGGTGCGCCTGCGCGCCGGCACCCTCAACGGCAATGCGGTGATCCGCCAGGGGCTGGACTGGCTGCTGGCCAATGCCGCCGGTGATGCCTTGCCGCTGGTGCAGTTCCACGATGGCGGCGATGCCGGGCCCGGCCCGCATGTGTTGCCGGCGCTGAGCGTGCCTGCTGCCCGCGCGGCGCTGCGTGCGCTGCTGCAGCTGCGCCAGCGTGGCCTGCGCGAACCGCTGCGCTTTGCCCCCTATACCGGCTGGGTGCTGTACAACACGGTCGGCGAGAAGCAGCGCATCGAAGGCTGGAAGCAGTGGCATGGCAGCGACCGCAGCTGGGGTGAATCCAGCAGCGACGCCTGGCAGCTGCTGCTGCGCGGCGCCGATCCGTTCGCCACCGATGCCAGCTATGCCGATCTGCTGCGCAACAGCCAGGTGGTCTTCAGCGCGGTGCGCGAAGGCCGCACTCTGGGCGTCGCGGCAGGCCAGGAGGGCAACGCATGAACACCGCCATCGCCGACGAGCAATCCCAGCGCATGGCAGGCGATCCCTACCTGACCCTGCCGCTGCAAGGCATCCGCCTGATCGAGGCCAGCGCCGGCACCGGCAAGACCTTCACCCTGGCCACGCTGTTCACCCGCCTGGTGGTGGAGCAGGGGCTGCGCATCGGCCAGATCCTGGCGGTGACCTTCACCGACGCCGCTACCCAGGAACTGCGCAAGCGCATCCGCGAGCGCCTGGCGCTGGCCGCACGACTGGTCGATCTGGAACCGGCCGAGGGCGAGGCACCGGATGTGCACTTGACCCGCGCGGTGCTGCAGCGCCATCTACAGGGCGGAACCGAGAGCGCAGCCGCCTTGAAGCGTCGCCTGCAGGTGGCCGCCGACGAGATCGATTTGGCTTCGATCTTCACCATCCACGGCTTCTGCACCCGCGTGCTGCGCGAGCATGCGCTGGAGAGCGGGCACACCTTCGATCCGCCGGAGCTGCTGGCCAGTGACCGTGAGCTGCTGGAGGAGCTGGCGGCGGACCTGTGGCGCGTGCATGCCAACGACGTAGCGACGTTGGAGCCACTGACCTGGCTGTGGTCCACCCCGGATGCACTGGCCGCCGATCTGCGCGCGCTGCTGGCGGCGCCGCCGCTGCATCCGTTGCCCCAGGCGGTGGCGCTGGCCGATCCACCCCCGGCCCTGCACAGCGCGGCGGAAGACCTGTCCGCAAGCGTGCGCGAGCATGGAGAGCAGTTCTTCATCGACCTCTGTGATGCGGTCGACAACAAGTGGATCAACGGCGTGTCGTACAAGCTGGGCTGGCTGCACCCGCTGGGCCGGCAGTTGCTGGCCTGGGCCGAGCGGGCCGACCCGCGCGAGCTGCTGGCCAGCGAACGCCTGCCGGCGCTGCTGCCGGAGGCGCTGGCCGCCAAGACCAACAAGAAATTCGCCGAGCACACGCCGTCATCGCCACTGCAGGCGCCGCTGGCCCGCTACGTTGCGCTGCTGGCCGAGCGCGATGCCTGGTTGCGTGCCACTGCGCTGAATTTCCTGCACGCGCTTCGCGCCGAAGCCACGCAGCGCCTGCAGGCGCTGAAGCGCACGCGCCGGGTGCAGACCTATGACGACCTGATCGATGGCGTGGCGTTGGCGCTGGAAGGCCCGCAGCGGCTGGCGCTGGTCAGGCAGCTGCGCGCGCAGTACCGCATCGCGCTGGTCGATGAGTTCCAGGACACCGACGACCGCCAGTGGGGCATCTTCCACACCGTGTTCGGCGACTCGCCGGAAGTGCGCGAGCTGGGCCTGGCGCCCGCGCTGTTCCTGATCGGCGATCCCAAGCAGGCGATCTACGGTTTCCGCGGCGGCGACATCCATACCTACCTGAAGGCCAAACAGGTGGCGCAGCAGGCACCAGTGCTGGACCAGAACTTCCGCTCACGCCCGGCCGTGCTGCGTGCCCTGCAGGCGTTGTACGACAACGGCGGCGAAGACGCGTTCCTCGAGCGCGACATCCAGTTCGAACCGGTGCGCCCCGGTGGCGTGCGCATCGATGCGGATTACCTGCGCGACGGCCGTGCCGCCGTGGCACTGACCCTGCGCGTGCTGCGCAGCGGCGGCGACAAGGCGATGAGTGCCGATGCCTCGCGCGACGCGGCCACCCAGGCGTGCGTGGCCGCGATCCACCAGGTCCTGGTCGATGCGCGCGCCGGTAATGCCGTGCTGCGCGGGCGCCCGGTGCAGCCGGGCGACATTGCGGTACTGGTGCGCTCGCACCGCGAAGCGACGCTGGTGCAGCGCGCGCTGGCAGCGGTCGGTATTCCTGCCGTGGCGGCGGGCAAGCAGAGCCTGTTCGCCACCAGCGAGGCACGTGATCTGCGCGCGCTGCTGCTGGCATTGCTGCAACCGGCCGATGAAGGACGCCTGCGTGCGGCGCTGGCGACCGTGCTGCTTGGCCAGCGGGCGAGTGCGATCGCCGCAATGGAACGCGAGGGCGACCTGCAACGTGGATTCCAGGCGCAGCTGCTGCAGTGGCGTGAGCGCTGGCAGCGCGGTGGGCCGTTCGCAGTGATCGCCGATGTCTGTGCCGCACAGGGTGAACGCCTGCTGGCGTTGATCGATGGCGAGCGCCGCCTGACCAACTACCTGCAGCTGGGCGAACTGCTGCAGGAAGCCTCGGCACAGGCACTGGGCATGCACGGCCTGCTGGACTGGCTGCAGGGACAGATGGCCAGCGCCGACCAAGATGACGAGCAGCAGCTGCTGCGCCTGGAATCGGATGCGCGCCGCGTGCAGATCATCACCCTGCACAAGAGCAAGGGCCTGGAGTATCCGCTGGTGTTCCTGCCGTTCGTCGGCATCGACGGCGGTGCACCGAACACGGCGTCGCACTGCACCGTGCACGTGGCTGGCGAGCGCCAGCTGCACTGGAAGCTGGACAAGAACGAGGCCTGGGAAACGGCCAGTGCACAGCGCGAGCGTGAGCAGCGCGCCGAGGACGCGCGCCTGCTGTATGTCGGCCTGACCCGCGCCGAGCATGCGCTGTGGATTGCCGCGGGCGATCTTGCCGGGCTCGGCAGGACGCGACTGGCACCACTGCTGGGCGACCTGCAGGTGCTGCGCGCACATGCCGATGTGGTTATCGACGACAGCGAAGTGAGCGCCGCGCTGCCGCAGCTCGCCGCCGAAGTGGAAGGCGAGCTGCCTGCGGTGCGCGCACTGACCCGGCGTGTGCCGCACGACTGGTGGGTATACAGCTTCACCCAGCTGGCGCACGCCGATGCCGGCGCAGGCAGTGATATCGAAGCCGCCGCCACCGAGCTGCCGGCGCCCGCCGCCGACGAACCGGCGGGCCCGGAACTGCCGCTGGAACCGGCGCTGCCGGAACCCGCCGCGGCGGCCGAGGACAGCGCCCCGATCGATCCGCGCTTCATGGGCAGCCGCTTCGGCAATGTGCTGCACGAGGCGATGGAAAACGTCGACTTCGCCGCCTGGGGTGATTGGCAGCCCGGCCAGCAGGCGCCGGACGGCCAGGCCGAGGTGCTGCGCAAGGCGCTGCACGACGAAGGCTACGCCGACGCCGACCTGGACGATGGCGTGGCCGTACTGGTGCCGCTGGTCGGCCACACCCTGACCGTGCCGCTACCGGAGGGCGGTGCGCTGCACAGCCTGGATGAAGGCGAGCGCCGTGCGGAAATCGACTTCCATTTCGCCATCGAGCCGACCGCGGTGCCGGCGCTGCTGCAGGTGCTGCACGCACATGGGGTTTCCAGCGCGCGCCGTGGTTTTGGACAGCGCCGCCGGCTGGAAGGGCTGATGACCGGCATGATCGACCTGACCTACGTGCGCGATGGGCGCTGGTACGTGCTCGATTACAAGTCCAACCGCCTGCCCGGTTACAGCCCGGACCTGCTGGCCATTGCCATGCGCCACAGCGAGTACGACCTGCAGGCGCTGATCTATACGGTGGCGCTGCATCGCTGGCTGCGTTTCCGCCTGGGTGTGGCCTACGACTACGAGCGCGACATGGGTGGCATCCGTTACCTGTTCTGCCGAGGCCTGGATGCCGCCGGCAACGGCGTGCATGTGGATCGTTTCCCGCTGGCGCTGGTCGATGCACTCGACGCGCTGTTCGCCGGTGGCGAACAGGCCCAGGCCGAGCTGGCTGCACGTGCCCGTGGAGCCAGCGCATGAGCCTGCTGAAGGAACTGCACCAGAAAGGCCTGCTGCGCACCCTCGACCATGCGTTGGCGACCAGCCTGCAGCGACTGCGCGACGACACGCCCGAGAGCGTGGCGCTGGCCGCCGCCCTGGCGTCGCTGGCGGTGTCGCAAGGCCATGCCGCGTTCGATCCGGCACAACCGCAGCGGTTGCTGGAAGGCGTGCCCGAGTGGCCTGCCGCGCAGTACTGGCTGGCGCAGCTGCGTGCATCGCCGTGGGTGGCGACGCCGGAGCAGGCCGATGCCATCGCCGAAGATGCGCCGCTGGTGCTGGAAAACGGCCTGCTCTACCTGCGCCGCTACCGCGAGTACGAACGCCAGTTGGCCGCTGGCCTGCAACGCATTGGCCGGCATCCGCTGCCGGCACCGGACATGGCAGCGCTGGCACCGTTGTTTGCGCAGCTGTTCCCGCAGGCATCGGGCAGCGAAGATCACCAGGCGCGCGCGGCCGGCGTGACCTTGCGCCATCCGCTGGCGCTGGTCACCGGCGGCCCCGGCACCGGCAAGACCACCACCATCGCACGCCTGTTGCTGCTGCTGGCCGCGCAGGCCCGGCACACCGGCCAGCCGCTGCCCGAGGTGGCCTTGGCTGCGCCCACCGGACGCGCTGCAGAACGGATGGCCGAGAGCCTGCGCGTCGCCGTGCAGCGCCTGCAGGAACAGGGGCTGGACCCGGCGCTGTGCGCGGCACTGCCCAGCACCGGCACCACCCTGCATCGCCTGCTCGGGGTGATCCCCGATTCACCGCGCTTCCGCCACCACGCCGACAATCCGCTGCCGGTGGACGTAGTGGTGGTCGACGAAGCGTCGATGATCGATCTGCCGATGATGGCCAAGCTGGTCGATGCGATCGCCAGTGGCACCCGGCTGATCCTGCTCGGCGACCCCGACCAGCTGCCGTCGGTGGAGGCGGGCGACGTGCTCAGCGCGATCCTGCGTGCCAGCGGCGACGGCATCGGCACCCGCGCTGATGACGCGCAGGCACTGCATGGCCTGCTGGCGCCGGTTACCTTGCAGCCGCAGGCCACACCACGCGCCTTCGCCGGGCGCCGCGTGCAGCTGCAGCGCGGCTACCGGCAGAGCAATGCGCTGGACCTGGCACCGCTGGCCCATGCCGTGCGCGAAGGCGACAGCAGCGCCGCCTTGCAGCTGCTACGCAGCGGTGAACTGGCGGGCGTGCACTTCCACGAAGGCGAAGCCGACCCGTTGCGTGGGCAGCGCGAGCACCTGCTGGGCCACTGGCGCGCACTGGCCGACGCCGCCGATCCGGTACTCGCCCTGCAGCAGGCCGGACGCCTGCGCGTGCTGACCGCACTGCGCGAAGGCCCGCAGGGCGCACGCGGGCTCAACAGCCGCATTGAACAGCTGCTGGCCGGCAATGCGCCGGGCTATTTCCAGGGCCGGCTGCTGCTGGTCACCGAGAACAGCTACCGTCATCGCCTGTTCAATGGCGATATCGGCATCTGCCTGCGCGACGGCAGCGGCGCGATGGTGGCCTGGTTCCCCGGAGATACCGTTGACCAGCCGCGCGCCTTCCACCCGGCCGCACTGCCCGCGCACGAAAGCGCCTTCGCGATGACCGTGCACAAGGCGCAGGGTTCGGAGTTCGACGAAGTGTGGTTGCAGCTGCCGCGCCAGGACAGCCGCGTGCTGTCGCGCGAGCTGGTCTATACCGGCCTGACCCGCGCCCGCCAGGTGTTGCATGTGGCCGGCAGCGCCGACGTGCTGCAGGCCGCATTGAAGCGCCACGCCAGCCGATTGGGCGGCCTGGCCTGGCGGCTGGGTGCGGAAGACGTGGCCGAAGAGCCGGCGCGCATTGAACAGCCCACCGTGCAGGGCACGCTGTTCTGAATCGGGGTCGGATCCCGTTCCCAACGGGAACGGGCTCTGACCCCTTCACCTGAAATCCGATCATCCCGGCGTTCATCCACGCATGGCGTGGATCTACCGGCCACCGGACCCACCCCGGCATCCCGCGGAGTGCAGGCGTTTGACGTTGACGTTGATTCGGCAGGAGCAGGACGCAACCCTGACGCCACGTCTATTCCGCGATCAGCACCAGGCCATCGGGGAAGACGATCGCCGCTTCATCGGCACCTACATCGAAGAAGCCCACGCCGTGCTTCTCGGCCAGGTCCTGCACGCGGCCATGCGCGCGCTCGGCCACCGGGTACGCGAACGCGCCGTAGATCACCTGACTACCGATGCTGTACTCGGTCACCTCGGCACGATCATCGTCGTCATTGCTCAACGGCCCGTTCATTGGCGGAAATTCCCGTGCCATCTCCGCGAACCACGCCTGCAGTGCCGGGCTGCTGACCGCCGGGTCATCGTACTCGTGGCGCTCGTTCCACTGCGTCTGCTTCTCGAACCAGGCGATGAAAGCCGCGGCCTCGCGTGGGGCGGCGCTGGCCTCGAACACCATCATGTCGTAACTCATTGGGGCTTCCTGTGCAGAGCGGGGGCAGAGTCTGTGGACGCACAGGGTATCGCGCTAGGGCTGCGTCGCCGTGCTCATCGCCCACCCCGGCGCCAGCGCCTTGGCTTCCGGGAACAGCGCGAAGCGCAGGCCGATCAGGCCCATCAGGGCCTCGTCGCGCGCCTTGCAGGCGGCCACGCTGCCAACCCGGCCCAGCGAAGTATCCAGCCGCTCGCGCAGCGCCTCGGCCGCCACGAGCGGTTTGCGCGCAGCGATCTGCCGGCGGTAATGCACGGCGATCTCTTCCAGGATGTGCTCGACCGCTTCGCGGCTGCGCTCGGGCAGTTCCAGCCGGGCGCGGCGCAGCTGCAGGATGTTCAGGCCGATGCGAGCCTCGTTGAGCATGTCCACCGAGGCGATGTCGCTGCCCTCCGGTGTCGCCGCCAGGCGCGGTGCGAGCAGGCCCAGCAGGTCGAGCATGCGCGCGGCGAAGCGCTGGCGGTCCTGCTGGCCGCGGCCTTCGGCGGCTTCGGCCAGCGTGGTCCAGCCCTGCCGCACCAGTCGCCGTGCGGTCCACTCGGCACCCACCGAACGGAACAGGCGGGTCATCACCACCGCAAAGCCAATGCCGATGAACATCGCGATCGACGAATTGAGGAAGGTCTGGATGTTGGCGCTGTAGGTGTTCTGCAGGCTCAGCAGCGCGGCCAGGTTCACCGTCAGTGGCAGTGCGAACAGCGCGCTCTTCGGGTGATGCAGCATCAGCCCCAGCGGCAGGAACACCACCGCCAGCACCAGTGCCAGCAGGCCGAAGTCGTGCACGGCCGGGAATACGCCGAACAGGTACACGCCGGCCACTACCGAAGCGACCATGGCCCACACCAGGAACGACACCATGCTCGGCGCCGGGTCGTCCTGCGCGGCGAAGAATGCGGCCGTCACTGCGGCCATCATCGCGCCGTTGCCACCGCCTTCCCATCCCAGCGCGATCCACAGCACGCAGTAGCTCATCAATGCCACGCCGGCACTGAGCGCGGAGAACAGCGCCATGCCATAGTCGACGTGCTTGTCGGCGGCCGTGCGCTCGGTGCGGATGCGGTAGTGCGCGCGGTCCAGCGGTGCGGTGCCGTGGTCGATCGCATGCTGCAGCGTGCGGCAGTCCTGCCACAGGTCCACCAGTTCCTCCAGGCGCAGCAGCAGGCTGGCCAGCTGCAGGTGCTGCAGGTCGCGGTCCACCTGCGGCTTCAGCGCACTGATGCGCGCGCGCAGGCGGGCGTACTCGCTGGCGTTGGTCGGCCCGTCCAGCCAGTCGTGGAGGTCGTCGATCAGTTCCGGCAGGCCCTCCGGCAGCGCCTGGCCATCGCTGCGCAGCGCACTCAGCCGATCGGCGATCGACGACAGCACCGGCAACAGCAGCAGCATGCGCTCACGCAGGCGCTCCATCGACACCGCCGAACCGGCATGGCGCGGATCATCGCGGCGCAGGAATTCAATCAACGCCTCGAACTGCACCAGGTCGGCGGCCAACCGGTTGCGTGGCGCGTGCGCGCGTCCGCGTTCAAGAATCTGCCGGCACCACTGCGCGGCGTCCTCCATCCAGGTGCCGATGCGTGCGCGCAGCATCGGCCGCACCGAGGCCGGGAACAGCAGCGAAGCAAACAGCACTGCCACCACCGTGCCCAGGATGATTTCCTCGCTGCGCGCCACCACGGTGTCGAAGATGGTCTCCGGCGAGGTCACGGCCGGGAAGCCGATGAAGGCGGTGGTGTAGCCGGCCAGCAGGAACGCGTAGCCGCGCGGGCCGCGGTTGAGCAGCGCCATGAACAGGCAGCCGGCCAGCCAGATCGACATCGCCGCGCTCAGCACCAGCGGCGTTTCCACCAGTGCCGGCAGTACCAGCAGGGTGGCCAAGCCGGCCACCAGCGTGCCGACGATGCGGTACACGCCCTTGGCACGGGTCGGGCCCAGCAGCGGCTGGCTGACGATGTACACCGTGCCCATCGCCCAGTACGGGCGCGACAGGTTGCCGGCCATGGCGATGTACAGCGCGGCCACCGCGGCCAGGTAGGTCTTGATCGAGAACAGCCAGGCCTGGCGGTCGGTCAGCGCGTTCATGGCTTACTTCGCCGAGGCCTGTGCGGTGGTCGGAGCAGCCGGGGCGACCGTTGCCTGCCAGCCGCCGCCCAGCACCAGGAACAGGTGGATCTGGTCGCGCGACACCTGAGCCTCGGCCGCGGCCAGGGTGGCATCGCTGGTGGCCAGGCTGCGGTCGGCATCCAGGCTGGACAGGTACGGCGTGCGGCCGCCCTGGTACAGCCGGCGGTTCTGCTCGGCGGCCAATGCGGCCTGTTCCTGCGCGGTGCGCAGCGACTGTAGTCGGCGCAGGTCCTGCGCATAACGATCCAGCGCGGTCTGGGTCTCGCGCAGTGCCTGCAGCACGGTGTGGTCGAACTCGGCCAGCGCCGCATCGGCACCCGCCTCGGCGGCATGGATGCGGGCGTGGGTACCGGACGACGGCAGCGTCCACGAGATCAGCGGGCCGATCGACCACTGCTGGGTCATCGGCGTGCCGAAGTCTTCCAGCAGGCCGGCGGCACCGAGCGAGGCACCGAGGCGGATATCCGGGTACAGCTCGGCGGTGGCCACACCAATGCGTGCAGTGGCCGAGGCCAGCTTGCGCTCGGCCTGGCGCACGTCCGGGCGACGCTGCAGCAGCGCACGACCATCACCGACCGGCAAAGGCTGCGCCAGGGCGGGGGCGTGCGCGCAGTCGATCACGCCGGCCGGCAGCTGGCCCGGGGTCTGCCCGAGCAGCGCAGCCAGCGAATAGGCGGCCGCCGAACGCTGCGCCTGCAGCGGCGGCAGTGCAGCTTCCAGCACGGCCACCTGGGCATTGGCGCGGGCCAGTTCCGGCGGCGTGCCGCGGCCGGCATCGATCAGGCGCTGGGTGACCGAACGGCTGCGCTGCTGCAGCTGCAGGGAGTGCTGGGCCACATGCAGCTCGTGGTTGGCGTGGCAGATTTCCAGGTAGCTGTCGGCCACCTGCGCAACCACGCTGACCTGGGCCAGGTCGCGTGCCGCCGCCACCGACTGTTCGTCGGCGCGCGCCGCTTCGGCACCGCGCTTGAGCTTGCCGAACAGGTCGAACTGGTAGCTGACCGCGAACTTGCCGTCGGCCAGGTTGATCACCGGCAGCGCGTGTTCCTGCAGGAACGATTCGGCCGACAGCTGCGCGCGGCTGGCGCCGGCTTCGGCCTCGTACTCGAAGCCGCCGGCGTCCAGCGCCTGCTCGTATACGGCGGCGGCCCGGCGCAGGTGCGCATCGGCGGCCTTCAGTTCCACGTTGTCGCGCAGCGCCTGGGTAATCAGCCCGTCCAGCACCGGGTCGTTGTACAGCGACCACCAGCGGTCGGGCAGCGCCTGGTTGGCGGCCACCTGCGGGTTCTGCGTATCAATGAAGGCCGCATTGGCCTGCGGCCGCTTGAACGCCGAGCCTTCCGGCAGGGCGTAGTCGGGGCCGACGGTCCTGCACGCGGCCAGGCTGGCCAGCGCGACGATCAGGCCGAGACGGGGCAGGGCGGCGTTCACAGGCCCGCCTGTGTCGGCGCGGTGCCGGCCTTGTCTGCGTGCTTCGTGCTGCTGGTCTGGACGGTTACCGTGGCGGTGCGGCCGGCGATCAGTTCCACGCCCTTGGGCACCTCGTCGATGCGGATGCGCACCGGGATACGCTGCGCCAGCCGCACCCAGTCGAAGGCCGGGGTCACGTTCGGCAGCAGGCTGCTGCCGTTGCTGCGGTAGCGGTCCTCGATGCCGGCAGCGATGCTCTCGACATGGCCGCGCAGCGGCACCGATTCCCCCATCAGGCGGATATCGACGCTCTGCCCCGGCGCCACGCCGCGCAGGCGGGTTTCCTCGAAATAGCCATCAATGCGGAACGAGCCGGTATCCAGCAGCGCCAGCACTGGCTTGCCGGCCACCACGTAGTCGCCCACGCGCAGGGTGCGGTCGTTGACCCGGCCATCGGCCGGTGCGCGCACCTCGGTGCGGCCCAGGTTGAGTTCGGCCAGGTCGACCGCGGCCTGTGCGGTGGCCAGCGCCGCCTGTGCGGCCTGCAGCTTGGCGCGGCGCACTTCGGCGTCCTCGGCGGCGACCAGGTCCTGCAGGCTGCGGTCGCGGCCGATCTCGCGGCGCAGCTGCGCCACCGAGGCCTGGCGCTCGGCCAGGCTGGCCTTGGCCTGCTCCAGTGCGATGCGATAGCGGGCGCGGTCGACCACGAACAACAGGTCGCCCTTCTTCACTGCCTGGTTGTCGGCCACGTCCACCGTTTCCACCAGCCCGGACACGTCAGGCGCCATCTGCACCACGTCGGCGCCGACATGGGCATCGCGGGTCCACGGCTCATCCATGTAATAGACCCACAGCTGGCGCAGCACCAGCAGGGCCACGATCACGGCTGCGCTGGTGAGCAGCACCGGCAGGGTCTTCTTCACGATCTTGTTCACGATTGCATCCAACGCAGGAGGTGGAACAGCAGGCCAAGCACGATCCCGTACAGCGCCAGGTTGAACAGCGCCGGGTGCCATACATGGCGGTAGGCGCCGGCACGCTGCAGCAGCGCGTGCAGGCCGCTGTTGACCAGATAGGCCAACACCATCAACCCGAGCAGGGTCGGGACGAACACTCCGTGGAGACTGAATTCACCGGGCATCGGTAGGGGCGGGGGCGAGGTTGGGGGAGGGGAGGGACAACGAAACAACAGCAACGGGCAAAAGCCGCTGGCGTGTGCACGGCAGCGGCGGGGTTCGGGGGCAGCGGTCTTACGTAATGCGGTCGGCGGCCTCGGCCAGCAGGCGCCATGCCTTCAGCACGGCGTGCAGTTCATCCATGGAAAGCTCGCCGAACACGTCCTGGCGCAGGCCGATCAACTGGTCTTCCAGCTCGCTGACCAGGGCCTGGCCGGCGTCGGTCAGCCACAGCAGGTTGGCCCGGCGGTCGCTGGCGTCGCTTTCGCGGCGGACCAGGTCGCTGGCGCACAGCTTGTCCAGCAGGCGCACCAGGGAAGGCCCTTCCATGCCCAGCTGCTGGGCCAGCGCCACCTGGCGGATGCCACCGCCAGAGCGGCCGATCATCAGCAGCGGCATGGTGCAGGCGGTGGAGATCCCGTAGCTGCCGAGCCGGCTGTCGGCCAGGCGCTGCCACTGCCGCCCTGCGTACAGCAGGCCGGAGCTGAGCTGCATCTGCAGCACGGTGCGCTCGTCGAGGGGTCGGTCCATAAGAGATAGATAGGATACTACTAATTTCATTCCTATCAATAGGTTTTTATGAATGGGCGGGGTGTGATGAGGAAAGCGTTGCGCCTGCTGGCTACTGGCTGGGGTGGCGGAGGGCCGGACGGGGCAGGGCACGCTGCAAGTACGTCCATGTAAGCTCGATCGGCGCATCCATGCGCCTCACGGCCCTGCCCCGTCCGGCCCTTCGCCACCCACCCCACATCCCGCGAGCGCGGAGGGTTGGCTCTTTAAAGGCAAGGGCAGAAGCAGTGCGGACCAAGGGCCGCACCCACCAAAAACAGAAAACTCCGCAGCAGCGGCGCGCTGCTTCCGAAGCCATGAACCCCAGCTTTTGACCCCGCTTTCGGGCGGTCCGGCCGCGCTCGCAGGAAACCGTCAGGGAGGGGGAGAGGGGGCTGCGCAGGACCGTTGGCGCCATGGATGGCGCCATCGAGCCCCCAGGGACGGGTTTACGGCGTGTCCTGCGCAGCCCCCTCTCTCACTCCAGACCGATAGCAAGCACGCGCCGGAAGAACCCCCCGATGAACCGTCCCAACAGGACGACCCACCCCCCGGTCGGGTACGATGCTCGCCCCCCGTTCGGGACGCTGTACGCAATGAGCAAGAACAACGAAAAGGCCGCCCCGCAGGGCGACGTGACCCAGGACCAGGCCGAGGATGCCGTGCGCATCCTGCTGCGCTGGGCCGGTGAGGACCCGTCCCGTGAAGGCCTGCTGGATACCCCCCGCCGTGTCGCCGAAGCCTATGGCGACTGGTTCAGCGGTTACCGCGACGACCCGCGCGCCTACATGGAGCGGACCTTCGAGGAAGTGGCCGGCTATGACGAACTGATCGTCCTGCGTGACATCGAGTACGAAAGCCACTGCGAACACCACATGGCGCCGATCATCGGCCGCGTGCACGTCGGCTACCTGCCGGCCGGCAAGGTGGTGGGCATCAGCAAGCTGGCCCGCGTCGTCGAAGCCTACGCCCGCCGTTTCCAAGTGCAGGAGAAGATGACCGCGCAGATCGCCCAGTGCATCCAGGATGTGCTGCAGCCGATCGGCGTCGGCGTGGTCGTCGAAGGCGCCCATGAATGCATGACCACCCGCGGCATCCACAAGCGCGGCGTCAGCATGGTCACCTCCAAGATGCTGGGCAGCTTCCGCGACGACGCGCGTACCCGCGCCGAGTTCCTGCGCTTCATCGAAGTGGGCGGCAAGCGCTGAGCCGCTTGCCCGCACCTCGCCGGCCGCGTGTGGCCGGCATGCCCACGGCTGCCCGCGCGGCAGCCGTGCGTGGCGGCTCGTCCCTGTCAGCCCTACAGACCTCTTTCGCTGCATGAAGCATCGCGAACGCATCTCCCGTTACCGCCATCTGCGCGAACAGCCCCAGTGGAAGCTGCTTGCTGCCGACCACGCTCCGGAAATCATCGGCCTGCTGCAGGGACTGCTGATGGACGGCGAGCGTACGCTGCCATCGTCGGTGCTCAACGAGCGCCTGCAACGCGCGCTGGACCAGCTCAACGGCGACGAACTGTCGCGCGAGCTGCCGCGTACCGCGCAGGCCTACATCGCGCACTGGCTGGCCCAGGGCTGGCTGGAACGGCGCCTGCCCGAAGGTGCCGACCAGGAACAGTACGAGCTGTCCACCGCTGCAATGCAGGCGATCCGCTTTGCCGATGGCCTCGAGCAGGCCCGCGTGGCGGCCACCGAGAGCCGCCTGGCACTGGTCATCGAACAGCTCTCGCAGCTGGCGGCGCAGACCGAGTCCGATCCGGACGCACGCCTGTCGGCGCTGCGCGACGAGCGTGACCGCATCGACGCCGAGATTGCCCGCGTCGGTGCCGGCCGCGTGATCGCGCTGGATGGCAAGCGCGCGCTGGAACGTGCGCGCCAGATCATCGGCCTGGCCGATGAACTGACCGAAGACTTCCGCCGCGTGCGCGACGACTTCGAGCAGCTCAACCGCGATTTCCGCGAACGCATCATCGACGACGAGGGCGAGCGCGGCGACGTGCTGTCGCAGCTGTTCGAAGGCGTGGACGTGATCGGCGAGAGCGATGCCGGCCGCAGTTTCCAGGCCTTCTGGCGCCTGCTCAACGATGCCGAACAGAGCGCACAGCTCGACGCCGCGCTGGAAGCAGTGCTGGCACGCGGCTTCGCCCGCCGGCTGGACCGCAACGAGCGCAACTTCCTGCGCGGCTTCACCAGCACCATGCTGGAACGCGGCGGCCAGGTGCACGACGTGCTGCAGAACTTCGCGCGCAGCCTGCGTGGCTTCGTGCAGAGCCGTGGCTACCTGGAACAGCGCCGCCTCAACCAGTTGTTGAAGCAGGCGCAGTCCGAAGCGCTGGCACTGCGCGATGAGTTCCCGGCACAGCGCGGCATCGGCCGCGACCTGCAGCTGACCACCAGCCGCCTGCGCTCGTGGTCGCAATGGAAGCTGCATGACCCGCGCAGTGCCCAGGTCGATGGCAATGTCGAGTACAACGACGCCGCAGCCATCAGCCTGGAAAGCGTCGGCGATCTGGTCGCTTCGTCCGAAATCGACTTCCGCACCCTGCGCCGCGACCTGCACGATCTGCTCGATGCACAGCCGCGGCTCAGCATCGCCCAGGCCCTGTCGCAGCGCGAGGCGCCGCAGGGCCTCGGCAGTGTCATCGGTTACCTGTCGCTGGGCACGCGCTTCGGCAACGTGGTCGCCGGCGAGCAGGAGCTTGCCGAATGGCGTGGTGGCGACGGCCAGGTCCGTCGCGCCCGCATCCCGCTGGTTTGGTTCACCCAGGAGAGACGCCATGAGCTGGCATGAAGATCCCATCGACGCACCGCAGGCCGACGTGGCGGAAGACGCCTACGAAGCCGAACCGGTGGCGGCCGTGGCGCAGCCCCGCCGTGGCAACGACGTGTACTACCTCGGCGATACCGGGCGCCTGCCGCTGGATGCGCGCCGCGCGCTGTGCCAGCTGCTGATCGGCCCCAGCATCGACCAGCTGCGCCACGCCAAGCTGTGGCCGGCGCTGATCCGCAGCGAAGCCGCCATTCGTTCCGCGCTGGCCGACCTGTTCCTGGAACTGGTGCTCGATCGTGACAGCGGCGTGGCCTTCACCCGCCAGGCCGATACCGAAGACGTCGATGCGCCGGTGCTGCTGCGCACCTCGCCGCTGACCTTCATCGACTCGGTGCTGCTGCTGTTCCTGCGCCAGCAGCTGGCCGAGGCCGATGCGCGCGGCAACCGCGCGGTGGTCGCCGATGCCGAGATGGCCGAAGCGCTGGCCATCTACGAAAAGAACCTGTCCACCGACCGCGCCGGCTTCAATCGCCGCGTCGCCTCGGCGGTGCAGAAGATGAAGGACAACCACATCCTGACCCGCCTCAGCGGCCAGGAAGACCGCCACGAAGTCTCGCCGGCGCTGAAGCTGCTGTTCTCCGCCGAAGACGTGTCCCAGCTCTCGGCGGTCTACCGCCAGCTGCGCGAAACCCCGGCCGCCGAGGCCTGAGAGACCCGAACATCGCATGGCTATCTCCAAGCACACTCCCGCCCTGTTCAACGAAGGCCTGCCGGACCCGCGCCTGCAGCAGTTCCGCATGCGCCGCCTGCAGGTGCACAACTGGGGCACCTTCAACGGCCTGACCGAAGTACCGATCGCCGAGCGCGGCTTCCTGTTCGTCGGTCGTTCCGGCTCGGGCAAGTCGACCCTGCTCGACGCCATGTCCGCGCTGCTGACGCCGCCGGCCATCGTCGACTTCAACGCCGCCGCGCGTGAAGCCGAGCGCAGTGGCCGCGACCGCAACCTGGTGTCCTACGTGCGTGGCGCATGGGCCGACCAGCAGGACAGCGGCACCGGCGAAATCGCCACCCAGTACCTGCGCAAGGGCGCGACCTGGACCGCACTGGTGCTGGAATACCGCGCCGGCGATGGTCGTGTGGTCAGCCTGGTGCGCCTGCTGTGGATCTCCGGCAACGGCACCTCGGCCGGCGACGTGCGCAAGCACTACATGATCGCCGAGCGTCCGTTCGACATCGCCAAGGACCTCGGCGGCTTCGACCTGGACCTGCGCAAGCTCAAGCAGAAGCTGGCCGACCTGCACCATTTCGACACCTTCTCCGGCTATGCCGAGCGCTTCCGCGACCTGCTCGGCATCGACAACGAGATGGCACTGCGCCTGCTGCACAAGACGCAGTCGGCGAAGAACCTGGGCGACCTCAACGTCTTCCTGCGCGACTTCATGCTCGACACGCCGAAGACCTTCGACGCCGCCGAGCGCCTGGTCAGCGACTTCGCCGAGCTTGATGGCGCGCACCAGGCCGTGGTCACCGCCCGCCGCCAGGTGGAAACCCTGCTGCCGGCACGCGCGTACTACAACGATCTGAAGGAAATGCACCGCCAGCGCGGCGACGACGAAGCGTTGAAGCTTGGCGTCGACAGCTTCCGCGAAAGCCGCCGCCAGGCGCTGATCGAAGCCCGCCTGCGCGAAATGGATGTGCGCGACCGTGGCCTGCTCGGCGAAGAAGCCCAGCGCCGTGCCGCGCTCGACAACCACACCGAGCGCCTGGCCGAACTGGAACTGCAGCGCCGCCAGCAGGGCGGTGAGCGCATCGAGGAACTGGAACGCGAGCAGGGCCGCGCCGAAGCCGAGCGTGACCGCCGCCAGGCCAAGCGCGACCAGGCGCAGGACGCCGCACAGCAGCTGCAGGCCGAACTGCCCGATGATGCGCACGGCTTTGCCGAACTGGTCGAGCGTGCGCAGAACGAACTGCAGGACCGCCAGCGCGCCTCGGCAGCCCTGGACGATGCGATCAGCGATCGCCTCGGCGGCAAGCGCGATGACGAGCGCCGCTTCGGCGAAGTGCGCAGCGAACTGGAGGCGATGCAGCGCACGCCGTCCAACATCCCGGCGCCGATGCAGAAGCTGCGCGCGCGCCTGGCCGAGGAAACCGGCATTGCCGAGGCGGCGTTGCCGTTCGTCGGCGAGTTGATCCAGGTCCGCTCGGAAGAGCAGGGCTGGCAGGGCGCCATCGAGCGCGTGCTGGGTGGTTTCGCGCTGTCGCTGCTGGTCGACGACAAACACTACAACGACGTGGCCGAATGGGTGAACCGTACCCACCTGGGCATGCGCTTCACCTACTATCGCGTGCGCCGCAACGACGACGCGTTTGCCCGCGAGCCGTCGGCCAAATCGCTGCTGCACAAGCTGGAACTGCGCGAGCACGTGTTCGAAAGCTGGCTGCGCCGCGAGCTGGGCAAGCGCTTTGACTACGAATGCGTGGATGCCAAGCAGCTGCGCAACGTCGATCGCGGCATCACCCGCGAAGGCCAGGTCAAGCATCCTGGCGACCGTTTCGAGAAGGATGATCGCAGCGCCGTCGGCGATCGCCGCCGCTGGATCCTCGGCTTCAACAACCACGACAAGGTGGGTGCCTTCGAGCGTGAAGCCCAGGAACTGGCCAAGCGCATCGCCAGCTGCGAGACCGACATCGCGCGCCTGCGCGGCCAGCGTGACCGCGACAACGAGCGTCGTCTGGCCTGCCACGAACTGGTGAGCATCAGCTGGAACGAGATCGACATCGCCGCCCCGCAGCAGCGCCTGAGCGATATCGAGGCCACCCTGCGCGACCTGCGCGAAGGCAACGCCGACCTCGCCAAGCTGGCCAAGCAGATCGACGCCGTGCGCGCCGACATCGAGCAGTCCCGCCGCACCTATGAAGACGTCCGCGTCGAACGTGGCCAGCTGGTCAAGGAGCGCGATCGCCTGGACCGCGCGCGCCAGCAGAGCCGTGCACTGGTGCTGCCGAGCCTGGCCCAGGCGCAGGAGGCCGGCCTGGCCGAGCGCCTGCAGGAGCAGGGGCCGCTCAGCCTGGAAACGCTGGAAGCGCACATGCGCCAGGTCAGCAACGCGCTGAACGAGCAGCTGTCGTCGTCGCAGCAGGACCTCAACCGCATCGAGAACCAGCTGATCGGCTGCTTCCGCCGCTTCATCCAGCAGTGGCCGGAAGAATCGGGTGACTTCACCGTCTCGGTGGCTTCGGCCGAGGATTTTCTCGCCCGCCTCGAACGCCTGGAACGCGATGGCCTGCCGCAGCACGAAGAACGCTTCTTCGATCTGCTGCAGAACCAGAGCAAGAACAACCTGCTGGCCCTGCAGCGCCACAGCGCCGAGGCCCGCAAATCGATCGGCCAGCGCCTGGACGAAGTGAACGCCAGCCTGGAACAGGTGCCGTTCAACCGCGGTACGCTGCTGACCATCGAGCTGAGCGACCGCCGCCTGCCCGAAGTGGGTGAGTTCCATCTGCAGCTGCGCGAGGTGTTGTCGCAGCAGCAGACCGAGCAGCGCGAGCTGGCCGAATCGCAGTTCACCGTACTGCGCCAGCTGGTCAACCGCCTGGGCTCGCAGGAAGGCGAAGACAAGCGTTGGCGTGAGCTGGTACTGGACGTGCGCATGCACGTGGAGTTCATCGGCGTCGAGCTGGATGCGGAAACGCGCCAGCAGGTCGAGATCTACCGCAGCGGTGCCGGCAAGTCCGGTGGCCAGCGCCAGAAGCTGGCCACAACGTGCCTGGCGGCCGCGCTGCGCTACCAGCTCGGCGGTGCCGACAGCCAGCTGCCCAGCTACGCCGCGGTGGTGCTCGACGAGGCCTTCGACAAGGCCGATAACGAGTTCACTGCGCTGGCGATGAACATCTTCGACAACTTCGGCTTCCAGATGGTGGTAGCCACCCCGCTGAAGTCGGTGATGACGCTGGAACCGTTCATCGGTGGTGCCTGCTTCGTCGAGATCAGCGGCCGCCACGACTCCGGCGTGCTGCTCATCGAGTACGACGAAGAAGGCAAGCGCCTGAAGCTGCCGGAACGCAGCCGCCAGCAGGCCAATGAACCGGAAGATGCCGAGGCCTGACCGGGCCGGTTGAATGGGAATGCCGGCCAGCGGCCGGCACTACCCATGGGCGGGTTCATGACCCGGTAGTGCCGGCCGCTGGCCGGCACCCCCCTCACGCACTGCGGAACGTATCCCACGCCATCCGTGCGATCAGCACCACCACCAGGCCCACGAACAGCTTGCGGATGAACGGCGTGCCGCCCTTCAGCGCCAATCGCGTGCCCACCACCGAGCCGATGATGTTGGCCGCCGCCATCGGCAGCGCGAACAACCACAGGATGTTGCCGGTCGGCACGAAGAACGAGATCGCCGCCACATTGGTCGCCAGGTTCACTACCTTCGACGCGGCCGATGCACGCAGGAAATCCAGCCCGAAGAAGCGCACGAACAGGAAGATCAGGAAGCTGCCGGTGCCCGGCCCGAAGAAGCCATCGTAGAAGCCGATCGCCGCCCCGATCGCCAGCGCGATCACCAGTTCGCGGCGGCCGATCTCCTGCGGCCGGTGCAGCGCACCGAAGTCCTTCTTCCACAGCGTGTAGGCCAGCATCGCGATCAGCAGCACCAGCACCAGCGGGCGCACCGCGTCCTTGGGCAGCAGGCTGACCGCCGTGGCACCGGCGAACGAGAACACGAAAGCCGTACCCGCGGCGAACAGGACCGGCTTCCACGGAAAGCGCACATTGCGCGCATAGCGCCAGGCCGCCGCACCGGTGCCGAACATCGAACTGAACTTGTTGGTGCCGAACAGCATTGCCGGCGTCTGCTGCGGCAGCACCGTGAACAGACCGGGCAGCTGCACCAGGCCACCGCCACCGACGGCGGCATCCACAAGGCCGGCGATGAAGGCGATCACCACCAGCCACCACAACTCAGGGGGAACCAGTTCCAGCACGGCGGTCAATCAAGGTGGGGGCGCGACAGCATACGCCCTTCGCCGATGGATGCTGGCCGCCTCCCGGGCGACAATGGGCGCATGAGCCGAAAACCCGTCGATCCCTGTCCCTGTGGGCTGCCTGCCGACTACGCCGCCTGCTGTGGACGCTTCCATGCCGGCGAGGCCGCACCGGATGCCGAGCGCCTGATGCGCTCGCGCTACAGCGCGTATGTGCGTGGCCTTGCCGATTACCTACGCCAGACCTGGCACCCGGACACGCGTCCGGCCGAGCTGTCACTGGACGAAGCGCCCGGCCAGCGCACGCACTGGCTCGGCCTGACCGTGCACGAACAGACGAACACCGGCACCGACAGTGCCGAGGTGCGTTTCACTGCCCGCTACCGGGTGGGAGGCGGCAGTGCGGTGAAGATGACCGAGCACAGCCGTTTCCTGCGTATCGACGGCCGTTGGTACTACCTCGACGCGGTCTGAGCCTCAACCGCTGCGCACCGCCAGCACGCGCTGGCTGCCCTGCGCGCGGACCTGGTTGCGGCCTCCGTCCTTGGCCATGTACAGCGCCTGGTCGGCGGCCTTCATCACCGCCATAGGGCGTGGGTCCACGCGGCTGTCGGCCAGTCCGATGCTCACCGTCACCTGCACCACTTGGCCGCTGCCGCCGCGCCCGCGCTGCTGGCGACCCGCCTCGTCATCGCGGCTGCGCGTACCGCGGTCGCGCAACTGCATGCGGGTGTCCTCGATGCTCTGTCGAAGGGCCTCCACCGCGTCCACGCAAGCGGCCGCCGGGCGGTCGAGGAACACCACCGCGAACTCCTCGCCGCCATAGCGGAACGCGCGGCCACCATCGCCCACCCGCGCCAACCGCGAGGCCACCAGCCGCAGCACGTCGTCACCGGTGTCGTGGCCATGGGTGTCGTTGAACGATTTGAAATGGTCCACGTCCACCATCGCGATGCTGTAGGTGCCCCGCGCCCGCTGCAGGGTCTCGTTGAACGCACGTCGCCCCGGCAGGCCGGTGAGTTCATCGCGGAACGCCATGTGGAACGACTCCTGCAGCATCGCACCCAGCATCAACAGCAGGGCGGCGCTGCTCAGTGCCGGCAGCAGGACCGGCTGCAGGAACACCCGCGGCAGCATCCACCACAGGCACAGCAGCGCCAGCAGCATCGCTGTGTGCAGCGGGCGAGGGTGCCGCCAGGCCAGCCAGCCCAGGGCCGCGGTGGCGGTCAGGAACAGCAGGGCCGGCACCTGTGCCAGCGCGTTCCAGTCGGCCGGAATCCAGCGCCAGTGGCGGTTCGACAGCAGGTCATGCATGCCACGTGGCTGCTGCGAGGCCAGCAGCAGGAAGATCAACAGCACGGTGCCGCTGGCAACGCCGCGCAGCAGCAGGTCCTGGCGGCGGCGCCCACGTTCGGGCCACAGCGCCAGGCCGGCAAACAGCGCCGGCAGCCACGCCGAGATCGCGTGGAAGCGCAGCGGCGTCAGTGCACCCACGTGCCCGTTGCGCAGGTAGCCGGCAACGTCCTGGTGGAGCAGGGCGAACATCACCGCCACCACCAGCAGCAGGCACAGCGTACGCACCTGGTGGTAGAGCAGCGCCAGCCCGGCGCCAAGGCTGGCCAGCAGCCAGGGCAGGACGCGCTGGGCCGGGCTGGCCACATCCTCGTTGCCCAGCGCCGCCCACAGCACCAGTGCGACGAGCACGGCGGGCAGCACGAACAGGTAATGCGCAGGCTGGCGGAGCGGATGCAGGGGCAAGCAGGAATTCCAGCGCGGTGACGACGCGGCCGCAGCATTGCCGTTAGCGGCGTTCGCGCCTGCTTCTTGAATGCGCTGCGGTCAGGCGTGTGAATGCGTTGACGTGGCGCCATGACATTGCGCTCACCGGCCCGCGCCGATGCTGCAGGCATGGACAGCGTAGCCACCGCCGTCGCTGCCCCGCAGCATGATCTCGCCCGCCGGTTCGCCAGCGTGCGTGACCGCAGCGTGCAGCTGGCCGCCCCCCTCAGCGCCGAAGACGCCATGCTGCAGAGCATGGCCGATGCCAGCCCCAGCAAATGGCACCTGGCCCACACCACCTGGTTCTTCGAGCGCTTCGTGCTGGCGGGCTTTGCCGCCGCGCCTGCGCACGATCCTGGCTGGGACTACCTGTTCAACAGCTACTACAAGAGCATCGGCCCGGCACACGCACGGCCGCAGCGGGGCCTGTTGTCGCGGCCCTCGCTGCGGCAGGTGTACGACTACCGGCAGCAGGTCGATGCGCAGGTGCAGGCACGGCTGGCCAACGGCGATCTTGATCCACAGGCACTGCAGCATCTGCAGCTGGGCCTGCAGCACGAGCAGCAGCATCAGGAGTTGCTGCTGACCGATATCAAGCATGCCTTCTGGTGCAACCCGCTGCAGCCACCCTATCGCGAGGATCTGCGGTCTGCCCCTGGGGTCGCCAGCGCACAGGGCTGGGTCGAATCACCCGAGCGCATCGTCACCGTCGGCGCCGCCGCCTGGCCTGGCCACGCCGCGTTCGCCTATGACAACGAGTCGCCGCCGCACCGCGTGCTGCTGCCCGCCCATGCGCTGGCCGAACGCCCGCTCAGCAATGCTGAATACCTCGGTTTCATCGAGGCCGGTGGCTATGACGAACCGCACTGGTGGCTCAGCGAAGGCTGGGCGCTGCGCGAAGCCGAGGGGTGGCAGCACCCGCTGTACTGGGATGCGGCCCTGCAGCGCGAGTTCACCCTCGGCGGCTGGCGCAGCCTCGACCCGCATGCGCCGGTCTGCCATCTCAGCTACTACGAGGCCGATGCCTGCGCCCGCTGGGCCGGCGCGCGCCTGCCCAGTGAGTTCGAATGGGAAGCAGCCGCTGCATCACGTCCGGTGAGCGGGCATTTCGCCGATGACGATCACCTGCACCCGCAGGCAGCCCAGGGCCAGGGTCTGCGCCAGCTGTTCGGCGACGTCTGGGAGTGGACCCACAGTGCCTACGGCGCGTATCCGGGCTTCCGCCCGTTTGCCGGCAATCTCGGCGAGTACAACGGCAAGTTCATGTGCGGCCAGTGGGTGCTGCGCGGCGGCAGCTGTGCTACCCCACGCGGGCATGTGCGCGCCAGCTACCGTAACTTCTTCATGCCGCCGGCGCGCTGGCAGTTCTCCGGCCTGCGCCTGGCCCGGGACCTGACATGAGCACCGTGCATGACGCGTTGCGGGCATTGACCGACCTCACGCCCGGTCGCCAGCAGATCCTCGCCGACGCCGTGGCTGGCTTGTCGCGCGCCGAGCGCCAGCTGCCCTCCAAATACTTCTACGATGCGCGCGGCTCGCGCCTGTTCGAACAGATCACCCAGACCCGCGAGTACTACCCCACGCGTACCGAGCTGGCGCTGCTGGCCAGGGTGTTGCCCGACATCGCGCGGGTCGTGGGTCCGCACCTGCACGTGGTGGAACTGGGCAGCGGCAGTGGCCGCAAGACCGCGCTGCTGTTGGCCGCGCTGCAGGACCCGGTGGCCTACACCCCGATCGAGATCTCGCGGGCCGCACTGCTGTCCAGCATCGACCATCTGGCACCGGCACTGCCCGACGTGGAAATGCTGCCAGTGTGTGCCGACTTCACCCGTCCCGTCGCCGTGCCCACGCCCGAGCGGGAACCGGCGCGGCGGCTGCTGTTCTTCCCGGGTTCCACGTTGGGCAATTTCGCCGCCGACGACGCCGTGGCGTTGTTGCGCGCGATGCGCCAGACCATGGGCCGCGATGGCCTGGCGCTGGTGGGGATCGACCTGCACAAGGACCCGGCGCTGATCGAAGCGGCCTACAACGATGCGCAGGGCGTCACTGCGGCGTTCACCCTCAACCTGCTGGCCCGGCTCAACCGTGAGATCGGCAGCGATTTCGATCTGGACGGGTTCCGCCATCGCGCCCGGTATAGCACCGCGCGGCTGCGCATCGAGACCGATCTGGTCAGCCAGCACGAGCAGGACGTGCACCTTGACGGCCGCACCTTCCATTTCGAGGCCGGCGAGCCGATCCGGGTGGAATACAGCCACAAGTACACCGACGACAGTTTCGAATGGCTGTTGCAGCAGGCCGGTCTGCAGGTCGTGCAGCGCTGGGATGCCGAGAGCCCGGCCTACGGTCTGCGCCTGCTGCGCGCCACGTAGATCGGCCATCAGCCGGCCTGGCTTCAGGTTCGGCGGCAGTGCTCCGCCTAAGATGGCCCTGCAACGGCAACACGGAGGACGCCATGCCCATTCTGACCACGCTCGGCTTGGCGGCCGCGCTCGCGACGGCTCCGCAACCGCCGGTGCCAGCAGCGGCGACTGCCGTGGATCCAGCGTTCGGCCGCTGCCTGGCCGACGTGCAGTCCAAGGCCGCCAGCCAGGGCATCAGTGCCGACCGCTTCACCGAGATCACGGCAGGCCTCACGCCCGCCCCCAGCGTGCTCGGCCTGCTCGACGCACAGCCGGAATTCACCACGCCGATCTGGGACTACCTGGCCGCGCTGGTCGATCGCCAGCGCGTGGACGACGGTCGCGCCCTGCTGCTGCAGCACCGTGATCTGCTGGAACGCGTGTCGGCGCAGTACGGCGTCGATCCGGCCACCATCGTCGCCGTCTGGGGCGTGGAGAGCGACTACGGCCGTGTGTTCGGCAAGCGCCCGCTGCTGCAGTCGCTGGCCACGCTGTCCTGCGCCGGCCGCCGCCAGGCCTTCTTCCGCGGTGAACTGCTGGCCCTGCTCACGCTGATCAATCGCGGTGACCTGCAGCCGCAGGGGCTCACTGGTTCCTGGGCCGGTGCCTTCGGCCATACCCAGTTCATGCCCAGCACCTATGCGCGCATCGCCGTCGACGGCGACGGTGATGGCCGCCGCGATCTGGTCGGCAGCATCCCCGATGCGTTGGCGTCCACGGCCAACTATCTCAAGCGTGCCGGTTGGCGCACTGGCGAGCCGTGGGGCATGGAAGTGCGTGTCCCGGACGGCTTCTCTGCCAGCCAGGCCGGTCGCACCCAGCGCCGGTCGCTGGCCGACTGGCGAGCGCAGGGCGTGACCGCGCTGGATGGCAGCGCGCTGGCCCCGGCCAACCTGGCGGCCGATGCACGCGCCGCGCTGCTGCTGCCGGCCGGCAGCAAGGGCCCGGCACTGCTGGTGTTCCGCAACTACGACGCGATCTACAGCTACAACGCCGCCGAAAGCTATGCGCTGGCGATCGCTACGCTGGCCGACCAGCTGCGGGGCAGCAAAGGCCTGGCCACGCCCTGGCCGACCGACGATCCCGGCATCGGCCGCGATGAGCGCCGCCAACTGCAGGCCCTGCTGCTGGCCCGCGGCCACGACATCGGCGCCGCCGACGGCATGATCGGCGCCGCCACCCGCCGCGCGATCCAGGCCGAACAGCAGCGTCTTGGCTGGGCCAATGCCGATGGCCGCGCCGGACAGCGTATCCTGCGCGCACTGCAGAACACGCCGGCTACTGCGCCGGTGCCCACCCGTTTCACGCTTCCCAGCAACTACAGTGCCGTGCAGTCGCCGGCCATACGGAGTCGATCCAACGTGCAGCAGATCCAGGGCGTACGCAGCGGGCAGTACCAAGGGCTCGATGCCTGGCTGGTGGAAACCGCCGAGGCCAGCGCCGCCATCAGTGTCTTTGGTGGCCAGCTGCTTTCCTTCGTGCCCAAGGGCCAGGCAGACGTGATGTGGCTGTCACCGCGACGTGCCGAATTGCCCACGCCCATCCGGGGAGGCAGCCCCGTATGCTGGCCGTATTTCGGCCGACAGGGCCAGGGCAATGACGTGCCCGCCCACGGCTTCGTGCGCACCTTGCCGTGGGAACTCCAGCAGGCCCGTCGCCTGGATGACGGCAGCATCGAGCTGATCCTGGCGCCGCCGGTCCTGCAGAGCCTGGACCTGCGCCTGCGCATGACCGTCCGCGTGGGACGCCAGTTGACCCAGCAGCTGATCACCGAGAACACCGGCAGCGCGCCCGCCACCATCACCCAGGCGCTGCACAACTACTTCCGCGTGGGGGATGCCAGCGCGGTGGAAGTGGATGGCGTGGACGGCCTGGACTATCTGGACAAGTTCGAGAACTATGCGCAGCCGCGTCGGCAGCAGGGCCCCTGGTCGTTGCGCGACCCGCGCGACCCCGGCCGTAGCGATCGCATCTATACGCAGGCCAAGGGCCACTATGTGCTGCGTGATCCGGTGCTCAAGCGCCGCATCGACATCCGTACCGACGGAAGCCGTTCCCTGGTCGCGTGGAATCCCGGTGCCGAGGCTGCGGCGAAGATGGCCGACGTCGGCGCGGGCTGGCGCGACTATGTTTGCCTGGAAGCCGCCAATGCCGGACCGGACGTGGTGACCCTGCCGCCGGGCGGCAGGCATGTGTTGTCACAGACGTTGTCTGCGGCACCATGGACGCCGGCCAACCAGTAACGCATCAACGCAACAAGGACGTTGTCATGCAGGAAGCACAGTGGTGGTACGCCAATAGCCGGCAGAGCGAAGAGCCGGTCGATCTGGCCGGGCTGCGCCGCCTGCAACAGCAAGGCACGGTGACGGCGCGTACCCTGCTGTGGCGGGAGGGAATGCCCTCGTGGCGACCGCTGGCCGAGCTCGACCCTTCGGTGGTCGCCGCCGGGCCGGTCGCTGCGCCGCTTGAACATGCCGTGGTTGCACCCGCCGCCGCTGCAGATCCCTCCGATCCCTACCGTGCGCCCGCGACGGTGGACGTGGCCGCACCCGCCTTGGCGCTGGCGGGCGACATGGCGTTGTATGCCGCCGTGGTCGGTGGCAATTTCCCGATCTATCGCCAGCGCTGGCGGCTGGACCAGGGTGTCGCCGAGAGCGCCGGTACCTGGCACTGGCCGGCGTTCCTGATCGGCTTGATCTGGATGATGTACCGCAGGATGTACCGCCTGGCGGCCATATGGGCTGGCACCCTGGTGTTCTTCAGCATCGCCGAGGTCCTGCTGGATGTGCCCGAGGGTGTGTCCATGCTCATCACCTTTGTGCTCAACATCACCGCTGCGGTGTATGCCAACCGCTGGTATCTGTCGCACTGCCAGCGGGAGATCGCGCAGGCACGCGTCGTTGCCGACGACGATGAGGCGCGCCTGCACAGCGAATTGGTGGCCCGCGGCGGCACCAGCGTACCGGCGGCAGTCGGGGCCATCTTCTTCGTCCTCGCGATGATGTTCGTGGCGCAGGCGATGGTCGGCTGAGGCGCAGGCGATGACCGGCAACCCCGTTTGCTGGCAGTCCTGAGTCCATTGCTCAGGCCGGTGTCCGTGCCCGCAGCACCAGCAGGCACAGCGCGCCGGCCACCAGGCCCCAGAACGCCGAACCAATCCCGGCCAGCGATACGCCCGAGGCGGTGACCAGGAAGGTGACCAGTGCCGCCTCGCGGTCACGCTCCACCGCCAGTGCACTGGCCAGGCTGTTGCCGATGGTGCCGAACAGTGCGATACCGGCCACGCAAGCTACCAATTCCCTCGGGAAGGCGGCGAACAGCGCAGCGACCGTGGCACCGAACAGGCCGATGACAATATAGAAGGCGCCTGCAGCCACCGCGGCGGTGTAGCGTCGCGCCGGATCTTCATGGGCATCGCGACCCATGCAGATCGCTGCGGTGATCGCCGCCAGGTTCAGCGCATAGGCACCGAACGGCGCCAGCAGGGTGTTGACCACGCCGATCCAGCCGATCAACGGCGACACCGGGGCGTCATAGCCGGAGGCACGCATCACCGCCACGCCTGGAATGTTCTGCGAGGCCATGGTGACCACGAACAGGGGCAGGGCGATGCCGGCGACGGCGGTCCACGACAAGGACGGCGTGACCCATTGCGGTACCGCCAGCTGCAGCTGTACCTGCTGGGTATGCAGCAGGCCACGGCTGGCGGCGACGATGATGCCGACCAGCAGGGTGGCGATGACCGCATAGCGCGGAAACAGGCGCCGTCCGGCCAGCCAGGTCGCGAACATCGCCAGGGCCAGGATCAGTTGGGTGTTCATGGCCACGAACACGTCCAGGCCGAAGCGCAGCAGCACCCCGGCCAGCATGCCCGCGGCCAGCGCCATCGGCACCCGCTGCATCAACCGGGCAAAGACGCCGGAGAAGCCGGCCAGCATGCCCAGCAGCGCAGCAAGCAGGAAGGCGCCGGTGGCTTCCGAAAGCGAGGCGCCGCCGGTACCCACCACCAGCATCGCCGCACCCGGGGTCGACCACGCGGTCACTACCGGCACCCGATAGCGTAGCGACAGCCCGATGCAGGTCACGCCCATGCCCATGCCCAGCGCCCACATCCATGAAGCAATCTGCGCCTGGTTGGCACCGACCGCCTGCGCGGCCTGGAACACGATCACCGCCGAACTGGCGAAGCCCACCAGCACCGTAATGAAGCCAGCAACGATCGCCGGCATCGAAAGATCGCGCCACCACGTGCGTGCCACCTGCATGCTCATTGCTGTCTCTCCACTGTGCATCCCTGCATTGATAGCGGCTACGGCGTTGACCGCGCAACGCGCGGGCAACGCCGCAGTGATCTTCGAGCGTACGTCATGCGTGATGTAACCGCGCTTCTGTAATCACCCTGCAAAAAAAGCCTTGACGAAATCTGCAGGATCTCTAGAATTCGCTCCCTTGCTGCAGCGCATCGCTTCTTCGGAAACGGCACGCGAGCAGCGACGCCACCACCGACGAACGAGTTGATCGAACGAAGGTGTTGACGGACTCGAAAAGTCCGGCATAATAGGCGGCTCGCAACGACGAAAGGCCTTCGGGCTCAACGACGAAGCGGCATCGGCAACAGCGTCCACTCCGGTGAGGCGACCTTGAAAAAAGGTGTTGACGAAGCGGAAAAGCCGGCTATAATGGGCGGCTTCGCTACGAAGGAAACTTCGCAGCACACGGGAACGGCGTTGAGGCCACTTCCTCTGATCTTTGAAAGTATGCGCAGGTATCTTGTGAAGGCGCCTGCAGGAAGGATGATTGTCCATCTTGCAGACGTTTGATCAAGCAACTATTAATT
>NZ_JAXAXL020000009.1:0-57551 GCF_047497515.2 Stenotrophomonas maltophilia
TCGCGCGATTCGCGCAGGCCCGGCGGCACCAGGTCGCTGAGGCGACGGGCGAGGTCATCGATGTGGTTCAGGTCGATCATGGGGTGCTCCGTGGGGTGGTGGGCCTGCGCGTCCGGCGCGGCCACGGCTGTTCAGCGATAAGGATACTGCTGGCCCCCACTCGCCGGACAGGCGCTGCGGGTTTCGCACCGGCCCCGTTCAGGCGCTATCCTCCACGCCGGAATACAGGAGATCGACGATGAAGATGGTCATGGCGGTGATCAAGCCGTTCAAGCTCGATGACGTGCGCGAAGCGCTGGCCGAGCGTGGGGTTACCGGGATCACGGTGACGGAAGTGAAGGGTTTTGGTCGCCAGAAGGGCCATACCGAGCTGTACCGTGGCGCGGAGTATGTGGTCGATTTCCTGCCGAAGGTGAAGCTGGAAGTGGCGGTGACCGATGACCAGGTGGAGGCGGTGGTTGAGGCCATCGTGAAGGCCGCCGGCACCGGCAAGATTGGTGACGGCAAGGTGTTCGTGTACGACCTGGGCAGCGTGGTGCGTATTCGTACCGGTGAGTTGGACGCGGACGCGTTGTAACCCGGTTTTGTGCGTATTCGGGCTGTAGCGCGGCTTTTGTAGAGTCGAGCTTGCTCGACTGAAGCGCAGAGCAGTCCAGCAAGCTCGACTCTACAAAGAGCGGCAAAGCGGTCGAGCAAGCTCGACCCCTACCAAAGCAAAGCGCTTACCGGCGCTTCGCCCATTTGTAGAACCGCTTCCAACCCTGGCGCACGGCGGCCACCCAGCCCGGGTCGGCCACCAGCGCGGCCTGCGCGGCACTCGGCGCCTGTCCGGTCACGCGCTGGCGGATCTTCAGCAGGTTCTTCATGTCGCTGCGGCGCATCTGCCGGCTCAGCGGGCCGCGGCGCAGCCAGCGGGGTACGCGCCAGGCCGAGGTGAAGTCCAGCAGCACGGGCACGCCGCCGCTGACCACCACGTTGGTGCCATGCAGATCGTTGTGGGTGATGCCGGCCGCGTGCAGGCGGCTGAGCGCGTGCTGCAGCTGCTCGAACACTTCATTGCCGACGGCCTGGGCGGTGCTGAGGGTCTGCCCGGGAATGAACTCCATGCCCAGTGCCAGGCCACCGAGGGTGCCAAGCAGGGCCGGGGCGTGTTTCCAGCCGCCAAGGCGCTGCAGCATGCGTGCTTCACGGCGCACCATCAGCCGGGCGATCAGTGAAACCGGGGTGCCGCGGTAGCGGGAATAGTCCTTGATGACCGCCTCGCGCCCGTCCAGGCAGGTGCGGTAGACATCGGGGGCCAGGAAGCGTTCCCCGCGCTTGAGCAGCAGCGGTGCCGCGGCATCGTCGCCGCAGGCAGAGGGGGGCGTTGCAGGGAGGTACATGTCGGGGTCTCGGTCGACCCGGTGGGTGGCGCAAAGCGTCAAGCGAACCGGTGTTACAGGGAGTTACTAAGTTTTCGTTAATTTTAGTACTCGCCAGTTCGCTAATCGACGATTTGTCCGAGAAATGTCGGGGTCGTGGCTGGAACAGTTCGTCACATGAAATCGGACATTTCCGTCTCACTTTTGGTGGTGTTCTTTCTGCATCAACAGGTTGGGCGATCTTTCGGCGCCTTCCGCCGCGTTCTGCTGAACGCGGCGCACGCCCGGCTTGACCCCGGCGCACGGCCTGCCGACCATAAGCTGTTAACCCGCGACATCGGCGGCCGCCCCCACCGGCACGTCCCCGTCCCCTGCCGCGCTCCCCACCGGTGCTGGCCACCTGGCCGTGCATCGCCCCGTTTCCCGTTCCGGCCGCGGCTGGAGGAAAGTGCTTTGATCATCAAAATCGTCATTGCAGCGCTGTTCGTGGCCTGCGTGCTGTACATCCACTTCCGTGGCAAGGTCCGCGCGCGCTGGTCGCGCCAGTTGCTGGACCACTCCAGTTTCATGGCCCCGATCAACGTGGTCATGTACATGTTCTCGAAGGTGCCGACCACGCCGTTCCTGGACCCGGCCAAGGAATTTCCGCAGCTGGAACCGCTGCGCCAGAACTGGCAGATGATCCGCGATGAGGCGCTGGCGCTGCGCGATGCGCAGAAGATTGCTGCGTCCAGCACGTTCAACGATGCCGGTTTCAATTCGTTCTTCCGCCGTGGCTGGAAGCGCTTCTACCTGAAGTGGTACGGCCCGTCGCACCCGTCGGCGAAGGCGATGTGCCCCAAGACCACCGCGCTGCTGGAGTCGCTGCCGGACGTGCGCGCGGCGATGTTCGCGCAGCTGCCGTCGGGCAGTGAACTGCGCCCGCACCGCGACCCGTTCGCCGGTTCGCTGCGCCTGCACCTGGGCCTGGCCACGCCCAACAACGATGGCTGCTACATCGAGGTGGACGGCATCAAGAAGAGCTGGCGCGATGGCGAGTGGATGATGTTCGACGAGACCTACATCCACCATGCGCACAACGAGACGCCGGATGACCGCGTGATCCTGTTCTGCGATATCGCCCGTCCGCTGCGCTTCGGCCTGCCGGGCCTGTTCAACCGCGCGGTGGCAGCTACGCTGCTGGCCGGTGGTGCCTCGCCGAACCTGCCGGGTGACCCGACCGGTGGCGTCAACAAGGCCTTCGGCAGCGTGTACAAGGTGCGGCTGAAGGCCAAGGCGCTGCGCGAGCGCAGCGTGGTGGCCTACCAGCTGATCAAGTGGGGCCTGGTGGTGGCGGTGATCGCCGGTATCTGGGCGCTCTGATTACGGTTGTTCATGGGGTTGCCGGCCAGCGGCCGGCACTACCGGAACATGAAAAAACCCGCGCTGTCGCCAGCGCGGGTTTTTCTTTTGCATGGGTGGGTGCCGACCGTTGGTCGGCACGCCTTACTTCAATGCCGCCTGCACGAACGGCGGGGTCACCAGCACGCCGGTGTGCAGCGCGGCGGTGTAGTACAGGGTGTTGAAGGTCTTGGCGGCCGAGTCGGCCTGGCGGAAGTCGAAGCTGCTATCGCCCTTGCGCGCCATGGTCACGCTCCACCAGCCGGTGGGGTAGCACGGCTGCGGGAACGGCAGGGTCTTGAACGAGCCGAAGCCGGCCTTGCCCATCTCGGCGCGCATTTCGTTGATCAGGTCCAGCTGCATCAGCGGCGACTCGGACTGCTGCACCAGGATGCCGTCGTCCTTCAGCGCCTTGAAGCAGCTTTCGTAGAAGGCCTTGTTGAACAGGCCTTCGCCCGGGCCGACCGGGTCGGTCGAATCGACGATCACCACGTCCACGCTGCCGGCCGGGCAGTTGGCCATGTAGGCCACGCCGTCGTCGAACAGCAGCTCGGCGCGGGCGTCGTCGTTGGAGTCGCACAGTTCCGGGAAGTGCTTGCGCGCCATCACCGTGACCTGCTCGTCGATATCGCACTGGGTCACGCTCTCCACGCCGCTGTGCTTGAGCACTTCGCGCAGGGTGCCGCAGTCGCCGCCACCGATGATCACCACGCGCTTGGGCGCGGCGTGGGTGAACAGCACCGGGTGGCTGATCATCTCGTGGTAGAAGAAGTTGTCCTTGCTGGTCAGCATGATGGCCCCGTCGATGGTCATCAGGTTGCCCCAGTCGGTGGTCTGGAAGATCTCGATCTTCTGGAACGGCGACTGCACCTCGTCCAGCTTGCCGGTGATGCGGTAGCCGATGGCCGAGCCGGTGCGCTCGAAGTGTTCGATGTACCAGTTGTTGCTGTCAGTCATTGAAAACAGTCCTGTTCGGAGGGGTGAAGCCGGGCTGGCGGGCGGGGCCGCGTGGCACAGATGCCACATCCGGACGGATCGGCCCGTTCAGGTTTAAACCCGTCACGGGCGCGGGCGCGCATGATAACGAACCTGTGGGCATATAGGCGTTATCATGCCCCCCCTTTTATTGCCAACAAGGCCGACTGAAATGACCGATTGGTCCCTCGACCAAGCCCGCAAGACCTACTCGATCCCGCATTGGGCGGATGGTTACTTCGACGTGGATCAGGCCGGGCACATGGTGGTGAGACCGACCGGGGCGGACGGCCCGGTGGTGTCGCTGCCCAAGGTGGTGGATGCGGCCCGTGCCGCCGGCGCGAAGCTGCCGCTGCTGGTGCGCTTCCCGGACATCCTCGGCCAGCGCCTGGGCAAGCTGCAGGCGGCCTTCGCCCAGGCCCAGCAGGACTGGGACTACGCCGGCGGCTATACGGCCGTGTACCCGATCAAGGTCAACCAGCACCGCGGCGTGGCCGGCACCCTGGCCAGCCACCACGGTGAAGGCTTCGGCCTGGAAGCGGGCAGCAAGCCCGAACTGATGGCCGTGCTGGCGCTGTCGCGCCCGGGTGGTCTGATCGTCTGCAACGGTTACAAGGACCGCGAGTACATCCGCCTGGCGCTGATCGGCCGCAAGCTGGGCCTGCAGACCTTCATCGTCATCGAGAAGCCGTCCGAGCTGAAGCTGGTGCTGGAAGAGTGCAAGGCGCTGGACGTGAAGCCGGGCCTGGGCGTGCGCATGCGCCTGGCCTCGCTGGGCGCGGGCAAGTGGCAGAACAGTGGTGGCGACAAGGCCAAGTTCGGCCTGTCCCCGCGCCAGCTGCTGGACCTGTGGAAGTCGCTGCGCGATACCGAATATGCCGACTGCCTGAGCCTGCTGCATTTCCACATGGGCTCGCAGATCTCCAACGTGCGCGACATCGCCAACGGCATGCGCGAAGCCACCCGCTACTTCGTCGAACTGTCACAGCTGGGCGCGAAGATCACCCACGTCGACGTGGGCGGCGGCCTGGGCGTGGACTACGAAGGCACCCGTTCGCGCAGCTTCTGCTCGATCAACTACGGCCTGAATTCGTATGCCAGCAACATCGTGCAGCCGCTGGCCAACGCCTGCGAAGAGCACGGCCTGACCCCGCCGCGCATCGTGACCGAGTGCGGCCGCGCGATGACCGCGCACCACGCGGTGCTGATTGCCAACGTGTCTGAAGTGGAACAGGCGCAGGAAGGCCGCGTGCCGGACCAGCATGACGACGAACCGGCGGCAATCCGCCACCTGCGCGAGATCCACGAGGAGCTGGACACGCGTCCGGCGGTGGAGCTGTTCCAGGAAGCGCAGCACTTCCACGCCGAAGGCCTGGCCAGCTACGCGCTGGGCCAGATCGACCTGCCGCAGCGTGCGCGCATCGACGATCTGTTCTACGCCATCGCCCACGGCGTGCGTGCGCGCCTGAGCTATGACGAAAAGAGCCATCGCCCGGCGCTGGATGAGCTGAACGAGCGCCTGGTCGACAAGTACTTCGTCAACTTCAGCGTGTTCGAGTCGATTCCCGATGCGTGGGCGATCGACCAGGTGTTCCCGATCGTGCCGATCGAGCGCCTGGACGAAACGCCGGACCGTCGCGGCATCATCGCCGACATGACCTGCGATTCGGATGGCATGGTCAAGACCTACGTCGAGAACGAGAGCCTGGACAGCTCGCTGCCGCTGCACGCGATCAAGCACGGCGAGAGCTACCGCATCGGTTTCTTCATGGTCGGCGCCTACCAGGAAATCCTCGGCGACATCCACAACCTGTTCGGTGACACCGACGCGGTGGAAGTGCTGGCCGATGCCGATGGCTACGCGATCACCCAGCAGCGCCGCGGTGACACCACCGACGTGATGCTGGACTACGTGGGTTACAAGCTGGACGAGCTGCGTGCGGCGTATGCCCAGCGCGTGGCGGCGGCAGAGCTGTCGCCGGAACGTGCGCAGGAACTGTCGGACGCGCTGGAAGCCGGCCTGACCGGCTACACCTACCTGTCCGACGAACCGCTGGTTTGACGTTGAAGGAAGCGCCGGGCATGGCCCGGCGCTACCGGCCCTGATGAGCGCACGCGCGATCTTCCACCTGTTCCTGCATGCCGCCGTGCCAGCCCTGCTGGCATGGCTGTTCTGGCGCAAGCGTTTCGCCTCGGCGTGGTTGCTGATGTTGCTGGGCTGGATCATCGACCTGGACCACCTGCTGGCCGATCCGATCTACGCGCCGAACCGCTGCAGCATCGGCTTCCATCCGCTGCACACCGCACCGGCCATCGCGGTGTATGCCGGCCTGTGCGTGCCGAAGAAGACGCGGCTGTTTGGCATCGGGTTGATCATCCACATCGTGCTGGACGCGATCGACTGCTGGTGGATGCACCACCGCTGAGCCGAGCCTGGGCTCGGCTGCGGTGCGGGCCGCGCCCGGCGATCACCCCGCCAGCGGCAGCTCCAGCCGTGCGCGCAATCCCGGGTTCTCGTTCGACAGGCGCAGCGAGCCGCCGTGGCTGGCCGCGATCTCCGCCGCAATCGCCAGGCCCAGGCCGCTGCCTTCCACCCGTTCGTCCAGGCGCACGCCGCGCTGCAGGACGCTTTCCAGCTTGGCCTTGTCCAACCCCGGGCCATCATCGCGGACTTCGATGTGCAGCCGTTCGTTCTGGGCCAAAGCGCGCAAGCGCACCTCGCTGCGCGCCCACTTGCCGGCGTTGTCCAGCAGGTTGCCGAGCATCTCTTCCAGGTCGGTGCTGGCGCCGGCGAAGGCCAGGCCCGGCGCGACGTCCATCTGGAACTGGATACGGCGGCTGGCATGCACGCGGGTCATCAGCCGGCACAGGGCTTCGGCGGCCGGGGCCACCTCGGCACGCTGACGATGGTCCACGGCCAGGCCGGCGGCCAGGTAGCGGTCGATGCTGGCGCGCATGCGTGCGCCCTGCTCGTGCAGGCTACGGCGCCAGTCACGGCCTTCGCCCTGCGCTTCGGCGGCCAGTACGCTCAGCGGCGTCTTCAGGGCGTGGGCCAGATCTTCGGCACTGCTGCGTGCACGCGCCACCATGCGCTGGTGGTGGTCCAGCAACGCATCAAGCTCATCGGCCAGTGGCGCGATTTCCCGGTCCAGCTGGCTGCGGTCAATGCGCTCGGCCTCACCACGGCGGATGCGTTCCAGCTGCTGCCCGAGCCCACGTAGCGGGCGTAGGCCGAAGTGCACCTGGCTGGCCAGTACCGCCAACCAGGCGGCCACCAGGATGCCGAGCGCCAAGGCGCTGCGGTGGCGGAATGCAGCGACATCGGCATCCAGCGCGCTGCGGTCGTGGGCGACCACCGCGATGAACGGCGCGCTGGCGCGGGGCAGGCGGACCTGCTGCACGCGGGCACGCAACGACTGCTGCATCGGCCCGGGCAGGTTGCGCTCCGACGGGCCTTCGGCGGGGGCGGCCAGGGCCTGGTCCCACAGCGAGCGCGACTGCAGCAGCACCTTGCCGTGGCGATCGGCGATCTGCCAATACGCCCCGGAGAACACCCGCTGGAAGCGCGCGTCGTTGGGTTCCTGGCGCAGGCGCAGCTGCCCGTCCGCATCGATCTCGGCCTGCGCTAGCAGGGTCAGCATGTCCTGCTGCAGCTCGCCGTCCAGGCGGTCGCGCGCGCTGCGCTTGAACAGCTCGCCCAGCAGCACGCTGGCCAGCACCGATACCAGCACCAGGCCGATGCCGCCCACCAGCAGCAGCCGCCGGCGCAGCGAAGGTTGCCGCCGGCTCATGCGTCAGCCAGCCGCCAACCCTGGCCGCGCACGGTATGGATGAGGTCAACGCCCAGCTTGCGGCGCACGCGCCCGAGCAGCACGTCCAGCGCGTTCGAGTCGGGATCGTAGCCGCTTTCGAAGACCTGTTCGCCGAGGCGGTCGCGGCTGATCACACTGCCGGCGTGATGGATGAAGTAGCTCAGCACACGGAACTCCTGCGGACTCAACGGCAGTGCCTGCCCATCCAGTTCAAAGCGCCCGGCGTTGACGTCCAGCTGCAGCGGGCCGCAGTGCAGGCGCGGGCTGGCATGGCCATGGCTGCGGCGGATCAGGGCGCGCAGGCGCAGCACCAGCTCGTCGGCCTGGAAGGGTTTGGTGAGGTAGTCGTCGGCACCGGCATCGAAGCCGGCCAGCTTGTCATGCCAGCGCCCGCGCGCGGTCAGCACCAGCACCGGAAAGCGGCGGCCGTTGCCGCGCCAGCGCTCGATGACGGAGAGTCCGTCCAGCCCGGGCAGGCCGAGGTCGACGATGGCCGCCTGCAGGTCCTCGATCTGGCCGATCTGCTCGGCCTGGCGACCGTCGGCAACCGCCGCCACCACGTAACCGGCCTGCTCCAGCAGCGGCACCAGGCGCTGCGCCAGCGCGGCGTCATCTTCGGCCAACAGGATGCGCATCAGTCGTCCAGCTCCGTTTTCAGCAGCTTTCCATTGCGCGCATCATAGTCCAGCTCGACCACCACGCCGTCGCTGCGCAGGATCTCCACCTCGTAGACGCCGTCGTCCAGCTCCACTTCCAGCAGCTGCCCCGGGTAGCGCCTGAGCGCGTCGCGCACCACGCTTTCCAGCGGCACATAGCGGCCCTGCTGCACGGCGCGGCGTGCGACCTGCTGCGCCGGGTCCTGCATGGGCGCGGCGGCGGTCGGGGCGCTGGCCAGGGCCAGCAGCAGGGGCAGGGTCGAGAGCATCGCGGGCGCGCCAGGGCAGGGGAACAGGCGGGAGCGTGCCATTGGCGACTAACAGCCGGCTAACAGTGGCAGCTAAGGGGCTGTTAACCACAACGGGCATCGTGGCGGTGCCGGGATGGTCCGGCCACGAACAGGAGAACCCCCATGTTGAAGTCGCTCACCCTCGCCACCGTTGCCCTGCTGGCTCTCGCCCCGGCCGCGCAGGCCGCACCGCTGGGCATGGCCCAGGTCGAACAGGCCCTGCGCAAGGCCGGCTACACCCAGATCCATGAGATCGAGCGCGATGACGGCCTGTGGGAAGCGGACGTCAGCCGCGCCGATGGCCGCTTCAGCGAGGTCTTCGTGGACCCGAAGACCGGCGAGATCTTCGACGAACACAATGGCCGTGCGCTGTTGAGTGCCGAACAGGTGCTGGCGCGGGCACAGGCGCATGGCCTGCGCGAGATCCACTCGCTGGAACGCGATGGCGCGACCTGGTCGCTGGAAGCGCGCAACGCCCGCAACCAGAAGGTGGACGTGCGCCTGAGCGGTTATGACGGCCGCATCCTGCACAGCGAGCGCGATGGCTGGCTGGATTGACCTGCTGGTAGTGCCGGCCGCTGGCCGGCAACCCATGATCGTTTCCAACCCCGCGAGTCGCCGGCCAGCGGCCGGCGCTACCGTGCGACTACCAGCCGAACGGCGGCGGGTAGTCCCAGTAGCCCGGGCCGCGGCCGTAGTAGCCGCCATAGGGGCCGAAGAAGCCGGGGCCCTTGCCTTCGCTCACATGGATGTTGACGTTGACCCCGTGGGTCTTGCCTTCATCGGTGGTGTAGTTCTTGCTGAGGTTCAGCGTGGCGGCGTTGTAGTGGCTGTTGCCGCCATTCTTCGAGTAACCGATGCCGGTGGTGAAGCTGCCGGAGACCTTGACCTTGTCGTCGGTCACGTCGGCGATCTTCGCGTCGTCGTGCACGCGCGGGCCGCTCTTGTCGCCGTAATAGGTGCCCGGCGGGTCCTGCTTCAGGCTCGCATCGTTCAGGTAGCGCATCGGTGCCTGCGGCAGCGACAGATCCAGGCCAGCGGCCTGCGGCGCGGTGGCGCCGGCAGCGGACTGGGCCAGCACGGTTCCCGGCAGGGCCAGGCACAGCAGCAGGGTCAGGGGGCGGATCATGACGGCGCTCCAGCGGACAGGTGACCACGCAACACGCGGCGGTACAGGCCGACGCTAGCAGGGGCTGCTTGAATGATGCCTGTCGGCACCGGATTGGGGTAGAGCCAGGCCATGCCTGGCTGCAGGTCACAACCGCCCGAACCCGAACAGCCCCGCCAGCGGGTGCTTGCGCCGCTCGATCGTGGCCCGCAGCAACTGCGCACCGATCATCGAGTAGGTGATGCCGTTACCGCCATAGGCCATGGCGAAGTGCACGCGCGGGCCCCACTGTTCATGCGGGCCGAAGAACGGCAGGCCGTCAGCGGTTTCGGCGAAGGTGCCGGCCCAGGAGAAGGCGGCAACCGGGTCCAGCCGCGGGAACCAGTGCCGCAGCTGCTTCATCAGCTTGGCGGCCTTCCGGTCCACGCGCCGGTCGCGGCGGGCGGGGATGTCGATGGCATCGTCCAGCCCGCCGACCAGCAGGCGCTGGTCGCCGGTGGCGCGCAGGTACAGGTAGGGGCGCGCGCTTTCCCACACCATGGTGTTGCGCAGTTGGCCCAGCACCTCGGCATCGATCGGGTCGGTAATGAAGGCATAGCTGCTGCGGTTGCGGGCGACGCGCTGATCGAGCCAGCGCTGGTTGGCATAGCCCATGGCCAGCACCACGTGGCGGGCGCGGATCGTGGCGCCGGCCTCGGTGCGCGCCACCACACCACGCGGACCAGGCGTGAGCGTGTGCAGCAGCGTGCGGTCATGCACGTGACCGCCCCGTCGCCGCAGGCGTTGCAGCAAGGCGTACGTCAGTCGATAGGGATCGACCCGCGCGGCCTCCCGGGTCAGCAGCGCGCCGCCAGCGTCCACGTCGAAGCGCTCCTGCAGCGCGTCGGCATCCAGCCAGCGGGCGTCCAGGCCAATGCCACGGCGGGCCTCGCCTTCGGCCATCAGCCGCGGCACGTCGCGCGCGCGGCTGGCCAGGTACAGGCTGTCCATGCGCTGGAAATCCACGTCCTTCAGGCCGCGAGCCACCTCGCCCAGCGCCGGTATCGCCTCGGCACACGCGAGGTAGGCCCGTGCGGCGGCATCATGGCCGTAGCGCTGGGCCAGCTCCAGCAGATGCGTGTCGATCTCGTACTGCAGCAGCGCGGTGCTGGCGGCGGTGCTGCCCCAGCCGATGTCGCGCTGTTCGATCACGGCGACCTCATGCCCATGCTGGGACAGCTCATCGGCGATCAGTGCGCCGGTGACACCGCCGCCCACCACCAGCACGTCGCAGCGAAGGTCCTGCTGCAGCGGCGGATAGGCGTGGATCAGGCCGTTGCGTACCGCCCACCACGGGTAGCCACTTTTCAGGTCCATGGGTCAGCCTGCCGGATTGATTTCATGCCCGTCCGCAGGCTGATCTACAAGCAATCGAACGAACAGGTCGGGAAGGTCACTCGCTACCGGGATGGCGTATTGACGATCCATGCCAACAAATGGAATCCGGACTACCGGCAGTGCTGCATCCAATGTGTCAAATCCAAATCCCTCCCCGCCGCCGTCCGAGGCGAACAGGAATATGCCCGGCGCGTATGATTCAACCTCATACTCACGATTGAAGTCGACCACCTCTTCTGCTTCCCAGAAGACAATGTAGTTGTCGCCAATGAATCCTTCGCCACCGTTGTGCGCCCTAAGGAATTCAAGGTAGCTCTCGGGAAGTGCCACTCCCACTCGGGCTGACAGATCAGCAATGGCCAACATTTCAGCGGGGCCATTGAGCTGTCCCTCTGTCAGGTGATATTCCATGGCTGCTCTTCTGTGTCTTTCGGGGAGTGGCTCAACCAGGAGTTTGCTTGCGGCTGATGAATGTTGCGATGGGGGATAACGTCATTGGCGGACTCGGTTGGCGTCCACCATTGCCCGTAGTTCAGGCGGTGGGGCGGCCGGTGTGCGGGGTCTGGATCAGTTCGGACAGATCGAAGCCCTGCAGCCGCGCGCTGGCCAGATAATGGTCCTGCACCGTTGCGTCCAGCCGGGGCTCGCGCGCCAGCAGCCACAGGTACTTGCGATCCGGGCTGCCGACCAGCGACACGCTGTAGTCCGGGGCGACCTGGATCACCCAGTAATCGCCCTTGGCGAACGGCAACCAGCGCAGGCCCTTGGGCAGGAAGCTCACTTCGAGGCGCGCGCTGTCGTTGTCCACCGCGCAGGCCTCGCCGTTGGCTTCCTCGACCTCGCCGTCCATGCGGCAGCGGTTGGTGACGCCGACATTGCCGTTGTCGAGCAGGGCGTAGTGCGCCGAGACGTCGGTGCAGCCTTCCGGCTCATGGCGCATCGGCAGGCGAGCGATCTCGTACCAGGTGCCCAGGTAGCGGGGCAGCTTGAGGTCGGCGACGGTCTTCAGCGGCGGGTGGTCGGTCATCGGCGGTGGGGGCAGGGGGTGGGCCCCCACGATGCCGATGGACTTGCCACGGGCGGGTGAAGCCGGGGCGAGGGCGATGTCCAGAACATTGCGTCGCCGCTGCGCAATGCGCGTTTTCACCGGCGCGGCGGTATCCTGCCGCCAGCGCCGTGTTTTCCTGATCCAACCGAGGTGGAGGTGCCGATGTTCCAGGTGATCCTGTTGAAGAGTGAAACCGCGTTCGCGCGCGAGCAGTGGCCGCAGGTCGACGACCTGGTTGACTACGAGGGGGTGAGTTACAGCCTGCGCGCCGGCCCGCGCCAGCCATTGCCGACCGACCATGCGTGGCACCCCGTGGCGGTGTATGCGCCGGATGAGATCAGCGAGGAAGAGTTCCAGGACTGGTATGCGCAGCAGCAGCCGGCCGTGGAAGAGCTGCGGCTGAAGTACTGATGCTGCCGCTGAGACGTGGGACTGGCCAGGCGGTAGAGTCGAGCTTGCTCGACGGCTTTTCGCGCAAATGGCAAGACCTCGCGCTGCGCGCGACAGTCGACCAGCGGTCGACTCTACCCGGCTGATCCGACCTTTACCGGCTCTGCCGTATAGTCGCGCGCAGGCGCGGTGGTCCGCGTGAACCGGTGTGGCTGGCTTGTCTTCTTTCCTGCGATTGATCCGTACACGGGGGCCCTGGCTGGCCCTGCTGCTGTGCAGCGCCCTCCTGCTGTCCGCGCCGGTGCTGGCGCAGGACGAGGACCCCACGCCGAAGCAGCAGCTGGCGCAGATCGATGCCAGCCTGAAGGATGTCGAGCGCAAGCGGGGCGACGCCGAAGCCATCGAAACCCTGGCGATGCTGTCCGAGAACGCATCGCAGGCGCGGCGTGACGCTGAGGCGCTGGAGAAGGCGCTGCAGCCGCAGCTGGACCGGATCAGCGAGCAGCTGGCGCAGTTGGGCACGCCGGCGGAAGGCGCCACCGAGCCGCCTGAACTGGCGGCGCAACGGCGCATCATCACCAAGCAGCGCGACGGCCTGGCCGCGTCGGTGGCGCAGGCCAAGGCCAGTGCCGTGCGCGCCCAGCAGCTGGCGAGCGACATCGACCAGCAGCGCGCTGCGCAACGTACCGAAGAGCTGGGACAGAAGGTGGCCTCGCCGTTGTCACCGGCGTTGTGGAGCAAGGTCGCCGAGCGCCTGCCGATCGATATCGCCCGCGTTGCGCCGTTGGCCCAACAGGGGCGTGACGCACTGGTCACCGGCCTGCAGACCCATGGTTGGGGCACCCTGCTGCTGGGCCTGGCCGCCGCGCTGGTGATGATGTTCCCGCTGCGGCTGTGGCTGCGCGCGCTGGGGCGGCGCTTTGCTGCGTCCGAGCGCGCGCCCGACGGCCGCCTGCGCCGCTCCGGCCTGGCCATGTGGCTGCTGCTGGTCGGTACGCTGCTGCCGGGCTATGCGGTGGTGGTGCTGATGGCAGCCCTGGATGCCATCGATGCGATCGCACCGCGCCTGCAGGTGGTGGCCGATGGCCTGGAGACGGCCACGTTCCGCGCTGCGTTCATTGCCGCACTCAGCGCCTGCCTGTTGGTACCCAAGCGCCCGTCGTGGCGGCTGTTGAACCTGGACGACACCGCCGCGCTCAAGCTGCGCAAGTACGCCTGGGGCGCGGCGGCGCTGGCCTGGTTGAGCACCGTGCTGGTGGCCATCGACCAGGCCACGCGCACCAGCGACGTCACCACCGTGGCGCTGGACGGCCTGATCGCACTGACCTACCTGGGCCTGATCATGGCGATGCTGGTGACCCTGGCGCGCCTGCACCGCCGACAGACCGCCGAGGCCGAAGCCAAGCTGGAGGCACAGGCCGATGGGCTGGGCGCGAGCACGCCGGTGCGGCGCAGCAGCTGGCTGGTGCTGGCCCGCGTGGCAGGCAACATCGCGGTGGCGGCGGCCATCATCGCAACCCTGCTGGGTTACCTGAATTTCGCCAAGTTCGTGAACCAGCAGCTGATCGGCGGCAGCATCGTGGTGCTGGCGGCCACCCTGTTGTTCAAGTTCGTTGATGACCTGAGTACCTGGATGCTCAATGCCGACAGCAAGGTCGGCCAGACCATCCTGCTCAGCACCGGCCTGAGCGTGTCGAGGCTGGAGCAGGCGGGCGTGCTGCTGTCGGCGGCGCTGCGCACCATCGTCGTGCTGATTGCATTGCTGGCGCTGGTGGCACCGTTTGGCAACATCGGCGCGGTGGTGGAGCGCTTCTCTTCGCTGTTCACCTCTGGATTCGATGTTGGTGGAACCAAGCTGGAGCCGGTGCGGATCGTGCTGGCGGTACTGGTGCTGCTGGCCGGCCTGGCGATCACCCAGCTGGTGCAGCGCTGGTTGACCGACACCTACCTGCCCAAGACCGAGCTGGACCTGGGCGCGCGCAATTCGGTGAGTACGGTGGCCCGCTACGTGGGCATCATCATCGCGGTGATCTGGGCGCTGTCGGCCATGGGCCTGCAGCTGAGCAAGCTGGCATTGCTGGTCAGCGCGCTGTCGGTGGGTATCGGCTTCGGCCTGCAGGTGATCACCCAGAACTTCGTTTCCGGCCTGATCCTGTTGGCCGAGCGCCCAGTGAAGATCGGCGATTGGGTGAAGCTGGGCGACCAGGAAGGTGACATCCGCCGTATCAGCCTGCGCTCGACCGAGATCCAGGTGGGCGACAAGTCGACGCTGATCGTGCCCAACTCCGAGCTGGTCACCAAGACCGTGCGCAACATGACGATGGGCAACAACCAGGGGCGCATCCAGATCCAGTTCGCGGTGCCGCCCAGCACCGATGTCGGCAATCTGCGCCAGGCGCTGCTGGATGCGTACACCGCGCATACCAATGTGCTGAAGCAGCCGGCGCCGACGGTCTACATCGACAGCATTGCCGGCGGCCAGATCACCATCAACAGCTTCGCCTACGTGGCCAGCCCACGGCAGGTGTATGGCACACGCAGCGATCTGTACTTCAGCCTGCTGCAGATCCTGGCGGAGCGGAATATTCCGCTGTCGACCCCGACCGACATCCACATCACCCGCGATCCGCAATAGATCCACGCCATGCGTGGATGCGGCCTGTCATCAATCCGGGGTCAGATCCGTTTTCCGTAGGAGAACGGATCTGACCCCGTGCGCCGAGCGTATCCACGCATGGCGTGGATCTACCCCCGTGGGCGGCTGCGCGAGGGCACCAGTGCGAACGTATCCACCGCCAGCTTCTCGGCATGGTTCAACCACGCGCGGATCTCCAGGTCATCCACTTCGTGATCCAGCCCGAAGGACACGTTGATCTTGCCGTTGGCATCGGGCTGCACCCACTGCTGGGCCAGCACCACCTTGCGCTGCGAGGACACCGCCTCGATCCAGAAGCCGCGATCCGGGCGCGTGCTCGCCACCAGCTGCAGCATGTACTGGCCGGCGCGGGTGCGGCGGCCCTTCTGGGTGATCATGTGCGCCTGGCGCACGCTCGGGCGCGGGCCCTGGAACGCGTCCAGCGGCGCATCCACGGCAATGCCGCTGCGCAGATCGTCGTCGCGGTAAAGCTTGATGCCGTTATCGCGGTTGACCAGCAGCGCGCACCAGTCACCGTCGGCCGAGCCATCCTCGAACGCGGTGCAGCGATCGACGTAGGCCAGCGTGTTGTCCGGGTCGGCATCATCGAACTGGCGCGAGGTGTTTTCCAGGTACACCGACTTCAAGCCCCAGTCCTTGTCGTACTCCAGCAGCACCGGCGGCTGCACGTGCTGCATGCCGACCACCACCTGGTCGTCGCCGTCGATCTTCAGTTCGCGGGTCGGTTCGCCCAGCCACAACGAGCGCGCGAAGGCCAGGTACTGCGGATAGTCGCGGCCGCCGTCGCGGTGGGCGGCCACGCTGGCACTCGGTGCGCGCTTCTCGTCCAGCAGCGAGCGGCCAAAGCCCATGGTCTGCAGGCTCGGATCGAGCAGGCTGAGCAGGGTTGCACCGGAATCCAGCGTCGAACCGTCTTCCACCGCCAGCTGCCGCGGTGCCACGCCATCGCCGAGGAACAGCAGCAGGTTCTCGCGTTTCTGCTGGGTCAGGATGTGGGTCAGATCGTTGGGCATCGCCAGATGATCGGAGGCGATCACGATCAGTGTGTCCTTGCCATACGGACTCGCCTGGATGCGCTGCACCAGCTGCGAGATCAGCCGATCGCTGCACTTGAGCGCGTTGAGCATGTTGATGTTGCCGTACTGGCTCTGGTAGCGCTCGCCCTTGCACGACACCGGCAGGTGACCCGCCGGGTGGTGGGTGTCCATGGTCAACGTGGTGAGCATGAACGGTGAGCCCGCACGCGAGAGCTGTTCGAAGCGCTGGTAGGCGGTGTCCAGCAGCACGTCGTCGTGCACGCCCCACGCCGAGTAGTGGATGCGGCCGATCTTCTTCTGCTGCTTGAACCAGGCCAGGTCGTGCACTTCATCGAAGCCGTGGCTCGCCAGGAACTGGCCCTTGCCGGCGAACTGGCCGTTGGCGCCACCCAGATAGTGATTGGTGTAACCCTGCTGCTTCAGGTAATCGCCCAGGCACACCGCCTTGGGCAGGAAGCTGCCCATGCGGTCCATGCTGTTCTCATCGCCCTGCGAGGTGGTCAGCGGCACGCCACACATCGACGACACCAGGCCGGCGATGGTCCAGCCACTGCCTTCGGCCGAGGCCAGCCCGCGCACGTCCAGCGATTTCCCGGCCAGGCGGTTGAGGTTGGGCATCAGGCCGGGAAACACGGCCTCGTCCAGATAGGTACGCTCCAGGCTTTCGCCGTAGATCCAGACGATGTTGCGCGGGCGCTGCAGCGGCTGCGTCGGTACCTGGTACTCGGGTGCGATGCGGGCGAAATCGACCGGGCGCAGCTGTTGGTAGAGACGCTGGCCGTCACGCGCAAGCGGGCTGGCCATGATGGCGGTCACCCACACCACGGCGAAGCCGGCAAACCAGGCGCCGCCGTGGCCGGGCCGACGCCAGCGCTTTACCCGTGTCGCGAACAGCGGCAGCAGCGATACCACCACCAGCACGATGAAACCCGCGATGTAGCCCTTGAAGTCGGAGACGCCGGCGCCTTCCATGTCGGCGCCCAGGTGATACAGGGTGGCGGCATTGAGCCCGTCACCGGACAGCTTGTCGATCAACCACCACGCGCTGAGCGTGAGCAGCAGCAGCGAGAATGCGGCGGCCTTCCACCACACCCATCTTGCGGACGCGAGGAACAGCCAGCACAGCAGCAACAACGACAGCAGCAGTATCCAGAGCATAGGCAGCTTCGGCAGCGACGGGGTGGTGGTGATGGACGTCGTACCGACGCGTGTCCATCCGACCGGCGCTGCCACAAGCACATGCATATGACAGGCCGATGACCCGATAGTGCATGCACGAACCTGACTGAAATGTTTGTTGGACGGATGCGCGCGCTACCGTGCTGCGCAGGTAAAACGCGCGTGAAAGGTTTCGCTGGATTGCATTAAAAACCGCATGAATACGGCGATTTCCTCGTTGTCATTCAGCGATGGCCACGCTCTTCGCGTGCCCGCGCGCGGCGATCGAACAGCAACGCACTGGTCACGATGCCAAGCCCGAGCACGACGCCGATCAGCATCAGTACCAGCGCGATTGCCGGATAGCCGAATACATGCCAGCCGGTCTCGAGCTTCATCATCAGCGACGAGGCCATGATCAAGGCCGCACTGATGATGCCGGCCGCCACGCGGTTGGCGATCTTCTGCAGGTTCTCCATCAACCGCGATTCTTCCAGCCCGGTCACCTTCATCTGCAGGCGGTTCTCGGCCAGCAGCGCCATGATGTCCGACAGCTTGCGTGGCCCATCGCGCAGCAGTTGCTGCAGCTCCATCGCCTCGCTGGCGATGTTGGCCGCCGACAGCGATTTCTTCAGGCGTGCGCGCATCACGTGCTGCAGCTGGCGCTCGACGATGCGGCGTGTGTCCAGGTCGGGTGCCAGCAGTCGGCACACGGTCTCCAGGTTGAGCAGCGCCTTGCCGACCAGGCTCAGTTCCGGAGGCGTGCGCAGGCCACAGGCGGTGGCGGTGCGCACCATATCCAGCACCACACGGCCTTCGGAGAAGCTGCCGCTGGCGGCGTAACGCGCAATCAGCTGGCCGGTCTCACGCAGGTAGCGTTCCTCGTCGAAGGCTTCCAGCCGCGTGCTGATGCTGATCAGGTCATCGGCCACTTCCTCGCCACGGCCATCGACGGCGGCGAACAGGATCTTCAGCAGCCGTTCGCGCAGGCGCGGCGGCATGTGCGCGACCATGCCCAGATCGAAAATGGCCAGACGCCCATCGGGCATCACCCGCAGGTTGCCCGGATGCGGATCGGCGTGGATCTCGCCGTGCACGAAGATCTGGTCCAGGTAGCCACGAATCAGCGCTGCCGCCAGCGGGTCCATCGACTGCTCGGTGCGGCGCACGCCGGGAATCGCATCCACGCGCACGCCGGTGGCCAGTTCCATGGTCAGCACGCGCTGGCTGCTGTAGTCCCAGATCGGCTGCGGTACCCAAAGCCGGCGGAACGGCTTGAGGTGGCGCCCGAAGCGGGACAGGTTCTCGGCCTCTGCGTGGTAGTCCAGCTCCTGCATCAGGGTCTTGGCGAACTCGTTGAGCCAGTCGCGCAGGCGCACGCGGCGGCCGACCTGGGTCAGGTGGTCGGCGGCCAGGGCAAAGCTGCGCAGCGCTTCCAGGTCCGAACGCACCTGTGCGGCGACCTCGGGTTTCTGCACTTTCACTGCCACCTGGCGGCCATCGTGCATGACCGCGCGATGCACCTGCGCCAACGATGCGCAGCCCAACGGTTCCGGATCGAACGAGGCGAACAGCTTGTTCACCGGCGCGCCCAGTTCCTGTTCGACGATGGCGTGGATGCGTTCGACCGGCACCTCGGCCACCTTTTCCTGCATGCGCTCCAGCGCGGTGGCGAACTCCACCGGCACCATGTCCGGACGCGTGGACAACATCTGGCCCAGCTTGACGAAGGTCGGTCCCAGCGCTTCCAGGTCGCTGACGAACTGTTCCGGGTTGCCGTCGGCCGGGGCTTCGACCTGGCTGCCGGCGGCCTCCAGGTTCATGCCCGAGAAAACGCCTGAATGGCGATAGCGCATCAGCAGGCGCAGGATCTGGCTGCGCCGGTTCATGCCCTTGACCAGCGGAGGATTGCCATTGACGGTGGGCGGATTGCTCAAGCGACACTCCCATGCGACGAATACAGGTAGTGCCGGCCGCTGGCCGGCAATGTCCGGATTCCGCAGTGTCGCCGGGGGGCGGTAGGCACGCGGTGAATCCGGCCGCTTCCGCAGCTGCCCCGGTATCGGTCAGAATCCGCTCATTCCCTCTCTGGATGTGCCATGGCCGGTGCCAGCCTGTTTGCCCTGCTCGACGATATTGCCTCCTTGCTCGACGATGTTTCGGTGCTGACCAAGGTCGCGGCGAAGAAGACCGCGGGTGTGCTGGGTGACGACCTGGCGCTGAACGCGCAGCAGGTGACCGGGGTCAACGCCAACCGCGAGCTGCCGGTGGTGTGGGCGGTGGCCAAGGGGTCGCTGGTCAACAAGGTGATCCTGGTGCCGGCTGCGCTGGCGATCAGTGCGCTGGAGGCGTGGCTGCATAGCCGAGGCTGGAATGTGCCGCTGATCGTGCCGTTGATGATGATCGGCGGTGCCTTCCTGTGCTTTGAAGGCGTGGAGAAACTGGCACACCGCTTCCTGCACGCCTCCGATGACGACGCCGAGCGCCAGGCCGAGCGGCGCAAGGCGCTGGCCGATGCACAGGTGGACATGGTGGCGTGGGAGAAGGACAAGGTGAAGGGGGCGATCCGTACCGACTTCATCCTGTCGGCCGAGATCATCGTGTTGACCCTGGGCGTGGTGGCCACCGCGACGTTCACCAACCAGCTGCTGACGCTGGCGGTGGTCGCGCTGGCAATGACGATCTTCGTCTACGGACTGGTGGCAGGCATCGTCAAGCTCGACGATGTGGGCCTGTACCTGTCGCGCAAGGGCGGCGCGGTTGCGGCCTTCGGTCGTGGCCTGGTTGCGTCGGCCCCGTGGCTGATGAAGTTCCTGTCGGTGGCCGGCACCATCGCCATGTTCCTGGTCGGCGGCGGCATCCTGGTGCACAACGTGCCGGCGCTGCATCACGCGGTGCAGGCACTGGGCGGTGAGGGCCAGTGGGGCTGGCTGGTCAGCGCGGCCGGCAACATGGTGGTCGGCATCATCGCCGGTGCCATCGTGCTGGCGGCGGTCACCGGGTTCCAGAAGCTGCGCGGGAAGTAAGCCGGTAGACCCTCGGGGTCAGATCCCTTTTCCAATGGAAAAGGGATCTGACCCCATTCCACGATCATCCCGCCTGCACCCGGTTCTTGCCCTGTCGCTTGGCCGCGTACAACGCGTCATCGGCGCGCCGCAGCAGGGCTTCGGCGTCATCGCCCGGCTGCCACTGCGCCAGCCCGGCGCTGAAGTGCACCGGCACGCGCTGCTCCTGCACGGTCAGCACGCGGTGCGCCAGCGAACGTTGCAGCCGCTGCACCGTGGCCATGCTGTCGGCGCCCTGGGTTTCGGGCAGCACCAGCACGAACTCGTCGCCGCCCAGCCGGGCGATGCCATCGGTGGCGCGCAACAGCAGCTTGCATACGGATACCAGGTGCTGCAGCAGCGCATCGCCACCGGCATGGCCGTGCGCATCGTTGGTCTGGTGGAAATCGTCCAGGTCGATCATCGCCACGCCCAGCGGCGAGTTGTTGCGTGCGGCGCGCGCCAGTTCGCGTTGCAGCAGCTCTTCCAGCCCACGGCGGTTCAGTGCCTGGGTGAGCGGGTCGATGCGTGCCAGGTCACCGGCGGCGCGCAGCTCCTGCTCCAGCTGGGCGATGCGCTGTTCGGCACGTTCCACTTCCTGGCGCGCGTTGGCCAGGTGGTCGCGTGCCTGCGCGGCCTGCTGCTGCACCTTGCCGGTATCGCGCATCACATCCTGCAGCAGCTGGTTGAGGTCGGCGATGCTGCGCGCTTCGCGCAGCTGCAACGCATAGCTGCCGATGCGATCGTGGTACTCGCCGGTGCTGGCAGCCATGCCATCCATGCGCTCGATGAACTCACCCATCAGCCCGCGCATCGCTGCCTTTGAATCGTCGATGCCCTGGCGCAGCAGACCCTGCTTGTAGATCACTTCGCGCAGCTCGGCACGGGTGCGCTCGACGGCCTCGGCTTCCAGCGGCCCGTCCAGCAGCTGGCGTACCGCGGCGATCTGGCCCTGCAGCCAGCTGCGGTCGTCCAGCAGCTCGCTCACGTTCTCCAGCAGCAGCGCGAACAACTCCAGAAGCAGCGCTTGTTGCTCCTGCCAGCTCTCGGCGCGCACGCCGACCTGGTGGCCGAGTTCGCGCACGCCTTGTTCGATCGGTTCCAGGGCCGTGCCGGGCTGCCACTGCCGCAGGCGCGTGGCCAGCGCCTGCGCCTGTTCGCGCAGGTCCGGGTCGTGCTGCAGCAGCGCGACTACCGCGCCGCCCAGCAGCAGCCGCAGCTGCTCGGACAGGCGCAGGCTTTCCGGCTGCCCGTCCGGCGAATGCTGCTCGATGGTGCGGATGTATTTGTCGATCAGCTGCCGCATCGCCCGCCCATAGCGCGGCCAGTCCGCGCTGGCCTGCGCGGACTGCAGGCGATCGCCCATGTCGCCCAGTTCGCCGGGCAGGGTGGCCATGCCGTTGGCGAACGCAGCCAGCAGCGGCTCCGGTGCATCGGCGCCAGCGAACAGCTGCTGCAGGGCCACGCCACCGCCGCCCTGCAGCACCACGCGGTCGCCCAGCCCGTCATCCACGACCGCGCGCACGCGTGCCGGCGGCCCAAGGGCAGTGCCGGGGGCGGGGCGGTGGTCGGGCTGGTCCGTCATGGAGCAAATCCTGGGGCTGGCAGGGACTGGTTCCAGCATATCGGCGCGGCCGCCGACGGCTTGAACGGCTAGGATGGTCGACAGGATGCCGCAGTGGAGGTGGTGATGCGCGTGATGTTGCTGGGAGCGACCGGGCTGGTCGGCGGGCTGGCCCTGCCGATGCTGCTGGACGACCCGCGCTGCCGTGCCGTGGTGGCCCCGACCCGGCGGGCGCTGGCCCTGGCCCACCCGAAGCTGTACGCCCCGGTGCTGGAGTTCGACGCCCTGCCGGAGGCGCCCGACTGGGCGCAGGTGGATGCCGTGATCTGCGCGCTGGGCAGCACGATGGCCCAAGCGGGGAGCCGGGAGGCCTTCCATCGCATCGACCATGACTACCCGTTGGCGTTTGCGCAGCTGGCCCGCAGCCAGGGCGCGCGCGCTTTCGTACTGAATTCGGCAGCGGGGGCCAATGCAGGCTCCGCGATTTTCTACAACCGGGTGAAGGGTGAGCTGGAGCGCGACCTGCGCGCGCTCGAGTTTGCTTCGCTCACCCTGGTGCGGCCCGGCCTGATTGGCGGGCAGCGGCAGCAGGTGCGCCGTGGCGAACACGTCGCCCTGCAGGTGCTGGGCGTGTTGGGGCCGGTGTTGCTGCGGGCGTGGCGGATCAATCCGGCCGATCGGATTGCCAGGGCGCTGGTGGATGCTGCGCTGGCGCCGCCGCCGGGCGAGCATGTGGTGGCATCCAGCGCACTGGTCGGCTGATGTCGCGTGCGCTGCGCCTGACCCAGCTGCTGCAGCTGCTGCGCCGCCATCGGCGGCCGGTGGCGGGCCAGGTACTGGCCGAAGCCCTGGGTATCAGCCTGCGCACGCTGTACCGCGATATCGAGACCCTGCGCGAGCAGGGCGCAGACCTGCGCGGAGAAGCCGGCATCGGCTACCAGCTGGCGCCGAGCGACACCCTGCCGCCAATGACCCTGCCACCGGCCGAGATTGACGCGCTGGTGTTGGGCTTGCGCTGGGTTGCGGCCCGTACCGAACCCGCTCTGGCCGAGGCCGCACGCGATGCGTTGGCGCGTATCGCGCATGTGTTGCCCGCAGCGCGGCGCGAGGCATTGCGTGACAGTGGCCTGCGGGTGGGCCCTTCGCGAACGGCGGTCAAGGTGCCGCCTGCGCGCCTGCAGGCCGTGCGCGAAGCAGTGAGTACGCAGCAGCGCCTCACGTTCGGTTATGAGGATGCGCACGGCCAGCGCAGCGAACGCATCGTCTGGCCGTTCGCACTGGCTTACTTCGATGAAGTGCCGATGCTGGCGGCATGGTGCGAGAGCCGCGAGGACTTCCGCCATTTCCGCTTGGACCGCATCCGCCGGGTGCGCGCGCTGGAGGATCACTACCTTGTGCCACGCGCCACCCTGCTGCGGCGCTGGCAGAAGGCGCAGGGCATCGCCCCGGACTGGCTGGACCGCTCGTAGCGTCGAGCTTGCTCGACGGCTTTTGCGCTTTGTTTCCGGCTCCTGATGGGATGGGGTGGCGGCCTTTGCTCTCTGCTTCTGGTGGAGGTCGAGCTTGCTCGACCGCCTTTGATCTTCGCGAACAGCCGTCGAGCAAGCTCGACGCTACTGACAGAATCTGTCAGCAGGCCGGTACCACCATGAAGCCTCCCAACAACGGAGCTTCCCCATGTTCATACCCAGCACCCTGCTGCAGTACGTGCGCGACGTCGCCGCCAGCGCCACTTTCTACAGCAGCATCCTCGGCAAGCCACCGGTCGAGCAGTCGCCCGGCTTCGCCCTGTTCCTGCTCGGCGATGGCGCCGCACTGGGCCTGTGGCAGCGCGATGACGTGCAGCCCCCCGTGTCCGCGCAGGCCGGTGCCGCCGAACTGGCGATGGTGGCAGCCAACCCCGAGGCTGTGCAGCAGATGCACGATGCATGGCGCGCGCTCGGCGTGCAGATCCTGCAGGCGCCGGTGACCTTGGAATTCGGCCATACCTTCGTCGGCGCCGATCCTGATGGCCACCGCCTGCGTGTCTACAGTCGCGCCGAGGGGTTGGCCGCGCGCGATTGAGCGCCCGCATTGTGTAGATCCACGCCATGCGTGGATGCGGGTATAAAAAAAACGCCGGGCAGTGCCCGGCGTTTTTTCAAATCAAGTGCCAACCAACGGTTGGCACCCACCGACCAGCTGAATCAGCTGGCCAGCGCCAAGTCGTCCATCATCGCGCGCAGGAAGCGGGCGGCTTCACCGCCGGTGGCTGCGCGGTGGTCGAAGGTGACCGACAGCGGGATCACCTTGTGCGCTTCCACGCCGCCCATCACCGGGGTCATCTGGTGGCGGGCACGGCCGGCACCGACGATGGCCACGCACGGCGGCACCACGACCGGGGTCGCGTAGCGGCCGGCGAACATGCCGAAGTTGGACAGCGAGATGGTGTAGCCGCTCAGTTCCGAGGCGGCGATCGAACGCGATTCCACCTGCTCGCGCAGGCGGTTGACACCCTCGCGGATGCCGCGTGCATCGAGCATATCGGCATTGCGCAGCGCCGGCACGAACAGGCCGTCATCGGTGTCCACGGCAATGCCGATATCCACCTGCGCGTGCAGGGTGCGGGTCAGCGCTTCACCGTCGAACCAGGCGTTCATCGCCGGTACCTTCTGCGCGGCCACCACGATCGAGCGCACCAGGCGCGCGGTGACGTCGTTGCCCGGCAGCCAGGCGTGGATGTCGGCGTCGTCGTTCAGCGTGGTCGGCACGACCTTGCTGTGCGCATCGGCCATCACGCGGGCCATGTTGCGTCGCACGCCCTTCAGCGGTTCCGGCTGGCCCTTGGCCACCACGCCCGGCGGCTGGGTGCGCATCGGCTTGCCGGCGGCAGACAGCGGGGTGCGCGCTTCGCTCTGCACCGGGGCCGACACCTGCGCCGGGGCCGGTGCGGCATAGGCAGCGGCGGCAACCGGTGCCGGCGCGGCGCCGAGCTTCGCACTGCCGTTGGCGGCGGCCTGCTTGACGTCGGCCATGGTCACCGCGCCATCGGTGCCGGTGGCAGGCACGCGGCTCAGATCGACGCCCAGCTTGCGCGCCATCGCACGCACGGCGGGGACGGCCTTGACGCCACCCACCGCCAGCGCCTGTTCGGCGTGCACGGCATTGGAGCTCTGCATCGCGCCGACCACGGTACCGGCGTCATCGCGCTCGGCAGCGGCGGGCTTGGCGGCTTCGGCAGCCACCGGTGCGGCGGCTGCCGGCAGCGGCGGCGGGGTCGGTGCGGCAGCCGGTGCAGCATGGCCGTGGCTGTGGCCTGTGTCCTGGCCATCGGCACGCTGCGGCAGGTTCGGGTCCAGCTCGAAGCTGGCCAGCACCGAACCGGTCGGGATGATGTCGCCGGGGGCGCCGGACAGCTTCAGCACCTTGCCGGAGAACGGCGAGGGCACTTCGACGACGGCCTTGGCGGTCTCCATCGAGACCAGCGGCTCGTCCAGCTTGATCACATCGCCTTCCTTGACGAACCACTCGACGATGGTGGCGTCCGGGAGGCCTTCGCCCAGGTCGGGCAGGTTGAAGTTCTTGGTCTGGCTCATTTGCAGTTCTCTTCCAGCAGTTCCAGTTCGCGGGCCGGCAGCCAGCCCGTCGCGCCATTGGCGCGCTCGGACCACCACCACCCACCGTGTTCGTGATGAAGCTTCACCATCTCGCCGCTTTCCACATCCAGCTCGCGGGCGTCGTAGTCGCACAGCGCTTCGGCGCGACCCTCGTCCAGCAGCTGCAGCCACGCGACGGGCGCCCATCCAGCGCGCCCATCGTTGGTGCGTACCCAGGCAAACGCCGGCCATTCCTCGTCACGAACACCTACTTCGACGATCTGGCCGGTGTGGAACCGGAGCGGGTTGGGATACTGGCTGCGGTAAGCCCCCAGAAGGCGGGCCCGCATGTCAGCCAGCCGCCACCGCGCGCTTGGCCGCAGCCACGATCCGCTCAACGCTCGGCAGGTACTTCATTTCCAGGCGGAACAGCGGAATGTGGGTGTCGTAGCCAGTGACGCGCTCGACCGGAGCCAGCAGGTCGTAGATCGATTCCTCGGCCAGGCGCGCGGCGATCTCGGCGCCGAAGCCCGCGGTCTTCGGGGCCTCCTGCACGATCACGCAGCGGCCGGTCTTGGCCACCGACTCGGCGATGGTGGCGAAGTCCAGCGGACGCAGCGTGGCCACGTCGATCACTTCGGCGCTGATGCCTTCGCCGGCCAGCTTATCGGCCGCTTCCAGCGCTTCCTTCACCTGCGCGCCCCAGGTCACCAGGGTCACGTCGGTACCGTCGCGCAGCACGAAGCAGACGTCCAGCGGCAAGGCTTCGCCGTCGTTGACGACCACTTCCTTGTACTGGCGGTAGATGCGCTTGGGCTCCATGTAGATCACCGGATCCGGCTCGCGGATCGCGGCCAGCAGCAGGCCGTAGGCACGCTGCGGGCTGGACGGCAGCACCACGCGCAGGCCCGGCACGTTGGTGAAGATCGCCTCGTTGGCTTCGCTGTGGTGTTCCGGCGCGCGGATGCCGCCGCCCCACGGCACGCGCAGCACCATCGGGCAGTGCAGGCGGCCACGGGTGCGGTAACGCAGTCGCGCGGCGTGGCAGACGATATGGTCGACCATCGGGTACATGAAACCGTCGAACTGGGCCTCGGCCACCGGCTTCATGCCCTGCGCGGCCAGGCCGATGGTCAGGCCGGCGATGGTGGTTTCATCCAGCGGGGTGTCGAGGATGCGTTCGGAGCCGAAGCGCTGCTGCAGGCCGGCGGTGGCACGGAACACGCCGCCGTTGACGCCCACGTCCTCGCCCAGCACCAGCACCGACGGGTCGTGCTCCAGCTCCCAGGCCAGTGCCTGGGTGATGGCTTCGATGAGGGTGATCGGCGTGGTGGTCATGCTCTGTTCTCCGCGCGCGATGGCAGCGCTGTCGGCGGCGTTGGTGTGCGCGCCGGGCGCGCCGTTCTTGATCTCATCCATGGCGCTTCTCCAGGGCGATCGCCTGGGCACGCTGGGCCAGCAGATCCGGCGGCGGATCGGCGTACAGGAAATCGAACATCGCCTCCACCGGCTGCACCGGCGTGTTGAGGTACAGGTTCACTTCCTCGTCCACGCGCGTGCCGCACTCGGCGACCCAGGCGGTTTCCTCGGCCTCGCTCCAGACGCCGGCGTTGATCAGGTACTTGCGCAGGCGCAGCATCGGCTCGCGCTGCCAGGCATCCTTGACCTCGGCGTCGTCGCGGTAGCGGCGCGCGTCATCGGCGGTGGTGTGGTCGGACAGGCGATAGGTCATCAGTTCCAGCACGGTGCCACCGTCGCCGGCCAGCGCACGTTCGCGCGCCTGCTCCATGGCCGCCAGCACTGCAATGAGGTCGTTGCCATCCACCTGCAGGCAATGCAGGCCGCCGGCCAGGCCCTTCTGCGCCAGCGTCTCGGCACCGGTCTGGGCCGAACGCGGGACCGAGATGGCCCAGCCGTTGTTGACGATGCACAGGATCAGCGGCAGCTTGTAGGCACCGGCCGAATTCAATGCCGCGTAGAAATCGGTCTTGGAGCTGCCGCCGTCGCCGCACACGGCCACCGCGATCTGCGGTTCCTTGTTGAGCTTGAACTTCAGCGCGGCACCCGCAGCGTGCAGGCACTGGGTGGAGATCGGCACGCAGAACGGGAAGTCCTTGGCCGCGTTGCCGCCGTAGTCGTTGCCACGCTCGTCGCCGCCCCAGTACATCAGCACGTCATGCGGACGCACGCCACGCATGAACATCGCGCCATACTCGCGGTACGAAGGCGCGAACACGTCGTCCTTCTGCATCGCGGCACCGATGCCCACGTGCGCGGCTTCATGGCCCAGGCAGGCGGCATAGGTGCCGAGCTTGCCGGTGCGCTGCAGCGCGATGGATTTGCTGTCGAACGTACGTACGAACAGCATCTGCTTGAACAGCGGCACCAGGACCTTGGGGTCGCGCAGCGACGCGGGCAGGTCATCGCGGACGAGCTTGCCGTCCGCGTCCAGGTACTGCAGGTATTCGATCTTGAATTCAGCGGCAACCGTCATTGCGTACTGCACCTTCGACAGAGAAGTTACAAATGATATGAATCGCCATGTTAAGGAACGCGTACGGAATAGCCTTCCTGCGGCGCAACACGGCGATGCCCTGTTTTACCCCTGCCGGCGGGTGGGGGGCCAATAACAACAACGTATTCAGTCGTTGCTGCAAAGCATCAGAATACGCCTCTGGCTGACTGCCTGTGCAACGGCGTGATCGGTTCCACGCGCAGCCCCGGCAACGGCCGATGCTCCACGGCCAACCGCACGCCCCGGTATGGACCCGGCGGCTGCCAGCGCGGCGGCAACGCGCTACCCTTGCCGCCCCCGATCTGGTCCCGCCCATGTCCGTCGACAACAACCAACGCGATCTCGAAGCCGGCATCCACACCGACCTGCAGGGGCGGCTGACCTACGGCGGTTACCTGCGGCTGGACCAGCTGCTCAGCGCGCAGCAGCCGCTGTCCAGCCCGCCGCACCACGACGAGATGCTCTTCATCATCCAGCACCAGACCTCCGAGCTGTGGCTGAAGCTGCTTGGCCACGAACTGCGGGCGGCGATCGGCTTCCTGCAGCGCGATGAAGTCTGGCAGTGCCGCAAGGTGCTGGCGCGCAGCAAGCAGGTGCTGCGCCAGCTCACCGAGCAGTGGTCGGTGCTGGAAACGCTGACCCCGTCCGAATACATGGGCTTCCGCGACGTGCTGGGCCCGTCCTCGGGCTTCCAGTCGCTGCAGTACCGCTACATCGAGTTCCTGCTGGGCAACAAGAACGCGCAGATGCTGCAGGTGTTCGAGCACGACCCGGCCGGGCAGGCGCAGCTGCGCACCGTGCTGGAGGCGCCGAGCCTGTACGAGGAATTCCTGAAGTACCTGGCCCGCTTCGGCCACGCCGTGCCGGCGGTGTACGAGACCCACGACTGGACCCAGCCGCACGTGGCCGACGACGCCCTGCAGCCGGTGTTCGAGCGCATCTACCAGGACACCGACCGCTACTGGCGCGAGTATTCGCTGTGCGAGGACCTGGTGGACTTGGAGACCGCCTTCCAGCTGTGGCGATTCCGACACATGCGCACCGTGATGCGGGTGATCGGCTTCAAGCGCGGCACCGGCGGTTCGTCCGGGGTGGGCTTCCTGGCCAAGGCGCTGGACCTGACCTTCTTCCCCGAGCTGTTCCAGGTGCGCACCAGCCTGCAGGCGGCACCCCCGGCCACATTGGGCTGATCCCCATTCAGCTTGAATCCCGGCCGGCGGCTGGATCGTTTCAGATGCAAGTTCAGCGAGCAGGCAGTGACCTGCCTCAAACGGCGTGTATTTGACGTGAACGCCAGAAGTCGGTGATCCTCGCGCGTTGCTCCACTGCACATCGGACGTGCTCGTCATCCACCGAACCAGGAAACCCGCATGAGCGTAAACGCCACTGCGAACACCCCAGAGCCGGCCCTGCCGGACTTCAAGACCACGCTGGGCCACCCGCGCCCGCTGTGGATGCTGTTCATGACCGAGTTCTGGGAACGCTTTGCGTTCTACGGCATCCGCTGGGCCTTGGTGCTGTACATCGTTGCCCAGTTCTACAACGGCAGTGCAGCCGGTGAAGGCGATGCCAGCCGCATCTACGGTGCCTACCTGGCCCTGGTGTACGCCGCGGCGATCTTCGGTGGCTACGTGGCCGACCGCGTGCTCGGCTACCAGCGCTCGATCCTGACCGGTGCGGTCATCATGGCCGCCGGCCTGTTCATGATCTCGTTGCCGCAGGAGCACATCTTCAAGCTCGGCCTGGCCACGATCATCGTCGGCAACGGCATGTTCAAGCCGAACATCTCGACCATGGTCGGCAAGCTGTACGGCCTGAAGGACGAACGCCGCGATTCGGGCTTCACCATCTTCTACATGGGCATCAACATCGGCGCGATGATCGCCCCGGTGCTGACCGAGTACCTGGCCCGCAAGGTCTTCGGTACCTCGGAAATGCCGTCGTATAAGGTCGTGTTCATCGCCTCGGGCGTGGGCATGCTGATCTCGCTGGTGTGGTTCTACATCGGTCGCGCCGGCCTGAAGGGCATCGGTGCACCGCCGGCCGGCGCTGAAGGTTTCGGCCGCATCGTCATGGTGCTGATCGGTGCCGTGGTCGCGATCCCGATCGCCTACTTCCTGCTGGCCACCGGCGCCACCGCGCTGGCCTGGATCCTGGGCGCGATGTTCACCGCGCTGGCCGTGCTGCTGCTGATCGAGGGCATCCGCGAGGGCAAGGTGCAGCGCGACCGCGTGATCGCCATGCTGATCATCTTCGCCTTCAACGTGATGTTCTGGATGTTCTTCGAACAGGCCGGCAGCTCGTTCACCTTCCTGGCCGAGAACATCGTCAACCGCCAGTTCGGTGAGTGGACCTTCCCGACCGCGTGGTTCCAGTCGGTCAACTCGGTGGCGATCATCACCCTGGCGCCGATCATCGCCTGGATCTGGGTGGCCATGGGCCGTTCCAATCCGTCCATCCCGCGCAAGTTCGGCCTCGGCCTGCTGTTCAACGGCGCGGCCTTCGCGCTGCTGATGTACGCGCTGTCGCAGATGGTGGTGGACGGCAAGATCCCGTTCTGGACCCTGTTCATGGTCTACGTCATCCAGTCCGTGGGTGAGCTGTGCCTGTCGCCGATCGGCCTGTCGATGGTGACCAAGCTGGCTCCGGTGCGCCTGGTCGGCTTCGGCATGGGCGGCTGGTTCCTGTCCACCGGCATCGGCAACAACCTGTCGGGCATCTTCGCCGGCGTGGTCAGTGGTGAAGGCGGCATGACGGTCGAGTCGGCCCTGAAGGGGTATACCTTCGGGTTCTGGGCCCTGATCGGCTCCGGCGTGGTGCTGTTCCTGATCGCCCCGCTGATCAACAAGCTGATGCACGGCGTCAAGTAAATGATGAGAGGGTAGAAGGCATGCGCATGAAGCTCGGTAGTGCAGTGGTAGTGGTCTGTGCGGCGCTGATCGGCGCCTGTTCCCAACCGCAACCGCCTGCCGCCGCCGAGCCGACGCAGCCGCTGGATACCCGGCCCACCGAGCCACCGGTCGCTGACCCCAGCGAACCGGTGGCCTCGGGCAACACCCCGGTGGCGGCGGACATCGCCGCCATCGCCGGGCTCGGTGCGCAGTTCGACCCGGCCCGTGATCCCGCCGATGACCTGGCCACCGCCAAGGTGGAAGCCCAGCGCGGCAAGAAGCGCATCCTGCTGGAAGTCGGCAACGCCGCCTGCGATCGCTGCCAGGCGTTGGACGAGTTGGTGGAAGGCAACGGCGACCTGCGCCGCTTCCGCGATGCCCACTACGTGTGGGTGAAGGTCAACGCCAGCGACGAACAGCCCAATACCGCCTTCTTCGCCCAGTTCCCGGTGATGGACCGCGACTATCCGCATCTGCTGGTGCTGGACGCCGACGGCAGCCTGCTGGTGTCGCAGGCCACCGCCGAGCTGCGCCGGGGCGAGGCGTTCCAGCCTGCGCGGGTGAGCGCCTTCTTGAAGAAATGGGCCTCTGACAAACCGGAATGAGGCCGCGCCGACCGCTGGCCGCCGTGCTCGGTGGGAGCCGACCGTTGGTCGTGGTGCTCGGTGGGTGCCGACCGTTGGTCGGCACTGATGCAGGGTCGCATCCACGCATGGCGTGGATCTACCGGCGGTGCCGGCCTTGAGGGCGCGGACCTACTGTGGGTGTGGTCACATTCCCTGAAACGTTGACTCAATTTCGCGGCGTGGCCGCCGTTACCGGCAAGGACCTCAGTCGACGCTCCGTCGACGCAACCTACCGGAACGCCCCATGCACAGCGACCACGCCGAACGATTGCCCGAAGCTGCCAGCGACCTGGCCGACGCTGGGGCAGGCGATGGCGTGACCCTGCCGCCGCAGGAGGCCTTGCTGGATGACGCCGGCACCGGCCAAGACACCGTTGATCTGGCACCCCCACGCCACCGCTTGCCGCAGATCGCGTTGCCCGACAATGTGGTGCTGAAGGGCGCGGTGCAGAAGCTGGTCGAACAGAAATCGCGGCTCGACGCGCTGGCCGCCGAGGGCCAACTGGCCGGGTTGCTGCCGCCGGAATGGCAGGGCCACGGCGTGCGCGCGATCGAACTGTCCACCTTCATCCAGGGCGTGCTGCCGTTCCTGCAGCCGGGCGAGCGGGGCGAGACCGCGCCGGCGCGGCTTCCGGTGCGCCACGTGCTCGGCGACGACAGCCGCTGGGGGCTGGGCGATGTGTCCGAACCGAAGTCACTGGCCTGGTACCTGGCCAGTGACGAGCGCGCCAGCGCCGGCAGCAAGGACGTGGCCGAGGCGTACCTGGTGGGCGCACTCGGCCTGGCGTGGATGCAGGAAGGGCGCAGCCGCCCAGGCTTCCTGCGTGCGATGGGCCAGGACAGCCTGGCGGCACGGGTGACCATGCTCGGCTATCCGCCGGCCAACGAACTGGCGCTGTACAGCGTCACCGCGCACGGCCAGTCGCAGATCTGGTGCGTGCATGGCCGACGCCGCATGCGCCCGCTGGTGGCGCCGTGGCTGAGCGTACCGCTGCTGACCGCCTACGGCGTGCCGGCACCGGTCGCGTGGCCATCCAGCTTCCCGCCGGTGGACGCCGTGGCCGAACTGCTGGCGACCGCTCGCCTCGGCCGGGCGCTGCCGGAAGTGGATCTGGGCAAGGTGGTGGCGAAGATCGCCGAAGACGCCGCATCCGAAGCCTGGCAGCCGGTCAGCCTGCTGCAGCTCAACACCTGGTCGCCGCGCTGGCACTTCTTCCTGGGTACCTTCGTCGGCTTGCCGTCGCTGCTGCTGGTGGCCGCGGCGCTGGCACTGCCGGGGGCGGTCGAAGCGGCCACCGTCGCCGCCTCGCTCGGCTTCGCCGGCGGCGCCATCGCGGCGCTGGCAGTGCCGTGGATCCATGCGCGGCGCAAGCACCTGAGCTGAAAAAGGGGACGGAGGGGATTAAGCCGAAATCAGCACACGTGTGCCTGAAGCGACTTAATCCCTTCCGTCCCCTTTCTGCTCACACTCCCTCGCCCATCCGCTCCAGGCCGTCTCCGGCCAGGCGCAGGATCAGCTTTTCCAGCACCTGCTCCTCCTCCTCGCTCAGCACCGACATCAACTTGCGGGTGATCTCGATCACCATCGGCGCGATGGTCTCGTACACCTCGAAGCCGGCTGCCGACAGCGCCAGCACCGACCGCCGGCGGTCGTCGCCGTGGGTCTCGCGCTTGATGAAGCCGCGTTCCAGCAGGCGGGCCACGGCACGGCTGACCGCCACCTTGTCCATCGCCGTGCGGTCGGAGACCTCGCTGGCCGACGAACCCGGGTACAGCGCCAGGATGGTGATGACCCGCCACTCGGGAATCGCCAGGCCGTAACGATCGCCGTATAGCTTGGCGATGTTGCCGCTGACCCGGTTGGACAGCACGCTCAGCCGGTAGGGCAGGAACTGTTCCAGGTCGAGCAGGACGTGCGAGGCACGCAGGCGGGTCGAGGCGGGTTCGGGGCTCATGTTGCGGTGCACCTTGCTGGTGGTTTCAAGTGTAACTATAAGGGGTAGGTCCAGACCCTGCATTCTCGCCGGGTCCCTACCTGCCCGCACCTGGTTTGTACCGATGCGGTACCGATTCGGAGCCACGCCATGAATACCGCAGTCCCGACCGCCTCGCACCCCAACCCCGGCATGCAGGTCACCACCTTCGAGAACCCGATGGGCATCGACGGCTTCGAGTTCGTCGAATTCGCCGCCCCGGCCGGCCGTGGCCAGGAGCTGCACGAGTACTTCCGGAAGATGGGCTTCAGCGCGGTGCTCAAGCACAAGCAGCGTCCGATTACCGTCTATCGCCAGGGCGACGTCAACTTCCTGGTCAATGAAGACCCCGATTCGTTCGCCGCCGACTTCGCCGAAAAGCATGGTCCGTGTGCCTGCGGCTTCGCCATCCGCTTCAAGAAGCCGGGCCAGGAGGTCTACCAGACCGCACTGGGCAACGGCGCCGAAGCGATCGCCTTCAAGCCGGACAGCAAGGCGGTCAACGCGCCGGTCATCAAGGGCATCGGCGACTGCATGCTGTACCTGGTCGACCGCTATGGCAGCGCCGGCAGCATCTTCGACGGCGACTACGAGCAGATCGCGGGCACCGACCTCCACCCGGTCGGCTTCGGCCTGACCTTTATTGATCACCTGACCCACAACCTGTACTTCGGCAACATGCAGCAGTGGTCGGACTACTACGAGCGCCTGTTCAACTTCCGCGAGATCCGCTACTTCGACATCAAGGGCCTGAAGACCGGCCTGGTGTCCAAGGCGATGACCGCCCCGGACGGCATCGTGCGCATCCCGCTGAACGAATCGTCCGACCCGAAGAGCCAGATCAACGAGTACCTGGACGCGTACAAGGGCGAGGGCATCCAGCACATCGCCTGCTTCACCGAGAACATCTACGAGACCGTCGAAGCGATGCGCGCGCAGGGCGTGGACTTCCTCGACACGCCGGAGACCTACTTCGACGTGATCGACCAGCGCGTGCCGAACCACGGTGAAGACGTCGCGCGCCTGGCGAAGAACAAGATCCTGATCGACGCCGATCCGGAAACCCACCAGCGCAAGCTGCTGCAGATCTTCACCCAGAACTGCATCGGCCCGATCTTCTTCGAGATCATCCAGCGCAAGGGCAATGAAGGCTTCGGCGAAGGCAACTTCACCGCGCTGTTCGAGAGCATCGAGCGCGACCAGATCCGCCGCGGCGTGCTGTAAGGTCTGCAGGCAATGTCGGCCTCCCGCCGACATTGCCTGTCCACATGGTAGTGCCGGCCGCTGGCCGGCAATCTCTGGAGTTTCCATGTCCACCGCCCTCACCGCCCGCGGCTACCAGTCTGGTTTCGGCAACGAATTCGCCACCGAGGCCGTCGCCGGCGCACTGCCGGTCGGGCAGAACTCGCCGCAGAAGGTGGCCCATGGCCTGTACGCCGAACAGCTGACCGGCACCGCTTTCACCGCGCCGCGCGGCAGCAACCGCCGCAGCTGGCTGTACCGGATCCGCCCGGCGGTCACCCATGGCGAGTTCACCCCGTTCGCGCAGTCGCAGCTGCAGTGTGATTTCGGCGCACAACCGGCCTCGCCCAACCAGCTGCGCTGGAGCCCGCTGCCGTTGCCGGAACACCCGACCGACTTTGTCGAAGGCCTGTACACGATGGGCGGCAACGGTTCGCCCGATGCGCATGCCGGCGTCGGCATCCATCTGTACGCAGCCAACCGCGACATGGTCGGCCGCTACTTCTACGACGCCGATGGCGAGCTGCTGATCGTGCCGCAGCTGGGCGCGCTACGCCTGCTGACTGAAATGGGCGTGATCGAGATCGAGCCGCAGCAGATCGCGGTGATCCCGCGTGGCGTGCGCTTCCGCGTGGAACTGCCCGACGGCCCCAGCCGTGGCTACATCTGCGAGAACTACGGTGCGCTGCTGAAGCTTCCCGACCTCGGCCCGATCGGTTCCAATGGCCTGGCCAACCCGCGCGACTTCGAGGCCCCGCACGCGGCGTTCGAGGACGTGGACGGTGACTTCGAGCTGATCGCCAAGTTCGAAGGCCGCCTGTGGCGCGCCCCGATCGACCATTCGCCGCTGGACGTGGTGGCCTGGCACGGCAATTACGCGCCGTACCGCTACGACCTGCGCCGCTTCAACACCATCGGCTCGATCAGCTACGACCATCCGGACCCGTCGATCTTCCTGGTGCTGCATTCGCCCAGTGACACACCGGGCACCAGCAACATGGATTTCGCGATCTTCCCGCCGCGCTGGCTGGTGGCGCAGAACACGTTCCGTCCGCCGTGGTTCCACCGCAACATCGCCAGCGAGTTCATGGGCCTGGTGCATGGCGCGTACGACGCCAAGGCCGAGGGCTTCGTGCCCGGCGGCGCGTCGCTGCACAACTGCATGAGCGGCCACGGCCCCGATGCACCGACCTTCGACAAGGCGTCCAATGCGGACCTGTCGAAGGCGGACGTGATCAAGGACACGATGGCTTTCATGTTCGAGACCCGCGCGGTGATCCGCCCGACTGCGCAGGCGCTGGCCGCCGGACATCGCCAAGGGGATTACCAGCAGTGCTGGAACGGCCTGCGCAACAACTTCCGGCCGTCCCGCTAGCGGGGTGGGGGCCGACCTTGGTCGGCACGGACCCTGATCGCATCCATGCATGGCGTGGATCTACGGTCTCCGCCCTCGGTGGGTGCCGACCTTGGTCGGCACGGATGCTTTCCGCCGGAACCCGCGCTTACGCCACTTCGGCGAAGGCGTCGCAATGCTCCAGCGGCAGTGCCTCCAGCAGGCGCTGCCGCACGCGCTGGCAATAGCCGTCCGAGGTCAGTCCGGGCAGCATCTGCAGTGCCGACTGCAGACGCTGCAGTACCTCTTCTTCCGCACGCGCCTGCTGCAGGTCGCGGAACAGCGCCGCCGCCTGCGGGTGGCGCTGCATTTCCAGGATGCCCAATACGTAGATGCGCGCGGCCACCAGCGAGCGGCGGCGTTCGACCGGCGCGGCGGGCGCTGGCGCAGGAGCGCTGGCCGTGACCGGCGCCGGGGCGGGTGGCGGAACGGGCTGGGGTGCGACTGTCGCGGAGGGCGCGGATGCTGGTGCTGCCGTCGGACCGGTTTCGAGGTACCCGCTCTGCATCAGCTGGATCACCATGGCCGGCGCCTCCTGGCCGAGCAGGCCGGTCAGGTCGGTAACGGTGCGCTGGCCGTCACACAGGATCAGCAACCGTCGCTGGCGCATGTCCAGCGGCGCGCGGTGGGCCTGCAGCGCGGTTCGGGCGAGATCGGTCTTGCGCGGTTGCATGGAAGGGACTGGCGAGTCGGTGCAGGCCGAGCCTGAACGAAGGCGATGAAACCGCGATGACAATGCAGCGCCTGCACGCGGCTTGCGCTAGCGTGCAGCCACCTTCGTGCCACGGAACCGCACTGATGAAGCACCTCCCGATTGCTGGTCTGTTGCTCCTTTCGCTCACCGCCTGCAACGGTGGCTCCGACAAACAGGGCGCCGCGGGCAGCGGCAGTGACACGCCGGCGGAGACCGCTTCCGCAACCGGGCCGGCACAGTCGACGGATCCGGATCTGGCCGCCCGTCCCGCCAATGACCTCCGGGCTGACAGCCCGGCGCGCCTGGACGGCTTCGCCGGCGCGACGCTGGGAGCCGGCATCGCCGAGGTCCGCAGCGGCTTTGGAAGGCCGCTGCAGGGGCTCGGCACCGATGCGGCCGGCAAGCCGCTGCCGGCCGACGACAGCAACGATGGCTGCTACTTCCTGCGTCCCCAGGACGCCGAGGATCCGCGCCTGATGATCGAAGGCCGCAAGCTGGTGCGCTATGACGTGCGCAGCGCCGCGATCATCGCACCGGGTGGCGGCAAGGTCGGCATGACCCTGGGCGAGCTGCAGGTGTTGTACCCCGAGCGTGCCGATGTCGGCCCGGACAAGTACGACGAGAAAGCCCAGCACCTGCGCGTGCGTCCGGCGAAGGAAGGCGATGCGGTGATCGACTTCGCGCTCGGTGCCGACGGCAAGGTCGGCGCATGGCGCGTTGGGAAGACCCCGCAGGTCGATTACGTGGAAGGCTGCGGCTGATCCTTGATCCACGGCCCAGCCACGCGCGCGGGGCCAGCGTAGAATCGCGCCACGACCGCTGGGGGAGTGCTCGATGATCGCCATTGCCATTGCCTGGTTCCTGCTCGGCCTGCTGCTGCTGGCGCTGGGCGGGGACTCCATCGTCAAGGCCGTGTCCGGCCTGGCCCAGCGCTTCGGGGCCAGCCCGTTCACCGCCGGCCTGCTGCTGCTCGGGGTGACCACCTCGTTGCCGGAACTGGCGGTCAACGCACGGGCGTTGGCGGTTGGCCAGCCCGAGCTGGCATTGGGCAACGCGGTGGGCAGCAGCATCGTCAACCTGGGCCTGACCCTGGCCGTGGCGGCGATCGCCGCACCGTTGCTGCTGCGCGCGCGCCTGCAGACGGTGCTGTGGTGGTCGCTGCTGGCGGCCGCTGCGCTGCTGATCCTGTTCGGCCTCGACGGCCGGCTGGTGCGCTGGGAAGGCGGTGTGCTGGTCGCCGGCTTCATCGTCATGCAGGTCGTGCTGCTGCGCCGTGGCCGCCGCGAGAGCGCAGACGTGCAGGCGGCCATCGCCGAATCCGCGCTGAGCCGCACCAGCCTGCCGTTGAACGTGCTGCGCGTGCTGATTGCCGCATTGACCCTGTACTGGGGCGCACGCCTGGTGGTGGGGGCGGCGGCTGATTTCGGAACCGCGCTGGGCTGGACGCCGTTGCTGGTGGGCCTGTTGCCGGTGGCCATCGGTACCGCGCTTCCGGAGGTGGCTACCGCCATCGCGGCTGCGCGTCGCGGTCATGGCGACATGGTGCTGGGGCATGTGCTGGGGTCCAGCGCGGTCAACCTGCTGCTGGTGATCGGTGCGATGGCCCTGCTGCAGCCGCTGGCGCTGCCGGCTTCGTTCGTGCGCCTGGAACTGCCGGCGTTGCTGGCATTCGCGCTGGTGCTGTACCCGATGCTGCGTGGTGACCTGAAGATCAACCGCGGCGAAGGTGCGATCCTGCTGGTCGCCTTCGTCGGCTGGCTGGTGCTGGAAGTGCTGCTGGTGGCCGCACCGGCCTTGTAGATCCACGCCATGCGTGGATGCGGTTGATTGTCTGTGCCGACCAACGGTCGGCACCCACCGGTTCAGCGGACCTGCGAACCTTCTTCTTCCCGCACCGGTTCCGGCGGCGGCAGCTGTTCCTCGGCGGCCGGTTCGTTGCCCGGCAGGCTGGGACGCTTTTCCATCAGCAGCGACAGCGCAGCCTTGGCCATCATGTGTGCACTGATCGGCGCGGTGATGAACAGGAACACGGTGATCAGCAGCTCGCGCGGCTGCGGGTCCTGGCCGAGGAAGATGTGGTAGCACACCGAACACACCAGCACGCAGCCCACGCCCAGCGTGCTGGCCTTGGTAGGGGCGTGCAGGCGCTTGAAGAACGTGGACAGCTTCACCAGGCCCAGTGCCCCGACCAGGATGAAGAAGCAGCCGAACAGCAGCAGGATCGACAGGCCGATCTGGATCACGGTGATCATTCGACGATGTCCCGGCGCAGCACGAACTTGCTCAGCACCACGGTGCTGCCGAACCCGAGCATGGCGATGACCAACGCGGCTTCGAAGTAGATCGCGGAGTTCAGGTACATGCCGAACAGCATCAGCTCGGCGATGGCGGTCACCGACAGCGTGTCGAGCGCGAGGATGCGGTCGGGCACGGTCGGGCCACGCAGCAGGCGCCAGGTGGCCAGCAGCATGGCCAGGCCGACCACGTGCATGCATACCACCAGCGTGGTCTGGATGATCTGGAATCCAGTCATGGGAAGATCTCCATCAACGGGGCTTCGTAACGTCGCTTGATCGTGTCGATCAGGTCCTGCGGGTCCTCCAGGTGCAGCACATGCACCATCAGGAACCTGCGGTCGTCGCTGAGCACGGCCGAGACCGTGCCCGGGGTCAGCGTGATCATGCTGGTCAGCGCGGCGATACCGTGGATGTTGGCGATGTCCAGCGGCAGCCAGATGAAACCCGGGTGGATGTTCTTCTCCGGGCCCAGCACCTGGATGGCCACGCGGATGTTGGACATCAGGATGTCCCACAGGGTCACGCACAGCAGTTTCGGCAGCGGCCGCAACGTGCCGATGCGGGCGAACTCGCGGTCCAGGCGTGCGGCGAACAGGGGCACCACCACGCCCAGCACCAGCCCCAGCACGATCTGGCCGAGGGTGAAGCTGTCGGACATCAGCAGCCAGAACGCCACCACCATGATGCTGAGCACCGGCGAGGGAATGATGCGGCGGAACAGGGAGCGCTGGGCGGTCATGGCTGGCGGATCTCCGGCGTGGTCGCACGCAGCTGTTGCACGTACTCGCTGGGGTGCAACAGCTGTGCGGCAGTGGCGTCGGTGTAGCGCATCAGTGGCGCGGCGGCCAGGGTCATGCCGATGCCGTAGGCCAGCAGGATGCAGGCGGCGTACAGCTCGACCCGGCGCAACCGTGCCTTGCGTGGCGGCGGCGCCTGCGGATCGACCGGCGGCACGCGCCAGAACAGGCGGATGCCGCCGCGGGCCAGGCCCATGATCACCAGCAGGCTGCTGACCAGCACTGCGGTCCACACCGGGCCGGTGTACTGCGCGGGCATGCCGGCCAGCAGGGCGGCCTTGGCCAGGAAGCCGGACAGCGGCGGCAGGCCGGCTACCGACACCGCGCCGATCAGGAACAGCACCGCCGGCGTTTCCTTGCCCGGCATCGGCGCGACCACTTCCTTGCGGTCGCTGGCGCCGCCGCGGCGACGGCGGATCAGGTCGGCAATCAGGAACAGCGCAGCGGCGACGAAGCTGCTGTGCGGCAGGTAGTACAGGCCAGCGGAGAGTACCTGCGGGGTACCCACCGAGAAGGCGATGAACAGCGTGGCCGCCGAGACGATCACCAGGTACGAAATCAGCACGCGCAGGCGGGTCGCGGCCAATGCGCCGAGGCCACCGAGCACCAGCGTCGCCACGCCGGCCCACAGCAGCCAGTCGCGGCCATAACCCGCCATCGCACCGGCGTCGTCGCCGAACCACAGCATCTGGATGCGCAGCACCGCGTACAGGCCGACCTTGGTCATGATCGCAAACAGCGCAGCGACCGCCGCCGGCGCGCGCGAATAGGCTTCCGGCAGCCACAGGTAGAGCGGCATCAGCGCGGCCTTGGCGCAGAACACCAGCAGCAACAGGCCCATCGTTGCCTTGACCAGGGTCAGCTGTGCCGGTGGCACTTCGGCGATGCGCTGCGACAGCTCGGCCATGTTCAACGAGCCCAGCGAGGCATACAGCAGGCCCAGCGCGATCAGGAACAGGGTCGAGGCGGTGACGTTGAACACCACGTAGTGCAGGCCGATGCGCATGCGCAGGCCGCGCCCACCGCTGAGCAGCAGGCCATAGGAGGCGATCAGCATCACCTCGAAGAACACGAACAGGTTGAAGATGTCGCCGGTCAGGAACGCGCCGTTGAGGCCGACCAGCTGGAACTGGAACAGCGCATGGAAGTGCGGCGCGCGGCGGTCCCAGCCCGAGCAGGCATGCAGCAGGCAGGGGATGGCCAGCAACAGGGTGGTCAGCAGCATCCACGCCGACAGCCGGTCGGCCACCAGCGCGATGCCCAGGCGCGACGGCCAGTCGCCCAGCAGGTAGACGTTGATCTCACCGCTGGCGGTGGTGGCGAACAGCAGGCCTACCGCCAGCGCCAGCGCCGACAGCGAGGTCCAAGCCACCGCGCGCTGCACCCTGGGGCCGTAGCGGCGGTGTTCGACGAACAACGACAACGCCGCACCCAACAGCGGAATCAGGATCGGCAGGATCACCAGATGATTCATGCGCGGTCCTCGCCCTGGCGCGGCGAAATGCCCTCATCCTGCTGATCGTCATCCGGCTCGTGGGCGTCCACGTGGTCGCTGTGGTTGTCGCTGCGGCTGCGCATGGCCAGCACGATGCTCACCGCAGTCATTGCAAAGGCAATCACGATCGCGGTCAGCACCAGCGCCTGTGGCAGGGGATCGGTGTAGTTGCCGAGGTGGCTGTCCACGCCTTGCTGCAGCACCGGCGCCTTGCCCAGCACCACGCGGCCACCGGCGAAGATCAGCAGGTTGGTCGCGTAGGACAGGAAGGTCATGCCGAGGATCACATCGAAGCTGCGCGCACGCAGCAGCAGGTAGATGCCGATGGCGGTCAGCACGCCGATCGCGGTAGCCAGGGCCAGTTCCATCAGTGCATCTCCCCGGTGCGTGCCGAACGGCGTTGCAGGTCGATCTCACCCTTGCGGGCGGTACGGGTACGCGACGGCTTGATCGTGCCCATCATCGACAGCATCAGCATGGCGCCGCCGAACACCACCAGATAGACGCCGATGTCAAAACCGATCGCGCTGGCCAACGGCACCTCGCCGATCAGCGGCAGGTGCAGGTCGAGGTGGCCGCTGGTCAGGAATGGCACGCCGAACAGCATCGAGGCACTGCCGCTGAGCAGGGCGATCAGCAGGCCCATGCCGATGCAGCGGATGTAGTCGAAGCCGAAGCGTGATTCCACCGACGCGGTGCCCTGGATCACGTACTGGATCAGCAGCGGCACCGCCAGCACCAGGCCGGCGATGAAGCCACCGCCCGGCGCGTTGTGGCCGCGCAGGAACAGGAAGATCGACACGGTCAGGGTCAGCGGGAACATGATCTGCGCCAGGTCGGCCGGCACCGGCAGCTTGATCGGTGGCCCGGGCATGATCTGCTCCGGTGCCATCCGCGTGCGCCGCAGCAGCGCGTGCACCACCAGTGCGGCGATGCCGAACACGGTGATCTCGCCGAAGGTATCGAAGCCACGGAAGTCGACCAGGATCACGTTGACCACGTTCTGGCCGTACGCCTCGGGCAGGGCGCGGGCGAGCAGCTCGCCGGCCATGGTGTTCGGCGGCAGCGTCATCGCCGAATAGGCCAGCGCGCCGAGGCCGGCACCGGCGACGATCGCGATCACCGCATCGCGGCGCTTGCGCCAGCGCGGCCGCTCCGGCCCGGATTGCGCAGGCAGGTAGTTCATGCCCAGCAGCATCAGCACCAGGGTGACCATCTCGACCAGCAGCTGGGTCAGGGCCAGGTCGGGCGCGGACAGGAACACGAAGGTCAGCGCCACCATCAGGCCGACGCCACCGACCAGCAGCACCGCCAGCAGGCGCTGCTTGTAGACGCGCAGGGTGGCCACTGCACAGGCCATCATCACCAGCCACAGCGCCCAGCCCAGCAGCGGGATCGGCTGCGGTGCGGTCCAGTTCGGCGAGGCCGGGTTGGCCACGAACGGCGCGGCGGCGACCACGATCGCCACCAGCACCAGGCCCAGCAGCATGCGCTGCAGGCTGCCGTTGGCGATGCCGTTGGTCAGGCGCATGGCCAGCGCGGACACCGCATCCAGCTGCGCATGGAACACATTGCGGCCGGTGCTGACGTTGGTCACGCCGTGCAGGTTGATCAGCTTGCGCAGCCCGAAGTACAGCGCCACGCCACCGACCACGCCGATCGCGCTCATCGCCAGCGGCAGGTTGAAGCCGTGCCACACCGCCAGGCTGTACTCGGGCATGGCGGGGCCGAGAATCGAGGCAGCGGCGGCGTGCAGCACCGGTGCCACGGTCAGCGCGGGAGCCACGCCCACCGCGATGCAGATCACCACCAGCAACTCCACCGGCACCTTCATCCAGCGCGGCGGCTCGTGCGGCACGCGGTCCAGGTCGTGCGGGCCGGGGCCGAAGAAGGTGTCGTGCACGAAGCGCAGGCTGTAGGCCACGCCGAACACGCCGGCCAGCAGCGCGGCGATCGACACCGCCGTACGCATGGTGCCCGGGCCGCCCGCGGTAATTGCTTCAGCGAACAGCATTTCCTTGGACAGGAAGCCGTTGAGCAGCGGAATGCCGGCCATCGCCAGCGAGGCGATGATCGCCAGCGCACTGGTGAAGGGCATCAGTTTCCGCAGCCCACCCAGCTTGCGCATGTCACGGGTGCCGGTCTCGTGGTCGATGATGCCGGCGGCCATGAACAGCGAGGCCTTGAACGTGGCGTGGTTGAGGATGTGGAACACGCCGGCGACCACCGCCATCGGCGTGGACAGGCCGAACAGCAGTGTGATCAGGCCCAGATGGGAAATGGTCGAGTACGCCAGCAGGCCTTTCAGGTCGTGCTGGAAGATCGCGTTCCAGGCGCCGATCAGCAGGGTCAGTGCGCCGATGCCGCTGACCGTGTAGAAGAACAGGTCGCTGCCGGCCAGCGCCGGGTGCAGGCGCGCCAGCAGGAACACGCCGGCCTTCACCATGGTGGCCGAGTGCAGGTAGGCCGAGACCGGGGTCGGCGCCGCCATCGCGTGCGGCAGCCAGAAGTGGAACGGGAACTGCGCACTCTTGGTGAAGATGCCGGCCAGCACCAGGAACAGCGCGTACGGGTACAGCGCGCTGGCGCGGATCTGCTCGCCAGCGGCCAGCACCACGTCCAGGTCGAAGCTGCCGACGATGCGGCCGATCAACAGCACGCCACCGAGCAGGGCCAGGCCGCCGCCGCCGGTGATCACCAACGCCATGCGCGCGCCCTCGCGGGCATCCTGGCGGTGCGACCAGAAGCCAATCAGCAGGAACGAGCTGATGCTGGTCATTTCCCAGAAGATCATCAGCAACAGCAGGTTGCCGGAGATCACCATGCCCAGCATGGCGCCCATGAACAGCAGCAGGTAGCAGTAGAAGCGGTGCGCGTTGTCCTGCTGGCTCAGGTAGTAGCGCGCATACAGCACCACCAGTGCGCCGATGCCGAGCACCAGCCCGGCGAACATCCAGGCCAGCCCGTCCAGGCGCAGGGTGAAGTCCAGGCCGATCTGCGGCAGCCAGGGCACGATCGTGCGCACCACCTGGCCATCGAGTATGGAGGGGGTCAGCCAGCCGAGGATGGCCAGCCCGCCCAACGGCGCCAATGCCGCCAGCCAGGCAGCAGTCGAGCGCGAACTACGGGGGAAGGCCGCAACGGCCGCTGCCATCAGGAAGGGCAGGGCCAGCAGCAGGGGCAGGCTGGGGAGCATGCAGGGAATCCATGATTCACGAGCAGGTCAGGGAGGATAACAGGCTGCGAAATGTCGCCGAAACCCATCGAACAGCGATCAATTGCATGTAACGTTCGCTGATTCATTTTTTCTGCGGCGCAACATTGCGTTCCTGCCTCTCCTCCCCGGCTGCCCTCGGGGGACACCCTACGCCCACGCAGGGAGACCGCAGGCCCTGTCGCACAGGGGCTGCCGTCGACGGGCGGGACGTGGGGAGCGGGTCACCGGCGCAGGCTGGCAGGGCCACCGTCGAGTGCGGGTGACGGGATCTGCCCGTTCAGGAAACCACGGCCGCCGCCGGCCACCGGCATCTCAGTAGCGCCAGTCGAGCTTGCGGTAGAACTTGGCCATCACCCAGGCCGGGCCGATCAGCAGGTAGGTCAGGTCGGTCAGGAAGCTGGGCTTGCGGCCCTCGAACTTGTGGCCGATGAACTGCGCGATCCAGGCCACCACGAACACCCCCACCGCCAGCCAGAACAGGTTGTGCAGGCCGATCTCGGCCTCCAGCAGGCGGCACAGGCAGCCGAACACGAAGAACTGGATGAGCATGCCGATGCCCAGCGGGCGCGACAGCTTGTTGTAGAAGCACCAGGCGCTGAACATCGCGAACGCCGACCAGATGCCGTACTGGAACCAGGTGATCAGTGGCGGCAGGCACCACAACAGGGCCACCACCGACCAGAGGATGGCCGGTACCGCCACTACGTGGATGCGCTGGTTGATCACATTGCGGTGGTCGTCGGAGTAGCTGGCGAAGTAGCGGTCGATCGGCCGCGCAAGCTGGGTGGTGGTCTGCATACTGCGTTGCTTCCTCGGACAACGGTAGTGCCGGCCGCTGGCCGGCAATCCAGAGCATAGCCGAGTTCGCGAGGTTGCCGGCCAGCGGCCGGCACTACCCCAGGCAACCGGCAGTAGAGCCAGGCCATGCCTGGCTGCAGGCTCGCGAGGTTGCCGCCCAGCGGCCGGCACTACCGCCTTCAGAACGCCCCCGACCAGACCGGCCGGGGGCGCAGGGGGATCAGTCGACGCTGATCCCGGCCAGGCGCTGCAGCGCCTCGGCGTACTTGGCGCGGGTGCGCTCGATGATCCCGGCCGGGATGCTCGGGCCCGGGGCGGTCTTGCCCCAGTCCAGCGTCTCCAGGTAATCGCGCACGAACTGCTTGTCGTAGCTCGGCGGGCTGGTGCCCACTTCGTACTCGTCGGCCGGCCAGTAACGCGAGGAATCCGGCGTCAGCATCTCGTCCATGATGTACAGGCGGCCATCGGCGTCGGTACCGAACTCGAACTTGGTATCGGCCAGGATGATGCCGCGCTCGCGGGCGTAATCGGCGGCGAACTTGTAGATGCGCAGGGTGGCATCACGCACACGCTCGGCCAGGTCCGCACCCACCTGCTTGACCATCGCATCGAAATCGATGTTCTCGTCATGGTCGCCGACGGCGGCCTTGGTCGAGGGGGTGAAGATCGGCTCGGGCAGCTGCTCGGCCTGGCGCAGGCCATCGGGCAGGTCGATGCCGCTGACCTTGCCGGTGCGCTGGTAGTCCTTCCAGCCGCTGCCGATCAGGTAGCCGCGGGCGATCGCTTCCACCGGCACCGGCTTCAGCTTGCGGGTGACCACCGCGCGCTTGGCGTACAGGGCCGGGTCCACGCCCTCGGGCAGCACGCTGGCCACGTCGATGCCGGTCAGGTGGTTGGGCATCAGGTGCGCGGTCTTGGCGAACCAGAAGTTGGAGACCTGGCAGAGCATCTCGCCCTTGCCCGGAATCGGATCGGGCAGCACCACGTCGAACGCCGAGAGGCGATCGGTGGCGACCATCAACAGGTAATCGCCCGGCGGGCTCCCTGCAGGCAGCCGCTCGCGCGGGATATCGAACACATCACGCACCTTGCCGCGATGGCGCAAGGGCAGGCCGGGGAGATCGGATTGCAACAGCGTGGTTGGCACGGGCACTCCTGGGGCGTTGTCGATACGGCTGCCCAACGGACCCGGCGGGCCCGCTGACCAGCGGGCGGCCTAGTGTAAAGCCGTCCGGGCCCGCTGTGACGTAAAATGAGCGTCCATTTCGTCGGTCGACCCCGGAGCGCCATGCGCTGGTACGGAAAACTGCTCGGATTCATCGCCGGCGCCCTGCTGTTCCGGCCCAATCCGCTGTTCGGCGCGGTGGTCGGCCTGTTGATCGGCCATGCCTTCGACTCGGACTGGTTCCGCCTGAACAAGGAGAACCCGTACCGGGAGCTGGGGCTGACCTCCGAGGCCACCGATGCCGAGATCGAGCGTGCCTACCGCAAGCTGATCTCCCAGTACCACCCCGACAAGCTTGGCGGCGCCGCCCCCGAGCTGCAGCAGCAGGCCGAGCAGAAGTCGCGGCGGATCAATGCCGCCTACGACCGCATCAAGACCCTGCGCAAGCGCTGACCCTCTTTCCCCTCGTTGCAAGGCCCGGCCATGTCCAACTGCCTCATCGCCCCCTCCATCCTGTCCGCCAACTTCGCCCGCCTCGGCGAGGAAGTCGACAACGTCCTCGCCGCGGGCGCTGACTGGGTCCACTTCGACGTGATGGACAACCACTACGTGCCGAACCTGACCATCGGCCCGATGGTCTGCCAGGCCCTGCGCAAGCATGGCGTGACTGCGCCGATCGACGTGCACCTGATGGTCGAGCCGGTGGACCGCATCATTCCGGATTTCGCCGAGGCCGGTGCCACCTACATCAGCTTCCACCCGGAGGCCAGCCGCCACGTGCATCGCACCATCCAGCTGATCCGCTCGCTGGGCTGCAAGCCGGGCATCGTGCTCAATCCGGCCACCCCGGTGGACATCCTCGACTGGGTGCTGGATGACCTGGACCTGGTGCTGCTGATGTCGGTCAACCCGGGCTTTGGCGGCCAGGCCTTCATCCCCTCGGCGCTGGACAAGCTGCGCGTGGTGCGCAAGATGATCGATGCCAGCGGCAAGGACATCCGCCTGGAGATCGACGGCGGCGTGAAGGCCGACAACATCGGCGAGATCGCCGCCGCCGGCGCCGACACCTTCGTGGCCGGCTCGGCCATCTTCAACGCCAAGACCAGCTACCAGGACGTGATCGCGCAGATGCGTGCCAACGTCGCCGCGGCGCGGGGCTGAGCCGTGAGCACGGTGGCCGTGTTGAACATCCGCCCGGCCACCGTCGCCGATGCGGGCCTGATCCTGCATTTCATCCGCGAGCTGGCCATCTACGAGAAGGCCGAGCATTCGGTGCAGACCGATGAGATCGGCATCGCCGAGAGCCTGTTCGGTGCTGACGCCACGGCGCGCGCGCTGATCTGCGAAGCCGACGGCGAAGCGATCGGCTATGCGGTGTATTTCTACAACTACTCGACCTGGCTGGGCCGCAAGGGCATCTACCTGGAAGACCTCTACGTCAGCCAGGAAAAGCGCGGTGTCGGCGCCGGCAAGGCGCTGCTGAAGTACATCGCGCGCCAGGCCGTGGCCGAAGGCTGCGGTCGCTTCGAATGGTCGGTACTGGACTGGAATACCCCGGCCATCGAGTTCTACACCGCCGCCGGTGCGAAGCCGCAGGACGAGTGGACCGTGTACCGGCTGCAGGGCCAGGCGCTGCACGATTTCGCCAACGGTTGAGGCGAGTAAATCCACGCATGGCGTGGATCTACCAACCAGGTGAGTGCGAACCTTGGTTCGCACTTCCTGTGAACTCCCAAAAAAAAGACCACGCCAATCACTGGCGTGGCCCTGCTGCATGCGTGGGAGGCTGATCCTGCCTCCATCCGTCGTCCCTGCTATGGCCTTCCATTCTCCAGTGGCTGAATGACATCTGCGTGACATTCACCGCAGGCAAACACCGCGTTGATAGCCTGTGCCGCCCCACCCTGGAAGTACCGCATGGCCACACCGCGCTGGCGCCTGATTCTCAATGGCAAATCCGCAGGCAACGACGAACTGCGCGATGCGGTCGGCCATTGGCGCGGGCAGGGCGTGCAGCTGGAGGTGCGGGTGACCTGGGAGGAGGGCGACGCCGAACGCTACGTGGCCGAAGCGATCGACCACGGCGTGGACGTGATCGTTGCCGCCGGTGGCGACGGCACGCTGAGCGCGGTGGCGGAAACGCTGGCGCATCGCGAGGAGCCTGCCGATGCGCTGCCCTCGCTGGCGCTGATCCCGATGGGAACCGCCAATGATTTCGCCACCTCGGCCGGCATTCCGACCGAACCGCAGCACGCCTTCGCGTTGATCGGGCAGGCAGAGCCGCACGCCATCGATCTGCTGCGCGTGGACGCCGATGGCACGCCCTGGTGGTGCGCCAATCTGGCCAGTGGTGGCTTCGGTACGCAGGTCACCGTGGAAACCGACGCCGGCCTGAAAAAAATGTTGGGTGGCCTCGCCTACGTGATCACCGGCATTGCCAAGCTGGGGCGGATCGAGCCGATTAGCGCGCGCCTGTCGGGCCCCGATTTCGCGTGGGAAGGCGACTTCATCGCGCTGGGCATCGGCAACGGCCGCCAGGCCGGTGGCGGCCAGCAGCTGTGCCCGCAGGCGTTGATCGACGATGGGTTGCTGGATGTAACGGTGCTGCCGGAGCTGGAAGGCGAGGTCACCGCCACGCTGGGCCAGATGCTGAAGTCGGGCACCCAGGCCGCGCTGGAACAGCTGGCCACGCGCGCGCGATTGCCGTGGCTGCTGATTGAATCCGAGCGTCCGCTGACGCTCAACCTGGATGGCGAACCGGTAGAGGCCCGCCAGTTCCGTATCGAGTGCGTGCCGGGCAGGGTGCGCATGCATCTGCCGGCCGGCTGCCCGTTGCTGGCCGGGCAGGGCTAGAGCCAGCGGGTAGAGCCAATTGCTAGTCGACTTGCGCGCGCAGCGCGGGTTTTTATGCCCTCGGAACGAAGAGCAGTCGACTGACAGTCGACTCTACCGGTCGCCGTTGCTGGTCCCCGGGGCCGGCCACGGGCTCGCCGTGGTTCAGTTTCACAGGGTTCCCCTCCCGTCCAAGCTGCGATACAGTCAAGGGGTGTCCAGCCTGACGACCCCGCATACCCTTTCTTCCGCACGCCGTTGGTGGCGATGGTGGCCCGTTGCCGTCGTCCGCCCCCATAACGCTGTGTCCCGGAAGGAAAGTCGTCTTGAACTCGCACGCTCAGTTTCAGCTGCAGGCCGCTGAAGGCCACACCCATATTCCCGTCGTCCGCGAAGTGCTGTCCGACCTGGACACGCCGCTTTCGGTCTATCTGAAGCTCGCCGACGGCCCCAATACCTACCTGTTTGAATCCGTCGAAGGCGGCGAGCGCTTTGGTCGTTACTCGATCATCGGCCTGCCGGCGCGCCGCGTGTACGCCTTCCACGGCCACACCCTGACCGTGCGCGAGGACGGCCAGGTGGTGGAAACCCGCGAGGTGGCCGACCCGTTCGCCGAAGTCGAGGCGCGGCGCAGCCCCCACTCGGTACCCAAGCTGGACGGCCTGCCGGGCTTCACCGGTGGCCTGGTCGGCTGGTTCGGATTCGAGTGCATCGGCTACATCGAACCGCGCTTGGCGCCGCCGGCCGGCCGCGATGAGCTGGGCACCCCGGACATCCTGCTGCTGGACTCCAACGAGCTGGCGGTGTTCGACAACCTCAAGGGCCGGCTGTACCTGATCGTGCATGCCGACCCGCGTGTCGAGGGTGCGTTCGAGCAGGCCCAGGCGCGCCTGGATGCGCTGACCGCGAAGCTGCGCGCGCCGGGCGCGGGCTATCCCGCACCGCTCAACAGCGACGTGCTGGACGAGTCCGATTTCGTTTCCGGTTTCACCCGCGAAGGCTTCGTCGACGCGGTCCAGCGCAGCAAGGAATACATCCGCGCCGGCGACATTTTCCAGGTGGTGCTCAGCCAGCGCCTGAGCGTGCCGTTCAAGGCGCGCCCGGTGGATGTGTACCGCGCGCTGCGCGCATTGAATCCCTCGCCGTACATGTATTTCCTCGATGTCGGCGACCTGCAGGTGGTCGGTTCCTCGCCGGAAATCCTGGTACGCCTTCAGGACGGCGAAGTCACCGTGCGCCCGATTGCCGGCACCCGCCCGCGCGGTGCCACGCCCGAGCTGGACCAGGCGCTGGAAGCCGAGCTGCTGGCCGACCCGAAGGAACGCGCCGAGCACCTGATGCTGATCGACCTCGGCCGCAACGATGCCGGCCGCGTGTCCAAGGCCGGTACCGTGGAAGTGGGCGAGCAGTTCGTGATCGAGCGCTACAGCCACGTCATGCACATCGTCAGCGAAGTGACCGGGCAGCTGCAGCCGGGCCTGAGCTATGCCGACGTGCTGCGTGCCACCTTCCCGGCCGGTACGGTCAGTGGCGCGCCGAAGATCCGCGCGCTGGAAGTGATCCGCGAGCTGGAACCGATCAAGCGCAACGTGTACGCCGGCAGCATCGGCTACATCGGCTGGCATGGCGATGCCGATACCGCGATTGCGATCCGCACCGCGGTGATCAAGGATGGCCGCCTGTATGTGCAGGCCGGTGCCGGCATCGTCTACGACTCGGACCCGGACAAGGAATGGGACGAGACGATGAACAAGGGCCGCGCGCTGTTCCGCGCCGTCGCCCAGGCCGCCAAGGGCCTGTGAGTTTCCCCGTGCCGTGGCCTGCGCCGCGGCACCTTCCGCTGTACCCGGCCCCCTCTCTGCGCGGCACCCACGTGTACGCCACCTCCTGACAAGCGACGGAACCTGACCATGTTGTGGATGATCGACAACTACGACAGCTTCACCTACAACCTCGTGCAGTACCTGCAGACGCTGGGCGCCGAGGTGAAGGTGGTGCGCAACGATGCGATGAGCGTGGACGAGATCGCCGCGCAGAAGCCTGAGCGCATCGTCATCTCGCCCGGCCCGTGCACGCCCAACGAAGCGGGCGTGTCGCTGGAACTGATCGAGCGCCTCGGGCCGACCACGCCGATCCTCGGCGTCTGCCTGGGCCACCAGGGCATCGGCCAGGTCTACGGCGGCACGGTCATCCGCGCCGGCAACATCATGCACGGCAAGACTTCGCCGATCCGCCACGAAGGCAAGGGCGTGTTCGCTGGGCTGCCGGACCGCTACCAGGCCACCCGCTACCACTCGCTGGTGGTGGACAAGAACAGCCTGCCCGACGCGCTGGAAGTGACCGCCTGGACCGAGAACGACGACGGCTCGATCGAAGAGATCATGGGCCTGCGCCATCGCCAGTTCCCGGTGGAGGGCGTGCAGTTCCACCCCGAATCCATCCTCACCGAACATGGCCACGCCCTGCTGCGCAATTTCCTGCAGCGCCCGGCGGCCTGATCCAAGGAGCATTCCCATGAGCTTCTCCCCCCAGGAAGCCCTGCAGCGCACCATCGAGCACCGCGAAATCTTCTTCGACGAAATGGTCGACCTGATGCGGCAGATCATGCGCGGCGACGTGTCGCCGATGATGACCGCCGCCATCCTCACCGGCCTGCGGGTGAAGAAGGAAACCATCGACGAGATCGCGGCCGCGGCCACGGTCATGCGCGAGTTCGCGCTGGCCGTGCCGGTGGCCGATGCCACCCATCTGGTCGACATCGTCGGCACCGGTGGTGATGGCTCGCACACCTTCAACATCTCCACCTGCGCGATGTTCGTCGCCGCCGCCGCTGGCGCGCGCGTGGCCAAGCACGGCAACCGCAGCGTCTCGTCCAAGTCCGGCAGTGCCGATGCAGTGGAAGCGCTGGGGGCGGCCATCGAGCTGCAGCCGGCGCAGGTGGCCGCGGCGATCGAACAGACCGGCATCGGCTTCATGTTCGCGCCGATCCATCATCCGTCGATGAAGGTCGTGGCGCCGGTGCGCCGCGAGATGGGCGTGCGCACCATCTTCAACATCCTCGGCCCGCTGACCAACCCGGCCAGTGCACCGTCGGTGCTGATGGGCGTGTTCCATCCCGATTTGGTGGGTATCCAGGCACGCGTGCTGCGCGAGCTGGGCACCGAGCGCGCCATGGTGGTCTGGGGCCGCGACAACATGGACGAAATCTCGCTGGGCGCCGGTACCCTGGTCGGCGAGCTGCGCGACGGCAAGGTGCGCGAGTACGAGATCCACCCGGAAGACTTCGGCATCGCCATGTCGGCCAGCCGCAACCTGCGCGTGGACAGCCCGGAGCAGTCCATCGCGATGCTGCGCGCGGTACTGGACAACGCGCCCGGCCCGGCGCTGGACATCGTTGCCCTGAACGCCGGTGCCGCGCTGTACGTGGCCGGCGTGGCCAGCGACATCGGTGACGGCCTGGCCCGCGCCCGCGCCGCCATTGCCAACGGCAGCGCCCGCCAGCGCCTGCAGCAGTATGTTGAGACCACCCGCGCGCTGGTTGCCTGAGCGCGTGGTTCAGCCTGATCCCCTCGATGGCCGATAATGGCCGTCCTCACCGCCCCCGCACCGAACCGACGACGATGAGCGACATCCTGCAGACGATCCTGGCCCGCAAGGCCGAAGAAGTGGCCCAGCGCCGCGCCCAGCGCCCGCTCGAGGCGCTGCAGGCCGCCGTGGCCAGCGCCCCGCCGGTCCGTGGCTTCGTGCGCGCCCTGCAGGCCGCCGTGGCCAACGGCGACCCGGCGGTGATCGCCGAGGTGAAGAAGGCCAGCCCGTCCAAGGGCGTGATCCGCCCGGACTTCCGCCCGGCCGATATCGCCGTCAGCTACGAGTTCGGCGGCGCCAGCTGCCTGTCGGTGCTGACCGACGTCGATTTCTTCCAGGGCGCCGACGCCTACCTGCAGCAGGCCCGCGAGGCGTGCACGCTGCCGGTGCTGCGCAAGGACTTCGTGATCGACGCCTACCAGGTGTACGAGGCGCGCGTGCTGGGCGCCGACTGCATCCTGCTGATCGTCGCCGCGCTGGACGATACCCAGCTGGCCACGCTGTCCGAACTGGCGCTGTCGCTGGGCATGGACGTGCTGGTGGAGGTGCACGACATCGACGAGCTGGAGCGCGCGCTGCAGGTGCCGGCGCCGATGATCGGCATCAACAACCGCAACCTGCGCACCTTCGAGGTGTCGCTGCAGACCACGCTGGACATGCAGAACGCCGTGCCGCGCGACCGCCTGCTGGTGACCGAGAGCGGCATCCTCGGCCCGCAGGACGTGGCGCTGATGCGCGACGCCGGCATCCATGCGTTCCTGGTCGGCGAGGCCTTCATGCGCGTGGAAGAGCCGGGCGAGGGCCTGCGTCAGCTATTCTTCGCGGCATGACAACGCACTATCCAACGCCGCGCGGGGATGCGCCGCTGGTGGTCTTCGACTTCGACCACACCCTTTACGACGGTGATTCGGGCACCCACCTGTTCGCCTCGCTGATCAAGCGCAATCCGCTGCGCATGCTGGCCGCGCTGCTGGTCACGCCGATCGCCGGGCCGCTGGTGGCAATGCTGCCGACCCGGCGTACCGGTATTTCGGTCTACGTGTGGATCGGCAGTTTCGGCCTGCACCGCGCGCGTGATTTCAACAAGGTCATCGACGCCTACGTGCTGCGCAACGAGGCGCAGATGCGCGCCAAGCTGCTGCCGCAGGCGCTGGAGGTCTTTGCAGCGCACCGCGCCAAGGGCGACCGCGTGGTGGTCGCCACCGGCGCGCCGCCGGAGCTGGCGCGCGCGATCCTCGCCTTTGTCGCCCACCAGGACGTGCCGGTGATCGGCACCGAGGTCGGCCCGCGGCTGGGCGGGGTCGGCCCGACCCGCCACTGCCACAACGAAGAGAAGATGCGCATGCTGCGCGAGCGTGGCTATGGCGATATCGACGTGGCCTATTCCGACAGCACCGCCGATCTGCCGCTACTGCTGGCGGCCAGGGCGCCGGTGGTGGTGAACCCGAAGCGCTCCAAGGTGGATTTCTTCCGCCGCGTGCTGCCGGCCGGGACCCGCATCCTCAACTGGGGCTGCGTCGAGCGCGGTGGCGACAAGGCCTGACCCCGCCGCACGGTGATGGATCTGCCGGCCAGCGGCCGGCGCTACCGATGCGGCGGGGGTAGTGCCGGCCGCTGGCCGGCAAACGCTCAGCGCCCCAGGTACCCGGTCAGTGCATGGCCGATCTGGAACAGGCTGATGCCCAGCACCAGGACGCCGACGGCCACCAGCACCCAGCGCTCCTTCAGCCGCTTCACCAGCAGCGCGGCCACCGGCGCGGCCATCATCCCGCCAATCAGCAGGCCGGCGACGATCTGCAGGTGATGCAGACCCATCGACAACAGGAACGTAGCTGAAACCGTCAAGGTGACCACGAACTCAGCGGCGTTCACCGTGCCGATCGTGGTGCGCGCCTGGCCGCCCCGGGCGAGCAGGGTGGAGGTGGCCACCGGGCCCCAGCCGCCACCGCCGCTGGCATCCAGGAAGCCGGCCACGAAGCCCAGCACGGGCACCCGCTTGACCTCGCCGCTGGGCATCAGGCGCCCGGCGGCGCGGGCCAGGATGATGATGGCCAACACCAGCAGGTAGAGATAGATGAGCGGGCGGATCACGTCGCCGGGCAGCTGGGTCAGCCCGTAGGCGCCTACCGCGCCGCCCACCGCGCCGGGCAGGGCGAGGCGCAGGAACAACCGCTTATCGACATTGCCAGCGACCAGATGCGACACGCCGGAGGCGCCCGTGGTGAACACCTCGGCGGTGTGGATGGCTGCACTGGCCTGCGCGGGCGGAATGCCCATGGCCAGCATCACCGACGACGACACCAGGCCGAACGCCATGCCCAGCGCGCCGTCGACCAGCTGTGCGCCGAGGCCGATAAGGATGAACCACCAGAATTCGCTGCTCAGCTCCATGCACCGAGCCTAGCGCGCGAAGGAGTGCGGACCAAGGTCCGCACCCACCGGGTGCTCAACGGTCAACGGGTGCCGTACAGCACCACGGTCTTGCCGCGCGCGTGCAGCAGGCCGTCGGTCTGCAGCTTCTTCAGCACGCGGCCGGCCATTTCACGCGAGCAACCGACCAGGCGCGCCAGTTCCTGGCGCGAGACGCGCAGCTGGCTGCCCTGCGGATGGCTCATCGACTCCGGTTCCTGTGCCAAGTCGTGCAGGGTGCGCACGATCCGATCGGTAACGTCCAGGAATGCCAGCCGGCTGGCCTTGCGGCTGGTGTCGAGCAGGCGCTTGGAGATCTGCTGGCCCAGCGCATACAGCAGGCGTGGGGCATCGGCCGAGAGCGGGCCGAGGAACAGCTGATGCAGGCGCTCGTAGCTGATTTCAGCCAGTTCGCAGGCGGTACGGGTCCGCAGGATCACCTCGCGGCGGTCCGATTCGACGAACAGGCCCATCTCGCCAACGAACTCGCCGGCGCCGAAGTAGCCCAGGACCAGCTCGCGATCGTCATCTTCCTCGGCCATGATCGAAACCGAGCCGCTGACGACGTAATACAGGGTTCCCGCCGGGTCTCCGGGTCGGAAGACATCGGTGCGGGTGGGATATCGCCGCCTGTGGCTGTGGGCCAGGAAACGATCGATTGTGGCGATATCCAAGGCCAGTGGACTGCTAGCTAGGCGCACGGTTGACACGATAGGGGCGCTCCCTCTGCGCATGAACGGATTCACAGGTTCGATAGCGGAGCTTAACCAGCGCAATTGTTAAGGGCAAACAGTGTGCCAGAACTCTTGCGTCTTCACGTTCCCCCCGGGGGCAGTTTGCCCCATAATTCCCCCTTTCCCTTCTTACACAGGAATCGACCGCCGTGGTCAAGCCGTTGCCTCGCCTGAGGCTGCAGGGTTTCAACAACCTCACCAAGGCGCTGAGCTTCAACATCTATGACGTGTGTTACGCGCGCACCGAAGAGGAGCGTCAGCGTTACATTGAATACATCGATGAAGAGTACAACGCCGACAGGCTGACTCAAATCTTGACCGATGTCGCCGAGATCATCGGCGCCAACATCCTGAACGTGGCCCGCCAGGACTACGACCCGCAGGGTGCCTCGGTGACCATCCTGATCTCCGAAGAACCGGTGATCGACAAGAAGCAGGCCGGCAAGGAGCTCATCTCCGATGCCGTGGTCGCGCACATGGACAAGTCGCACATCACCGTGCACACCTATCCGGAAACGCACCCGCAGGAAGGCATTGCCACCTTCCGCGCCGACATCGACGTGGCTACCTGCGGCGTGATTTCGCCGTTGAAGGCGCTGAACTACCTGATCGAGAGTCTGGAATCGGACATCGTGATCATGGATTACCGCGTGCGTGGCTTCACCCGTGACGTGAAGGGCAAGAAGCACTACATCGATCACAAGATCAATTCGATCCAGAACTTCCTGGCAAAGAACATCAAGTCGCGTTACGAGATGTTCGACGTCAACGTCTACCAGGAAAACATCTTCCACACGAAGATGCACCTGAAGGACTTCGACCTGGACCAGTACCTGTTCGAGGAAAAGGCCAAGAACCTGTCGTTCAAGGAACGCATGAAGATCGAAGCGCTGCTCAAGCGCGAGATCGAAGAGCTGTTCCACGGCCGCAACCTGTCCGAGTAAGCCCCATGCGCGATGCCCGCAGGCATCGCCGCCCAGGCGGGACGACCCGCCCTGTGGAGCCCCTGTACTGCGCAAGCGTCATGGCTCCACGGTGATGTACCGACCCACGGCCCGGTGTGAAAACACCGGGCCGTTTCGTTTTTTCAAAAAAGGTAAGGAGCCCCCACCCATGCCCTGGATCTACCTGCTGCTGGCCGGCCTGTTCGAGATCGGTTTCGCCCTTGGAATGAAGTACTCCGAAGGCTTCAGCAAACCCCTGCCCACCGCTGCCACGGTGGTGTCCGCCCTGATCAGCCTGTACCTGATGAGCCAGGCGATGAAGAGCATTCCGGTCGGCACGGCCTATGCGATCTGGACCGGTATCGGTGCCATGGGCGTGGCGGTGCTGGGCATCTACCTGTTCAACGACAGCGCGTCGCCGGCCCGCCTGGCCTGCGTCGGCCTGATCGTGGCCGGTGTGATCGGCCTGAAGCTGGTCTCGCCCAATTGATCGGTAGTGCCGGCCGCTGGCCG
>NZ_JAXAXL020000009.1:57561-113124 GCF_047497515.2 Stenotrophomonas maltophilia
CCCGTAGGCACCGCCGAAGATCAGGAGGTTGCCGGCCAGCGGCCGGCACTACCCGGGGCTTACAGCCGGTACGCGATGGTCTTCATCACCTTGGAGGCCAGCGCCATTGCCCCCGGAATCGGGAACGGCAGGCGGCGTGCACCGGCCTGCTCGGCGTGGTCCGCATGGCGGGCCTCGTCCTCCTTCATCACGGCGATGACCGCACGGCTGCGCAGGTCGCCGGCTGGCAGGTCAACCAGGTGCTCGTCCAGATGGGCTTCCACCTGGCGCTCGGTCTCGACCACGAAACCCAGGTTCCAGCCATCGCCGCGCAGCCCGGCCAGGGTGCCGATGCTGTAGCTGCCGGCGTACCACAGCGGGTTGAACAGGCTGGGGCGGCTGTCCAGCTCGCCCAGCCGCGTGGCGCACCAGGCCAGGTGGTCGGTTTCTTCCTGGGCCGCTTCCAGCAGGTGTTCACGCGTGGCCGGGTCGCGGGCGACGGCGGCCTGGCCGAAGTAAAGGCCCTGTGCGCAGACTTCGCCAACGTGGTTGATCCGCATCAGGCCCGCCGCGTGGCGGCGCTCGGCGTTGTCCATGCCTGGCTCGTCGGTGTCCACGGCCGGGTAGGGGCGGGCCGCCGGCGGATTGCCGAACACCGTGTCCAGGGCGCGCTGCGCCTCGGTCAGCAGGTGGTCCAGCGGGGTGGTCTGGCGGAGCACGGTCATGGCGGTAGGCGTTGGGGCGGAAGACCCCCCGATTCTCGCCCGCGCCCGGGCCCCTGCCAACCCGGCGCTCCGGGCAGGTTGCACCCGGCTGCCAAGGTGAGTACAATCCCGCCTCTTACGCTTCACCTTTTCACAACGCGTGGCAGAGTTCCGGCGAGCCTTTCGCCGCAATGAGCCCGACCTAACCTAGAGTTCTTCATGAGCACTTTCACTGCCAAGAACGAGACCGTCCAGCGCGACTGGTACCTCGTCGACGCCGAGGGCAAGACCCTGGGCCGTCTCGCCACCGAGCTGGCCCGCCGTCTGCGTGGCAAGCACAAGCCGGTCTACACCCCGCACGTTGATACCGGCGACTACCTGGTCGTCATCAATGCAGAAAAGATTGCCGTCACCGGCAAGAAGCTGCAGGACAAGATGTATCACCGTTTCACCGGTTACATCGGCAACCTGAAGACCGAATCCCTGGCCCAGGCGCTGGAGCGCCACCCGGAGCGCGTGATCGAGATCGCCGTGAAGGGCATGCTGCCGAAGGGCCCGCTGGGTCGCCAGATGTACCGCAAGCTCAAGGTCTACGCCGGCACTGAGCATCCGCACGCCGCACAGCAGCCGCAGGTTCTGGATATCTAATCATGGCTATCACTCAAAACTACGGCACTGGCCGCCGCAAGTCCTCCACCGCTCGCGTGTTCCTGCGCAAGGGTTCGGGCAACATCACCGTCAATGGCCGTCCGCTGGACGAGTTCTTCGGTCGTGAGACCGCGCGCATGATCGTGCGCCAGCCGCTCGAGCTGACCAAGAACACCGAAAGCTTCGACATCCTGGTCACCGCCGCTGGCGGCGGCACCACCGGCCAGGCCGGTGCGATCCGTCTGGGCATCGCCCGTGCTCTGGTCGAGTACGACGAAACCCTGAAGTCCGAGCTGCGCAAGGCCGGCTTCATGACCCGTGACGCCCGTGAAGTCGAGCGTAAGAAGGTCGGTCTGCACAAGGCCCGCCGCGCCACCCAGTTCTCCAAGCGCTGATTTACCGCGCCTGGTTGGGCTCCCTCGGGAGTCCGCTGGTTGGAAAAGCAAAAGCCCGGCTTCGGCCGGGCTTTTGTCGTTCCAGGGCTGAACATTTCGAGGTTGCCGGCCAGCGGCCGGCACTACCCGTAGTTTCGAAGGATCCGACCCCGGATCTCTCTCTGGAGGAGAGTCCCCTTGTTGTTCCAGGGCGCTCGCCGACAGGCGCGGGGATAAGGTGGGATGCGTGACCAAACAAAAAAGAAAAAAGCCTGATCTTTCGATCAGGCTTTTTTCTTTTTTGTTTGGCTGCCCCGGATGGATTCGAACCACCGAATGCCTGAGTCAGAGTCAGGTGCCTTACCGCTTGGCGACGGGGCAAAACGTGCAACTATTTTCTCACTTTTCACACTGAAAAACAACTTGATTTTCAGTGTGGTGGCTATGGGTGGACTCGAACCACCGACCCCAGCATTATGAGTGCTGTGCTCTAACCGGCTGAGCTACATAGCCTTGGTGAGCCCGCTATTCTGCGGATGTGTATCGCCCCTGTCAACAGTTTTGTATCGCGCTTGTGGGCTGACAGGCGGCATGGGATAGTCCCAACCAGTAGATTTTCTTAGGAGTCCGCATCGTGATCGATCCGGACGGCTATCGACCGAACGTCGGCATCGTGCTGATGCGGCAGGACGGCCAGGTGTTCTGGGCACGACGCGTGCGCCGGGATGGCTGGCAGTTCCCGCAGGGGGGCATGAACACCGACGAGACGCCTGTCGAGGCCATGTATCGTGAACTGCAGGAAGAGACCGGCCTGCTGCCTGAGCATGTGGAAGTGCTCGGGGCGACACCCGGCTGGCTGCGTTACAAGCTGCCGGCCCGGGCCATCCGCCGCAACGAGCGGCAGGTCTGCATCGGCCAGAAGCAGGTCTGGTTCCTGCTGCGCCTGACCGGCGACGAATCCCATGTGAAGCTGGACCACACCGACTCGCCCGAGTTCGACCACTGGCGCTGGGTCGACTTCTGGTACCCGGTGGAGCATGTGGTGATGTTCAAGCGCGGTGTCTACGCGCGTGCGCTGCGTCACCTGGCGCCGCTGGCGCGCGGGGTGGCCGGGCAGAGCGTCACTGCCATGCCCAAGAGCGCCGCCGAGGCCTGGATGCCGGGCCATACCGCCGGGCATGAACGCCCGCGCAAGCGTCCACGGACCCGCGGCTACTGGCCGAAGAAGGCGCAGGGCGACGGGCCGGCCAGCTGACGGGCTGAACGGTATCGAGAATGGTTCAGGTCTCTGATTGACAACCATTCTCGTTTCCATTGGAATAGCCCACAGGCCGCTTCTGGCCTGTCAGCCCGGTTCCCGCCTGTGTACGTCTGCATCTGCAACGGAGTCACCGACCACCAGATCCGCGAAGCCGCCGGCAATGGCGTCAGCACGGTGGCCGAACTGACGATGCGTACCGGCTGTGGCGCCACCTGTGGTTCCTGCCTGGACATGGCCGGTGAGTTGCTGGCCAAGGCACGTGCCACCCACGATCTGCCGCTGCCGGTGTTGGGCCTGGCCCAGGTCGCCTGACCGTTTCTTTCGCGGCGCGTTGACGCCGCCCTTTCGCATCCTTCACTGCTGGCCGCACAGGCCAATGCGCACGATTCGCGTTCCTTCACGGGGCTGCGCAAGGCGCTAAAGTGCCTGCGTTTTCAGCGTGCAGGAGCATCCCCATGAAGGGCGACACCAAGGTCATCGAATTCCTCAACAAGGTCCTCTACAACGAGCTGACCGCGATCAACCAGTACTTCCTGCACGCCAAGATGCTGAAGAACTGGGGCATCAAGGAGCTGGCCGAACACGAGTACAAGGAATCGATCGACGAGATGAAGCATGCCGACATGCTCGCCGACCGCATCCTGTTCCTCGAGGGGCTGCCGAACTTCCAGGCACTGGGCAAGCTGCGCATCGGCGAGAACCCGACCGAAATCCTGCAGTGCGACCTGTCGCTGGAACGCGACGGCGTGGTCACCCTGCGCGAGGCCGTGGCCTATGCCGATTCGGTCGGTGACTATGTCAGCCGCCAGCTGTTCGTGAAGATCCTCGACTCGGAAGAAGAGCACATCGACTGGCTGGAAACCCAGCTGGATCTGATCGAGCGCATCGGCGAGCCGAAGTACCTGCTGAGCAAGCTGGAAGAGTAAGTCAGTCGCCCTGGCCGGCGCGATGCTGTGCCAGGTAGCCTGTCAGCGCCACGCGTGCGCGGGCGAATTCGGCCACCAGCAGCGCCACTGCCACCGCCGGGCGCTGCAGGCTGCCGCCGCGGGCTTCGTGTTCGATGCGCCGGGCCACCGTCGACAGCGACAACGCGCCGACGTTCGCACTGGATGATTTCAGGCTGTGCGCGACCGCCTGCAGGCGGGCTTCGTCGCCCGCCTGTGCGGCCTGCTGCAGGTGCTGCACCAGTGCGGGCGCGTCTTCCAGGAACACCGAAATGATCTGGATGGCGGCCTCGCCGATCACCGCGTGCAGTTCGTCCAGCACGGCGCGGTCGAGCACCGGTTGCGGTGCCGCGCTGGGTGGTCTGGTCTGTAGCGTCGAGCTTGCTCGAGGATCGCCATGCTGCTCGCATTCGAGCTCCGTCAGCCGAGCATGGCTCGACGCTACGACATCGTCAGATCGCTGGCCCCAGCGTTGCAGCAGCGCATGCAGCGTGGCGCGCGTGATCGGCTTGGACAGGTAGTCGTCCATGCCGGCCTGCAGGCAGCGTTCGCGGTCACCCGCCATGGCGTTGGCGGTCATCGCGATGATCGGAAGCCGCGTCAGCCCGCGCTCCACTTCCTCGGCGCGCCAGTGGCGGGTGGCGGCATAGCCGTCCAGCACCGGCATCTGGCAGTCCATCAGCACCACGTCGACGCCGCCCTCGCGCAACAGGGCCAGCGCCTGTTCGCCATCGGCGGCGTTGCGCACTTCGCACTGGAATACGCGCAGCAACTGCTCGGCGACCATCCGGTTGACGGTGTTGTCTTCCACCAGCACGACGCGCAGGTGCAGCGGCGGCAGGGCCGCTGCCGGCTGCGCCTCCTCGGCGTTGGCCAGCAGTGCCGCCGGACGCGCCTGCGTGGCCGGTGCGGCCAACAGCGCATGCAGGGCTGGGTCGTCGAAATGCGCGGGCAGCCGGTGCTGGTGGTGACGCGCCGGCAGCGCATCGTCCTGCAGCCACAGCACCTGCAACCCGTCGTCGCTGCGCTCGGCCAGTGCCTGCTGCAGTGTCGCCTCGCCGTGGCGGCGTGCCCGCGCATCTATCAGCAGCCACGCCGGCGCGGACTGCCCCGGTCGCGGCATCGAGCGCAGGCGCCCGACCACGTCGTCGAGCTGCGCCAGTGCCTCCACCTGCAGGCCGTGATGGGCGGCAATGCGCTCGACACGCGCCTGCAGCAGCGCGTCAGTGCTGAACAGCAACAGCGCTGACGGTGCGCGTGCCATCGCCGGCAGGTCGCCAGGCACTTTCAACAGCGGAACCTCGAACCAGAACGTGGCGCCCTGGCCGGGCGTGGACTGCACACCGATGCGCCCGTGCATCAGGTCGATGATGCGCTTGCAGATGGCCAGGCCCAGGCCGGTACCGCCGTAGATACGGGTGGTGGAGGCGTCGGCCTGGCTGAAGGACTGGAACAGGCGCGCCTGCAGGGCCTCGTCGATGCCGATGCCAGTGTCGATGATCTCGAAGCGCAGCTGGTGCTGCGCCGCGCCTTCGCCCAACCGTTGCACCCGCAGCTGCACCTGGCCACGGGCGGTGAACTTGATGGCGTTGGCCAGCAGGTTGCTCAGCACCTGGCGCAGCCGCACCGGATCGCCACGCACCGGCAGGCGCACCGACGGATCCAGCTGCAGCCGCAACGACAGGCCCTTGGAGTCGGCGGCGCGCTGCATCAGCTGCACCACGCCGTCAAGCAGGTCGCGCAGGTTGAAGCTGGTGATCTCCAGTTCCAGCGCCTGCGCTTCCAGCCGTGAGTAGTCGAGGATGTCGTCGACGATGCGCAGCAGCTGCTGCGAACTGGCCGATGCGGTGGCCAGCATCTGCCGCTGGTCGTCGCCCAGCGGCCCTCGCGCGATCAGCTCCAGCATCGGCAGGATGCCGTTGAGTGGCGTGCGGATTTCATGGCTCATCGTGGCCAGGAACTCGCCCTTGGCCAGCACTGCCGCTTCGGCCGCCTGCTTGGCCTGCAGCAGCTGCTGTTCGAGTTGCCCCTGGCGCTCGGTGGTGTGGCGCAGCTGGTCGCGCTCGCTGGCCAGCGCGTCGCGTTCCCTCTGCAGGCGGGCCAGCGCACCCTCACGCGTACGCAGGCGCAGGCCCACCAGCAGCAGCCCCGTCACTGCCACGATCAGGGCGGCCAGCAGCGCGGCCCACAGCGGCACGTCAGAGCACCGCGTTGTGGAAGTCGAAGTTCAGGTCACTGCCAGCCGACTGCACCATGTTGCCCTGGATGTAGTCGACACCGCCCACCCACATTGCGGCGGCGGCCTGCGGATCTTCGATCTGCTGGCCAATGATCTGCAGCCCCGCGCCGTGCGCGCGTTCGATCGCCCGGCGCAGTTCCTCGCGGGTGGCCGGGTTGGCATGGCTGCTGGAGAAGCGTGCGGCCATGCGCACGAACGACAGCGGCAGCTGGGTCAGCAACGCATCGGCTTCGCCGCCCGGCTCGAACTGGCTCAGGCAGAAGCGCACGCCGGCACCGGTCATGCGCTGGCAGAACTGCTGCAGCGGCACGGTGTGGATCAATGCATCAGGAAGGCGTACGTCGATCACCAGTGCGCTGCCTGGCAGGTCGCGCCGTTGCAGCGATTCCAGCAGCCAGTCGGCGAACGCATCGCGCTGAAGGGTGCGCAGCGACTGCGAGACGAACAGGTTCAGCGGCTGCGTCGCGTGCCGGTACAGGTCGAGCAGGCCCAGTGCGTGGTCCATCACCTGCTGGTCGAGGTCTGCGATGCGTCCAGCGGCTTCCGCGGCCGGAATCACCTGGCCGGCGGCCAGCACCGTGCCATCGGCCTGGCGCAGGCGCAGAAGCAGCTGGTATTGCGCGGTGTTGCCACCGGCCACGGCGACAATCGGCTGGTAGGCCAGTTCCAGCTGGCCGTCCAGCAGTGCCAGGTGTTCCTGTTCGCTGACCACGTCGCGATGCACGTGGCCGGCCACGCCGGCGCTGAGCAGGCGGGCCTGCAGGGTGGTGCGCTCGACGGCTTCCAGGGCGCTGTTGGCATCGTCGAAGCCTGGCGACAACGGTGCATAGCCGACCACGCCGCGCAGATGCACGGATTCGTCGTCGCGGATCACGAAGGCCCGCGCCGACAGCTGTTCGCGCAGGGCAGCGGCGATGCTTTCCAGGCTGTCCTCGCCGGCATTGCGCGCCAGCAGCAGGAAGCTGTTGTCGTTCAGGCGCGCCAGCAGGTGCGGGTGGCCCGCCTCGGCCAGGCGCTGTCCGGCCTGCACCATCAGCCGTTCGAAGGCGGCATAGCCGTAGCGCTCGCGCAGGCCCAGTGCACTGGACACTTCAACGAAGAACACACCGCCGCGGTCACGGTGGGCGAGCGCGGCGTTGAGCTGCTGCAGCACGTGGTGGCGCGTCGGCAGGCCGGTCTCCGGGTTGCTGGTGGCGGGCGTCCCGGAGGCGCCGGGCAGGGTCGCGGCCTGCGCACGCGCCCGGCGGATGCGGTTGGATACGGCGGCGATCAGGTGACGCGGCCGGATCGGCTTGCTGAGGTAGTCGTCGGCGCCGCTGTCGAGCACTTCGAACTGGCGCTCCGGGTCCGGGTCGCCGCTGAGGAAGACGATCGGCAGCAGCTGCAGGCCGGGTTGCTGGCGGATCAGCGCGGTCAGGCGCATGCCATCCAGGCCGGGCAGGTGCAGGTCCATCAGGATCAGGTCGGGATGGTGGTCCTTGATTGCCTGCAGGGCACCATCGGCGTCGCTGTGCACGATCGCCTGCATGCCGGCGCCATGCAGCACGCTCTGCGCGAACAGGGCCTGGGCGCGATCGTCTTCGACGATCAGCACGCGGTAGGGTGAATCGGACGGTGACGGTGCCTGGTCGCTGTTGCCTGCCTCGGCGGCTGTCGCCGCGATCGGGCCGGGCAGCGGCGGCGGTGCCGCGTTGGGCGCGGCATCGGCAGCGGCCGCAGGCGCCGTGATGGGCGTGGTGGCCGTCGCTGCGGTGTTGGCGACCGCCGCGCTGGCCCAGCGCTGCCAATGATCGGCCGGAGGGGTTTCAGCGCGTCCCGGGCGGGCGCCCGCGGGGGATTCGTTTGCGGCCATCGGTGCTCCTGGTGTTCGCATCCATTATGCGACAAGCCCGGCGCTCAGCCGCTGCTGTGCGGTCGCGGACTGTCCGTGGCCCCGCCGCGCGCCAGCCAGCGCACGCCCTTCCACAAGGTACGCCAGACCAGCCAGACCAGCAGCGCGCCAGCGATGCTGCAGGCCAGCACCACCACCAGCGCGATCCACGGGTGCGCCAGGGCCAGCGCCAGGCCACCGATCACCACGGTGTCTTCGGCGGCGGAGGCCACCCAGTTGCTGGCCGGTTCCGGTGAGGTATTGAGCAGGGCGCGGGTGCCGGCCTTCAGGCCATGGCTGGCCAGCGCGACACCGGCACCGGCGGCGAGTGCGCCGGTCCCCAGCTGGCCATCCGGCGACAACGTGGCGGCGGCAAGGAAGGCACCGGCAGGCACGCGTGCCAGGGTCTGCACCAGATCCCACACCGAGTCCACGCCGGGGATCTTGTCGGCGAAGAATTCGGTCACTGCCAGCGCCGCCGAGGTACCCAGCACCCACCACGATTCGGTGGCCTGCAGCGCGGGTGGCAGGTCGACCCAGCCGAGCAGGCCGGCCAGGCCGACGCCGAACACGGTGAGATAGACGCGGATGCCGGCCAGCCAGGCCAGCAGGATGCCGATCACGAACAGGTGGGCTTCGGTCATGGCGATGCTCCGGCGACGGAACTGTGCGGGGGGCCTCACTATCGGCGATGGCGTGCCTGAACGCCACAGACCGCGGCCGGCCACTACGCAGGAAACCCACCCGTCCTGTCATACACTAGCCCGTCGTTTGCCACAGGGGCCGTACCGGTGTCGCCCTCGCGATGCCCCGGAAACCACCCATGAACAACCGCCCTCCCATGCGCGTGCAGGTTCGCCTGCCCGGCGCGCCGCAACCGCCGGTCGATCGCCGCCGCCTGCTGGTGCTTGGCGGCATCTGGCTGCTCAGCCTGGTGCTGGCGGTGCTCGGAGGCTGCTGGATGGCCACCCCGCGCGATGCGCAGGGCCAACGCCTGCAGGCCGCCGAGAAGCACGCCGAGACGCTGCAGGCGCAGCTGACTGAGCTGCGCCAGAAGCAGGCCACGCTGGAAGCCTCCGACCGCATCAGCCGCGCCGCCAACACCGAGGTGCAGTCCTCGCTGGCCGAGCGCGATGAGGAAATCGCCGGCCTGCGTGCCGACGTCGCCTTCTATGAGCGCCTGGTCGGTTCGACCAGCCAGCGCAAGGGCCTGAACACCCATTCGATCGAATTCAGCCCGGAAGCGGCCGGCACCTGGCAGTACACCGCCGTGCTGACCCAGAACCTCAACCGCGGTGCCATCAGCCAAGGGCAGATGCGATTCACCGTGGAAGGCGTGAAGAACGGCAAGCTGGCCACGATCAGCTGGGATGATCTGCACCAGCGCAGCAAGGTACCGGGACAGGATTACTCGTTCCGGTATTTCCAGCAGATCACCGGCAGCGTGATGCTGCCGGCTGACTTCACCCCGCAACGCGTGCGGGTGACATTGGGGAGTGGTACGGGGGGTACCACCCAGGTATTCGACTGGAAACAGGCCGGCGCGCCGGCCAGCAAAGGGGAGTAGGCAGATGTTCGGAAACAGCAAATCCAACCGTGATGGCCAGCTGGTGGTGGATGCCCTGATCGGCAACCAGGTGGTGATCCGCGGCGATGTGGAATTCAGTGGTGGCCTGTATGTGGAAGGCCGCATCCACGGCAAGGTGATCGCCGCCGAAGGCGCCAGTGGCGCGACGTTGACGGTCGCCGAGCATGGCGTGATCGAGGGTGAGATCCGCGCCCAGGTGGTGGTCATCAGTGGCCGCCTGGACGGCGACGTGCACGCCACCGAGAAGGTCGAGCTGACCCCGAGTGCGCGGGTCAACGGCAATGTCCATTACCAGGTGGTGGAAATGAATGCGGGCGCCCAGCTGAACGGCCGCCTGATCCATGCCAGCGCCCCGATGGCGGCCCTGCCGGCCCCGGAAGGTGGCGACGCCAATGACGGCAAGGGCGACACCGCTGCGCGACGCAAGCTGGCCGAGGCGATGGCTTGAAAGCCATCGTCGGCGCCCCCATGCTGACGGCATGAGCACGCTAGTCTCCCTGCCCGGCGCCACTCCGGTCGCCGCGCCCGATTACCAGTCGCTGGAGCGCCCGCTGAACTTCACCGAGTCGGCGGCCGCCAAGGTCAAATCCCTGATCCAGGAAGAGGGCAACCCCGACCTGGCATTGCGCGTGTACATCGAAGGCGGCGGCTGTTCCGGTTTCCAGTACGGGTTCGAGTTCGACGAGAACCGTGCCGACGATGACCTGGCGGTGCAGACCAGCGGGGTGACCCTGCTGGTCGACCCGCTGAGCCTGCAGTACCTGATGGGGGCCGAGGTGGACTACACCGAGAGCCTGACCGGTGCGCAGTTCGTGATCCGCAATCCGAACGCAAAGACCACCTGCGGCTGCGGCAGCAGCTTCAGCATGTAAGCATCCTGTGGCCGGAATGTGCCAACCAAGGTTGGCACCTACCAGAGCGGATCAGTAGATCCACGCCATGCGTGGATGCTGTGTGCCTCCACTCCTACAACAGCAGATTGCGCACAGCGCGGCTTGCCACCCGCATCGATTGGCGGCACGCTTGCCGGATGCCCAATACTTCTTCGCCGCTTTCCGGTTTCGCCTTCGTGGGCGAACCGCTGGAGCGCGCCGATGCCCTGCGTGCCGATGCCGATGCACTGGCGCGCCTGTGGCCGGGCGCGCGCATTCTCGTGCTCGACCAGGATGGCAGCGCCTTCACTGGTGATGACGACCAGCCGCTGGCACTGACCGGTGCCGACATCGGCGGTGGTCCAGGTGCCGCGATCTTCCTCGGCCTGCGAGGCGAACAGGCCTGGTTCTCGGTTGAAGCCGCCAACCTGACCATCACCGCGCCGCGCCGCCTCGACCTGCGCCAGGCCGCCTTGCTGTGGTCGATGGCCGACGCGACCGCCTTCAGCTACGCACGTGGCATGTCCTACTGGCATTCGCGCACCCGCTTCTGCGGTGTGTGTGGTGGCGCGGTGGCATTCGCGCGGGGTGGCTTCGTCGGCCACTGCGCACAGTGCTCCACCGAGCACTACCCGCGGGTCGATCCGGCGGTGATCGTGGCGGTGGAAAACCAGGGCCGGCTGCTGCTGGGCCGCCAGTCGAACTGGGCGCCGCGCCGCTACTCGGTACTGGCCGGCTTCGTCGAGCCCGGCGAGACCTTCGAGCAGACCGTGGTGCGCGAGGTTCATGAGGAGAGCAAGGTGCGGGTGACCGCCTGCCAGTACCTCGGCTCGCAACCCTGGCCATTCCCGGGCGCGCTGATGGTCGGTTTCCGCGCACAGGCACACGACGACCTGCCGACCGTGGACGGGGAACTGGAAGACGCACGCTGGTTCAGTGCCGACGAGGTTGGCGCGGCGCTGGCACGTGATGCCGAGGACGATGGCCTGGGTATCCGCCTGTCACCGCCGATCTCGATTTCCAGGGGCCTGATCGAGCATTGGTACCGGCAGCAGAAGGGCTGAACCGGGTCGGGCGCGGCGGCTGTATTGCCGCCACCTGAACACGGCCCGGGTTACAGTCCGGTTCACCGCTGAGGGCGCCGCTGCGACAGGTAAGGTAGCGGCGCGAGCGTTCTGTTTCGTAGGGAGACCCGCCATGTTCACCACTCTGGCTGCCGTGCTGGTAGCGCTGGCCCTGGGCCATGTCGCCCCGGCTGCTGCTGCCTCGCTGCGCCGTTTCGACGGCTTCCGGCGCTGGCTGGGCTGGCTGGATGCCCGGGGTGGCAAGGCCTGGCAGGGGCCGGCGGGCGTCGCGCTGGCGCTGCTGCCGCCGCTGTTGCTGATGGCGCTGCTGGCGTGGCTGCTGCGCGGGGTGCTGTTCGGCCTGCCGTCGCTGTTGCTGGGGGTGGCGGTGCTGGCCTGGTGCTGGGGTCCACGTGATCTGGATCGCGACATCGAGGCGATCATCGATGCCGACGATGCCGCGACGCGACAGGCGGCGGTGCGCAATCTGCAGGCGGCCGGTGGCAGCCTGCGCGAGGACATGCCGTCGCTGGTCGAGGCGACCGTGCTCAACGCGTTGCGGCGCTGGTTCGCAGTGTTGTTCTGGTTCCTGTTGCTGGGCCCGGCCGGTGCGCTGGGTTACCGGCTGCTGGCGCTGATGGCGGAAAGCCCGATGCGCGCGCGCGTGCCGGTGGAGCCGTTGGCGTTGGCGCAGCGCCTGCTGGGCTGGATCGAGTGGCCGGTGGCACAGTTGATGGCGTTCTCGATGGCGCTGGTAGGCAATTTCGATACGGCGTGGAAGGCGTGGCGCCAGGCCCATGGTGAGCGCCTTGCAGGGAACATCGGCTTTCTCGGCGCGGTCGCACGGGCCAGCGTCAACGCCGAGCTGCGCGAGGACGCGCACGACTACACCGAGGCCGGGTTGCTGCCGGTGTGGCAGCGCCTGCCGGAACTGCGTGATGCGATGAGCCTGGTGTGGCGGATGCTGCTGCTGTGGCTGGCGATCCTCGCCCTGCTGGTGATTGCAGGCTGGGTGACGTAGTTGTCTTGCAGGGCTTGCAGCCCTGCACCTGCAGAGGCAACAGCAACGGCAACAGCAGCCCCACACCGCCCCACCCCCGACAGATTCCCGGTGACGGTGGGTCAACTGCGACTGCCGGTGGTGGGTGTCGACCTTGGTCGACACGGTAGATCCACGCCATGCGTGGATGCAGAGCGAAGCGATCCGCTTTCGCTTTTGATTTTTTTCTTTTCCGTGGTGGACGCGCACGGAAACTGTCCGTGGCCGGGTGGGTGGGCTGCGCAGGGGCGTGAGCCGCATGGATGCGGCGACCGAGCTTACATGGGTGAGGGCGCTTTGCTTGCGAAGCACTGCTTCGCAAGCGACCGAACGCCCAGCCGCCAGCGGCTGGGCCGGGCCCCGGAGGGGTACTTGCAGCGACCCCTGCGCAGCCCACCCACCCGGCCAACCCCATGATCGAAAAACGCCGCCCACCACGAGGGGCTGCGCCGTTGGCTGGAAACCTAGATCGGTGCCAGCGCGGTGAACGGCGCCCACGGCAGGTTGCGCAGCAGCGCATACCCGGGCAGTACCCAGAGCCAGAACGTGGGATTGGCCAGTACCCGCATCAACGGGTCGAGCACGCGCGGGCGGATGCCGGCGATGTTGAGCAGCATCAGCAACAGGAACGGCAGGCTGATGACCAGCAGGGGATTCATTGCCATCGCGCCGGGCAGGTCGAAATGGACCAGCGAATACAGGCAGCGCGTGCTGCCACAGCCCGGGCAGTACAGGCCAGTCAGCGCGTACAGCGGGCAGCTCGGCAACGGGTTGCCGGCGGCATACGGATTGACGTTGCGCAGCACCACCGTGGCACCCACGGCCAGGCCGGTGGTGGCCAGCAGCGGCGCCCAGCGGGCGAGTCGGGAACGGGCGGGAAGCGCGGACATGCAACAACGGATCCGGCGCAGGCGCCGGATCCGTCCAGGCGTATCAGTAGCCGCTGTTGCTCATCGCGCCCATGCCGCCGAGCACAACGAAGAACAGCACGTACAGCACGACCACCACGACCCAGGCGATGGCCGACCAGATGGCCCACTTCTTGGCCTTGGCGGCCGAATCCTGGGCGCCAGCGATGTCGCCCGCAGCCAGCTTGCCGTTGACCTGTGCGGCGTAGACGATCGAGACGATGCCGGCCGGCAGACAGCAGAACAGGGTGGTCAGGATGGCCCAGACCAGGTTGTTCGGGACCTGCGGAGTAGCGGTGTTCATGGGTTCAAGCTCCTTGATGGGTGGTGGTTGTGAATCATTGGTCGGAAAGAGCGCCCAGTACGGCCAAGCCGCCGAACAGCCCGAACCACAACAGCAACAGGACCGGCAGGGCCACGGCCGAAGCCACCGCCCACCAGCCCGCCTTGCGCGACGCGCTATACGCCCCCGGCAGGTCGCCGGCCGCGCGGCGGCCATCGACCTGGGAAGCGTAGACAATCGACACCACGCCCAACGGCAGGCAGCAGAACAGCGTCGTCAGGATCGCCCAGACCAGATGGTTGGGGATGTAGACCGGACGGCTGAGCGGTGGTGGTTGATTCAAAGCGAGACTCCATTCCTTGGTGGCCGGCCGTGGTGAATTGGCCGGACCTCCCCCCTGTGGGTGCGTAATCTACCGCAACCGGCGTTGCATGTATGCGTTTACAGTCACGCCATGACGGCATATCCACTGGACGGTGGCGTATGCAGGGAGGTCGTCGGGCCGGCCTGGCGGGCCGATTCCGTCAGGCGTTATCACCGCGCAGGGCCCGGACCTGGGCCTCCAGCACCGGCGCGCTGGTGGTGTTCCCATCCACCGCCGGCGCTGCCACCACCTCGATGGTGGCGCGGAAGCGGCGCGGTACGCGCATGCGCCCGAGGCGGCTGTCGCGCCGGCTCCACATGCTCGACCACATGCCGCGCAGGGCCATCGGCACCACCGGCACCGGCCGCCGTTCGAGGATCTTCTCGACGCCGGATTTGAACGGCGCCATCGCGCCATCCTTGGTCAATGCGCCTTCCGGGAAGATGCAGACCAGCTCGCCCTCGGCCAGCGCGGCATCGATCTCGTCGAACGCGCGCTGCATCAATGCCGGGTCTTCGCGGGCGCCGGCGATCGGGATCGCCTTGGCGGTGCGGAAGATCCAGCGCATCACCGGGATGTTGAAGATCCTGTAGTACATGACGAAGCGCACCGGGCGCGGGATCGTCGCCGACAGGATCAGCGCGTCCATGTAGCTGACATGGTTGCAGACCAGCAGCGCGGCGCCTTCGTCGGGCACGTTGGCCTCGATGCCGTGCGGGCGCAGCCGGTACAGGGTGCGCACCATCACCCAGCTGAGGAAGCGCATCAGGAATTCGGGGACGATGGTGAAGATGTAGATCGCCACCAGCGCATTGGCGATGGCCAGCGCCAGGAACTGCTGCGGGATGGTCCAGTGCAGCAGCTTGTGCGCGGCCAGTGACAGCAGGGCGGCGGCCACGATGAAGCCGGAGTTCTGGATGTTCAGCGCGGCGAACACGCGTGACATCTGTGCCTTGGGCGTGCGGCTCTGGATCAGCGCGAACAGCGGCACCACGAAGATGCCGGTGAACAGGCCGATGCCGACCAGGTCGATGACGATGCGAATGCTGCCGGGCTGCTGCAGGAACGTGCCGACGGTCAGCCCGTGCACGGTCGCCTCGCCGCTGCGGGCGAAGTACAGGTCGAGCAGGAACGCGGTCATGCCGAACGCACCCAGGGGTACCAGGCCGATTTCCACCGTGCGTGCCGACAGCTTCTCGCACAGCAGCGAGCCGACACCGGTGCCGACCGAGAACAGGGCGAGGGCGAAGATGTACAGGGTCGGCTCGCCGCCGAGGTTGGCCACCGCATACGCCGGCAGCTGCGAGGTCAGCACCGTGCCGACGAACCAGAACCAGGACACGCCCAGGATCGCATTGCGCACTGCCTTCTGCTGGCGCGCCATGCGCAGCACCGCCAGCGATTCCGGCAGCGGGTTCCAGTTGATCTTCAGGTTCGGGTCGCCGGCGTCGACCTTGGGAATCAAGCGGGCGGCGATGTTGCCGCAGATCGCCAGGCCGATGATCGCGCATGCGGCCACCACCGTGCCGTGGCTGCCGGCCACGGTGAACACCAGGCCGCCGACGATCATGCCGGACAGGATCGACATCGAGGTGCCCATTTCGACCAGGCCGTTGCCGCCGGTCAGTTCCTCAGGCTTGAGCACCGAGGGCAGCACCGAGTATTTCACCGGGCCAAACAAGGTCGACTGCATGCCGGTGCAGAACAGGGCGATCAGCAGCACCGGCAGGCTCTGGGTGAGGAAGCCGGTGGCGGCCAGCGACATGATCACGATCTCCATGGTGGTGGTGATCACGATCAGCCGCGATTTTTCCAGCTTGTCGGCAATCTGCCCGGCCAATGCCGAGAACAGGAAGTACGGCAGGATGAAGATGGCCGGTGCCAGCGTGGCGTACAGCCCCAGCTCTTCCTCCGGTACGGCCATGAACAGCAACATGCTGATGATCGCCTGCCGGTAGACGTTGTCATTGAACGCACCGAGCGCCTGTACCACGAAGAACGGCAGGAAACGGCGCTGGCGCAGCAGGGCGAACTGGTTGTGACCGGACATGGAGCCTCCTTGAACGGCGCAGCCTAGCATTCCTGCCTATCCGCCGGGACCACGGCGGGACGCATCCACGCATGGCGTGGATCTGCTGAAGCCCCACAACGGTGGGTGCGGACCTGTGTGTGCGGACCGTTGGTCCGCACGCCTGCCGGCGGTCTCAGACGATATCGTCGACCACGCCGCCATCCACGCGAAGCGCCGCACCGGAGGTGGCCGAGGCCTGTGGCGAGGCCAGGTAGACCACCATGTTGGCCACTTCCTCGACCGTGGCCGTGCGCTGGATGAGCGAGGACGGCCGATGCTCCATGACGAACTCGCGGCCGATCTGCTCCAGCGGCTTGCCACTGCGCTGGCGTTCATCTTCAAACATCGCGGCGAAACCGTCAGAGAGCGTCGGACCGGGCAGCACGGCATTGACGGTGACGCCACTACCGGCCACGCGCTTGGCCAGGCCGCGTGACAACGACAGCTGCGCGGTCTTGCTGACCCCGTAATGGATCATGTCGGCCGGGATGTTGCGCGCCGACTCCGAGGAAATGAACAGCACGCGGCCCCAGCCGGCATCGACCATCGCCGGCAGCAGGGCGCGCGACAGGCGTACGCCGGACATCACGTTGGTCTGCCAGTAGCGTTCCCAGGTAGCGTCGTCGGTCTCGAAGAAGTCTTCGGGACCGAAGATGCCGGCGTTGTTGACCAGGATGTCGACCTTGGGCAAGCCAGCGAGCAGCGTCTCGACACCGACCGCATCGGACAGATCCGCGGCGACACCGATCACCTCGGCGCCTGGAGCAGCGTCCAGCACGCGCTGGCGCGCGCGTTCGATGCTGCCGGTGCTGCGGCCATTGAGGATGACCCGTGCGCCCGCACCAGCGAGACCCTGGGCGATCGCCAGGCCGATGCCGGCGGTGGAGGCGGTGACCAGTGCGGTACGGCCGGTGAGTTCGATCTTCATGGCGGGAATCCGTGAGCAGGGGATCACCCAGTATCCGCGGGGCGGCGTGATCGGGCTGCAGCGCCCGGCGCAACGCGCTGTTGCGCACGGCGCAGTAGATCCACGCCATGCGTGGATGGAATGCCCGATCAGCGATGGGGGGTCAGGTCAGGCCGGTCACGGCCTGATTGGCCGCCGCCCGCACCTTCGGCAGCAGGCGCAGCACCAGCGCCATCTGCGTGCGGATCAGCTGCAGTTTCGGCGGCATCGCGTCGTCGATCTCTTCCAGCTCCGCGGCCACCGCGCGATCCGCGTCGTTGTCGTCCTCCGCAACCGGCTGGCGTGCGGCAAGCGCGGCCGCCAACTGCTGCAGTGCCTTGCGCACACGCTCACCGGCGGCCAGCGCCAGCGGATCGCCGGCATAGCTGTCCACCTGGTCGCGATGTGCGCCGAGCGCCGACAGATGGCCGAGCAGGGTGTTGGACAGCGCCAGGAAATGGAAGCCGGCATCGAGGTTGCGGCGCACGTGGCCAGGCTCACGCAGCATGTTCGATAGCGCGGTGGACAGCGCCGCGTCGGCATTGTGCATGTCGCGGCGGGCGATGCGGTAGGCCAGGTCGTCGCGCATGCCGCTGCGGTACTGGCCCAGCACCGAATCCAGGTAACGTGCGGCGGTGTCGAGCACGCGCGCCAGTACGAGATGCAGCTGCCGGCCCTGCCAGTCGGGCAGGATCAGGAACGCGGCCGCGGCGGCGATCGCGCAGCCGAGCAGCGTATCGACCATGCGCGGCACGATCAGCACGAAGCCATCACCAATCAGGTTGAAGCACGTCAGCGCCATCACCGTGATCGCCGCCGACGCCACCAGGTAGCGGTCGGTGCGGGTGAAGAAGAACAGCAGTGCCGACAACAATGCAATCAGCAGCTGCACGTGCAGCTGCGGGAACAGTTGCAGCAATGCCCAGGTCAGCACGAGGCCGGCCACGGTCCCGACGATGCGCTGGGCCAGGCGCTGGCGGGTGGCGCCGAAGTTGGGCCGGCACACGAACACGATGGTCAGCAGCACCCAGGAACCGTTCTGCGCATTGAACAGGCGGATCGCGGCGAAACCGGCGATCAGCGCCAGGGCCATGCGCAGGCCGTGGCGGAACAGCACCGAGCCCGGGGTGAGCTGCTGGCGGATGCGTACGCCCATTTCGCGCAGGGTATGCGGGTTGCTGTCACGCAGGCGGGTATCGACGTTGTCGAGGCTGGCCTCGGAGCGTTCGGCATCCAGCAGGCGACGCTCGATGCTGCGCAGGTTGTGCACCAGCAGGTCCAGCGAGCCGAGCAGGCGCTGCCACTGCGGGCGCTGCTGGTCGCGCAGGTAGGCCAGCGCATCGGCCAGGTCTCGTCCGGCCTGCTGGTTGCTTTCGCCATACACGAACGGGCGGCGCAGGCGGATCGCCTCGCCCAGCCGTGCGCAGGCCTGGCCCTGCAGGTCGAGCAGGCGCTGGCAGCGGTACAGCACGTCGCTGTGGAAGAAGGCATCGACCAGTGCGCCGTAGGGGTAGTGCGAAGAACTGGCGCGCTCGTGGAAATCCTGCGCCATGTAATACAGGCGCAGGTACAGGCCGGAATTCACGCCGGGCCGGCCGGAACGGCCGAAGCGCGCCAGGATCGCCGTCTTCGCCTCGTTCAGTGCGCCGACGACACGCCGGTTCTGCTCGGCCAGGTCCAGCTGGCGGCGCTGCAGGTCGGCCTCGCGCACCGGTTCGAACAGGGCGGCCTTCAGCTGCAGGTAGCGGCCCAGTTCCACGTACAGGCGAGCGACGCGCTCGCGTACCGGACGGTTGGCGAACAGCGCGGTCCACAGGATCGACAGCAGGCCATACCAGGCCGCACCGGCCAGCAGGTGGCTGACCGCATCCAGTGCGGTGTGCAGGTCGCGCGCACCATGCTGCTCCAGGCCGATCATGGTGTAGATCGCCAGCGTCACCGTGGCCTGGGCGATGGATGCGTAGCGTTCGCCCAGCGCGCCCAGCAGGGTCAGGCCGAAGGTGGACAGCGCCAGCGCGCCGATGAAGATCCACGGCCACGGGAACAGCCAGATCACCGAGGCCGCCGCGATGCAGAAGCACAGCAGCGACAGCGCGACGGCCTTGGTCCTGCCCCACGCATTGTCGTCGGTCTCGGCGATCGCGCTGGCGATGATGCCGAGGAACACGCCGGGCAGCGCGGCAAGCGCGTCCAGCTGCCAGCACACAGCCATCGCCACGCTCAGGGCAATGAACACCCGCAGGCCATAACTGGCCTTCTCGTGGGCCCACAGGCGGCTGAGGCGGGATTGTCGGGCGGACATGCAGGCTCGGTGGAAGGGTCGAGCTCCATTATTGCGGGCTGCGCGTGAAATATGCAGTGCGGACCAACGGTCCGCACCCACCCTTCGCACCCATGGCAGTGCCGGCCGTTGGCCGGCAGATGCGCCGGGGAAGCCGGCCAGCGGCCGGCTCTACCGGGCTAGGCCCGCTGCGCGCGCTTGAGCAGTTTGGCCTCGCGCTTGCGTGCGCGACGCGCCCGCCAGCGTTCGGCCAGGCACGAGAAGATCACGTACAGCGCCGGCGTGCTGAGCAGGGTCAGGCTCTGCGAGAACAGCAGGCCACCGATCATCGCGATGCCCAGCGGGCGGCGCAGTTCGGAGCCTTCGCCGAGGCCGATCGCCAGCGGCACCGCCGCCAGGATCGCCACCATGGTGGTCATCATGATCGGGCGGAAGCGCACGATGCTGGCCTCGCGTGCGGCGTCGCGCGGCGCCAGCCCGTGCTCGCGCTGCGCCACCAGCGCGAAGTCGATCATCATGATCGCGTTCTTCTTGACGATGCCGATCAGCAGCACCAGCGCGATCATCGAGATCACCGACAGCTCGGTGTTGGTGCCGAACAAGGCCAGCAGCGCACCCACGCCCGCTGCCGGCAGCGTGGACAGGATGGTGACCGGGTGGATCAGGCTCTCGTACAGCATGCCCAGCACCAGGTACACGGTCAGGATCGCCGCCAGCACCAGGATCAGCATGTCGCTCGGGTCGGAGTTGAAGCCGAAGCCTGCATCGTCGGCCAGGCGGATGTCGCCGGGCATGCGCATGCCGGCTACAGTGGCATCGATGATCGCCTTGGCCTCGCCCATGCTTACGTTCGGAGCCAGGTTGTAGCTCAGGTCCATCGTGGTGTACTGGTTTTCATGGGTGATCTGCGACGGCGCCAGGCCCGGGACCTGGGTGGCCACCGCGGTGATCGGCACCATGTCGCCATTGCGCGCACGCACGTACACCTCATCCAGCGCCGCCGGCGTGGCGGTCTGCGAGGGCAGGGCGTTGACCACCACGCTGTACTGGTTGATGTCCGAATAGATGGTCGAGATCTGGCGCTGGCCGAAGGCCCCATACAGTGCGCCGTCGATGGCGCCGACGGTGATGCCCAGCCGCGCGGCCTTGGCACGGTCGATCTGGATGTTCTGGCGCAGGCCGGCGTTGTCGACATCGGTGCCGACGTCGCGCAGCTTCGGGTTCTTCTTCAGCTCCGCCTGCAGCTTGGGCAGCCATTCCTGTAGTGCGGCCAGGTCGTTGCCCTGCAGCGAGATGCGGTACTGCGCGCCCTGGCTGGAACCACCGCCGTCGTTGCTGGGCAGGTCCTGGATCGCGCGCAGGCGCAGCTGCAGGTCCGGGTAACGGTCGGCCTTGGCGCTCAACCGCGCCAGCGCATGAGCGGTGGTTTCGCGGCGGCCGTCGCTGCGCGACTTCAGCTCGATGTTGAACTGCGCGCTGGAGCCCTGGCGGCCACTGCCCAGGCGCACGCCCACGGTCTTCACCGCCGGGTCGGCCATCAGCATGTCGGTGATGCGGCGCTGGCGGGCGACCATGTCCTCGAAGGACACGGTGGCGCTGGAGTTGGCGCGGCCCCAGATCAGGCCGGTGTCCTGTGGCGGGAAGGCGCCCTTCTTCACCGCACCGAACAGGAAGATGGTGACGCCGATCAGCAGCAGCGGGGTCAGCGACATCAGCAGCGCATGGCGCAGCGAGAAGTCGAGGAACACGGTGTAGATGCGCAGCATGCGTTCGTGGCCGGCATCCAGCCAGCGGCCGAAGCGCGACGGCGGCGCCGCGTGGTCGTGGGCGCTGAGGAAGCGGCTGCACAGTGCCGGCGTCAGCGTCAGCGAGACGATCATCGAGACCACGATGGCCGCCACCAGGGTGACGGTGAACTCGCGGAAGAACGCGCCCATCATGCCGCTGGCGAACAGCAGCGGGATGAACACCGCCACCAGCGAGGCGGTGATCGAGACGATGGTGAAGCCGATCTCGCGTGCACCGGTCAGCGCCGCCTGCATGCGCGGCATGCCCTCGTCGAGGTGGCGCATGATGTTCTCGATCACCACGATCGCATCGTCGACCACGAAGCCGATCGCGATCACCAGCGCCAGCAGGCTCAGGTTGTTCAGGGTGAAGCCCATCACGTACATCACCAGCGCGGCACCGGCCAGCGACAGCGGCACGGTCACCGCGGCAATCAGGGTCGGTGCCAGCCGGCGCAGGAACAGCGCCATGGTCAGCACCACCATCGCCAGGCTGATCAACAGGGTGATCTGCACTTCATGCAGCGAGGAACGGATGGTCGGCGTACGGTCGAAGTACGGCGTCATCGTGGTGCCCGGCTGCAGGTAGTCGCGCAGGGTCGGGATCTGTGCCTTGACCCGGTCCACGGTCTCCACGATGTTGGCGCCGGCACGGGTGAACACGTACATCACCACCGCCGGCTTGTGGTCGAACCAGGCCGCCTGGTAGGCGTCCTGCTGGCCGTCGTAGACGTTGGCGATGTCCTTCAGGCGGATCACCCGGCCATCGCCCTGGGTCTTGACCACCAGGTCGGCAAAGTCGGCCGCACGCGCCACCGAATCGTTGGCGATGATCGCGGTGGTGGTGTTGCCGTCGCTGAGGAAGCCGGTGGGCGAGGTCACATTGGCCGCGCGCACGGCGTTGCGCAGGTCATCGGCGGTCAGGCCGAGGGCATTCATCAGGCGCAGGTTGACGTCCACACGCACCGCCGGCGTCGAGGCACCGGCGATGTCGACCGAGGCAACACCGCTGATCTGGCGGATGCGCTGCGCCAGCAGTGAATCGGCGACGTTGTACAGCTCGTCGGCCGACTGCGTCTGCGAGGTCAGCGCGATGGCGATCACCGGGTCGTCGTTGGGGTTCGCCTTCTGGTACATCGGCGAACCCATGCCCGAGGGCAGGTCGGCCTGCGCCGAGTTGATCGCGGTCTGTACGTCCAGCGCCGCCGAATCGATGTTGTGGCCGCTCTGGAAGATCATGAACACCAGCGAGCTGCCTTCCGAGCTCGACGAGCGCATGCGGTCGATGCCCGGCAGCTGGCCCAGGTGGCGCTCCAGCGGTGCGGTGACCGTGGTTGCCATGGTGGCCGCATCGGCGCCGGACTGGCTGGCGTGCACGAAGATCACCGGGATCTCGATGTTCGGCAGCGCCGAAACGCCCAGCCGCAGGTAGCAGATCAGGCCGACCATGAACAGGCCGATGGCCAGCAGCGCGGTGCCGATCGGGCGGCGGATGAAGGGGCCGGACAGGTTCATCGTGCGGCCCCCCGCAGCAGCGGGGCGTGGATCATGCCTGCGGCTCCTGCAGCGAACCGTTGCGCAGCGCACGCTGTTCGCGGCGGTGCGCAAGCCACTCGGAGAAGCGCTCCATGTACAGGTAGATCACCGGCGTGGTGTAGAGGGTCACCAGCTGCGACAGCAGCAGGCCGCCGACGATGGCGATGCCGAGCGGGCGGCGCAGTTCCGAGCCGATGCCGGTGCCCAGCGCCAGCGGCAGCGCGCCGAGCATGGCGGCGGCGGTGGTCATCATGATCGGGCGGAAACGCAGCAGGCAGGCACGGCGGATCGCTTCGTGCGCATTGGCACCGGCACGACGTGCCTCGATCGCGAAGTCCACCATCATGATGCCGTTCTTCTTGACGATGCCGATCAGCAGCACGATGCCGACGATACCGTCCACCGACAGGCTCAGCCCGCACAGCATCAGCGCCAGCAGCGCACCGACACCGGCCGGCGGCAGGGTGGAGATGATCGTGATCGGGTGGATGTAGCTCTCATAGAGCACGCCCAGCACGATGTAGATCACCACCAGCGAGGCCAGCAGCAGCCACACCACATCGGTCTGGCTGCCGGTGAACTCGGCGGCCTTGCCGATGAACTCCGCATGCAGATGGGTCGGCATGTCCAGGCTGTCCTTGGTCTCCTGGATTGCACGCACCGCTTCGGACAGCGAATAGCCCGGCGCCACGTTGAACGAGACCGTCACCGCCGGCAGCTGCTGCTGGTGGCTGACCACCAGCGGTGCGCTGCTGACCTTGCCCTCGGCCAAGGCCGACAGCGGGATGATGTTGCCGGCGCCGACGGTGATGCCGGTGTTCTGTGCACCGATGCCGGTGGCGGTGGACGAATTGGACGAGGTGACCTGGCCGAAGCTGGTGGCGTTGGTTCCGGTCAATGCGCCGGCACCGTTGGAGGCCACGGCCAGCTGCTGCATCAGCGCGGTGCTGGTGCGGAACTCCGGCGCCACTTCCAGCACCACGCGGTACTGGTTGAGCTCGGTGAAGATGGTCGAGATCTGGCGCTGGCCGAACGCATCGTAGAGCGTGTCATCGATGGTCTGCATCGGCACGCCCAGCACGCTGGCCTTGTCGCGGTCGATGTTCAGTTCAAGCGCGCGGCCCTGGTTGGACAGGTTGTTGTCGACGTCGGCCAGTTCCGGGCGCTGGCGCAGCGCTTCGGTCAGGCGCGTGGCCTGCTTGGCCACTTCGGCGCTGTCCACGTCCGACAGCGAATACTGGTACTCGGTGGCGGCCACGCGGGTATCCAGGGTCACGTCCTGCACCGGCTTCAGGTACAGCGCTACGCCCGGAATGCCGGCCACCGCCTTCTGCAGGCGCGGCAGGATCTCGTCCAGGCCGTCGCGCTGGCTGCGCTCCTTCAGCACGATCGACAGCTGGCCCTGGTTGAGCGTGGGGTTCATGCTGCCGGCACCGATGAACGCCGACACGCCGGTCACGTCCGGGTCCTGGCGCAGCGCTTCGGCGACCTGCTTGGTGCGCTGCTCCATCTGCGGGAAGGCGATGTTCTGGTCGGCCTGGACCACGCCGGTGATCAGGCCGGTGTCCTGCTCGGGCAGCAGGCCCTTGGGAATCAGCACGTACAGCAGCACGGTAAGTACCAGTGCGCCGCCGGCCACGGCCAGGGTCAAGCGCTGGTGGCCCAGCACCCAGTCCAGGCTGTGCTCGTACAGGCCGACGGTACGCGTCCACAGGTTCTGCTTGCCGGCCGCTGCCGCGCGCTCGTGCGCATCCTCGCCTTCGGGCAGGGCGTCGGGTTTGAGCAGGTAGGCGCACATCATCGGGGTGAGCGTCAGCGAGATCAGCATCGACAACACCACGGCGATGCTCAGTACCCACGCGAACTCGTGGAACAGGCGGCCGGTGACGCCGGGCATCAGCAGCAGCGGCAGGAACACCGCCACCAGCGAAACGGTCAGCGACAGCACGGTGAAGCCGATCTGGCGCGCACCGATTTCGGCCGCTTCCTTGCCACTCTTGCCCTGCTCGATGTAGCGCACGATGTTCTCGATCATCACGATCGCATCGTCGACCACGAAGCCGGTGGCCACCACCAGCGCCATCAGCGAAAGGTTGTCCAGCGACATGCCGGCGAAGGCCATCACGGCGAAGGTACCGGCCAGCGACAGCGGCACCGCCACCGACGGGATGATCGTGGCCCACAACCGGCGCAGGAACACGAAGATCACCGCCACCACCAGGCCGATGGTGAGGATCAGGGTGAACTGCACTTCATGCACCGACGCGCGGATGGTCTCGGTGCGGTCGTTGAAGATCTCCAGGTGCACGTCGGCCGGCAGCACGCCCTGCAGCTGCGGCAGGATCGCGCGGATGCGTTCGACGGTCTGCACGATGTTGGCGCCGGGTTGGCGGCGCACTTCCAGCAGTACCGCGGGCTTGCCATCGGCCCAGGCCGCCAGCTGGTCGTTCTCCACGCCATCGACCACCTCGGCCACGTCGGACAGCCGCACCGGGCGGCCATTCTTGTAGCTGATGATGGTGTCGCGGTACTCGGCGGCACTGGCCAGCTGGTCGTTGGTGCCGATGCTGTAGGACTGGGTCTTGCCGTTCAACGAACCCTTGGGCGCATTGACGTTGGCCTGGGTCAGCGCGCTGCGCAGCTGCTCCAGGGTCAGGCCCATGTTCGACAGCTGCGCCGGGTTGACCTGGATGCGTACCGCCGGGCGCACGTTGCCGGCGATCGAAACCAGGCCCACGCCCTGCACCTGCGACAGGCGCTGGGCCAGGATCGAGTCGGCGTAGTTGTTGACGTCGCGCAGCGGGCGCGTGTCAGACGTCAGCTTCAGGGTGACGATGGCCGCGTCGGCCGGGTTCACCCGGTTGTAGACCGGCTGGTAGGGCAGCGACGAGGGCAGGGTGGCCTGGCGGATCGCCGCCTGCACGTCCTGCGCGGCGATGTCGATGTCGCGGTCCATCGAGAACTGCAGGATGATCGTCGACAACCCGGCCGAGGAGTCGGAGGTCATCAGCTCCAGGCCGGAGATCTGCCCGAACTGGCGTTCGAGTGGCGTGGTGACCAGCGAGGCCATGGTGGTGGCGTTGGCGCCGGGGTACTGGGTGGTGACCACCAGGCTGGGCGCATCGATTTCCGGCAGCGCCGACACCGGCAGCTTGCGGTAACCGAGGATGCCCAGCAGCAACAGCCCCGCCATCAACAGCGAGGTGGCGATGGGGCGGCGGATGAAGATCGTCGAAAAGCCCACGGACTGATCCTTGCTGGCACTTCATTGGCAGCGCCGGCGGGGATGCCGGCGCGGGAGAGGTCAGTGGCCTGCGCTCAGCGCGGGCCACCACCGCGACGGCCACCGCCGCCACCGTTCTTCTGCTCGGCGGCCTTCAGTTCGGCCTCGGTCGGCGCGGCCGGCGTTTCGCCCGGCTTCAGCGCGGTGACCTTGCTGCCTGGCTTCAGGCGGAACTGGCCTTCGCTGACCACGCGCTCGCCACCCTTCAAGCCTTCGGCGATCTGCACCTGGCTGTCGCCCACTTCCACGCCGCTGCGCACGGTCTGCATCTTTACCGTGTTGTCGCCCTGCACGATGTAGACGTACTCGCCATCGGGGCCACGCAACACCGCCTGGGTCGGGATGACCACGCCGCCGCCGATGGTGCGCAGCTGCATGCGCACGTTGACGAACTGGCCCGGCCACAGCCCGTTGTCGGTGTTGTCGAAGATCGCGCGGGCCTTGAACGTGCCGCTGTCGGCGCTGATCAGGTTGTCGACCACATCGAGCTTGCCGTCACCGGACAGCACGTGCGAATCGGCACGGTCCAGTGCGGCCACCGGCACCGTGCCGGCCGCCTGCGCCTGGCGCACGTCGCCGAGCTGGCGCTCGGGCAGGTTGAACAGCACGTGGATCGGGTGGACCTGGGTCAACGTGACCAGCGCGGTACCGGCGCTGACCACGTTGCCGGCGTCCACTGCACGGATGCCGGCAATGCCGGAGATCGGCGCGGTGACCTTGGTGTACTGCAGCTGCACCTGTGCCGAGCGCATGCTGGCTTCGTTGGCGGCCACTGCGCTTTCGTACTGTGCCACTTGGTTTCGCTGTGTATCCAGATCGGTCTTGGCGACGAACTGGCGATACTCCGGCGCGTTCGAGCGCTGGTAGTTGGAGCGTGCGGTGGCCAGCAGGGCTTCGTTCTGGCGCTTGGCCGCCGCAGCCTGGTCGTAGCTGGCCTGGGCCGTGCGCGGATCGATCACCGCCAGCACGTCACCCTGCTTCACTTCCTGGCCTTCGCGGAAATTGAGGCTCATCAGCTGGCCGCCCACCTGCGGGCTGACGGTGACGGTGTTCATCGCGGTCACCGTGCCCAGCGCGCTGGCATACACCGGCACGTCCTGGCGCGCGGCGTCGACCACGGTCACCGGCACCGGGCCGGCATCCGGGTCTTCGCCGCCCTGGCGCGCACCCGCTGCGGGCTTCCCAGCCTTGTCCTTGCCCCCGCCGATGACGCGCAGGCCGACCACGGCCAGCACCAGTACCGCCACGACCAGCAGCACGATCTTCCAAACACGTGACATTACGAGGACTCCGAGAGGGCTGGACCGGGCGGGACGCCGGGACAATGCGCAAAGCATACCTGTGCCACATCACGTTTCCTGCATGACGGATGGGACGGGCGCTAAGACCGGATCCGGCGCCGGAGGTTCCCGTGGCGGCAGTGTTGGCCTACATTCAGCTGGAACCCCTTGCCGTGGAGATTGCGATGCGCCGTTCGTTGCTGCTGTCCGCCCTGCTGCTGGCCCTGCCCGCGCTTGCCCATGCCCAGGACGGGCAGCGCCCGGAAGTGACCGCCGCCGCGCAACGGCTGCAGGCGCAGGTGGTCGAATGGCGCCGTGACTTCCACCAGCATCCGGAACTGTCCAACCGCGAGGCACGGACCTCGGCCGAGGTCGCCAAGCGCCTGCGTGCGATGGGCCTCAAGCCGAAGACCGGCATCGCCCACCATGGCGTGGTGGCGATCATCGAAGGCGGCAAGCCGGGCCCGAAGATCGCACTGCGCGCGGACATGGATGCGCTGCCGGTGACCGAGCAGACCGGCCTGCCGTTCGCCTCCAAGGCCACTGACCAGTACCGCGGCCAGACCGTGGGCGTGATGCATGCCTGCGGCCATGACGCGCACACCGCGACCCTGCTCGGCGTGGCGCAAGCGCTGGTGTCGATGAAGAAGGACCTGCCGGGCCAGGTGATGCTGATCTTCCAGCCGGCCGAGGAAGGCGCACCGCCGCCGGAAGAGGGTGGTGCCGCGTTGATGCTGAAGGAAGGGTTGTTTGCCGACTTCAAGCCGGAGGCGGTGTTCGGCCTGCATGTGTTCTCCAGCGTGCAGGCGGGGCAGATCGCGGTACGGGGTGGTCCGCTGATGGCCGCCTCGGACCGCTTCGGGATCAAGGTGATCGGCCGCCAGACGCACGGCTCGGCGCCGTGGAATGGCGTGGACCCGATCGTGGCCACCGCCGATCTGGTCGGTACCGCGCAGACCATCGTCAGCCGCCGCGCCAACCTGTCCAAGCAGCCTGCGGTGCTGACCTTCGGCGCGATCAACGGTGGCATCCGCTACAACATCATTCCCGATGAGGTGGAGATGGTCGGCACCATCCGCACCTTCGACGAAGGCATGCGCCAGCAGATCTTCGCCGACCTGCGCAACGTGGCCGAGCACACCGCCGCTGCGCACGGTGCAAAGGCGGTGACCGATATCTACGAGTCGGAAGGCAACCCGGCCACGGTGAACGACCCGGCGCTGACCGCGAAGATGCTGCCGAGCCTGCAGGCGGTGGTGGGCAAGGACAATGTGTACGAGCCGCCGCTGCAGATGGGGGCCGAGGATTTCTCGCTGTACGCGAAGCAAGTGCCGGGCATGTTCTTCTTCGTGGGTTCGACCAGCGTGGGCATCGACCCGGCAACCGCGCCGGCCAATCATTCGCCGAAGTTCCTGCTGGATGAGAAGGCGCTGGATGTCGGGTTGCGCGCGTTGCTGCAGGTGAGCCTGGATTACCTGCACGGTGCGGGCACTCCTGCGGGCTGAGGGTTTCCGGCAGGGCTTGCAGCCCTGCACCCGCCTAAATCAACGTCAACGTCAAAAGCGGGTATTCCGTGGGATGGCGGGGTGGGTCCGGTTGAGGGGGACGCCGTAAACCCATCCCTGGGGGCTTGGCCGCGGCATCCATGCCGCGGACACCCCCTCAACCGGACCCACCCCGCCTTCGACAGTTTCCCGTGATCTGTCGGCACGACATTCTGCTTCTGGTGGGTGTCGACCTTGGTCGACACGGCGGACGCCATGAATGTCTGAAGCATCTGGTTTTGATTTTGATTTTGATTTTCCTGATCTTTCCCGTGGTAACGCGGGAAACTGTCCGTGGCCGGGAGGGTGGGTTGGCTGGGGGCGTGAGCCGCATGGATGCGGCGACCGAGCTTACATGGACGTACTTGCAGCGGCCCCCAGCCAACCCACCCTCCCGGCCGACCCGAGATCCTGCCCTGAACCACCACGGAGGGGCTCCGCCGTTGGCCGGCCCGGCCGAAGGCCCGCTTCTGGCGCGATACAATGACGCCCATGAATACCCCCCAGGATTCCAGCCTCGGTCGCGAGGTCAGTTACCCGTCGCAGTACGATCCCGGCCTGCTGTTTCCCATCCCCCGCAGCGGCGCCCGCGCCGAGATCGGTCTCGATGATGCGGCGCTGCCGTTCGTCGGCCATGACCGCTGGCACGCCTTCGAGCTGAGCTGGCTCGACCCGCGCGGCAAGCCGCAGGTCGCCGTCGCCACCGTGCAGGTGCCGTGCACCTCGCCGAGGCTGATCGAATCGAAGTCGTTCAAGCTGTACCTGAACTCCCTCAACAGCACCCGCATCGACACTGCCGAAGCGCTGCGCGCGCGCATCATCGCGGACCTGTCGGCCTGTGCCGGTGCCCCGGTGCAGGTCGAATTCGGCCTGCCGGGCCTGCGCGAGACGCCGCTCGGCGAGTCGATCGACGGGCTGGACGTGGAGATCGACTGCTATGGCCCCCCGCAGGCGGACTTCCTCGCCGCCGATGCCGGCCAGGTGGTGGAAGAAACCCTGGTCTCGGCACTGCTGAAGTCCAACTGCCCAGTCACCGGCCAGCCGGACTGGGCCACGGTCAGCCTGCGCTACCGCGGGCCGAAGATCGACCGTACCGGACTGCTGCGTTACCTGGTCAGCTACCGCGAGCACGCCGAGTTCCACGAGCAGTGCGTGGAGCGCATCTTCAGTGAGGTGTCCACGCGCTGCCAGCCGGAGTGGCTGGAAGTGGAAGCCCGCTACACCCGCCGCGGTGGCCTGGACATCAATCCCTGGCGCGCCAGCCCGGCCATCGCCGCCCCGGCCGCCACCTACCGCGAGCTGCGCCAATAACCGGTACTGCCGGCCGCTGGCCGGCAATCGCGCGCAAATAAAAGGTAGTGCCGGCCGCTGGCCGGCAATCGCGTGGAACCTGCCTGCAGGGCAAGCCGGCCAGCGGCCGGCACTACCGGGGTCCCCATTCTCCCGATTGTTCAGCCGCCCCGGGGGGCGGCTTCACATCTGCACCATCCCCATTTAACAACCTCCATGGCACCGTGCGAGTCACGTAGTCATGCAGACGGGAGTTGTGGATGAGTACCGAGAAGAAAGCCGATTTCTCCGGCGTCAGTGGCAGCGTCGACAGTACAGCCGAGCAGGTGCCGAAGGCCGACTTCTCCGGCGTCAGCGCTTCGGTGGACAGCACCGCCGACGTTGTCAGCGGTGGCACCTATACCGTGCAGAAGGGTGATTCGCTGTCGAAGATCGCCAAGCAGCACCTGGGCGATGCCAACGCATGGAAGAAGATCTTCGAAGCCAATCGCGATGTGCTTGACGACCCGGACAAGATTTTCCCGGGCCAGACCCTGAAACTGCCGCCGAAGTAAGCCGGCGATCGAATGCCGTCCGCCAATCCCTGGGAGGAACCCCGAATGATCAAGACCACCCCGCTCCAGACCGCCCTGATCGCCGCCCTGCTGGGCAGCGTTGCCTTGGTCGGTTGCAAGAAGAAGGAAGAGTCGTCGACTGACAGCACCGCTGCACCGGCTGCGACTGCTCCGGCTGAGCCGGCACCGGCGCCGATGACCGGTGCACCGCCGCCGATGGCGGCAGCCGTTGCGGTTTCTGCCGTGACCGTTGGCAAGACCGCTGCGGCCGACAAGTCGGTGGCGCCGGTTGCCCTGTTCGCGCCGAAGGACGATGTGGTCGTCTCGGTGCGTACCGACGGAACCGCCAACAACGTTGCAGTCGGCGCCAAGCTGACCTTCCAGGATGGCCAGGTAGCCGGCGAGCAGAACGCCACGCTGAACACCAGCGGTGCCGAGACCACCAATATCACCTTCAAGAATGCCAATGGCTGGCCGGCGGGCAAGTACCGCGCAGAAGTCATGGTCGATGGTAAGGCGGCCGGAACGCCGCAGGAGTTCGAGGTCAAGTAAGTCCTGCCGACTCTCTCCCGGCAGGGCTCACGATGGACGCAGCCGCGAGGCTGCGTCCTTTTTTATGGGGCGGCGGTTGGCCCCATCCACGCATGGCGTGGATCCACTGACAACCGGACCGGGCTTCATCCACGCCACGCGTGGATGGATCACAGCGTTGCCGGGGCGCAGTACTTCCGCGTATGGCGCGGCTTTGCCCCGCGCGGCTGAAAACGCGACAATGCAGGAGTTTCCCCGCCGCGCGCCCACCCTGACGGCGACGGGGGAAAGTGACACGGTTGCACGTGGCACGGCGCCTGCGCCGGCCTTCCCCTGAGAACCGCTACAGAGTCCAAGTCCCCCATGTCCAAGATCCTCTACACGCTGACCGACGAAGCACCGTTCCTGGCCACCCAGTCGCTGCTGCCGATCGTCGATGCCTACACCGCCACCGCTGGCATCGTGGTGGAAACCCGTGACATCTCGCTGTCCGGCCGCATCCTGTCGCTGTTCCCGGAACTGCTGAGCGATGCGCAGAAGGTCAGCGACGACCTGGCCGAGCTGGGCCAGCTGGCGACCACCCCGGACGCCAACATCATCAAGCTGCCGAACATTTCGGCATCGGTGCCGCAGCTGAAGGCGGCCATCAAGGAACTGCAGGACCAGGGCTATCCGCTGCCGGATTACCCGGAAACCCCGGCCGACGACCAGCAGCGCGACTACAAGGCGCGCTATGACAAGGTCAAGGGCAGCGCGGTCAACCCGGTGCTGCGCGAAGGCAATTCCGATCGCCGCGCACCGCTGTCGGTGAAGAACTACGCGCGCAAGCACCCGCACCGCATGGGCGCCTGGGCGTCGGATTCGAAGTCGCACGTCGCGCACATGGCCGCCGGTGACTTCTACGGCAGCGAGAAGTCGGCCACCCTGGCCAATGCCGGTTCGCTGAAGATCACCTTCCACGGCAAGGACGGCAGCGCCGTCGTGCTGAAGGAAAAGACCGCTGTCAAGGCCGGCGAGATCGTCGATGCCGCGGTGATGAGCCGCAAGGCGCTGGCCGCGTTCATCGCTGAGCAGATCGCCGATGCCAAGGCCCAGGGCGTGCTGTTCTCGCTGCACCTGAAGGCGACCATGATGAAGGTCTCCGACCCGATCATGTTCGGCGTGGCGGTCAACGAGTTCTACAAGGACGTGCTGGCCAAGCACGCCGATGTGCTCAAGCAGGCCGGTTTCGACGCCAACAACGGCATCGGTGACCTGGCCGCGCGCCTGCCGTCGCTGCCGGAAGCCACCCGCGCCGCGATCGAAGCCGACCTGGCCGCCGAGTACGCACAGCGTCCGGGCGTGGCCATGGTCAACTCGGACAAGGGCATCACCAACCTGCACGTGCCGAGCGACGTCATCGTCGACGCCTCGATGCCGGCGATGATCCGCGACTCCGGCAAGATGTGGAACGCCGAAGGGAAGCTGCAGGACACCAAGGCGGTCATCCCGGACCGCTGCTATGCCGGCGTCTACCAGGCCGTCATCGACGACTGCAAGGCGCACGGTGCCTTCGATCCGGCCACCATGGGCTCGGTGCCGAACGTCGGCCTGATGGCGCAGAAGGCCGAAGAGTACGGCTCGCACGACAAGACCTTCCAGATCGCCGCCGACGGCGTGGTCAAGGTCACCGACGATGCCGGCAACGTGGTGTTCGAGCACGCCGTGGAAGCCGGTGACATCTGGCGCATGTGCCAGACCAAGGATGCGCCGATCCAGGACTGGGTGAAGCTGGCCGTCGAACGCGCCCGCCTGAGCAGCACCCCGGCCGTGTTCTGGCTGGACGCCGCCCGTGCCCACGACGCACAGGTCATCGCCAAGGTCGAAACCTACCTGAAGAACCACGACACCGCCGGCCTGGACATCCGCATCCTGCCGCCGGTGGAGGCCACCGCATTCTCGCTGGACCGCATCCGCAAGGGTGAGGACACCATCTCGGTGACCGGCAACGTGCTGCGCGACTACCTCACCGACCTGTTCCCGATCATGGAGCTGGGCACCAGCGCCAAGATGCTGTCGATCGTGCCGCTGATGGCCGGTGGCGGCCTGTTCGAGACCGGCGCCGGCGGCTCGGCCCCGAAGCACGTGCAGCAGTTCGTCGAAGAGGACTACCTGCGCTGGGATTCGCTGGGTGAGTTCCTGGCCCTGGCCGCGTCGCTGGAACACCTGGGCAACCGTTACGACAACGCCGCTGCCCGCGTGCTGGCCAAGGCGCTGGACGAAGCCAACGGCCAGTTCCTGGACAATGACAAGTCGCCGTCGCGCAAGCTGGGTGGCATCGACAATCGGGGCAGCCACTTCTACATCGCGCTGTACTGGGCCCAGGCCCTGGCCGCGCAGGACGAAGATGCCGCGCTGAAGGCACGCTTCGCGCCCCTGGCCAAGGCGCTGACCGACAACGAGCAGAAGATCGTCGATGAGTTGATCGCGGTGCAGGGCAACGCCGTGGACATCGGCGGCTACTACCGTCCGGACGTGGCCAAGGCCAGCAAGGCGATGCGCCCGAGCGCGACCTTCAACGCCGCGCTGGAACAGCTGCGCGGCTGATTCATCGCCGTCCGCGTGTGACCCCGGAACCCGCGCTTCGGCGCGGGTTTCTTTTTCCCGCTGGGGTCAGATCCCTTTGGCACGGCGAAAGGGATCTGACCCCAACGGCCGGGCATCCCGAACCGTGAAATCCGTCGACTGTCGTAACCCCGTCAAGGGGGCATGAAACTTGCCCACGATGGTTGTCGCAGAACGCAGATCGGGGTTTTCGCGTTCACCGCAAATCTGAGCAGTCGATCACGACGGTTGGCGCTGGCGATGCCCTAGCCTTGGCGACGCGAGACCACCGGGGAGGTGGTCGCACGGGGAACACCGATGGCACGCGTGCTGGTAGTGGGAACCGACATCCAGGGCGAGCAGGCCCTGCTGCAGCGGCTACGCTTGGCTTCGGCACTGCCCGATGGCCAGATCCGCCGCAGCCAGGATCTGGACGATTGTGACCTGCTGGTCATCCGCGATACCCCGGCGCTGCGCAATGCGGCCCTGCGCATGCGCCAGCAGCGACCGCGCCTGCAGTGCTGGATCGAGGACCCGGTTGGCCAGTTGCGTGCCGGCGATGGCCATCAGGACGTGCTCGACGATGGCGCCATCGGGCGCGCGCTGCGAGGCATGCAGGCCGACCCGGAACCTTTGGCCATGCACGTATCGGCACCGATCCGCCTGGCCGATGGTGCGCACGCCATCACCCGCCTGCTGCGTGAGCGGCTGCCGCTGCGGCAGGGCCAGGCGCTGCTGAGCGATGCCGGCGAACCCCTGCTGCTGATGGATCTGGAACATGACCATGCAGTGCTGCTGGAGGAACCTGCTGCCGCGCTGGTGGAGCGCCTGGCCGACGCCTTCGAGCGCCTGCAGCTGGACGCGCTGACACCGGCACGGTTGCAGGCGCTGGCAGGGGACCGGCCACGCCAGCCACTGCGCCCGCTGCTGTGGCAATGGGCACAGCGCAGCCGGCACTGGCAGTTGCTGGATGAGCGCCTGCGCAGCGCCTCGGTGAAGCTGCTGCGCTGGCCCGACTTCCGCGTACTCGGCCACGACCATGATGGCTTCCGCCTGTGCTCGCTGCTGCTCAAGCGCGCCTGCACGGTGGACGAGTGCGCGATGCTGCTCGACCTGCCGGCCGCTGCCGTGCGTGACTTCATCCATGCTGCTTACCTGTGCGGCTACGCGCAGCTGCAGGCAACTGCCGCCGCACCGGCGATGGCGCGCGCGGCGAGCGCGACCGACCACGGCCTGCTGGCCCGGTTGTGGCGGCACCTGCGCGGGAGCGAGCGCAATGCGTGAGCACAAGGTGGTGGTGCTGGGAGGAATGGGCAGCGGCAAGTCCACCCTGGTGCGCAGCATCGCGGCCGGCGCCGTGGTCGATACCGATGTGGCCAACAGTGACCGCCTCGGCGCCGACAAAGCATCGACCACGGTCGCGCTGGACTATGCCGACATCGATCTGCCCAATGGCGAGCGGTTGCGCCTGTACGGCACGCCCGGCCAGCAGCGTTTCGACTTTCTGTGGCCGATCCTGCTGCAGGGCGCGCGTGGCGCCGTGCTGCTGCTGGACGCTCGCCGCACGGGCGTGGCCGCCGAGCTGCAGGGCTACCTGCAGGTGCTGCGGCCCTTCGCCCCGGCGCTGGCGCTGGTGGTGGCCGTCACCCATCTCGACCAGGCGCCGCATGCCGTGCTGGACGACTGGGCCGCATGTGCCTGCCTTGATGATCAACCGCTGCCACTGTTGGCGGTCGATGCCCGCGAGCGCGAACAGGGGCTGCTGCTGATGGATGTGTTGATGGGCGAGATGGAAGCGCATGCGCTGGTGGCCGCACATGGCTGACGGGCAGGTGGTGGTCCTGCCCGATGCATGCCAGTGCGAGCGATTGCAGCCGTTGCTGCAGGATCTGCGGCAACGGGTGGAAGGCGTACGCACGGTGGTGCTGGCCAGCGTCGATGGCTTTGCGCTGGTCAGTGCCGGCGCCGAAGGGCGTGGCGAACGGCTGGCGGCGATGACCAGCGCGATGCTGGCGCTGGCCGCAGCGGTGGGCCGCGAACTGGTGCTGGGCGATCTGCAGACGCTGATGCTGGAGGCCGCAGGCGGCAAGGTGCTGATGCTGGCCATCCAGGCCGAAGGGCGCGCGCCGCTGCTGTTGATGGCGGCCTGCGACCAGCGCAGCGTGATCGGCCAGGTGCTGTGGCAGAGCAGGGAATGTGGCCAGGCAATCCTGGCCGAACTCGGCGGATCGTGAGCCCGGCCGCAGGGGAACGTGGGGCTCGGATCACTCTTGAAAGGGGAGCGGACGTGGCTGGATTGACTGAATCGTTGAATGCACTGATGGGCATTGATGGCGCGCAGGCCGTGGCGCTGGTCGACTACGAAAGCGGCATGCTGCTGGGTGAGGCCGGTGCCGGCATGGACATGGAAGTGGCCGCCGCCGGCAATACCGAAGTGATCCGCGCCAAGATGAAGACCGCCGCGTCGCTGAACCTCAACGACACGATCGAGGACATCCTGATTTCACTGGGCAAGGCGTACCACATCATGCGCCCGGTAGCGAAGAAGAAGGGCCTGTTCTTCTACATCGTGCTCGACCGCACCAAGTCCAACCTCGCGCTGGCCCGGCGTAAGGTGCAGGACGTCGAGGCCGATCTGGCGATCTGAGCCGGTAGTGCCGGCCGTTGGCCGGCATCTGCATGGATCCACCGGCGGTCCAGGGGCTGCCGGCCAGCGGCCGGCACTACCTGAGCGCTCGACGGCGCCACACACGCCAGCGTATGGTGGATGCCTGTCCTCCTGCCGAGCCGTGCATGTCCCGACCCGACATTGCCGCAGACCTGGCACCGCGTATTGCGGTGGCCATCCGTGATGGCTTCGAGGAGTACCACGCTCGATTCGCCGCAGTGACCGCGCGTGCGCGGCAGCGCTTCGAGCAGCGCGACTGGCCCGGTGCCCGCCAGGATGCCGTCGAGCGCATCGCCCTGTACGACCTGTGCATTGCAACGCAGATGGATGCGCTGCGCCGCCTTGCCGGCGAGGCGGTCGGTGAGCGCGCGTTGTGGCTGCAGGTGCATGCGCAGTACAGCGCGCTGCTGCAGGGGCTGATCGACGCCGAGCTGTACAAGACCTTCTACAACACGCTGTCGCGACGGCTGTTCGGCACCTGCGGCGTGGATCCGGCGCTGGAGTTCATCGCCTTCGATGTCGAGCCGTCCGATGCCATCACTCATCCGGTCGCGCGCCATACCTATGCCGTCTCGGCGACGCGGCCGGTGGAGGCACTGCAGCGGGTGCTGGCCGATTATCGCTTCGATATTCCGTATGCCCATCAGTTGCGCTGCGCGGCGGCGATCGCGGTGCGCCTGCAGGATGACCTTGCGCATTGGGGCGATACGCCGGTGCGCAGCATCGAGCTGCTCGACACCGTGTTCTACCGGGAGCGCCGCGCCTACCTGGTTGGCCGCGTGTTCGGCGAGCATCGATTCTCACCGTGCGTGATCGCGCTGGTCAACGACGAGCGCGGCCTGCGTGCCGACGCGGTGCTGACCCGGCGCCGCGACGTGGCCCATCTGTTCGGCGTGTCGCGCAGCTATTTCCAGGCCAACCTGGCCACGGTTGGCGATGCGGTGGTATTCCTGCGCAGCCTGCTGCCGGGCAAGCCGATCGACGAGATCTACACCGTGCTGGGCCGCGCCAAGCAGGGCAAGACCGAACGCTACCGCACTTTCTTCCGCCACTTCAACGAGCATCCGCAGGAGCGGCTGGCGCATGCCGAAGGCACGCCGGGCATGGTCATGGCAGTGTTCACGCTGCCCAGCTATCCGCTGGTGTTCAAGCTGATCCGCGATCGCTTCGCCTGGCCCAAGACGATGTCGCGGCAGCAGGTGGAAGAGAAGTACGCGCTGGTGTTCAACCTCGACCGCGTCGGCCGCCTGCTGGATGCACAGCCCTATCGCCACCTGCGCTTCCCACGGGATCGTTTCGCGCCGGCCTTGCTGGAGGAGCTGCTGCAGCAGTGCGCGCAGAGCGTGCGCATCGATGGCGATGAGGTGGAGATCGCGCTGTGCTATGTGCAGCGCCGCTTCCGCCCGTTGAACCTGTACCTGCGCGAGCAGGGCGGTGAAGCGGTGCGCGCTGCGGTGCTCGACTATGCCCAGGCGATCACCGACATGGCGCGCAACAACATCTTCCCCGGCGACATGCTGCCGAAGAACTTCGGCGTGTCGCGGCACGGACGCGCTGTGTTCTACGACTACGATGAGCTGTGCCTGGTCAGCGACTGCGTGTTCCGAGCCTGGCCACAGCCGCGTACACCGGAAGAAGCGCTGTCCGATGAACCGTGGTTCCATGTCGGCCCGCGTGACGTATTCCCCGAGCGCTTCGGCCCGTTCATGGGCCTGCCGGCCGGCGAACTGGCGGCGGTGCGCGAGCACTACCGGCATCTGTTCGACCCGGCCTGGTGGCAGGGCCTGCAGGCGCGCTTCGCCAACGCCGACTACCCCGATACGCCGCCCTACGCGGCGGCCCACCGTTTGGCCTAGCCAGGCCCCACTGTTGCGGGTGTGAAGCTTGCGTTACGCTCGGGGTTCATCACCAAGGATCCGGCAATGATGCGCTCCCACCTGTTCCTCGCCCTTGCGTTGGCCGTCGGTGCCGGCGCTTCCCTGCTTCCTGCCGATGCCAGCGCGCAGACCACGCGCGCGGTGCGTGCCACCACCGAACTGAGCATGACCCTGACCGGAAAGATCGAGGTCACCGCGGAAGGCACGGTCAGCAACCTGGTGCTCGACCAGAAGGCGAACATTGGTGCAGGTGTCGCAGCCTTTGTTGAACGTACCATTCGCCCCTGGCGCTTCGAACCGACGCTCGTGGACGGCAAGGCCGTCGCCGCGCAGGCGCCCCTGCGCGTGCGCCTGCGCGGCAAGTCCACCGGCAAGGGCGACTACGAAGTCAGCATGACCAGCGTGGATTTCAGCGAGTACGACCCGAAGGCCACCGATTCGGTGACCGCAAAGCGGCTGACGCCGCCGCGCTATCCGGACGAGGCGATCAGGGTCGGTGGCCAGGGGGACGTGGTCCTGATCGTCAAGGTCGCCCGTGACGGCACCGTGGCCGACGTCATTGCCGAGCAGGTCAACATGACCGTGGCGGGGCCGGAGCGGACCATGGCCAAGCTGCGCGATGTGCTGGCCAAGGCCAGCATCAACACTGCGCGCAAATGGACCTTCATTCCCCCGACCAGCGGCGAGGAGGTCTCAAGCGAGTTCTGGTCGGTGCGCGTGCCGGTGAGCTATGCGTTTTCGGATGATCACAATGCCGCAGTCGAGCGCAATGGCCGCTGGCGGGCCTTCATTCCGGGACCGAAACAGCGCGCACCCTGGGTGACCGGTGAGGCTGCGGACACCGGCAGCGACCTGCTTCCCGAAGGCGGCGTCTACATGGTCGACAGCGCCAAGCGCGGCCTGCGCCTGCTCACCCCGCTGGAACAGGGCTGAGCGCGATGGCGGAGCCGGGCAGCCCGGCTCCGCGTCAGTCGGCGTAGGGGTAGACCACCACCCGGTTGCGGCCCTGTTCCTTGGCCAGGTACAGCGCCTTGTCGGCCAGCCGCAGCGCCTGCTCGGCATCGACATGGAAGCTGGGGAAGTGGGCCACGCCCAGCGAGACCGTGATGGTACCCACCGGTTCGAACGGGTGGTCGGCGATGTGCTGGCGCAGGCGTTCGGCAGCCTGGCGCGCCGATTCGGTGCCGATGCCGGGCAACAGCAGCAGGAATTCCTCGCCACCGGCCCGGCACAGAATGTCGCTGTCGCGCGAGTAGCGGCGCATCTGGTCGGCGATATGGATGATGGCGGCATCGCCGACGTCATGGCCGTGGCCGTCATTGATCAACTTGAAGCGGTCGATGTCCAATGCCAGGATCGCGAACGGAATGCCCTGCACCTGCAGCGCATCCAGTGCCTGCTGCAGGCCACGGCGATTGAGCAGGCCGGTCAGCGGGTCGGTGCGGCTGGCGCGGTTGAGCGTGCCGATGCGGTCCTGCAGGGCGTTGAAGCTGTGCAATACCGCATGCTTCAGCTGCGCGACCTCGAAGTACCAGGCGCGGATGCCGCTGACGTGGGTGATCGCGTTGCCGGTGTCTTCGCCGCCCTGTACGTTGCGCGCCAGTTGCCACAGCGGCAGCGAGATGCGGCGAGCGAACCACCAGGTGACCAGCAATGACAACACGCCCAGCGGGATCGCGTTCCAGATCACCGCGGTCATCAGCCGCGACAGCGGCTGCAGCGTGGCCTCGGTCGGGCGCTGGGCAATGATGCCCCAGCCGGTGGCCGGCACTGGCGCGTAGCCGGCCAGCATCGACACGCCGAGGTTGTTGCGCACCTGCTGCGCGCCGCGTTCACCGCGCACCACGGCCTTCACCGCCGGGTTGCCCACCACGTAGTCACCGACCCGCTTGCCGTCGGCGTGGTACAGCAGGCGACCATGACGGTCGACCACGTAAAGATAGGAACCGTCGCGGTAATAGTGCTTGCCCAGCAGCGTGTGCAACGCACTGCGCTGGCGCAGGTACAGGGTGCCGCTGACGTAACCGCGATAGTGGCCGCTGCGGTCGAAGATCGGATGCGACAGCGAGACCAGCAGCTTTCCGGTGGCCGACTGGTACGGATCGCTGATCATCGGCTGGCGCGCGGCCAGGGCGGCGTTGTTGCCGACGCTGTGCAGCACCTCGCCCTGCAGCTGCAGGGTCTGTGGCGAGGTGGCGATCACCAGGCCGTCGGCATCCACCACCAGCGAGGAGTTGAAACTGTTGGTCTGCAGCTGTAGCCGGCTGGCCTCGTCCTGGGCCTGGGCCGGATCGAGGTTGCCTTGGCCGAGCCGGGTGGCGGCGTAGGCCAGCTCCTGTTGCGCACCCAACAGGAAGTTCTGGGTGGTCTCTGCCAGTTTGGTGGCATAGACGCGGTTGGCTTCCAGGGTGTTGCCGACCAGCTGGTCGCGCTGCACCCGATAGCTGGCCAGCAGGGTATTGGCCAGCGCGATGATGGCGCTGAGCAGGGCCAGGGCAAGGATCAGCTTGCCCAGGTTGAGGCGGGGCGAAATCAGGCGCATGCGGGGCAGGGTCGGGCGGAGGGCGCGCAGCGCGCACGGGCGCCGCCGGGTGCGGGGCCTCATTATCGCCACAAACCGAGCCGCTGCGGTGAAGCGCGCGGCCGCTGCGATGGTCAGCGCTGCAGGCGCTGCCGCAGGGTCTGGCGGATCTGCTCGGCGCTCCCGGCCTGCAACGGGGCCAGCACGCCGCGCACCTGCGGCGGAATATGCGCGCTGGTCGAAAGATCGGCGTCGAACACATAGTGATCGAGCATTGCGCGCCAGTGCGCGCGCTGCGCTTCGGGTAGATCACGCAGCGCGAGGATCGACAGCATCAGTGCGTTCATCGGTGAATCCATCCATGCCGGCACTGGGCGCCACCAGCTGTTGACCAGCACGTTGAACGCCTCCAGCCCTTCCATGTGGTGCCACCACAGCGAGGGAATGTAGACCGCGTCGCCGGGCGCCAGTTCAGCCACCTGTGCCTGCGCCAGCGCCTCGCGGAAGCGTGGAAACCGCTCGAAATCGGGTGCATGGAAGTCAACCAGGCTGATCGCCTGGCCGGCGGGGGTGAAATCCAGCGGGCCGATGTACAGGTTGCGCACCTGCTCGGGTGCGAACAGGGTGACCCGGCGCCGTCCGGCGGCAACGCAGGCGAGGTTGTCGGGCACATCCTGATGCGCGGCGATGCGCGAGCGGTTGCCGATCCAGATGCTGCTGAGCGGATCGGCGACGCCCAGCGGCAGTGGATTGCGTGCGCTGAAGCCGGGCAGGAAGCTGTCCAGCGTGGTCGAGGCCACGTAGATCGACGGTGGCGACGGATGGCCGGCGTACTTCAGCAACGTGGCCAGTACCACCTTCAGCGGCACCTGTTCGCGGCGGAAATTGAAGCCGCTCATGTCCTCGTTGTAGAACAGCCGGCCGCTGGCCTCGGGCGCCGCCGTGGTAGCGGTGACCGGCATCTGGCCCGGGTCGAAGCCGGCCAGATGCGCTACCACCGCAGCAGGCGATACCTGCGCTGCGGAGACCACGGGCCAGTGCGACACCAGCCCGCGGATCACCTTGGGCGTGGTCCAGCCGGGCAGGTGCGCGGGCAGGTCTGCCGGTTGCAGGCCGTGGACTTCTTCGATGGGGCGGGGCAGGGGCAGCATGCGCGGGTGTCCGGGGCAGTGTGGAGCCGAGGCGACGCTCGGCTCCACAGTACCGCAGCCGGTCAGAACTTGTAGCGCATGCCAAACATGTAGCGCGGCCCGGTCTGGGTGGCATAGCGCAGCATGTTGGTGTGGCGCGCGTAGGTGCGCATGGTCTCGTCGGTCAGGTTGATCGCTTCCAGGCTCAGCGTCAGCCGGTCGCTGACCGCGTAGCTGATGTTGAGATCGACCTGGCCGTAGGCCGCGGTGTAGTTCGGGTTCGGGCCCTGGCCGCCGATGCCGTTGAGGAACTTGTCGCGCCAGTTGTAGGCCGCACGGATCTGCCACTTGTACTTCTCGTAGAACGCCACGACGTTGGCCGAGTCGCTCAGGCCGATCATCGGGTACTGGTCACCCAGGCTGAAATTGTCGAAGGTCAGGCCCGACTTCACCTTGGTGTAGTTGGCCGCCACGCCGAAGCCGGACTGGCCGAACAGGTGCTGCACCGCCACTTCCCAGCCCTGCAGGTGGTCGGAGTGCTGATTGGCCGGCACGGTGGTATCGAAGCCGGCCACCGGATCGCCGGGCTGGCCGGTGATGGTGCCGGTCATCTGCCCGGCCGAGTTGCGGCCGGTGTAGTTCACGCCGGGCGCGCCGGCATGATTGGTGAAGATGTAGTCGCGGATGCACGGCATGTCGGTTGCGCCGCAGCCCGAGGCCAGCGCTTCGTTCCAGTAGGCGCCGCCCACCGGCGTGTGCAGGTTGCCGGTGTTCTCGCGCACGATGGTGTTGCTGATGAAGTTCTTGATGTTCTTGCGGAAGAAGCCGACCGACGCGTAGCTGGCGTCGCCGTAGTACCACTCCAGTGACAGGTCGAAGTTGTCCGACACCAGCGGCTCCAGTGCCGGGTTGCCCCGCGAACCGGTGCCGCCCTGGGTGCGCACGATGTCATCCACGCGCGAACCGCTCTGGATCTGCGTCCAACCCGGCCGGCCGATGCTGCGGCTGTAGCTGCCGCGCAGTGCCAGCGCATCATTGATGTCCAGCTTCAGGTCCAGGTTCGGCAGCACGTAGTCGTACTTGCCTTTGCCGCCGACAAAGGTACCGCTGGGCGCATAGGTGATGTTGAACTCGTTGGCCGAACCCCAGCTGATGCCGTTGGGAACGCGGACCAGCGCCAGCGATTCCACTTCGGTCTGCTCGTAGCGAACGCCGGCCGCCACGTGCAGCGGCATCGCCCAGTCGAACGTGGTGCGGTACTGCGCATAGGCGCTCTTGGACTTCTCAGTGGTGCGGATGTCTTCGGAGTACTCGGTCGGCGCCACATAGCAGGTCGGGCATGCTGGATCGGCCTCGGTACCGACCTGGGCGGCGCGTTCGCGCAGGCGGTCGAAATCGAACACCAGGAAGCGGCCGGTCATGCGTGGATCGTTATGGCCGGAGAACGACTTGAAGTAGCGGCTCATGTCGTCGGCGTACCAGATGCTGTCATCGTAGTCGCCCGGATTGCCCAACCCGCCCCACGAGTTCCGCTGCGTGATGGCCGAGGCCGAGCGGTTTTCGACCTTGGCGAAGCCGGCGCCGAAATCCAGCGCGGAGTAATCGGCGAAGCGGAAAGTGCCGCGCCCCTGGTACTGCGCCACCTTGGATTTGTTGTAGCTGTTCTGGAACACCGAACCGGTGACCAGGGCCTGCGACGGCTGCACGCCACCCGGCGGCAGCTCCATGTGGATGATCGGCAGGTCGCCGCTGTAATCCACGGTGGTCTTGCCACGCACGAACGCCGCCACGCCGAGCACGCCGGCCGAGCCGTACGGGCCATCCGGCTGCGATTCGGCGGTGGAGTTGTGCGCGTCGAAGGACAGGTCCAGCGCGTCGTTGACTTCCCAGTCGACGTTGAAGCCCAGCGAATGCATGGTGTTCCTGGTGGCCAGCTTCATGCCGCCCATCGACACGTCCGACCCGGTCATGTCCTCGCTGTAGATGATCGGCGCCGACACCGGGCCGTTGGTCCAGGTGCTGTCGCCGGGACCGTAGTTGAACCATACCGACAGCTCGCTGCGCTGCTGCTGCACCTTGTTCTCGACATAGGTGTAGTCCAGCGTGGTGGTCACGTTGTCTGCCGGCTTCCACTGGAAGGTGGCCTGGCCGTTGGTGCGCTGGCGCTGCACCGCGTTGACGTTGTACGCGGTGTTCTGCGGGCGGCCGTAAACGTCGTTCGGGCCGGGGCGGTTGGTGATGCGGTCCGAATAGCCCTGGCCCGGCTGCGGCAGGGCGCGGCCGTCGCTGGCATCATTGCCTCGGAACGTCGCCCAGCCCTCGGCCACGGTGGCCTGGTTGAATCCCGAATCGCGTTCCTGGTGGCTGGCGCTGAGGGCCACGCCGAAGCGGTCATCGGCGTAGCGCTGGCTGAAGATGCCCGACAGTTCACCGGTCACGCTGGCGCCCTGCAGCGTGCGCGGCAGGTTGTCGTTGGACGAATCGTTGACCGCCTTCATGCCCAGGCTGATCACCGGCTCGGCTTCCAGCGGACGCAGCGTCTTGATGTTGATCGTGGCACCGATGCCACCGGCCGGATTGTCGGCGCGGCCGGTCTTGTAGACCTCCACCGCCGATACCGATTCGGAGGCCAGGTTGGCGAAGTCGAACGAGCGCGAACTGGACAGGCCGGCGCCGCCGATGCCGAGGTTGGACGCCGGCATCTGCCGGCCGTTCAACAGCACCAGGTTGTAGTCCGGGCCGATGCCGCGCACGGTCACCTTGGAGCCTTCGCCGCTGGAGGTACGGTCGATCGACACGCCGCTGATGCGCTGCAGTGACTCGGCCAGGTTGGTATCCGGGAACTTGCCGATGTCCTCGGCCACGATGCCATCGACCACGCCCTGGCTGTCGCGCTTGAGGTTCATCGAAGAGGTGAGGCTGCCGCGGATACCGGTGACCTGCACCGTATCGAGCGTGGCCGGGTCGGCCGGATCGCGGCCCGCAGCGGGTGCGTCCTGCGCCCAGGCGGGCGCGGCCAGGGCCGCGAGCAGCGCGGAAGTGAGCATCGTCTTGCGAGGTACGGCCGTGTACGTCTTCATGGAAGCTCCCTCCCCAGGGAATTCGGTGGTGGCGGTCCTGCGTCGTCTCAATCAAGGGTTGGTGCGTGTGGCCGGATTGGAGCCACGGTTGACAGCGTTGTCAACAAACTGCCATCAAGAGCGCCGCACGAGTAGTCGCCGAGCAGGGGCTGTAACCGTTGCCAGAACGCCACGCGCATCGGCGAATTGGCTTGTACTGCAGTATCCGCAGCGTTTTTTCAGCAATGACAGCGCTGCCAATCCGAGTGCGCAAACGTGTTGTGCGCTGCAAAACAAAACTGCGCGGAGAGGGGCGCACGGAAGATCGGCAAGGGGAGCTGTCGGGCTGACAGCGCTGGACAAACAGGATGACCGTCACACGTCACGCATGACCGCTTGATGGCTTCAATCACTGACCGGGAGGACAGACTTTGGACACAGCAACGACCGTTCGTGGACACCACGTGCAGGGCTCGACCCGCGCCCTGATGGTGGTCACCGCGATCTTCTTCATGTGGGGGTTTCTCACCTGCCTCAACGACATCCTGATCCCTCACCTGAAGGCCGCCTTCGCCCTGACCTGGGTGCAGGCGATGCTGATCCAGTTCACGTTCTTCGGCGCCTATTTCCTGATGTCGCTGCCTGCCGGTCGCTTGGTTGCCGCGGTCGGCTACAAGCGCGGCATCGTCGCCGGCCTGGCCATCGCCGGTGTGGGCGCGCTGCTGTTTTGGCCGGCTGCGGCCGCGCATGTGTATGGCCTGTTCCTGGCGGCGCTGTTCGTGCTGGCCACCGGCATCACCGTGCTGCAGGTCGCTGCCAATCCCTATGTCGCGCTGCTCGGCGATGAGCGCACCAGCTCCAGCCGGCTGACGCTGGCACAGTCGATGAACTCACTGGGCACGACGCTGGCGCCGTTGTTCGGCGGCCTGCTGATCCTGTCGGCACAGCCGCGCAGCGAAGCGCAGCTGGCGTTGCTGCCGCAGGCCGAGGCACTGGCGTATCGGGCCGCGGAGGCGCAGTCGGTGCAGCTGCCGTATTTCGGCCTGGCCGTGGTGCTGTTCCTGCTGGCCGCGGCGATCTGGATGCTCCGCCTGCCCGCCATCGAGGGTGTGGAAGGCCGTGCCAGTGTGCAGGGGCGCGCGTGGGATGCGCTGCGCCACCGCCACGTGCGGCTGGGCGTGCTGGCGATCTTCTTCTACGTCGGTGCAGAGGTGTCCATCGGCAGCGTGCTGGTCAACTTCCTGTCCTCGCCGGGCATCGGCCAAGGCATGACCGAGCAGCAGGCCACCGGCTACGTGTCGCTGTACTGGGGAGGCGCACTGGTCGGCCGGCTGCTGGGCGCGGCCCTGCTGGCGCGGCTGGATGCGCGTCACCTGCTGGGCGGATTCGCGCTGGCCGTGGTGGTTCTGCTCGGTATCACCGTCACCACCAGCGGCGGGGTGGCCACGTGGGCCGTGGTCAGCATCGGCGTGTTCAACTCCATCATGTTCCCCACCATCTTCGCCCTCGCCATTGCCCGCCTGGGGGCACTCACCGGGCAGGCCTCCAGCCTGCTGGTGATGGCCATCGTCGGCGGCGCGGTCATTCCGCTGGCGATGGGCTGGCTGGCCGACCACCATGGCCTGCAGCTTTCTTTCCTGCTGCCGGTGCTGTGCTATGCGTACATTGCCTTCTACGCCTGGAAGGGCTCACGGTTGCCGGCGCCGTGAGCGGCCTGCCGCGGGGTTCAGCGCTTGCGGGGCGGCGCGGTGGATTCGCGCTCCAGCACCGTGTGCTCGACGGTGATCATGCCTCCGGCCAGATCGGCGCGGATGTGCTCGATCAGCTGCTCGGTAGCCAGCCGTCCCATGTGCGAAGTCGGTTGCCGAACGGTGGTCAGTGCCGGGTAGATGTGGCCGGCGATCGGCGTGTCGTCGAAGCCGCACACCGACAGGTCGCGCGGAATGCGCAGCCCCCGTTCGCCGGCGACCCGATACACCGCGGCGGCCATGTCATCGTTGGCGGCGAAGATCGCCGTCGGCGGGTCACGCAGATCGAGCAGGGCATTGGCAGCGTCCACGCCCGATTCGAACGAGAACTGGCCGCCGACCACCAGCGTCGGGTCGTAGGCGATTCCGGCCGCGCGCAGGGCCTGGCGATAACCCGCGTGGCGCCACTGGCAGGCACCGTGCGCGCGTGGACCCTTGATGTGGCCGATGCGCCGATGCCCCTGCGCGACCAGCCGGCCGATCAGCTCGATCACCGCCGTGGTTTCGTCCATGCGCACGCCGATACGCCCGTCCGGATGCCGCGGCGCGATGCAGGAGAACGGGATGTCGTGCTCTTCCAGGTAGGACAGCACCACCTCGTCGTCGGTCAGCGGCGGGATCAGCACCACCCCGTCCGGGCGCGAGTTCTCGAACAGCGCGGCCAGGTCGGGCAGGGTGCGGCGTCCGGTCCCGACCGGGCCCAGGATCAGGTTGTAGTGCTGCGCATGGCAAGCTTCCAGCATGCCGCTCTGGATCTCCATCAGGTAGTTGCGCGATGGATTGTTGTAGACCAGCGCCAACGCGTAAGAGCGCTGGCCGGCCAGGCTGCGCGCCGACAGGTTGGGTTTGTAGCCCAGCCGCGCCACGGCCGCGAGCACCCGTTCGCGCGTCTGTTCGCGCACGTTGGGCTCATGGTTGAGCACGCGGGACACGGTCTTGATCGAAACCCCGGCAACGGCGGCGACATCCTCGATTCGACTGCGCATGGTGCGATGGATCCTCCTGGAAGGCTGCGTGCACGCCGCGATGGTAGTGCGTGGTGGCCCGGTCGATGTTGCCGAAGCAGGCGGATGTTGCCACGACAGCAGGGGCGCTGGCACGTCCCGATTCCTTGTCGCGATGCAGCACCCCGGTACCACTGTAGTCCGCCGTACAAGCGCGCGGGCCTGTCGTTGTGGGACCCGCGCGGCAGCGTCCAGCAAGACCGATTGACAGTACGTGGGCGGGCTTATATGACAGCGCTGTCAGGAGCGGTGCGCAAGCGCCCATGCCAACGTGCCGCCACCACCGAGCACGCCAGGAACTTCATCCACGGAGGTAGAGCCCAGTGAATCGCCCCACCCAGACCCTACTTGCCAGTTGTCTGCTGGCCGCCCTTGCCGTCCCCGCCGCGGCCGCACCGGCCAGCGGCGAACGCTTGCAGGACTGGCCACGCGTGCACAGCGCGATCGCCACTGACGCCGGCATCGAACGCCGCGTGCAGCAGATCCTTTCGCAGATGACGCTGGCGCAGAAGATCGGGCAGATGACCCAGGCCGAGATCAAGACGATCACGCCCGAGCAGGTTCGCCGCTACTACATCGGCTCGGTGCTCAACGGCGGCGGCTCGTGGCCGGGCATGGACAAGCACGCGAGCGTGCAGGAATGGCTGACGCTGGCCGATGCCTACCATGCCGCCTCGCTGACCACCGATGCGAAGACGCCGGTGCCGGTGATCTGGGGTACCGATGCGGTGCACGGCCACAACAATGTGCTCGGCGCCACCCTGTTCCCGCACAACATCGGCCTGGGCGCGGCCGGTGATGCCGAACTGATCGAGCGCATCGGCGAGGCGACTGCACGCTCCGTGCGCGCCACCGGCATCGACTGGGTGTTCGCGCCCACCCTCGCCGTGGCCCACGACCCGCGCTGGGGCCGTACCTACGAAAGCTATTCGTCCGACCCGGCGGTGATCCGCAGCTTCGCCCACGCTTACGTCAAGGGCGCGCAGGGCGCCTTCAAGGATGACGGCAACGTGGTCACCACCGCCAAGCACTACCTGGGCGATGGCGCCACCGACAACGGCCGTGACCAGGGTGAGGCGCTGGTCGACAAGGCAACGATGATCAATGTGCATGCGCAGGGCTACTACGGTGCGCTGGCCGAAGGGGCGCAGACGGTGATGGCCTCGTTCAACAGCTGGAACGACCGCGCCGCCGGTGTCGACTACGGCAAGATGCACGGCAGCAAGGCGCTGCTGACCGATGCGCTGAAGGACAGGATGGGCTTCGATGGATTCGTCGTCTCCGACTGGAACGGCATCGCCCAGGTGCCGGGCTGCCGCAACGACAGTTGCGCGCAGGCCATCAATGCCGGCATCGATATGGTGATGGTGCCTGATGACTGGAAGGCCTTCATCGACAACACCACCGCGCAGGTGCAGAAGGGTGAGATTCCGATGGCGCGCATCGACGATGCGGTGGCGCGCATCCTGCGGGTGAAGCTGCGCGCCGGGCTGTTCGAGCACAAACCGTCCGACAGCCGTTATGCCGGCGATGCCACGGCCGTGCAGCACCGCGACCTGGCACGCCGCGCGGTGCGCGAATCGCTGGTGCTGCTGAAGAATGAAGGCCACGCGCTGCCGTTGCACCGCGATGCGCGCGTGCTGGTGGTCGGCAAGGGCGCCGACAGCATCGGCGACCAATCCGGTGGCTGGTCGTTGACCTGGCAGGGGACCGAGAACAAGAACGCCGACTTCCCCAACGCCGATTCGGTGCTGGGCGCGCTGCGCGCCGAACTGGGCACGGACAAGGTCAGCTTCAGCGCCGATGGCCAGGGCATCGACCCGGAGGCGTTTGACGTGGTGCTGGCGGTGATCGGGGAAACGCCGTATGCGGAAACCAACGGCGACATCCTTCCATCGGACACGGTCAGCCACAGCCGCGCCTACCCGCAGGACCTGGCGGTGCTGAAGGCTGCCGCAGCGACCGGCAAGCCGGTGGTGACGGTCTATATGTCCGGCCGGCCGATGTACACCAACGACCTGCTCAACCTGTCCAGCGCCTTCGTTGCTGCCTGGCTGCCGGGCACCGAAGGCAAGGGCGTGACCGACGTGCTGGTGGCCGGAAAGGGCAGCAAGCCCGCGCACGATTTCCGTGGCCGTCTCAGCTTCCCGTGGCCGGGCGTGCCGTGCCCCGCGCCGATCGACCAACCCGATGTGAAGAAGCCGTCGCTGTTCGCGCTGGGGTATGGCCTGAGCTATGCCAAGGCGGGCAAGGTCGCCCGGTTGGAGGAGGCCAACCAGGACAGCTGCGGCGAAGTGACCGTGCTGCCGATTTTCAACCGCGCCGACACGCCGCCGTTCGCACTGCACGTGGCCGCCGCTGGCGCAACGCAGCCGCTGGGCAATGATCTGAATGCCACGCTGCGCTGGCCGGCTGCCAAGCCGGTGGTGCAGGTGCGCACCGTGCAGGTGAACACCCAGCAGGACGCCAAGCAAGTGACCTGGCTGGCCCCGGCGCAGTTGATCGCCCGCAGCACGTCGCGCCGCAACCTGGGCGCGCTGGCGCGCAGCAATGGTGCGCTGCAGTTCGACGTGCAGCTGGTGAAGCGCCCGGCATCGCCGGTGAAGGTGACCATGCAATGCGGCACCGGCTGCGAGGGCGGGGTGGATATCGCCCCGCTGCTGGGCACGCTCTCGCCCGGCCAGAAGCAGACGGTGACCGTGCCGCTGGCGTGCTTTGCCAAGCAGGGCGTGGCATTGGGTGCGGTGGAAGCCCCGTTCGTGGTGACGGCCGACACGCCGTTTGCTGCGGCCTTCACCCAGGTCAAGCTGACCGCCAACACGGCCAATGCCGAGGGTGCGGTGGCTTGCCCGTAAGCCACGTGGTCGCGCCGGGCCACGCCCGGTGCGACCAGTAGATCCACGCCATGCGTGGATGCCGCCTATCCCGGCGGCAAAAAAAGCCCCGCAGTGCGGGGCTTTTCTCTTAGCGCTTCATGGAACCGAAGAACTCGTCGTTGGACTTGGTGTTCTTCATCTTGTCCAGCAGGAATTCCATCGCGGCCATTTCATCCATCGGATGCAGCAGCTTGCGCAGGATCCAGATCTTCTGCAGCAGTTCCGGTTCGATCAGCAGGTCTTCGCGGCGGGTGCCGGAACGGTTGATGTCGATGGCCGGGAACACGCGCTTTTCAGCGATACGACGGCTCAGGTGCACTTCGCTGTTGCCGGTGCCCTTGAACTCTTCGTAGATCACCTCGTCCATCTTCGAGCCGGTGTCGACCAGCGCGGTGGCGATGATGGTCAGGCTGCCGCCTTCTTCCACGTTGCGCGCGGCACCGAAGAAGCGCTTCGGGCGGTGCAGGGCATTGGCGTCCACACCACCGGTCAGCACCTTGCCCGAGCTCGGCACCACGTTGTTGTAGGCGCGGGCCAGGCGGGTGATCGAGTCGAGCAGGATCACCACGTCCTTCTTGTGCTCGACCAGGCGCTTGGCGCGCTCGATGACCATTTCGGCCACCTGCACGTGGCGCGCGGCCGGCTCGTCGAAGGTCGAGCTGATGACCTCGCCGCGCACGGTGCGCTGCATTTCGGTCACTTCTTCCGGGCGCTCGTCGATCAGCAGCACGATCAGGTGCACGTCCGGATGGTTGGTGGTGATGGCCGTGGCGACCTGCTGCATCATCATCGTCTTGCCCGCCTTCGGCTGGGACACGATGAGCGAGCGCTGGCCCTTGCCCTGCGGTGCCATCAGGTCGAGGATGCGGCCGGTAATGTCTTCCGACGAACCGTTGCCACGCTCCAGGGTGAAGCGGCGACGCGGGAACAGTGCGGTCAGGTTCTCGAACAGCACCTTGTTCTTCGACGCTTCGATCGGCTCACCGTTGATGGTGTCGACGATGTTCAGCGCGAAGTAGCGTTCGCCATCCTTCGGGAAGCGGATGCGGCCGGAGATGTGGTCGCCGGTGCGCAGGTTGAAGCGGCGGATCTGGCTGGGCGAGATATAGGTGTCGTCCGGGCCAGCCAGGTAGCTGGCTTCGGCCGCGCGCAGGAAGCCGAAGCCGTCCGGCAGGATTTCCAGCACACCGTCGGCGGCGACGCCATCACCGTGGCGGGTCAGCACCTTCAGCAGGGCAAAGATGACGTCCTGCTTGCGGGCGCGGGCGACGCCTTCGGAGATCTGCAGCTGCTCGGCGATTTCCAGCAGCTTCTGCGCCGGCATGCGCTTGAGGTCGCTCAGCGAGTAGACCGGGAAGCCCTCGGGCACGTTGGCGTGCGGGCGCGGCACGAAGGGCTGCTGCTCGCCGCCATCCTGCGGCATGCCGTCATCGCGGCCACGGCCACCACGGTCACGGTCGCGGCGGTTGCGGAAGCGGTCACGGCGGTTGCCCTGGCCCTGCTGGCCATTCTGGTTGTAGGGGTTGTTGTTCTGGCCCTGGCCTTGGCCTTGGTTCTGGCCACCGCCCTGGTGGTTCTGCTGGCGCGGCTGGCCGGATTCGCGGCCTTCACCGCCTTCACCGCCGCCACTGCTGGCGGGGGCCTCGGCAGCGGGCGCGCTCGGCGCAGGTGCGGCTGGCGCCGGTGCCGGCGCTTCGGGCGCGGCGGCCAGCGGCAGGGTCGGCTGCGCCGGAGCGGCGCTGGTTTCGGCGGCTGCCGGGGCGGCGGCCTTGCTCACGCGGGGCTTGCGCACGCGCTTTTCGGCGGGCGCATCGGCGCTGCCGGTTTCGGAAGTGTTATCGGACAAGAGCGTTATTCCTCGCTTGAAGGTGCGAGCGCCCGGCTGGGGCGGCGAACGTTGGGAATGGGTCTGGAAGAAACTGCGTCCAGAGGGTGCGGCACGCGAGCGCGGCCGGATATGCCGACACTATCATCGGCCCGCGGCGCCTTGCAAGGGCTGCCGGGAACAGCATTCATCATGGACGCGGTGCGCCCGACGGCAGCCGCACTCGGCGGCTGCCGCGAAACAGCAGGATCAGGCCAGGGCCTTGTCCAGCAGGCCGGCCAGCTGGGCCTTGCCCACCGCACCGATCTGCTCGCCGACCTTCTCGCCGTCCTTGAACACGACCAGGTACGGAATCGAACGCACGTGGTACTTGGCGGCCAGCGCACGGTTGTGGTCGACGTTGACCTTGGCGATCTTGGCGCGGCCCTGGTAGGCATCGGCCAGCTCGTCCAGCGCAGGGGCGATCATCTTGCACGGGCCACACCACTCGGCCCAGAAATCGACCAGCACCGGTTCCTTGGAATTCAGTACGGCGCTATCAAAGTCGGCGTCGCCGACATGTACAACCTTGTCGCTCATCTTGGTTTCTCGTCTTGGATTGCACCCGGCCATGCCGGAGGTGGGTGAACTGGGCCATGCCCGGTGGCGCGACCCTCGTCGTTGCCTCGTGGCGCACTGCCACGGTGCGTTCGGCGGGATGCCTGGACGCTCACGGCCGGCAGTGTACCCCTATCGCAGGGCGGGGACAGGCGCCGGCTGGAACCCAGCGTATCGTGATCGCTTCGAAGCTCGGTATGTGTCGGATTTCACTGTCTTCCTGGAAATGGGGATGGCAGCGGACGACACCAGCGTCCAGCGCCGGCTCATTCAAGTCCGGTGTGGCTGGGTGAAGACCCATCGTCTCTCACCTGCGTGAGACGGCCCATTCCGGTTTGCCGGCCCGAGTGCGTTAAACTGAGCCATTGTGCGGCGTGCGGACCCGGTGGTCCCAGCCTGCCAACCCGCCGCAGGGGCCGCAGTTTGCGACGGTGCCCCTAGACGATGAAGTGCCAGCCGCCCCACGGGCCGGCGGCCATACCAAGACGGACACATGAGCGACAAACCGCTGACCGATTTGACCTTCTCCTCCTTCGAGCTGCATCCGGCCCTGCAGGCCGGTCTTGAAGGAGCCGGATTCACCCGTTGCACGCCGATCCAGGCGCTGACCCTGCCCGTCGCGCTTCCCGGTGGTGATGTCGCCGGCCAGGCCCAGACCGGCACCGGCAAGACGCTGGCCTTCCTGGTCGCTGTCGTGAACCGCCTGCTGACCCGCCCGGCCCTGGCCGACCGCAAGCCGGAAGATCCGCGTGCGCTGATCCTCGCCCCGACCCGTGAACTGGCCATCCAGATCCACAAGGATGCGGTGAAGTTCGGTTCCGACCTGGGCCTGCGCTTCGCGCTGGTCTACGGCGGCGTGGATTACGACAAGCAGCGCGAACTGCTGCAGCAGGGCGTGGACGTGATCATCGCCACCCCGGGCCGCCTGATCGATTACGTCAAGCAGCACAAGGTGGTGTCGCTGCACGCCTGCGAGATCTGCGTGCTGGACGAAGCCGACCGCATGTTCGACCTGGGCTTCATCAAGGACATCCGCTTCCTGTTGCGCCGCATGCCCGAGCGCACCATCCGCCAGACCCTGCTGTTCAGCGCCACCCTCAGCCACCGCGTGCTGGAGCTGGCTTACGAGCACATGAACGAGCCGCAGAAGCTGGTGGTCGAAGCCGAGACCATCACCGCCGCGCGCGTGCGCCAGCGCATCTACTTCCCGGCCGACGACGAGAAGATCCCGCTGCTGCTGGGCCTGCTGTCGCGCAGCGAAGGCGCGCGCACCATGGTGTTCGTCAATACCAAGGTGTTCGTCGAGCGCGTGGCCCGTTCGCTGGAAAAGGCCGGCTACCGTGTCGGCGTGCTGTCCGGCGACGTACCGCAGAAGAAGCGCGAGAGCCTGCTCAACCGCTTCCAGAAGGGCCAGCTGGAGATCCTGGTGGCCACCGACGTGGCCGCGCGCGGCCTGCATATCGACGGCATCAAGTACGTCTACAACTACGACCTGCCGTTCGATGCCGAAGACTACGTGCACCGCATCGGCCGTACCGCGCGCCTGGGGGAAGAGGGTGATGCGATCAGTTTCGCCTGCGAGCGCTACGCGATGGGCCTGCCGGATATCGAGGCCTACATCGAGCAGAAGATTCCGTCCGAGCCGGTGACCAAGGAGCTGTTGACCCCGCTGCCGCGCCCGGAACGTCCGGCCCCGGCCGCTGGCGAGGAAGGCGAAGAGAACGAGAGCGTCGGCCAGATCTTCCGTGAAGCGCGCGAAGCCCGCGCCGCCGAGGAAGAGCGTCGTGGTGGTGGCCGCAGTGGCGGCCGCTCCGGCGGTGGTCGTGGCGAGCGTCGCGACGGTGAGCGCAGCGGCGAGCGCCGTTCGCGTGGCCCGCGCAAGCCGCGCGTGGAAGGCGAGCAGGCGGCAGCCGCGCCGGTTGAAGGTGCCGAGGCCGCGGTAGCCCAGGCCCCGCGTCCGCCGCGCCCGCCGCGTGCCGAAGGTGCGCCGGAAGGCGCCGCCGAGGGCGAGCGCAAGCCGCGCAAGCGCCGTCGTCGCCGCCACGGCCGTCCGGTCGAAGGTGCCGAGGGCGTGCAGGCCAATGCCGGCAACGGCGCCAGCCCGGTCACCCCGGTGCAGGTGATGGCCAAGCCGGTGCGAACCGCCGCTGATACCGGCGATTCGTTCCTGACCCGCATCGGCCGCAAGATCCGCCGGATGCTGTCGGGCAGCTGATCGGCGCTGCCGACCAGCGGGTAGCGCCCGACCGTTGGTCGGGCGACATCAAGGGTGTGCCGACCAACGGTCGGCACCCACCACCAACGGTCGGCACCCACCACCAACGGTCGGCACCCACCACCAACGGTCGGCACCCACCAGGCCCCCGACCGTGGGCCGGGTGGCTTTGAAAGGTAGTGCCGGCCGCTGGCCGGCAATCCACGCAGGTGCCGGCCAG
>NZ_JAXAXL020000009.1:113134-180362 GCF_047497515.2 Stenotrophomonas maltophilia
GTCGGCACCCACCACCAACGGTCGGCACCCACCACCAACGGCCGGCACGACCGATCATGTGGGCATCTCCACGTCGTCGCGCCGCTCCTGCATAATCGGGGCATGAGTGTCCTGCGCTTCGACAATGTCAGCAAACAGTACGCCGGTGGCCACGAGGCGCTGATCGATGTCAGCTTCGAGGTCGCGCCGGGCGAGATGCTGTTCGTCACCGGCCATTCCGGTGCGGGCAAAAGCACCCTGCTCAAGTTGATCCACCTCGACGAGCGGCCCAGTCGCGGCGCGGTGGTGTTCGACGAGCGCAACCTGCTGAAGGTGCGCGGCGGCGACATCCCCCGGCACCGGCGCGCCGTCGGTGCGGTCTACCAGGACCATCGCCTGCTGATGGACCGCTCGATCGCCGAGAACGTGGCGTTGCCGCTGATCCTGCGCGGTACCCGCCGCGGCGACATCGGCAAGCGCGTGCGCTCGGTGCTGGAACGGATGGGCCTGGGCCACCGCGAGAAGGCGCTGCCCTCGCAGCTGTCGGCCGGTGAGCAGCAGCGCGTCGGTATCGCCCGCGCCATCGTCGGCGAGCCCAAGCTGCTGGTGGCCGACGAGCCGACCGGCAACCTCGACCCGACCCTGGCGGCGGAAATCATGGCCCTGTTCGCCGAGCTGCCGTCGCGCGGCACCAGCGTGCTGGTGGTCAGCCACGACCTGCCGCTGCTGCGCCGCATGCGCAAGCGCGTGCTGATCCTCGACCACGGCCGGCTGGTGGATGACATCTCGCCGCAGGACCTGGCGGAGTAACGCATGGCGAAGAACGAATACAGCGAAGCCGCTGCCCCCTCGCGCGTGGGCGTCTGGTTCCAGCACCACGCGCACAGCGTGGTGTTCAGCCTCGGCCGCGCCTTCCGCAAGCCGTGGGCGACCCTGCTGACGGTGATGGTCATGGCGCTGGCGCTGGCCCTGCCGCTGGGCCTGTCGATCGCGCTGGACAACCTCAAGCAGTTCGCCGGCAGCGTGCAGCAGTCGCGCGACATCAACGTGTTCCTGAAGGGCAATGTCGATGGCCCGGGCGCGCTGCGCCTGGCCGGGCAGCTGCGCGACCGCGACGATGTTGCCGAAGTGAACGTTCGCACGCCCGAACAGGGCCTGCAGGAACTGCGCGATGCCGGCCTGGGCGAGGCGATTGACGCGCTCAACGACAACCCGCTGCCGTCGCTGCTGGTGATCACCCCGGGCCAGGGCAAGGACGATGCGCGCCTGGCACGCGCGCTGGAAAGCCTGCCCGAGGCCGATCTGGTGCAGCACGATGCGCTGTGGCGCCAGCGCCTGGATGCGTGGCTGGCGTTCGGGGCACGGCTGGTACAGGTGCTGTCGGTGCTGCTCGGCGTCGGCGCCGCGCTGGTGGTCGGCAACACCGTGCGCCTGGACATCCAGGCCCGCCGCGAAGAGATTGGCGTGTTGCAGCTGCTCGGTGCCAGTGACGGCTTCATCCGCCGTCCGTTCCTGTACCTGGGCGCCTGGTACGGCCTCGGCGCCGGCGCGGTGGCGCTGGCCCTGATCGGTGCCGCCGGTGCCGCCCTGCGCCTGCCGCTGGCCGAACTCTCGCGCAGCTACGGCAGCCCGTTCGTGCTGCATGGCCTGGACCTGCTGCATGGGGGCCTGGTCCTGCTCGGCACCCTGCTGCTGGGCTGGCTGGGCGCATGGCTGGTCACCGGCCACTTCCTCCGCCAGACCCGCCCGACCGACACCTGAGACCGGCATGCAACCGCAAGCGCTGAAGCACCTTGAAGGGCCCGCGACGCGGGTGATGGTGGTTGATGGCTCGAAGCTGGTCCGCAAGCTGATTGCCGACGTCCTGACCCGTGAGCTGCCGGGCGTGGAGGTGATCGGCTGCGACAGCGTCGAGGATGCACAGCAGGCGCTGGCGCAGGGCCCGGTGGACCTGGTGACCACGTCACTGACCCTGCGCGATGGGGATGGCCTGGCGCTGGCGCGGATGGTCCGCGACGCCGTGGGCCAGGCCTATGTGCCGGTGATCGTGGTGTCCGGCGATGCCCAGCAGCACCTGGAGCAGCGCCGCTTCACCGAGTACGTCACCGACTATTTCGACAAGGCGTTGGGCCACGAGGCACTGGCGACCTTCATCCGCGGCTACGTGCAGCCGCAGACCATCCCCGGTGCGACCATCCTCTACATCGAGGACAGCCGTGTGGTGGCCGAGGCCACCAAGCGCATGCTCGAACGCCAGCAGTTGAACGTGCTGCACGTGGTCAGCGCCGAAGAGGCGTTCACCCTGCTCACCGCCGAGTCGCTGGGCCGCAGCCGCCACCGCATCGACCTGGTGCTGACCGACGTCACCCTGAAGGGCGAACTGAGCGGCCGCGACGTGGTGCAGCGCGTGCGCGTGGACTTCGGCTACGGCAAGCGCCGCCTGCCGGTGCTGGTGATGACCGGCGATGGCAACCCGCACAACCAGACCGGGCTGCTGCAGTCCGGCGCCAACGATCTGGTGCTCAAGCCGATCGAAGAGCGCCTGCTGGTCACCAAGGTGCTGTTCCAGCTGCGGCTGGCCCGATTGAACGATGGACCCCTGATTCGATGATGGATGAAGTAGCCGACACCCCGACGATCCAGCTGGAACCGAGCTGGAAGCAGCATGTCGGTGATTACCTGTTGCAGCCGCAGATGCGTGAGCTGTCCAGTTTCCTGCGCCAGCGCAAGGCCAGCGGCGCGGCGGTATTCCCGCCCGGCCCGCAGATCTTCACCGCGTTCGACGCCACGCCGTTCGAGCAGGTGAAGGTGGTCATCCTCGGCCAGGACCCGTACCACGGCCGTGGCCAGGCCCATGGCCTGAGCTTCTCGGTGGCGCCGGGCGTGCCGGTGCCGCCGTCGCTGCTGAACATCTACAAGGAGATCGAGAGCGATCTCGGCCTCCCGCGTCCGGACCACGGCTGCCTGATCCCCTGGGCGCAGCGCGGCGTGCTGCTGCTCAACGCTGTGCTGACGGTGGAAGAGGGCAAGGCCGGTGCGCACCAGGGCCGGGGTTGGGAAGGCTTCACCGATCACGTGGTGGATGTGCTCAACCGCGAACGCGAAGGCCTGGTGTTCATGCTCTGGGGGGCCTATGCGCAGCAGAAGGGCAAGGTCATCGACACCCGCCGCCACCGGGTGCTGAAGTCGCCGCATCCATCGCCGTTGTCGGCCCACCGCGGCTTCCTTGGTTGCCAGCATTTCTCGATGGCCAACGAGTACCTGCAGCGCCGCGGCGAGGCCCCGATCGACTGGTCGCTTCCGCCACGTTCGGCGCTTTGAGCGGGCCGGGCAGGGGCCCGGCGCCGCCAGCGATGGATCAGTGGCCCGCTACTGGAGCGAGATCCGCGCGCCGGTAGTAGGCGCGCGCGCCTTCGGCGATCACGCTCAACGCCTGGACGGTGCCGTCGCCGCCGCGATGGAACAGCAGTTCCGCCCCCGCACTGCCTGCCAGGAAGCGGACGGGTGTCATCGCCTGCAGCGCGACCGGTGCATCACGCCCCGGCAGGCGCAACTGCAGTCCAGCATCGACCGCCTGCACGTCCAAGGTAGTGACGTCGAACCAATCGGCCAGGCCACTGCGCAGATCCATGGGCAGGGTGTCATCTAGTACAAAGCGGCCGCTGAGGCGCGGATAGTCATCCATCAGCAACGCGGGATCCAGCGTGCGGATGACCGGCTTGGCGTTGTGGCCGAGCGCATCGGACAGGGCATTGCGGATCTCCCCACGCAGCGCGGGGCCGTTGTCGCCATTGGTCAGGATGACGAATCCATCGCCGCTCTCCGGGTAGCCTTCGATGCCGGCGTGATAGCTGTCATTGCTGCCATTGTGGAAGAAGCGGCGACTGGCACCGCTGCCGGCCAGCTCCGGTCCCAGGCCACGACCGGCCGGCGCCACCTCGCTGACCATCTGCAGGGCCAATGACTGCGGCAGCCATCCATCCTTCGTGCGGATGCTGCGCAACAGGGCCGCGACGAACAGGCCCATGTCGTTGGCGCTGGTCCACAGCCCGGACGCCGCCTGTTCCGGAAAGCTCTGCCAGCCGCGTGGCAGGGCCTCCGGCTGGCCCTTGTTGTCGTGCGCATGGGCAACGTTGCCGTAGCCGGAAGGCAAGGGATTCTGGTACGTGCTGCGGGACATGCCCAGTGGCGCGAACACCTCGCGACGTGCGACGTCAGCGAATGGTCTGCCGGTCAGGTCTTCGATCGCCAGCTGCACCACCGTGTAGCCGCCACCGGAATAGTCGACCTGCTGGCCGGGGGCGTGGATCAGGCGTATCGGTTCATTCTTTGCGGGCGGCAGTCCATCCAGTGTCTGCAGTATGGTCGGCAGGCGTTCGGTAGGCTGGTAATCCTGGAAACCATGCACATTGAAGCCGGCGGTGTGCGAGAGCAGCATGCGCAGGTTGATCGGCGGGTGCACTCCCTGCGCATCGGCAGGCACATGCCAGCGGCGCAGGCGGGCATCGATGTTCTCCTCCAACGAGACCTTGCCGGCCGCAACCAGCTTCAGGGTGGTCGCCGCAGCGCCCATCTTGCTGACCGAGCCCACCGAGAACACGGTATCGGCATCCACCGCATCGCGCGTGCCCGCTTGGCGCAGGCCGTATCCGGCGGCGTACACCACCCTGCCATCGCGGATTACCGCAACGGCGGCACCCGGTACCTTGTAGTGCGCAAGGCGTTCCTCGATCGACCATCGCGGCAGCGCCGCGCCCAGCGGGGCCGTGCCGGGGCGCAGGCCATCGGCCATTGCCTGGGCAAAACGCGCAGCGTCTTCAGCGCCGGCGTCGGTGGCCATCACGCGGAACGGGGTCAGGCAGACCAGCAGCGAACACAGCAACAGGCGGTTCATCATCGACATCCTTGCGGGAGTGGAAGAGGGGTCGGGTCGGCGCAGGCGTTGCCACGAACGCCTGCTGCGTCCGGTCGTTACGGTGGAACGGGTCAGCGCCGCAGCGCAGGAGGCGATGCGGCGGCGGTGTCAGCGTCAGCGTCGTTCGCGGCGGGCGCCCTGAGCCAGCAGGTAATCGCGCACGGCCGCGTTGCCGGCCTGGTTCAGCGGTGTGCGCCAGCGCCCCAGCCAGCCGTCGGCTTCCACGCCCAGGTTGATGTCGGCGCCGTGCGCGAGCAGGTACTGCACGGTGACCAGGTGGCCTTCGCGCGAGGCATTGATCAGCGGTGTCTCGTCATAGGTGACAACCCGGTTGACGTCGGCACCAGCCTGCACCAGCTGCTCGACGATGGATTGCAGGCCCAGCGCGGAGGCGACGATCAACGGATTGCCTTCGCCCAGTGCGGCGCGATCGGGATCGGCCCCCAGCTGCAGCAGGGCGTTGACCATCGCCGGGTCGCGTGCGCGGATGGCCTGGATCAGCGCCGTGCCATCGCCGAGCACGCGCGCATCGAGATCGACGCCCGCTGTCGCCAATGCACGGACCTGCACGACGTCACGCGTGCTGGCAGCGCGCAGAAGATCGTTGATGCGCGTATCGGAGGAAGCGAGCGCGGACGGTGGCGCCAGTCGTGGTGAGACGGCCACCGCGGTGGCCGTGCAGCCCAGCAGAAGCGTTAGCCCCAGCACCAGCACCAGCAGGCTGCGGCGCCGCGGTGCCGGTGGTGCAGTCTCGACGAGCTGGTCGATGCGCTGTGCCAACTTGCTGCGCGCGCCGAACATGCCCAACGCCAGCGTCGGCGCCTCCTCGCGCAGGGCCTGCAGCTGCTCGACACTGGCCAACAACGAACCTGCATAGTCCAGCGGTTCGCGTGCCTGCCGCGCGGCACGTGCATCGCAGGCCATTTCGCGCAGTACCGCCAGGCGTGCCTGGGCAATGTGCAGGAGCGGATTCCACCAGAACAGTGCTGTTCCCGCCCGCAGCAGCGTGCTTGTCCACAGGTCGCGGCGCTGCAGGTGTGCAACCTCGTGGCGGACGATGTCGCGCAGCACGCTGTTGTCCAGGCGGGCCAGCAGCTGGCGCGGCAGCAGGATCGTTGGGCGCCACAGGCCGACGACCATCGGCCCGTCGACGGCGCAGGTGGCGATCGTCACGTGGGTGGGCACGATGTCGGCCAGGACCGCGCGCAATCCGGCGGATGCCGGTTGCGCCAGCCGCCGCAGCCGGTGTGCGTGCAGCATCGCGTCCAGCAGGCGCATGCCCAGCCACAGGGTGCCCAGCAGCCAAAGCGCAGCCAGCACGGTGGGCAATGTCTTCGGCAGTTCGACGTAATAGATGTCGGGTTGTCGTCCGGCCTCGAAGATGGCTTCGTCCGCCGTTGCCCCTTCGCCAGGCATGGGGTGGAACGCGGCCACGGCCGGTGCCGGTGCGGGCAGGGTGGTCAACCATTCCGGCAGGAAGGCGCTGAGCGGTAGCAGCAGGGCAACGGCCATCGCGGCGGTCAGCAGCCAGGAGCGCTGTTCGGTGCTCAGGGTTCGCCGCCGCGCCAGCCACAGTGCCGGCAGCAGCACCAATGCAGACAACAGCAACTGTCGAACGCCCAGTGCCATCGCCAGATCGATGGGGTTCATTCCTTCCTCCCGGCCCTGGCATCGCTGATGCGCTGCTGCAGTGCCTGCAGTTCGTTGCGGTCGATTTCGCGTTCGTCCACCAGGTGCTGTGCAAGCACGTTCGGCGAGCCGTCGAAGAACTGATGCAGCAGATGGTCGAGCGCTTGCCGGCGGGCCTGCTCACGGCTGAGCGTGGCGTGGTAGATGTAGGCGCGACCTTCCTGGCGATGACTGACAAAGCCTTTCTTCGCCAGCACGTTGAACATGGTCAGCACCGTGGTGTACGCGACCGGCTTGTGTTCGCCGAGTACATCGGACACTTCGCGCACGGACGCTTCGCCCTTGTCCCAGAGGATGTCCAGGATGGCCTGCTCGGCCGGGGTGGGAGTCTGGGAGACGGGGCGGGCCATGCGCATCTACGTACGAATTAGTTGATGCATCGGAGCATGCTGCTGCAGGGCTGTCAACGGGTTTTTTAGTAGTAAAGCATCGAGCCCGCGGCGCTCGGGCCTGAACACTTGGCAACATCCCCGGCCCTGAATGGGGCTGCAGGCCGGCCTGTTCAGCTCCGCTTGTCCGGAATCGGCCGCTTTCCGGTAGGTAATTGCTTGAATTCCAAGGGATTGTGAATCCCGAAAAGCATGCTCGCCACTGTCATCAAATCGCGCTACGGTAGGGCTCTGTTTGGGACCAGTGTTGCATCAATAGGATGCTGGAACTTTTTCCTCCTTTAGCAGTCCAAATCCCGGACTGCTAAGATGGGTGCCTATGAGCCAGAACACCTCTACTGCCCTTGTGGCAAACAATCTCCCGATTCCCAGTGCGCTCGGTTCGCTGGACGCCTACATCGGTGCCGTGCACCAGATCCCGGTGCTGTCGGTCGATGACGAACAGGACCTGGCCCGTCGCTTCCGCGACGGCAACGATCTGGACGCCGCGCGCGAGCTGGTGCATTCGCACCTGCGCTTCGTGGTGCACGTGGCCCGCGGTTACAACGGCTACGGCCTTGCGCTGGGCGACCTGATCCAGGAAGGCAACATCGGCCTGATGAAGGCGGTCAAGCGCTTCGATCCGGACATGGGCGTGCGCCTGGTCTCCTTCGCCGTGCATTGGATCCGTGCCGAGATGCACGAGTTCATCCTGAAGAACTGGCGCATCGTGAAGGTCGCCACCACCAAGGCGCAGCGCAAGCTGTTCTTCAACCTGCGCAAGTCGAAGACGCGCCTGGGCTGGATGAACGCGGCTGAAGTCAGCGCCGTGGCCAAGGACCTGAACGTGTCCGAGCGTGAGGTCATGGAAATGGAATCGCGCCTGTCCGGTCGCGATATCGGTTTCGATGCGCCGACCGACGAGGACAACGAGCACGCGCCGCCGTCGCCGGCCGCGTTCCTGGTTGCCAATGACGAAGACCCGTCGATGGCCTACGAACGTGCCGACAGCGAAGACAACCAGATGCAGCTGCTGCGCGAAGGCCTGGCCGAGCTGGATGCGCGCTCGCGCGACATCATCCGCCGCCGCTGGCTGGATGCCGACAGCAAGGTGACGCTGCAGGAACTGGCCGACGAGTACGGCGTGTCGGCCGAGCGCATCCGCCAGGTTGAGGCGAACGCGCTGAAGAAGATGAAGGCGCTGTTCACCGCGTAAGGCGCGGGTGGCGTTGGAATGCAGAAAGGCCCGGCACTGCCGGGCCTTTTTCTTTTCTGCGGTGTTTTCATCCACGCATGGCGTGGATCTACTTCGTGCTCAGGGAGATCCACGCCATGCGTGGATGCGGCAAGATGCAGTAGATCCACGCCATGCGTGGATGCGGCAAGATGAGTAGATCCACGCCATGCGTGGATGTCCCCATGCCGCGACTGCCTCAGCCCTCGCGTGCGATCGCGCGCCAGCCGATGTCGTTGCGGTGGAACTCATTGGCCCAGGTCACCTTGGCCACGCCGGCATACGCATTCGCCTGCGCGTCGCGCACGCTGTCGCCCAGCGCCGCCACGCACAGCACGCGACCGCCGGCACTGACCACCTCGCCCTGCGCGTCCAGTGCGGTGCCGGCATGGAACACCTTGGCACTGGCCGGCACGCCGTCCAGGCCGGAAATCACGTCGCCGGTGATCGGCGATTCCGGGTAAGGCTTCGCGGCCAGCACCACGCCCAGCGACGGCCGCGGATCCCACTGCGCCTCGATCCGGTCCAGGCGGCCATCGATGGCCGCTTCCACCAGCTCCACCAGGTCCGACTGCAGGCGCAGCATCACCGGCTGGGTCTCCGGGTCGCCGAAGCGCACGTTGAATTCGATCACCTTCGGCGCGCCGCTGGCATCAATCATCAGGCCGGCATAGAGGAAGCCGGTAAACGGGATGCCGTCGGCGCTCATGCCCTGCACGGTCGGGTTCACCACCTCGCGCATCACGCGTGCGTGTACCTCCGGCGTGACCACCGGGGCCGGCGAATACGCGCCCATGCCGCCGGTATTCGGGCCGGTGTCACCGTCGCCGACGCGCTTGTGGTCCTGCGATGTGGCCATCGGCAGCGCATGCACGCCGTCCACCATCGAAATGAAGCTGGCTTCCTCACCGTCGAGGAATTCCTCGATCACCACGCGTGCGCCGGCATCGCCGAACGCATTGCCCGAGAGCATGTCACGCACTGCGTCCTCGGCCTCGGCCAGGCTCATCGCCACGATCACGCCCTTGCCGGCGGCCAGGCCATCGGCCTTGACCACGATCGGCGCGCCCTTCTCGCGGATATAGGCCAGCGCGGCATCCACGTCGGTGTGCACGGCGTAGAACGCGGTGGGGATGTTGTGGCGGGCCAGGAAGTCCTTGGCGTAAGCCTTGCTGCCTTCCAGCTGGGCGGCGGCGGCGGTCGGCCCGAAGATGCGCAGGCCGGCGGCACGGAAGCGGTCGACCACGCCGGCCACCAGCGGTACTTCCGGGCCGACCACGGTCAGCGCCACGCCTTCGGCCTGGGCCAGCGCGAGCAGGCCGTCGATGTCGGTGACCTTCACCGCGACGTTGCGGCACTTGTCCTCGGTGGCGGTGCCGGCATTGCCGGGCGCCACGATCACTTCGGTGACACGGGAGGACTGGGCCAGCTTCCATGCCAGGGCGTGTTCGCGGCCGCCAGAGCCGATGACAAGGATGTTCATCACGAGATTCCAGATTGCGTGGGAAGGGAAGGTCGGTAGCCCCGGCGGCGTGCGTGGTTCACTCGCAGCCCTCGCGTCGCAGCGATTCGGGGAAGGAATAGGCCCAGGTCTTCGGGTCCAGGGTAAAGCGATGTTGCTGCCGGACCGGCTTGCCACCACAGGTAGTGCCGGTTTCCTCGATCAGCAGCGGCCAGATGCGCGCGCTGCGGTCGCTGTCGTCGAAACGCAGTGCGAAATCGATGCTGAAGCGGCGGGTGCGGCAGTCTTCCGCGGTTTCAGGATCGGCATTGGCGTCGGCGGTGTCGCACTCGTACTGGGCGTCATTGTCGATATGGCTGCGCACGCTGCCACTGGCGACCAGGCCGTTCGGGCCCGGCAGGATCAGCGACTGCGAGAGCAGCGAGAAGCCCTGCCCGAACCAGCCGTCCTCGACGCGGAAACCGTAGAAATCACTGCCGGCGCGGATAACGCTGGCGGTGCCGGGTTGGCCGCCGCTGCCGAAGCGCTCGCCGGTCAGTTCGCTGCTCACTTCGAAGCCATCGCCCTTGGAGCGCAGCACGAAGAAGTCGATCGTGCCGGCGTCGATGTGCGCGCCTTCGGACAGTGCGCCGCAGACCGCCAGCATCTGCTGCCAGCTGTCGCCGCTCACCACCGGTTGCTCGGCGCAGACGTGCCAGTCCATCGGGCGGGTTTCGCCGTCGTCGATCCAGCTGCCGTGCCATTCACCGGAGAGCTTGGCGTTGCTGCCGTAGCGCTGGACCAGGAACGCCTGCAGTCGCGCCGTGCGGCTGACGTGCGCCGTCGGCTCGGCAGGGGCAGCCCGGGCGGCGTCCGATGGCGGCGCAGGCACAGGCTCGGCCGCCGGCTTGCAGCCCGCCAGCACTGCCGCGCCCACGAGGGCGAGCGCGGCCAGCGATTTCATCGAAACTGCGGACATCCGTGTCGCTCCAGGATCAATGGCGGAAGTGGCGCACGCCGGTGAACACCATGGCCAGGCCATGTTCGTCGGCGGCGGCGATCACTTCGGCATCGCGCATCGAACCGCCCGGCTGGATCACCGCCTTGATGCCGGCGGCCGCCGCGGCATCGATGCCGTCGCGGAACGGGAAGAACGCATCGGAGGCCATCACCGAGCCCTCGACCACCAGGTTCGCATCGGCGGCCTTGATGCCGGCGATGCGCGCCGAGTACACACGGCTCATCTGGCCGGCACCCACGCCGATCGTGCGGTTGTCCCTGGCGTAGACGATCGCGTTGGACTTCACGAACTTGGCGACCTTCCAGGCGAACAGCAGGTCGGTGAACTGCTTGTCGGTCGGCGCCAGCGTGCTGACCACCTTCAGTTCGTCGCGGGTCATGCCGCGGTTGTCCGACGACTGCAGCAGCAGGCCCGAGCCGACACGCTTGCTGTCGAAGTTGTTCAGGCCGTCGCCGTGCGGGATGCGCAGCACGCGCACGTTGGCCTTTTTCTGCGCGTACTCCAGCGCTGCCGGCTCATAGTCCGGGGCGATCAGCACTTCCACGAACTGGCGGTCCAGGATCACCTTGGCGGTGGCGGCGTCCAGCGGTTTGTTGAAGGCGATGATGCCGCCAAAGGCGCTGGTCGGGTCGGTGGCGTAGGCCAGCTCGTAGGCATCACCGTTGCCGGCCCCGACGGCCACGCCGCACGGGTTCGCATGCTTGACGATGACGCAGGCCGGTGCGTCGAACTGGCGCACGCATTCCCACGCGGCATCGGCATCGGCCAGGTTGTTGTAGCTCAGCTCCTTGCCCTGCAGCTGCTGGAAGGTGGCCAGCGTGCCCGGCACCGGGTACAGGTCGCGGTAGAAGGCGCCGCTCTGGTGCGGGTTCTCGCCGTAGCGCAGGTCCATCACCTTCACGAAGGTGGAATTCATCTGCGCCGGGTACTCGGCACGCGTCGGCACTGCGGCGTCGGTGGCGATGACCGCCGACAGGTAGTTGCTGATCGCCGCATCGTACTGGGCGACGCGGTTGAAGGCGGCCACCGAGAACGCGAAGCGGGTGGCGGCGCTCAGCTGGCCGTCGTTGGCCTCCAGCGAGGCCAGCAGTTCGGCGTACTGCGACGGATCGGTGGCCACCGCCACGCGGGCGAAGTTCTTGGCTGCCGAGCGCAGCATCGCCGGGCCGCCGATGTCGATGTTCTCGACGGCGTCGGCCAGGGTGCAGTCGGCCTTGGCGGTGACCGACTCGAACGGGTACAGGTTCAGCACCAGCAGGTCGATGGCGCCGATGCCGTGCTCGGCCATCACCGCATCATCCAGGCCCGAACGCCCCAGCAGGCCGCCGTGCACCATCGGGTGCAGGGTCTTGACCCGGCCGTCCATCATTTCCGGGAAACCGGTGACGTCGGCCACGTCCTTGACGGCCAGGCCCATGTCGCGAATGGCTTTTGCGGTGCCGCCGGTGGACAACAGCTCCACGCCGCGTGCGGCCAGCGCAGTGGCCAGCTCGGCCAGGCCGGTCTTGTCGGAAACGGAGAGGAGGGCCCGGCGGACGGGCAACAGATCAGCAGTCATGGGACAGAATCGGCAGCGGAGCGGGGCCGATATTGTAGGCGGTGGGGGCCGGTGGCGGGCGCTGGCAGGCAAAATCGGCCTGCACCGACGGCCCTGCGGCCGCCTTCGGCACACCCTGGGCCGGGGCGGCCTGCAAGCAATTCGATGGGGCGCGCTGCCCCAATCGGGTAGGCTGTGCCCGAACTGCCAAGGATCAGCGGCTTCGGATCATGTCGATCTATGCATTGAAAGGACGTTTCCAGGACCTGTTGCGTCCGGCCGTACGCGGCCTGTACCGCATGGGGGTCACTGCCAACGCGTTGACCGTGGCCGCCGCCGTGGTCTCGCTGCTGGTGGCCGCCGCTGTCTGGTGCTGCGCACCCGCGCAGCCGCTGCTGTACCTGCTGCTGCCGCTGTGGATGCTGCTGCGCATGGCGCTCAACGCGGTGGACGGCATGCTGGCCCGCGAGTTCGGCCAGCAGTCGCGGCTGGGTGCTTATCTGAATGAGTTGTGCGACGTGATTGCCGATGCCGCGCTGTACTTGAGCCTGCTCAGCGTGCCGGGCGTGCACCCGGGAGCGCTGTGGCTGCTGGCCTGGACCGCGGCATTGAGCGAGTACGCCGGGGTGCTGGGGCTGATGGCCGGTGCAAGCCGCCGCTATGACGGCCCGATGGGCAAGAGCGACCGCGCCTTCGTGATCGGCGTGCTGGGCCTGCTGCTGGCGTTTGGCTGGGGCGGTGCGCCGGTGGTCAGTGGCGTGGCCTGGGCGATGTCGATCCTGTGCGTGATCACCCTCGGTCGCCGCGTGCGGCAGGGACTGAAGGAATCGGCGGCAACGTCGCAGCGGTAAGCACAACAAGACAACACGCCATAACAATCTGGAGATTGCATGCGTCAGGCGCAGGAACGCGAATTCCACAGTTTCGACCAGGTACCGCTGTTTTACCGGCACTGGGCGGCCACCACCGCAACCCCGGCCAGCAAGGCCATCGTGCTGCTGCATCGTGGCCACGAGCACTCCGGCCGGGTCACCCACCTGGTCGACGAGCTGGATCTGCCGGATACCGCCTTCTTTGCCTGGGATGCGCGCGGCAATGGGCGCTCGCCGGGCGCGCGTGGCGATGCTCCGGGCTTCCCGGCACTGGTACGCGACCTGGACAGTTTCATTGCCCACATCGGTGCCGAGCACGGCATCGCAGTGGAAGACATCGTGGTGATCGCGCAGAGCGTGGGCGCGGTGGTCGCCGCCACCTGGGTACATGACTATGCGCCGCGCCTGCGCGCGCTGGTGATGGCCTCGCCGGCGTTCAAGGTGAAGCTGTACGTGCCGTTTGCACGCGCGGGCCTGGCATTGATGCAGAAGCTGCGCGGCAACTTCTTCGTCAACAGCTACGTCAAGCCGCAATGGTTGACCCATGATCCGGCGCGGGTGGAGAGCTATCGCACTGATCCGCTGATCACCCGGCCGATTTCGGTGCGCGTGCTGCTGGGCCTGTACGAGGCGGCCGACCGCATCGTCGCCGATGCGCAGGCGATCAGCGTGCCGGTGCAGCTGCTGGTCTCCGGCTCGGATTTCGTCGTGCACCGTGGTCCGCAGGACCGCTTCTACGAGCGCCTGTCCAGCCCGGTCAAGGAGCGCGTGCACCTGCCGGGCTTCTTCCACGACACGCTGGGCGAGCGCGATCGGGCGCCTGCGCTGGCACGCATTCGCAGCTTCATCCAGGCGCGCTTCGCCGAACCACTGCGTGAGCTGTCGCGACGCGATGCGCACCGCCATGGGCCGACCTTCGAGGAATCGGAAATCCTGGCGTGGCCGCCAGAGCGCAACAGCCTGGCCGACCTGCGTTGGCGCGTGGTGCGCGGTGGCCTGCGTTTCGGCGGCACGCTGTCCGAAGGCATCGCGCTGGGCCTGCAGACCGGCTTCGATTCGGGCAGCACGCTCGACTACATCTACCGCGACGAAGCACGTGGCAAGGGTCCGCTGGGGCGCATGGTCGATCGCAACTATCTGGATGCGATCGGTTGGCGCGGCATCCGCGTGCGTGGCCAGCACCTGCAGGAACTGCTGCGCGATGCTGCCCAGCGCCTGCGCGGGCAGGGCACGCCGGTGTGCGTGCTGGACGTGGCTGCCGGCCATGGCCGTTACGTGCTGGAGGCACTCGGCCAGGGCGAGCAGCGTGCCGATCGCATCGTGCTGCGCGACTTCAGCGATCTGAATGTGACCCAGGGCCAGGCACTGATCGAGCGGCTCGGGGCGGCCGATATCGCGCGCTTCGAGCAGGGCGATGCGTTCGATCCGGCGCAGCTGGCCAGGGTGGACCCGTCGCCGACGCTGGCGGTGGTCTCGGGCCTGTACGAACTGTTCCCCGACAACGATGCGGTACTGCGCTCGCTGCAGGGCATCGCCGCGACGGTGCCGGTGGGCGGCTACCTGGCCTACACCGGCCAGCCCTGGCACCCGCAGCTGGAGTTCATCGCCCGCGCGCTGACCAGCCACCGCGGCGGCGCGGCGTGGGTGATGCGGCGTCGTACCCAGCAGGAGATGGACGAGCTGGTGCGCCTGGCCGGATTCGAGAAGGTGGCGCAGCGCATCGACGACTTCGGCATCTTCACCGTGTCGCTGGCGCGCCGGACGGCGTGATGGCAACGCTCGCCGCCAGCCCGCTGGTTGCGCAGGGGCGCCCCTGGCGGCGCGCCCTGCTGTGGCTGGCCTTGCTGGGCCCGTTCTTCTTCGCCAGCTACGGCTTCGCCAACTGGATGGCCAGCCGCCATGCCGCGCTGCCGGTGATGGCGTTTGCGTGGGAGGCACGCATTCCGTTCGTGCCGTGGACGATCGTGCCGTACTGGTCGATCGACCTGTTCTATGCGATCTCGTTCTTCCTGTGCCGGCAACGACTGGAACTGGACCGGCACGCGCTGCGGTTGCTCAGTGCGCAGGTCATCGCGGTGGCGTGTTTCCTGCTGTGGCCGCTGCGCTTCAGCTTTGAACGGCCGGAGATCGGCGGTGTGTTCGGCTGGCTGTTCGATGTGCTGCTGGGCTTCGACAAGCCATTCAACCAGGCACCGTCGCTGCACATCGTGCTGCTGATCGTGCTGTGGGTGAAGTTCGCGCAGTACCTGCACGGTGCCTGGCGCTGGGTGCTGCATGGGTGGGCGCTGCTGATCGGCGTTTCGGTGCTGACCACGTTCCAGCACCACTTCATCGACATTCCGACCGGCCTGCTGGCCGGCTGGCTGTGCGTCTGGCTCTGGCCGGAGCAGGGCACGCCGCTGCTGCGCGCGTGGCGCATCGCACGCGACCCGAAGCGCTGGCGCCTGGCGCTGTTCTATCTGCTGGGGGCGGCGGTCCTGCTGGTGCCGGTGGTGCTGCTGCGCGGTGCAGCGCTGTGGCTGTTGTGGCCGGTGGCATCGTTGCTGCTGGTGGCACTGGCCTACGCCGGGCTGGGCACGGCCGTGTTCCAGAAGCGCGCCGACGGGCGCCTGACGATGGCGGCGCGCGGGTTGCTGGCGCCGTATCTGGGCGCGGCCTGGATCAACTCACGGATGTGGACACGCCGTGCGCCGCAGCCGGTCGCGGTGATGGACGGCGTATGGCTGGGCCGCCTTCCCAGCGCCGCGTTGCCGCCGCCGCTGCGGGGCGTGGTGGACGTCTGTGCCGAATTGTCCTGCCGTGCACCGGGTGCGGCGTATGCCAGCGTGCCGATGCTGGACCTGGTGGTGCCCACGCCGGCCCAGCTGCGCGAGGCGGCCGAGGCGATCGAGCGGCTGCGTGCGCAGGGGCCGCTGCTCGTGTGCTGTGCGCTGGGCTATTCGCGCAGTGCCGCCAGCGTCGCGGCGTGGCTGCTGCGCAGTGGTCGTGCCACCGATGCCGCCGCTGCGGTGGCGATCGTGCGCACTGCACGACCGTCAATCGTCCTGCATGACAGCCATCTACAGGCCATCGCGGCCGCCGCCGCACCGGAGAGCACTGCATGAGCAACGCTGCCGATCTGCCGATGATGCACCTGCTGTTGCGCCAGGGCCGCCTGCCTGCCGTGCTGTCACTGGGCCTGCTGCTGGTGGCGCTGCTGTTGCTGGGTAGTGAGCCGGGGCTGGCGATGATCGCTGCCGGCCTGCTGCTGTTGAGTGTGGTGATCGGCGGGGTGCAGATGTACTACGCGGTGCGCGTGCAGCTTGATGCCAGCCTGCTGCAGTTGCTGCTGCGCGAACACCTGCAGGGGGATGCGGCCGCCGAACGGGTGGATGCCGCGTTGCATACCGCCGGCCTGCGTCGCCGCGATGCGCAGGCGCCGACGCGTGGCTGGGAGGCGCGCTGGATTGGCATGCGCCGCCTGCTGGTTCGCCAGTACGTGGCCACCCTGCTGCAGTTTTCGGTGCTGCTGCTGGCGGTGCTGTGGCCGCAGACGTGAACGGGAGGAACCGATGTTCGCCGAACTGATTGCCCGCGCCTGCAGTGGCGCGATCCATGTGGTAACCGGCGCACGTGCGCTGTGGATCGGCTGTGCACCCTCCAGTGAGCACCGCGTCTATTACGGCAACCACGCCAGCCATGGTGATTTCGTGCTGATCTGGTCGTCGATGCCACCGGCCCTGCGCCGCCAGGTGCGTCCGGTGGCGGCGGCCGAGTACTGGCAGGGCGACGCCCTGCGCCGCTACCTGATCGATGCGGTGTTCAACGGTGTGCTGGTCGAGCGCGAGGCCGGCCATCGCCAGCAGGACCCGTTGCAGGTGCTGCGCGAAGCGGTTGATGAAGGGTGTTCGCTGATCCTGTTCCCGGAAGGCACGCGCAATGTCGGCGATGAGCCGCTGCTGCCGTTCAAGAGCGGCATCTATCACCTGGCGCGGCAGCGCCCGGAACTGGAGTTCGTACCGGTGTGGATCGACAACCTGAAACGGGTGATGCCCAAGGGCCGGTTCCTGCCGTTGCCGCTGCTGTGCACGGCGACCTTCGGCACGCCCCTGCGGCTGCAGGCGGATGAGGACAAGGCGGCGTTCCTGGCGCGCAGCCGGCAGGCACTGCTGGACCTGGCACCGAATGGAGGCCGCGCATGAGTTTCGTGCTGGATGTCTCCGGCGATCTGGCAACGCAGAGCGTAGGCCAGCAGACCGGCCTGCTGTTTGCCGGTGTCGGCGCGGTGCTGGTGCTGGCCACACTGGTGGCCGAGACGCTGCGCTGGCGCCAGCGCGGGCAGCCCAGCGCGGTGATCGCCAACCTGGTCTCGCGCATCCGCGCGTGGTGGGTGATGGCGATCGTGGTCGGGCTGGCACTGTTCTTCGGCCGTGCCGGGGTGATCGTGCTGTTCGCGATCATTTCGCTGTTTGCGCTGCGCGAGTTCATCACCCTGGCGCCGACCCGCTCTGGCGACTACTACGCGCTGCTGGCCGCGTTCTACATCGTGCTGCCCTGGCAGTACTACCTGGTGTGGATCGACTGGTACGGCATGTACACGCTGCTGATTCCGGTCTATGCGTTCCTGTTCCTGCCGATCCTGTCGACCATCGGCGGCGACACCACCCACTACCTGGAGCGCACGGCCAAGGTGCAGTGGGGGCTGATGATCTGCGTGTTCTGCATCTCGCACGTGCCACTGCTGCTGAACCTGCAGGTGCCGGGCCATGACCCGTCGCGCAACGTGCTGTTGTTTGCCTTCCTGGTGATCGTGGTGCAGTCCTCGGACGTGCTGCAGTACATCTGGGGCAAGCTGCTGGGCAAGCACCTGATCGCACCGAAGCTGTCGCCGTCGAAGACGGTGGAGGGGTTCGTCGGCGGTGTGCTGAGTGCGAGCGCGCTGGGCGCGGCGCTGTGGTGGATCACCCCGTTCACGCCGCTGCAGGCGTTCGGCCTGTCGCTGCTGATCAACCTGATGGGATTCTGGGGCGGCCTGGTGATGTCGGCGATCAAGCGCGACCGCGGCATCAAGGACTGGGGCCACATGATCGAGGGCCACGGCGGCATGCTCGACCGCCTGGATTCGGTGTGCTTTGCCGCGCCGGTGTTCTTCCATGTGGTGCGGTATTACTGGAAGGCGGGCGGCGGGTGATGCCGGGAGAGCGCCATCCACGCATGGCGTGGATCTACCGGGCAGGCGGCGGTTGATTCCGGGAGAGCGCCATCCACGCATGGCGTGGATCTACCGGGCGGGTGAGATCGGGTGATGCCGGGAGAGCGCCATCCACGCATGGCATGGATCTACCGGGCGGGCGGCGGTTGATTCCGGGAGAGCGCCATCCACGCATGGCGTGGATCTACCGGGCGGGCGGCGGTTGATTCCGGGAGAGCGCCATCCACGCATGGCGTGGATCTACCAGGCAGGCGGCGGTTGATTCCGGGAGAGCGCCATCCACGCATGGCGTGGATCTGCCGGCGGGTGAGATCGGGTGATGCCGGGAGAGCGCCATCCACGCATGGCGTGGATCTACCGGGCAGGCGGCGGTTGATTCCGGGAGAGCGCCATCCACGCATGGCGTGGATCTACCGGGCGGGCGGCGGGTGATGCCGGGAGAGCGCCATCCACGCATGGCGTGGATCTACTACGCGCTGATGCCGTATTCCTTCAGCTTCTTGCGCAGGGTGGCACGGTGGATGCCCAGCATCGCTGCGGCGCGGCTCTGGTTGCCTTCGCAGTGGTTGAGCACTTCCACGAACAACGGGATCTCCATCTCGCGCAGCACGATCTCGTAGACATCGTCCGCGTCGCAGCCATCGAGATCACGCAGGTAGCGGCGCACGGACTGGGCGACGTGTTCACGCAGCGGTGGCCGGGGAGCGCCACGACTGTTGTCAGGACGAGAAAGGACAGCGTTCAAGGGGGTTCCCGATTCGGTTGGCCCGTGCGCGCGGAGCGCGCGGCCGGACGAGGTGGTGGCGGTCAGTCTAGCGCGAGCGTGCCCGACCTGCCACGGCTGGACGCCTCTGTCCCGGTCAGAGGAAGTCGAAGGTGAATGCGACAGTGGATGCGGCAGGCTCCTGCACGCGGAACGCCACCCGTGCGCTCTGGCCCGGCTCCAGCACGGCGGCTCCGGGGTTTTCGCCCAGGTACTGCGCGGGGGTGAACACGCCGCTTCCAATCACCCGCCCATCGGCATCGGACAGTGACAGGCGCAGGTCCGGCCACGCCTGCGCCCAGCGCGCATCATTGCGGATGCTGGCCTGTACCTGCAGGACACCGGCCTGTCCCGGCAACGGACGGATCTCGCGGCTGGTCATGGTGAATGCCGCTGGCTCGTGCCATACCGGCAGACTGCAGCGCAGGACGCTGCACAGCGCGCCCAGCCATGCACGGTTGCCGGCATCGGCGGCGAGCCGGGCGCGATCGGCGAGCACGCTCTGCACGACCAGCAGCAGCGCCAGTGCGGCAACCAGCAGCCAGTAACGGCGCGGGGTCGGCAGCGCGCGCGGCCGTGTGCTGCCGAGGAAGCTGGGAGCATCGCTGGCAACGGTGGCTGCCATCAACGCGACCGGGGCCGGCTCGGCGACCGGTGTCACCGCGACGACCTCGGTGTCATCGTCATGCCGCAGGTCCATCGCCGGCGGCGCTGCCGCTTCGATGGGCTCTACCGGCACCTGCTCACCGATCGGTGCCTGCACGTCCGCATCCGGGGTGTGCACCTCGGATGCTGACGCAGGCGTACCCTCCGGCGCGGTGCGCAGGAAGGTGGCCAGTGGACGGCGGGGCGGGTTCGGCTCGGACATGCTCAGGATGCGGGCTCGGATCCAGCGCTCATTCAACCATGATCAGGCGCGACGCACGCCAGTGATGCGCATCCAGTCGCCATCCTGGGTGGCCTGCAGCTCGTCGAACCACACGGCATAGCGCTGCAGCAGTTCACCTTCCTGGCCGTGCAGGATGCCGGACAGGGCGATGCGGCCACCGGCGGTGACACGCGCGGCCAGCAGTTCGGCCAGTGCATCCAGCGCCGAGGCGAGGATGTTGGCGACCACGATCGGATAGGTCGCGACCGGCTCGTCCTGGGGCAGGTAGACATGCATGCGGCCCTGTTCGCCGTTGCGTTCGGCGTTGTCGGCGGTGGCGACCAGGGCCTGCGGATCGTTGTCCACGCCGATGGCTTCAGTGGCACCGAGCTTCAATGCGGCCAGTGCCAGGATGCCCGAGCCGCAACCGAAGTCGAGCACGCGCTGGCCCTGCAGCAGGCCGTCCACCGCCAGCTGGTCCAGCCAGCGCAGGCACAGGGCGGTGGTCGGGTGGGTGCCCGAACCGAATGCGAGGCCCGGGTCGAGCCGGACCACGGCCGCATCGGCGGCCTGGGCCGCTTCGGGCAGCTCATGGTTCCACGGCACGATCCAGGTCCGGCTGCCGAAATCCATCGGCTGGAACTGGTCCAGCCAGGCGCGTTCCCAGTCTTCGTCCTCGACCGCACGGAAGCTGCCGCCACTCCAGTCCAGCTCCGGATCGAAGGCTTCCAGCGCGGCCAGCAGCAACAGCGCGTTGCTGTCGGCGGGGAACAGCGCGCTCAGCACCAGGGTGTCCCACAGCGGGGTCTCGCCCACGCCCGGCTCAAGGATGGCCTGTTCGTTGCTGGTATCGGCCTCAGCGTCGAGCAGGGTGACGGCCAGGGCGCCGACGTCCTCCAGCGCGTTTTCATAGCGGGGCTGGGTGGCTTCGGTGCAGCGCAGGGTCAGTTCCAGGAACGGCATGGCAGTGGGGGCAATCGCGGGAAAGGGGGCCATGCTAGACCATTGGGGCGTCTCCGTATTGCATGAGATGCCGCCCGGATATGAACGAAGCCGGTTCAGACAGGCCCGTCGGGCCTTGCTAAAATGGGTGCTTTCCTGTGTGCCGTTAAGCTCGACCGCTGCCAATGGCCTTCGCTCCGACCCTGAAAACCTGGATGCTCGTGCTGCCGGCGGTGGCCGTGCTGGGCGTGGCCGGGTATCGGGCCAGCGGCCATATTCCCGCGGTGCCGGTGCCGTCGGTGGAGCTGCCGTCGGCGGTGGCGCCCAGCGACAGCAGCGCTTCGCTGCCGGTCATGCCGGAGGCGTTGGCGCGCCGCCTGGCGTCCTTCGAGCGTGGCAACGCACTGCCTTCGGGTCTGCCGTTGGATCTGCGCGCCGACATCGAGGATGCGACCGACCTGTATGCCTACGCACAGCGGCTGCGCGTGCAGGCCGACGAAGGCAACCACGAGGCGCGCTGGATGCTCAGCCGCGTCTACGACTATTGCGCCCAGTACGCCATCGATCCGGGTGGCTACCGGCTGGACAACAACGTGCTGGCCGGACTGGGCCTGACCGCCGCGCCGGCGATGGTACAGGCACGTGAGCGGGTGGCGCAGCGCTGTGGCGGTTTCGTGCCCGGCGACAAGCTGGGCGCCGCGCTGGTGCTGGCCGAACGCCGCAAGGCGGCTGCGCAGGGCAACCTGGCGGCGGAGGCCTCGTTGTTCGCCGAAGGCGAGCCGCTGCACGACAGCCCCGAGTACCGCCGTGACCTGGTCGAGCGGGTGCGCACGTCGCGCGATCCGGAGGCCTTCATGGCCATCGCGCCGGGCATGGGCCTGCGTGCGGCGGGCGATCGTGCGTTCGATGGCCTGGTGGCCGGCGAGCAGCTGAGCGAACTCGCATGGCGGCTTGCGGCCTGCGAACTCGGTCTACCGTGTGGTGCCGACAGTGTGCTTGTCAACGGTTTTTGTGCGAACGGAGGGATCTGTTCGCAGGATGGGACGCAGGATTTCCGAGATTTCGTGTATGACGCTGCGGTGTCGCGGCAAGGTGCGGGGAAAATGAAGCAGTGGATCAAGCGATTGGTTGGAAAGAGGGACGGGCAATGAACTACCGTCGATTCCTGCATGGGGCCAAGTTCTGGTTCTGGGTCGCGCTGTTTGTGGCCTATTCGGCCGGTGCGGTCGGGCTGTTGATGATCGACACCTACGAAGATCGCTACCGGCATCTGTCGAAAGTGGAACTGACCACGGTGAAGGCGCAGGAAGAGGTGCGCCGCGTGGGCGCCAGCCAGGTTGCGGCGGTCTACCGCGCGCAGAGCGGCATGCCGTTCGCATCGCTGCCAGCCGGCAGCACCTTCCAGGTGGTGTGGCCGGACGGTTCCACCGAGACCATGGTGATCATCGACCCGAGCTCGCCCAACGGTGTCCGCCCCCTGGCCAATTCGCAGATTCCGGCCGAAGTGGCCGACAAGCGCTGAACCTGTTGCTGTAGGGCCGAGCGTGGGGGCCGGCTCTACAGGCAATAAAGAAGGGCGGCGATATCCCCGCCCTTTTCATGTCCAGCGCCGGCTGCCGATCAGGTCAGTGCAATCGGCTTGTTCTTGCGCTCGGCCAAGCGCTTTTCCAGGTAATGGATGTTCTGGCCACCGGCCTGGAAGCCCTTGTCACGCATGATCCGCTGCTGCAGGGCGATGTTGGTCTTGATGCCGTCGACCACCATCTCGCTCAGCGCCACCCGCATGCGGGCGATGGCGGTTTCGCGGTCCGGGCCGTGCACGATCAATTTGCCGATCATCGAGTCGTAGTTCGACGGCACGCGGTAGCCACTGTAGATGTGGGTGTCCACGCGCACGCCAGGGCCGCCCGGCGGATGGAAGCCGGTGATGGTGCCCGGGCTCGGCACGAAGGTTTCGGCGTCTTCGGCGTTGATGCGGCACTCGATGGCATGCCCGGTCAGCACCACGTCGCTCTGCTTGATCGACAGCTTCTGGCCGGCGGCGATCTTCAGCTGCTCAGCCACCAGGTCGATGCCGGTGACCATTTCGGTGACCGGATGCTCCACCTGGATGCGGGTGTTCATTTCGATGAAGTAGAAGCGGCCGTCCTCGTACAGGAACTCGAACGTGCCGGCGCCGCGGTAGCCGATGCGCACGCAGGCTTCGGTACACACCTTGCCGATCTGCTCGCGCTGTTCGGCGCTGATGCCCGGTGCCGGCGCTTCTTCCACCACCTTCTGGTGGCGGCGCTGCATCGAGCAGTCGCGCTCACCCAGGTGGATGGCGTTGCCCTGGCCGTCGGCCAGCACCTGGATCTCCACGTGGCGCGGATTCTCCAGGAACTTCTCCATGTAGACCTCGCCATTGCCGAACGCGGCCTTGGCCTCGCTCTTGGTGGTTTCGATGGAGGTCTTCAGCGAGGCTTCGGCGTGCACCACGCGCATGCCACGGCCACCGCCACCGCCGGCCGCCTTGATGATGACCGGGTAGCCGATCTCACGGGCGATCTTGGTGTTGGCGACGATGTCTTCGCCCAGCGGGCCGCCCGAGCCGGGCACGCACGGCACGCCGGCCGACTTCATCGCGCGGATGGCTTCGACCTTGTCGCCCATCATGCGGATGGTGTCGGCCTTGGGGCCGATGAAGATGAAGCCGGACTCTTCCACGCGCTCGGCGAAGTCGGCGTTCTCCGACAGGAAGCCGTAGCCCGGGTGGATGGCCTGCGCGTCGGTGACTTCAGCGGCGGCGATCAGCGCCGGGATGTTGAGGTAGCTCTGCGGCGACGGCGCCGGGCCGATGCAGACCGACTCGTCGGCCATGGCCACGTGCTTGAGGTTGCGGTCGACCGTGGAATGCACGGCCACCGTGCGGATGCCGAGGGTATGGCACGCGCGCAGGATGCGCAGCGCGATTTCCCCTCGGTTGGCGATGACGACTTTGTCGAGCATGGCGTCCGCCCCTTAGCCGATCACGAACAGCGGCTGGTCGAACTCCACCGGCTGGCCGTTCTCGCCGAGGATGGCGACGATGGTGCCGGACTTGTCGGCTTCGATCGGGTTGAACATCTTCATCGCTTCGATGATCGCCAGGGTCTCGCCTTCCTTGACCTGCTGGCCAACGCTGACGAAGGCCGGCTTGTCCGGAGCGGACGAGGCGTAGAAGGTGCCGACCATCGGCGAGCGCAGCACGTGGCCTTCCGGCAGCGCCGGGCCCGGCTTGGCGGTGCCGCCGGTGGAGGCTTCGGTCGGCGACTGCATCGGCATCGCCTGCGCGGCCGGGGCAGCCGGGGCGGCATACACCGGTGCCGGCATCGGTGCGGCATAGCCGGCGACCGGGGCACGCGACAGGCGCACCGACTCTTCGCCTTCCTTGATTTCGATTTCAGCCAGGTTCGACTCTTCCAGCAGGTCGATCAGCTTCTTGATTTTGCGGAGATCCATGGTGGCCTCTTTGCTCGTGATGTCAGTGTGGTGGGGAGCGCGTCGCGCTCGGGTCAAAGCAGTTCGTAGAACTCGCGCAGCTGCCGCGTACGGTCGCGCGCGAGCGTGATCAGGCAGCGCATCTGTGCGCCGTTGCGTGCCGTACCATCGGAATTGAGGGCATAGACCGCGTTGCAGTCATGGTCGCGCAGCTGCATCCAGGCGCGTTGGGCCAGCACCAGCTGCTGCTCGGCATCGCCGCAGTAGCTGCAACCGCCGCCTTTGGCCGGCGTGCGCAGCTGTTGGCGCGCCAGGGCGTAGACGGCATTGAGTTCGGCGTCGGCAGCAGCGGCCACGTCCGAAGCGCACAGGTCGCTCTCCATCGTGGTGGTGGGATGCGCGCAGTCGATGCCTTCGGCACTGCGGTCGCCCGCATGGGCAACGCCGCACAGGCCGGCGCACAGCGCGAGGCTGGCAAGCACGCGCGCCAGCATCATCACGCGCCCGCCGCCTGCACGCGTGCCAGCGCCGCGTCCATCGCGTAGCGGTAGCTGTCGGCACCGAAGCCACACACCACGCCCACCGCCTTGTCACTGAAGTAGCTGTGCTGGCGGAACGGTTCGCGGGTATGCGGGTTGGACAGGTGGATCTCGATGAACGGCACCGCCACCGCCGCCAGCGCATCGCGCAGGGCGACCGAGGTGTGGGTGAAGGCGGCCGGGTTGATCAGGATGAAAGCGGTTCCGTCGTTGCGCGCGGCCTGCACGCGGTCCACCAGTACGTACTCGGCATTGGACTGCAGGCTTTCCACGGCGTGCCCGGCGGCGGACGCCTGCGCGGCCAGCGCCTGGTCGATGTCGGCCAGCGTGGTGTGGCCGTAGACCTCCGGCTCGCGGGTGCCGAGCAGGTTGAGGTTGGGGCCGTGCAGGACCAGCAGCTTCGCCATGGGATCCGGAAGACGGGAAAGGGCGGCAGTCTGGCGGAAGCGGCGGATGCTGTCCAGTTCGGCGAAGTTTGCCGTGTTTCAATCGATTGTTTGAAATTCGCCGGAGTGCTTGCGGCCGTATGGCGGGAGCCGGATCAAGGCGCGCTGAACGCCCGGCCTCCGGGGATACAAGCACGTAGGCCGACGATGACGACAAGGCCGGGCGCTGACCGATGCGGCAATGGGCCGTGATGCGGTAGATCCACGCCATGCGTGGATGAAGGAAGTTCGGTGCGCAGCAAGCTACGCACCCACCGAGGGGCAGCCCAAGGTGCGCTGCACGCCACCCACCGCCCCCGCCACGCACCCGCTCAGGTCTCCAGCGGTACCGTCGGCACCACGTTCGGGAAGACTTCCTCCAATGGCTCCCGCTCGCCGGGCTTCGGTGCTGGCCAGTTGTAGGCATTCACCGGCTGCGCGCGGTTCACCCACAGCGCGTAATGCAGATGGTCGGCGCGGCCGTCGCCGGTATTGGGGTGGATCAGGATGGTCAGGCCCAGGCTGTTGAGCTGCAGCCAGGGCACCAGTACCGGCAGCAGGTCGTTGGTGAAGCCGAAGTAGAACGAAGGCGTGACGTGCGGCCCGCGCGGCTCCAGGTTCCAGTTGCCCAGCTCCACCGGGAAGCGTTCGGCGGCCCAGCGCCGCAGCAGGGCTGCCTTGGCGAAGCTGTCCTCATCAAAGTAGATGTGCGCGTGATAGCTCTTGATGTCGGTGTACGCGCGTGGGGTGGCGGGCAGCGTGGCCTCGCCGGGGCGCACGCTGGCCGGGCGCGGGGTGGGTTCGCGGGCGGTGGCCTGGCCCCACGGACTGCTGCCCTTCGCCGGCGGCGGGACGATGGCGCGGAAGCCGGGCTGCCCGGGCTCAGTGGTGTTCACGGCAAGGTCGCCACGTGGGGCTGCAGCACCGGTGGACGTGCTGGCCAGGCCGCCGGCGGCCAATCCGGCCGACGCGATCAGGCGCCGGCGGGTGGGCGACAGCAGGTCGGCCCACTGCGCGTCATCGTCGCCCGCGTCGATGCGGGGGCCAGCGGGGGAATCCGGGTCGGGATGCATGAGCGGCTCCGTGTCAGGATGAAGGGGCAGCCATGCACGCTCGGGCACTGCCATCCGCCGCGTCCAATAAGCAGGCAGCATCACCTCATGCGCCAGCATGCGCGTCGCCATTGAGCGCGGGCGATGGCCGGGCTAGGGTGCGGCTGTACCGCTCTGGAGCCCGTCATGACCTCGATCGACGCCGACATCCCGCGCAGGCGCGCGGCCTTCCGCCAGCTGCATGCGCAGGGGTGTTTCGTGCTGCCCAATCCGTGGGACGTGGGCAGTGCGCGCTACCTGCAGCGGCAGGGGTTCCAGGCGCTGGCGACCACCAGTGCCGGCTGTGCCTGGAGTGAGGGTCGGCCGGATGGCGCGGTTTCGCTGCAGGCCACGCTGGCGCATCTGCGCCTGATGGTGGGGGCGACGCCACTGCCGGTGAACGCCGACTTCGGCGATGGCTTCGGTGCCACGCCGAAGGAGGTGGAAGAGGCGGTGGCCGCCGCCATCGATACCGGTGTGGCCGGCCTCTCGATCGAGGATGCCAGCGGTGTGGCCGATGCACCGCTGCGCCCGATCGGGCAGGCGGTCGAGCGGCTGCGTGCGGCCCGCGCGGCAATCGACCATGCTGGCGGTGATGTGCTGCTGGTGGGCCGCGCCGAGAACTTCTTCGTGGGGGTGCCGGACCTGCAGGACACCTTGCAGCGCCTGCGCGCCTATGCCGAGGCCGGTGCCGACGTGCTGTACGCGCCGGGCATCAGCACGCCTGAGCAGATCAGCGCGGTGGTGGCCGCGGCAGGATCGAAGCCGGTGAACCTGCTGGTGGGTGGGCCGACGCCCATGCGCCTGCAGGACATCGCCGCACTCGGCGTGCGCCGGGTCAGCCTCGGTGGCGCGCTGGCCCGCGCGGCGTGGGGTGGCTTGATGCAGGCCACTCAACCAATCGTGCAGGACGGCCGCTTCGATGGCCTGCAGCAGGCGGCCTCGGGCGCGGCGTTGAACGCACTGTTCCAGTAGCTCCAGGCCCCGCGTGGAGGGATGCGCCGCCGGCTACAGCGCCTCAATGTCCCGCTTGGGCAGAGTCACCCCGGGCTCCAGGGCGGGCAGCAGTTGTCGCAGCAGCGCGGGATTGCCCTGCAGGCCGGACCCATCCAGATAGGTCCAGTCCGCACTGCCGACGCGGCGCACGGCCACCATGAACGTGGTGCTGCGCATCGGCGTTTCGCGCACCCGCACCAGCGACTGGCGCGGCACGAAGCAGACTTCTTCCTCTCCGGCCGCATAGGTCCGGGTCGGTACGCCCACCTCTTCGCTGATGACCACCACGCCGGTGCTGCGCAGCTTCTTCAATGCATCGCGGGTGATCGCCCGGAACGCCGCATCGCCACCGGCCAGCCGCTTGAGGCTGGGATGGGTGCGTTCAATGAGGAATTCCGCATCGCCACGGGCGTAAGCGGCCATCATCGCGCGCACATCTTCGCGCAGTGCCTTCGCGTCACTGGGGCTGAGTTCACCGGCGAAGGCAGAGGGCAGCAGCAACAACAGCAGCAGGGTCAGTATCGGCAGCAGCAGGTATCGGCGCATGTGCGGGCGTCGTGCAGGGAACCACTGGACTATACGGGCGATGCGGAAACAGCGTCCCATCAATGGGGCTGGTGCGAGGCCATTCATTACTTACTATTGGTAGCTAGTGAATTCCAGAGATCGCCCCATGCACAGCCTCATTGTCATCGCCCATCCTGATCCTTCCTCGTTGACCCATGCCATCGCCCGGCGCATCGGCGAGGCCATCGGCGCGGCCGATGCCGGCAACAGCGTGGCCTACGCCGATCTGATGGCCGAGGGCTTCGACCCGCGCTTCAGCCTGCAGGACCAGGCGCTGTTCCGCGGCACGGGCGCTGTACCGGCCGATGTCGCCGCCGAGCAGGCGCGGCTGGATGCGGCCGACACGCTGGTACTGGTCTACCCGCTGTACTGGTGGTCGTTCCCGGCGCTGCTGAAGGGCTGGATCGACCGTGTGTTCACCCAGGGCTGGGCCTACCAGGAGGGCGCCGACGGCAAGGTGCAGAAAAAGCTGCAACGGCTGCACGTGCACCTGGTCGGGGTGGGCGGCGCGGGCGCGGAGATGATCGAGCGGCGCGGCTACGGGGCAGCGATGAAGACCCAGATCGACATGGGCATCTTCGATTACTGCGGTGCGCGCGTGCTGTCGTCCGAACTGCTGCTGGACGCCGATTCCGGCGCGGCCTGGGCGCATCTGCAGTCAGCAGGAGAGATCGGCCGTAAAATCGGTACTCCGATGCGCTGACCGCCGTGCCCTGCCGATGCCTGCCACGCCCGCTCCGACACGCCGCCGACTGACCCGCGAGCAGCGCGCCCGCCAGTTGTTGGACGTGGCCTGGGCGCTGGTCGGCGAGGAAGGCACCGATGCTCTGACGCTGGGACGCCTGGCCGAGGCGGCGGGCGTGACCAAGCCGGTGGCCTACGATCACTTCGTGACCCGCAATGGACTGCTGGCGGCGCTCTACGATGACTATGACGGCCGGCAGACCGTGGTCTTCCACGAGCGCATCGGCCGCGCCAGGGCGCAGCTGGCCGATCGTGCGGCGGCCATCGCCTCCGGCTACATCGACTGCATTCTCAGCCAGGGCAGTGAAGTGCAGGGCATCCTCGCCGCGCTGGTCGGCGCGCCGGAACTGCACGAGGTGCGTCGGCGCTACCAGCAGGACTTCATCGACAACTGCCAGGTCTGGCTGGGCCCGTTCGCCGCCGAGGGGGCCGTGCCCTTGGCGGGGCGCTGGGCGATCCTGGGCGCGGCTGAAGCGCTGTCGGAAGCCGTGGCTGCCGGCGCACTGGACACGGCCGACGCCGAGGCCGAGCTGCAGCGCGTGATCGTGGCGACGGTCAAGCGGCGCTGAGCCGCATGGCAGCTCAGGCGTGGGCAGGCGTGCCGGCTAGTGCGGCGAACCCTGCCGACAACTGATCGCGCACCAGCGCGTCGCGCGCGTCGCGGCTTTCAGAACCCAGCACCACGGTAATCAGCCGCACCGGCTGCGCCCGGCCGGGCACCGTGCGGCACGCGGTGGCGGCCAGGCAGAAGCCTGCGGCCCGGGTGTAGCCGGTCTTCAATCCATCCACGCCGTGCTCGCCAAGCAGGGTGTTCTGGTTGTTGCGGCTGAAGCGGCCATGCGCGAACGCGCGCTGTGCGGTGATCGCCAGAATCTGCGGATGATCGTTCAGCAGGCAGGCGGCCAGCACTGCCATGTCGCGCGCGCTGGAGGCATGGTGCGGGGTGGTGATGCCGGAGACGCTGGCGAACCAGGTACTGCGCAGGCCAAGCTGGCGCGCATGCCGGTTCATGCGATCGAGGAATGCGGTCTGCGATCCGTCCAGGTGGCGCGCGATCGCCAACGCGGCGTCATTGCCGGAGACGATCATCAAGCCTTCCAGCAGGCGTGCCAGAGTAATTGTTTCGCCAGGCACCAGCCCCATGCGCGTTTCGTCATCGGCCACCGCATGCACATCGTCGCTGGCAATGGTGACCGCTTCATCCCATGCGCGCCCGCGTTCTTCGACGCATGCGTACGCGGCGTAGGCGGTCATCAACTTGGTCAGTGATGCCGGTTGCCGCGCGGTTTCTGCGTTGTGCTGGTGGATCACCGCGAAGGTGGCCGCATCCAGGGTGATCGAGGACAGCGGCGCGCGCGCTGGAACGGGGAGGGACATGGAGGAGGCGGTGGCAATGGAGAGCCGCAGGATAGTGCGCGGCGGCTGCATGAAGCTGCAACATTGAAACGATATAACGTATCGTCATTGTGGGCCGCCGTTGGCCCGACGGGATATCCGATGACTGCATGCACGCCACGCCGCTGGCTCTCTACCTCGTTGCTGATTGCGCTGGCGGCGCTCGGGGGCTGCCAGCCCAACCTGCGCGCCGAGGCTGTACCTTCCGCTGAAGCGCGCCCGCACAACGTGATCGTGATGATCAACGACGGCGCCGGTTGGGGCACCTGGGATGCCGCCGCCTACTGGCAGTACGGCAGCCGCGAAGGTGCCCCCTATGCGGATTTCCCGCAGCGCCTGGCGGTGACCACCTTCCCGTTGAATTCCAGCAGCCAGCCGACCCGCGACAACGCGCAGGCCCTTGGCTACGACGCGGGCAAGGCCTGGGATACCGAACCGGTGCCCGCGCCGGACCTGCCGTTCGTGGGCTACCAGTACCTGGCGGCGGTGGCGACCGACAGTGCGGCCGCGGGCACGGCGTTGTCCTCGGGCATCAAGACCTATAACAACGCCATCAACTACAACAACGACGGCAACCCGGTCGAGTTCAACACGCTGCGCGCCAAGCGCCTGGGCATGGCCACCGGCGTGGTCACCTCGGTGCCGTTCGCGCATGCCACGCCGGCGGCGTTCGCAGCGCAGAACGCATCGCGCAACAACTACCACGCCATCGCCCACCAGATGCTGGCACAGGGCCACATGGACCTGGTGATGGGCACCGGTGGCCCCGGCTACAGCGTTGATGGCGTGGCCTGTGGGCAGGCCTCGGATGCAGCAAAGGCCGAAGGCTGCGCGAACCCGTGGGAGTGGGTGTCGCAGCAGGATTGGCAGCAGCTGGAAGCGGGCCGCACCATTGGCGGCAACCCGTCGGGGCCGTGGCGCCTGATCCGCGGCAAGGAGGAATTCGCCGCGCTGGCGCAGGGACGGCTGCCGGCCGACCGCCCGCTGATCGGCGTGCCACGCGTGGCCAACACGCTGCAGCAGGCACGCCAGCTGCAGGTGCTGGGCAAGGATGTGGCCACGCCCTCTGGCGTAAGGAAGATCGACAGCGTGCCGAATCTTGCGACCATGACCCGCGGTGCGCTGTGGTTCCTGCAGCAACGCTCGCCTCAGGGCCTGTTCCTGATGGTGGAAGGCGGCGCCACCGACTGGGCCGCGCATACCAGCGCCTGCGGCACCGAATGGCACTACGGCGCGTGCAGCGACCAGCCGCAGTACGGCCGTTTGATCGAGGAAACCGTGGAGTTCAACGACGCGGTGGCGGCAGTGGTGGACTGGATCGAGCGCAACGGCGGTTGGGAGCGCAACCTGCTGATCGTCACCACCGACCACGACAACAGCATGCCGATGGGCCCCGATGCACAGAACGTCGCCTTCCAGCCGGTGCGCAACAACGGCCGCGGACGCCTGCCGGGGATGAGCTTCCGCCCGACCGGCAACCACTCCAATGCGCTGGTGCCGCTGTGGGCCAAGGGCGCGGGCGCGGAGCTGCTTGCAAAGCGCGTGCGTGGCGTCGATGCCGGCTATCGCCAGCACGTGGGCTGGAACGACGGCCGCTACATCGACAACACCGACGTGGCGGCGGCGGTGCAGGAGGCGTTGCAGCGTTAGGGGCGTGCCGGGCAGCGACCGGCAGCTGCGGGCTGCCCGGTTGGCGGGGTTGCCGGCCAGCGGCCGGCATTACCGGGAGTGCTGCTGGGCGGCGGGACCGGGCTGGCCAGCTGCCGGGCCAGCTCGGCGCTGGCCACATGGCCGTGCAGGAACAACAAGCCGCTGAAGATGTTCATGAGCGTGCCTCCACTTGAGTGGATTGCACGATACGGGCAGCATGGGCGCGCAAAAAGCGACATTTCCGCAAGCACGCCTTGAGACGAATTCAAGCCTGATGTCCCGTCCGCCCCTCCATGCCCTGCAGGGTTTCGTGGCTGCCGCCCGGCTCGGCAACCTGTCGCGTGCGGCGGCGTCGATGAACCTGACCGTCAGCGCACTCAGCCATCAGATGCGCCAGCTGGAAGAGCGCCTCGGCCAGCCGCTGCTGGTCCGGCAGCCGCGTGGCGTCACCCTCACGCTGGAAGGGCAGCGCCTGCTGGAGCAGGTCGGCCCGCATCTGGACGCGATCAACGAGGCCTTCCAGCCCTATGCGGCGCGCGCCGAGCACGTGCTGACGATCAGCGCGGTGCCATCGATGGCGTCGGCGTGGCTGGTGCCACGCCTGGGCCACTTCGTGGCTGCGCACCCGCAGATCGAGATCAATTTGCAGTCGAGTGAACGGCTGGTCGATTTCGAGCGGCAGCGGCAGTTCGACGCCGCGCTGCGGCTGGGCACCGGGCACTGGCCGGGGCTGGTGGTGGAACCGCTGTTCGACGAGTGGCTGCTGCCGATGGCCAGCCCGGCGCTGATCGAGCGCATGGGCGGCATCGACCGCGTGCCGCTGACCCAGTGGCCGCTGCTCGGTGATCCCGACGGCGCGTGGGGCGCGTGGTTCGCGTTGAGCGGGCAGAGCCCACCGCTGCGCTTCGTGGCGGTGCTGGATGATTCGGAGGCCCACCACCGTGCGGCGCTGGACGGGGTGGGCGTGGCGCTGGGACGGGTGACGCGGGCGCGCCTGCTGCTGGAATCCGGCCAGCTGGTCGCGCTGTCCAGCCAGCGCCTGAAGACGGCGTGGCCGCATTGGCTGGTGTACCCGCAACGCTCGGCCCGCCATCGCGGCTTCCTCGCCTTCCGCGACTGGCTGCACGCGCAGGCCGCCGAACACGTGCGGCACATGGCAGACGCACATCTGTAACGTCGAGCTTGCTCGACTGTCTTCGCGCACAGGCAGTCGAGCAAGCTCGACTCTGCATTCACCGCACCAGCGTGACCGCCTGTCCGGCCCGGGCGAAGGCCTCGCCCAGCAGCGGGCCTGCCTTGATCGCCTGCACTTCCTCGAACAGTGCCTGCAACGCATCGGCCGGGCGCGAGGCCGGCGCAGCCACCGCCTGCTGGATCACGGTGAATCGATCGGCCAGCACGCGGTGGCCGGGATGCAACTGCGCCCAGGCCACCAGCGGCTGGCGTACACCGGCGGCGGCATCCAGTTGCTGTTGCTCGAACAGGTCAATGGCGGCCGCAGAGGTGTCGGCGCGTTCGATCGTGGCGTGGCGCAGCTCGCGGCTGAGGAACAGGTCGTAGGCCGCGCCCTGGCCGACCGCGATGCGCAGGCCGTCGCGGTCGAGGTCGGCCACCTGCTGCGCCGGGCTGTCCTCACGCACCAGGTAGGTGCCTTCGATTTCCACGTACGGCGCGCTGGAGGCGATGCGGTCCGCCCGCGCCGGATCGATCGCCAGGAAGGCCAGATCCCAAGCGTCTTCGGCAGCCGCAGCAACCACCGAGGCTGCCGCATCGTGACAGGTGAAGCGGGCCTGCACCCCCATCCGTTGCGCCAATGCGGTGGCCAGTTCCAGCGAGGGGCCACGCGGCGAACGCGCGTCTCCCTGTGCCAGCACTGGATTGCCCAGGTTGATCGCCACGCGCAGGTATCCCTGCGGTGCCAGCGCGTTTCGATGGTCTGTCAAGGACATGCCGGGCTCCGCAGGAAGGCGAACCCCAGCATGCCAGCGTCGGTGTCCGCGCGGCGTGCACTCAGCCGCGTGCGGCGAACGTGCCATGGAAGCCCAGCGGCACTGCATAGGGCAGCCAGGCCTGTGCGATGGGGCCATCGTCCAGGTGGCGTGCATCGAGTACTGCCAGGCCACTGCGCTTGTTCAACGGATCGAGCAGCGTACCGATCAGCCAGCCGTCGTCGGCGTTGCGGCTGCCGGGGCGCGGCACGAATACGTGTTCCTCAGCCATGATGTCCGGCCCGTAGTGCCACAACTGGCGCCGCCCGCGTTCAATATCGAAGGCGGCCACGGCGTTGAAGTAGGGCGCGTTGGCCGGACCATCGATGGTGGGCGCGTAAAGCCGCGCACCACGGGTGTTGGCCGAGCGCGGATCAAACAGCGGAAACTCCACCGCGCTGATGCCCAGTGATTCCCAGCGCGCCTGGCCACGGCGCAGGTCCAGGTGCAGCTCGACCAGGCTGGCGCCACTGTTGGCCGCATGGGCACCGTCGCCGGCCATCGCTTCCTTCATCGGTGAGCGAGCCTCGTTGATGTCGTCATGGCGCACTGCGCGCAGTACGATGCTCCCATCGCGGGTGAAGGCATCGCCGAAGTGGTAGATCGCCGCGAACGGCGCCTCGAACCATTGCGCCTTGTCCGGTGCATCCTTGGCGACCACCGCGATGCGCGCCGCGCGCTGCGGTGCGAACTGCATGCGCTCGAAGAAGCTGCCACCGGTGCCGGTGAAGTCGAATGGCATCAGCACGAAAACGAGATGCTGTTCGGTCATGGCGAAGGCATGCAGGTAGCCATGCTCGGGCGTTTCAATCACGTTGGCGCTGCGCAGCTGGCCGTCCTTGCCGATGTGCCAGACCAGCAGGCCGTGGCCCCCCATCAGGCTGATCGAGCCGAAGTTCCACACGCTGCCATCGCGGTCGGGCAGGGGATGGGCGGAGAACGGCAGCGCGGCCAGGTCCGGGCGCCAGGTGACCGGGCCAAGGGTCTGCAGCGAATCGGGGTCCACCTCGAACGCCGAGCCGGATTCGCACAGCGCGAACAGGCGGCCGTTGATCATCGTCACCGAGGTGTTGGCGACGTTGGCATCGTCGTTGTTGCGCACCGCCAGTGCACCGGGGACGCTGGTGCCCGCAGCGGGGTACTGGAAACGGCCGGCCTTCTGCTCACGGCTGAACTTCGGCGTGGCCACCATGCGCCCGTGATGGGTCAGGCTGCCATCGCCGTTGAAGCGCCAACCATGCACCATGCCGTCACCGTCGAACCAGTGGTCATAGCGGAAGCCATCGCGCTCGGTCCAGGCCGGGCCATTGCGGTACAGCGTACCGGCCAGCCCGGCCGGCAGCCGGCCCTGCAGCTGCACGGTGGCCGGGCCGAGACTTTCGCTGCTGACGCTGCGCCAGCCGAGCAGCCACGGGTGCTCCTGCAGGCCCTGCGCGAAGTGCGCGGGATCGCCGGCGAAGGCGGGTGCGCTGCGCAGGGCGGTGGCGCCAAGCGCCAGGCAGGCACTGCTGCTGAGCAGGGTACGAAGGAAGCGGCGACGGTCCATGATGGCCTCGGGTCTGGATGCAGGAATCAGCGCAGGGTGATGTCGATGGCGGCACCGGCGGCCGGCACGTCAACGCGCGCTTCGTCGAAGGTCGGCTTGCGCATCACCTGCGGGTTGTTGCTGAAGCCATAGCCTTCCACCGGCATGCCGACCAGGTTGGTATCGAGTTTGCCGTTGTCATTCTCGTCGTGGGTGAGCAGCACCGCGTAGCTGCCGGCCGGCACGTTCTTGAACACGAAGCGGGCACTGTCGCCGCTGGGCCTGGCCTGCTGCGCCTGCACCGGCGCGGCCTTGCCGTCCCAGGCGGTGGCGTTGTCGACCAGGGCGACGCGCAACGTGCCGGTCTGTACGCGGACATCGTGTACGGTCACGGCCAGATCGGCAGCGTGGGCGCCACCGGCCAGGGCCAGGGCGGTCAGGGCGGTGCTGAGCAGGGCGGTACGGATCATGGCAGTGGCTCCGGAAGTGAGGGGTGCTGGGGTGTGGGGCCAGTCTGCGCGGAGGCCGGTAGCGGGTTCAGGGCCAGTGGTCATCGATTCGACGTGCCAGAAGTCACTTTCTGCGCCGGACCCATTGCCGAGGGCGGGCGCGGCCGTCAGCATCTGGCCATGCCCAGCCTGCGCCGCCATCTGTTGCGTCCCCTCAGCCTTGCCGGCCTGGTCACGGTGCTGGTGGTGGGCCTCTCGTTTTCGGTGCAGGGCCCCCGCGGCCACCTCAGCCTGCTGCTGCTCGGCGCGTTCCTGCTGCTGTTCGTGCTGCATGGATGGGCAGCGATGCCGACCCGGGTGCGCGCGGTCGCCGCGATCCTGCAGGCGCTGCTGGCCGTTGCCCTGGCCGCGCTGCAGCCGCGTACCGGGACCGCACCCGTGCTGCTGGTGGTGCTGGTCGCACAGCTGGCCGAACACTGGCCGTCGCGCTACGTGTTGAGCATTGCGCTGCTGGCCAACCTCGCCCTGTACGCCGTGCTGCGCCACAGTGGCTTCACCCAGCCGCTGCTGGTGGTGCTGCTGTACGGCGGCTTCCAGGCATTTGCCGCGCTGACCGCGCACTATGCACGCAGCACGGCACTGGCCCGCGATGACCTGGCCCGCGTCAATGCGGACCTTCTGGCCACGCGTGCGCTGCTGGCCGACAGTGCACGCGATGCCGAGCGCCTGCGCCTGGCACGCGAGCTGCACGATGTGGCGGGCCACAAGCTCACCGCGATGCGGTTGAACCTGCGCGCGCTGGCGGCTGATCCGGTACTGGCCGGGCGCGAAGGCCTGGTGCTGGCCGAGCAGTTGTCGGGCGAGCTGCTGGGCGATATCCGCCAGGTCGTGCAATCGATGCGCGATGATCGCGGCCTCGACCTGGGTACCGCGCTGCACGCGCTGGCCGCGCCGTTCCCGCGGCCGAAGCTGCAACTGCGAATCGGCGAGGGCGTGCGCGTGACCGACCCACTGACGGCCGAGACTGTGCTGCGGCTGGTGCAGGAAGCGCTGACCAATGCCGCCCGGCATGGCAACGCAGATACCGTATGGCTGACGATCAACGAAGAGGATTCCCGGTTGCGTATCGATATCCGTGATGACGGCCAGCGCAGCGAGCGCATCCGCGAGGGCAATGGCATCGCCGGCATGCGCGAGCGCCTGGCTGCGGTGCGCGGCCAGCTGGAACTGGCGCGCACCGCACAGGGCGGCATGCACCTGACCGCATGGTTGCCGGCATGAGCGGCACCGCGATCCGCGTTGCCCTGGCCGACGACCAGGCGCTGGTCCGCGCCGGCCTGCGCGCACTGCTGCAGGGGCTGGGGGTGGCGGTGGTGCTGGAGGCCGAAGACGGTCAGGCACTGCTGGATGCGCTGCTCACGCAGCCGGTGGACGTGGTGCTCAGTGACATCCGCATGCCGGGCCTGGATGGCATCGAAGCGCTGCGCCAGCTGCGTGCCCGCGGTGACGCCACCCCGCTGCTGCTGCTGACCACCTTCGACGAGAGCGATCTGCTGCTGCGGGCAAGCGAAGCGGGTGCGCAGGGATTCCTGCTCAAGGACGCGGCCCCGGCTGATCTGCACGAGGCGATTGAACGCGTTGCCGCCGGCGAGACCCTGCTGCTGCCGGTCAGCACCGAGCCGGTGCGCGCCCGCTACCGCTTCCACGATGAAGCGCCGCCGACCGACACCTTCGGTGAGCGTGAAGTGGCAATCCTGCGGTTGCTGGCTGGCGGCTACAGCAACAAGGAGATCGCGCGCAGCCTGTTCCTGGCCGAAGGCACGGTGAAGAACTACGTTTCCGCCATTCTCGACAAGCTCGGCACCCGCGACCGTACCCGTGCGGTACTGAAGGCGATTACCCTGCGCATCATCTGACCGGGCCACGCAAGGAGAGCCTGTGAACCCGATCCTGCATGTCGAGATCCCCGCCCGTGACCTGGCCCGTGCCATCGCGTTCTACCAGCAATGGCTGCAGGTGGTGGTGGACGAGCCGGTCCTGCTGCATGACTGCCACATGGCCTACCTGCCGTACTCGGACGACGCGACGGGTGCCAGCATGGCGCTGGTGCAGGGGGCGGACTACCAGCCCTCCGAACAGGGCGCGCGCCTCTATATCGGTGTCGATGATCTTGAGGCCAGCCTCGACCGTGCACTGCAGGCTGGCGCCGACCTGCGCTTCGGCCCGGCCGATGCAGGCGACTGGCGCGTAGCCGAGATCCGTGACAGCGAAGGCAACCGCATTGCCCTGCAGGCCCGGGCCGTTCTGTAGCGTCGAGCTTGCTCGACTGCTGTTGACGGCGCTACCGACGCCTCCGTCGAGCAAGTTCGACGTTACGGTGTTGTGGCGCGCGAGCGCTGCAGCCAGTCATTGATCGCCGGGTCCAGCCGCGGATCATCCGGCAGTTGCACGCCGAAGTGCTGCTGCAGCACCTCGCGCACATCGCCTACGTCATGCAGCGGGCGCTTGTCCGGTGCCTGCCCGGGGCGGTACTCGGTGTAGTTGCCGCTGCCGATGGTGCGGCGCCAGTCCGGCCCGGTCAGTGAGGCGCGCAGCTGGCCGGGGAAGCTCGAATCCGGATGCGTGCACACGTACCAGTTGCCCACCACGTTGTCGATCGGCTCTGGTGCGTGCAGATCGAAGCGATACATCGCGCGCCAACCACCGTTGGATTCGGCCGACAGCACGAAGTCGCCCGATCCGGGCAGCCGCTGCAGCAGGTAGCGCTCGTGTGGCGTGGGCTGCGGCGCAGTGTCGTGCAGGCGCAGCGGCACGGTGGGGGTCAGGCTGCCGAAGCCGGCATCGACCAGCCAGTCCTCGCCCTCCACATGCACCCGCAGCAGCAGATGGGTCCGTGCGGTCAGCTCGCCATCCTGTGCCGACAGCAGCACGCGCGCGCTCAGCGGCTGGGCATCGAAGCCGAGTGCCTGCAGCAGGGCCAGCAGGCCGCCATTGAGTTCGAAGCAGTAGCCACCCCGGCGCTGGTCGAGCAGCTTGCGCTGCACGCTGTCCAGGTCGATCGGTACCGCGTCACGCAGCAGGCAGCTGAGCGTCTCGAACGGCAGCAGCGCGTTGTGGCGCTGCTGCAGCAGGGTCAGGCCCGCCAGGGTCAGCGGTGGCGGTGCATCCAGCTGCAGGCGTTGCAGGTAGCGGGGGACATCAAGCGTCGTCATGGTGGCACCGGCCGGGGGAGGGAGGTCCACTGTGCGCCCCCAACCGGGGTTGAGGTCAAGCGCAGCACCGGTGTCATGCCCCCGTCGCCTGTGCCCGGTACAAAGGCCACGCCTGCCGCCACCTGCCGGGTAGCATCAGAAAACGTCCTAAAGTTGCGTGGAATGCGGCCGATACAGGTGCGTCCTTCCGCCTGGAGCCTGTCATGTCGGCCGTCGTTCCCCACCTTCGGTCCCTGCGCACGCGTCTTGCCGCGTTGCGCTCAGCATCCCCCGGCCTGCTGCTGTGGCTGCAGCCGCATCGGCTCAGCGTGGCCAACAAGCTCAAGGCGACCCTGTGGGTCTGCGGTCTGGGCCTGGTCGCGATCGCCGCAGTCTACGCCTGGACCGGCCACGCCAGCGCCCAGGCCGCGCGCAACCAGGCCAGCTACCAGCATGGCAGCGACCTGGCCGCCCGCCTGGCTACGCGTGTGGCCGAAGCCCGCCGCCTGCAGACCCAGTATGCACGCAGTTTCGACGATGCTGACCGCAACCAGTTGCTGGCCACGCAGAAGGCACTGCAGGCCGATCTACAGGCGCTGCGCGCGATACCGATGGATGCCGGCCGGCGCAAGGCGCTGCAGGTGCTGACCGAGGCTGCCGACGCATTCTCGCAGGGCGTGGCCGCGCTGTTCGAGCGCGTCGATGAAATGGGCCGGGGTGAAGCTGGCCTCGCCGCACAGCTGCAGCAGGCCGCCGACCGCCTGCAGGCGCGGGTGGATGCCCTGCAGCGGCCGTCGCTGGCGCTGTCCCTGCAGAAGATGCGGCGGCAGGAAGCGTTGTTGCTGCTCGATGGCGACGCCGCGCACGCCGACCGCGCGAGCGAGGAAAAGCTGCCGTTCGACCTTGCGCTGGCCGGCTTGCCGGCCGACGTGCAGGAGGCGGTGCGGGGCGAGATGGAGGGCTACCAGATCGCGTTGCTCGGTTACACCGCCGCCCGGGTCGGCCTGGATGTGGAGGCGCAGTCCTTGCTGGACACCGCCGCCGGCGTGGCACCGGCGCTGGCCGCCTTCCAGCAGGCCCAGGTCTCCGCGCTGGGCAACGCGCAGGCGCGCCAGCAGGCCGGCACGCGCACCATGAGCGTACTGTTCGCGCTGACCCTGCTGCTGGTCGCGGGCGTGCTGATCACCAGCCTGGTGCTGGTCCTGCGCGCGGTGCGCCAGCCGATCCAGGACACCCTGCGCTTTGCCAGCGATATCGCCGACGACCGCCTGGACACTACCCTGCGCGTCTACAACGCCAACGATGAGATCGGCCAGCTCGCCCAGCGGCTGGTCGACATGCAGCAGCGCCTGCGTGCGCGCATCGAGAGCGAACGCGCGCTGGCACGCGGCAATACCCGCGTGCGCCAAGCGCTGGACAGCGCACAGACCGGCCTGATGGTGATCGATGCCGAGGGTCGGGTGGCCTACGCCAACCCGGCGCTGCTGCAGCAGCTGGACCTGCAGGTTGAAGAACTGGTGGGCAGTGAGGCGGCACGCCTGCATCCGGCGCTGGCCAGCCTGGCCGGCGTGCGCCAGCGCGAAGAACGCGAGATCGGCCACGACGGTGTTCGCTACCAGCTGATCGCCAACCCCATCACCGACGAAGGACAGTTCCTCGGTGTGGCGGTGGAATGGCGCAGCCGCGCGCTGGAAACCCTGCTCGAAACCGAAGTGGCCGCACTGGTCGACGCCGCTGCGCACGGTGACCTGCACGGCCGCATCGCGCTGGACGGCAAACAGGGCTTCGTGCACACGCTGTCGACCAGCATCAACCGCCTGTTGGCGACCTTTGAAACCAACCTCGGCGATCTGCAGGCACTGCTGGGCGCGCTGGCCCGCGGTGACCTCAGCGTGCGCATGGACGGCGACCTGCAGGGCGTGTTCGCGCGCATGCGCGACGATGCCAACGCCACCGTCGCGCAGCTGGGACGCATCGTCACCCGCATACAGCAGGCGGCCTCCAGCCTTGATACCGGCGTTGGCGAGATCGTCGCTGGCCACCACGACCTGTCGCAGCGTACCGAGCAGCAGGCGGCCAACCTGGAAGAAACCGCGGCGTCGATGCATGAGCTGACCGACACCGTCGGGCGCAATGCGGATGCTGCAGGACGTGCCGATGCGCTGGTCAAGGGCGCCGCCGTGGTGGCCCAGCGCGGTGGCGAAGCGGTCAGCCAGGTGGTGGCGACCATGCACGGCATCAGCGAGGCGTCGCGCCGGATCGGCGATATCACCCAGCTGATCGATGGCATCGCTTTCCAGACCAACATCCTTGCACTGAACGCAGCGGTGGAAGCAGCACGCGCGGGCGAGCAGGGGCGCAGCTTCGCGGTGGTGGCCGCAGAAGTGCGCCTGCTTGCGCAACGCAGTGCCGAGGCGGCCAAGCAGATCAAGGGACTGATCGAGGATTCGGTGGCGCGTGTCGGCCAGGGCAACCAGCAGGCCGAGCAGGCCGGCACCACGATGGGCGAGATTGTCGGCAGTGTGCAGCAGCTGGCGGACCTGCTGGCCGGCATCCGCAGCGCATCGCAGGACCAGCATGCCGGCATCGCACAGGTGAACCAGACCATCGTGCAGATGGAAGCCAGTACCCAGCGCAATGCCAGCCTGGTGGAGGAAGCCGGTACCTCGACTGCGCAGATGCAGGCGCAGGTGCATGCCCTGGCCGAAGCGGTGGGAGCCTTCCGCCTGCAGCCGGCGCGGCAGGCCCGCGCCGCGGCCTGATCCTGCTGAGGTAGTGCCGGCCGCTGGCCGGCACATCCATGATCATGCCGGCCAGCGGCCGGCACTACGCTTGTGGCTCAATACACGTCGCGGCGGTAGCGGCCGTTCTCCAGCAGCGTTTCCACCGCGTCGTCGCCGAGCGATTCGCGCAGCACCTGGTCGACGCCTTCGGCCATGCCCTGCAACGAACCACAGACGTGGATCACCGCACCGCGCTGCATCCAGTCGCGCAGCACATCGGCGGCCGCACGCAGGCGATCCTGCACATAGCCGCCGTCGCCATCGCGCGAGAACGCCAGGTCCACCCGTGCGAGATGGCCGTCGGCCTGCCAGCCCTGGACTTCGTCGGCGAACAGGAAGTCCTGCGCGCGCTGGCGTTCGCCAAACAGCAGCCAGTGCCCGTGCTCGCCTGCATGCGCTGCTTCGCGCAGCAGGCTGCGCAGGCCGGCGATGCCGGTGCCGTTGCCGACCAGCACCATCGGTGCAGCTGCCACGCGATGGAAGCCGGGATTGCGGTGTACACGGGCGACGATGCTGGCACCCACGGGCGCATGCAGTGACAGCCAGCCCGACCCGAGCCCGGTGCGGCCGGCTTCGTCATGCACCAGCCGCACCACCAGCTCCACCGCGCCGTCGTCGGCGCATGACGCGATGGAGTACTCGCGTCCGGGCAGCAATGGCAGCCCCGCCAGCCACAGGCACGCATCCTGTACCGCCAGTGCGGCATCGGCATCGGGCAGCTCGCGTTCGCTGGCCAGCGCCAGCAGTGTGCGTGTGGTGCCCTCCATCAACAGCGGCTGCAGTGGATCCAGCCCATGCGCCTTCAACACGGCGCTTGCATGCCGCGCGCTGTGGCGGGGGGCGATATGCAGGATGTCCCCCGCCTGCCATTGCACATCGGCCGGTGCGGCAAGACGGATACGCCAGATCGCGCCGCCGACGCTGCCCGGGTTGAGGCGGTCGCGGCCGAGCAGGCGCCAGTCATGCATCTGCGTCGCCGGCGGCAGCACACTGTCATCGGTGGCGATGCCGGTCAGCGCGCCCAGCTGCAGCTGCCACTGGCGCAGGGCCGGCACCGAGGCGGCATCGACGTCGATGCGCGCGAACAGTGCGCGTGCCCCGTTGCCGGTCAGCCAGGCATCGACCTGGCGACCGAAGCCGCAGAAGTGCGGATACTGGCGATCACCCAGCGCAAGCAGGCCGAACTGCAGCCCCGACAGGTCCGGTGCCTGCGCGAGCAGCAGGCGCGCAGCGCGTCGTGCGGCATCCGGCGGTTCACCATCGCCGAAGGTGCTCAACACGAGCAGGGCCTGCGAGGTGGCCTGCAGCTTCGCCGCATCGATGCGCGACAACGGCAGCACCTGTACCGCGCAACCGGCCGCCTGCAGCTGCGCGGCCGCACGCCATGCGAGCTGTTCGGCCAGGCCGCTCTGGCTGGCGTGCACCACCAGCCACGGTGCGCCTTGGCCTTCGGTGGCCGCCGGCATCGGCAGCGATTGGCGCAGCCCGCGTGCCGCGCGCTGGCTGCGGCGGCGATCCAGGTACAGCATCCAGCCAGTGATGAAAAACAGGCTCATGCCCAGGCTGCTGAGCATCACCACCACGCGCCCCGGTACGCCGAAATAGCTGCCCGAATGCAGTGCGAACACGCTGGTGGCCAGCTGTCCGCCTGCGCCCTGGCGATCGTAGGGACGGGAATCGAGCACCGCGCCACTGGCCGGGTCCAGCTGCAGCAGATCGTGGGCGCGATCGTGGTGACCACCACGCTGCGCTGGATCGCCCGCCATCACCCGCACGTTCAGCGCTTGGCCCGGCTTCTCCGGCAAGCGCAGGTCGATGAAACCGCTGCGCACGCCGGGCAGGGCATACAGCGTGGTTTCGACGCGTTGCAGGTCCAGCGTCGCATCGGTGGCCACCGTGTGCTTGGCCGCCGGCGCGACGCCCAACACGGCATTGGCGGCGTTGCGGTACCAGTCGAACGACCACCACAGGCCGGTCAGCGCGCTCATCAGGTAGATCAACAGGACCCAGGTGCCGACCACCGAATGCAGGCTCCACAGGAAACCGCGGCCGCTGCGTTTCCACTCCACCGCCAGCCAGCTGCGCCAGTGCCACCAGCGCCGTGGCCAGCGCAGGTAGAGCCCGGACAGGGTAAAGAACAGCAGCGCGATCGCACAGCTGCCGGTGATCCACTTGCCGCGTTCGCCGGCCGCGAGATGGCGATGCAGGTCTTCGACGAAATCGAAGAACGCCTGCCCGCGCAGGGCACTGAAGCGCTCACCGCTGTATGGGTCGAAATACACCCAGTGCTGCTTGCCGCCGGCGAAGCGCGCGACCGACGGCCGCTGCCCGGTGGCGTCGACGCGCAGGCGTTGCAGCGGGCGTTCGCTGCCGGCCTGCAGCCGTGGCACCAGCTCGGTGAGCGCGAGCGGGTGCTGGCCTTCGGCATGGTGCTCGGCGATCTCGGCGAAGCCTGGATTGGCGGCACGCAGCAGCTCGTCCTCGAAGGACAGCACCGCACCGCTGAGGCCCATCACGGCCAGGACGGCACCGGCGGTGATGCCCAGCAGCCAGTGCAGTTGGAACAGGACGTTCTTGAACATCGAAGGAGAGGGGCCCGGGAGGCTGCCGCCCGCATCCTGCGCAACAGCAAATGAGAATTAGTCGCGGAATTCTCCGTGGCGCCCCGGCTGTGGTCAAGCAGGGGGGTACCGGCCGGGCTGCGCCCGGCACCCGCGGTAGTGCCGGCCGCTGGCCGGCAACCTCAGAAGCAACAGCCGAAGCAAAAGCGGGCTATCCGTGGGATGGCGGGACCCACCCCGCCTTCGACAGATTCTCGCGACCTGCCGTAGATCCACGCCATGCGTGGATGCTTTTCGTTCAATTTTCGAAATGTTTGATTTCGATGGAGATTCATCCACGCATGGCGTGGATCTACCGTGTCGACCAAGGTCGACATCTACCAACAGCCATCGGAATCTGTCGGAGGTGGGGCGGTGTCGGAGTGCGGGGTGTCCGCGGCATGGATGCCGCGGCCAAGCTTACAGGGATGTACTTGCAGCGTCCCCGCACTCCGACACCGCCCCGCCATCCCACGGATAGCCCGCTTTTGCTGTTGAGGTTGCCGGCCAGCGGCCGGCACTACCGCAGGTGCAGGGTGAAACCCTGCCGAACCCTCACTTCACCCAGCCGTCGATCTCGCCGTGGGCGAACGGCCCCAGCTTCGCCTTGACCATCCGCCCCTGCGCATCGAACAGCACGCTGTAGGGCAGCAGGCCCTGCGTATTGCCCAGCTGTACGCTGGCATCGTGCGGGCCCGGGGTCTCGATCACGATCGGGTAGTCCACCGGCACCTGCTGCAGGAAACCGCGCACATCGTCCGGGGTGTCCAGCGCCAGGCCCAGCACCTGCACACCGTCCTTGCCCTGGAGGCGGGCGAAACGGGTCAGTTCGGGCATTTCTTCCACGCAGGGCGCGCACCAGCTGGCCCACACGTTGATCAGCAGCGGGCGGCCGGCGACATGCCGGCGCAGATCCAGCGCGCGTCCTTCAAGGTCGTGCAGGGTCAGTGCGGGCATTGGATCGCCCGCCCGCAGGGACGGCTTCGCGGCAGCCGCCGGTGGCGCGATCGATGTCGCCGGGCCCGGCGACAGTCGATGCCCGGCCCACAGGCCCAGGCCGCCGGCCAGCACCGCTGTCCACAGCAGCGCTGGCCGTTGCCACTTCATCGTGCGGTGCGCAGCAGCGCTTCCTCGACCACTGCCTGGGTCAGCAGTGTCGGCAGCACGGTCGGCGGTGCGCCGGGGCCGTACACCACGTACAACGGCACGCCTACCGCCTTGTGCTCTTCCAGGAACGTGGTGATCTGCGGGTCCACGTTGGTGTAGTCACCGCGCATGTACACCGCGTTGGTGCGCTTGAGCAGGTCCTTGAACTCCGGCCGCGACAGCACGGCGCGCTCGTTGGCCTTGCAGCTCACGCACCAGTCGGCGGTCATGTTGACGAACACCACGCGGTTGTCGGCGCGCAGGCGGTCCAGCAGCTGCGGCGAATACTCGACCACGTTGTCGCTGGCCGCCTGTGCGGCACGCGCCGGTGGTGCCAACTGGGTCACGCCCCAGGCCGGCACCAGTGCGCCGATGGCCAGCAGCACACCCAGCAGTGTCACCGCGCGCGAGCCGGTCCAGCGGTTGCGCTCGAACAGCCACAGGCCGAAGGCGAGCAGCAGCAGGCCGCCCAGCACCAGCGCCATGCCGTCCACGCCGCGCTGCTTGCCCAACACCCACAGCAGCCACAGCGCGGTGGCGTACATCGGGAAGGCCAGCACGTGCTTGAGCGTTTCCATCCACGGGCCCGGCTTGGGCAGGCGGCGCGCCAGTGCCGGCACGAAACCGATCAGCAGGAACGGCAGCGCCAGGCCCAGGCCGAGGAACAGGAACACGGTCATCGCCTTCAGCGGCGGGGCAATGAAGGCGTAGGCAATGGCACCGCCCATGAACGGGCCAACGCAGGCACTGCCGACCACGCAGGCCAGCGCACCGGTGAAGAAATCACCGGCCGGGCCGCTGCGGCTGGCCAGCGTCTGCCCGAGGTTGCCGATGCCACCGCCCAGGGTGAACACGCCGGACAGGCTCAGGCCCACCGCGAACATGATGTAGGCCAGCGCCGCCACCACGCCCGGATGCTGCAGCTGGAAGCCGATGCCGACCGCGTTGCCGATCGCGCGCAGGCCGACCATCAACGCACCGATCACTGCGAACGCAACCAGCACGCCCAGCGTGTACCAGAGCGCGTGGCTGCGTGCGCGCTGCGGGCTTTCGCCGCTCTGCGCCAGGCTCAGCACCTTCAGCGACAGGATCGGCAGCACGCACGGCATCAGGTTCAGCACCAGGCCACCGGCCAGCGCCAGCAGCAGCACCCACACGAAGGAACGGTCGGGGTTCGGGGTGGTCGCCGGCGGGCGTGTACGCAGCGCGTTGTCACCCTGCGCGTCGCTGGCGAATTCATTGCCTGCGCCTTCACCGCCGGCGACGGCCGGGCCGGTGGCTCCGTCGTTGGGCACGGTCGGCAGCAGGCGCAGCGGTGCGCCGTTGGCCGCTTCGCGCGGTGCGCCGTTGCCAGCGGCCAGCGGGCTGATCACCTCGTTGCGCGGCGGTGCCTGGTTGGCGCTGGCGTTGGCCTTGCCGGCCGGAATCGACAGCTTCACCCGGCGCGTCATCGGCGGGTAGCAGATGCCATCGGTCTGGCAGCCCTGGAAGGTCACCACCAGCGTGCTGTCGACGGCGTCGGCAACCGAGCGGCGCAGCGGCAACGGCACTTCCACCTGGTTGAAGTACACCGAGACATCGCCGAAGTGCTCATCGCGGTGCGACTGCGCGGCCGGCCAGCGCGGCGTGTCGGCCAGCACGCCGGCGCTGCCCTCCAGCTTCAGCGAGGTGCGGTCGCGATACAGGTAGTAACCCGGGGCCGGGCTGAAGCGCAGCAGCAGGGTGTTGCCGTCGCTGGCGATGGCATCGAAGCCGAATGCCTGTTCCGAGGGCAGGGGCAACGCCTGGCTGTTGCTGGCGGCACCCGGCAGGCGCAGGCCGCCGCTGGTGCCGGCATTGGCCAGCGGATTGTTGAACGGGCTGGCCGCACCGGCACGCGCGGCAGGTGCGGGGGCCTGGGCAGCGCCGCCGGGCAGGGTCACCTGCACCACGCGCTTCTGCGGCGGGTAGCAGACGCCGGCATCGGCGCAGCCCTGGTAGCGCACTTCCACGCTGATGGTGCCAGCCGCATCGGTGGGCGCGCCGGGCAGGGTGGCCTGCAGGCGCTCGCGATAGGTCTCGACCTCGCCGAAGAAATCGTCGTGGTGCTTGTCGCCCTTGGGCATCTGCAGCGCGCCGGCGTTGAACGCCGGATCGGCCTTGACGCTGGTGCGGTGGCGATACAGGTAATAGCCCGGCGCGATCTTGAACTGCAGTTGCAGCTGGCCACGTTCGGGGGCGCTTGCAGTCAGTGCGAACGCCTGGTCCACTGGCAGCAGGTCTTTCTCATCCAGCGCGAAGGCCGGCAACGAAAGCCACAACAGGGCGCACAAGGCGGCGCCACGCGCAAACAGAGTCTTCAATCAGTGTCCTCCCGGGTCTGTGCCCGGATCCAGTCCAGATACGCCGGCAGGCCGGCCCGGGTTTCGACCGCGATGCACTCCGGGAGTTCATACGGATGCAGTTCGACGATCCGGGCAATCGCATCATCGACGCGGCTCGCGGTGGTTTTCACCAGCAGCTGCAGCTCGCTGTCGGTGGTCACCTCGCCCTGCCAGCGGTAGGTCGACTGCGCGCCATCGAGTCGGGTCACGCACGCGGCCAGGCGCTCGCCGACCAGCGCGTGCGCGATGCGCTCGGCACTGGCCCGGTCCGGGCAGGTGGTCAACAGCAGCAGGACGGGATCGAGGGTCGACATGACCGTCGAGTATAGGGCCGCCGCCGGGTCAGGGCCCGGCGGCGGCAGTGCACCGCTGCGTTGCGCGGTCAGTTGGCCAGCTGGCAGGTGGCCGGCTTGGCCGAGGTGAACAGGGCCGGGGTGGCCCACTCAGGGTGGTCGATGAACGGATTGCGGTTGCCCTGGAACGAGTAGATCACGTCATTGCGCGCGCGCTCGGCATCATCCGGCGGGTCGGACAGATGCCAATCGATCAGGGTCGACAGCAGGCCCATGTAGGCCGGCGAGCTGCTGGTCTTGACGATCTTGCTGCGGTCGTCGGTCAGTTCCAGGTCCGGCTCGGACTGGCCGGTGGCCGCATCCTTGCCGCCCTCGTAGCGGATCGCCATGTACATCACCGCACGCGCCATGTCGCCCTTGCGCTTGCCCCACACCTCGAAGGTGCCGGTATTGCCGTCCGGCGTGCGCACCCAGTTGGAATTGCCCGGGTAGCCACCGCTGCCGCCACCCTGGCCATTGTTGGCCTCGGTGGCGCGCTCGCCGCAGTTGGCGTCGCACTTGGCGAACGGCTTGTTGCCGCGGTCGGCGTTCCACTGCGCGTCGGTCAGGTACAGCATGTGGGTGTCGGTATACGGCGCGTACGGCAGGCCCTTGTCACCGGTGGTGCTGGCAAAGCCCAGCGAGTTCGGCCAGGTGTGCTCGCGGTTGTACTTCAGGCCACTGCCACTGCCGGCGCGATCGGTCACCTTGGTGTAGCTGCGGTTGCGGTACGCATCCAGGATCCTGCCGCTGTTGTTCGGATCCTCGTCGGCGATCTCCAGGATGGTCCAGGTGCTGGTGCCCGAGCCGCTGTACGGGTAAGCGGTGTGCCCCTTGATGGTGGCGTGCAGCGAGCAGCGCAGCTGGCTGGGGCTGGAGGTGTTCACCTTCGAGTAGTAGCCGGCCGGCACGCCCGGATTGCCCGGGTCGGGATTGCCGCCGGTGCTGGCCACGGTGAAGGCGATGCGGCTGTCGGCAGCCGGGTGCGCGCCCTGCAGGTCAGTGATGCGCGCGGCGCGGATGTCGAAGCGGCAGGCTTCACCGGCCACCAGCGCGGTGTTGGTGGACAGCTTCACGCTGCGGCCGCTGGCCGGGAAGGTCAGCGGAACGCTGCCGGAGGTGCCGCAGCTCAGGGCGAAGGCGCCACTGGCCAGGTTCACCGTTTCGCTGAACACCACTTCCAGATCGGCGGCGGCCGGGAAGGTGGTGCTGCCCTGGGCCGGGGTAGTGGTGGACACCGACGGCGGCGTGTTCGGGCCCGGCGTGCCACCGCCGCTGAAGGTCTGGCCGTTGTTGCAGCTGCCGAACGTCTGCTTGGCCGACTCGGCCCAGGTGAAATGCGCGTACTGGCTGCCACTGCCGGTCAGCTGCAGCGAGGTGCCCGGCGCCGTGCTGTTGGTCTCGGCCACCGGAATGTTCTGGCTGGTCATGCCGGCCGCGGGGCCACCGGAGGCGGTGATGGCGCCCTCATAGCTGAGGAACTGGACCACCTTGCCGCTGGCATCGACCAGGGCGATGCCGTCGTTCGGGCCGTTCTGCAGGCCGTTGGTCGGGTAATTGACCACGGCGATGGTGGCGCTGCCGCAGCCGGCGGCGGTGCCGGCCGGCACCGGGTTGTTGGCGTAGACCACGGCGGCCGAGGCGTTGGCGCCGTTGTACAGGTACAGGCGGTAGCCGGACAGGTCCTCACCGGCGGTGGCGACCACTTCGATGGCTTCGCCGACGTCACCGGCAGCGGTGCTGTCGTCGTAGTGCAGTTCGTTGATGAAGACCTCGGCCTGGGCCGGCGCGGCGGCCAGCGCCAACAGGCAGGCGGCGGCAAGCGGGGACAGCAATCGCATCGACTACTCCTTGTGATTGGGAATGCGCGGCCGAGCCTAATGCCGATCCAGTGACACTTTGTCGTAAATGAACGTCAGATATCTGACAGTGCGACGCGAGTCACCAAAAGTCGAGGGCGCTGGGGGGCGAGTGCCGCGTTTCACTGGACTGAACGTCTTCACACAGCGCCCGGACGCCGGGCCGCCGACGCCGTGAATTTTTTTCGCGCCGCGGCCTTGAAAGGTCCGGGGGCAACTCCATCTCTGTCCTGCTCCCGAGTCATCGGGCTTTTTCGCGAGCAATGCTGGCAGTCACCTGGGGTGAGTGCTAACATCGCCAGACTTTTTCAGACCAATCAATAACTTAAGAGGTCTCTCATGAGCATCAAGCCGCTGCACGACCGCGTTGTGGTCAAGCCGATCGAAGCCGACGAAATCTCCGCCGGCGGCATCGTCATTCCGGATTCGGCCAAGGAAAAGTCCACCAAGGGTGAAGTCGTGGCCGTCGGCCCGGGCAAGGCCCTGGACAACGGCAGCGTGCGCGCGCCGTCGCTGAAGGTCGGCGACAAGGTCATCTACGGCCAGTACGCCGGCAGCTCGTACAAGAGCGAAGGCGTCGAGTACAAGGTCCTGCGCGAAGACGACGTGCTCGCCATCATCGGCTGAGCCTCGGCGCGACCTGCTTTCCTGTAAGACATCCCTTTTCGTCGCCGGGCCCGGCCCGGCGCAAACCTCGAGGTAATCGCAATGGCTGCCAAGGATATTCGTTTCGGTGAAGACGCCCGTTCGCGCATGGTGCGCGGCGTCAACGTTCTCGCCAATGCCGTCAAGGCCACCCTGGGCCCGAAGGGCCGCAACGTCGTGCTGGAAAAGAGCTTCGGCGCTCCGACCATCACCAAGGACGGTGTCTCCGTCGCCAAGGAAATCGAACTGGCTGACAAGTTCGAGAACATGGGCGCGCAGATGGTGAAGGAAGTTGCTTCGCGCACCAACGATGACGCCGGCGACGGCACCACCACCGCCACCGTGCTGGCCCAGGCCCTGATCCGCGAAGGTGCCAAGGCTGTGGCCGCCGGCATGAACCCGATGGACCTCAAGCGTGGTATCGACAAGGCCGTCGTGGCCGCCGTTGCCGAGCTGAAGAACATCTCCAAGCCGACCGCCGACGACAAGGCCATTGCCCAGGTCGGTACCATCTCGGCCAACTCGGACGAGTCGATCGGCCAGATCATCGCTGACGCGATGAAGGAAGTCGGCAAGGAAGGCGTGATCACCGTTGAGGAAGGCTCGGGCCTGGACAACGAGCTGGACGTGGTCAAGGGCATGCAGTTCGACCGCGGCTACCTGTCCCCGTACTTCATCAACAACCAGCAGTCGCAGACCGCTGACCTGGATGACCCGTTCATCCTGCTGCACGACAAGAAGATCTCCAACGTCCGTGACCTGCTGCCGGTGCTGGAAGGCGTCGCCAAGGCCGGCAAGCCGCTGCTGATCGTGGCCGAAGAAGTCGAAGGCGAAGCGCTGGCGACCCTGGTGGTCAACACCATCCGTGGCATCGTCAAGGTCGTGGCCGTCAAGGCACCGGGCTTCGGCGACCGTCGCAAGGCGATGCTGGAAGACATGGCCGTGCTGACCGGCGGCACCGTGATCTCCGAAGAAGTGGGCCTGTCGCTGGAAAAGGCCACCATCAAGGACCTCGGCCGCGCCAAGAAGGTGCAGGTTTCCAAGGAAAACACCACCATCATCGATGGCGTGGGTGACAAGGCTGCCGTCGACGCACGCGTTGGCCAGATCAAGACCCAGATCCAGGACACCTCCTCCGACTACGATCGCGAGAAGCTGCAGGAACGCGTGGCCAAGCTGGCCGGCGGCGTTGCCGTGATCAAGGTCGGTGCCTCGACCGAGATCGAAATGAAGGAAAAGAAGGATCGCGTCGACGACGCCCTGCACGCCACCCGTGCAGCCGTTGAAGAAGGCGTGGTCCCGGGCGGCGGCGTTGCCCTGGTCCGTGCGGTCACCTCGCTGGCTGGCCTGAAGGGCGCCAACGAAGACCAGAACCACGGCATCCAGATCGCCCTGCGTGCGATGGAAGCCCCGCTGCGCGAAATCGTCGCCAACGCCGGTGAAGAACCGTCGGTCATCATCAACAAGGTCAAGGAAGGCACCGGCAGCTTCGGCTACAACGCCGCTACCGGCGAGTTCGGCGACATGCTGCAGTTCGGCATCCTGGACCCGACCAAGGTGACCCGCTCGGCGCTGCAGAACGCGGCCTCGATCGCTGGCCTGATGATCACCACCGAAGCCATGGTTGCCGAAGCTCCGAAGAAGGACGAGCCGGCCATGGGCGGCGCCGGTGGCATGGGCGGCATGGGTGGCATGGGCGGCATGGACTTCTAAGTCCACGCGCTCCCGAAGCAATGAAGACCCCGCCGCAAGGCGGGGTTTTTTGTTGCCCGGTTGCCGCCGCACCCGCGCATCGCTACGCTCGGCGACCATGCCTACCTCGTTCATCGTCGTCGACGACTTCCTCTCTCCGGCCGATGCGCACGGCCTGCGCCAGGCCGGCCTGGGCCTGACCTATCCGGCGCAGGAAGGCGCATTCCCCGGCCGCAATTCGCTTGAACGGCTGGAGTTGGATGGCCTGTCCGAGGCTGCATCGCGGTTGGTCAACGAACCCCTGCGGCCGGTCAATCCGCTGCAGTCGCACGGCAAATTCCGCCTTACCCTGGCCAGCGACGTCGGTCGCGCCAAGGTGCACACCGATCATTCGCACTGGTCCGGCATCCTCTACCTGAGCGCGCCGGAGCACTGCCAGGGCGGCACCGAATTCTTCCGCCATCGCCGCACCAACACCGAGCGCATGGCCCTGCATGCCGGCGAGCTGGCGGCCCTGGGCTATGCCAACGGCGGCGACATGCACCGCGACATCATCGAGCGCGACAGCGTCGACGACAGCCAGTGGGAAATGACCATGCGCATCCCGATGCGCTTCAACCGGCTGGTGCTGCTGCGCCCGTGGTTCTGGCATACCGCCGGCCCAGCCTTCGGCGATCGCCCGGAGAATGGGCGCCTGGTGTACCTGATGTTCTTCGAACAGGCGCGTTGAGGAAATGCCATCCACGCATCGCGTGGATCTACCGAGCTAGCCGTTGCCGAAGTAGATCCACGCCATGCGTGGATGCTCCCATCCCACCGCGCTCGCCACGCGGCCGTCGTCGCCCCCTCATTCGACGAATGCCTTCGCCGCGCCGTACTCCCACTGCCACGGCACGCCGGTGTCGCCCAGCACGAAGGCCACCAGCGCCGGGAACGTTGCTTCGGCGCGCACATCGTTGCCCAGGATCACCACGCAGCGCTGCTGCCGTTCCACGCACACCAGCGTGTTGCCCACCGCATCATCGTGGCCACCCTTGTAGAAGCCTGCGCCTTGCGGTCCACGGAACGTCACCACGCCCAGGCCCGCCGCCAGGTCCTTGCGCTGCTGCGCCTTGGGCAGCTCCGGCTGCAGGGTGGGGAACTGGCTGGCGGTGGTGATCGTCAGCTGGGGGCGCACCAGTTCCTTGCGCATCGCCGCTGACAGCCCATCGCCGCGCACGTAGCCGGCGGCGAAACGGGCCATGTCGGCGATGGTGGTATCCATCGAACCGGCCGCACGCACGCGGCTGCGCTCATCGTGCGGCTCGGCCTTGCCTTCTGCCGTCCAGCCATCGGCCAGGTTGGTGGCGAAGTCCTCGCGCCACATCATGCTGGTGCGGGTCATGCCGAAGCGGTCGAACACCCGCTGCTGCATCAACGCGCCCACATCCTCGCCCAACCGCCCGCGCTCGATCACGAACTGCAGCAGGATCAATCCTTCGCCGGAATAGCCGTAGCGGCTGCCCGGAGTGAAGTGGAACTTCAGCCGGCCGTCCGGTTCGAGGAATCCGAAGTTGGCAAAGCCACTGGCGTGGTTGAGCAGCAGGCGCGGGGTGAGCTGGCGCCAGCGCGCATCATCGGCAAGAACGCTGTAGTCGGCGTATTTCTTCGGCTCGGGTGGGTAGTCCGGCAGCGGTTTGTCCAGGGCGGTAGCGATGCTGGCATCCAGATCGATCCGTGCGTCCTGTGCCAGCTGCGCGACCAGGTGGCCGAACGCCATCTTGGTCAGCGAGGCGGCGTACATCACGGTGTCGGTGCGCAACGGTTCGCCCGTGGCGTTGCGTTCGCCGTAAGCGGCCACGTGCACCACCTTGCCACCATCGATCACTGCCAGCGCCATGCCGCGTGCATGTGCGGCATGCATCAGCCGCTGCGCTTCGGCATCGATGCGGGCCGGTGCAGGTACCGGCGGCGGGGCGGCCAGCACGGCCAACGGCAACAGCGTCAGCAACAACAGGGCAGCACGGCGCATGCGTGGACCTCCTGGCGGGACGTAGCGCGATGCTACGCCAGCCCGTTGCCCGCGTCATGGCCCGGGGCCGGCAGGCCGTGCCTGGCCCCCAGCGGGAGGCGCAGGCACGCGGTCGAACCGCAGATGCTGCCGCTGCCAACGGCGTCCTGCCAGCACGGGTGGATTGACCGGCTGTCACCCTTCCGGTTAATAATTAGGCGCCTAACCATAGCTGTCTGGATATGTTCGAAGCCAAGAACGAAGCGTTGCTGGAGGAAGCACGGCGACGCGGTCACAGCAACGTCGCGCAGCTGCGCCTGTGCTTCCAGCTGCTGTCGCTCTCGACGTCCATCGATCACGACTGCGCCACCCGGCTGGCCCCGCATGGGCTCAGCGAGGGGCGCTTCATCGTGCTGTTCCTGCTGCACGGAGCGGGCGGCACGCTGCCGCCGCATGCGCTGGCCGAGCGCGCGGGCGTCACCCGCGCCACCATCAGCGGCCTGCTCGATGGCCTGCAGCGCGAAGGCCTGCTGCAGCGGCGCAGTGATGCCGAGGATGGCCGCCGCCTTCAGATCGTGCTGACCGCAAAGGGTGCGCGCTTGGCCGAAACACTGTTCGAACAGCACACGCGGTGGATCGGCGGCCTGTTCGATAGCCTGGATGCGAGCGAGCAGCAGCAGCTTTCGCAATTGCTGCACAAGGTCTGGCAGCACACCGATGCCGGGCGCGGGAGCGGCGCATGAGCGCGATGGCTGCACGCCGCCTGCATGCGCTCAACAGTGGCAGCGTTGCGGCGACCCATCTGGCCGAGTGCCTGGCGGTGGACTTCGGTGAGTTGCTGCGGTGCGTGGCGCCGTCGCTTGGGCCGGAAGCGCTGCAGCGCATGTGCGACGCTGCAGGCAAGGGCATCACCCAGCGCATGGCCTTGGCCGCGCATCTGCTGCGCGAGGCGGGGCAGGGTGCGCCGGTGCTCTGGCAGGTTCACAGCTCCGACACGGTGCGTGGCTGGGCCTGCTACCTGATCGGCAGCGATGCCAGCACAACGCTGGCGGAGAAGTTGCAGCAGATGCGCACGCTGGCCGATGACCCGCACTTCGGCGTGCGCGAATGGGCATGGCTGGCGTTGCGCGCCGATATCGTTGCGGCGCCGATGCACGCGCTTGAGCACCTGCAACCGTGGACGCATGAAGCATCGCCGTACCTGCGCCGTTTCGCCTGTGAAGCGCTGCGTCCGCGTGGTGTCTGGGCCTCGCATATCGCGCTGTTCAAACAGGACCCGGACCATGCGGTGGAAATGCTGGAGGCACTGGCCGACGATCCAGAACGTTATGTGCAGGACTCGGTGGGCAACTGGCTCAACGATGCCGGCAAGACGCAGCCGCGGTGGTTGCGTGACCTGTGCGCGCGCTGGCAGCACGAGCATCCCAGTGCCGCCAACGCCTATATCCGCAAACGCGCATTGCGCTCGCTGCGGTAGTGCCGGCCGCCGGCCGGCTACCCGGGACCGCTCAAGCGGGCATGGCACATGCGCCTGTCACCCAGACGCGGTAAACAGTGCATTGCCCATGTCCGTCCGCAGGGAAGTTGATCATGCAGAGCACGCTCCAGGTCACGCTGTTCGGCCCTCCGGGTGAAACCCCGGCGTTGCAGTTGCCGGAACAGGAAGGGCCGTCGGTGGCCATCCCCGAACCGGTCCTGCGGCGGCTGGTCTCCGATCTCTACACCGCGCGCTCGCTGCTCAACCCCGAGCAGCTGGACGAGGCCCGGCAGGAGCTGGGGCGCGTGCTGGAGCGCTGGGCCGACATCCATGAGGGCCTGCTGCTGGACGTGGAAGTGCATGGCAAATGAGCGACTTCGCGTGCCTGCCGCCGCAGGGTCATCACGGGCCAGCGCATCGCTGAACCGCGTCCGCAGTTGCGGATGAAACATTTTGCACTGCGCAAAAGCTGTGCTATCAATACACCCCATGAACGCAGCCGCCACCCGCTTTTACTGGTATTACTTTCCGAAGCCTCTGGCGGAGGAAGGACTGCGCTCACCCTGAAGAAAGCTTCAGACGCATTCCCGAAAGCCGCCAGCGAACCTGGCGGCTTTTTTCATGCCGCCACGCTGGGGACCCCCAACGTTCCGGAGAACCCCCGCAATGCCCCCGCACACCGACGACCTGCGTATCCGCACCATCGAACCGCTGACACCGCCTGCCCAGCTGCTGGCGATGCTGCCGTGTGACGATGAAGCTTCCGACACCGTCAGCGCCTCGCGCGCTGCCCTGCACCAGATCCTGCATGGCCGCGACGATCGCCTGGCCGTGGTGGTCGGCCCGTGCTCGATCCACGATCCGCACGCTGCCATCGAGTACGCCCAGCGCCTGAAGCCGCTGCGCGATGCGCTGGCCGGCGAACTGGAAATCGTCATGCGCGTGTACTTCGAGAAGCCACGCACCACGGTGGGCTGGAAGGGCCTGATCAACGATCCGGACCTGGACGGCAGCTTCAGGATCGACAAGGGCCTGCGCGTCGCCCGCGGCCTGCTGCGCGACATCAACAAGCTTGGCCTGCCGGCCGGTGTCGAATTCCTCGATGTGATCTCGCCGCAGTACATCGCCGACCTGGTGGCCTGGGGCGCGATTGGTGCGCGCACGACCGAAAGCCAGGTGCACCGCGAACTGGCCTCGGGGCTGTCGTGCCCGGTCGGCTTCAAGAACGGCACCGATGGCAACGTCAAGATCGCTGCTGACGCGGTGGGTGCGGCCTCCAATCCGCATCACTTCCTGTCGGTCACCAAGCAGGGCGGCACCGCCATTGTGTCCACAACTGGCAATCCGGATTGCCATGTGATCCTGCGCGGCGGCAAGCAGCCGAACTACGACGCAGGCAGCGTCGCCGAGGCCTGCCAGGCGCTGGCCAAGGCCAAGCTGCCGACGCGCCTGATGATCGACGCCAGCCACGCCAACAGCCTGAAGAACCCGGACAACCAGCCGAAGGTGATCGATGACATCGCCGTTCAGCTGGAAGACGGCGAACAGCGCATCGTTGGCGTGATGATCGAGAGCCATCTGGTCGGTGGCCGCCAGGAACTGGTGGAAGGCCAGCCGCTGGTCTACGGGCAGAGCATCACCGATGGCTGCATCGACTGGGACACCACCGTGACGGTGCTGGAGCGCCTGGCTGCGGCCGTGCGCGCCCGTCGCGAAGTGAAGGTGTCCGAAGCCGCTTGAGTGCGGCACGTGTGTGGATGGCGGCCAGCGCCTGCGGGGGTGCGGCCGCGATCGGGGCCGGTCGGAGTTGGAGACCGGCCCATCTGCACCGGCGATGCGCCTGGCGCTGCGCATCAGCGACAGCGCCAGGTACATCGCCGGGGTGGTGCAGTAGATCCGCGCCAAGCCTGAAACCCCATGCTCGGCGAACGCGAACCTCAATGCACCTCGTCGTGGTACACGAACTTCGGCATTTCCCAGCGGTAGTGGATCGCCAGCAGGCGCAGCGCGAAGCCGCCACCGAGGCAGCACAGGATCGCGGTCGCGTCAGCCACCCCCCAGTGCAGCAGCAACAGGTACACCGCGCCGGTCAGCAGCGAAATGATCGCGTACAGCTCCTTCTGGAAAATCAACGGCACCTCGTTGCAGAGGATGTCGCGCAGCACGCCGCCGAAGGCGCCGGTCAGCATGCCGGCGATCAGCACGATGGGCGTGGCGTGGCCGGCCTCGCGCGCGATCGAGCAGCCGATCAGGGTAAAGGCGATCAGGCCCAGGCCATCGAGTACCAGGAAGGTACGGCGGAAGTGGTGCATCCAGCGCGCCACCCAGGTGGCGATCAGCGCCGCACACACGGTGAAGCCGAGATACTCGGGATGCTTCACCCAGCCCAGCGGATAGTGGCCGAGCAGGATGTCGCGCAGCGAGCCACCGCCGAGGGCGGTGACGCAGGCGATCATGACCACGCCGAACAGGTCCATGCGGCGGCGGCCGGCGGACAGCGCGCCGGTCATGGCTTCGGCGGAAATGGCGATCAGGTAGATGATGGACAACAGCATGGGGCAGGCTCCGGGCGCGGTGGGGCCGGCCATGCGCGACTACCGCCACTGCCTGCGCAATGACGGGATGACGATGACCGGTGCCGCTCCCGCTGTCCTTTTGCCTGAGAGTTCAGCGGCGTAGGCCGCGTGCCCCTTCGGCGGATCGTCCCGGGCGTGCCCGGTGACCTCTCTCCAGCTCGGCGAGTCGAATGCATGGTTGGTGGGATTCCAGCCCACCGGCCTGAGCGATCATGGGAGCCTGCGCCTTCGGCGGGCGCCAGCGCGGCGCCTCTCTCCTGCATTCGGGCGCCAGTATATCCGCTGCAGTGCAGCACGGCATAATCCGGCCATGGCCCCGTCCCTCCGCCCGTGGTTCCTGTACCTGCTCGAATGCCGCGATGGCAGCTATTACGCCGGCATCAGCACCGACGTGGACGCGCGATTCGCCGCCCACCAGGCTGGCAAGGGCGCGCGCTACACCCGGGCCCGCCCGCCGCTGCGCGTGCTGGCCGTGCGCGAGTACCCGGACCGGGCCGCCGCCTCGCGGGCTGAGTGGCGACTCAAGCAGCAGCCGCGCGAACGCAAGCTGGCCTGGCTGCAGGAACCGGCCGAGACGCTTCTGTAGATCCACGCCATGCGTGGATGGGCCACCCGGCTCATGCGATGATCGCCCCGCGCCCAGAGCTGGAGACCCGGATGTCCGCGATTGCCCTGCTGTTCGCTCTCTCCGCATCAACAAGTCCCGCCGCCGACCCGGCCACCATCGCGGCCATCGAAGCCACCTGCCACGACTACGTCGACGGCCAGCTGGAGGCCGACCCGCAACGCGTCGCCCGCTCCCTGCATCCGGACCTGGCCAAGCGCGCGGTCCTCGGCGATACACCCGACGAACGCCTGGGCCTGCGCCGGATGTCGAAGGAAGAGCTGGTCTCGCTGACGAAGCAGGGCGCGTTGAAGACGCCGAAGGATCAATGGGATCGCCGCTGCACGGTGCTGGACGTGACCGGCAACGCGGCCTCGGTGCGGCTGGAAACCCCGTGGTTCGTCGACTACTTCCACATGGGGCGCTTCGACCAGCGCTGGGTCATCGTCAACGCACTGTGGTACCCGAAACCAAAGGCGAAGTGAGCGATGGGTGCCGCGGGGAAAGCGTCGCTGTCAGTCATCGTGTTGGTCGTCGGTATCGCACTGCTGCCCGGCCTGTTGTACCTGCTCGGACTGGCGCTGGTGGAAGGTCGGCCGAAGCCAGCGGACCGCGCGTCCAGTGGTGTGGCCGCATGCAGCGGTGAACCACGGGCGGGATACCAGCCGATGAACCCCTGGCGCTTCGCCGCGCAGTTCTTCGACAAGGACGTGATGCAGAAGAAGGTGCCTGAAGTGGAGCGGGAGGCTTTCTGGATTGCCCGACGCCATCTGTGGCGACAGCCTCGGCACGGCATGCTGCGCTGGCATCTGAGCAGCACCGCGTTGACGATCTGGATCACCCGGCATTGGAGTACCGCGCAGATTGCCGATACCGCAAGGAAGGAGGACTTCTGCCGGACATGGTCGAAACGGCGGGTGCCAGGTGGCCCGATGAGGCAGTAGAGCCACGCCATGCGTGGCTGAGCTCGATGCGTCCTGCACAGACATTCATCCACGCATGGCGTGGATCTACTCCCAGGCAGAGAACCCGTGTCCGTCTTCGGCCCTACCGCTTCGGCCGCCGGTCTTCGCGATCATCACCGAAAATGATGCGTGCGCTGCGCTGGTAGCTCCAGTACGCGACCGCCCAGTTCAGCAGCACCACGATGCGGTTGCGGAAGCCGATCAGGAAGAACACGTGCGCGGCCAGCCAGAACCACCAGGCCAGGATGCCCGACAGCTGCAGCCGGCCCAGGTGCACGATGGCCGCCATGCGGCCGATGGTGGCGAGGTTGCCGTAGTCGGCGTACTTGAACGGCCCCGGTGCCGCCTTGCCATGCAGCCGCGCGCGGATCACTTCGGCCACGTACTTGCCCATCTGCTTGGCGGCAGGGGCCACACCGGGCACCGGCTTGCCATTGGCCTGGTTCAGTGCGGCCAGGTCGCCGGCCACGAACAGTTCCGGATGATCGGGCAGGGTCAGGTCCGGCTGCACCTGCACGCGTCCGGCGCGGTCCAGCGGCACCTCCAGCGTGCGCGCCAGCGGTGAGGCGGCCACGCCGGCGGCCCAGACCACGGTGCGGGCCGGCACGAACTGCTCACCGAGCTTGAAGCCCTGGCTGTCGATGTCGCTCACCGGGGTACCGGTCAATACTTCCACGCCCAGCTTTTCCAGCTGGCGGCGCGCCTTCAGCGAAAGCACTTCCGGGAACGAGGACAGCACGCGCGGACCGGCCTCGACCAACCGCACCTTGGCACTGGCCGGGTCGATGTGGCGGAATTCGTTGCGCAGCGTGTGCCGTGCGATCTCGGCCAGCGTACCGGCCAGTTCGACCCCGGTAGGGCCACCGCCGACGATGGCGAAACTCAGCCACGCTGCCTTCTTCGCCGGGTCCGGTTCGGCCTCGGCACGTTCGAATGCCAGCAACAGTTTGCGGCGCAGTGCGATGGCATCGTCCAGGGTTTTCAGGCCGGGCGCATCATCGGCCCATTGGTCATTGCCAAAGTAGGCGTGGGTGGCGCCGGTGGCCAGCAGCAGGCTGTCGTAGTCCAGCGTACTGCCATCGGCCATGCGGATCTGCCGCGCCTGCTTGTCGATGGCCACCACTTCGCCGAGGCGGACTTCCACATTGCGCTGGTGGCCGAGGATATGGCGCAGCGGTGCCGCGATGTCCGGCGCGGACAGGCCGGCGGTGGCCACCTGGTACAGCAGCGGCTGGAACAGGTGATGGTTGCGGCGGTCGACCAGGGTGATGCGCATGCGCTCGCGGGCCAGGGCGCGGGTCGCCCAGAGACCGGCAAAACCACCGCCGACAACGACCAGGTGGGGAACGCGCTCACGACTCATCGACTCACTCCAGTGGGGGCATTGGGGGAAGCGCCTGGCATCTTCGCACGGCGGCCGCCTGTCACGTCAGCACCCGCGAGGATCGGCGATACTCGGGTTCAGGCAACCGCCCGCGAGGAGTCCATGAGCGAACCGGAAAAGCGCATCGCCCTGTTGATCGACGCCGACAATGCGCCGGCTTCGAAGATCGACGAGGTGCTGGCCGAAGTGGCCCGCTATGGCGTGGCCAACGTGCGCCGCGCCTATGGCAACTGGAAGAGCCCGCGGCTGAAGGGCTGGGAAGCGGTGCTGCACGAGTACGCGATCCGCCCGATCCAGCAATTCGCCTACAGCAAGGGCAAGAACGCCTCGGACATGGCGATGGTGATCGATGCCATGGACCTGCTGTACGCGCGCAATCTCGATGGTTTCGCCATCGTCTCCAGCGATGCGGACTTCACCCCGATGGTGATGCGCCTGCTGACCGATGGCGTGAAGGTGTACGGCTTCGGTGAGAAAAAGACGCCCGAGCCGTTCGTCAACGCGTGTTCGAAGTTCACCTACCTGGAAGCGCTGGGCCAGACCCACGCCAGCGTGCCGGATGCCGAACAGGCCTCCAGCGAACAGGCCTCGAATGAACCGGTGGCCAACGACGACGCACGGCCGCGCAAGAGCGGTGCGGAAATGCGCAGCGACACCCGGCTGGTGAAGATGCTGCGCCGTGCGGTCTCGGCGGCCGAGGGCGAGGATGGCTGGTCGCACCTGGGCCCGGTGGGCAGCCAGATCGGCAACCAGGCCTCGTTCGATCCGCGCAACTATGGCTACGGCAAGCTGAGCGATCTGTTGGCGGCGATCGGCCTGTTCGAACTGAAGAAGGACGGCAAATCCTCCTACGTACGCGCGCTGCCGAAAAAGAACAGGTAGTGCCGGCCGCTGGCCGGCAGCGCCCGCATGCCCAATCCCGCATCCGGCGTGCACACACCCACACCGATCAGGCGTATCGTTGCCGCTCGCATTGCCAGCAGGGAATACCCGCATGTTGAAGATCTGGGGCCGTCGCAATTCCAGCAACGTCCGCAAGGTGCTGTGGTGTGCCGAAGAAATCGGCCTGCCGTATGAATCCATCGAAGTCGGTGGCAGCCACGGTGGCACGCAGACGCCGGAGTACCTGGCGATGAATCCCAACAGCCTGGTGCCGGTGATCGAAGACCACGGCCTGCCGCTGTGGGAATCGAACGCGATCGTGCGCTACCTGAGCGCGCGTTACGCACTGGGAAGCCTTTACGCCGAAGATCCGATGCAGCGCGCCCAGGCCGAGAAGTGGATGGACTGGAGCACTTCGCGGATGGCGCCGCTGTACAGCGACCTGGTCTGGGGCATCATGCGCACCGCGCCGGCCGACCGTGATGAGGCGCGCATCAATGCCGCCATCGTGCGCGCCGGCGATTACCTGGCGATGGCCGACGCGACCTTGGCGACGCAGCCGTGGCTGTCGGGCGACACGTTCGCGATGGGCGACATTCCGTTGGGCGCGCAGATCTACGCCTGGTTCGAACTGCCGATCCAGCGCCCGGAACTGCCGCACCTGGCCGCGTGGTACGCACGCCTGCGCGAGCGCCCCGCGTACCAGCGCGGCGTGATGTCACCGCTGACGTAAGCGGTGGCGTTCGGGGTCAGAGTCCTGTCTGCGAGAGGGATCCGACCCCTCAATACAGATCGGTCGGATCCACATCCAGCGACCAGCGCACCTTGCGCGCTTCCGGCAGCGCATACAGCTGCGGCACCAGCTGTGCCAGCACGCCATGCAGTGGCGGCCGCTGTGCCGCCGACAACAACAGCTGCGTGCGCTGGTAACCCGCTCGGCGCGGCATCGGTGCCGGCATCGGCCCGTAGGCCTCCACCACGTTCTGCTCGCCCAGCAGCTGCCGTGCCGCCAGCAGGAATGCATTGGCGTGCTCAACCTGCTGCGCTTCGGCACGCATCAGCGCCAGATGGGCGAACGGCGGGAAACCGGCGGCCTGGCGCTGGTTCAACTCGGCCTGCGCGAACGGGTGGTAGCCGCCGCTGACCAGCGTTTCCAGCAGCGGATGCCCGGGGTGATGGGTCTGCAGCCAGACCTCGCCCGGATCACGTGCACGGCCTGCGCGGCCTGCCACCTGGATCAGCTGCTGCGCCAGTTTCTCGCTGGCGCGGAAGTCGGCCGAGAACAGGCCTTCGTCGATGCCGACCACCACCACCAGGGTCAACTTGGGCAGGTCGTGGCCCTTGGCCAGGATCTGCGTGCCGACCAGGATGCCGGGCTGGTCGCCCAGTTTCGCCAGCTGCTGCTCGAGCGCATCGCGGCGTGAGGTCGTGCCGCGGTCGATGCGCACAACAGGGTAGTCGGCGAAGGCCGCGGTCAAGTGCTCCTCCAGCCGTTCGGTGCCAATGCCCTGCGGTTGCAGCGCGAGGCTGCCGCAGGCCGGGCACGCCAACGGCGCCGGCTGCCGCGCACCGCAGTGGTGGCACTGCAGGCGCCGGCCGCCGCCGTGCACGGTCATCGGTGCATCGCAGCGGCTGCACGGCGCCGTCCAGCCACAGTCGTGGCACAACAGCACCGGCGCGTATCCGCGGCGGTTCTTGAATACCAGCACCTGCTGTCCACGCTGCAGGTGCTCACCAATACCAGCCAGCACGTCGGCCGACAGGCCGTCATGCAGCGGGCGCTTGCGTACATCAAGGATGCGCACGCGCGGTGGCCGCGCATCGCCGGCGCGCTGTTTCAGGCGCAGGTGCGTGTAGCGACCGGCATACGCGTTGTGCAGCGTCTCCAGCGAAGGCGTGGCACTGCCCAGCAGCACCGGAATGCCCAGCGCCTTGGCGCGGACCAGGGCGAAATCGCGTGCGTGGTAGCGGATGCCGTCCTGCTGCTTGTAGCTGCCATCGTGTTCCTCGTCGACGATCAGCAGGCCGGCCTGCGGCAGCGGCGTGAAAACGGCCGAACGCGTACCGACGATCACCCGTGCTTCGCCGCGTGAAGCGGCGGCCCAGACCCGCGCGCGCTCGTTGTCGTTCAACCCCGAATGCAGCGCATGCACGGCGATGCCGAGGCGGCCACGGAAGCGTGCCAGGGTCTGCGGGGTGAGGCCGATTTCCGGTACCAGCACCAGCGCCTGCCGGCCTTGGGCGAGGCAGTGGATGATGGCCTGCAGATAGACCTCGGTCTTGCCACTGCCGGTCACGCCATCCAGCAGGAACGGCTGGAAACCTTCCGCGGCGTTGATCGCTGCCACGGCTTCGGCCTGGTCCGGATTGAGCGTGGGGCCGGGCAGCGGTTGCGCATGCTGTGGCGCTACGCTCAGCGCTACGCGCTCGGCCAGTTCACGCTTGGCCAGGCTGCGTGCGGCGCTGCGCCAGTCGTCCATGCGTTCGCCCAGCACGTCCTCATCCACGATGGCTTCGGCCAGCAGCTCGGCCAGCTGCCGGGGGCGGCTGCCGGCACGCAGCTTGTCGCGCTGGTCGCGGCCCTGCGTGGTCAGTTGCCAGCCCCAGTGATGGGTCTCGGGCAGGGCATCGCCGTGGCGCAATGGGCCGGGCAGGGCGGTGTTCACCACTTCGCCGAGGGGCGCATGGGTATAGCGCGCCAGCCATTGCAGGCTCTGCCAGAGCTCGCCCTGCAGCAGCGGCTGCGGATCGCACCAGGCCAACGCCTGGCGCAGGCCCTGGCCGTCTTCGGCCTGGCCATGGCCGGCCACCACGCCGACCAGTTCACGGTTGCCGAACGGCACCTTCAGGCGGCAGCCGACCGCGACCGCAGGGCCCACGCCCTCCGGCGACAGGTAGTCGAACAGGCGCGGCAGCGGGACGGGCAGGGCGACCTGCAGGGTCGGAATGGGGTCGAGCATCGGGCCAGTGTAACGGTCCATGCGCGCGCGAATGGCAGGGTCCAGGCAGGTCCGCGAGCGCCCGTTGAATCATAAATGTCACCTAAATATCGGAGTCCATTGGAGATTCAGTCTTATCCACATGTTCTGTGGATAACGTTGTGCGTTACCGGTCTGCGGGCGCGCAGGATGCCGATGGCGACGGCCTCACGCTTCGGTTGGTCAAAAAATAGCCACACATTAAATGGGATGAAAATCAATGATTTAAGTGTGAAACAATGCTGAAACAGAGGGAATTCAGTGGGACTGCACAGTTTTGCCCGGGGCAGGCGTGGTGCTGTGCACAACCTGCAGCACGAAGCGCCTGCGGGCGCAAGTCCTGCCGGCCGTCGATGGGCTGCCGCTATCATGCCGGCAGACCTTTGGAGTGACCGATGACGGCTGTGCCCGCCCCTGTTTCCTCGACCGCGGCCGGCGCGCTGTCGGCGTTCCTGCGTGGCGTCGAACGCCGCGCCCTGGTAGTGGCGGAGCTGCAGTGCGGCGATGCCGCGCGCGCCGAGCAGACCCTGGTGGCGGTGATGCGCGCCTTCGCCGCGGTCGCCAGCGACCTGCCGATGGCGCAATGGCCGACCCGCTTCTGGACCCTGCTGGGCCAGCGCCAGGCGCTGCGCGAGCCGGTGGGTGGCCAGTGGCTGCCACCGTTGGCCGCTCTGGGCACGATGGCCGCGCTGCCGCGCCTGGCCCTGCTGCTGCGGGTGGGCGGCAGCCTGGATGAGGGCATTGCCATGCGCGTGCTCGATCGGGACGAGGCCGGTTACCAGCACCTGCTGGCCGACGCCTGCCCACGGGATGCCGACGGCCAGCCCGATGCATCGGCCTGGCGGGCGATCGCCGAACAGGTGCAGGCGCGCATCCGCGATCTGCCGGCCAAGCGCCTGCAGCAGCTGCAGCAGCCGGCCGCACCCGCAGCCAACAATGAAGCGCCTGCGTCCAGCTGGCGCGCGCGGCAGCACGATGAACGGGCGGTCGGCCATCGCCGCCGCGGCGCTGCCAAGCCGCGCTGGCGCGGCCCGCTGATCCTGCTGGTGACCGTGGTGGTGCTGCTGGCGGCCGCATTGGGATGGCGCCATTGGCAGAGCCGTTCCTTCGGCAGCGGTGCACCGCTGCCGGAAGGCGTGGTCGGCGAGGCTGGCCCGGTCACGGTGGAGGCATTGCCGCCGAGCAAGGTCAATGCCCCGCCGGACGCCCCCCAGGCGCTGTCCGCAGATGACACCCAGATGTTGGCCGACCGCGACTATCCGCTGGTGGCCGACGCCGATCTGTATGCGTGGACAGCCGCCGGCGGACCGCTGCCGGTGGACGAATCGCAATCCAAACCGAGCCGGCCGGAGCCGGCCAGCGCCACGCTGGAAACCACGGCCGCCGATGAATAAGACCGCACTCGCCAGCCTGCTGCTGGCCCTGCCATTGTCGCTCTCGGCCGCACCGCAGACCTTGAACGTCCCGTTGCCACCGCCCTCGTCGGCCAACCCGCCGGCGACCACCGCATCGGCGCCGCCAGTGGCGACTGCGGCACCTTCAGCGTTTGCCCAGCTCGAAGCCGAGCAGCAGCGCCAGCGGCGTGCCGATTACGCAGCCTGGCGTGCCTTGCCGGAAGGCGAACGCGAGCGCATCCGCCAGGCGGCAGCGCGATTCAATGCGTTACCGGCCGACCAGCAGCAGCGCTTGCGCCAGCAGTTCCAGTCGCAGGACCAGGCGTTCCGCGAGGGCTGGCGGCTGGGTCCGCAGCTGGGCCTGGAGTTTCCCAAGCTGCACGGCCTGTTCGGGTTCGTACCCGCCGAGCAGCGCGAGGCGGCCCTGGCCGCGCTGCGCCAGCTCAGCCCGGCCCAGCTGGCACAGCTGACCCTGGTCGCACAGCGCACGCCGCCACAGGAACGCGACACGGTGCGCAGCGCGTTCCTCGCGGTGCCCGTGGCCGAACGCGACGCTTGGCTCAAGCGCCAGGCCGGACAGTAAACCCCAAGGCGTAGCGTCGACGGGTAGAGTCGACTGTTAGTTGTGATCTCTCGGTAGGTTGTTCATCCGGGGCATCTTTGGAAAATGGTGGTTACCACACCTGTCCAGCCCCCAAAGAGCCCGGATGAACCACCAT
>NZ_JAXAXL020000010.1:0-8450 GCF_047497515.2 Stenotrophomonas maltophilia
CTAGAGCCGAACGGTCGTCCGCGCCGGGCTCTCGGCACCTAAGGTGCCAGAGTCGGAAGAGATAAGAGCCGAGCCATGCTCGGCTGCTCTCCGCACCGTCCCTCGACGGGCCGAGGAGCGCAGGGCACCGGTGCACAGCACCGGCTCGCGGCCGGCGGCGCGTTCCTTTTGGTTACTTTTCTTTTCGCGCGAAAAGAAAAGTAACGCCCATGAACCATCACGATCGCATCAGCATGGATCGAAGCGACAGCCCGGCTGCTGTCACCGCCTCAACGCATTGATCGCCAGCAGCACCCAGCCGGCCATCATGCTGGTGCCGCCGATCGGCGCCATCCGCGTCGGCCACTGCCACAACGCCCCGCCGACCAGGCTGCCAGAGAACAGCAGCACGCCCAGCAGCAGCACGTACAGCGCCAGATGCGCGATGGCTCCCTGCGCGCGTGGCCCGAGCGCCACCAGCACCGCACCGTGTGCAAACGCGTACAACGCCGCCATGTTCAGATGCTGCTGCGCAAGTGGATCGGTGACACCGTGCGACGCGTAGGCGGACAGGCCGATCGAGGCAGCGGCCAGCAATGCGCCCAGGCAGGCCAGCAGGGAAGGCTTACGTGCACGGCGTTCAAGATTGAACATGAGGGCTCCTTGCGCAGCGCCCATGCCGGGCGCCAGATGAAAAAAAACGCGCCGCAATGAGCGGCGCGTTTTCGTGTCCAACACTACATGGGTCAGCCGAGGCTTACTTGACGGCCCAGTAGATGTCGTAGGTACCTTCCGGGGTGAACGACTTGTCGATGCCGTCCTTCCAGGATTCGTACGGACGGTCGATGACTTCGTTGCCCGAGGTCACGGCCCAGGCGCGCAGGCCGTTGCGGGCCACGTCCAGACCTGCCATGTGGCCGGTGTAGGCCGCATGCGCCGAACGGTGCGGAGCCACGTGCACGTACTTGACCGGAGCGCCGCCGTCGATCTTGACGGTCAGCTCTTCAGCGGTGGCACCCTCAGTACCCTTCTTCTTCACCGGCTGGGCGATATCGAAGGCGTACTTCTCCTGACCGAAGTCGGTGGTGATGATGCGGAACGGACCGGCGGCTTCAAGGCCATTGGCCTCCATCACGCGCTTGATCCACTCCTGGTTGTCCTTGATGGACTTGGTGATGGTGTCCTGGCCGCGGTCCACGTTACCGGCGTTGACGACCAGCAGGTCTTCAACCGGCACATCGACGATGGCCAGATCGGTCAGCGGCGCTTCCGGGGTGCGGTAGTCGACGTTCGGAACGCTGGCGAGCATGTTGGCCATGCGCGACAGACCCATCTTGATGTCGTCGCCGATCTGGCGGCTGACATACAGGCCGGCGTAGCGGCCGAACAGGTCGAAGCCGTACTTCACCGAGTAGTCCTGGGTGATCTTGACGTTGCGGCCACCCTTGCCGGTCGGCTCCAGGGTGAAGGTGGTGACCTTGTCGTGACCCTTGGTCGGGTCTTCGATGGCGATCGCAACACGCTTGTTCTCTTCGGCTTCGGTGATCTTCCAGGAGCCGGTGCCCAGGTCCTTGGAGGTGAAGTCGAGCGTGGCACCGACGCCGGAGGCCGGGCCGGACAGCTTCAGTTCAACGGCGGGATCGCGCAGTACCAGCGGGTTCCAGTCCTTGAAGCGGCGCAGGCTGCTGACCGTGTCGTACACGATCGTCATCTTGCGGTTGGTCTCGATGCTTTCGGTGATGTGACGCTCGCCCGGCAGACAGACGCCAATAATGACGAACAGGCCAGCCACGATCCCCAAGGCGATCAGGAACTCGATAATACGGGTCATTCAGAGAGTCTCCGGGGCCGATCCCACGGCCGGGTTGATTGAAGCGAAGCGCCAATCCTAGCAGGCTTCGCGGGCATTGTTTATCGGGATTGGCGCACCGGTTTCCCTGCCGGCTGCGTATTTGTATGGACAAAGAATTCGAAGGGTACCGCATACCGATACCCATGAAGTAGGGGGCAACACCGGCAGGAGCCGGGGCATGCCCCCCCAAGTCGTTGTCCTGAAAAGGTTTTCCTCAGACCAGCTGGAGTTCGAACGCCTTCAGCACGGCCCGCGTACGGTCGCGCACGCCCAGCTTGGACAGGATGTTGGACACGTGGTTCTTGATGGTGCCTTCGGCCACGCCCAGCGAGTTGGCGATTTCCTTGTTGGAGAAGCCACTGGCCATCAACCGCAGGATCTCGGTCTCCCGGTCGGTCAGCGGGTCCGGACGGTCCAGGCTGACGAACTCGTTGCGCATGTGCTCCAGGCCCGACAACAGGCGCTGGGTCACCGCCGGCTGCACCAGCGAGCCGCCATCGGCCACCGTGCGGATGGCACCGACCAGCTGCGCCAGGGTCACGTCCTTGAGCAGGTAGCCCTTGGCCCCGGCCTTGAGCCCGGCCAGCACCAGCTGGTCGTCATCGAAGGTGGTGAGGATGATGGTTGGCGGCAGCTGCTCCTGCCGTGACAGCACCTGCAGGGCCTCCAGGCCCGACATCACCGGCATGCGCATGTCCATCAGGACCACGTCGGGGCGCACCTGCGGTATCAGCTCGACCGCCTGCCGGCCGTCGCCAGCCTCGGCCACCACCTCGATGCCGTCGTCGAGCGCCAGCAGGGAGCGGATTCCCTGCCGCACCAGGGTTTGGTCGTCGACCAGGCAGACGCGAATCATCAACGTACTCCTTCAGGAACCTTGGTAAGAGCGGCCACCAGCACCGTTGCAGGCACCGTGGCGCGTACCCGGAAGCCTTCGCCGGGACGGGTCTCGATCTGCAGCTGGCCGCCACATTGTTGCAGGCGTTCGCGCATGCCGCGCAAGCCATTGCCCACATTGACCATCTCCGCGCCCGCACCGTCGTCGTGGGCCTCCACCACCACCCGGTCCGGGGCTTCACGGTACACCTTGATCCACAGGTGCTGCGCACCGGCATGGCGCACCGCGTTGGTGATGATCTCCTGGGTGCAGCGCAGCAGGACATGGGCCCGCTGCGGATCTTCCACGTTCAGCGGGTCGTCGATCTCCAGCTGGATGTCCAGCGAGGGCACGTTCTCGGTCAGTGGGCGCAGTGCCGCGGCCAGGTCGATGGCGCCGGTCTCGCGCAGCTGGCTGACCACCTCGCGCACGTTGCCCAGCAGCAGCTTGGCCAGGGCGTGCGAGCGCTTCACATGGTCCAGCGCCTGGCCCTCGGCCAGGTGGCCGGCCACTTCCAGGTTCAGGGTCAACGCGGTCAGCTGGTGGCCGAGCAGGTCATGCAGTTCGCGCGAAATGCGGGTGCGCTCGTTGACCCGTGCGCTTTCGGCCAGCAGCGCGCGGGTCGCGCGCAGTTCCGAGTTCAGCCGGCGCTGCTCGTCGCGGGCCTCGGTCTGCTGCCGGGCGACCAGGCTGGTCACGAAGATGAACATGGAAAAGCCGCCGTACAGCAGCGACTGCATCACCGCCTCGAACAGCGGGAAGCGCAGCAGCATGTAGTAGACCGGGGCCACCGCCAGCTGGCTGACCAGCAGCCACAACACGCCCAGGCGCACCGACAGCATCCACGGAATGACCCCGGCGGCGACCATCATCAGGATGCTGCCCAGGCCCGAGCCGCTGAGGAAGCTGACCCCCAGCGCCGAGATCGTCAGCAGCAACAGCAGCCCGCGGTCGAGCCAGCTGGTGTGGCTGTCGCTGCGCAGGATGCGGGTCAGCCAGTAATAACAGGTGCCGAAGGCGAGGTAGGCAAGGAACAGCAGGACCGCCCAACCGCCCATGTCGCCACGGCTGTGCAGGTTCTCGAACTGCGAGTACGCCAGCGGCAGGCCGACCATGACCCAGGTGAACAGGCCGGCCAGGCGGAGGACGCGTGTATGGCTGAGGGCTCCCAACATGCCTGCACTCTACGGGCCCGGCCTGTGCACCGCACCCCACGGAAGTCATGCCTGCGCGGTCGCCTGTTCATGCCGCAGCCCACCCCGGGCATGCAATAATCGTGCGCAGGGTCCTTTGCTGGACCAACCGCGTTACCCCACGGAGTCACAATGTCGATTGTCATCCGCGACGTGCGCGAGCACGAGCTCGATTCCGTCCTGGCTTTGAACAACAACGCTGGCCTGGCCATCCTTCCCCTGGATGCGGCCCGGCTGCGCCTGTTCTACGAGACCGCTGAGTATTTCCGCGTCGCCGAGCGCGACGGCAACCTGGCCGGATTCCTGATCGGCTTCGGCAGCGCCAGCCAGCACGACAGCAGCAACTTCGCCTGGTTCAAGCAGCAGCTGGACACCCCGTTCTTCTACATCGACCGCATCGTCGTCGCCAGCCGCCGTCGTGGTGGCGGTGTCGGACGTGCGTTCTATGCCGATGCGCAGAGCTTCGCCGAACTGCGCTACCCGCAGATGACCTGCGAAGTGTTCCTCGACCATGGCGCCGATGCCGCCCTGCTCTTCCACGGCAGCTTCGGCTTCCGCGAGCTGGGCCAGAACACGATGCCGCATGTCGACGTGCGCGCCAGCATGCTGGCCAAGGAACTGTGCAGCTACCCGTGGGTGCAGGAAACCTACGGCGGCAAGCTGCCGGATGTGGCATGGACACGCGCACGGCTGTTGCCGGCGCAGGCACAGCGGCCGACGGGGACCTGAGCGTGGCGGTGAATTTCGATTACGAACAGGCCGGTGAACTGAAGATCGGCCAGGTGGGCATCGCCAACCTGCGCATCCGTACCCTTGATGTCGAACGCCTCGTGCAGGAGATGCACGAGCGCGTGACCCGCGCGCCGAAGCTGTTCGGCCGGGCAGCGGTGATCCTCGACTTCGGTGGCCTGAGCCAGGTACCGGACGTGGCCACCGCGCAGGCGCTGGTCGACGGCCTGCGCAGCGCGGGCGTGCTGCCGGTGGCACTGGCCTACGGCACCAGCGCGGTCGATCTGCTTTCGCAGCAGCTTGGGCTGCCGTTGTTGGCCAAGTTCCGCGCGCAGTACGAGCGTGCCGAGGCCGAAGCCGCCCCGCCGCCTGCACCGGAGCCGCGCCGTGCGGCGCGTGCCGAGCCGAAGCCGGCCCCGGCCGCGCCGGTGGCCAAGGTTGCCGATGCCGCCGCACCGCAGCCGGGACGCATGCAGCTGGGCAATGTGCGTTCGGGCCAGCAGCTGTACGCGGAAAACTGCGACCTGACCGTGATGGCCACCGTCGGCGCCGGCGCCGAGGTCATCGCCGATGGCAGCATCCATATCTACGGCACCCTGCGCGGCCGCGCGCTGGCAGGGGCCCAGGGCAACACCGCGGCACGCATCTTCTGCCGTGATTTCCATGCGGAACTGGTCGCCATTGCAGGCCACTACAAGGTACTGGACGATGTCCCGGACAACCTGCGCGGCAAGGCCGTGCAGGTGTGGCTGGAACAGGACCAGATCAAGATCGCTGCGCTGGACTGACGCAGCCCCCAAACAGAATCATCAGGAGAAGTCCTTTGGCTGAAATCATCGTAGTCACCTCCGGCAAGGGCGGCGTCGGCAAGACCACTTCCAGCGCGAGCCTGGCCTGCGGCCTGGCACGGCGCGGCAAGAAGGTGGCGGTGATCGACTTCGACGTCGGCCTGCGCAACCTCGACCTGATCATGGGCTGCGAGCGCCGCGTGGTGTACGACTTCGTCAACGTCGTGCACGGCGAAGCCACCCTCAAGCAGGCCCTGATCAAGGACAAGCGCTTCGACAACCTGTACGTGCTGGCCGCCTCGCAGACCCGCGACAAGGACGCACTGACCCAGGAAGGCGTGGGCAAGGTCCTGAAGGACCTGGCCGCCGACGGCTTCGACTACATCATCTGCGACTCCCCGGCCGGCATCGAGAAGGGCGCCTTCCTGGCGATGTACTTCGCCGACCGTGCGGTGGTGGTAGTGAATCCGGAAGTGTCTTCGGTGCGCGACTCGGACCGCATCATCGGCCTGCTCGACTCGAAAACCCACAAGGCCGAGTCCGGCCAGGACGTGCCGGCCTTCCTGCTGCTGACCCGCTACACCCCGGTGCGCGTGGAAAGCGGCGAGATGCTGAGCATCGCCGACGTCGAGGAAGTGCTGGGCCTCAAGGCGATCGGCGTGATCCCCGAGTCCGGCGACGTGCTCAACGCCTCCAACAAGGGTGAACCGGTCATCCTGGATGTCGAGTCCGCGGCCGGCCAGGCTTATGACGACGCCGTCGCGCGCATCCTCGGCGAAGAACGCCCGATGCGCTTCACCAACGTCGAGAAGAAGGGCTTCTTCAGCAAGCTGTTCGGAGGGTAAGCATGGGCCTGTTTGATTTCCTCAAAGCGAAGAAGACCACCGCCGAAACCGCCAAGAACCGCCTGCAGATCATCATCGCGCAGGAACGCAGCCACCGCGGTGGCCCGGACTACCTGCCGCTGCTGCAGCGCGAGCTGCTGGAAGTGATCAAGAAGTACGTGAACATCGACGTCGATGCGGTGAAGGTCGACCTGGTGAAGGATGGCCAGCACGATGTGCTGGACATTTCCGTGGCGCTGCCGGAAGGCCCGGACAAACCCTGACCCCCTGCCCCGCCCGTGCCTGCATGGGCGGGGCCGCATGACGCATGACCGACACCGCACCCGAACCGAACGTCACCCGCGTCGGCGATATCGCCTTCGCCGATGCGCAGTGCCTGCTCGCCGCGCATGGCCTGCTGCTGCACCACGTGGGCGCCGGTGATCCGATTCCCGGCAGCTACTGGGGCGAACCGGAGGCGGGCATCATCGCCAGCAATGTCTACGTGCGCGATGACACCCCCGTGCATTCGATGCTGCACGAAGCCTGCCACCTGATCGTACTGCCGCCGGAGCGGCGCGCGCAGGTGCACACCGACGCCACCGATTCAGTGCCCGAAGAGGACGCCACCTGCTACCTGCAGATCGTGCTGGCCGGGCAGCTGCCCGGCGTCGGCAGCGAGCGGCTGATGGCCGACATGGATGCCTGGGGGTATACGTACCGGCTGGGCTCTACCAAGGCGTGGTTCGAGCAGGACGCCGAAGACGCGAAGGCGTGGTTGATCGAACGCGGCTTGCCGGTGGCATAGAGCATCGGTAGTGCCGGCCGCTGGCCGGCAACCTCATGACTCCGTGAAGCATCACCGGGTTGCCGGCCAGCGGCCGGCACTACCCATCACCCCTGCCCGGCCAGCGCGCGCAGGGTGATGCCGACGACGTAGGCCAGATAGGTACCGGTGGCGTAGCCCATCGTACCCAGCAGCACGCCGACCGGCGCCAGGGCCGGATGGAACGCCGCGGCCACCACCGGTGCCGAGGCCGGGCCACCGATGTTCGACTGCGAACCGATGGCGAAGTAGAAGAACGGCACTTTCAGCAGCTTGCCCAGGCACCACAGCAGCACGATGTGCACGGCGATCCAGATGATGCCCAGCAGGAACAGCCACGGCCGGTCCAGCAGCGCCAGCAGATCCATCTGCATGCCGATGCAGGCAATCAGGAAATACAGCAGCAGCGAACCCAGCCGCGATGCGCCGGCCCCTTCGAGGGTGCGCGCGCGGGTGAAGCTCAGGCCCAGGCCCAGCGTGGTCGACAGCACCACGACCCAGACGAACGGCGCGTCCAGGCTGAACTGCGCGGCCCAGCTGACGTTGCTCTTGAACCAGGCCGCCAGCGGAGCACCGATGGCATGCGCCAGGCCGACGCCACCGAAGGCCACCGCCACGATCAGCATCAGGTCGGTAAGGGTGGGAATGCGTTCGTGTTCGGCCTGGAAGCGCGCGATGCGCTCCTTCAGTTCATCGATGGCCGAGGTATCGGCGCCACTGCGTGCGTCGATCTTCGCCGCGCGCCCGGCCAGGAAGATCAGCGCGGCCATCCACACGTAGCCGACGCCGACATCCACCACGGCAAACTGGCCGAACGTGGTGGCGTTGACGTCGAAGACTTCGCGCATCGCCAGCATGTTGGCACCGCCACCGATCCAGCTGCCGGCCAGTGCAGCCATGCCGGCCCAGGTATCGCCGGCCACGGTGTCGGGATGGATCGCGCGCATCACCAGGAAGGCCACCACTGCGCCGAGCATGATGCTGGCCGACGCGCCCAGGTACATCAGCACCAGCTTAGGGCCCAGCCGCAGGATGCCCTTGATGTCCACCGCCAGGGTCAACAGGATCAATGCCGCCGGCAGCAGGATGTCACGCGCGACCGGGTTGTAGAGCTTGGTGTTCTGGCCATCGATCAAGCCGACGGTGTTGTAGATGCCGGGAAGCAGATAGCACAGCAGCAGGGCCGGCACGAAGGTGTAGAAGCGTTTCCACAGACCCTGCTCGCGCGAGGCGGTCCAGAACACGGCGCCGAGGGTGGCGGCGATCAAACCGAAGACGACGATGTCGTTCTGGATCATGCAGGTGCTCTTGGTAGTGCCGGCCGCTGGCCGGCAATCTCGTACAGGTGGGAAGCAGCAAGCGGTTGCCGGCCAGCGGCCGGC
>NZ_JAXAXL020000010.1:8460-130322 GCF_047497515.2 Stenotrophomonas maltophilia
GCAGATAGCACAGCAGCAGGGCCGGCACTACCAGAAAGCAGAGCGCCGCCACGGAGGGCGGCGCCGGAGGCGCTTATTCGCCGATGTGCTGCTTCAGCCAGGCATTGACGGTGTCATGCCACAGGATGCTGTTGTTCGGCTTCAGCACCCAGTGGTTCTCATCCGGGAAGTACAGGAACTTCGATTCGATGCCCTGGCGCTGGGCAGCGGTGAACGCGGCCAGGCCCTGCTCGACCGGAATGCGGAAGTCCTGCTGGCCGTGGATGACCAGGATCGGCTTCTTCCAGTCCGCCACATGATTGACCGGGTTGAACTTCTCGTAGTTCGCCGCCTTCTGGTACGGGGTGCCGCCCTGCTCCCACTCGGTGAACCACAGTTCTTCGGTGGCGTAGCCCATCATGCGCTGGTCGAACACGCCGTCATGGTTGACCAGGCACTTGAACGGGCTGTTCCAGTTGCCGGCGATCCAGTTGACCATGAAGCCGCCGTAGCTCGCGCCCAGCGCGCAGGCCTTGTCGCCGTTGAGGAAGGAATACTTCTTCAGCGCTGCGTCCCAGCCCTTCTGCAGGTCTTCCAGCGGGCGGTCGCCCCAGTGCTGGCTGATCGCGTCGGTGAAGGCCTGGCCGTAGCCGGTGGAGCCGTGGAAGTCGATCATCACCACGGCGTAGCCCTGGCCCGCATAGGTCTGCGGATTCCAGCGGTAGCTCCAGCCGTTGCCGAAGCTGCCCTGCGGGCCACCGTGGATGAGGAACGCGACCGGATAGGACTTGCCTTCCTGGTAGTTGTGCGGCTTGACCACGTAGCCGTGCACGGTGTCGTTGTTCCAGCCCTTGAACTCGAACTGCTCGTAGTCGCCGAAGGACACGTCCTTCAGCACGTCGCCAGCGGCCGGGGTCAGCGCGCGCAGCTCGCCGATCGGCTGGCCCGCGGCCGGCAGCAGGCCGACCAGCACCTGGTCGTTGCTCTTCAGGCTGTTGCGGGTGATCGCCACGCTGTTGCCGGCCACGTCGACCGCGGTCACGCTGCCGTCGCCGATCAGCTTGGTGGCCTTGCCGCTGGCCACGTCGATCTGGAACAGCGGATGCTCGCCCAGGTCATCGGCGGTGGTGTAGATGCTGGCGCCGTCGGCGGACAGGGTGATGCCACCGGCCGAGCGATCCCACTGCGGGGCGATCTCGCGGGTCTTGCCGCTGGCCAGGTCCATCGCCATCAGGCCGAAGCGGTCGGCCTCGAAGCCCGGGCGCTTCATCGCGCGGTAGAACAGGGTCTTGCCGTCGGCGCTGAACACCGGGCCGGCATCCCAGGCCGGGTTGGCGGCGGTCAGGTTGACCGGCGCCTGCTTGCCGGCGGCATCGAAGCGGTACAGGTCGAAGTTGGTCGACCACGGCTCCTGCTTGCCGGCCACGCGGATGCTGGCCACCACGCTGGCGCCATCCGGCGACCACACGAAATCATCGTTGCCGCCGAACGGCTTGGACGGCGCATCACCATCGATGGTGGCGCTCAGCGCCGAAGCGCCCTTGACCGGGCCGGCCTTTGCGGCCGGCAGCGGCGCCACGAACAGGGTGTTGCGGCGGCCGTCGTTCCAGGTATCCCAATGGCGCACGAACAGCGAATCGAAGACCTTGCCGCTGGCCTTGGCGTCCTTGTTGTCCTTGAGCTTCTTCTCGGTGCAGGCCAGGTCCGAGGCGCACGCCTGGAACACGCCCGCGCTGAACAGCACGCGGTCGTCCTGCGGCGACACGTGGTAGCTGTCCACGTCGACCGCGAAGTCGGTCAGCTGGCGCGGCGCGCCGCCGCTGAGCGGCTGCGCGTACAGCTGCTGGCTGCCGTTCTTGGCACTGAGGAAGTACACGGTCTGGCCGTCAGCCGACAGCGAGGCCGAATTGACGCTCCAGCCGGCCGGGGTGATCTGCTGCGGCGGGGCCGCATCGCGGGTGCGCAGGTTACGCGCGAACAGCGCGGTGGAGGCCTTCAGGTTGGCATCGACGCTGCGCTTGGCGAACACCACGGTGCCGCCGTCAGCGGTCAGTACCGGCGCGGAAACGCGGTCCATCGCCACCATGTCGCGGACTTCCAGGCCACGGGCAGCGGCAACGCTGGGCAGGGCGGCCAGCAGGCTCAGTGGCAGCAGGGCATGACGCAGTTTCATCGGGGTCTCCGCAGGACGGCAAAAAACCGATGGTAGGCCCGTGCGGCCGGGGCTGCCAAGGCCATCGGTCATGGCCGCGACGGGGGACGGCCCCGCCGCCAGAAAAAGCAAACCGCGCCGTAGCGCGGTCTGCGGTAGTGCCGGCCGCTGGCCGGCAACCATGGGATCTCACAACGTTCCGGCGTTGCCGGCCAGCGGCCGGCACTACCCATCAAACCTGGGGTCAGAGCCCTTCCCGTTGGGAAGGGATCCGACCCCGTGCATTACGCCACGGCGCGCTTGCCGGTGCGGTAGATCAGCCAGCCGACCAGGAACAGCACGGCCAGGCCGATCCACTGTGCGCCCGGCAGGTGGAACGGCACGGCCAGCACGTCAGCGCGGCTGCTGACCACGATCGGCACCGCGATGGCGATGCCCATCAGCGCTTCGCCGGTGATCAGGCCCGCAGCGAACAGCACGCCCGGCTTGTGCACGCGGTCGCGGCCTTCTTCGCCATCGGCGCGCACCTTGTGGAAACGCTCGACCAGGTAGGCAATCAGGCCACCGAGGAAGATCGGCACCATCAGCTCCAGCGGCAGGTAGATACCGATGGCGGCGGCCAGCACCGGCACGCGGAAACGGGCGTTGCGCGACTTCAGCCAGCTGTCGAAGGCGATGATCGCGGCGCCGACCACGGCACCGATGCCGATGAAGGTCCACGGCAGCTCGCCACCAAACAGGCCCTTGGCCACCGAGGCCATCAGGTTGGCCTGCGGCGCGGCCAACGCGTTCGGGTGCAGTTCGGACTTCACGCCGATGCCGTAGGCGGTGGCCAGCAGGTTCAGCACCGGGGCCATGATCAGCGCGCACGAGAACGCACCGATGCCCAGCATCAGCTGCTGCTTCCACGGGGTGGCACCGACGATGTAGCCGGCCTTGAGGTCCTGCAGGTTGTCACCGCCCACTGCGGCGGCACAGCACACCACCGCGCCGATCATGATCGCGGCCACCGCACCCAGCGGCGCGCCACCGGCACCGACCGGCTTGAGGCCGTCGGCGCCCAGCAGCACCACCAGCACCGCCGAAGCGAACAGGATGGTGGAGATGGTGATGCCCGAGACCGGGTTGTTGGACGAACCGATCAGGCCGGCCAGATAGGCCGAGACGGAGACGAACAGGAAGCCGGCGACGATCATGATGAGGGTCATCGGGATCGACACATGCCACTGGCCGACGATGGCCTGGTACAGGGCCAGCAGCGGCAGCACGAAGGCCACCAGGGCCACCAGCATCCACTTCATCGGCAGGTCGCGCTCGGTGTGCGCCAGCACCGGGCCACCGCTCTTGCGCGCGGCGGCAAAACCGCTCTTGACGCCATTGAGCAGCGACTTGCGCAGCGAGATCAGGGTCCAGATGCCACCGATCAGCATCGCGCCGACGCCCAGGTAGCGCATCTTCGCGCCCCAGATGGCGAACGCCGCCTCGGTGGACGAAGCTGCAGCAACCGACGCGGCCAGCGCCGGATCGGTGTTCATGAAGAACGCCTGGTAGATCGGAATGGCGATGTGCCAGGTCAGGATCGAACCGGACACCACCACGATACCGACGTTGAGGCCGACGATGTAGCCCACGCCCAGCAGCGCCGGCGACAGGTTGGTGCCGATGAAGGCAGTGACCTTGGAGCTGCCGACGTAGGCCGAGGTGGCCCAGGCATCGGGAATCAGGCGCAGGCCGCTTTCGGCGGCCAGCTTGACGAAGGCACCAATCACCGCCGACAAGCCGAGGATCTTCAGGCCCGGGCCGGGGTTTTCACCGGCCTTGAGCACTTCGGCGGCGGCCTTGCCTTCCGGGAACGGCAGCGGGTCTTCGACGATCATCGAACGGCGCAGCGGCACCGAGAACAGCACGCCCAGCAGGCCGCCCAGGCCGGCGATGCCCAGCACCCACCAGTACTTGAAGTCGGGCCAGTAGCCCATGATCACCAGCGCGGGGATGGTGAAGATCACACCGGCGGCGATCGACGAACCGGCCGAAGCACCGGTCTGCACGATGTTGTTCTCGAGGATGGAGCCACCGCCCAGCAGGCGCAGCACGCCCATGGAAATCACCGCGGCGGGAATGGCGGTGGCGATGGTCAGGCCTGCGAACAGACCGAGGTAGGCGTTTGCGGCCGACAGCACCACCGCCAGCACGATGGCCAGGGCCACTGCGCGGAAGGTGAGCTGCTTGGGCGCAGCGTCGTGGTTCATGGAAGCCCCTGCTGGCAAAAAATCCCTTGCACGCTAGCGTTCGGGGGGCGTCACGTCCAGTGCGGTTCGGGAGGTTGCGGGCGGGCCGTGAGTGAGATAGTCGTTTTTGGCCAAACTCGGTCAACGTATCGGGCGCATCGGGCATATCCCACGGGAGCTTCAGGGACCAACGGCTCCCTTGCCCTGCATGGACCGAGGCCAGCCATCGCTGCAGTGTTCCAGGCAGTGCAGTTTGAAACATCCCAACGCCGCGTGCATCGTCACCACGGCCCACATGAATGACGCTGGCTTGGCCTATGAACAACGCGCTGCGGATTGTCCCGATCAAATCGCTGGTGATAGCCATCGTGGCCTGCTTCTGCCTGATGCCACTCTGTGATCACGCATCTGCCTGGAGTCGCATAGGCGCCGTCGAGGTCACCGACCACGCCGGGAAGCCCTGTTTCGGGCTTCCCAAGAAAGAGCGCAAGCGTATCGGTGAGACTCCACAGGTGTTTGGTGTGGAGGTGCATGACGCGATTACTCCACCGCTGCGGCGGCTATGGTCTTTCGACTTCCCCTATCCCGCGTCACTCCCGCTTCCCCCCGGAGCCTGCGTGCTCTATGGAGAAGTGCCAGCGAATGCCGTTGCAATTCAAACGGCAATGCCGCTGGAGCCAGGACGCCTGTACGACGTCTCGATGTCGGCCACCAGGGCCGGCGCCACCCGGTTCTACAACGCCCGATTCTGCGTGAAGGCAAACGCCGACGGGAGCCTGCGGGCGATCCAGGTCCGCTACGACGACGCTCTGGGCTGGAGTCCCGCGGTCTGCCTGCCCTGAGCTGATGGACGTGCTCGTCGGCACCTCTCGGCGCATACTGGAAGCCCGATATTGTTATGTTATATCCTGCCACGCCGGCCGAGCATCGCACGTGGCTCCCTCCCCCTCTCCCCGCCTGGCCTCCATCGACCAGCTGCGCGGCACCGTGATGCTGCTGATGCTGCTCGACCACGTGCGCGAGACCTTCTTCCTGCAGCACCAGGTCAGCGACCCGATGGATGCGGCCAGCGTGTCCCCTGCCCTGTTTGCCTGCCGCCTGCTTGCGCATCTGTGCGCCCCGGTGTTCGTGCTGCTCACCGGCCTGTCGGCGTGGCTGTACGGCCAACGCCAGGCCGACCCCCGCCGCGCCATCGCCGCCTTCCTGCTCAAGCGCGGCCTGTTCCTGGTGGTGCTGGAACTGACCCTGGTCAACTTCGCCTGGACCTTCCAGTTCCCGCCGGACACGCTGTACCTGCAGGTGATCTGGGCCATCGGCCTGAGCATGATCGCGCTGGCCGGCCTGCTGTGGCTGCCGCGCCCGGCGCTGCTGGTGCTGGGCGTGCTGCTGGTGGCCGGCCACAACCTGTTCGATGGCGTGCGCGTGGAAGGCGACGGCCTGCTGGCGGTGTTGTGGAAAGTGCTTCACCAGCGTGACTGGATCGAGGCCGGCGCGTTGCGCCTGCGCACGTCGTACCCTGTGCTGCCGTGGATCGGGGTGATCGCACTGGGCTACCTGATGGGGCCATGGTTCGCCCGCGACCGCGATCCGACGCAGCGCCAGCGCTGGCTGCTGTGGGCAGGCTTCGGCATGCTGGCCCTGTTCGCGCTGCTGCGGTTCGCCAACCAGTATGGGGATGCCCCGTGGCAGTACCAGACCAGCACGCTGCGTACGTGGATGAGCGTGTTCAACATCACCAAGTATCCGCCGTCATTGCAGTTCCTGCTGCTCACCCTGGGCGTGGGCCTGTTGCTGCTGCGCCTGTACGAATGGCCGCCGGTGGCCCGCGCCCTGCGCCCGCTGGCCGACATCGGTGCTGCGCCGATGTTCTTCTACCTCCTGCACCTGTATGTGCTGAAGCTGCTGTACGTGGCTGCGCTGGCCACGTGGGGGCCCACCCACGGCAGCCTGTACGCGCTGGATTCGGTGGCCGGCCTGCTGCTGGTGGCCTGCGCGCTGGCGGTGGCGATGTATCCGCCGACGCTGCTGTTCGGCCGGTTCAAGGCCCGCCGCCGCGACCTGGCTTGGCTGCGCTACCTGTAGCCCGTCAATCGGGCGGCCATCCACGCATGGTGTGGATCTACTGAAGGCTGGCGGGGCGCTACCGGGCGCGGGCGCGGCTGCAGGCCTATAATCGCGCCCTTTCCGCTGTTCCCGCCGTCGATGACCGTTGCCGCTACCGCCTCCGACGACTTCCTGGGCCATCCCAAGGGCGTCTACGTCTGCTTCTTCACCGAGATGTGGGAGCGCTTCTCCTTCTACGGCATGAAGGCGCTGCTGCTGCTGTACCTGACCAAGTACCACCTGTTCGGCGACAAGGCCGGGCTGGACCTGCTCGGCGCCTACGGCGGGCTGGTGTACTGCATCCCGGTGTTCGGCGGCATGCTGGCCGACCGCTGGCTGGGCATGCGCCGGGCGGTGCTGTTCGGCGGCATCCTGCTGGTGCTCGGCCACCTGGGCATGGCCTTCGAAGGCCACGCGGCGTACCGGGTGAACGGCGAAGTGGTGCGTGACACCTCGGCGCTGGCGGTGACGTATCTGTCGCTGGCGCTGATCATCATGGGCGTGGGCTTCCTGAAGCCGAACATCTCCACCATCGTCGGCAAGCTCTACCCGCAGGACGATCCGCGCCGCGATTCGGGCTTCTCGCTGTTCTACGCCGGCATCAATCTGGGCGCGCTGTTCTCCTCGCTGGTGTGCGGCTTCCTCGGTGAGGCGTACGGCTGGAAGTACGGCTTCGGCGCCGCCGGCATCGGCATGCTGGCCGGCCTGGCGATGTTCCTGTGGGGCCAGAGATACCTGCAGGGCCATGCCGAACCACCGCAGCCGGCTGCGCTGAAGCAGAAGGTGCTGGGCCTGCCGCGCGAATGGCTCATCTATCTGTGCGCGGTGCTCGGCGTGCTGCCGGTGGCGTGGTTGATGTGGGCCGCCGGCAACGGCGCGTTCGCGCTGGGCGGTGAAATCAGCCTGGCACTGATGCTGATGCTGGTGGTGCTGGGCGGCGTACTGGTCTGGTTCGCCTGGTTCACCGGCACGAAATGCACGCCAGTGCAGCGCCAGCAGATGATCGCGCTGATGGTGCTGATCTTCATGGCGCTGGTGTTCTTCACGATGTACGAGCAGTCGTATGGCTCGTGGGTGACCTTCACCGACCGCCTGCTGACCAAGGACATCGTGCCGTCGCTGGTGATCACCGGCGGTACCCCGCTGCCCTGGTCGATCATTTCGCTGCTGCTGGCGCCGCTGGGCTTCGTGGTCAGCGCGCGACTGTCCGAGCGTCGTCCGGGGTCGTCCGCGCCACGCACCTTCTTCGCCGCCATCGTGGTGCTGATGCTGGTGCTGCTGGTGCGTGACTGCCTGGTGATCCCGCAGACCGCCGGTTCGCTCACCTATCTTGGCGGCCTGTTCCTGGTGCTGCTGGCGCCTGCCTTCGCCGCACTGTGGACCTGGATGGACCGCCGCGGCTGGGAGCCGGGCAAGCCGGTGAAGTCGGCATGGGGCCTGGTGATCGGTGCGCTGTCGTTCGTGCCGTTGGCGCTGGCGGCGCAGCAGGTGGGCGCCACGGGCGAGATGGCCAGCGTGTGGTGGCTGGTGTTGGCGTACTTCCTGCTGGCCAGCGGCGAGATGTGCCTGTCGCCGGTCGGCCTGTCCGCGGTGACCCAACTGGCCGTGCCGCGGGTGATGAGCCTGATGATGGGCACCTGGTTCCTGGCCACTGCATTCTCGGAAACACTGGCCGCGCTGTTCGGCAAACTGGCCGCGATCGAGGTGCCGGAAGGCGAATCGCTGGACATGGTGGCCGCGGCCGGTGCCTACGCGCACCTGTTCTGGCTGCTGATGTGGATCGGCCTGGGCTGCGCGTTGGCGGCCTTCATCGCCGCGCCGCTGCTGAAGCGGATGATGCACGGGGTGAAGTGAGGCCGCGCGCATGTGGAAAACGGGGGCGGCGGACCGATCATCCGTCGCCCTGCCAGTTCACGGCGCCTTGTCCTTTCCGGCTGCAACTGCGCCCGTCGCGGTCTTGCCACCCAGGCTGCGCGACAGGAACGCCAGCAGCCTGCCGTAATACTCGCGGCGATGGGCCTCGGTGTAGAAACCGTGGCCCTCGGTCCTGTAGTACAGGCTTTCCACCGGCGTACCGGCGCGCTTGAGTGCCGCTTCCATGCGCTCGGTGTGCTCGGCAGGCGCGCGCCGGTCTTCGCCACCAGCCGCCAGGAACACCGGAACCTTGATCCGCTCGGCCAGGTTCACTGGCGAGAACTCGCCCAGCTTGGCCGGATCACCCAGCCACTCACGCAGGTAGCTCATCCCTGAATCGCGGCCCTGGATGTCGCCTCCGGTAAACATCAGCGGCAGGTCGTAGACACCCACATAGCCGGCCGCACACTGGTACAACCCCGGCTCGCGGGCAGCGCCCATCATCGCCGAGTAGGCACCGTAGCTGGCGCCATAGATGCAGATGCGCCGGGCATCGGCGATGCCTTCGCTGATCGCCCAGCGCGTGGCGTCGGTCACGTCGTCCTGCATCGTGCCACCCCATTGTTTCAGTGCGGCCCGGCTGTGGGCACGGCCGTAGTTTCCCGAGCCACGAAAATTGATCTGCAGCACCGCGTAGCCGGCAGCGGCCAACAGCTGGTTCTCGTGATCGAAACTACCATTGTCGAATATTCCGATCGGCCCACCATGCGGCACCACCACCATCGGCAGGTCACGGCCGGTACTGCCATGCGGCAACGTCAGGAATCCATGGAGGTCCAACCCGTCGCGCGCCTTCAGCAGGACCGGCCGCACCGAAGCGGTGGTATCCGGGTCGAACCACTCGCTGCGTGCCATCAGGAAGCGCGCCTGGTTGCGGTCGTGGTCGTAAAGGTAGAACTCGCCCGGATTGGAACCGGATCCGGTTTCCACCAGCAGGCGGCGGCCGTCGCGGGTGCTGGAGGTAATGAACACTGCACGGCCAGGGAAGGCCGCTTCCAGACTGCGGTACAACCGCGCCTCCTCGGAGCTCTCGTCGAAGAACCGGGTACGCGGTGTGTTTCCCAGGAACAGCGCGCCGACCGGCACGGTGCTGCCCGGACGGTGGATCAGTCGCGCCGGATCGACGACATCGTCGCGCAGCACGACCTTGCGCTCCTGCGTCGCCGGGTTCCAGCTGACGATGGCATCGGGGCCACTGGCCTGCTCGCTGAGCAGGTAGGCCAGCTGGCCGTCGGCGGAAAAACCCAGTGCCGCTTCGCTGCGACCACTGCGTTTCTCATCATTGATCAGCACCCAGTCGCCACCGTTGCGATGGTAGAGCCGACGGAAATTGTCGGTACCAGCGCCTTGTACGAAACGTACGTCGCCTCGGGCATCCACCACATAGGACGCACCGGGCATCGGCGCACGGGCCAGCAATCGCTGCTTGCCGCTTGCCAGTTCAAGCTGGGCCGCATAGCCATTGGCATCCAGCCGCGATCCACCCACTGCGATGACCACGTGGGCATCGTCGCCCGGCATGGCGTCACTGAGGAACGCTGCAGCCGACGTCCGGTACTTGGGCCGCACGCGCAGGCCGAGATCGCGGTAGCCCACCAGCAGCTCCGGGCGTCCGGTGCGCGCATCCAGAGTCAGCAGCTCGCCGGTGGCCCAGGGCGCATCACGGGTGCCGAACTTCTGCGCCAATCCGAACATCACCTGATCGTTGTTGACCCAGTGCATGTCGAAGACATGCGAATTGAGTGGCGGCCGCAGGTTGCCCACCGGCGTATTGTCATCCGTACGCAGGATGATCACGGCGGTGAAGCCGTCGCCGGGCACGGTTGCCGCCAGGTAATCGCCCCCGGGAGACAGCAGGACATCGCCGAACTTGTCCGCCCGCACGTAGGCGCCCAGATCGATCGCAGCAGCAGTTCCACACCATAGTCCCGCCACGATGAGGGCGGCCAGCCAGCGCTTGTGCATCCTTCTCTCCCCTGCCTGGACCCCTTGTCCCGGCTGGCCGATTCTAGGCAGGCCGGCGCACGATCCGCCAGTGGCCCACAAAAAACGACGGCACCGTTGCCGGTGCCGTCGTTACCACTACCTTGGAGAGAGAGTCAGGACGTGGGTTCGGGGAGCGTGCGCCGGGTCAGTGGACCCCGCGCACCGCCAACGTGAGGGCCAGGATGCTGAGGATCACCGCGATGGTGCCGTCCAGTACGCGCCAGGTGCTGGGCTTGGTGAACAACGGCGCCAGCAGGCGCGCACCGAGTCCCTGCGCGGTCAGCCACAGGCAGCTGGCGGTGACCACGCCGGCCGCGAAGGCCATGCGGGCATTGCCGAAGTTTTCGGCGATCGAACCGATCACCATCATGTCCAGCCAGAAATGCGGGTTGATCAGCGAGAAACCGACCGCGGCCATCAGCACCGCACGGCGGCTGCCGTCATCGCTGTCGGCCTCGCCCATGCCACCGCCACCGGCGATCGCGCGGCGCGCCGACTTCATCGCATACCAGGCCAGGAACGCTACGCCGGTCCACAACACGGCAGTGGTCAGCCACGGCAACGCCGAGGTGAGCGTGCGCAGGCCGGCGACGCTGGCGAAGATGAAGATGGCATCGATGGCCGCGCAGGTGGCGACCACCGGCACGATGTGCTTGCGCAGGATGCCCTGGCGCAGGATGAAGGCACTCTGGGCCCCGACCACGGCGAACAGGCCGATGCCGGTAGCTGCACCAGAGAACCAGGCACCGAGGCCGGTGCTGGCGGAGATGACCGAGAACATGGGAGTGACTGCCTTGTATTACTTGGGGGGGGCGGTGCCTCGCGAAGGCGGACAGCACCGGAACGGGCGCCATTGTCGCGCCGCAACATGAAAAAGACGAGCTAAACTTCCTAAACCAACATTAGCGGAGCTTAATTCGATGCGTATCGACCATGCCCAGCTGCGCGCCTTGGCTGCGGTGATCCGCGAAGGCAGCTTCGACCGCGCCGCGCAGTCGCTCAATGTCACTCCCTCGGCCATCTCGCAACGGGTCAAGGCGCTGGAAGACCGGGTCGGGCGCCTGCTGGTCAAGCGCGGCACCCCGGCCACCGCTACCACCGAAGGCCAGGTGCTGGTGCAGCTGGCCGAGCAGACCGCCCTGCTCGAACACGATGCGCTGCACCGGATGGGCCTGGCCGACGAGGACCTGCCCCAGGCCAGCATCCCGGTGGCGGTGAACCATGACAGCCTGGAAACCTGGTTTCCGCAGGCTGCCTCGCAGTTCGCGCAGAGCACCGGCACCACCCTGGACCTGCGCGTGGAGGACCAGGACCACACCGTGGAGCTGTTGCGCCAGGGCACCGTGCTGGGCGCGGTGACCACGCTGGACGAACCGGTGCAGGGCTGTCAGATCCACGCGCTGGGCAGCATCCGCTACGCGGCGACCTGCACCCCCGAGTTCCGCGAGCGCCACTTCGCCAAGGGCGTGACCGCGCAGGCGCTGGCGCAGGCCCCGGTACTGGTGTTCAACCGCAAGGACGACATGCAGTCGCGCTTTGCCCGGCGCATGGCCGGCGACGACCTGCCCAGCACCGCCCCGACCTGGTGGATTCCCTCCACCCGTGCCTTCGTGCAGGCCAACCTGGGCGGCATGGGCTGGACGATGAACCCGTTGCCGCTGGTCAAGCGGCACCTGGATGCGGGCCGCCTGGTCTACGTGCGGCAGCGCGCGTGGGAGGACGTGCCGCTGTACTGGCAGCACTGGAAGGGCGACGTGCAGACCATGGCCCTGCTGACCCGCGCGGTGCTGGACGCCTCCTCGGCGCTGATCCGGCGCAAGCGCTGAGCGACGCTCCATCCGATCTCCACGCAGCCTCCACACCGGCTCCATGCGCGATGCGGATACTGGCGGGCCGTTGACTGCAAGGACGCCCTGCATGCCTGTTTCCGTGCGCGATGCCCGACCCGACGATGCCGCCGCCTGCATCGACCTGCGCGGGCGTACCCGCGAGAACGCCTTCAATGCCGTGCAACTGGAGGCGTTGGGCATCACCGCGGAGAGCTGGGCCGCCGGCATCGCCGGTGGCGATTTCATCGGGCGCGTCGCCTGGGACGGCGAGCGCATGGCCGGTTACTGCTTCGCCGACCGCGACAGCGGTGAAGTGCTGGTGCTCGCCCTGTTGCCGGACTTCGAAGGCCGCGGGATCGGCCGCCAGCTGCTGCAGGAGGTGGTCAGCCTGACCCGCGATGCCGGGCACCAGCGCCTGTTCCTGGCCTGCTCTGCCGATCCGCGCTCGCGCTCGCACGGCTTCTACCGTCGACTGGGCTGGCGCCCTACCGGCGAGCTCGATGACGCCGGGGATGAAATCCTGGAACTGGCTTGATGCCCGCTGGCCCGGTTGTCGGCGCAACGGCCATTGCTCAGCGTGGCGTACTGCCGGCCGGGTCGGTGATATGCAGTTCGCTGCTGACGACGCGGGCCTGCCCGCCGCGCACACCGGGTGTCAGGTTGACGCTGAACACCGCCGACACGTCGATCGGGCGCAGGGCGAAACGGCTGATCTCCGAGGGCAGGATGCGCCACGGGAAGCGGAAGGACTGACCCGGCCGCAGCGTCTGCGGTGACTTCAGCAGGCGCGCATCGGGCGGATTGATGGCCAGCGATGTTTCCTTGCCGGAATGGCGATCCACCAGCTTCACGCTGGGCCCGCGCCGGCGGTAGAACTCGGCCGGCACCTGCACGTCTTCGCTGCCGGCATTGCGCAGTTCCAGTTCTACGCGGATGTCCTCGCCGAGGAAGTGGCAGCGGGCATTGTCGATGCAGCGCACGTGGAGTTCGATCATGGCGGGCGTTTCCTGGCTGAATGCGGTGAAAGGCATGGCGGCAAGCACAACGGCAAGCGACATCATGAGACGGTGCATGTGATCTCCCGGGCGATCTCGCGGGTCAGCAGTTCCTGTACCTCGCGTCCAATGTTGTAACAGTGGCGCGGCCGGGTCACGCTGCAGTCCACGCTGGACATGATGGTTGCCAGCGGGTCGCTGTCCTCGCGGAATTCCGGCGCCTGCACCTCTTCGGTATCCAGCGTACCGCTGGGCAGGAAGAACTTCACGATGGCATCGTTTTCCACGGCTGCATCATCGTATTCGTCCGGCAGGCCCAGGCAGTGCCCGTACTCATGCGCGTAGGTCCACGGCGTGGTGTCCACCGATGCATGGATGACGCTGCCACTGACCATCTCACGTTCGTAGACGTCGTGCAGCAGTACCGAGTAGTCCTGCCCGCTGTCGACGAAATCGATGTCATACCGGACGGGGAAGGCCCGCGTGCCGCACTGGGGATCGGCCACGGTGATCGTGAACTGGTTGTTCCAGTGCCGGTTGATTCCGTCGCGCAGGCGCTGCTTTGCCTCAGCCACCTGGGCGGCACTGACGCGCCCACGGGTAGTCACCCGGAAGCGGCTGGTCACCACGATGTCGCCCCCGCTCTTGAGTGGCACGTCGACGCGGAAGCTGGCGTGCAGTTCGTACTCGTACTGCGTTCCATCGGGCGCATAGGCCTCGAAGTAGCGTCCATCCGGCGACTGCGACACGTGGGTGGAATGATCCTTCACCCAGCACTGCGGTGCTTCGGTGCCCGGCGGCGCGAAGCCCGGTGTCTGCAGCTGCGGCTTCTTCAGCAACGCCGAGGCCACCGCCGCCACTGCCGCCACCGCCGCGCTGCTGCTGCCACCGCCACCGCCACCTCCGCCTCCGCCCGCCAAGTGGGCCCGCTGTTGCTTGCCGGCCATCAGCGCGCAACCACAGCTGGCCTTGTCGCCGTCGCGGGCGACCGGCTGGCCGTCGATGACCAGGGTGCTGTCACCGGTCACGATGGAGCCGGGCCCGTGCCGGGCACAGATCACCCGATCGCCGACGCGTGCCACGGCGCGGCCTTCGATATCGGTGTGCGGGGAACCTGTCAGTACCGAACCGCCCGTCTGCAGGGCGTCACCTACCACGATCAGCATCCGTGACATCGTCATTCGGCCCCTCCATGGCCGTGGCGTGCGTGGAACGAGCCGCCAAGTGTACCCGGACAGCTCCAGCGGCAGGATGATGCATTGCACAAAAACAGGACCGGTTCCGGTTAGAATCATCTCCAGGATGCTGCAAGGCGTTGTTTCTTCACGCCCTTTCCCTGCTCGATGCGCATCCTGAACTCCTCCCCTCCGCCAACGATCCCGCCCCCCATGAAGAAATTTGGCAAGGCCCTGCTCGCCCTGCTCGTGCTGCTGTTGCTGGCCGCCGCGCTGTTCCTGTACTGGCCGCTGACCCAGCGTTCGGTGCCCGCCGCCAGCAACGACAAGCCCGTCGACGTTGTGCTGGTCGGCGCCGGCATCATGAGCATCACTCTGGCCACCTACCTGCAGGAACTGCAGCCGGACTGGAACATCCAGGTCTACGAACGCCTCGACGGCGTTGCCGGTGAAAGCTCCGATGGCTGGAACAATGCCGGCACCGGCCACTCGGCCTTCGCCGAACTGAACTACACCCCGGAACTGCCCGACGGCAGCATCGAGACCAAGCGTGCGGTCGGCATCGCCGAGTCGTTCGAGGTCTCGCGCCAGTTCTGGTCGCACCAGGTGAAGGAAGGCCGGCTGAGCCAGCCCAGCGACTTCATCAACCCGACCCCGCACATGAGCTTCGTCTGGGGCGATGACAACATCGCTTACCTGCACAAGCGCCAGCAGGCCCTGGTGAAGAACCCGCTGTTCTACGGCATGCAGTACTCCGAAGATCCCAAGCAGATCCAGCAGTGGGCACCGTTGCTGATGGAAGGCCGTGATCCGAAGCAGAAGGTGGCCGCGACCTGGATGCCGCTCGGCACCGACGTCAACTTCGGCGTGATCACCCGCCAGCTGACCACCGGCCTGCAGCGCAGCCCGAACTTCAGCCTGCACCTGAACCACGAAGTGAGCGCGCTGCGGCAGAACGCCGACAAGAGCTGGAACGTGACGGTGAAGGACCTCAAGGCCGGCACCGAGACCACCACCCACGCCCGCTTCGTGTTCATCGGTGCCGGCGGTGCCGCGCTGAAGCTGCTGCAGATGTCGGGCATCCCGGAGTCGAAGGACTACGCCGGCTTCCCGGTCGGTGGCCAGTTCCTCGCTTTCCAGGGCCAGGACGTGACCTCGCGCCATGGCGTGAAGGCCTACGGCATGGCCGAAACCGGTTCGCCGCCGATGTCGGTGCCGCACCTGGATGCGCGCAAGCTGGACGGCAAGCCGGTGGTGCTGTTCGGGCCGTTCGCGCTGTACAGCACCAAGTTCCTCAAGCACGGCTCGTGGTGGGACCTGTATTCCTCGGTCACCCATAACAACGTCGGCCCGATGCTGGAAGTGGGCAAGGACAACCTGGACCTGGTGCAGTACCTGATGGGCCAGGCGCGCCTGAACGATGCCGACCGCCAGGCCGAACTGGTCAAGTATTTCCCCAACGCCAAGCCGGGCGACTGGAAGCTGGTTACCGCCGGCCAGCGCGTGCAGATCATCAAGCGCGACCCGCTGAAGGGCCCGGTGCTGCAGTTCGGTACCGAGATCGTGACCGACAAGGACCACACCCTCGCCGCCCTTCTTGGTGCTTCGCCGGGTGCCTCGACCTCGCCGCCGATCATGCTGGACCTGATGGCCAAGGCCTTCCCGGACCAGATGAAGGCCGGTTGGGAAGCGCGCCTGCGCGAGATCGTGCCGTCGTACGGGCGCAAGCTCAACGACAGCGCCGCGCTGACCAACGAGATCCGAACGCTGACCAGCCAGGCCCTGCACCTGCCGTACCTGGAAGTGCCGGTGGACGCCACAGCGGCAGCGCCTGCACCGGCCGCGGTTCCGACCCCGGCACCGGCCAAGGAAAAGCGCAACGCCAACGAGGAATTGCAGGCGCTGTAAGCCTGCACGCACCTGTCGCAGGACACGGACGGCCACCTTCGGGTGGCCGTTCGCGTTTGCGCGGATCGACATCCGCCGCCCGCTGCCATGCGCCGGAAAACCTGTGCACGCCGATGCGAATTGTAATGTTGTTAAGAATTATTTACATTTGCGCCCTGCGCAGTGACCGCGCCTCTCCCAGATGGACCTGCCGTGCCCGAAGCCGCCGCCCCGGGTGCTGGACGACTGTTGCCGCCCTTCCCCGCCTCCACGCTTCGAGCCCACCATGTCCCAGATCCGTATCCCCCTTCCGCGCCGCGCGCTGCTGCCGGCTGCCCTGCTGTCATCCCTCACCCTGCTGGCCTCCCCCGTGCTCGCCGCGACCGTTGCCGATGCGTCCGACGCCAAGACCCTGGACCGGGTCAGCGTCCGCGCCGAACAGTCCGCACCGCCGTCCAGCTCCACCCGCCTGCCGATCACCCTGCAGGAAACCCCGCAGTCGGCCACCGCGATCAGCCTGCAGCGCCTGCAGGACGAATCGCTGTTCAGCATCAACGACGTGATGCGTACCGTGCCCGGCGTCAGCGTGTCCTTCTATGACACCCAGCGCCCGCTCTACTACGCGCGCGGCTTTGCCATCACCGATTTCCAGGTCGACGGCATTCCCACCTACAGCGGTTCCACCAACCAGGAATACGACACCGCCTTCTACGACCGCATCGAAGTGATCCGCGGCGCCAACGGCCTGCTCAGCGGTGCGGGCGTGCCGTCGGCCACGGTCAACCTGCTGCGCAAGCGCCCGGGCAAGGAATTCGACGCATCGTTCTCGGTCAGTGCCGGCAGCTGGGACTACCGCCGCATGCAGGCGGACGTGACCGCGCCGCTCACCGATGATGGCCGCTTCCGCAGCCGGGTGGTGGCCGCCTACACCGATCGCGGGCTGTACTACGACCGCTACGACGAGACCAAGATGGCTGGCATGGCGGTGCTGGAAGGCGATGTCACCGACAGCACCACCCTCACCCTGGGTTACCAGAGCCAGGACAACAACCCGACCGGCTCGACCTGGGGTACCGTCGCGTTCTTCGACAACCAGGGCAACTTCGCCCATCTCGCGCGCTCGACCAACCTGTCGCCGAAGTGGAGCTACTGGAAGCGCGAGAGCAATACCGCCTTTGCCAATCTGGAACAGCGCTTCGGCGAGGACTGGCTGCTGAAGATCAACACCGCCTACACCCGTGGCAACGTACAGAACGTGCGCCTGTACGGCACCGGCTACCCGGACCCGAACTCCGGCGCGGGCATCTACCTGCGCGCTGCCGCTGGCGATTCCAAGGATACGCGCCGCAACGTCGACGCCTACCTGACCGGCACCTTCCCGCTGTTCGGCCGCGACCACGACCTGACCGTGGGGGCACAGTGGTCGGACCTGGAAGGCACCACCAATACCGTGGCGCTGAACTTCCCGGGCGACTGGGCGACCTGCGGGCGTGAGCGCTGCTACTACATCCCCAACGTGTACAACTGGGATGGCGACATTTCCGAGGTGACCTACACCCGCACCGGCGCGCGCCGCGTAGCCAAGACCACGCAGAGTGGCGTCTACCTGGCCACCCGCCTGCGCCTGGCCGATCCGCTGTCGCTGATTGCCGGTGCGCGCCTGAGCCGCTGGCAGACCCTCAGCCGCTCCTACAACGCGGCCGGCGCCTATACCGGCACCAGCGGCGCCTACAAGGTGAGCGATGAGGTCACCCCGTACGTGGGCCTGGTCTACGAGATCACCCCGAACGTCTCGGCGTATGCCAGCTACACCGAGATCTTCAACCCGCAGAACTACAAGGACCGCAACGAGAACCTGCTGGCGCCGGTGCAGGGCTCGAACCTGGAAGCGGGCATCAAGACCCAGTGGTTCGATGGCCGCCTGACCGCCAATGCCGCGGTGTTCGAGGCCAAGCAGGACAACTACGCGGTGCGTGACATGAGCGTGCCGGAAGGCACGCTGAGCGATGGCAGCTCGGCCTACATCGGCATCAACGGCACCAAGGCGCGCGGCTGGGAAATGGACGTCAACGGCGAAATCCTGCCGGGCTGGACGGTCAACGCCGGCTACACCCACGTCAAGGTGACCCGTGCCGCCACCGACCTGCTGTACGCCAACCCGCCCGAGAACCTGCTGCAGCTCAATACCCAGGTGCAGCTGCGCGGCGCGCTGGAACGCCTGAGCATCGGCGGCGGCCTGCAGTGGCAGAGCCGGGTGCAGGGCTACAACATCGCCTACCCGCTGGGTGGCACAGTGACGGTAAACCAGCCGGCGTACTCGCTGGTGCAGTTCAACGCCAACTACCGCATCAGCGACAACTGGACCGCGACGCTGAGCGTGCGCAACGCGCTGGACAAGACCTACTGGGCCAACCTGGACTACAACAACTTCGGCGAGCCGCGCTTCGTGGCAGCCAGCCTGCGCTGGAAGTTCTAAGCGACCCGCGAACCGGCGGGTGCCTGGTGGATGCCGACCGTCGGTCGGCACGCCCTCCACCACGACCCACGGTCGTGGCCTACCTGAATGGGCCCGCCTGCGCGCGGGCCCTTCTTTTTGCTGCGCTGCGGGTTGCACACCCCTCCATAATTATGTCGTAATTATCTCAACGACAATCGGAAGCCGGTCGATGAACCCGAGCTGGGATACGTTGCAACGCAGCCGCCAGGCACGCCTGGAGCGCGCTTCGCGCTGGGCCCGCGGCCATGAGGTGGCGGCCGCCGATATCGGCGAGCTGCTGCACGCGCTGCTGGAGCCGGGCGACAAGGTCTGCCTGGAGGGCAACAACCAGAAGCAGGCCGACTTCCTCGCCCAGGCACTTGCCGACCTCGACCCGGCACGGATTCACGACCTGCACATGGTGCAGTCGGTGCTGTCACTGCCTTCGCACCTGGATGTGTTCGAACGCGGCATCGCCTCCAGGCTGGACTTCTCCTTCTCCGGCCCACAGTCGGTGCGGCTGGCCAACCTGGTGGCCGAGGGGCGCATCCAGATCGGCGCCATCCACACCTACCTGGAACTGTTCGGCCGCTACTTCATCGACCTTACCCCGCGCGTGGCGCTGGTCGCCGCGCAGGCCGCCGACCGGCACGGCAATCTCTACACCGGCCCGAACACCGAAGACACGCCGGTGATCGTCGAGGCCACCGCCTTCGGTGGCGGCATCGTGATCGCCCAGGTCAACGAAATCGTCGACACCCTCCCCCGCGTCGACATCCCCGCTGACTGGGTCAACTTCGTGGTGCAGGCGCCGCGACCGAATCACATCGAACCGCTGTTCACCCGCGACCCGGCACAGATTTCCGAGATCCAGGTGCTGATGGCGATGATGGCGATCAAGGGCATCTACGCCGAGTACGGCGTCAACCGGCTCAATCATGGCATCGGCTTCGACACGGCCGCCATCGAGCTGCTGCTGCCGACCTATGCCGAATCGCTCGGGCTGAAGGGAAAGATCTGCCAGCACTGGGCCCTCAATCCGCACCCGGCGTTGATTCCGGCGATCGAATCGGGCTTCGTAAAATCGGTGCATTCGTTCGGCTCCGAACTGGGCATGGAGAAGTACATCGCCGCACGAAGCGATGTGTTCTTCACCGGCGCTGATGGCTCCATGCGCTCCAACCGCGCGTTCTCGCAGACCGCCGGCCTGTATGCCTGCGACATGTTCATCGGCTCGACCCTGCAGATCGACCTGCAGGGCAACAGCTCCACGGCCACGCGAGACCGCATCGCCGGCTTCGGCGGCGCACCGAACATGGGGTCGGATGCGCGTGGCCGCCGCCACGCCAGTGACGCCTGGATCAAGGCTGGCCAGCAGGCCGCCCGTCCCGGCGAGATGCCACGCGGGCGCAAGCTGGTGGTGCAGATGGTGGAAACCTTCCGCGAACACATGGCACCGGCCTTCGTCGATCGCCTTGATGCCTGGGAACTGGCCGAGCGCGCCGGCATGCCGCTGCCGCCGGTGATGATCTACGGCGACGATGTCAGCCATGTGCTGACCGAGGAAGGCATCGCCAACCTGCTGCTGTGCCGCACGCCGGAAGAACGCGAACAGGCGATCCGCGGCGTGTCCGGCTATACGGCGGTCGGCCTGGGCCGCGATCGCGCGATGGTGGAGAACCTGCGCGACCGTGGTGTCATCCGCCGCCCCGAAGACCTGGGCATCTCCGTGCGTGATGCCAGCCGCGACCTGCTGGCGGCACGCTCGGTGAAGGATCTGGTGCGCTGGTCCGGCGGTCTGTACGACCCGCCCAAGCGCTTCCGAAACTGGTAAGGGGCTGAGCATGGAAACCCTCGACTATCGATTCGAAGGACGCACCCCGGTGCAGTTCCCGCGTGATGCGGTGCTGGTGGGCGTGCTGGCCTCGGGCAACCTGGAAATCCTGCTGGAGCCGGCAGAGCTGGAGGGCGCGATGACGGTCCGCATCATCACCGCCGCGCAGGGCTTCGGCCGTGTATGGGAGGCGGTGATCGGCGATTTCGCGCATCGCCATCCGCTGCGCGATGTGCGCATCTCGATCAACGACTCCGGCGCCACCCCGGCGGTGGTCAGCCTGCGCCTGGACCAGGCGGTGGAAACCCTGCTGGCCGGAGGCACGCCATGAGCCACGTCCAGCGCCACAGCTACTACGAAGCCGATGCGCGCGAACGCATTGCCGGGCTGGTCGATGCGGGTTCGTTCCGCGAGTTCCTCGGCCCTGCGCGACGGATGATGAGCCCGCACTTGGCCCAACTCGACCAGCCAGCCGCATTCGACGATGGCATCGTCGTCGGCGAAGCCACGCTTCGCGGCAAGCGCGTGCTGCTGGCCGCGCAGCAGGGTGAATTCATGGGGGGCGGCGTGGGCGAAGTGCATGGCGCCAAGCTGACCGGCCTGTTGCGCCGCGCAGCAGCGACCCGCCCCGATGGGGTGTTGCTGCTGCTTGATACCGGCGGCGTACGCCTGCACGAAGCCAATGCCGGCCTGATTGCCATCTCCGAGATCATGCGCGCCACCCTGGATGCACGCGCTGCGGGCGTCCCGGTGGTAGCGCTGATCGGCAGTGGCAACGGCGCGTTCGGTGGCATGGGCATCGTTGCCCGTTGCTGCAGCACGGTGATCATGTCCGAGGAAGGCCGGCTGTCGCTGTCCGGGCCGGAGGTGATCGAAACCGTTCGCGGCGTGGAAGAGTTCGATTCCCGCGACCGCGCGCTGGTCTGGCGGGTCACTGGCGGCAAGCACCGCTACCTGATCGACCAGGCCCAGGTGCTGGTGCCCGATGCCATCGGGGCGTTCGCGCAGGCGGCATTCGATGCGCTGCTGGCGGACACCGCCAGCACCGATGCAGATGCCGCACTGAAGGCCCTGCAGGCACGTCATGCCGCATTGAAGGCACGCGTGCAGGCCTGGGGCGGATGCCGCGATGGTCTTGAGATCTGGTCGCTGCTGGGCATCACCGAACCCGAGCGGCTGCCGCTGCTGGACACCGACGACTTCCTCGCCGCCACCGCTGACCGGAGCCTGCCATGAGCCTGCCCCTGCACGCGTTGCTCGATGCCCTGTTTCCGCGTGGCCACGCCGTTGCCGTGGAGGACTCGGTGCTGACCGGAACCGCCAGCACCGACGACGGCGACGTGACTGTGATCGGCACCGCCGACAAGCTCGAAGTGGGCGTGGACCACGCACTGGCACTGGCCGAAACCGTGCTGGCCAGCACCGCCGCGCATCCCCATCGACCGATCGTGATGCTGGTCGACACCGCCGGCCAGCGCCTGGCACGCCGCGACGAACTGCTCGGCATCAACGGCTGTTTCGCGCACCTGGCGCAGACGCTGGATCTGGCCCGCCGCCGTGGCGCCCGCCTGGTCACCCTGGTCTACGGTGAATCGGTGAGCGGTGGGTTCCTGTCCTTCGGCCTGATGGCCGACCACATCCATGCCCTGCCCGATGCGCAGGTGCGGGTGATGGACCTGCGCGCGATGGCGCGGGTGACCAAGCAGCCGCTGGAGAAACTGCAGGCACTCAGCCAGAGCTCGCCGGTATTCGCACCGGGCGTGCAGAACTACGTGGCGATGGGCGCGGTGGATTCGATCTGGGGCGGCGACCTGGCCGCACATCTGCTGCAGGCGCTGCGCACGCCCACCGATGGCGACCGCCGCGCCGCGCGGGGTGCCGAACGTGGCGGGCGTCGCCTGGCCGCAACGGTGGCCGCTGCAGTGAGCCAGGGCGATGCCTGAGCGCTTGCCCCGGCATACGCTGGTCTGGCTGTCGGCACACGCGGCCTGGCAGGCGGACATCGCCGCGCATGAAGCGCGCTTGGCCAACTGGTTCGCGCAGGGCCTGCCGGCCATCGTCGCCCGGCGTGCCGCCGACGATGCCGATCCCCGGCTGCGCCTGGGCGTACCGCTGCCGCCGGCCGAGGGCAAACTGCGCCTGGCCCTGCGCGTGCCGGCACGCGATGTGCTGCGCAGCGCACCGCCACCATCACTTCATACGGTGCTGGAAGGCAACGTTGCGCAGGACTGGCAACGCCCCCTGCAGGCACTGCACGGCATCGCTGCGGCGCATGTATTCGGTGCCTTCGCGTGGCAGCACCTGACCGGCCTGCACTATGTGCACGCGCGTTCGGACATCGATCTGCTGTGGAGGATCGACAGCAGCGCACAGGCAGACGCCCTGGTTGCAAGGCTGCAGGCCTGGGAAACCGAACACGGCCGCCGGGTCGATGGCGAACTGTGCCTGGCCGGCGATGCCGCCGTGAACTGGCGGGAGTACGCGGGACGCAGCCGCGAAGTGCTGGTCAAGCGCCACGACGGCGCCGCCCTAGAACTGCGCGAGTCCGTGTTCGCCCCCGCCGGGGTGACCGCATGAGCGCCGTCGCGCAGCCGACTGTCCGACCGGCAGCTGCCGCGGACAGCGCGCGCCTGGGGCGTCTGGCCGTCGCCAGCCTGCACGCGGAACTGGCGCTGGCGCCCAAGCCCGGGCTGGTCACTCCCTTCGACACCGGCAGCCATCACGACATGCACGCCGGCACATTCCTGCGCAGCCTGTTCGCGCTGCGCCACTATTTCGCTGCCGTGGCCTGCCTCGGTGCAGCCGGGGCGGACTTCGATGCCCTGCGCCGGTGTGGCATCGCCGCCGAAGCGGCGATGCTGCGCGCGACCGCAGGCATCAATACCCATCGTGGCGCGATCTTCAGCCTCGGCCTGCTGGTCGCGGCCGCCGCTGCCTGCCGTTCCCGCCTGGGCCATGCCACCAGCGGTGAGCGGGTCTGCCTGGAGGTACGTCGCTGGGCGGGGCACTTCGCACATGCCCCGCTGGATGCAGGCAGCCCAGGCCAACGTGCGCGCGCCCGGCACAATGTGCCCGGTGTGCGCGAACACGCCGCTGCAGGTTATCCGCTGCTGCGCGAGGTGGCGTTGCCCAGCCTGCGCCATGCGCTGGCCAATGGCCTGTCACGCGAGGCCGCGATGTGCCACACGCTGATGCAGCTGGTCGCACGCACCGAAGACCTCAACCTGCTGCATCGCGGTGGTGCGGAAGGCCTGCGCTGGGCACGGCAGCAGGCCCACCGTTTCCTGGCCGACGGCGGGGCCTTCGCGCACGATTGGCGGCCGCGCCTGCAACAGATCGCCGATGCCTTCGTCGTGCGTCGCTTGAGCCCCGGCGGCAGCGCCGACCTGCTCGCCTGCAGCGTGTTCCTGTTGCAGCAGGAGGGCGCATGAGCCTGGCCCTGCTCTGTCCCGGACAAGGCGCACAGCATCCGGCGATGTTCGATCGCGTGCGCGGCCTGGCCGCCGCACAACCGCTGCTGGATGCCACCGGCGAACTGCTGGGCCGCGATGTATTCGCCGCTGCGGCGGCCGACGACCGTTTCGACAATGTGCAGGCGCAGCCCCTGCTGTGCGCAGCCAGCCTGGCGCACTGGCAGGGCCTGCGCGAGGTATTGCCGACGCCGACGGTGATTGCCGGCTACAGCATCGGCGAGCTCGCCGTGCATGCCATCGCCGGCAGCTTCGACATCACCACCTGCCTGGCACTGTCTGCGCAGCGCGCGCGCCTGATGGACGCCGCCAGCCCTCGCGATGCCGGGCTCCAGGCAGTGCTGGGGCTGGACCGCGATGCCACGCAGCGGTTGTGCGACATGCATGGCGCCTTCATTGCCATCGCCAATGGCCATGACCACTTCATCGTGGGCGGTGCACAGCCGTCGCTGCACGCGCTGGCGGCAGACGCGCAGGCACACGGCGCGGAGATCCGTCCGCTGCCGGTCCATGTGCCCGCACACACGCCGCTGTTGGCCAGTGCGCAGGCACCGTTTGCCGCAGCGCTGCGGGCCGCGCAGGTGCATGCGCCGCGGCTGCCCCTGTTGGCCGGCGTCGATGCCCGCCCGGTGCGTGATGGCGCCGCCGTGGTGCACACGCTGTCGGCCCAGCTGGCACAGACCATCGAGTGGGCGCAGGTGATGCGCCAGGCCTTCGAGCGCGGCGCACGGGTGTTCCTGCAGCTGGGCCCGGGCAATGCGCTGGCGCGCATGGTCGCGCCGTCCTATCCGTGCTGCGAGATGCGCGCGGTGGAAGAGTTCCAGAGCCTTGAGGGTGCCGCGGCGTGGGTCCGCAGTGCGCTGGATCGGCAGCAGTAACGGGTTCGAGCAGTACGTATCACGCAACACGCCGTACGTCGCCTTACCCCGGGATGGCGGGTCTCCATCCGCGCTGTACGTGAGTCACGTGTCTGGGAGGGCGCATGAGTCCACAAATCGCAACGATCATCGGTCTGGTGATCATGTTCATCGTCGCCACGGCAATGCCGATCAACATGGGCGCCGTCGCTTTCGCGCTGGCCTTCATCATCGGCGGGCTGTGGGTCGACATGGGAGGCAAGGAGGTCCTGGCCGGCTTTCCAGGCGATCTGTTCCTGACCCTGGTCGGCATCACCTATCTGTTCGCCATCGCGCAGAAGAACGGCACCATCGACCTGCTGGTGCACTGGGCAGTGAAAGCGGTGCGCGGCCATATCGTGGCCATTCCGTGGGTGATGTTCGTGATCACCGCGGTGCTCACCGCGTTCGGTGCGCTGGGCCCGGCCGCGGTCGCCATCATCGGCCCGGTCGCCCTGCGCTTTGCCAAGCAGTACAACATCAATCCGCTGATGATGGGCCTGCTGGTCATCCATGGTGCGCAGGCGGGCGGTTTCTCGCCGATCAGCGTGTACGGCAGCATCACCAATGGCGTGGTGCAGAAGGCCGGGCTGGAAGTAACTGAGATGGCGGTGTTCCTGACCAGCCTGGGCTTCAACCTGATGATGGCGACGATCTGCTTCTTCGCCTTCGGTGGCATCGCCCTGCTGCGTCGCGGCTCGATCACCGCAGCGGGAACGATCGGCAATGCCGAGCTGGCGATGGCCGGCGGCCCGCAGGCATCGTCGCGCCAGTTCGCGATCGAAGGCCATGGCGCGCTGGTTGCCGCCGGCGGTGGCACCCTGTCCAATGATCCGGTGGCACTGGATGCGGTGAACCTGACCCGCGAGCGGCTGTTCACCCTGATCGGCCTGCTGGGCCTGGGCGTGGCCGCGCTGATCTACAACCTCAACGTCGGCCTGGTCTCGATCACCGTGGCGGTGGCGTTGGCGCTGCTGTCGCCGCAGAGCCAGAAAGGGGCGGTCGATGGCATCAGCTGGTCCACCGTGCTGCTGATCTGCGGCGTGGTGACCTATATCGGCGTACTGGAACATGCCGGTGCGGTGGACTTCATCGGCAATGGTGTATCCGATATCGGCATCCCGCTGCTCGGTGCACTGCTGGTCTGCTACGTCGGTGGCATCGTCTCCGCATTCGCCTCGTCGGCCGCCGTGCTGGGCGCCACCATTCCGCTGGCGGTGCCGTTCCTGATGCAGGGCCACCTCAGCGCGGCCGGCGTGATCTGTGCGCTGGCGGTGTCATCCACCATCGTCGATGTCAGCCCGTTCTCGACCAACGGCGCACTGGTGGTGGCGTCGGCCGCCAAGGAAGAACGCGAGACCCTGTTCCGCCGGTTCCTGGTCTACAGCGGCCTGGTGGTGGCACTGGGGCCGCTGCTGGCCTGGCTGGTGTTCGTGGTGCCGGGCTGGATGTAACCACCCAACGGTAGTGCCGGCCGCTGGCCGGCAATCTCATGAAGCCATCCAGGAATCATGGGTTGCCGGCCAGCGGCCGGCACTACCTGGCGGTACACTTCCACCATGGCCATTGCCCCTGCTCCACGGTCGCCGAAGAAGCGTGCCCCTCTGTATGAAGAGGTGGCCGAGCATGTGCGCGAGCGCATCTACGATTACCGGCTGCCGCCGGGTGAGTGGATCGACGAGCCCGCGCTGTGCGAGGAACTGGGCATCAGCCGCACGCCGCTGCGCGAAGCGCTGAAGCTGCTGGCCGCCGAAGGCCTGGTGCAGATCGATGCCGGGCGTGGCGCGCGGGTCACCCGGCTCACGCTGGAAGACCTCAACCAGCTGTTCCCGGTGATGGCGATGCTGGAAGGCCGCTGCGCGCATGAGGCGGTCAGGCATATCGACGATGCCGGCGTGCAGCAGCTGGAAGCGCTGCACGCGGCGATGGAAGCGGCGGCAGCCGAGGGCAACATCGCCGAGTACTACCGCAACAACTACCTGATCCACGAAACCGTGCAGCACTACGCCGGCAACCCGTGGCTGATCCGCATCACCCATGACCTGCACCGCATCCTGAAGATGCATCGCGGCCGCCAGCTGCTGACCCCGGGCCGCACCGCGCAGTCGCTGGCCGAACACCGCGAACTGATGGAGTGCTTCCGCCGCCGCGACGCGCAGGCCGCCGAACGCACCATGGAGCGCCATCTGCTGAGCCAGGGCCAGGCATTGGCCGCCTATGTGGCAGCGGGTGGGCTGCTGAACGTGCCGGCGCCGTTGCCGACCGCAGGCGGCGGCTGAGCTGCTGATGTTGCCGGCCGCTGGCCGGCACTACCGGGACGTCTCATCAATCGCCGCCACCGCAGCTGCCGCCGTCACTGCCACCACCCTCACTGCTGCAGTCGGAGCTGCTGTGGCCGTGATGGCTGTGGCTGTCACTGGAATAGCCACCTGAGTGGTCGTAGGCGCCGCCGAGGCCGTTTTCGCCCCGGCTGCCCGAGCCATCGGCGGTGGCCACCGCCATGCACAGGATCGCGCCGACCAGCGGCAGCAGCCAGACCAGCAGCAGCTGCACCGCACGGCCGCCTGCCGACAGGCCGTCGCGCCGGACAATGACCACCGTGGCGACCAGGTTCAGGCCCAGCACCAGCAGGATCAGCAGAAGGGCGACGATCAGCATGCGGCGGCTCCGTGCCAGGACTGGCCGCATTATGCCGCTCCGCCCCGGCATTGGCCCTGCCTGTCATGAAGATGGGACAATGTAGGGCGCGCCGGCCTGCCTCGTGGCCGCCGGCGCCCCCCGCACCACACGGAAGAAGAAGAACAACAACATGCTGAAAGTCATTTTCGATACCGACCCGGGCGTCGACGACGCCCTGGCCCTGCTGTACCTGCACAAGCACCCGCAGATCGACCTGATCGGCGTCACCACCACCTTCGGCAACGCCTCGGTTGAATCGACCACGCACAATGCGCTGTACCTGAAGCAGACCTGGGGCTTTGCCGCCCCGGTCGCGCGCGGCGCGGCAGGCCCGCTGCAGCCGGAAGCCACCCCGGAAGCGTGGCCGGTGCACATCCACGGCCACAACGGCCTGGGCAACCACCCGGTGCCGGCGCAGCTGGACGTGGCCGCCGACGCGCGCCCGGCCGCGCAGCTGATCATCGACCTGGTCCGTGCCCATCCGGGCGAAGTGACCCTGGTTGCGGTGGGCCGCATGACCAACCTGGCGCTGGCCCTGCAGCAGGCGCCGGACATCGCTGGCCTGGTGCGCGGCGTGGTGATCATGGGCGGCGCCTTCCACGTCAACGGCAACATCACCCCGGCCGCCGAGGCGAACATCTGGGGCGATGCCGAAGCGGCCGACGTGGTGTTCACCACCCATTGGCCGGTCACCGCGATCGGCCTGGACGTGACCACCCGCGTGGAAATGGACCGTGATGGCCTGGACACGCTGGCTGCGATCGGCGGTGCCGACGCCGAACTGGTGCGTGCGCTGTCGCAGGACTACGTGGACTTTTACCTGCAGGCCGGGCACAAGGGCATGGTCGTGCACGACTGCTGCGCCTGCATCGCGCTGACGCGCCCGGAATTGTTCCAGTTCGAACGCGCCAGCGTGCGCGTGGCCACCGACGGCGTCGCCCGCGGCATGACCATTCCCAAGCCGGAAGGCATGGGCTTCGGCCCCAGCGTGTGGGATGGGCACGTGCTGCAGTCTGTCGCCATCGGCGTGGATGCAGCCGCCGTACTGGCCGACATCGAGCAGACCCTGAAGGTCTGATCGGCTAGCGCCTGGACCTGCCCGGGACCGTCTCGGGCAGGGTCCACAGCACCGGCAGCACCAGCACCGCCACCAGCGCGATCATCGCGCCCGGCGCCGCCGCCCAGCCGCTGTGTTGCACCCACCATTGCGCCAGCCATGGCGTTGCGCCACCGAATACCGCCGTGGCCATGGTCACCCCCAGTGCCAGCCCGCTGACCCGGCCTTCGCCGGGGAACTGCTCGGCCGTGGCCGGTGCCGCCACCGCACTGACGCCACCGGCCACGCAGGCCAGCAGTACCGCCGCCAGCGCGATGCCCCACGCCGTTGCCTGCGCCATCCACGCGAACAGCGACAGCGGCAGCAGCGCCGCCAGCACGGTCAGGCCCAGCAGCATCGGCCGCCGTCCAATGCGATCGGACAACGCGCCGCACAGCGGCGTGATCGCGATCACCGCCACCGCCGCGATCGTCGACAGCCACAGCGCGTCGCCTTCGTCGTGTCCCTGTGCATGCAGGAATGCCGGCACATAGGTGATGCCCACGTAGTAGGTGATCGAGCCCAGTGCGGAGATCGCGAAGGTACGCGCCACCGCCAGCGGATGGTTGCGCAGTACGTGGCGAAGCGGCGTGGCCGGGATGCTGCCCTCGCGGCGCTGGCGTTCGAATTCCGGCGACTCGTGCATGCCCGAGCGCGCGACCAGGATCACCAGTGCCAGCGCCGCACCGACGAAGAACGGAATGCGCCAGCCCCAGCTGTCCAGCTGCACAGGTGCCAGCAGCGCCACCGTCGCCGCCGAGATCGCCACCGCCAACAACGCACCGACTTCACTGGCTGCCGACGCCAGCGAGGTCACCAGGCCGCGTCGCCGTTCCGGCGCGCTTTCCAGCAGATAGGCGACCACACCGGTGTACTCACCGCCCACCGAGAACGCCATCACGCAGCGCAGTACCAGCAGCAGCACCCCAGCGGTGGTGCCCGCCGTTGCGGCGGTCGGCAGCAGGGCGGTGGCCAGCATCGCTGCCGCCATCAGCGCCATCGAAGCCAACAGCATCCAGCGCCGTCCCAGCCGGTCGCCCAGGTGGCCAAAGCACAGCGCGCCGAGCGGGCGCATCAGGTAGGACACCGCGAAGCCGGCCAGGGTGACCAGCATCGCCTGCTCGCCGCCGCCGAAGAACACCCGCGACAGCACCGTGGCGAAGTACAGGTACAGGGTGAAGTCGTACCACTCCACCACCGTGGACAGGCCGGCCACCCACATCGAGCGCTGCCGCGCCACGGTCATTTCATTCATGGGCGGAGGGTGTCACGCGCCGGGTGAAACGCGGGTCAGGACCGGCCTACATCGCACGGAACGCACCCAGGTAGCGGCGGCTGACCGGCAGCACGTCGTCACGACCCCGCAGGTACAGCTGGGCGGTCTCGTTGTCACCGCGCACCAGCAGCTTCACCGCGTGCCGGTTGACCACCGCCGAACGATGCACCTGCACGAAGCTGTCCGGGTCGAGTTGTGGCACCAGCTCCTTCAGCGGCATCGCGATCACCGCCGCGCTGGGCCGGCCATCATCATCGCGCCAGCCGACCTGCGTGTACTTGCTGTCGGCGCGCAGGAAATCCACCGCGCTGCAGGGAATCACCCGCAGCACGTTGCCGATCTGCGCGTGCAGCCAGCGCAATGGCGTCGGCGCCGGCAGCGACAGGCGTTCGGCCAGCTGCTGCAGCTGCTTCTGCAGGTCCTGCAGGGGCGGCGGCTGCAGCAGCCGCTGCTGCAGCCGTTGCACCGTATCGTGCAGGCGCTGTGCATCCACCGGCTTGACCAAGTAATCCAGCGCGCCCTGCGCGAAGGCCTGCACCGCATAGGCGTCGTAGGCGGTGACGAACACCACCTGCGCGCGCCGCGCGATGCGTGCGGCAACGTCGATGCCGGACAGGCCGGGCATGTGGATGTCGAGGAAGCAGACCTGCGGCTGCAGGGTTTCAAATGCCTGCAGTGCCTCGCGCCCATTGCGCGCCTGTGCCACCACCCGCAGATCGGGCCATGCCTGCGCCAGCTGTGCCGCCAGCGCTTCTCGCAGCAGCGGCTCGTCATCGGCAATCAGGGCGGTGGTGATCACGCGGGCAGCTCCCGTGCCGGCAACCGCAGGCGCGCGATCACACCGCGCTGTGGACCCGCCTGCAACTGCAGGGACGCAGCATCGCTATACAGCAGCTGCAGCCGCTGGCGCAGTGCCTGCAGGCCGGTGCCCAGGCCTGGCGCGGTAGCAGACAGGCCCCGGCCGTCGTCCACCACGCAGACCTCACAACTCGCCGCGTCGCAGCGCACCTGCACCACCACTTCGCCACCGTCTTCGCAGGGGTCGATGCCATGGCGGATCGCGTTCTCCACCAGGGTCAGCACGGACAGGCCCGGGCAACCCAGCGCGCGCGCCTGCTCGGCAACATCCAGGCGGAAGCGCAGCCGATCCGGCATCCGCATATGCATCAGTTCCAGATAGGCACTTACCAGTGCGATTTCATCCTCCATCCGTACCAGCGGCTGCTGCAGGCGTGGCACGCTGCCGCGCAGGTAAGCCACCAGATGGCGCATCACCCCCGATGCCTGCGGTGAACCGCTGTCCACCAGCGCCTGCAGGTTGGCCAGGGTGTTGAACAGGAAATGCGGTGCTACCTGGCGCTGCAGCAGCTGCACGCGCGCTTCCAGCGCCTGCCGCTCCAGCTCGCTGCGTTCCAGCGCGAAGGCCAGGGCCTGGTGCCGCGCCAGTGCGTCCTTGTGCCTCACCAGTGCCGCCAGCGCCACCCACGGTGCGACCAGCAGGCCAACCACGTTGAGGGTCAGGAACCCGGTCCAGCGATCGGCATCCTGCCAGAATGGCGGTGCGCCCGTGTCAGTGCCCGCCAGATAGATCACCAGGGTTCCCAGCGGAATCACCATCGCCACCGCGAGGATCTGCACGACCCAGCGTGACAGCCACCGCGGCAGCGATCCGGGCCAGCGCTCCAGCACGGTGAACACCAGCATCGCGGCCAGGCCCAATGCCAGCGCACGCGGCAGCACCGTCCACCACGGATGCCAGTCGATGACCAGCAGCGCGCCAAGTGCCAGCGAGATGCCTGCGCACCACAGCGTTCGGCGAAGCAGCGAAACCGGCGGTGGCGACAGCACATCGGGCATGGGCGGCAGCATAGCGCCTTGCCGTGCGCCCACGTCAGCCGGCTGCAAGCGGTGGCCACCACATCAGCGCCGCCGCAGCGAGGCTGCCGGCCAGGGTGGCCACGGCCGCAACCAGCAGGACCACGCCGACCAGCCAGGCATGCGCCGCTCCTGCAGGGCGTTGGGCGCGCAGATACAGTTCCAGCACGGCCAGGGGCAGAAGGGTCTGTGCAAACGCCAGCACGGTCAACGCGGGGCCGGTGAAGGTATCCGGATCGAAGCCCGCCGGCCCCTGGTTGAGGAGCAGCCACAGCATCAGCCCAATGCGGAAGAACCACACGCCCCCCACCGCCAGGAACAGGCGCAGCGCCCATGCGCGGTGTTCGCCCAGGCGTCGCTGGCGCGCATGCCACCACGCCGCCGTCGCGAACCACAGGATCAAGACGGCGTTGAGCGAGGTGCCCAGGTGCTGCGAAACATCACCGGCGGCGCCGCCGCGGACCCACACCATCGCCAGGCCGCCCAGTGCCAGCAGTACCGCCGCCAACACATAGAGCCGGCCGTTCCAGCGGTGCACGGCCGGTGCCCAGCGCCGCAGCGTTGGCCACAGCTGCAGCCAGCCACCCAGCACGATGCCCGCGGCCAGCAGCAGGTGCAGCGCCAGCACGGCGTTGAAGGTGGTCGCCCCGGTGACGTAGCCATGCGGCATCACCTCGTTCCAGCGCAACGGCTGGCCCGCCAGCGTGCTGCGCCCGTAGAAGCCCACGATGTAGACGGCGAACAGCAACTGGCCGAGTGCGGCACTGCCCAGCCAGGCCAGGGCTCCGATGCGCAGCAGGCGCTGGCGGCGCGATGCGGGCACCCGTTCGTCGCGCGCTTCGCGCCCGGCGGTGATGGCAACAGCAGGCAAGGACATGGCGGGGCTTCCTTCAGGGAGTGCGCCATTGTTGGCCGCAACCACGGGCATGGAGGCGCTGACCGCGATCAGTGACGGCCGGTGCCGACCAGTGACGCCAGGCGGCGACCGCTGGTTTGGCTACGCTCTGCACTACCGGCTAGGGAGCTGCGGCTGCCTGCATGTACTGGGTTTCATGGCCGGTGAAGCGTTCACCGTCAAAGCCGAAGCAGAATCGCCCCTCTTCGAACGCACGATAGACCAGCAACGCACCATCAAGGCAGAACTGCTGCTGGTCCACGCCCGTCTCCAGAGTCCCGTAGCCGGTAGCATCACCGCCCTTCCCCGCTACTCCAGTGAAGGCGTCGATCGGCAGCGGTGTCGCCTCACCAGTGCGGGTATCGACCAGCACCACGGTGCGCTGGAAGTATTCGGGGCGATCATCGATCTGCACCAGCAGATAATGCTGGTTGAAATTGGGCTTCTGGTTCTGCAGCGCATCCTCGATGCGCGCACGATGCCGCGCATCGCAGAAGTCGACCGGGCTGTAGCGGTAGCTGCAACCGTCGTGGTCGTAGGGCAGGTTCATGCCGGCATAGCGGAGGCTCCCCTCGCTGTCCACGTCATGCCCCAGCTCCGGCGTGCTGCACAGCAGCCATGAGCGCTGCGCATCCTCGGGATCGGCCATCAGCTTTGGCTCGCGGCCCTCCTCGTAGGCGGCACCACCCGGGAAATCCCGCCCGAAGCGCTGGCGGATGATCGGGCGCGCCTTCTCCAGCGGCAGGCCGATCTTCGCACCACGGAACGACACGAACGTCATTGTCGGCAGGATCACCTCGTCCACCGGCAGCCCCTGCCACTGCCCCTGCACGCAGAACGTGGCGATCTCGTTCTCCGCGTCCTCCCGGCAGGGCATTGGTGCATTCGCGGCCAACCAGGGGTGGGCCGAGCGATCGGTTTGTTGATCGATGTACCAGCCCTCCAGCGCGCACGTCGGCAGGGCATCGAGCAGCGGGGAGAGATCGGTGCTGGCCACTGGCGCGGCAACCGGTGCGCCTGCCGCGGGTGCTTCGCCGGGCACCCCCGGCGTGCGCTGGCAACCGGCCAGCAGCAGTGCACCGATCAGCAGTGCACCGTGGCGCGGGCGCCGGATTGAACGATGCGTTCCCTGCATGATGTGTTTCCCGTCTTCGACATTCCGTGCAGATGATCGCCGATCCGGGGCCAGTTGGGATGCTGGATGCGGGGCGATATCCCTGGATGGCGTGGAGCTACCGGGAGTGCAGGCGTCCTGCCCGGTAAGCGCCATAGGCATCGAGGATTCCCTGCATCCGCGCCTGCTGCTTCACGCCCATCGGCACCCGCTGCGCACGCTTCAACAATGTTTTCCACATGTAGCCGGACCGGAAGAAGTAAGGCCGCACTTCGAGGAAGGTAAGCGCTACATCCAGCGTGCTGGGATCATGCCCGGCCAGCAGTTTCAACGCCTGGTCAAAGCCGCCCGGAAAGGCAAGCTGATCGTAGCGCAGTTGATACTCGGCACAGGCCGCAGCGTGCAACGCCCGCTGCTCCGGCCCGCGCCAACGCGTACCTGCGGTATCGCGAATCACCTGGCGAAGCCGGTTGATCTCATCGGCATTGGCGCGGATCAGGCGTTCCATCGGGGCGCGGGGATGCGCCATGGCTCCTTCCTCCATGAAGGCGTGCGCAGCATCACCGCGCGCGGCGCAATGTCACCAGGGTGATCTCGGACGGCACGCCGATGCGCGCCGGGAACCCGGACCACAGGCCGGCCCCGTTGCTCACGTACAGGGTCATGCCCTCCACCTCGTAGCGGCCGGAGACATAGCCGCCATTGGCGCGTTTCACCAGTTGGTCCATGCCGATGATCTGGCCGCCGTGGGTATGCCCGGACAGCTGCAGCGTGACGCCGCGTGCGGCGGCCTGGCGCGCATTGTGCGGACGATGATCGAGCAGGATCACCGGCGCGGACGGGTCGGCACCGGCCAGCGCCGCGTCCAGATCCGGCAGCGGCAGTCCATAGCGTGCCGCCACCGGATCGGTGACACCGGCGATGGTCAACGCCGCCTCACCACGACGCACCTGCAGGTGGCTGTTCTCCAGCACCTGCATGTGCAGCGCGCGGAACGCCTGCATCCAGTCCTGGTACTGCGCGTAGTACTCGTGGTTGCCGGTGATCGCAATGACACCGTCCGGCGCACGCAGGTCGGCCAGCGGGCGCGCGTCGTCGCGGCGGGCCTCGACGCTGCCATCGATCAGGTCGCCGGTGATCACGATCAGGTCCGGCTTCAGTGCATTGCTCTCGGCCACCACCCTGCGCACCCAGTCGCCGGTCAGCAGGCGGCTGGCGTGGATGTCGGTCAGCTGCAGTACGCGATAGCCGTCGAAGGCGGCCGGCAGATCCTTGATCGCCACGTCGATCTGCCGGGGCTTGGGCACCGCCATGCCCTGGCTGACGCCATAGCCGCTGACCAGCACGGCCAGCAGAGCGGCCACAGGACGCAGCCTGGGGGCGCGCAATGCAGATACCGCGCGCGGCCGGCGGAGCAGGCGCGACAGCAGCAGTCCTGCATCCAGCACCAGCATCACCAGCGCAAGCAGCAGCACCGCCGTGGAGCCGGTGGCCAGCGTGGCGATGGCCAGCTTCGGGATTTCCGGCGAGGCCATCGTGCCCCAGAACGTGGCGACGATGCGCAGCTGCACCGCCACAGCCACCAGCAGCAGCGACAGCACGACCTTCAATGCGGTGGGCAGGCGCAGCGGCCAGAACAGGCGCCAGGCCACGTACAGGCCCATCAACAAACCGATCGTACTCAGCACTGCAACCATCCAGGAAGAAAAGCGGGCCCGCCATGGTGACCGGCCCGCGTGCCATTGGGTAGAGGCAGCATCACGCCCCGGGCAGGCGCTCCACCCGCAAGCGGGCGATACGGCGCTTCTCCATTGCCAGCACGGTGACACGCACGCCGGCAATCTCCACTGCGTCACCGACGTCCGGCAGGCGCCCCAGCTGCTCCAGCACCAGGCCGGAGATGGTCATGTAGTCGGCACTGCGCGGCAGCGATACACCGGCCAGGCGCTGCAGGTCATCCAGGGTGAGCGCGCCATCGGCTTCCCACTGGTCTTCGCCCTGGGCGATCACGCCATAGCGTTCGTCCTGGGTATCGACCAGGTCGCCGGCGATCGCCGCCAGCAGGTCGTTGGCCGTCACCAGGCCTTCCACGCTGCCGTACTCGTCCACCGCCACCGCCAGCGGCACCGGGTGCTGGCGGATCAGTTCCAGCGCCTGCAACGCACTGGCACTGGACAGCACGTACTGCGGCTCGCGCAGGTTGCCTTCCAGCTGCAGCGGCTTGCCCTGCAGCAGGTCGGCCAGCAGGTCGCGGCTCTGCACCACGCCGCGCAGGCTGTCCAGATCGCCGTCGCCGACCAGCAGGCGTGTGTGCGGCGATGCCACCAGGCGCGCCACGACATCATCCTGCCCGCGAGCCAGGTCGATCCACTGCACGTCGGCACGCACGGTCATCACGCTCGACACCGGGCGATCGGCCAGCCCCAGCACGCTGCGGATCATTTCGTGCTCGGCCGGCTGCAGCCGTTCTTCGGCATCGGCGTGTGCGTCCTCGCTTTCGTCGTCGTGTCCGTTGGCCGGACGCGCCCCCAGCATGCGCAGCACGGCGTCGGCGGTGCGCTGGCGGAACGGCTGGCGTCGCTCGTTGCGCTCGCGGTTGAAGCGCACCCACTGGTTGAACGCTTCGACCAGGATCGAGAACGCAATGGCAGCGTACAGATAGCCCTTCGGGATCTTGTAGCCCAGGCCCTCAGCCACGAGGCTGAAACCGATCATCAGCAGGAAGCCCAGGCACAGCACCACCACCGTGGGATGCTTGTTGACGAAACGGGTCAGCGGCTTGCTGGCCACCAGCATCAGCGCCATCGCGATGGTCACCGCGGCATACATCACGCCCAGGTTGTCCACCATGCCGACCGCGGTGATCACCGAGTCCAGCGAGAACACCGCGTCGAGCACCACGATCTGCGCCACCACCATCGCGAAGCTGGCATAGACCTTCTTGCCGTCCTCGTGATGTTCACGGCCCTCCAGCCGCTCGTGCAGCTCCATCGTGCCCTTGAACAGCAGGAACAGGCCGCCGCCCAGCAGGATCAGGTCACGGCCGGAGAAGCTGTGGTCGAACAAGGTGACCAGCGGCTCGGTCAGTTTCATGATCCAGGCCAGCGCCGCCAGCAGCACCAGCCGCATCAGCAGGGCCAGTGCCAGGCCAATCACCCGCGCGCGGTCGCGCTGGTGTGGCGGCAGTTTGTCGGCCAGGATCGCGATGAACACCAGGTTGTCGATGCCGAGCACGATCTCCAGCACGACCAGGGTTGCAAGGCCCATCCATATCGAGGGGTCAGCCAACCATTCCATTTCAGTTCCGTCTCGTCAGTAGGTAAGGGAAGAAAGCAGCCACTCAATCCGCGTCCTGCGCTTGCGCCGGGTCATGCCCGAGCAGGTCACCGGGCGTGCACTGCAGCTCGCGGCAGATCGCATCGAGGGTGGAAAAGCGGATGGCGCGTGCCTTGCCGGTCTTCAGGATCGACAGGTTGGCCAGGGTGATGTCGATGCGCCCGGCCAGCTCGGACAGAGTCATGCCGCGCTCCTGCAGGATGCGGTCGAGGGTGATGACGATCGCCATCAGTGCACGCCCATCAGATCACACCGTCCAGGTCATCGCGCATCGCCGCGCCCACCGCAAACACGCGCGCCAGCACGAACAGCATCAGCACCGCGACCAGGCCGGTGATCGACATGCCACCGCCAACTTCCATCCAGGTGAAGTCCGGGCCCATCCAGGCCGCATAGGCACCGATCAGGATCGACAGCAGCTCCATCGCCAGCATCAGCCACGCCATGCGCTGCAGGCGCTGTGCGTTGGCGTGGGTGAACGGCCGCTCGCGCGCCGCCGATTGCAGCAGCCGCAGCAGATGGCGCAGGAACACCAGGCACAGCACCAGCAGCACGACAATGGCGCCCAGCCCCAGGCAGAAATGCAGGAACAGATCGTTGCCATGCGCGGCGGCCGCAGCGGCATCGTGGACGCTGTCCAACAGCCAGCGGCGGTCGTGGGCAACCAGGGGAACGGCCAGCAGTGCGGCCAGGATGCCCAGCCAGCACATCGCCCGGACGGCCTGTACGGCAGCCAGGGCCAGGGTAAACAGGCCTCGCGCAGGAGTGGCGCGGGCGGGACGAGCGGTCAAGCGGCCTCCGGCATTGGGGTGGCTTCGCCGCCCCGGGGTGAATTTATCGATAAACGATATATCACATCCGGTGTGAAAGGATGAATCGCAGGCGGGATCAACGCTGCGGGCGCGGGGTATGCCTTGCTGTCAAGGAACGGACGCAGGGATCGGGAGCATCGCGGCAAGCGGAAGAGGCGCCATCGTCGGCGCGGCAACAGCGATGGTCAGCGGGTGTAGCGGTACACCAGATCCTCCGCATCGCTGCGCACGGCGTGCTCATCCAGCACGCCGCCAAGGCGCTGCGCAACCGCCTGCGAGGCCAGGTTGTCCGGTGCCATGTAGCTGACCAGGGTCGACAGCTGTGCCACCACGAAGGCCCAGTCACGCAGTGCCCCGGCCGCTTCGCTGGCGAAGCCCTGCCCTTCATGCCCGTCATACAGCAGCCAGCCCAGCTCCTTTTCCGGGAACAATGGGCCATGGTTGATGCCGACCTGGCCGATGCACATGCCGGTATCGCTGCGCTCGATCATCAGCGCACCGTGGCCGAACAGGTGCCAGCTGGCGAGGTCGTGGCAGAACTGGCCCCACGCGGCCACCTCGCCGAACGGGCCGCCCATCCCGCGCGCACGCGGCGACGCCAGGAATTCGGCATAGACAGCGAAATCATCCAGCCGTTGCGGGCGCAGGCGCAGGCGCGCGGTATGCAGGGTGGGGATATCGAGCATGCTGCGGGTCGGCTCAATACACTGCCAGGTGGCCGCAGCCGCGTCGCTGCGGCTGCCCTTCCATCGTCACCTGCACGCTGGCCAGGGTATCGACGCCTTCGGCATTGCGGCAGGACTCGCGCTTGATCTCGACAACAGCCGGCTGTTTGCCCAGTTCACCATTGAGCACGATCAGCGTACTGGGTGCATCGGCCGGCTGCCCAAGGTAGCGCAGCGTGCCGGTGTGGGTACGGCCGTCGGCGCTGAGGCTGGCATCGTGGTTGCCCTTGCCGGTCGAAGCGATCTCGATGCGCCAGCCTGCCCCGCCCCCAGTGAACGCCGGCACCGGGCTCATGCCGGCCGCGATCGCGGGAGGGCGCGATTCATCGGCCGTGGTCTTCGATGCGGGAGTGGTACAGCCGGCCAGCAGGCCCGCCAGCAACGCGGCGATGGCGAGGGGACGCACGGTCATGTCGGGCTCCAGCAGCGATCGGGCCGCCAGTGTAGGGCGCGCCACGTGCGCCGGCGATGAACGATGCCGGTCAACGCGTGGTTCGCCCCGCACCGGCCACCCGCACACGGTCGCGGCCCTGCGCCTTGGCCTGGTACATCGCCGCATCGGCGGCACGCAGCAGCGTGCGCCAGCCCAGTGCGTCGGTGCCGCCTGCGGCCACGCCGAAGCTTGCAGTCACCCGCAGCACGGTACCACCGGCCACCACGATATCCAGCTGCTGCAGCGCCAGCCGCAGTGACTCGGCCAGCTGGCGGCCACCGGCCAGATCGCCGTCGGCCAACAGCACCAGGAATTCCTCGCCACCGTAACGGGCGATGCTGTCACTGCGCCGCAGGTGGCGCTGCAGCAGGCGCGCCACCTGCACCAGCACCGCGTCACCGGCATCGTGGCCATGACCATCATTGATCGCCTTGAAGCGGTCCACGTCCAGCAGGATCACCACGGCACCGTCGCCCCCTTCGGCATGCCGCTGCTGCACCCTTTCTTCCAGTGCGCGGCGGTTCAACAGCCCGGTCAGTTCATCCGTGCCGGCCAGCTGGCGCAGCTCGCTGGTCAACGCCGAGCGCTCGCGCGACTTCTCGCGCAGCACTTCGATCGCATCGAACAGGCGCTGCATCTCGGCCAGCGGATGGGAGACGTGCTGCTCCGGCCCGGGCGCCTCCGAAGCGATCTGGATCACCTGCTTCTGCGCCTGCATCAACGGCCGCAGGATCTGCAGGTGGGCGATGCGCAGCACCACGCCCAGCACCAGCAGCGTGCCCAGCGCCGTCGCCACCAGCACCACCAGCCGCGTCGCCTCGCGGTTGCGGGTGCCTTCAAAACGGGCGATGGACACGCTCAGGTAACCATCGCGCAACGCCTCCAGCGACTGCAGTGTCGGCACGTAGCGCTCGGTGAACTCCGCGGCGGTCCAGGGCGGCGGTGTGCCGCGCCGCCCGCCGTCGATCAGCTGCTCGATCATCGGCAACGATTCACCGAAGAACTGCCGTCGCGCCATGTCCCAATGCCAGGAGAGTGCTGGGTCGCTGCGGAACACCGATTCATGGCTGCCAGCCAATCGCCACAATTCCAGCAGGCGGCCTTCGGTCTGCAGCGCCGCACGCACCTGCTCATCGCGCCACGCGCCGGGAACCGCCACCGGCCCCATCACGTTCGAGGCCAGGCGGCCCCCATGCTCGCGCAGGTCGATCAGCACCTGGCCCTGCATGGCCGGGATGGCCGCTTCTCGGTCGGCACTGACCAGCCTATTGATCTGCGCCGAGGTCAGCAGGTGCAGCCGATCGACCACGGCGAACATGCTGTTGATCGCGCGCTCGACCTCCTGCACCTGGCGCGTGCCGCGTGGCTGCGCCGCGACCCGGTCGACCGCAGCACGCGCCGACTGCAGGCGGCGCTGCGCATCGGCCAGCAGACCCTGCTCGGCTGACATGCCAGGATCGGTCCTGAACGTCGTCTCCAGCTTCAGCATCGCGGTATCCACCCGCGTGCGTGCCACCGCCAGCTGCGCGGTCAGCCGTGCATGTTCGGCGTCATCGCGCGGGTCTGCGCCCAGCAGGCTGTTGGCGGGGCCGCGCTCGGCCGAGACCAGGTTGGCCAGCTCGAAGGACTGCCGCATCTGGCGCAGGCTGGACAGGTTGGCCTCGGCAGCGGTGTAGCGCTGCGTGCCCTGCACCAGGGCGATGGCCATCAAGGGCAAGGTGCAGACCACGAACAGCCCGGTCAGGATCCAGACCCAGGTCCGCAACCCGATGGGCGAAACGTTGCCGGCCATGCACATTTCCCCTGACGTGCGGATCACAGTAAAAGCAGGCTCCCGCCGCGCCACGCCCGCACGGCACCCACCGTTACCGCGGGTATAGCGGAGCGGCCGCGAACGCGCCGACAAGATCGCCATGCCCGTCCCTGCATGCCGATCAGATCCAGCGCTGGTCCACCAGTTCGCGCTTCACGTAGGCATAGAAAACCGGCGCTGCCACCAGGCCGGGCAGGCCGAACGCCGCCTCCATCACCAGCATGGCCAGCAGCAGCTCCCAGGCACGGGCCTGGATCTCGCCGCCGACGATGCGCGCGTTGAGGAAGTATTCCAGCTTGTGGATGACGATCAGGTACAGCAGCGCCGCCACCGCCACGTAGAACGAGACCGACAGCGCGACGATGGTGATGATGGTGTTGGAAATGATGTTGCCCACCACCGGCAGCAGGCCGGCGATGAAGGTGATCAGCACCAGCGTCTTCGACAGTGGCAGGTGCACACCGAACAGCGGCAGCACGCCGAGCAGGAAGATCGCGGTGAACACGGTGTTGAGCAGCGAGATCTTCACCTGCGCGAACACTACCTGGCGGAACGCAGTGGCGAGTCGGCTGGTGCGGCCGATCAGCTCCTGCGCCAGCGGCCCCATCTTCGGCAGCGGCAATTCGTCATACAGCGCGATCATCGCGCCCAGCACCATGCCGATCAGCACCCGTACCCCCACCTGCACCGCCGAGGTACCGGCCACGCCCAGCTGTCGCTGGTGCTCGGCAACCCAGTCGTTCAGCGCCGTGCGCAACGCCGGCATGTCCTCGGGGATATACGGCTGCAACAGTGCCGGCACCTGATGGCGTGAGCTGTTGAGGATGTCCATCAGGTGCCCCAGCAGTGCATCCGGCCCACCGGTCTCGGTGCGGAAGAACGAGGCCACGCCGATGCCAGCCATCACCAGCGCACTGATGATCACCGCCGACAGCAGGATCACCGCGATGGCCCGTGCCCGTCCGGGCGGCAGCCTGCCTTCCACGGTGGAGGCCAGCACGTGGGTCAGCTGGAACACCAGCAGGCCCGACAGCAGGGTCACCACCAGGCCCAGCTTGAGCGCCAGCCACATGCCCAGCAGCATCATCAACCAGGCCGCGATCCTCGGAACGGGGGGTTTGGACTGGACAACAAGGGCGTCTTGCATGGGGGCACGTCCGGGCGGGGTGGCCCATGGTAGAGGATTGGTGGCGACGATTCCGCGTGCCGGATGAACGGCCGTTACGCCGTCATTGGTCAGCGTCGTGTTCGCCGTAACTGGCGTTGTTCTTGCCCTGCCGCTTGGCGTGGTACAGCGCCCGGTCGGCCTGCGCCAGCCAGTCTTCCACGCTGCCGCCGCGCGGCGTCGCGGCAATGCCGATGCTGACGCTGAACTCCACGCCCGGGGTGGCCTGGCGGGCAGCCTCGAGCAGGTGCAGGCGCACCCGCTCGGCCACATGCATCGCATCCACCGGCGCGCAGTCGTGCAGCAGCACCACGAACTCGTCGCCGCCGAGGCGGGCCGGGGTATCACCGGGCCGGGCAAACGCGCGCAGGGTCGAGGCGATGTGCCGCAGGACTTCGTCGCCGGCGCGATGGCCATGCGAGTCATTGATGTGCTTGAAATCATCTACGTCCAGCATCAGCAAGCAGGCAAAACCGCCCTGCCCCTGCGCCTTGTCCAGCGCCTGCTGCGCACGCAGGATCAGGAAGCCGCGGTTGGCGAGCTCGACCAGTGGATCCATCCGGCTCAACCGCTGCAGTTGGCGGTTCTGCGACTTGACCCGGCGCGCCAGCTGCCAGCTGAGGATGCTCAGACCGATACCGTAGACGAACAGGAACGGGACACTCAGCACGATCGTGCGCTGCGAACTCACCGGCTGGTAAGGGAAACCGAGCGCCCACCAGCTGAGCGCGAAGCCCAGCAGCAGCGCCAGCGAGGCGCGCATCGCCAGGCGCACGCCACCGGCAGCGATCTTGTCGGCCACCAGCAACGCCGCGAACAGTGCACTGGGCACGGCGCTCAGCGCCATGAAGGCGATCCAGCCACCGCCGAAGAACGAATCGACCACCATGCAGCGGAACTGGACGACCGCAGGCTGCCGGGAGCGATGGGTCAGCAGCAGCGCGAGCGTGGGCCAGGCCAGCGCATTGAGCAGCAACAGGGTCCAGGCCAGCGCACCGTCCTGGCGCTCGAGAATGATCGAGGCGATCGGCACCGCACCCAGGCCATTGCCCACGAAGCGCATCCAGCCGATGCGCCGTGCCGCGCCGATGCCTTCGACCGCGACCTCGGTCGAGTCAGTCAAGAACGGCATTGCCGACCCCCTTGCGCGATCGCACGTTCCACTTCAGCACTCCACCTCGGCACTCCACCTCGGCCCTTGCCGCGCTGTCTGCGATGAGTCTGACAGCTTTGCGTCAATTCGGGATCAAGGCTGCGGCACATCGTGCGGGCCGGCTGCCCCGGTCCCACTGCCCTGTCCTGCGTTCATCCGCACCGGGGTGCAGCGGTCGACCCCCGCACCATCAAGCTGAACTCCAGCGTCTGCTGACGCGGCACATCGACCTGCTCGATAATGGCGAGCAGCAGGTTGACTGCACGCTCACCAATCTCCCGCATCGGCTGGCGGATGGTCGTCAACGGCGGCGTGAGGTAACGGGAGGACGCCAGATCGTCGAAGCCGACGACGGACAGTTGGTCCGGCACGCTGACGCCCAGCTCCCTGCAGGCGGCCAGGGTGCCCAGCGCCATCTGGTCACTGAAACAGAAGATCGCAGTCGGTGCCGGCTCGGCGGCCAGCAGCGCTGCCGCCGCCGCATGCCCGGATTCAACGGAAAAATCACCCGGCACCACGCTCAGCTGGCGCAGGCGGCCGCGCGCCTTGCCGGCGGCCCGCACCCCTTCCAGACGCTGCTGGTGCAGGGGATTGTCGGGTGGCCCGCCGACTACCGCGATCCGTTCATGGCCCAGGGCGTACAGGTGCTCCATGACCGCGCGCGCAGCGGCGGCATTGTCGATGTGCACGCTGGGCAGGCCCAGCGCGGGGTCGAATTCGCATCCGTTGACCACCGGCGCGGCCGCGCCCCTCTGCTGGACAATGTCGCGCGCGGTCGGTGGCAGGCGATGGCCAAGCACGATCATGCCGTCGGCCTCGTTGCGCCGGAGCATCTGCGCGTAGCGCTCCTCGCGATCGGGTTGGTCCTGGGTATCACCCAGCAGCACCGCATAGCCGACCGCCTGCGCGGCATCCTCGGCGCCCTGCAGGATCTGCGCGAAGAACGGGTTGGCGATATCCGGCACGGTCACCAGGATCTTGCCGCTGCGCTGGGTCTTCAACGTCCGCGCGACCGTATTGGGGACGTAGCCCAGCGCGGCGGCGGCCTGTTCGATGCGCGTACGGGTGGCCGGCAGCACCTTGTCTGGCCGCGAAAGCGCGCGCGACACCGTGCCGGCGGAAACGCCCACATGCTTTGCAATGTCGTAGATGGTGGCCATGGCGTTAGTTCTCCTGTCCGCTGTGCAGTGCACAACAGGTCCTGCGTGAGCCCCTGCTAGGATAATGCAATCGATTGCATCGAGGGCGAATCACGTTGAAGACGCTCAAGGGTCCGGCGCTGTTCCTGGCGCAGTTCATCGGCGACACAGCTCCTTTTGATCGGCTGGACACGCTGGCCGGATGGGCCGCGGGTCTGGGCTATTCTGGCGTACAAGTACCCACCACCGCGCCCTACCTGTTCGACCTGGCCCAGGCCGCACGCAGCCAGGCGTACTGCGATGACATCGCCGGCATGCTGGCCGGGCATGGCGTGCAGATCACCGAACTGTCCACGCATCTGCAGGGGCAGCTGGTCGCCGTCCACCCTGCCTATGACAGCCTCTTTGACGGTTTTGCACCGCCTGCTGTGCGCGGCAACCCCGCCGCCCGCCAGGCCTGGGCCGTCGATCAGCTGATGCTGGCCGCCAAGGCCAGCCAGCACCTCGGGCTGACCGCACATGCCACCTTCTCCGGCGCGCTGGCCTGGCCGTACTTCTATCCCTGGCCGCAGCGCCCGCCCGGCCTGGTGGAAGAAGCCTTCGCCGAACTCGGCCGTCGCTGGCGCCCGATCCTGGATGCATTCGACGCCTGCGGCGTGGACCTGTGCTTCGAGATCCACCCCGGCGAGGACCTGCACGACGGCGCCACTTTCGAGCGCTTCCTCGATGTGGTCGACCACCACCGGCGCGCGAAGATCCTGTACGACCCCAGCCACCTGCTGCTGCAGCAGATGGACTACCTGGGCTTCATCGACCGCTATCACGACCGTATCGGCATCTTCCACGTCAAGGATGCCGAGTACCGCGCCAGCGCCCGCAGTGGCGTGTATGGCGGCTACCAGGACTGGATCGATCGTCCGGGGCGGTTCCGTTCGCTCGGCGACGGCCAGATCGACTTCAAGTCGATCTTCTCGAAGTTCGCCCAGTACGATTTCCCGGGCTGGGCGGTGCTGGAGTGGGAGTGCTGCCTGAAACACCCCGAGGATGGCGCACGCGAAGGCGCGGCCTTCATCCGCGATCACATCATCCGCGTGACCGAACGCGCCTTCGATGATTTCGCCGACAGCGGCACCGACGCCACTTCACTGCACCGCATGCTGGGAATCTGAGCCATTACCGCCCCGGGAGGGCAAGCCATGACGCACGCCATGTCGCGCTTGGGCGCGATGATGTTTCTGCAGTTCTTCATCTGGGGAGCGTGGTTCGTCACCCTGGGCACGTACTTGGTACAGGGTCCGTTGCAGGCCAGCGCGAGCCAGGTCGCGACGGCTTTCCTCAGCCAGTCGATCGGTGCCATCGTCGCGCCCTTCCTGGTCGGCCTGATCGCCGACCGCTACTTCGCGGCGCAGCGCATCCTCGCGGTCCTGCACCTGGCCGGCGCAGTGCTGCTGTGGCTGGCGTCCACCGCGACGGACTTCACCACATTCTCCGCCTGCGTGATGGGCTACATGCTGCTGTTCATGCCGACGCTGGCGCTGGCCAACAGCGTGGCGATGCGGCACATGCAGTCGCCTGAAAAGCAGTTTCCTTTGGTTCGCGTGGCCGGCAGCGTTGGCTGGATCGTGGCCGGCGTGCTGATCGGCTGGCTGGGCTGGGAACAGGCGCACCGGCTCGAACTGACCTTCCAGATGGCCGCGCTGGCATCGCTGCTGCTCGGCCTGTATGCCTTCACCCTGCCGCACACGCCACCGCTGGCCCGGCAGCGCGATGCCGGGCTGGGGCAGATCCTCGGGCTGGATTCGCTGCGGCTGCTGAAGTCGCGCTCCTACCTGGTGTTCTTCCTGGCCTCGATCGCCATCTGCATCCCGCTCTCGTTCTACTACAACTTCACCAACCCCTATCTCAACGATCTGGGCGTGCGCGGCGCTGCGGGCCTGCAGTCGCTGGGCCAGGTTTCGGAAGTGCTGCTGATGCTGGCCATGCCGTTCCTGTTCGTGCGGCTGGGGGTCAAGACGATGCTGGCGGTGGGCATGGCGGCCTGGGTGGTGCGCTATGGCATGTTCGCCTTTGGCGATGCCGGCAGTGGCTTCTCGCTGCTGGTGATCGGCATCGTGCTGCATGGCATCTGCTACGACTTCTTCTTTGTCACCGGCCAGATCTATACCGATGCCCATGCCGGCCCCGACGCGCGCAGCAGTGCGCAGGGCTTCATTACCCTGGCCACCTATGGCGTGGGCATGCTGATCGGCACCTTCCTGTCCGGCGCGGTGGTGGAGCACTACACCACCGCCGCAGGGCCGGACTGGCAGCAGATCTGGCTGTTCCCGGCCGGCGTCGCGCTCATCGTGCTGATCGCCTTCCTGCTGCTGTTCCGCGACCGGCCGGTGGTTGCGGCCGCACCTTCCACGCCCTGAGGACTGCAGCCGATGCCCAGACCTGGAATCGCCATCATCGGTAGCGGCATGATCGCGGCCGTGCACCGTCGCGCCGCCCTGCTGGCCGGCGCCGAAATCCGTGGCGTGGCTGCGTCTTCCGCGCAGCGCGCCGCCGATGTAGCGCAGGCGTGGGGTGTCCCGCGCGGCTATCGCGATATCGAGGAGGTGGTGGCCGACCCGCAGGTGCAGGTCGTGCACGTCTGCACGCCCAACCACCTGCACCGGCCCATGGCCGAAGCTGTGCTGCGGGCCGGCAAGCATGTGGTCTGCGAGAAGCCGCTGGCAACCACGCTGGACGACGCGCAGGCACTGGCCGCATTGGCCCGCTCGAGCGGGCTGGTCGCCACGGTTCCCTTCGTCTACCGCTACCACCCGGTGGTGCGCGAGGCGCGCGCGCGTATCGCCGCAGGCGACATCGGGCCCCTGCACCTCATCCATGGCAGTTACCTGCAGGACTGGCTGCTGGACCCGGCCAGCAACAACTGGCGCGTGGACCCGGCGCTGGGCGGCACCTCGCGCGTGTTCGCCGACATCGGCTCGCACTGGTGCGACCTGGTGGAATGGGTCAGTGGCGAACGCTTCGCCGAGGTCAGCGCGGCGTTTGACACGGTGATCGCCGAGCGCAGCGCCTCCGGCGCGCAGAGTTTCAGCACCCCGGAAGCCGGTGGCGCGATGCAGGCGGTCAGCAGCGAGGACGTGGCGGCGGCGATGTTCCGCACCGGCAACGGCACGCTGGCATCACTGACGGTCAGCCAGGTCTCTGCCGGACGCCGCAATCGCCTCTGGTTCGAGATCGATGGCGCCCGCGCCAGCGTGGCGTTCAACCAGGAAGATGCCGAGCGGCTGTGGATCGGGAGGCCCGACCAGCGCGAAGAAACCTTCGTGCGTGGGCCGGGCGCCGGCAGTGCCGAACAGCGCCGGTTGTCGGTGTTGCCGGCCGGGCACGCACAGGGTTACGCCCAGTGCTTCGAGGCCTTTGTCGCCGACACCTATCGCGCCATCGACGGCGAACGGCCCGAGGGGCTGCCTGCCTTCGACGATGGCGTGCGCTCGGCACGGATCGTCGAGAGCGTCATTACATCGGCCAGGACGCGCGCCTGGACCGCCATCGGTTGAAACCCGGGAGGATCTCTTGATGAAAACCCCTGTCCGTAGAACCGCAAGCCTCGTCCTGCTGCTGCTCGCTGCCCTGCCCGCCTTCGCAGGCGAAGCCGCAGGCACGCAGAAGCCGATTGCGGTGCAGATGTACACCCTGCGCAACGCCGGCTCGCTCGAGCAGCAGTTGAAGATCGTCCACGATGCGGGCGCGCATGCGGTGGAAACGGTCGGCACGCAGAACAGCAGCGCGGCCGAACTCAAGCAGCTGCTGGACCGCTATTCGATCAGGGCGATTTCGTCGCACGTGCCATTGGCCGAGCTGCGCAGCAACCTGGATGGCGTGGTGACCTTCAACCGCGCGATCGGCAATAGCACGCTGGTGGTGCCCTACCTGGACCAGAAGGATCGGCCGGCCGATGCCGCAGGCTGGACTGCACTGGGCAAGGAGCTGGGCCGCATCGCCAAACAGGTGCGGGCCAAGGGCATGCGCCTGGCCTACCACAACCATGACTTCGAGCTGGTCGACTTCAACGGCAGGACGGGACTGGAACTGATGTTCGCCGCCGCCGGTCCCGACCTGCAGACCGAGCTGGACCTGGCCTGGGTGGCACGTGCAGGCCTGGACCCGGCGGTGATGCTGGGCAAGTTCCGCGGCCATGTCTTCGCGGTTCACGCCAAGGACAATGCCCCCAAGGGCCAGGCCGAAGACGAGGGCGGATTCGCCGCGGTCGGCCAGGGCGTGCTGGACTGGAACGCGATCCTGCCGGCCGCAGCGGCCGCTGGCGTGCACTGGTACATCGTCGAACACGACCAACCGCGCGATCCGGCCAAGGTCATCCAGACCGGTGCGGACTATCTGCGTGAACACCTGACCGTCAACCTGCCCGCCAGCGCACAGCGCTAGCCGGCGAAGGAGCCCTGCTTGAAGACGATGCTGAAACTGGCGGTGATGGCGTGCGGCGCAACGCTTGCGACGACCGCATGGTGCAAGGACGACCCGGCTGCGGGTGCAAAGCTCTACACCGCCAACTGCGTGGCCTGCCACGGCGCCGATCGTGCGGGCATGCCGGGCGCTTTCCCGGCACTCACCGACATCGGCAAGCGCATGGCACCGGCGCAGATCAAGGAAAAGATCAGCAAGGGCGGCGGATTGATGCCGCCCTTCTCCCAGCTGTCGCAGCAGGAGATCGATGACATCGCCAGTTACCTGGCGAAGTAAGCGGCCGGCGACTACGCCGGCCGCATGCCACTACAGCTCGCGCACCCAGATGTTGCGGTAGCTGACCTTCGAATCGTGTTCCTGCAAGTAGATCGGCGCACACGCATGCGGCGCGTACGACGGTGCGCCGATGTACTCGGTCTTTCCTGCCAGCAAGGTGTCGTCCTGCACCAGCACGCCGTTGTGCAGCACCGTGATGCGCGCGGGCGACACCAGCCCACCGCCTGCCGAGAAGCGCGGCGCCTTCCAGAGGATGTCGTAGGCCTGCCACTCGCCCGGCGCGCGCGAGGCATTCACCAGCGGCATGGCCTGCTTGTAGATCGAGCCGGCCTGGCCGTTGGCATAGGTCGGATTGTTGTAGCTGTCCAGCACCTGCAGCTCATACAGCTCCTGCAGGAAGATACCGCTGTTGCCGCGGTTCTGGCCGTCGAAGCCCTTGGTTTCGACAGGGGTGCGCCATTCCACGTGCAGCTGGACATCGCAGAAGCGCTGCTTTGTGCGAATGCCCTTGCTGCCCGGCACGACAGTCATGGCGCCATCGGCGACAGTCCAGGGCACGCGCCCACCCTGCTCCGACTCCCAGGCGGAGACATCCTTGCCGTCGAACAGCACGATCGCATCAGACGGTGCCTTGCCCGGCGGCGTGGCCACGGTTGCAGGTACCGGCGTCCACACTTCGGTCTTCTTCGGATCGCGCGCAGGATCGGCGCCCTCCTGTGCGCACGCGGAACCGGCGGCCAGCACACCGGCCGCAATCAGCAGCGGCTTGATCATCATGCAGCGCTCCATCAGCTGGTCCCCCACGCAGGTGTGCCGGGCGTGTAGGCCAGGTCGCCGTCGTAGCGCCCTGGCACGGCAACGTAGTGCAGCACTTCGGTCGCGCCCACCTTCGAGGTGAAGAATCCGAAGATGGCCAACTGCTTGAGCATCGTGAAATAGTGCGGCATCGCTTCGGCTTCCTCGGCAGTACCGGTCTCGGTCACATCGACCGTGTGAGCCTTTGCCTCCGCATCCAGCGCGCGCAGCAGTTCGGTGCGGGCCTGCGGCGTGAGCGATGCGAAGCGACCACCGGCACGCTTCTCGACAGCCACCAGGCCGGTGCGGAACGCCGCCTGCTGCCGGGCGGTGTAGCAGTCGGTCACGAAGGTCGCCATGAATGCTCCGGTGGCGGCATCCTTCGCCCCCGGTGTTTTCGTCCGTGGCAGGATGGTCTCGGCGATCTCGTCCAGCAAGGCGATGTCGGCGTCGGAGAACGCCGGCATCGCCCCGGCAGCCGGCGCCTTGCCCTGCACCAACGCCGGCAGGCCGACCATGGCCGCACCCGTTGCAGCGACGATCATCTTCAACAGTTCGCGGCGATCCATCACAGGTTCCCCGCTTTCAGTTCGCGCACCGCATGGTCGGCGGCGCGGGCGGTCAGCGCCATGTAGGTCAGCGACGGATTCACGCAGGCGCTGGAGGTCATGCAGGCACCGTCGGTGACATAGACGTTGGGTGCATCCCACACCTGGTTGTGCTGGTTCAATACCGAGCTTTTCCGATCACGGCCCATGCGTGCGGTTCCCATTTCGTGGATGCCCTTGCCCGGCGCGTAGTCGTTGTCATGCATCTTCACGTCCTTGACCCCGGCCGCCTCCAGCATCTCGGCCGCATCGGCGGCCATGTCCTTGCGCATCGCCAGTTCGTTGTCGCGCATCGCGACATCCATCGCCAGCACCGGCAGCCCCCACTTGTCCTTGCGGTCGCGGTCCAGGCGGATCGTATTGTCGTGGTGCGGCAGCATCTCACCGAACCCGGTCATGCCGATGCGCCAGTCCCCCGGCACGGTCAGCGCCTCCTTCAGATCGGCACCAATGTTCAGCTCGGCGATCTCGCGCGACCAGCCCGTGCGGCTGGCACCGCCCTGGTAGCCGAATCCGCGCAGGTAGCCGCGCTTGTCGGCGGCAACGTTACGGAACCGCGGGATGTAGAAACCGCAGGGGCGACGGCCGAAGTAGTACTTGTCTTCGTAGCCCTCGACGCGGCCGGAAGCACCCGCGCCGAAGTGGTGGTCCATCACGTTATGCCCCAGCTCGCCCGAAGACGAGCCCAGCCCGCCGTCCCATACATCGGTGGCCGAGTTCATCAGCAGCCACGTCGAGTTGAACGACGACGCGTTGAGGAAAATCACTCTGGCCGTGTACTGGTAGGTCTGGCCGGTCTCGGCATCAATGACCTCCACACCGCGCGCACGCTTGCGGTCCTTGTCGTAGAGCACTTCCTTGACGATCGAGAACGGCCGCAACGTCAGGTTGCCGGTCTTCATCGCCGCCGGCAGCGTCGCCGCCTGGGTGGAGAAATAGGCGCCGAACGGACAGCCGAGGATGCATTTGTTGCGGTATTGGCAGTTGACGCGCCCCTGCTCAGGCATCGGCTGGGTGATGTTGGCGGTGCGCGAATGGATCATGTGGCGGGTACCGCCGAAGGCTTTCTTGATCCGCGCGGCCACATCCTTCTCGACGATGTTCAACGGAATCGGCGGCAGGAACTCGCCATCCGGCAACACGTCCAGGCCTTCGCGCGTGCCGGCGATGCCGGCGAACTTCTCCACATGGTCGTACCACGGCGCGATGTCGGCATAGCGGATCGGCCAGTCGGTGGCGATCCCGTCCTTCAGGTTCGCCTCGAAGTCCAGGTCGGAGAAGCGATAGCTCTGCCGCCCCCACATCAGCGAGCGACCGCCGACGTGGTAGCCGCGGAACCAGTCGAAGCGCTTGGTCTCGATGTAGGGCGACTCCTGTTCGTTGGCCCACATTCCTTCCAGGTTCTCGGCCAGGCCGTAGTCGCGCATCAGCACCGGGAAATCGGCCTTCATCGCCTGCGTTGGCCGGTTGCGGTGCGGAAAATCCCACGCCTCCTTCATCGCGTTGACGTAGTCCTTGACGTGCTCGATGTTGCGGCCACGTTCCAGCATCAGGACCTTCAGGCCCTTTTCGGTCAGTTCCTTTGCCGCCCAACCGCCACTGATTCCCGAGCCAACAACGATGGCGTCGTAGTGATTATCTGCCATGGGTTTCTCACCTGGGTGGATATCGTTTCAGACGTCGCAGAGGCGGATCGCCTCGCGCAGAGAGTTGATGGGATCCGGCGCCACAGGTGTGAATTCCTGTGCCAGATAGCCCTTGAAGCCGGTATCGCGGATCGCGCGACAGATGGCCGGATAGTGCAGCTCCTGCTGGTCTCCGATCTCGTTCCGGCCGGGCACGCCTGCGGTGTGGTAATGCTTGAAGCAGGCGTGGTGTTTTCCAATGGTGGCGATGATGTCGCCCTCCATGATCTGCATGTGGTAGATGTCGTACAGCAGGCCGAAGTTATCCGAGCCCAGCCGCTGGCACAGCTCCACGCCCCACGCAGAGTGGTCGCACAGGTAGTCGCGATGGTCCACCCTGGAGTTCAGCAGCTCCATCACCAGCACCACGCCACGCTTCTCGGCATGGCCGAGGATGCGCTTGAGCCCGGCTTCGGCGTTGGCCATGCCTTGCTGCGGGTCCATGCCGTTGCGGTTGCCGGAGAAGCAGATGAGATTGCGGTAGCCGGCGTCGGCGACCAGGTCGATCTGCCGCGTGTAGCGTGCCACCAGTTCATCGTGGAACTCACGGCCGGCGAAGCCCTTGGTCAGGCCCAGCTCCGCGCCGTTGCACATCGAGCTGTATACGTCATGGGCCTTCAACGTGGGCCAGTCCTCCGGCCCGACCAGATCGATGGCGGCGAAGCCGATGTCCTTCACCGTCGCGCAGAGCTGGGCGACCGACAGCTGCGGGAAGGTCCAGCGCGCGACGGAGTGTTTCAGGTGGCCTTTGAGTGGCGCTGTGGATGCGAATGCGGGCAATGCCCCCGCCGTGGTAGCCAAGGCCACGCTTCCGGCAACTGCAATACGCAGCGCATCGCGCCGGGTGAGCCCCCGCGCCGGGGCCGGTCTGATCGAATGGATGGACATCCACCTTCCGGCCTCCCAACCGGTGTCAAACGCAACGATTCACTGCAATGCAATCGATTGCACCATAGGGGAGGAAATTGTCTGTTTGCAAGTTGCGGCGCACGAAAATCGATGCTGCGCGGCACAACACCGAAGAACGCGCGGCAAAAGAAAAGCCCCGCATGGCGGGGCTTTCTTTTCTGCGTCTGACGGGCTTTCGATCAGAACGGAATATCGTCGTCAGCGAAATCGTCCATCGGCGGCGCCGACTGCTGCGGCTGCGGGCGCTGGTTGCCACCCTGGTTGCCATAGCCACCGCCCTGGTTGCCGCCCTGGTTGCCATAGCCGCCGCCCTGGCCACCACGCTGGCCACCACCGCCGCCGCCGTACTCCTGGCGCGGCGCCTGCTGACGCTGCGGGCGATCACCGCCGTAGTTGCCACCGCCACCGCCACCGCCACCGCCTTCACCGCGGCCGCCCAGCATCTGCATTTCATCGGCGATGATATCGGTGGAGTACTTCTCCACGCCGTCCTGGCCGGTGTACTTGTCGTAGCGCAGGCTGCCTTCGACGTAGACCGAGCTGCCCTTGCGCAGGTACTCGCCAGCGATCTCGCCAAGCTTGCCGAAGAACACCACGCGGTGCCATTCGGTGCGCTCCTGCTGGTTGCCATCCTTGTCCTTGCGGACGCTGGTGGTGGCCAGGCTGATACGGGTGATCGCCATGCCGCCCTGGGTGTACTTCACGTCCGGGTCGTTGCCGAGGTTGCCGACCAGGATGACTTTGTTGATGCCACGCGCCATAGATGTGTTCGTCCGTTGTACAGGGCAGCCCCCGTTCTATCACAGCCGTGGACGGGCTGCAGGACAGGGCCACCCCGTTGAATTTGGGGAATGCCAGAACGGTCCAGTCTACCATCCCCAGCTCCTCCAGCCCTGTCGGAAACTGCCCCCAAGACACCTCGGGGATTGCCTCCGCCCGCGCCTCCCAAGGGCCCGCAGCCCTTACAGGCCGTGCCTTTGCAGCAGTCGGGCCGCGACCATCAGGTCCAGGTGCGCGCTACCGGCATTTTTGAACAGGGTGATGCTGGCATCGGGTCTGCCCGGGGCCGCCACCAGGTCATACAGGTCACCGCGTACGTGGTCCGGGCCGATGCGCCCGGCCGCCAGCGGCTGGGCCAGATCGCCGGCCTGCAGCGCTGATGCGCGGCAATCCACGTAGACAGCCGCCCGGGCCACCAGGCATCATCCGATTCGCGCATGGCCGGGGTGAAACCGCCAACCAGATCGACATGCGCCCCCCGCCTTCAGCCACGCCCCGTGGACCAGCGGCGCGGTCGACATCGTCGCCGTGCAGAGGATGTCGGCCTGCCCTGCCGTCGCCTCCAGATCCTGCACCGCCACTACCTCGGCCGGCAGCCCGGCCAGCGAGGCGGTCAGCGCCTGCGCGGCCTGTGGGCCCCGCGACCACACCGAAATGCGCTGCAGGCCGGGGAACAGGGCGCTGTAGGCACGCGCCAGATGGCCGGCCATCACACCGGCACCCACCACCAGCAGGTGGGTGCTGCCCGGCGCGGCCAGATAGCCGGCGGCCAGCACCGAATCGGAGGCGGTCTTCAGCGCGGTGATGACCCGGCTGTCGACCATCGCCCGCAAGCGGCCGTTGTCCGGCGCGAACACCAGCATCACGCCCTGCGAGGTGGGCAGGCCACGGGCAGGATTGCCGCCGAACAAGGACTCCGCCTTCAGACCGTAGCCCACGCCTTCGATACCGCTGGCACACGAGAACAGATCGCCGTGCTCGCCGTGCAGGTGGATGTCGGCACTGCGCGGCTGGCCCTGGCGGTGGCCCTCGCGCAGCGCGTCCACGGCCTCATGCCAGTCCAGCAGGTCCGAGGGGTGTTCGGCGGTCAGGTAGGCAGGCTGCATGCGTGGGCTCGGCAGAAGACAACGGTGATGGTAGCGCCCCCGCCCCGCACGCTACAGCACGCCCATGGCATCATCGCCGGGTCTGCCCGCATTCTTTCGACATGACCATCAAAGGCAAAGTCACGTCCCTGGACATCGCCCACCTGGCCGGGGTCTCCCAGCCCACAGTGTCGCGTGCCCTGCGCGGCAGGCTCGAGCCCCCCGCGTCTCCCTGTGCAAGGCTACATAATGCGCAGCACCGGCACAGGGTGCGCGAGGTTCAGTTCACCCGACCACCGTTTCGAGTCGCCTGCTGCCTCTGGCCGAAACAGAGGCATCACGCCTTCACCGTTACGATTCTGGACGTTCAATCTTCCTTCCATGCGTTGGAAACCGTCAGGCGAGGGACATAGTAGTAACCGTCATACGCACAGTCAGGCGATGAACACCGATCAACAACAATCTTGACCTCAGTGCCTCGAGGCTGCGGAAAGACCGGTCGCGCCGCACAACCCGACAAGCATGTCCACCATGAGCCGCTACCGGCAAGTGCGTCCAGCGTAAGCACTTCCATACCGGCTTTCTGTAGCACGAGCGCGAACGGATCAACGCGCTGCTGACGCATCCGCGTCTTACGCGCGTGCGCATTTCCGATGAGCACCAGCGCACGGCTATCGCCGGCTTCTGACATAAGATCAACAAGCTTCTGTGCACCCGCTGCATCGATGGGCCTGCGCTCCAGCGCAATTAACTTCACCTGCCCCGAAAGAACCAGCCGCATCTTCATGAACCGAGCGACCATCGCCCTCATGGCCGCACTGTGCCGGCCATCCCCCATCTTGCTCCAGAACTCATCTTCAAGCATCGCCTCGAGCGATTCCGAAGGCTTCTCGAAATACGCGTCGAACGTCTCTGGCAGTTCAAGCCCGATGAATCGACTTTCTTTTCCCTGGCCACTGGCGAAGGCGCAGGCGAGGTCGTGAAAAACAGCAGGAGATTCATTCGTTCCATTCAGATCGCCGACTACCACCACCCTGGACGCTGTCAACATCTCAGCCCCTCGAATCGACGTGCACTGCGAATCCTTGGATTTGTCCGTTGAAGCTCCCGCCGGCAAGGAAGCAAGCAGCATGACAAAGAGCAGTAGAAATTTTGCATTCATCCAGTCATCCCGCATATTCAGTAGTGCGTCCTGTATGACGAGCGCAGCCAATCGACTGGGAGGTCGGAAATCCGACCTCCCCAAAGCTTCTTCAGGAAGACAGCTCAGTCATAGACAAGACAGTCGACGCCGCAGGGGACATGTTCATCCCCGAGGCACATGCTTTCCGTTGTGGCGGGCTCGCAATCCATTCCGTTTCCCGTGGAAATCGAACCACCAGCCGCGAGCTTGAACTCTTCAACAGTCAGGTCGGAGGCAGTTGCGCAACGATGTAAAGCACCTGCCCCAGCTCTCCGCGAGAAGCTCCTGCGGACTTCCAACGATTTCGCGATCCATCACTCAAGCCCCACAGCCGTCCGTTTGGAAACTTGTAAATTCGGACCAGGAGCGCGTCAAGGAAGACGACGGACTACGGAAGGTGAGAGCAATTTGGATCAGACGCTGCAGGCTAGTTTCTAGCTGCTAAGGAGCCCGTAATCTGTTGATCTTGTTACCAACCGCTTGCCACCCCACCATTAATCGCCAGTCCTTCCCGCTCAACGTTGGAGTTAGGCATACCGTCCTTTGAACAGGGAAATTACGACACACAAGACTGTTAGATCCCAGGCGTGACGCCAGGGCGCTTTCCTAATTCATGAGTAGATCCTGAAATGGAACCGCGCGTCGAGCCGTGCGCCCACCAAATTGGGCGCCACTAGCCAGCATTGGAACTGAGATGGAGTCCCTGACTTGTTGAGGGGATCACCTTGCTATGCGCCGGCCAGGGCAGCTCCGGCCCATGGCATCATGGCCGGACACCTTCTATCTATCCCCTTCCGCACCGCCCATGACCATCAAAGGCAAAGCCACGTCCCTGGACATCGCCCACCTGGCCGGGGTTTCCCAGCCCACGGTGTCGCGTGCCCTGCGTGGCAGCCCAATGGTCAACGCCGAGACCCGCGAGCGCATCCTGCGCATCGCCCGCGAGCTGAACTACAAGGTCGACAAGAACGCCTCCAGCCTGCGCCTGCGCAACGCCGGCACCCTGGCCCTGCTGTTCTTCGAAGACCCGACCAACGACGATTCGCTGATCAACCCGTTCTTTCACTCGATGCTGGGCTCGATCACCCGCGCCTGCGCGCTGCACGGGCAGGACCTGCTGGTCTCGTTCCAGCAGCTGTCCACCGACTGGCAGGCCGACTACGAGGACAGCAACAAGGCCGACGGCATCATCCTGCTCGGCTACGGCGACTACCACGAGTCGCGCGACCGCCTGCAGCGGCTGGTCGAACAGGGCACGCACTTCGTGCGCTGGGGCGCCGCGCTGCCCGGCCAGCCTGGCGTGTCGATCGGCAGCGACAACTTCCAGGGCGGGCATGACATCACCACCCACCTGCTGCAGCAGGGTTGCCGCCGCATCGCCTTCCTCGGCCATGCCTCCAGCCATTACCCCGAGTTCCAGGAGCGCTACCGCGGCCATGTGGCGGCACTGCAGGAGCGTAGCCTGACCGCCGAGCCGGCGCTGCAGCACGACGCCATCACCACCGAGGCCTCCGGCCAGCAGGCCTGCCAGGCGCTGCTGGCGCGCGGCGAACCGATCGATGGTATCTGCGCGGCCAGCGACCTGATCGCCATCGGTGCGATGCGCGCCCTGCGCGAGGCGGGGCTGCGGGTGCCGCAGGACGTGGCGGTCACCGGCTTCGACGACATTCCGCTGGCGGCCTCGGTGTCGCCGGCGCTGACCACCGTGCAGCAGGACACCAAACAGGCCGGCCAGCTGCTGGTGGAGCGCCTGCTGGCGCTGATCGGCCGGCAGCCAGTGGACAGCCAGAGCATCCCGGTGAAGCTGGTGGTGCGGGAGTCGTCGCTACGCGGGTAGGCAGCGGAGGGCCACCGCCCCTGCCAACGCGCGATCGCCGGATTCTCCCCCCATGACCAACGGCTGATGCGGACGGGCGTAGATGCGCGGATAACGCGCAGACATGTCCAAGGAAAGGTGTACGTCGCATGCTGAAGATCGATTCGCTGTCCAAGACGTACGCCAACGGCGTGCACGCACTCAACAACGTCAGCCTGGACATTCCGCGCGGCATGTTCGGCCTGCTCGGCCCGAACGGCGCCGGCAAGTCCTCGCTGATGCGCACGCTGTCCACCCTGCAGGAGGCCGACAGTGGCACGGCCACGCTCAGCATCCCCGGCGAAGCGCCGATCGACGTGCTGCACGACAAGGATGCAGTGCGGCGCCGGCTGGGCTATCTGCCGCAGGATTTCGGTGTGTACCCCAAGGTCAGCGCGCTGGACCTGCTGGAACATTTCGCCGTACTGAAGGGCCTGACCCAGCGCGCGCAACGCCGCGAAGTGGTCGATGGGCTGCTGCAACAGGTGAACCTGTGGGATGCACGCAAGCGCAAGCTCGGCACCTATTCCGGCGGCATGCGCCAGCGCTTCGGCATCGCCCAGGCACTGCTGGGCGACCCGCGGCTGGTGATCGTCGATGAACCCACCGCCGGCCTTGACCCGGAGGAGCGCAACCGCTTCCTCAACCTGCTGGCGGCCATTGGCGAGAACGTGGCAGTGATCCTGTCCACCCACATCGTCGAGGACGTCACCGACCTGTGCCCGACCATGGCGATCATGAACAAGGGCCAGGTGCTGCTGACCGGGCGCCCGACCGAGGCAATCGACGCGCTGCAGCACCAGGTCTGGCGCAAGCAGGTGGAGCCGTCGGAGCTGGCCGACCATGAGGCGCGCTACGTGGTGCTGTCCACGCGGCTGGTGGGTGGCCGCCCGGTGATCCACGTGCACAGCGCCAACGATCCCGGCGACGGCTTCGCGGCCGTGGCTCCCGACCTCGAGGATGTGTACTTCCAGCGCCTGCGCCTGCAGGCCCGTGCCCGCGCGGCAGCCTGAGCGGAGCACGCCATGATCTTCAACTTCTTCCGATTCGAGCTGCGCGAGCAGCTGCGTTCTCCGCTGCTGTGGCTGCTGGCCGGGTTGTTCGCCCTGCTCGCCTTCGCCGCCGCGTCCAGCGATGCGGTGCAGATTGGCGGAGGCACCGGCAACGTGCACAGCAATGCGCCGACGGTGATCGCGCAGATGCTGGGCATCTTCACCCTGCTCGGCATGCTGGTCACCGCGCTGTTCGTCAGCAACGCGTTGCTGCGTGACTTCGAACTGGGCACCGCCGAACTGATCTTTGCCAGCCCGGTGAAGCGTCGCGACTATCTGGCCGGGCGCATCGCCGCAGCACTGGCGGCCGGGCTGCTGGTCTATGTGGTGATCGCGTTCGGCCTGTGGCTGGCACCGTTCATGCCCTGGGTCGACCCCGAGCGCATGGGCCCGATCAGCTGGCAGGGCTATGCCTGGACGTTCGCGGTCATCGTCATTCCCAACCTGCTGTTCACCACGGCACTGTTGTCACTGCTGGCGGCGCTGACCCGCTCGATCCTGTGGGTGTACATCGGCCTGGTCGCCTACCTGGTGCTGTACGGTGCCAGCGCCGCCCTGCTGCGCGACATCGACAATACGTGGATCGCGGTGCTGAGCGAGCCGCTGGGCATGCGTGCGCTGAGCCGCACCATCCGCTACTGGTCCACCGCTGAGCGCAACAGCGGCATTCCCGAACTGGCCGGCTACCTGCTGGCCAACCGCGCCCTGTGGCTGGGCGTGGCTGCGGCACTGTTCGCGGCCACGTTTGCCCTGTTCCGCACCGAACGCAGTGGCAGCAGCCGCCGTCGATGGGGCCGCAAGCAGGTGCAGCCAGCGGCCGATGCCGGCGGCGTCCGCCCTGCTCACGCGGTACTGCCGCGCGTAGCACCGGCGTTCAACGCGACCACGGCGTGGCACCAGTTCCTGCGCCAGGTCCGCTTCGATACCCGCGGCGTGCTGCGCAGCGTGCCATTCATCGTGCTGCTGGTGCTGGGCCTGGCCAACTTCCTGCCCAGCGCGCTGTTCCGGCAGACGCTGTACGGCACGTCGATCTGGCCCGTAACCTCGCAGATGATCATGGGCCTGCAGGGTGCTTTCAGCTGGCTGCTGGTGATCATCGTGCTGTTCTTCGCTGGTGAGCTGGTCTGGAAGGAACGCGGCGCGCGCATCAACGAAGTGACCGACGCCATGCCGGTGCCGAACTGGGTACCGCTGCTGGCCAAGTTCACCGCGCTGCTGGCGGTGATCATCTGCTTCCAGGCGGCGGGCGCGCTGGCTGCGATGGGCGTGCAGCTGGCCAAGGGCTACACGCATCTGGAGCCGCTGCTGTACCTGCGCAGCCTGGCCCTGGATTCAGTGGTGTACGTGCTGATGGGCGGCATGGCGCTGGTGCTGCAGGTGCTGACCAACAACAAGTTCGTCGGCTATGCACTGCTGATCGTGGTGATGATCGGCCAGGGCGTGCTGGGCATGCTCGACTACACGCAGAACATCTACAACTTCGGCAGCTGGCCGATCGCCCCCTATTCGGACATGAATGGCTACGGCCACTTCCTCGCCGGACAGTTGGCGTTCCAGGGCTACTGGGCGCTGTTCCTGCTCGCGCTGATGTGCGTGGCCTCCGCCTTCTGGGTGCGGGGTGTCAGCCAGGGGCTGCGCCAGCGCCTGGCCCTGGCCGGCCGACGCCTGCGTGGACCCACCGGCGCCTTCGCCGCGCTGGCGGCGCTGGCGTTCGTCGCCGTGGGCGGCTGGCTGTACTGGAGCACCAACATCCGCAACGAGTTCATCTCGCCTGACCAGCAGCTCGATCTTCAGGCCCGCTATGAGCGTGAGCTGTCGAAGTACCGCAGCCTGCCGCAGCCGCGCATCGTGGCAGTGGACAACCGCGTGGACCTGTTCCCGGAATCGCAGTCGATGGTGATCGACGCGAACTGGACGATCCGCAACCTGCACCCGCACCCCATCCAGGAACTGCATGTCTCGATGGGCGACGACAAGCAGCTGCGGGCGGCCGATCTTGGCGGACAGAAGTTGACCTTCCACGACAAGGAGCTCGGTTACCGCATCTACCGGCTCGACAAGCCGCTGCAACCGGGCGAAACCCGCAGCGTCCATTTCCGGGTGGAGCAGAAACCCAACGGCATCACCGCCGGCCAGGCGCCGAGCAACATCGTCGACAACGGCACGTTCTTCAACAGCCGCGTGCTGCCGTCATTCGGCTACAACGAAGGCGCGGAGATCACCGACCGCAACGAGCGGCGCAAGCGCGATCTGGGCGAGCCGCGGCGCATGCCCAAGCTGGAAGACGAAGCAGCGCGCGCCAACACCTACATCTCCAACGATGCCGACTGGCTGGATTTCCGCACCACGGTCTGTACCGCGCCGGACCAGGTCGCACTGGCGCCGGGCTATCTGAAGCATGAGACCACGGTGAATGGCCGGCGCTGCTTCAGTTACGCCATGGACCGGCCAATGCTGAACTTCTACGCCTACCTGTCGGCACGCTGGGAGGTGCGCAGGGCGACGTACAAGGACATCCCGATCGAGGTCTACTTCGACCCGGCGCACGGCTACAACGTGGACCGGATGATCGAGGCGGTGCAGAAATCGCTGGCCTACTACGAAGCCAATTTCACGCCTTACCAGCACCGCCAGGTACGCATCATCGAGTTCCCGGGCTACGCGCGCTTCGCGCAGTCGTTCGCCAACACCATTCCCTACTCCGAGGCCATCGGCTTCATCGCCGACCTGCGTGATCCGGACAAGGTGGACTACGTGTTCTACGTGACCGCGCACGAGATCGCGCACCAGTGGTGGGCGCACCAGGTGATCGGCGCCAATGTGCAGGGCGCAACAGTGCTCTCCGAATCGTTGTCGCAGTACTCGGCGCTGATGGTGATGGAACAAGAATACGGCCGTCAGCACATGCGCCAGTTCCTCAAGCGCGAGCTGGACGGCTACCTGTCCGGCCGCGGTGGCGAGGCCATCGAGGAACAGCCGCTGGAACGCGTGGAAAACCAGCAGTACATCCACTACCAGAAGGGCTCGCTGGTGTTCTACCGGCTGCGCGAGGAAATCGGCGAGCAGGCCCTGAACCGTGCCCTGAAGCGATTCCTGCAGGACAAGGGTTTCCAGCAGCCTCCGTACACCACCTCACGCGAGTTGCTGGGCTACATACGCGCGGAGACTCCGTCCGACCGCCAACAGCTGGTCACCGACCTGTTCGAGAAGATCAGCTTCTATGACAACCGGGTGATGGCCGCCAACGCGCGCAAGCGCGATGACGGTCGCTACGACGTGACCCTGGACCTGCACGCCGCCAAGCACTATGCCGACGGCAAGGGCCAGGAGAGCGACGGCGCGATGGATGACTGGATCGAGATAGGCGTGTTCGCCAACGGGCCTTCGGGCAAGGAACGCGACCAGAAAGTGCTGTACCTGCAGCGCCACCACATCACCGACGCCACGCCGAAAATCACGGTGACCGTGGACGAGAAGCCGGATGAGGCGGGCTTCGACCCCTACAACAAGCTGATCGACCGGGTGAGCGATGACAACCGGCGCAAGGTGACGATGTGAGGTGAGCGGTGGTGCCGGTCAAATGGCTGGCATCACTGCTGCAGACAGAAACGACATGCCGCGACCAATTGCGTCATCTGAGGACCTGATTGACCAGAGATGCGGGGGCTCCAAAAGGATCCATTTGAAGGCAAGCGATACTCTCCGTGAACCTTCGAGAAGCCGCGATGACATCCAGCCATATCTACTTCGACGCACACGGAATTTCCGCATCACTGAACTGGGCAGCCCAGGTATTGGCCGACTGTGGCCTTGAGCTCGAATTGGAGCTGGGTGAGAACAGTATTCTCATTACGGGCGATGAAGACGTTCGTCTGGGGCTCTCTCTCAACGGCGCGCCCCATGTCCTCCAGGAAGCCATCGAGCTGGCGCATGGCACCGAACACGTACATGCCATGAGCCAGTGCACGGCCAGATTCGAGATCTCAATCAGCGACCTGGATGCGGCGCTGGCTGAGATGAACACGCTGATCGAGGTCCAGCAGACGTTGCTCACCACCGTGGACGGTGTTCTGTGGAACGAGTGGAACGAAGCACTCAGCCGGTGATTTCCGGCTGAGGCCTGGCCTTCGGCCCCAGCAACGCCAGCAACGCCAGCAACGCCAGCAACGCCAGCAGCACATAGACCACGATCGATGCGACGGTACCAAGCACCGCCGGCAACCCGAATGCCCACGCCGGACGGCCCTGCTGGCGCGCCCACTGGCCCAGATGCCAGGCCGCACCCAGGTTGATCAGCCAGGCAATGGCGAACACCGGCCACAGCACCATGCCTACCGCACGCAGCACGGGCATGGACACCAGCGCGACGACGATGGCCGCGATCAGGAAGATCAGCGCGGAGCGGGAATGGCGGGGTGCGAGCGTGTTCATGCGGAAATCCTGCGCACCATCACCAGTACGCGATGACTGCGGTTGTCGGCTTCCTGCAGCGGCTTCCAGCCCAGCCGGGCGTAAAGGCCACCATCCAGCGCTTCGGTCTGCAGGTACAGGTCGGAAACCTCCATTCGCGCCGCCTGCGCCGCCGCCTGTTCCACCAGCGTGCCAGCCAGCCCACGCCCGCGATGACTATCGGCCACGAACACGCTGCCCAGCCAATGTTCGTACTGTGGGAACGCCTGCATTTCCCGGCGCTTGAGCTGGACTGCGCCGACCACCTGACCGTCATCGAACGCGGCGATCAGGTGCGGAAAACCCTCGGCGTCCTGCGCCCGATTGAGCCGTTGCAGCTCCTGTTCCAGCGACAGGCCCGCGTCCTGGCCCCATTGCGCGTGATACCACTGCGCCAGTTGCAGGCGTTCCGGTGCGTCCACTGTCAGCTCTCTGAATTCCACCATTGCCCGCTGTTCCACTCCGCTGCCAGTCCCATCCCCATGCGTTACGACCATGCCCGGATCAGCCCCACCAACCACCGTCATCGTGGCAGCCGCATGTACGCATGGGCGTTCTGCCAGAAGAAGCGCTCTCGGTGCTCCCGCCACTCCTCCTTTTCAAACAGCTTCAGGAACAGATCAAGGTAGCTACGGGCCGAGTTGACCATTGCCTGCATGTGCCAGTCGGAACCATAAGCGACCTTGCTCATGAACCCGTAATCCATCTGCGTATCCCGGGCGCGTCTCAGGTTCCGCTCGAAGTCCGACATGTCCCCGCCAAGCAGGCCTTCCAGATGCCCTATCTCGCAGTACACGTTGGGGTATCGGACACACAGGTCAACCACCTGCCATGCATAGTTGCCCTTCTTCCACTCGACCTCTTCGGCATCCCAGCCAGCCGAAACCGGCCTTTCCCTGGGAGCGCGCTGCCCGCCGGCGTGTCCCAGGCACAATCGCAGTTCTTTGCGGCTGCTCAGCACATCGGCCCAGTATTCCGGGTTCGCGAACGCTCCCTCCTTGCGCGGGGTCTGAAACCCCACCGGGGTGCAATGCGCGAAGATCGGCGTGTCATGCTCCAGGCAGAAGTCGTAGAACTCGTTGATCCGCCGGGCATGGACCGCGTCCCCATGGGGCTTGTAACCCATCGCCGGATAGAACTTGAAACCAATGAATCCATCCTTGAGTGCGGATTCAAGCAACCCTTTCCAGCCGCGCGGATTCGGATCATCGCGGCGCGGATCGAATGCAAAAAACCCATGCAGCTCCGGGAACTTCTTCTGCAGTTTCACCATGTTCCCGGTGCGCTTGGGCAGGTGATAGTTGGCCATTGGCCCGCCCGGGTACGCCAGCTCCATGTCCATCATCAGATGGGCGTACTCCATGGAGGGCAAGGACTCACCGTACGCCACCTGCAAGCGCTGGAAAATCGTTTCCTCTGAACCCAGCAGAGTGAAGAAGAACTCGGCGTAGTTGCCGATCGTACTCGTCGGATCACGCACCACCAGTGCCATGAAACGTTCCAGCGCGCGCTTCACGGTGCTGCGCGCCCAGTCGACCAGACCTGCCGGCGCCATCAATTCCTGCACGAGAGAATCGGTGGACGGCGCGGCGGCGGTGTCGGGCCCACCCGTTGCAGAAATGGCCTGCTCCAGCTCACGGAGAATCGCCATCAGGTCGGAGCCCCGCATGGCGTCTGCTTGCGGTGAGTCGGCGGTCAGCGCGGCCAGACCATCGGCATCCGGCAGCCCCGCCGCAATGCCCACCTGGAACTCATGGCTGGCGACGTTGCAGATCGACGCAATGTAGTCGATCTGTTCGTGCCCGCCATGGTCATGAAGACTATGCAGGTGCAACTGCTGTAGCCGAGAGAACTCCGCCTGCTCGCCCGTTGTTTCCGTCAGCAGGTACAACAGCTTCGCCAGAGGTCGGGCCAAGGGACTTGACCACGCACCCATCGCGCCGGCGATGATGCTTTCCAGCGGCAGATGCCGCGCATTGAACAGATGGGTGTGCAGATCGACGACACGTACGGGCTTATCCTGCGCTGCTGCCATGGCGCTGCTCCTTGCGTCCTGTCGGTCCGCGGACTCTAGCAAACGCCCCGACCCCCGCAAGTGCATGCATCGGACACATTCGTCCGAAAGGACACTCAGCCCTGCGCGAAGTCCTTCAGGATCTCGCCGACGCCGCTGGGTGAGATCTCGAAGCCCAGCGCGGTGCCCGGGTTGATCACCACGCCGTAGCCGCCCGGCACGCGACGCAGCACGTCCAGCATCAGCCAGCGGATCTGGTGCGGAACCTGCTGGCTGTAGATGCCCACCCGCGACGGATCGGTGAACACGGCCACGTGCAGGGTGCCCTGCTTGTCGAACAGCAGCGGGTCGAAGCCGCTGCCGTCGGGGGTGACCAGGCTGCCGGTCAGCAGCACCACCTCGGAGGCGACGAAGGCTTCCATGAAGGCGCGGATCGGCACGGCCCCGTCCATGGCCGCCTTCAGCAGGGTTTCAATCGGGGTCTGCGGGGCGAGGTCGGTCATGGCGGTACGGCAGGGCGTGAGGGGTGGCTATTGTAGAGTCGAGCTTGCTCGACTGCTCGAAAGGCGCGCCAACCAAGGTTGGCACCCACCAGAGCGGTAGGCAGGCGCCAGGAATCCGGGGTTGCCGGCCAGCGGCCGGCACTACCGTCCCAGTCGCTGGTCCCGCGCCTTCTGGTCGGCCATCGCCTTGTCCAGCTCGGCCTGCAACGCCGGCTGCTGCACGGCGGCCTCCAGCACATAGACCTTCACCCCGTGCGCCGGCACTTCCGCCGTCAGCGCGCCATCTACCTTCAGCTCGCCGCCATCCAGCGCATCGCGCCAGCGGCCGGCCTGAACGAAGCGCGTCACGCTGAGGGCCTTGGCCCGGTCACCCTTGTTCAGCAGCACCAGCGCGGTCTGTGCCACGTCACCGTGCTGCAGCACGCGGAAGAACACCGCCTCGTCACCCAGCAACCGCTCGTTCACCTGCAGGCCGCGCTGCAGTGCCGGGGTGGCCTCACGCAGCCTGGCGATGCGCTGCAGCGGCGCGAAGATCGGACTCTGTGGCGCAGCATCCACGCGCGACTGGCCGAAATAGGCGCGGTTGCCGGCGTGCTCGGCGCGGCCACGCATGAAGCCGGTTTCCGAGCCGTAATAGACCACCGGAATGCCACGCGCGGTGAACAGCCAGTTGTGCGCGTCGATGAAGCCGTTGTCGCTGGCCTGCAGGCGCGGCATGTCGTGGTTGTCGTAGAAGGTCATCAGCTCATACGGATTGGCGTAGGGCCCGCCGCTCAGGTGCAGCGGTTCGGCCAACGTTTCAAAGCCCTTGCCGGCGGTGCCGAAGGTCTGCTCCAGCGCGCCACGCAACGGGAAATCGAGCACGCTTACGTTCGCGTTGGCTGGCCAGGTGTGCTCGGCGATGCTGCCCGCGTTGTAGTCGAAGGCTTCGCCAAACATGAACATGCCAGGATGCTCGGCGCGGATGCGCTTGACGAACGCATGCCACCACGGATGCGGCAGCCAGCCGATGGTGTCGATGCGCAGCGCGTCCACGCCCTGCGCGGTCCACTGCAGGTAGGCGCCGACCAGGTAGTCCATTACCGCCGGATTGTCCTGGTTGAAATCGGACAGCTCGGCGAGGTTGCCATCGAAGATCGAACCATCCTTGCTGTCGACCGGACCGATGTTGTTGTAGAACGCGTGCAGCGGGTTGTGCTTCGGATCCAGCTTCTGCGGCGGCAGGTTCTGGTGGTCGGCAATCAGCTTTCCATCCTTGTCGAAGATCTGGCCGAACTGCGGCTGCCGCGTCGGCATGGTCCAGGCCGGCGAGCCGTGGTTGCCGACGATATCCAGCACCACCTTCAAGCCTGCGCCGTGCAGTCCTTTGGTCAACCCTGCGAAGTCCAGGTCCTTGCTGGGGAGGTGCTCATCGAGCTTGTAGAAGTTGATGCCCCAGTAGCCGTGGTAGCCGGTCTTGCCGCGGTCGGTCAGCGTACTGGTGCAGCTGATCGGCTTGCTGCCGGTAAACGCCTCATCCGGGTTGTCGACGATCGGCGTGATCCACACCGCGCCGAAACCAAGATTGCGGATGTACTGCGCATTGTCGAGCACGCCGCGGAAATCACCGCCGAGGTAGCCGATGTTGCCGTCCACCTTGTCCGGGCATGGCACCGGGATATCGAAGGTGCGGTGCGTGCCGCCCTGGTCGCGATGATCGTTGGATGGGTCGCCGTTGACGAAGCGGTCGGTGACCACGAAGTACACCGCATCGCTGGCAAACGGCTCGGTGGTACCCACGTAATCCGGACGCGGCGAGGCCGCCGCATGACCGGCCAGCAACAGCAGGGGAACAGCAACAGACAGCGCACCACGCATCACACTACCTCCGGACGGGATGGAACCCGCAGCACGCACAGGCCGGCGACGAACAGGCTGCAGCCGCCCAGTACCAGCACGTGCATCGGCTGGCCACCCAGCCAGGCGCGCAGGGCAAAGCCGAGCGCGCTGGCCGCCACCAGCTGCGGGATCACGATGAAGAAATTGAAGATGCCCATGTACACGCCCATCTTCGAGGCCGGCACGCTGTCGGACAGCAGCGCATACGGCAGCGACAGGATCGATGCCCAAGCAAAGCCGACGCCGACCATCGACAGCAGCAGCCAGTGCGGATCGCGGATGAACATCAGCGAGACCAGCCCGGCACCGCCCAGCCACAGATTGACCAGGTGGCTCCAGCGCAGGCCGATCATCCGCACCATCGGCGGGATCAGTACCGCAGCCAATGCGGCGAAGCCGTTGTAGGCACCGAACAGCACGCCCACCCAGTTGGCACCGTCGTTGTACGCCGCCGACTGCGGATCGGTCGAACCGAAGTGGGTGCCGGCCACTGCGGCGGTGGTATAGATCCACATCGCAAACAGCGCGAACCACGAGAAGAACTGCACCCACGCCAGGCGACGCATGGTGACCGGCATCGCGCGCAGGTCGCCGACGATGGCCGCCAGCATGTGCGTGCCCGGCAATGCGCGCGCCAGTGCCAGCAGCAGGCCGTAGCCGGCGCACAGGCCAGCCAGCACGTACAGCATCTTGTCGCCCTGGCGCCAGCCGATCAGCAACGCCAGCAGCACGCCTGTTCCCAGCCAAAAGGCCACCTGTCCCCACGGTGCGGGCCCGGTGACTGTGGTGCCGGCATGGTGCGCCGGTGGCTCGGCATCCTCGAAGCCGGCCAGTTCCGCCGGCGAATATTCTCGGGTGCTGACCACTGTCCAGGTGATCGCCGCCAGCAGCACCACCGCGCCGAAGTAGAACGCATAACGCACCGTATCCGGCACCTCGCCAGCGGCAGCAGTGTTGGCTACGCCGAAGTGGGCCAGGATGAACGGTAGGAAGCTGGCGACGATCGCGCCCACGCCGATGAAGAAGCTCTGCATCGCATAGCCGGTGGGGCGCTGGCGTGGCGCAAGCTGGTCACCGACAAAGGCACGGAACGGTTCCATCGACACATTGATCGAGGCATCCAGCACCCACAACGTGCCGGCGGCAATCCACAGCGTTGGAGAATTCGGCATCACCAGCAGCGCCAGCGTAGTCAGTACCGCACCGATCATGAAGAACGGACGGCGGCGACCCCAGCGCGTCCAGGTACGGTCGGACAGGTAGCCGATCACCGGCTGCACCAGCAGGCCGGTCAGCGGCGCGGCGATCCACAGCCCCGGTACCGCGTCCATGTCCGCGCCCAGGGTCTCGAAGATGCGGCTGGCATTGGCATTCTGCAGCGCAAACCCGAACTGGATGCCGAGGAAGCCGAAACACATGTTCCAGATCTGCCAGAACGACAGCTGCGGCTTGGCAGGACGATTCATCGGGCGTCCTCTTCCGTTGCGACCTGGGCCACCTTCAGCGCCTGCACCTGGGCCTGGTTGAGCACGCCCTCGCGCCCCCCTTTGCCCCCGGTGTAGTGCGCGAAGTGCTGCAGCGCGCTCATGTTGAAGCCCTCTTCAAGCGTGACCGTGCACCGGCCCTTGGGCACCGTGAAGGTCGCCGCGGTGGAATCCTGTACGGCCACGCTGTGCGGCAGCGCGACCGTATACCGCTGTTCGGGAATGCCCGGGCACTGCAGCGCCAGCTGCTTCACCGCGGCGGTGACGCCGGTGTTGATCGGCCCGTTCGGATTGGTGTACTGCAGGCGCACACGTACCTGCCCAGCGTTGGCGGCGGTGAACTGCCAGCGCTGCTCGCCCTGCAACAGCTGCTGCGGACCGATGCAGACCGTCGGGCCGTGCAGTGATTCCAATGCGCCCTCGCGCCGGGTCAGACTGAGGCAATGCTGCAGGCCATCATCGCTGATGCGCGCCACGCCGTTGCTGGCGGTGATCGGCTTGCCGTCCTGCCACAGCACGTGATGCGCGGCGACCTGCACGTCCCAGCCCACGCCCTTGCGCAGGGCCTGCGGCGCCACCGGTGTGGCCGGCGCGCGCGCGTTGGCGTCCACCGTCGTGGTCTCAAAACAGGTCGCTGCCGGTGCGTCGATCAGCTGCACCGTCGTGGTAGTGCCGCGCGTGGTGGTTCTGCCGGCCACCAGCAGGCCGTCACCGACGCTCTGCGGACGCTCCAGCACATAACGCCTGCCAGCGGCTTCCAGGCTGATGCTGCGCTGCGTGCCGAACAGCTCCGGCACCAGCACCGCCGGCAGCTTGGGCTGCACGCGGCCATCGTCCTGCACGCCGAATACGCCCTCGATCACCATCGACAGGTACCCCGCCACCGACCACAGCTGGCGCTCGGAGTTGACCACCGGCCCACTGAGAGCACCTTCCTCGACATACACCGCCTGGCTGACCAGCTCGTAGTTCTCCATGTTGGAACCGGCCAGCGCCGCGCCCTGCATCAGCGAACGGATCTCGGCGGCGATGCGCGGTGCATCGTCCAGCTGGCGCGCGGCACGCAGCGAGTAGGCACTGACGAACGGCCAGATCGCGCGGTTGTGGTAGATCGGCTGCTGCGCTTCCTGCGGCCACACCACCGGGCTGCCGGCCGGCCCCATCGGGTACGCCGCCAGCGCACGGCGCGCGCGCTCGGCCGGCAGTACGTCGGCGAGGATGCCGAGCGACAGGCCGAGCAGGTCTACCTTGGCATACGGCACCGGGTGCGCGGCTTCGCCGATGAAGCTCATGTACTGGCCGATATCCTCGCGCCAGAAGCGGGCATCGATCTGCTTTGCCAGCGCATCGGCCCACGCCCTGTAGTCGGACGCACGCGCATCGCCGCGCTGGCCGGCCAACTGCTCTGCCAGGCGCAGCGCCTGGTAGTGCAGCACGTTGGTGGACAGTGCGTACGAATCACCGATGAAGCGCACGTCCTCGCGCGTCCAGTCCGGATAGGTCTGCTCGCGCCAATCGAGGAACGAGGTCTCGCCGCGGTACAGGCCCATCTGCGCGTCGAACACCATCGCACGGTCCTGCGCCAGCGTGCCCTGCAGCGCCTGCCAGACCTGATCGGCGAACGCCGGATCATCCAGCAGGTGGCGCGCGGCCAGGAACCACACCACGCGGTCGCTGCTGATCGGCCAGCTGCCACCCGAACCGGTGTCCTGGGCGACGAACAGCCCCGGCGTATGCCCATCGCGCGCCGCCGACAGCTTGAACTGCAGCGACTGCCGGGTGCGCTGCGGGTCCAGCCGCGCCAGCGCCAGGTCGGCGGCGAAGCTGACATCACGGGTCCACACGTACGGCCAGCGCGCACCGGTCTGGAAGCACTCACACGGCACCGGCCGGCCCTCGTCGAATGCGGGATCGCGGATCGCATCCACGCGATCCTGGTCCATCTCCTGCTGGGCCAGTGCGAACAGTGCATCGAACATCACGCTGCCGGTCTGGCTGCGCATTGGCGGGGATGCGATCTGTACTTTCCCCGTCGGCGCATGCAGCACGAAGCGGCCGTCGGCTGCGGCTTCGGCGCGCGCGTGGCGGCCGTCGAATTGCAGGTCGGCCGCCTGCGCGGTCGATCCCAGCGCTGCCCCCAGGGCAGCGGTCAGGCAAATGATCTTCAGCATCGAAGCGGCGGACCGGCTTGCGCCCGTCGGCCTCCCTCCCTCTCTGCACGCGTTGTAGGTCCGCACCGCAGTTGCCGGCGGGCGGGCGCGGCCCCTCCCTCAAGGAGCCCTGGCCCCATGGTAGACGCGGGGCTGTCGGCTGCGCCCAGCTGCATACGTATTCATGGCGTTGCACGATAGCGCACCCGTCGCACTGGCTTATGGTCCGGGTCTGCCAACGGCGCCTTGGGAGGGGAAATGCCGATGTCACCCACTGCTGTACGCGCGGTGTTCGCGCTCGTGTTCGGCCTGGCGTTGCTGGGAATGGCCGCGCTGGCGCAGGCCGCACCGCAGGTCGTCAGTGTCGAATCGCCCGGCAAGGTGCTCAAGGCCAGCCTGGTGCTGGACGGCGGAACTGCCCGCTACCGCGTCGAACGTTTCGGTGAGACCGTGGTGGAGGATTCCAAACTCGGTTTCGCCCTGCGCGACGGCCGCCTGGACCGTGATTTCACCGTGCTCGGCCAGCAGCGGCGCAGCGTCGATGACAGCTGGGAACAGCCGTGGGGCGAACGCCGGCTCACCCGCAACCACTTCAACGAGCTGACCGTGCAGCTGGCCGAGACCACCGGCAGCAAGCGCCGGCTGGATGTGGTGTTCCGTGTCTACGACGATGGCCTGGGCTTCCGCTACGTGTTCCCCGAACAGCCGAGCCTGCGCGAGGCGATCATCGATGATGAACTGACCGAGTTCGCCATTGCGCCGGAATCGACTGCCTGGTGGATTCCCGCTGGCGAACCGATCCACTACGAATACCTGTACCAGCGCACGCCACTGAATCAGGTGCCGCTGGTGCATACGCCGATGACCCTGCGCAGCCGCGATGGCCTGCACGTGGCGATCCATGAGGCTGCGCTGGTGGACTACGCCGGCATGTGGCTGCGTCGCACCGAAGGCCGGCGCCTGCGCGCGCAGCTTTCGCCGTCGGCCGAAGGCTGGAAGGTACGCCGTGCCCTGCCCTTTGCCACGCCGTGGCGCACGCTGCAGATCGCCGACCGTGCAGGCGGGCTGGTCGAATCGGACCTGATCCTCAACCTCAACGAACCCAATGCGCTGGGTGATGTCAGTTGGGTGAAGCCGGCCAAGTACCTCGGCGTGTGGTGGTCGATGCACCTGGACAACGAGAGCTGGGCGACCGGCCCGAAGCACGCGGCCATCACCGCCAAGACGAAGAAGGTGATCGACTTCGCCGCTGCGCATGGCTTCCGGGGCGTACTGGTGGAAGGCTGGAATCCCGGCTGGGACGGCATGTGGGTGGGCAACGGTTACGACTTCGATTTCACCCGTGCCACGCCCGATTTCGATATCGAGGCCCTGTCGGCATATGGCCTGAAGAAGGGCGTGCACCTGATCGGCCACCATGAAACCGGCTGCGCCATCGAACACTACGAGGATCAGCTGGACGCCGCACTGGACCTGTATGCGCGACTGGGCGTGGACCAGTTCAAGACCGGCTATGTCTGCGACGACGGCCAGGTCGACCGCCGCAATCCGGCCGGCGGCCCACTCTGGCGCGAGTGGCACGACGGCCAGTTCATGGCCCGCCATCACCTGAAGGTGGTGCAGGAGGCGGCGCGCAGGCAGCTGTCGGTGAACCCGCATGAGCCGATCAAGGACACCGGGCTGCGCCGCACCTACCCCAACTGGATCTCGCGCGAAGGCGCGCGTGGCATGGAGTACAACGCCTGGGGCCAGCCGCCGAACCCGCCCGAGCACGAGGTCAACCTGGTGTTCACCCGCATGCTGGCTGGGCCGATGGACTACACCCCCGGCATCCTCAGCCTGAAGGGCCGCCACGGCCAGGCCATTCCCAGCACGCTGGCGCGCCAGCTGGCGCTGTACGTGGTGCTGTACAGCCCGATCCAGATGGCCGCCGACCTGCCCGAGCACTACCTGCAGCACCGCGAGGCGTTCCGTTTCATCGAGGACGTGGCGGTGGACTGGGAACAGAGCCGTGTGCTCGATGGCGAAGTGGGCGACTACGTGACGATCGTGCGCCGCGACCGCAACAGCCGCGACTGGTTCCTCGGTAGCATCACCGATGAACACGGCCGCGTGCTGCCGGTGTCGCTGGGCTTCCTGGAACCGGGCGTACGCTATCGCGCCGAGATCTACCGCGATGGCGACGGCGCTGACTTCCGCAGCAATCCGTTCGCGTTCGCGCGCGAAACCCGCGCGGTCACCAGCGCCGATGCGCTGACACTGGTACTGGCACCGGGCGGTGGCCAGGCCATCCGCTTCACGCCGCTTTGAATGCCCCGGTAGTGCCGGCCGCTGGCCGGCAACCCGATGAACATGATTGCCGGCCAGCGGCCAGCACTACCGCAAGCAGGATCTGAAACCGATTACACCCCTGCAAACACCATTGAATACGTATGCAGGGTGATTCCCGCGAAGAACACGCTGCCTACCATAGCGGCGACGACAGCGGCCACCGCGTCGCACGTCCACGGTCACGCCGGGACGTCCTCGAATCGATCTGCAACATTGCCTGGGAGGGGAAAATGTTGAACCACAAGCGCAGTGCGCTGAGTCTCGCGCTGGCCGTTGTGCTGGCGCCGACGCTGGCGTCGGCACAGTCCACGCAGAGCACCACCACGCCGGCCAGCACCGCCGCCACCAACCTGGACACGGTGCAGGTCACCGGCATCCGCCGCGGCATCGAGAACGCGATCGCGGTCAAGCAGGACGCCACCTCGGTGGTCGAAGCGATCTCCGCCGAAGACATCGGCAAGCTTCCCGACGTCAGCATTGCCGAATCCATCTCACGCCTGCCCGGCCTGGCCGCCCAGCGCGTGGCCGGCCGTGCGCAGGTGATCAGCGTGCGCGGCCTGTCGCCGGACTTCGCCACCACCCTGCTCAATGGCCGTGAAGTGGTCAGCACCGGCGACAACCGCGGCGTCGAGTTCGACCAGTACCCGTCCGAACTGGTCAACGGCGTGACCGTGTACAAGACCCCGGATGCCGCACTGGTCGGCCAGGGGCTGTCGGGTACCATCGACATGCAGACCGCGCGCCCGCTCAGCTTCGGCGAGCGCGTGATCGCGGTCAGCGGCCGCTACCAGAAGAGCTCGCTGGGCCGCGCCGCCAATGTCGATCCGTACGGCAACCGCTTCAGCGCCAGCTATATCGATCAGTTCCTGGACAAGACCCTCGGCATCGCCATCGGCTACGCGCACAGCGACATGCCGATCCAGGAAAACCAGGTCGGCCTGTACGAGCCGTGGACCACCGAGCACACCGACAAGGGCGAGCGTCGCGGAATCGCGCCAGGCACCTACTTCACCGATGGCATCAAGGCGCTGCGCCGTACCGGCAACAACAAGCGTGACGGTGTGATGGCGACGATCCAGTTCCGCCCGAACAACAGCTGGACCAGCACCTTTGATGCGTTCCACACCGAAGCCGAGCAGATCGACACTGCCAATCAGTTCGAGCTGAGCCTCAGCGGCAACGGCGAAGACGGCAACAATCCCAACGCGATCCTCCCGGTGTTCAGCAATGTCGGCCGCAATGCCGATGGCAGCTTCACCGGCGGCACGATCAGCAATGCGTACCCGCTGGTGCGCGGCATGTACAACAAGCGCAAGGACAAGATCGATGCGTTCGGCTGGAACAACGAGTTCAACGTCGGTGGCGTGAAGCTCGTCGCCGACCTGAACTACTCCAAGGCGACCCGCCGTGAGATCAACCTGGAAAACAACCTGCAGCTGGTGCCGCGCCCGCAGTTCGACACGATCGGCCTGGTAGTGAACAACAACAGCTTCTCGCAGATCACGCCGGGGCGCGACTACTCCAATCCGGACAGCCTGTTCCTGACCAACACGATCTATGGTTCCGGCTACGGCAAGGTGCCGGAGGTGGAAGATCGCTTGAAGGGCGCCAAGCTGGCAGCGACGCTACCGGTTCCCGAGGCCATGTCCAGCTGGTTCTCCGATGTGGACGTGGGCGTGAACTATGCCGACCGTCGCAAGCAGAAGGCCCAGGCCGAAGGCAACATCCTGCTTGGCGCTCAAGGCGAATCCACCATCGCCCCGGACCTGCAGTACCGTCCGGTGGACCTGAGCTTCGCCGGCCTCGGCTATATCCCGTCGTGGAACGTGCCGGCAGCCGTGGGTCGCTACATGACCTTCAACCCGGTCGACAACCTGGACTACCTGATTCCCAAGTCGTGGACGGTGCAGGAGAAGATCACCACTGCCTGGGCACGCCTGAACATCAACACCGACATCGGCGTGGTCGGCGTGCGTGGCAACATTGGCGTGCAGATGCAGCACACTGACCAGAGTTCGGATTCGCGCTACTGGGACAGCTCGCAGCGGGCGGGCAGCAACATCCAGCCCTTCTCTGCCGGCAAGACCTACAAGGATTGGCTGCCGAGCTTGAACCTGGTGTTCATGTTCCCGCACCAGCAGACGCTGCGCTTCGCCGCCGCCAAGCAGGTTGCGCGCCCGCGCGTGGACCAGATGCGTGCCGGCCTGGAGTTCGGTGTGGATACCAACAACGGCCGACCCGGTGGCAGCGGCGGTAATCCGCTGCTGGACCCGTGGCGTGCTACCGCGCTGGACCTGTCCTATGAGAAGTATTTCGGCGAGAAGGCCTACGTGGCCGCGGCGATCTTCTACAAGGACCTGAAGAGCTACGTCTACACCCAGTCGGTGGATAACTACGACTTCAGTGGGTTGCTGGGCAACTACGTGCCGCCACCGGGCATGACCGCGCCGGTACAGACCGTCGGTACATTCTCGACCCCGCAGAACGGCAAGGGCGGTACGTTGAAGGGCCTGGAACTGACCGCGTCGTTCCCGCTGGACATGCTGACCGACAGCCTGCGCGGTTTCGGCGTGCAGGCCAGCGCGACGTTCAACAAGAGCGACATCACCATTCTGGATCCGGAGAGTGCGTCCAGCGTGGGCACCGATCCGATCAGCCTGCCGGGCCTGTCCAAGCGCGTGTACAACTTCACCGCCTACTACGAGCGCAGCGGCTTTGAAGCACGCGTCAGCCAGCGCCGCCGTTCGGACTTCATCGGTGAGATCGGCAACTTCAACGGCAACCGCACCCTGCGCTACGTGGTGGGCGAGAACGTGACCGATGCGCAGGTGAGCTATACCTTCAGCGACAGCAGCGCCCTGCGTGGCCTGACCCTGCTGCTGCAAGGAAGCAACCTGACCAACGAGCCGTACCGCACCTACGCCGGCAGCAAGGACCGCCCGCTGGAGTACATCGAGTGGGGCCGCACCTACATGCTGGGCGTGAACTACAAGTTCTGACCTGGCCAAAGTAGTGCCGGCCGCTGGCCGGCAACACAAGGGGAGCAGGACCGGAAACCCGCTGCGCAGGCAGCGGGTTCTCTTTTTGCGCCGATGCCAGCGAGGGGTCTGCAAGGCCCATCCACGCATGGCGTGGATCTACCGAAGAGGCGTCTCGGCCTTCGCACGGTACGGGATCATCGAGTCGGTAGATCCACGCCATGCGTGGATTCACTTGCCGGGAGATGATGAGATCAGAAGCGCGCAGCTGATCGCGATGACCATCATCAGCAACAACAGGATGCGCCCACTGAATCGGCCAAGAGCATGACCGACGTGATTGAGCACAACGGAAATGATCTGGCCCAGCAGTTCCCACATGGCAGAACCGGTCCCTGCTCAGAACTCACCCGATGCCAATTCGATGAACGAACGCTGGCGACTGGCGGCGGTGATGACGCAGGAGCGATAGACCCGATGCCCGGAGACACCCGTGACATAAGCAACGATCTGGACTGACATCTGGGCGACATAGGACCAGCCAGGCACCCAGCCCAGCGGCTTCGGCACGAGGCTGAAAGCAGCAGAGCAGTCCATGATGTGTTTGGCTGCCTCACCGAGAACGTGCCCCACCTCGGTGTTCATGTTCCAACCTGATGCCAGTTGGGCAGACCAGATCGCGGCTGCCACCGACCGCATGGCGGCCTGCTCTTCCACGCCCGGCAATGCCAGGACCGATGCAGGGGCGCGCTCTTCCAACGGACTGTCGCTGGAACGCGAATGACCAGGAGGCAGCTCAAATCGCTTCGCCCAGATCAGCAGCACGCGCTGTTGAAGTTCACCGGAGGTCGAGAAGTACCGCACCGCTCGGTCTTCAGCGTTGTAGTACGCCGCGTGCAGGGTGCCATCGGGGTAGACCACGACCGCCGCAGCATGATGCCCGGGGAACCCCAACCGCCACCCATCAAGCAGCAACCCTCCCTCTTTCAGCGGCACCGGTACCGCCGACTCATCGAAATTGCGCCGGAACGCGCCGTATTCCGGTCCGAGCAACTGCTTCAGGCCAGGCACCACATCAGAGCCCTCAAAGGCATCCTCCAGCGCAGGGCCCACGGTCAGGATGGGCGTGGCGCAGACAGGGTGGGCGACAGACAGCGCCACAGCCAGCGCCAACAGGCGCAACAGGGAAGTGAAGATACGCATCGGAGTTCCGCAGTGCTGGGAGGGCCATCAGTGTTTCCGCACGCCCTGCCCGGCACCATTCCATAAGTGGGAAAGTGGGCGCCAATGCCTACCCACAAAAAAGGGACGGGGCGCTTCGGCCCCGTCCCCGCAAGTACCGCCACCGGAGAAAACGGTCAGCTGCGTCGGGCGCAATACACCGCACGCGGCGGCAGCTGGAGTTCATTGCCCTGCACCGTGCCCGCATCCGGGCCCGGCACCGCCACCTGCTGCCAGTGGCCCGGCGGCAGCGGATGGCTCACCGCCTCGGCCGACAGGTTGAAGGCCAGCAGGAGGGTTTCATCTGCAAGCATACGCTCGAACAGCAGCACTGGCTCGGCGCTTTCGATGAATCGGATGCTGCCGTGCAGAAGGGCCGGCTGGGTACGCCGCCAGGCCAGGAAGGCCCGGAACGCCGCCAGCACCGAGTGCGGATCACGCTCCTGCACCGCTACCGCCGCGGCCCGGTGCTCGGCCGGGATCGGCAGCCAGGGCTTGCCGGAAGTGAAGCCGGCCAGCGGGGCGTCGGTCCACGGCAGCGGGGTACGGCAGCCATCACGGCCCTTGAAGTTGGGCCAGAAGGTGATGCCGTAGGGGTCCTGCAGGTCCTCGAAGGCGACCTCGGCCTCGGCCAGGCCCAGCTCCTCGCCCTGGTACAGGCAGACCGAGCCACGCAGCGAGCACAGCATCGCCACCAGCATCCGCGCAAGGCGTGGGTCGGCCGGGTGGCCGCCCCAGCGGCTGACCGCCCGTTCCACGTCGTGATTCGAAACCGCCCAGCACGGCCAGCCTTCGGTCATCACCGCTTCCAGCCGCGAGACCGTGTCGCGGATGTAGGCCGCGCTGTAGTCGTCCACCAGCAGCTCGAAGCTGTAGCCCATGTGCAGGCGACCCTCGCGGGTGTACTCGGCAGTGGTCGCCAGCGAATCTTCCGAGGATATCTCGCCGAGGCTGACCGCCCCCGGATACTGATCCAGCAGCGCGCGCAGGCGCTCCAGGAACGGCAGGTTCTCCGGCTGGGTATTGTTGTAGTAGTGGTATTGGTAGGCGTACGGGTTGTCCGGGCTGAAGCCGCGGCCCACCCGCTTGTCGGCGGGCTTGGGCGGGTTGTCGCGCAGCTGCGCATCGTGGAAGCAGAAGTTGATCGCATCCAGGCGGAAGCCATCCACGCCGCGATCCAGCCAGAAGCGCACGTTGTCCAGGGTGGCCTGCTGCACTTCCGGGTGATGGAAGTTCAGGTCCGGCTGGTCGACCAGGAAGTTGTGCAGGTAGTACTGCTCACGGCGCGGCTCCCACTGCCAGGCGCCGCCGCCGAACAGCGACAGCCAGTTGTTGGGCGGCGTGCCGTCCTCGCGCGGGTCGGCCCAGACGTACCAGTCCGCCTTCGGGTTGCTGCGGTCCTGGCGGCTCTCGCGGAACCAGGCGTGCTCGATCGAGGTGTGGCTCAGCACCTGGTCGATCATCACCTTCAAGCCCAGGCCATGGGCCTTGGCCAGCAGGCGATCGAAGTCGTCCAGGCGGCCGAACAGCGGATCGACGTCGCGGTAGTCGGCGATGTCATAGCCGAAATCGGCCATCGGCGACTTGAAGAACGGCGAGATCCAGATCGCGTCCACGCCCAGCGTGGCGATGTGGTCCAGGCGCTCGATGATGCCCGGCAGGTCGCCGACCCCATCGCCGTTGGCGTCGAGGTAGCTGCGCGGGTAGATCTGGTAGATGACGGCTCCGCGCCACCATGGATAGTGCGACATCGACAGCCCCCCTCCGGGCATGCGTGACCCGCCGGAAGCGGGCCGAAATCCTGTTCCGGCAAGCTTAGCGGTGGCCTTGCGGGCATGGCGCAGCCTGCATACGTATTCACGCAGGCAGCCGGCCGGACCCGGGCGAAGGTGCCGCCCGTCGCGGTTTGCGCCCGAATTCACGGGCAGCGCCTATAATCGGCGGTGAGCCTGAAAGCCTGATCGCATGACCATCACCGAAGACACCCGTCCCGCCCTGGGCCTGCCCCAGATCCAGTCGCTTGCCGCGGCCGACATGGCCGCCGTCGACGCCCTGATCCGGCGCCGCCTGTCCTCGGACGTCGTGCTGATCAACCAGATCGCCGACCACATCATTTCCGCCGGTGGCAAACGCCTGCGCCCGATGCTGGTGATGCTGGCCGGCCGCGCGGTCGGCACCGTCGGCCCGGACCACCACCAGCTGGCCGCGATCATCGAGTTCATCCATACCTCCACCCTGCTGCACGACGACGTGGTGGACGAATCCAGCCTGCGCCGTGGCCGCAGCACCGCCAATGCGCTGTGGGGCAATGCGCCGAGCGTGCTGGTCGGCGACTTCCTGTACTCGCGCAGCTTCCAGCTGATGGTCGAGCTGGAGCGCATGTCGGTGATGCAGATCCTGGCCGATGCCACCAACCGCATCGCCGAGGGTGAAGTGCTGCAGCTGCTGCACGTGCATAACCCGGACACCGACGAAGCCGCCTACCTGCGCGTGATCGAGCGCAAGACCGCCGTGCTGTTCGCCGCCGGCACCCGCCTGGGCGCGCTGGCCAGCGGCGTGGACGACGCCACCCAGCAGGCCCTGTTCGACTACGGCATGCACCTGGGCTATGCGTTCCAGATCGCCGACGACGTGCTGGACTACTCGGCCAACGCCGACGAGCTGGGCAAGAACCTCGGTGATGACCTGGCCGAAGGCAAGGCGACGTTGCCGCTGATCCACGCCATGGCCCACTCCGACGACGCCACCCGCGAACGCCTGCGCACCATCGTGCAGGACGGCGACGCCTCGGCGATGCCGGAAGTACTGGCCGCGATCCGTGCCACCGGCGGCCTGGAATACAGCCGCCGCCGCGCCGAGGAATACGCCGACGCCGCCGAGCGCGCGCTCGATGGCCTGGCCGACAACGATGCGGTTGCCGCCCTGCGCGGCCTGGCCCGCTACGCGGTGCAGCGCTCGCATTGACCGGTGAAGGCGTGCCGACCAACGGTCGGCACCCACCAGAGCGGGTAGGTGCCGACCGTTGGTCGGCACTACATGAAACGCTCCTCGAAGAACTCATCCAGCGCCTTCCAGGCCCGCTTTGCCGCCCGCTCGTTGTATTGGCAGCCCGGCGGGCTGTTGGCATCGCGCTCGGCGAAGCAGTGCACCGCACCGCTGTAGTTGGTGAACTCCCAATCGACCTTGGCCGCGTTCATCTCCTTCTGGAAGCCGGCGATGTCCTCGGCGGTCACGCTCTTGTCGTCGGCACCGTTGAGCACCAGCACCGAGGGATGGCTGCCACCGGCCTGCGCCGGCAGCGGCGATCCCAGCCCGCCATGCAGGCTGACCACACCGGCCAGCGGCGCCCCGGCACGGGCCAGCTCCAGCACCGTGGTGCCGCCGAAGCAGAAGCCGACCGCGCCTATCCGGCTGGCATCCAGCGGCACCTTGCCGGCCTGCGCCTTGAGCACGTTCACTGCCTCCAGCGCGCGGGCACGCAGCAACGGCCGGTCGTTGCGCAGCTTGGTCGCCACCGGCCCTGCCTCGGCATCGGTCTTCGGCCGCACGCCCTTGCCGTAGACATCGGCCACCAGCACCACATAGTCATCGCCGGCCAACTGTTTGGCCTTCTCGATGGCCGATTCGTTCACACCCTTCCAGTTCGGCACCATCACCAGCCCGGGGCGCTTATCGTTGTCGCCGTCGTCATAGACCAGCACGCCACTGAAGGTCGTGCCCTGGTGTTTCCACTCCACCGGCTGCGTCTTCATCGCTGCCCACGCTGGCATTGCCGCCAGCCCAAGCACCATCGCCACGCCGCATCGCCACCTGTTCATGCGCCTGCTCCAGAAAAAGGGGACGGAGGGGATCAAGTCGTACTCATCCCTCCCGCGTGGCATTCTGCATTGGCGGCGTGACGCAGGTGTGGTTGGATACGACTTAGCCCCCTCCGTCCCCTTTTTGCATGAACCTTGTTGATCGCTTTCTGTCCGGACTGATCCCACGCCTGCCCGCCGATGCCGCCCCCCAGTGGGCCCATGTCCATGGCGCCAACGCCGACGACCTGCAGCGCCTGCGCTCGCAGTGGCCGCAGGTGCCGGACAGCCTCGTCGCGCTGTTGTCGCGCGTGGATGGCACTCACTTCCGCGCCTACCCCGGTGGCGAGGTATGCCTGCTTATGCTCGGCTCGGACGTGGAGGACGGTGGCTATCCGTACTACCTGCGGTCGGTCGCACAGATCTTCGAAGACCAGCAGCAGTGGGACGACAGTATCCGCTCGATCTACGAGGAATGGCTGGACGACGAGCCGGAAATCCTCGGCGACGGCATCGATGCCGACCTTCCGATGAGTCGCCGCCTGTGCTTCTCGCACTGCATGAACAACGGCGGCACCTCGATGCTGTACCTGGATTTTAATCCTGCGCCGGGCGGCAGCGTGGGCCAGGTGGTGCGCTATCTGCACGACCCGGACAGCTACGCCGTGATCGCGCCCAGCTTCGATGCCTATCTGCAGCAGCTTATCGACCGCGACTACGCGTTCATCGAAGACGAACAGTAGATCCACGCCATGCGTGGATGAATTTCAGCGGAGGTTGCCGGCCAGCGGCCGGCACTACCTTCAAGCGATGCCCAACCCCGGAATCGCGCTGATGGTGTCCGGATCGAAGCCGGCCAGTTCGGCGAAATGGCGGCCACGCGCCACGTAATCGCGGTAGGCACCAAAGCTCGGCGCGCCTGGCGACAGCAGCACCACCCCGCCCTGCGCACCCAACGCGGTACGCGCCAAGGCCATCGCCTGCGGCAGATCACCGGCCGCATGCAGGCCGAAGCGACCGGCATCGGCCAGTGGCTGCAGCATCGCGTGGATGCGCGGGCCGTTGCTGCCCATGGTCACGATCTCCACCGGCGGTACGTCGTGCGCCATGTGCTGCATGAAATCGGTCCAGTCCAGGCCACGGTCATGGCCGCCCACCAGCAGCGCGATGCGCTGGCCGGCGAAGCACTCCAACGCGGCCAGGCTGGCATGCGGCGTGGTGCTGATCGAATCGTTGACGTAGGTCAGGCCATCGGCCACACCGATGCGCTGCAGGCGGTTCGGCAGCGGGCGGAAATCCTGCACCGCCGGTGCCAGCGCGACGGCATCCAGGCCCAGCGCTTCCAGCGCGGCCAGCACCGCGCACAGGTTGCCGCGGTTGTGGCGGCCCGGCAGTGGCGTGTTGCGGGTATCGAACACGGGCTGCTCGCCGCGATGCACGACGTCATCCCGCATGTGCCAGCCCTGCGGCTGGTTGAACCAGACCACTTCACTGTCCGGCAAAGAGAGCGCGGCCAGGTGCGGATCGGCGGCATTGAGCACGGCAATGCGCGGCGCGGCTTCGGTGACCAGCCGCAGCTTGTCTTCGATGTAGCGCTGCTCGCTGCCGTGCCAGTCCAGGTGTTCTGGGAACAGATTCAGCACCACCGCCACCTGCGGGTGGGCGCCACTGCGCGCCACTTCGCCGGTCTGGTAGCTGGACAGCTCGACCGCCCAATACTCGGGCGCCGGCTGCGGGTCCAGCACTTCCAGCAGCGGCAGGCCGATGTTGCCGACCAGGCCGGTGCGGTGCCCGGCCGCACGCAACAGGTGCGCGACCAGCGCGGTGGTGGTGCTCTTGCCCTTGGTGCCGGTCACGCACACCGTGTCGTGCACGATGCCGTCGTCGGCCGCGTGTTCGGCAAACCACAGCGCAGTACCGCCGATGAAAGACGTGCCCTGCTCCGCCGCCGCCAGCGCAATCGGCTGGTAAGGGCTGATGCCGGGCGACTTGATTACCACGTCGAACGCCGCCAGCGCTTCGGCCGAGGGCTCACCACGCACGTCCAGCGCGCCCTGCGTTTCCGTCCGCGCGGCCTCGGCTTCAGCAGCCGGGCAGAACAGGCTCAGCGGCAGCGACGGCAGCCGCTCACGCAGCACCGCGAACGCCGCACGGCCCTCACGGCCCCAGCCCCACAGCGCAACGCGCTTTCCCTCAAGCTTCGAAATCTTCACGCACCCGTTCCCACAGCGCAGCCGGGACACGATGCTCGCCTTGCAGCTGCAGCAGCGGCGCCAGTTCCAGTTCAGCGGCGTCCAGCTGCGGCTGGATCTCGTTGCAGAAGCGCTTCACCAGCACGTCTTCCTTCCATTCCGGGCGCTGCGCCAGCGTCGCCATCGCCGCACGCGATTCGCGGCCTTCGCCCACGCATTCGAACGGCTTGTGGTCCTGGAATTCCAGCAGCGCATCGAAGCCCCCGGCCTGCTCGGCATCGTCCAGCAGGTTGCGGCCGAAGATGCGCACCAGGCGCGTCTTGGGCATGAACGGGGCCAGCGCCAGGAACACGAAGTGGCACTTCGGGCAGACGCCGCACCAGCGGTTCACCGGGCGCTCGCCGAGGATGTGGAAGTTGCGGTTGCAGCTGGAAAAGTGCGCGTCGTAGAAATCGGTCTTGGCGAACTGGCGGGCCACCGCCAGCTCCGACATCGGCCGCAGCAGCGAGTAGTAGTGCAGGTCCGCGGCGACGTGCGCCTGCACGTGGCTGCCGAATGCCTGCTCGAATGCCCAGCCCTTGGACCACTGGTGGTTCACTTCGCCGGTGCCCGGAATCTGGCTGCCGTAGCTGGCCGAGCGTTCGTTGGAGAACACCACTTGGTCTACCCCCTGCAGCAGCGCAGCCAGCACCATGATCGCCGAGTTCACCGCGGTGACCGGGATATGGCCGTTCCAGGCGCCCTGGCGGTTGAGCTCGAACAGTTCCGGCGCCAGCGCGCGGCCCAGGTTCAAGGTCGGCAGGCCAGTACGCTCGGCGCAGGCACGGATCAGCTGCGAGCCTCCGATCCAGGTCACCGTCTCATCCACGCCGGCACGGCGCAGCGCTTCGATGCTGACCAGCGAATCCTTGCCGCCACCGATCGCCACCAGCGCGTGCGACTGCAGGCCCAGTGCCGGCGCCTGCACCGCTTCGCCCTGTACCGGCAGGCGGAAGCGCCCGCGCAGGTTCAGGCCGTTGCGGTAGGCGAATTCGCCCAGGCCGTTCAGGTAGACCGTTTCCACCAGCGCCGCGGTATCGGCATCGATGGCGTAGCTGTCGATGCTGACCGTCTCCGGCACGCCCGCCTTGTAGTAGCTGACACCGGCAATCAGGTGCAGCAGCTGCAGGGCACGCTGCACGGCAGCGGCACGCGCCTGGTCCAGCACGAAGGGCGCGCCGGGCACGGTGATGGTTTCCACCATCTCCGGGCCGTCATCGAAGGCGTAGACCAGCCTGGCCACGCCGGTATCCGCGGCGAATTCGCAGCGGACGAAGCGGAAGCGGGAAACCTGGTGTTTGTCGAAAGCAGTCATGGTGTATCCGGTCAGGCACGTGCCCGCGCGATGGCGCGGGGCGTGTCGGTGGGCGGGTGCAGTGCGCGGGTGGCGATCATTCGATCACGTCTTCGCGCGGCATCGCCCGCTGGTTGTAGGTGTTGGACATCACATAGCCGTAGGCACCAGCATCGGCGATCAGCATCACATCGTCCGGTGCGGTCGATACCGGCAGCTTGCGGCGCTTGCCGAACACATCGCTGGATTCGCAGATCGGGCCGACCACATCGAAGGCTGCCTCGGCATAGCCGCCCTGGCGGCTGAGGTTCTCGATGTCATGCCAGGCGTCGTACAGCGCCGGGCGCATCAGGGTGTTCATGCCGGCATCCAGGCCGACACGGCGCACGCCGTCCTTTTCCACGACCTGGGTGGCATGGCTCAGCAGCACGCCCGATTCGGCCACCAAATAGCGGCCCGGCTCGATCGCCAGGCGGAACGCCGGGTGCAACGCTTTCACTTCGGCCAGGCCTTCGGCCCAGGCGTCCAGGTCGAACGGTTCGTCTTCGGCCGAATACGGAATCGGCAGGCCGCCGCCGATGTCGATGGTGTGCACGCTGCCGATGCGGCGGGCAAAGCCGGCCAGCTCATCGCACATCAGGCGCCAGTGCTGCGCAGTCTCCACGCCACTGCCCAGATGGGCGTGCAGGCCGACCACGCGGCTGCCCAGGTCGGTGGCCGCGCGCACGAATTCGTCGACGCGGGCGATCGGCAGGCCGAACTTGGAGTCCTTGCCGCCGGTACGCACCTTGGCATGGTGGCCCTCGCCACGGCCAAGGTCGACGCGCAGCCACAGCTCACGGTTGCGGAACAGGTCCGGCCAGCGCTGCAGCGCTTCAACGTTGTCGACGGTGACGGTCACGCCCAGCGCGAACGCGGCTTCGTAATCGCTGCGCGGGCAGAAGCTGGGGGTGAACAGCACGCGCTTGGGCGACAGCTCCGGCAGGTGCTGAAACACATGCTTCAACTCACCATGCGACACGCACTCCAGGCCGAACCCCTCCGCTTCCAGCAGCTGCAGGATGGCCGGATGGCTGTTGGCCTTGATTGCGTAGTAACGCTGGTCGATCGGCTTGATCGCGGCCAGCGCGCGGGCGCGGGCGCGCACGGTCGGCAGGTGGTAGACGTAGCGCGGCGTACCGGCATCGGCCAGCTGCAGCAGGTGCGCACGCTGGCCGCGCCACCACGGCGTGCCACGCGGGCGCACGGTGCCGGCGATCTCGCGCCAGCGCGGGCCGAACACTTCGGTCTCTTCCACCGGCATCGCGCCGCTGTCGATCAGCTCGGCATGCAGGATCGGCAGCAGGCCATCGGCATCGGCTTCGTCGATGACGAAGGTCAGGTTCAGGTCGTTGGACGACTGCGAGATCATGTGCACGCGCTCGCGGCCGAAGGTGGCCCATACGTCCGACAGCTTGTGCAGCAGCGAACGCATGCCACGGCCGACCAGGGTGATCGCCGCGCACGGCACGATCACCTTCACCTTGCAGATCTGCGACAGGTCGGCCGACAGCGCGGCCAGCACATCGGTGTTGACCAGGTTCTCGGACGGGTCCAGCGACACGGTGACGTTGGTCTCCGCCGAACCGATCAGGTCCACCGACAGCCCGTGCTTCTTGAACAGGTTGAACACATCGGCCAGGAAGCCGACCTGCTGCCACATGCCGATGCCTTCCATCGACACCAGCACGATGCCGTTGCGGCGGCTGATCGCCTTCACGCCCGGGACAGGCGCAGCGCTGCCATCGATGCTGGTGCCCGGCAGTTCCGGGCGCTCGGTATCGAGGATGGCCATCGGCACGCCGGCATCGCGGCACGGCTTGATCGAGCGCGGGTGCAGCACCTTGGCGCCAGTCGTGGCGATTTCCTGTGCTTCGTAGTAGTCCAGGCGGGTCAGCAGGCGCGCGTCCGGCACGTCCTTTGGATTGGCGCTGAACATGCCCGGCACGTCGGTCCAGATCTCCACGCGGCTGGCGCCGAGCAGCGCACCGAAGTACGCCGCCGAGGTATCCGAACCGCCGCGGCCGAGGATGGCGGTACCGCCATCGGCGTGGCGGGAAATGAAGCCCTGGGTGATCAGCAGGCGGGTCGGCTGCGCGCGGAAACGCTGCATCCACTCCGCGTCGGCGCGCCACTGGCAGTTCACCGACAGGCGCTGCGACCAGTCGCTCTGGTTCGGCTGCGGCGGCATCGCGTCCAGCCACTGGCGGGCATCCATCCAGCCCATGTCCAGGCCCGAGGCATGCAGGTAGGCCGCACCCAGCGTCGAGGACAGCAGTTCGCCCTGGCCCAGCACGTCGGCCTGCCAGTCCAGCGGGCGGGTGGCCGCACGCGCGTCATCCAGCAGGCCCTGCAGCGCGGCCAGGCGCTCGGCCAGCACCTCGCGCCCGAGGCCCAGCTCGACCAGGAAACCCTCGTGGCGCTCAACCAGCGCCGCCACGCGATCGCGGCTGTCCGGCGCACCGTCGGCGATCGCGGTCAGTTCGTTGGTGACCCCGGACAGCGCCGAGACCACCACCAGCACGCGCGAGCCGGTCTCTTCCGCACGTTTTTTCGCCAGCTTCCCGATCGTGTCCCAGCGGTGGCGACGCGACACCGAGGTGCCGCCGAACTTCAGTACGATCCAACGATCGACAAGGGGGGAAGCTGACATGGATAGGCTATGTGTAAGGTGGGGGAGCCGCCCGAGGGGGCGGAACCTTCGATTCTAAGCCCAATGGACCCGCCGATGGCCGCCTTCCGTTACCTGCAGCTCGATGTCTTCGCCCCCCACCCCGGCAGCGGCAATCCGCTGGGCGTGGTGCTGGGCGCCGATGGGCTCTCCAGTGCCCGCATGCAGGCCCTTGCCGCGTGGCTGAACCTGTCCGAGACGGTGTTCTTCCTGCCGCCCAGCGCCCCCGGCGCCGACTACCACATCCGCATCTTCACCCCGAACAGCGAACTGCCATTTGCCGGCCACCCCAGCGTGGGCGCGGCCTGGGCTGCAGTCACCTGCGGCCTGGCAACCCCGCGCGACGGCGGCGCGCTGGTCCAGCAATGCGCCGCCGGCCTGCTGCCGGTGCGGGTGAGCGGTGCCGCCGCTTCTCCAACCATCGAACTGGCCAGCCCGCCGGCACAGCACCTGCCGACCGAACCGGGCCAGGTGCCCGGAGCGCTGTTGGCGCTGGCCGCCGCCGGGCATGCGCCCGAACTGTGGGACAACGGCCCACGCTGGTGGCTGCTGCCGCTGCGCGACGCTGTCGCCGTGCGCGGGCTGGCCCCGGACATGGCCGCCCTGCGCGACTGGACCAATGCCACCGGCGCAACCGGCGTAGCGGTATTTGCCGACGAAGCCGCCACGGACCATGCCCGCGTCGTGCGCGCGTTCTGCCCCGGCGATGCGGTGAACGTGCCCGAGGACCCGGTCACCGGCAGCGCCAATGCGCTGATCGGTGCCTGGTTGCGCGAGCGCGGCGTGCTGCCCGGTGGCAGCGGCGGCTATGTCGCCAGCCAGGGCCGCGAAGTCGGCCGCGACGGCCGCGTCCACGTACGCGTGGATGCCGACGGCACGGTGTGGATCGGCGGCCAGGTGCAGCCGGTGATCGACGGCCAGATCAGCTGGTAACGCCGAAAAAAGCGGACGGAAGGAATCACGTCGTTCGTGGCACAAGCGACGTGATTCCCTCCGTCCCCTTTTTTGTGCGCCGCGCTACCCTATGCCGCCTGTTTACTGGAGTTCCTGCCTGATGTCCGCACGACGTTTCCTGCAGCTGGATGTGTTCTCCCCGCGTGCCGGCGCCGGCAATCCGTTGGCCGTGGTGCTCGATGCCGAAGGCCTGGACGATGCCAGCATGCAGGCCATCGCACGCTGGACGCGCCTGCCCGAGACCACCTTCGTGTTCCCGGCGCAGGCGGCAGGCACCAGCTACCGGCTGCGCATGTTCAGCCCGCAGAAGGAAGTGCCGTTCGCCGGCCATCCCAGCGTCGGCACCGCGCATGCGGTGCTGCAGGCAGGCCTGGCAGTGCCGGTCGACGGCGTGCTGGTGCAGGACGGCATCGCTGGCGCCCTGCCGCTGCGCGTCAGCGGCGAAGGCGCGCAGCAGCGCATCGCCATCCGTACCCCGCGGGCACAGCTGGCCGAGACCACCGAGGCCAGCGATCCGCGCCTGCAGGCCGCGCTGAAGGGCTGGCCGCAGGGCGCGCTGCCGCCGGCCCGCATGCAGGGCGGGCGCAGCTGGTGGGTGGTGCAAGTGGCCGATGAAGCCGCGCTGCGCGCCCTGCATCCGGATTGGGATGCGGTGGCCGCGCTGGCCGAATCCACCGACAGCATGGGCGTGTTCACCTATGCGTTCGCCGATGGCAACGAGGGATTCGATCTGGCGGTGCGCGCCTTCGTCGGCAACGGCCGTCGCTTCGAGGATGCGGCCTCGGGCGCTGCCAACGCGGTGCTGGCGGCATGGCTGGACCTGCGCGATGCGCTGCCGCGTGGCCGCGCACCGTTCGAAGTCAGCCAGGGCCGCGAAGTCGGCCACGATGCGCGCCTGACGCTGCGGGTCGATGAAGACGGTGAAGTCTGGTCGGGTGGCCAGGTGCAGACGGTGATCACCGGCACGATTGATTGGTAGAGCCGGCCGCTGGCCGGCTGCCACCTGATCCGAATGTGGCCAGGTGCAGACGGTGATGCCGGCGCAATGATGGGTAGAGCCGGCCGCTGGCCGGCTGCTACCTGATCTGGATATCGCGATTGCCGGCCAGCGGCCGGCACTACCTGACCATCAGCCCAGCTCGGCCTCCAGGCTGATCGGTACCGCGCTCAGTGCCTTGGACACCGGGCAGTTCTGCTTGGCGTCATCGGCAATGGCACGGAACTGTGCAGCGTCGATGCCCGGTACCACCGCCTTCACTTTCAGCCGGATCTGCGACAGCTGCGGCCCACCTTCCAGCGACAGATCGACCTTGGCCTCGGTGTCCAGCGAAGTCGGGGTAAAGCCGGCTTCGCCGAGCTTGGCCGACAGCGCCATGGTGAAACAGCCAGCGTGCGCGGCGGCGATCAATTCTTCTGGATTGGTGCCCTTCTCGTCACCGAAGCGGCTGTTGAAGCCGTAGCGGGTCTTGTCCAGCAGCCCACTCTGCGGCGTGCTCAACTGGCCCTTGCCCGACTTCAGATCGCCTTCCCAATGCGCGGTGGCGTGTCGCGAGATTCCCATTTCGTGCTCCTGCGTGGCGGTGATGAACGGTCACCCTCGCACGGCGCGCGTTAGGCCTGCGTCGCTCCGCCGCACGCCGTGCGTCCCGCCCGAACCGCTACGGTGGACATTTCCTCGCCATGAAATGATGAATTTTCCCCTTGTTTTCAGTAGTTTCGCGCATTCCAGAAATGAGCAGGCGACGCCACTCCAGCCGGTCCCGACGCCCCCGTCCCCCGTCGCCGGCCATGTACTGAATCGGCCTGGATATGAAAAAACATGCACTTTCCGCGCTTTGGGCTATTGGCGGCGCCCGAGAGTTGCCCTACATTGCGCTTGCCGACGGGGTTCGGCGCCGACCAAACAACCAACCGTTCACGGAACAGGAAACCATGGCAAAGACCGCTAAGAAGGCTGCCCCGAAGAAGGCAGTGAAGAAAGTCGCGACGAAGGCAGCCGCAAAGCCGGCCGCTCCGAAGCCGATCAAGGAAGTGCTGACCAAGTCCGGCCTGGTTGCACACATCGCTGAAGCCTCCGGCGTCGTCGCCAAGGACGTCCGCGCTGTGCTGGCCTCGCTGGAAAGCGCAGTTGCCTCGTCGGTGCACAAGAAGGGCGCTGGCTCCTTCACCCTGCCGGGCCTGCTGAAGATCTCCACCGTCAATGTGCCGGCCAAGCCGAAGCGCAAGGGCATCAACCCGTTCACCAAGGAAGAGCAGTGGTTCGCCGCCAAGCCGGCCACCACCAAGCTGAAGGTGCGTCCGCTGAAGAAGCTGAAGGACGCTGCGCTGTAAGCGCGCGCCCCAAAGTGGATCGCGACGGGACGGCTCTGGCCGTCCCGTTTTTTTTGGGGCGGCGGTACCCGGCAACGGATCCAGGCCGGGCGTGGGGTGCGCCCCTTGCCAAAGGCAATCCGCAACACAGCGTTGCCGCCGCCCTGGCAATGCCCGCCCAGCCCCGCCGCCATTGGCCCGGCGCGGCCTGCAGCGGCCCCGGAACGTACCGGGTGGAACACTGCGTGCAGCGCCGGCCGTCGCCGCCGGCCGTGGCCTTGCCTATGGTGGGCACATCCTCCACAGCTACGGCGAGCACCCTCTCATGGCCAGCCCTTCCACCCGCTACCGGATCTCGGTGACCCCCATCGAAAAGGACGGGGTGCAGTGCACCGGCCGCTGCACCATCGAACTGGAACACCGCGCCAGCCGCGATCTGATGCGCCTGCTGGAAGCGGCGCCGCGTACCGCCGGCCTGAGCGGCGACGAACGCGCGACCCTGGTGATCGCCACCCAGCTGCTGCGTGACATCGTGCAGCGCCACGCCGAGACCGACGGCCACGCACTGGCCGCCGTCGCGGCACAGGTGCTGCCGGCACTGGACGCGCTGGAACAACTGCCCTCCTCCCGCTGATCGCATCGCAGCCGATACACTTCCTCCTCCACGTCGCCTCGGGGAGGAGGCATGCGCAGGACTCTTTTTCTGATCGCCCCCGTGATGCTGCTGGGCTGTTCCAGGCCCGCTGCACAGCCTGACCCAGCGCCCGCGGCCGCCCGCACGGAGGCGGCGGCACGGCCCCTCGCGGACACCGGCACCAGTGCGGTGGCCCTGTCGTCGCCGACGATCGATCCGCTGTTTGCAGCGGTCACGGCCGATGCCCAACCGCCATCGATGATGCTCAACCGCTACCTGATCGCGCTGCTCAACCGCGACCGCAGCGCCAGCGATGCGGCCTGGACCTTCCCACCCGCCGATCCACGCCACGCGGACGATGCAGCGATACGCCAGTTGCAGGACCTGCGCACGCTACGCCTGGAGAGCGAAGTTCCACTGGCACGCGACGGCCAGCAGCCGCCCCGGTTGCTGGAAGTGCCGGTGCGGATCCGCGCAGCCACCACGCAAGGCACCTTCCGCTTCAGCGGCTGGTACCGCGTGCAGCCCAGCGCCGATGGCCGCTCCTGGCAGATCCAGTCGGCGCAACTGCGGCCAACGCTGGACTGAACCGTTGCAGCGGCATGCACGCACGATTCAGCCGGCACGGCTACTCTTTCCACCATCCACTTCATCGCCACCGGTCACCGCCATGCGCCTGCGTTCCTTGATGACCCGCCTCGCCGCCTCCACCGTGCTGATCGCTGCTGCGATCGGTGCGCAGGCCGCCCCCTCCATCTCCGGCCGCGAACTGTCGGTCGGCGCCAGCGATGTGCAGCAGTATCTCGACGGCAGCTTCCCGCGCACCCAGGGTGCCTTGGGTGGCCTGATCGCGTTGACCATGAGCCATCCGCAGCTGAGCCTGCCGGCCGGCGAACGCTTGAACCTGGGTATGGACGTGGCGCTGGCCACCGCCGGCGGCAACCCGGCCAAACTGGGCACGGTGAAGCTCAGCAGCGGCCTGCGCTATGACGCGCAGACCCAGGGCTTCCACCTGCAGCAGCCGAGCGTGGATGACTTCACCCCGGCCAACCAGGGCGGGCGCCTCGATTCGCGCACCCGTGGCCTGCTCAATGCCTGGCTGAGCGACTATGCCCAGCGCGAGCCGATCTACAAGCTGGACCCGGCCGTGGCCGGTGTGCTCGGCGCGCTGCAGGTGCAGTCGGCGCAGGTGAAGAACGGCAAGCTGGTGGTCACCTTCAACCAGAACCTGGGCAACCTGGTGCCGGCGGGCATCCTCGGCAAATAGCAAATAAGGGTAGTGCCGGCCGCTGGCCGGCACCCTCGTCAATCATCACGCCACCAGTGCTTTCACCACTGCCTCGCTGAACGCCGGAATGTCATCCGGCTTGCGGCTGGTGATGACATTGCCATCCACCACGACCTCGGCGTTGCGCCACTTGGCGCCGGCATTGGCGAGGTCCTGCTGCAGGGAGGGCCACGACGTCAGCTCGCGTCCATCGGCCAGGCCGCTGTTGATCAACAGCCACGGACCGTGGCAGATGGCGGCAACGGGCTTGCCGGCCTCGGCGACGCTGCGGATGAAACGCAGCGCCGCCTCGTCGGTGCGCAGCGTGTCCGGGTTGATGACACCACCGGGCAGCACCAGGGCATCAAAGCGACCAGCATCAGCCTCGTCCAGTGGCAGGTCTACCGCCACCACGCCACCCCAGTCCTTGTCTTTCCAGCCCTTGATGGTCGCCTCCTTCGCAGGCGACACCACGCTGACCCGTGCGCCCTCCGCCTCCAGCAGGCGCTTGGGTTCGGTCAGTTCGGACTGTTCGAAGCCGTGCGTGGCAAGGATGGCAATCTGCTTGCCGCTGAGACGCTGAGCCATGTCGGATGCTCCATCGGAAGGAGCGGACAGCGTGCGCGGGGCGCCATTGAACGGTGGTGACCCAACCGTGTACGGCAGGTGGAGACGCATGCGGTAGTGCCGGCCGCTGGCCGGCACAATCATCACATCAGTGCCGGCCAGCGGCCGGCACTACCCGCAGCGGTCAGCGCTTGGGCTGCAGCATGGTGCCGGTGCACTTGGGCGAACCGCAGCGGCACTCCCAGATCTTCTTCAGCTTCGCGGTGTGGCGCTCGGCCAGGGTGATGCCGTAGTTGTAGGTCAGTTCCTCGCCGGCCTTGATATCGCGCAGGGCCTCGATGAACACCTTGTCGCCACGGCTGTCGCCGTCCTCGTCTTCCTCGATCACCGCCTCGCAGTTCGGGTCGCAGCTGTGATTGATCCAGCGCGCGTCATTGCCCTTGTAGTTGGCATCGATCACCCAGTCATCGTTGAGGGTGAACAGGAAGGTATGGCCGCTTTCGACGTCGCCGCTGTCATCGGCATCGACGTCGCCGTGGCTGCGCAGCAGGCCCTTGTACTGGATCACGCGCTCGCCCTGCTTGATCGGGGCCACGGCGAACACGCCGTTGCCATGGATGGCGGACTTGCGGGCTTGGATCTTCTTCGGCATCGGCACGGGCTGTTTGCAGCGAATGGAACGGGGATTCTCGCCCATTCCGGGTGATTGCGAAAATCACCCCATTGGCGCAGCATTGCGCCCTGGCAATGGCCCCGGTGCGTCCCTCCCGGCCTGGCCCCAGCGCCGGCTGAATGCCCGGGTTGGATGGCGGCGAATAAAAGCGTACAATTTCAGTCCGCTTTAAGAACCACTCGCATCCCCATGTTGCGCGTCACCAAACTCACCGATTACGCCACCGTCGTGCTGACCGTGCTTGCCGCCCGCCCGGGCGAGGTGCTCAGTGCCACCGAGCTGGCCGAATTCACCGGTCTGGAGCCGCCCACCGTCAGCAAGGTGCTCAAGCCGCTGGCCCAGGCCGGCCTGGTCGAGGGCCTGCGCGGTGTCCGCGGTGGCTACCGCCTGACCCGCCCGGCCATCGAGATCTCGCTGTTCGAAGTGGTCGAGGCAATGGAAGGGCCGCTGGCCCTGACCGAATGCAGCCACGACCACCACCAGTGCGGCATGGCGCCCAAGTGCGGTGCGCGCAGCAGCTGGCGGCTGATCAACGACGTGGTCTCCGAGGCCCTGCGCGACGTCACCCTTGCGCAGATCCTGCCCCCTCTCCCCCTTGCCGATGACGAACAGCGCCGCACCATCGCTGTCGACGTCGTCTCCTGATCCGTAGGCAGCCCCCCATGGCCACCGAAACCATCGAAAACGTCGCCCACGACGACACCCCCAACCGCGAGATCCACGAGCAGCTCGGCCGCAAGTATTCGGCCGGCTTCATCACCGAGATCGAGTCGGATTCGCTGCCGCCGGGCCTGGACGAGGGCACCATCCGTGCCCTGTCGGCCAAGAAGGAAGAGCCGGAGTGGATGACGCAGTGGCGCCTGGACGCCTACCGCCATTTCCTGACCATGCCGATGCCGGACTGGGCCAAGCTGGAGATCGCCCCGATCGACCTGCAGGCGCTCAGCTATTACTCCGCGCCGAAGGGCCCGAAGTACGCCTCGCTGGATGACGTGCCCAAGGAACTGCTCGACACCTACGACAAGCTCGGCGTGCCGCTGCACGAGCGCGCCAAGCTGGCCGGCGTGGCGGTGGACGCGGTGTTCGACTCGGTGTCCGTCGGTACCACCTTCCGCAAGGAACTGGCCGAGAAGGGCGTGATCTTCTGCTCGATGTCCGAGGCCATCAAGGAGCACCCGGAACTGGTGCGCCAGTACCTGGGTACCGTGGTGCCGGTGGGCGACAACTACTTCGCCGCGCTCAACTCGGCGGTGTTCTCCGATGGCAGCTTCGTGTTCATTCCCAAGGGCGTGCGCTGCCCGATGGAACTGAGCACCTACTTCCGCATCAACGCCGGCCACACCGGCCAGTTCGAGCGCACCCTGATCGTGTGCGAGGACAAGGCCTACGTGTCCTACCTGGAAGGCTGCACCGCACCGATGCGCGATGAGAACCAGCTGCACGCCGCGGTGGTCGAGCTGGTGGCGCTGGAAGACGCGGAGATCAAGTACTCCACGGTGCAGAACTGGTACCCGGGCGACGAGAATGGCGTCGGCGGCATCTACAACTTCGTCACCAAGCGTGCCGAATGCCGTGGCGCGCGCAGCAAGGTCACCTGGACCCAGGTCGAGACCGGCTCGGCGATCACCTGGAAGTACCCGTCCTGCGTGCTGCTGGGCGACGACTCGGTGGGCGAGTTCCACTCGGTGGCCCTGACCCACCACCGCCAGCAGGCCGACACCGGCACCAAGATGATCCACGTCGGCAAGCGCACCAAGAGCAAGATCGTCAGCAAGGGCATCAGCGCCGGCCGCGGCCAGAACACCTACCGTGGCCTGGTCAAGGTCGACCGCAACGCCGATGGCGCGCGCAACTACACCCAGTGCGATTCGCTGCTGATCGGCAAGCAGTGCGGTGCCCACACCTTCCCCTACATCGAGGTGAAGAACCCGGGCGCCACCGTCGAGCACGAAGCCACTACTTCCAAGATCTCCGACGACCAGCTGTTCTACTGCCGCGCCCGTGGCATCAGCCAGGAAGACGCGGTGTCGATGATCGTCGACGGCTTCTGCAAGCAGGTGTTCCGCGAACTGCCGATGGAATTCGCAGTGGAAGCCAAGAAGCTGCTGGAAGTCTCGCTGGAAGGCTCGGTGGGCTGACCGCCCGCCCCGCTCCTCGCAAACGCATTCTCTTTACCGGCGGGCTGCGGCCCGCCCCACGGAAACCCCACCATGCTGAAGATCGAAAACCTCCACGCGCGCATCGGCGACAAGGAAATCCTCAAGGGCCTGTCGCTGGACGTGAAGCCCGGCCAGGTGCACGCCATCATGGGCCCCAACGGCGCCGGCAAGTCCACCCTGGGCAATGTCCTGGCCGGCCGCGACGGCTACGAAGTGACTGAAGGCAGCGTGCAGTTTGAAGGCACCGACCTGCTGGATCAGGACCCGGAAGCGCGCGCCGCCGCCGGCCTGTTCCTGGCCTTCCAGTACCCGGTGGAAATCCCGGGCGTGAACAACACCTACTTCCTGCGCGCCGCCCTGAACGCCCAGCGCAAGGCGCGTGGCGAGGAAGAACTCGATTCGATGCAGTTCCTCAAGCTGGTGCGCCAGAAGCTGGCCGTGCTGCACCTGAAGGACGAGCTGCTGCACCGTGGCGTCAACGAAGGTTTCTCCGGTGGCGAGAAGAAGCGCAACGAGATCTTCCAGCTGGCCGTGCTGGAGCCGAAGCTGGCGATCCTGGACGAAACCGACTCGGGCCTGGACATCGACGCGCTGAAGAGCGTGGCCGACGGCGTCAACGCGCTGCGCGCCGCTGATCGTTCGTTCCTGGTCATCACCCACTACCAGCGCCTGCTGGACTACATCAAGCCGGACGTGGTGCACGTGCTGGCCGATGGCCGCATCGTCAAGAGCGGTGGCCCGGAACTGGCGCTGGAACTGGAAGCGCACGGCTATGACTTCCTGAAGGATCGCGTGGTGCGCGAGGCGGCCGTCTGATGAGCGCGCTGCTCGACTCGATGGCCCAGGCTTTCTGCGGCAGCGATGCGCGCCGCGAAGTGCTGGATGCGGCCCTGCGCGACGGCCTGCCCGCCGCGCGCAATGAAGCCTGGAAGTACACCTCGCTGCGCCAGCTGGAGCGCCGTGCGTTCGCCGCGGCACCGCTGCAGGGCCCGGCGCTGGACGCCGCGCAGCTGGACGACATTCCGGCGCCGCGCCTGGTGTTCGTCAACGGTCGCCTCGATGCCGCGCTGAGCGACGTGCAGGCGCTGCCGGCGGGCGTGCAGCTGCAGCCGCTGTCGGCCGCACTGGCCGACGGTGAGGATGCCGTGCGTTTCCTCGGCCGCCGCTACGAGCGCAGCGAAGAGATCTTCGCCCGCCTCAACGCCGCGCTGGCCGATGAAGGCGTGGTGCTGCGCGTGGACGAAGGCGTGCAGGTCGACGTACCGTTGCAGCTGGTGTTCGCCAGCGTGGCCGGCGATACCGACCTGGCCTGGCACCACCGCCACCTGATCGAACTGCGCACCGGTGCCAGCCTCGGCGTGGTCGAGCACCGCTTCAGCGTGGGTGACTCCGCCCACCTCGACAACACCGTGCTGCACGCCCACGTCGCCCGCGATGCCGTGCTCAAGCACGCCCGCGTGCAGGCCGGCAGCGCGCGCCAGACCAGCTTCCTGCGCACCGATGCGGTGCTGGCCCGCGACGCGCAGTACCACCGCGTTGATCTGGAACTGGGTGCCGCACTCAGCCGCCATGAACTGAACGTGCGCCTGGAAGGCGACAACGCCCAGCTGACCGCCAACGGCGTGCTGCTCGGCAACGGCCGCCGCCATGTCGAAACCCGCCTGGGCATCGACCACATCGCACGCGATACAAGCTGCGAACTGCTGTGGCGCGGCGTTGCGGCCAACCGCAGCCGCGTGGTGTTCCACGGTGGCATCCAGATCCGCGAAGGCGCCGATGGCACCGACGCGAACCTGTCCAACAAGAACCTGCTGCTGTCGGCCGACGCCGAGATCGACACCCAGCCGACGCTGGTGATCGACGCCGATGAAGTGAAGGCCGCGCATGGCGCGACCGTCGGCCAGCTCGACGCCAACGCGCTGTTCTACCTGCGCTCGCGCGGCCTGCCGCAGGCCCAGGCGCAGGCACTGCTGAGCGCCGCGTTCTGCCACGAACCGCTCAAGGTCCTGCCCGATGCGCTGCGCGAGCAGCTGGCGCGCCGCCTGGACAAGGCCCTGGTCGAGGCGGGCGTGGCATGAACCTGTCCACGCCGCGCCCGCTCGAAACCGCTACCGGCGCTCCCGACTGGGATCGCGTCCGCCTCGACTTCCCGCTGCTGATGCGCGAAGTCCACGGCAAGCCGCTGGTCTATTTCGACAATGCCAACACCGGCCAAAAGCCGGTGCAGGTGATCGGCGCGGTGGACGAGTTCTACCGCCGCTACAACGCCAACGTCAGCCGCGCCGTGCATGCACTGGGCAGCGAAGCCACCGACGCCTACGAAGGTGCGCGCAACAAACTGGCGCGCTTCCTCAACGTGCGCCCCAGCGACCTGGTGCTGTGCAGCGGCACCACCTTCGCCATCAACCTGGTGGCCTATTCGTGGGCGCTGCCGCGGCTGAAGGCCGGTGACGTGATCCTGGTGTCGCGCATGGAGCACCATGCCAACATCGTGCCGTGGCAGCTGGTCGCCCAGCGTACCGGCGCCACGATCCGCGTGGCCGAGATCACCCCCGACGGCGCGCTCGACCTGGACGCCCTGCGCGCAGCGATGACCCCCGAGGTCAAACTGCTGGCGGTTACCCACGTCTCCAACGTGCTGGGCACGGTCAATCCGGTGCGCGATATCTGCCGTGAGGCGCGCAAGCGCGGCATCGTCACCGTGGTCGATGGTTCGCAGGCGGTGCCGCACCGCAAGGTGGACGTGGCCGCGATCGGTTGCGACTTCTACGCCATCACCGGCCACAAGATGTGTGGCCCGACCGGCACCGGCGCGCTGTGGGCGCGGCGCGAGCATCTGGATGCAATGCCGCCGTTCCTCGGCGGCGGCGAGATGATCAAGGAAGTCAGCTTCGACGGCACCGTCTTCAACGATGCCCCGCACAAGTTCGAAGCCGGCACCCCGAACATCGCCGGCTTCATCGGCCTGGGCGTGGCTGCCGACTACCTGCAGCAGCTGGGCCAGGACAACGTGGAAGCACGCGAAGCCGAACTGCTGGCGCACTTCACTGAAGAGCTTCGCCGCGTTGACGGCCTGCGCATCATCGGCGAAGCGCCGGAGAAGGCTGCGGTGGTCTCGTTCCTGATCGACGGCGCGCATGCCCACGATCTGGCCACCCTGCTCGACCTGGAAGGCGTGGCCGTGCGCTCGGGCCAACACTGCGCGCATCCGCTGCTGCAGTACTTTGGCGTCGCCGCCACCTGCCGTGCCTCGCTGGCGTTCTACAACACGCACGCCGAGATCGAGCGCTTCATGACCGCCCTGACCAAGGTACGCAAGCTGTTGGGGTGAGATTCCCAGGCCAGCCGGGAGCCGAGAACGCCGCTGGAAACCGCGGCGTTTTTCATGGCGGCGCCAATGGCAGGATCGAAGACACGCAGAGCTCCGCAGGCCATTGCCCAAGATGCCCCTTGCCGAAAGGGAAATCGGGCCGGCCCGCCGCTACGATTCCGGTGACTTCAACCGCCTGCTCCGGCGGAAGCACCAGGATGGGAATTCCATTCACCCACACGCCCGCAGCCGCCCATGGGTCCTGTACCGGCGGCCCGGGGTGCAGCGCAGACATTTCAAAACCATCAACGTAGACACCCCGCACGCGTACCAATCGCCCGTGATAGCGCATCGGATCGGCGCGCAACGCCTCCAGCGTGACCGGCAACGCACGGGACGGACTGAAATCCGGGCAGCCCAGGCCGTTGGGCGCAATGCCGCCGCCGTCCACATGCGCCGGCAGACGTACCAGAGCAATCATCATCCCCGCGGTCAACGCCAGCGTGATTCCCCTCGACACGTCCACGCCACGGCCCCGTATGACAATTGATGAAGCGCGAGCATACCGTTGCCGGAACTGCCGGGGCCCCATTTGCGCCCGCCCACGCCCCACCTAGAATGTCCCCATGAGCACCCTCACCTTCCGCGCCGCCACGCCGGCCGACATCCCCGCCCTGATCGCCCTCGTCACCTCGGCCTACCGGGGTGACGCCAGCCGTGCCGGCTGGACCACCGAAGCCGACCTGCTGGACGGCGCCCGCATCGACGCCGAAGGCATCCAGGCCGACCTCGACCGCCCCCGCTCCACCATCCTGCTGGCCGAACGCGAGGGCCGGCTGGTGGCCTGCGCCCACGTCGCCGATGTCGACGGCAAGGGCTACTTCGGCATGTTCTCGGTCGACCCGGCCCAGCAGGGCGGCGGCGTCGGCAAGCAGCTGATGGATGCGGCCGAAGCGCACGCCGCGCGCGAATGGAACGTGCCGGTGATGCAGATGACGGTGATCGACGTTCGCGACGAGCTGATCGCCTTCTACGAGCGTCGTGGCTACCAGCGCACCGGCATCAAGAAGCCGTTCCCGTATGGCGACGAACGCTTCGGCATCCCCAAGCGCGATGACCTGCGCTTCGAGATCCTGGAGAAGCCGCTGGCCGGAGCCACCGCGTGAGCGAGGCCTGGACCTTCGTCTGTGCCGGCGCCGAACTGCTGCCGGGTGAAATGAAGAGCGTGTTCGACGAAGTGACCGGCACCCCGATCGTGGTGTTCAACCTCGACGGCGAGCTGTATGCACTGGAGGACCAGTGCACGCATGAAGAGTTCGAGCTGTCCTCGGGCGAGTTCAACACCACCGAGGGCAGCGTGGAGTGCGTGCTGCACGGCGCGCGCTTCGACGTGCGCGATGGCCGCGCCCTGTGCGCGCCGGCCTATACCCCGGTGCCCAAGTTCCCGGTGAAGCGCGAACACGACGCCATCTGGACCCGCGACGACCGGGATTGAGGCCGCGGCCGTAGGCGTGGGCATCCACCCGTGGGGTGGATCTACAGAAACGCCGTGAGGACCTTCCCAGGGCGTTTCGGGGCCACCCCGGCGGCCCGCCACATCACGTACATGCGAATCATTATCGTTGATGTTATTCTACGTAACATCTTCGTAACGACTCCGCCCCGCGCCATGGCTTCGCCCGCGCCCGCCGCCACGCTGTGCCAGCTCGCCCGCCAAGGGTGGCCGCTGCTCGTGGCCGCGCTGCTGACGCTGGTGCTGGGTTGGTCGGCCTTGCACGAAGGGCGCGATGGACCGGCCACCTATGGTTGGCAGGCGCACGCTGAAGAACTGCACCAGGCCATGCCGGTGCCGACCCCGCCGGCCGACGAATGCCCGCAGCAGGCGGTACCGGCACCGGAGCCGCCGCTTGATGGCGAGGGCGGCACGCCCTGCGCCGGCCTGGCACCTGCGCGCGCCGCGCTGGTCGCCCACATCCCGCTGTGGCGTTCCGACGCCCTGCGCTGGCAGCTGCACGATCCGGCACTGCGCTTGAACCCCGGCCACGCTCCGCCCGTTCCGCACGCCAGCTGAGGCGCCCTGCGGCCGTTGCCGTGCGCCTGATCGCGTTTTCAGCCAGCCGAGCATGACTCGGCTCTATCAACCCCTTTACGTATCGTCGCGCGGTCTGCGCGCCGGTCCACGCCCTTTCCCGATCCGAGCCAACCAGCCACAGCCATGACCCACATCAAGACCCGCAAGTACGCCCCGCGCGTTTCCCTGCTCGCCTCGGCCACCCTGGCCGCCGGCTTCGCACCGTTGGCCGCGCAGGCCGCCGACAGCGCCGCCTCCGGCAACAACAAGGCCACCGACCTGGACAAGGTGCAGGTGCGCGGCAGCTGGTTCAATCCGTCCTCGCCGAAGTTCACCGCCGAGCTGCTGGACACCCCGAAGTCGGTGTCGATCGTGTCGGAGAAGCTGATTGCCGAAACCGGTGCGACCAACCTGCAGGACGCCCTGCGCATGGTCCCGGGCATCACCTTCGGTGCCGGCGAAGGCGGCAACCCGACCGGCGACCGCCCCTTCATCCGCGGCTTCGATTCGCAGAGCAACATCTTCGTCGACGGCCTGCGCGACGTCGGTTCGCAGACCCGCGAGATCTTCGACCTGGAGCAGGTGGAAGTGGTCAAGGGCCCGAGTTCGGCCTACGGCGGTCGTGACTCCGGCGGTGGCAGCCTGAACCTGGTGAGCAAGACCCCGAAGCTGAAGAACGAGACCAGCGCCAGCATGGGCATCGGTACCGACAGCTATGCGCGCGGCACCGTCGACGCCAACTATGTGCTGGGTGATGGCATCGCCGCCCGCCTGAACCTGATGAAGCACGAGTCGGACATCGCCGGTCGTGATGCGGCCAACGTCAGCCGCTGGGGCATCGCGCCGTCGATCGCGTTCGGCCTGAACGGCCCGGCGCAGCTGATCGCCAGCTACTACCACATGCAGAGCGATGACCTGCCGGATGCGGGTGGCTTCCCGTATGGCAACCCGAACGGTGCACCGGCCTCGAAGTGGGTCGACGGCCGCCCGATGGTGCCGGACCGCAACAACTACTACGGCCTGGTCGACCGCGACTTCCAGCGCACCCGCGCCGACATCAGCACCCTGGATGCGAGCTACGACTTCGGCGGCCACAAGCTGCGCAACATCGCGCGCCTGGGCAACACCAGCAATGATTACCTGTGGACCCAGCCGGACGACAGCCAGGGCAACCCGAACAACTACGGCACCTTGTGGCGCCGTACCAACACCCGCGCCGTCGACGTCAAGAGCTTCGCCGACCAGCTGGGCCTGACCGGCGCCTTCCAGACCGGCGCGCTCAAGCACAGCTACAGCGCTGGCGTGGAATACAGCGACGAGAAGATGACCCGCGGCAGCTACCTGATCGCCCCGGGCACCAGCAACCCGCTGACCGGCAACAGCAAGTGCCCGACCACGGGCGCGGCCACCGGCTACAACTGCACTGACTTCGCCAACCCGAACCCGCGCGATCCGTGGGCGGCCACGCACTCGGTGTACCGCAGCGACAAGGCGCTGGACGTCGAGCAGCGCACCAAGACCAAGTCCGCTTATCTGTTCGACACCATCGAGCTCAATGCACAGTGGAGCTTCAACGTCGGCCTGCGCTACGACGACTACTCCGCAACGCTGACCACGCCGGTGCAGGGCAAGGCCCCGACCCGCGCGCGCAATGACAACGACTTCCTGAACTATCAGGCCGGCATCGTCTTCAAGCCGATGGCCAACGGCAGCATTTACCTGTCGTACGGCACCTCCTCCACCCCGCCGGGCATGGATGGCGGCGATGGCGCGGACGGCCTCAACGAAGGCATCGCCAACCTCAAGCCGCAGGATACGAAGAACCTCGAACTGGGCACCAAGTGGGACCTGCTCAACAACCGCCTGAACCTGACCGCTGCGATCTTCCACACCGTGCTGAACAACGCGCGCGTGGCCGTGGACAACGGCAACAACCAGAACGCGGGCAAGAAGGAGATCAACGGCTTCGAGCTGGGCTTCAACGGCCAGCTGACCGATGCCTGGAGCCTGTACGGCGGCTACACCTACCTGGACTCGGAACTGAAGGACAACGGCTTCGTCTGTGGTGCACCGGTGGGCCGCACCTGCCCGTCCAACGTGTACGTGCCGTCGCCGAACAACGGCAACGTGTTCCCCAACACCGCCAAGCACAGCGCCAACCTGTGGACCACCTACCGCTTCCCGATCGGCCTGACCGTCGGCGCCGGTGCGTTCTACTCGGACAAGCAGTACGGTGACGTTGCCAACACCAAGTGGATCCCCAGCTACACCCGCTTCGACGCGATGGCCAGCTACGCGATCCAGGACAACATCAGCCTGCAGCTGAACGTGCAGAACCTGACCGACAAGACCTACTTCACCAAGGCCTATGCCTCGCACTACGCGAGCATCGCCCCGGGTCGCTCGGCCACCCTGGCGCTGAACGTCAAGTTCTGATGTAACTTCGCTCCACCACGGCGGCAGGCTCTCCTGCCGCCGTTTTTGTTTCCGGCGATACTCACCCCATGCCTACCCGCACCCCCATCGACAGCGACGCCCTGGCCGGACTGCTGCAGCACGATCCGCAGGCGGCATTCCAGCGCGTGCGCGATGCCGCGCAGGCCGGTCAGGTCGACGCACAGCTGCTGCTCGCGCAGATGCACATGGAAGGCAAAGGCACCGCGCAGGACGCCTCGGCCGCCCTGCTCTGGTACGAAACCGCCGCCAACAACGGCGCGCCGATGGCGATGAACATGCTTGGCCGCTGCCATGAGCTGGGCCAGGGCACCGCCGCCGACCCGACGCTGGCCGCGGTCTGGTACCGGCGCGCGGCCGACACCGGCCTGGACTGGGGCCTGTACAACCTGGCCAACCTGCTGGCCACTGGCCGCGGCGTTGCGCAGGACCGCGCGCAGGCACTGGCGCTGTACACCCGCGCCGCGCACCTGGGCCATGCCAAGTCGATGAACCTGCTGGCCCGCCACCTCGAAGACGGCCTGGAGATCGAGCGCGATCCGCAGGCCGCGTTGGGCTGGTACCGGCGTGCAGCCGAGACCGGCGATTTCCGCGGCCAGGCCAACTACGCCTCGATCCTGCTGCAGGCTGGCCAGATCGATCAGGCCGTGCACTGGTTGAGACAGGCGCTGGCCCACGGCAGCCCGGCGTTCATGGCGCACATCGTGCCGGAGCTGGCCGCGTCCCCGCATCCGCAGGTGCGCGCCCTGGTCGCACCGCCGTCCCCCTGAGGAGTTCCGCATGCTGCTGCACATCCCCGACATACTCAGCGCCGAGCAGGTGGCCGATGCCCGCCGCCGCCTCGATGCCGCCGACTGGACCGATGGCCGCGAGACGGTTGGGCATCTGGGCGCACAGGCCAAGCACAACCAGCAACTGCCGGAAGCCTCGCCGCTGCGCCGCGAACTGGGTGAAATCATCCTTGTCGCACTGGCCCGGCACCCACTGTTCTTCAGCGCGGCGCTGCCGTTGAAGTACCTGCCGCCGCGCTTCAACCGCTACAGCGGTGGTGGCACCTACGGCTTCCACGTCGATGGCGCGGTGATGAACCTGGGCAACGGCGAGCAGCTGCGCTCGGACATCTCCTGCACCCTGTTCCTGTCCGCGCCCGAGGAGTACGAGGGCGGCGAGCTGATCATCAGCGATACCTACGGCGAGCACGAGGTAAAGCTGCCGGCCGGCGACCTGATCGTGTATCCGTCCAGCAGCCTGCACCAGGTACGACCGGTCACCGACGGTGCGCGCGTGGCCTCGTTCTTCTGGGTGCAGAGCATGGTCCGCGACGACGTGCAGCGCCGCCTGCTGTGGGAAATGGACGGCTCGATCGAACGCCTGCGCCAGACCGGCGGCGACGCCGAGGCGGTGCTGCAGCTGACCGGCGTGTACCACAACCTGCTGCGGCGCTGGAGCGAGGTCTGAGCCGGTTCCAGCCATCCCGCGACATTTTGGCAATCATTCTCATTTGCAACGGCTAACGGCTCTCATTACAATCACGCCCCGTTGATGCCGGCCACCGCCGGCAGACGTCCGGGGATTCCTGCTTGCTGCGCCCGCTCCGCCCTCGCCCACTGATCCATCGCAAGATGGGTACCGCCATGCGCGGCCAGCGTCCCGCGCTGGCCAGCCTGTTGGCGTGGGTGGCGATGCTGGCGTTGCTGCTGGGCACCCTGCCGCTGCTGCCGCACCCGGCGACAGCGATGAGCGTGCAGGTGCCACTGGAAGAACGCGGCGGCGAAGGCCCGCTGCAGGAAGAAGCACCGGCCAAGCTGCGCCGTTGTGCCGCTGCCCCGGTGAAAGCGGCCGAGAAGGCACCGCCGCCGCTGTTGCTGGCCAGCCAGTGGCTGCGCACTGAACTCGACCTCGTACCTGCCACGCCGGCCGTGCCCGGCGTGCGCCCGGACTGGCCGCTGGCCGCTCCGGACACGCCTTGGGCCGATGCGCCCGGGCGCCGCCAGCAACGCGGCCAGGCGCCGCCGCTCGCCTGATCCACGGCCCGGGGTGACCGCCTGCGCGGTCGCCTGCGCGCGCCGCTGCCTGCTTCATCTCCGTCTGCTTCATCCCTGCCGCCCCTGACCGGGCTTCCCTGCATGCCGCGCCGTACGCGCCCGGCATCGCACCTCTCTGCATCCTTCGAGGTAACTGCCATGGCCCAGCGCCATCGTGTCCGTTCGTCCCTGTCCCGCCCCCTGCTGACCAGCGCCGTGCTGGTGGCCCTGTCCGCCCCTGCCTTGGCCCACGGTGACGCCGCCGGTGCCCCGCAGACGCTGGACAAGGTGGTGGTCACCGCCTCCGGCTTTGAGCAGAAGGTGGTCGAGGCACCGGCCAGCATCAGCGTGGTCAGCCGCGAGGAACTGAGCAAGCGCCCGTATACCAACCTGGTCGATGCACTGCGCGACGTTGAGGGCATCGACGTCGGCCTGGAGGCGACCGACAAGAACGGCCGCGCCACCATCTCGATGCGCGGCCTGCCCTCGGAGTACACCCTGGTGCTGATCGACGGCCGCCGCCAGAGCAATGTCGGCCAGCTCTACCCGAACAACTTCGGCGGCGGCCAGTTCGCCTACCTGCCGCCACTGGATGCGATCGAACGCATCGAAGTGGTGCGCGGCCCGATGTCCACGCTGTACGGCTCGGATGCGATGGGCGGCGTCATCAACATCATCACCCGCCGCAACCAGGACAGCTGGCACGGTGCGCTCACCCAGGGTTTCACCGTGCAGCAGGACGACCAGTTCGGCGACGCACGCACCACCGACCTGTACCTCAGCGGCCCGCTGCTGAAGGATCGCCTCAGCCTGGCGGTACGCGGCAGCTACTACGATGCCAAGGCATCGAACCCCGAATGGGATGCACTGACCCTGCCCGACGGCACGCTCTGGGAGCGCAGCATCGGCTTCGGTGGCGGTGGCAAGTCGGTGGCCAACACCAACTGGAACACCGGCGTTCGCCTGGACTTCCGCGTCAACGATGACCATGAGCTGTGGCTGGACTACGACGTCTCGCGGCAGAAGTACGACAACAGCGAAGGCCAGACCGGCACCCTGGACAGCCTGGCCAGCCTGTGGCGCGTCGGTAACGCGGTCATTCCCAACCCGAATGGCAGCGGCACGATCACCCGCCGCGTGGTACAGCCGCGCGTGGGCTACACCGCCTACCAGCGCTACGAGCGCGACCAGCTGTCGCTGACCCACCAGGGCCGTTACAGCTTCGGCACCTGGCAGACCTCGCTGACCCGCAGCAAGAGCAGCAACCTCGGCCGCTCGCTGCCACTGACCCTGGACGAACGCGCCAACCTGCAGACGCTGTGGAATGACGTCTGCCGCCGCACCGGCGCCGCCAACAACTGCGCGGCCGGCCGTGGCAATGCGCTGACCGCCCTCAACCCGAGCGAAATGGCACGCCTGCAGGCGTTCCTGCCGCGCCCGCTGCGCACCATGGAACTGGAAGGCTACGTGCTCGACACGATGCTGGACCTGGACTTCGGCGCGCACAAGCTGACCGTCGGCGGCCAGTACAACGATACCGACATGATCGACGGCGTGTTCGGCATGGACGGCGCCGGCTACCGCAGCAACACCAAGCAGAAGCACCGCATGTGGGCACTGTTCGCCGAGGACAACTGGGCACTGACCGACACCCTGACCGCCACCTTCGGCCTGCGCTACGACGACCACAACATCTTCGGCAGCCACCTCAGCCCGCGCGGTTACCTGGTGTGGAATGCCAGCGATGCGTGGACCTTCAAGGGGGGCGTCAGCACCGGCTACAAGACCCCGCGTCCGGACCAGCTGTTCCCGGGCATCACCGGCTTCGGTGGCCAGGGCGTGCTGCCGCTGGTGGGCTCGCCCAACCTGAAGCCGGAAACCAGCACCAACTACGAGCTGGCCGCGTACTACGAAGGCCAGCGCTGGGGCTTCAATGTCACCGGCTTCATCAACAAGTTCGAAGACAAGATCGCCAGTGGCGGTACCTTCCCGAACTGCGAAGTGGCACCAGCCGGCAGCGGCTACTGCGTGGACATCGGCCCGGGCTGGGCCGCGCTGGGCTACAGCACCTTCACCCAGAGCGTGAACATCGAAAAGGCTGAAACCCGCGGTGCCGAGCTGGCCGGCCACGTCGACCTGCTCGACACCCTGCAGCTGCGCGGCAACTACACCTGGACCAGGAGTGAGCAGACCAGCGGCCCGCAGAAGGGACTGCCGATCACCGGCACCACCCCGGCCAAGCACATGGCCAACGCCAGCCTCAACTGGCAGCTCAACGAGGCCATCAGCCTGTCGCTGATCGGCGAGGGCCGCTACGACCGCTACCGCGACACGCTGCTCGACGCCAACGGCGTCAGCCAGACCCGTTACTACGAGGACTACACCATCTTCCACCTCGGTGGCAGCTGGAAGGCCACGCCATGGCTGACGGTGAACGCACGGGTCAACAACCTGTTCGACAAGAACTTCGTGTCGCAGTCGTGCCTGCTGATCAGCCCGAGCGAGTTCAACTGCGTGGACGACTACGCGACCAAGGACCAGCGCCGCAGCTACTGGATCTCGCTCAACGCGAAGTTCTGACCGCCGCGCACCTCCTTGGTGGGTGCCAACCTTGGTCGGCACCGCCCTGCCCTGGTGGGTGCCAACCTTGGTCGGCACCGCCCTGCCCTGGTGGGCGCCAACCTTGGTCGGCACCGCCCTGCCTTGGTGGGTGCCAACCTTGGTCGGCACCGCTTCATCCACGCATGGCGTGGATCTACCGATCTGCGGTAGTGCCGGCCGCTGGCCGGCAACACGCGGTGTTTCCAGGAACTGCAGGATTGCCGGCCAACGGCCGGCACTACCCCTCCAGGGATACAGAACGACACGCAATTGCGAGCTATTCTCATCAATGATGTAATGAGCAGTCCCCATCCACCCCGAACCGTGCCGTGAGCCGTCCTGCTTCTTCCACCGTGCAGCAGCAACAGAGCCGTGGCTTCTGGCTGCGTACGCTGCACCAGTGGCACTGGATCAGCTCGGCGGTCTGCCTGATCGGCATGCTGCTGTTCGCGGTGACCGGCCTGACCCTCAACCACGCGGCGAAGATCGAGGCCAAGCCCCAGGTGCAGAACCAGCACCTGGAACTGCCGGCCGAGCTGCTGGGCCAGCTGGGCACGCGCGAGGACGGCAACTCGCCGATTCCGCGCCCGGCCCGGCAATGGCTGGACACCCAGCTGGGCATCGCCATCGGCGGCCGCCCCGCCGAGTGGTCGGCCGAAGAGATCTACCTGTCGCTGCCACGCCCCGGCGGTGACGCCTGGCTGAGCATCGATCGCGCAACCGGCGCGGTGGAATACGAATCGACCTCGCGCGGCGTGGTGTCCTACCTCAACGACCTGCACAAGGGCCGCAACGCGGGCCCGGCGTGGGGCTGGTTCCTGGACCTGTTCGCCGTGGCCTGCCTGGTGTTCTGCATCACCGGCCTGTTCCTGCTGCACCTGCATGCGCGGCAGCGGCGCATGACCTGGCCGCTGGTCGGCCTGGGCCTGATGATCCCGCTGCTGATCGCCCTGCTGCTGATCCACTGACTTTTTCCTCGTTCCCGGAGCCGCTCCATGCGCGTCACCCTGACCATCGCCCTCAGCGGCCTGCTGGCCACCTCGCCGGCCTATGCCGCTACCCTCGACATCAACGTCGAAGTGCCCAAGCTCAACGTGGCCGAGTACCACCGCCCGTATGTGGCGGTGTGGCTGGAAGGCGCCGACCAGAAGGTCGCGGCCAACCTGTCGGTCTGGTACCAGCAGACCAGCAACAGCGAAGGCCATGGCACCAAGTGGCTGCCCGACCTGCGCCAGTGGTGGCGCAAGAGCGGCCGCACCCTGCAGGTGCCGGTGGACGGCGTGACCGGCCCGACCCGCCCGGCCGGCAAGCACGCGCTGTCGTTCACCGACAAGCAGCCGGCGCTGAAGCAGCTGGCCCCCGGCAACTACACCCTGGTGGTGGAAGCGGTGCGCGAAGTCGGTGGCCGCGAACTGCTGAAGATCCCCTTCACCTGGCCGGCCACCGCCGCGCAGAACGGCAAGGCGCAGGGCGCCACCGAACTGGGCCAGGTCACCCTCGCTGTCAAGCCGTAACTGCATGCCCCGGGGGTCAGAGCCCTTTCCATTGGAAAGGGATCCGACCCTATCGCCGCACCCTCGGGGTCAGCCCCCTTCCGCAGGAAGGGCTCTGACCCCACCACCACCTCTGGAGTCTTCCGCATGAAGCGCACGCTCGTCCTCGCCGCCGCCCTGGCCGCTGCCCTTCCCTTCTCCGCCCTGGCCCACAAGGCCTGGCTGCTGCCCTCGCAGACCGTGATCGCCGGCAACGCGCCGTGGATCACCGTCGACGGTGCCGTCTCCAACGACCTGTTCTACTTCAACCACGTGCCGCTGCGCCTGGAATCGCTGGTGATCACCGCCCCGGATGGCAGCAGCGTGCAGCCGCAGAACGCGTCCACCGGCAAGTACCGCAGCGTGTTCGACCTGGAACTGAAGCAGCCGGGCACGTACCGCATCGCCTCGGTCAATGATGGCCTGTTCGCCACCTACGAGCAGAACGGCGAGCGCAAGCGCTGGCGCGGTACTGCCGCCACCTTCGGCGAACTGCCCAAGGATGCGAAGAATCTGGAAGTGAGCCAGTCGGTCGGCCGCGTGGAAACCTTCGTCACCAACGGTGCGCCGAACGCCACCGCGCTGAAGCCGACCAACCGCGGCATCGAACTGGTGGCCGTCGGCCACCCGAACGACCTGTTCGCCGGTGAGGAAGCCACCTTCCGCGTGCTGGTCGATGGCAAGCCGACCGCCGGCCTGGAGTTCGAGATCGTGCGTGGCGCCACCCGCTACCGCAACGCGCAGGACGAGCTGAAGCTGACCAGCGACGCCAAGGGCGAGATCAAGGTGACTTGGCCGGAAGCCGGCATGTACTGGCTGGAAACCGGCACCGAAGACAAGAAGACCTCGGTAAAGCAGGCCGCCAAGCGCCGCCTGAGCTACGTCGCCACGCTGGAAGTGCTGCCGCAGTAATGATGCAGATCGCGATGCCGGGCCAGCCCCGGCATCGCGCCTGCGCACCACCATGACCGATACCCCGCTCGATATCGCCCGCCTCGGTGGCGCCACCATGGGCACCACCTGGAGTGTGTCGCTGGTCGCGTCGCGCCAGCGCGACCTGCACCCGCTGCACGCCGGCATCCAGGCACGCCTGGATGAGGTGGTCGCGCAGATGAGCACCTGGGAATCCGGCTCGGACCTCAGCCGCTACAACCGTGCCGAAGCCGGCCAGTGGTGCACGCTGCCGGCCGAGGCGCGCCAGGTGCTGGCCTGCGCACAGGCCATCGCCGCCGCGAGCGAGGGCGCCTTCGACCCCACCCTTGGCCCGTTGGTTGCACTGTGGGGTTTCGGTGCGCATGCCGGTGAACGCCGGCAACCCGATGCCAACACCCTGCAGGCCACCCGCGACCGATGCGGCTGGCAGCGCCTGCAGTGGCAGGACGATGCGCTGCTGCAGCCGGGCGGGCTGGAACTGGATCTCTCTGCGATCGCCAAGGGCTTCGGCGTCGATCACGTCGCCGCCTGGCTGCGCGCACAAGGCATCGCGGCGGCACTGATCGAAGTCGGCGGCGAGCTGGCAGGCTACGGCCGCAAGCCCGACGGCCAGCCGTGGCGCGTGCTGGTGGAATCGGCGCCGGAAGAAGACGCGCACACCGAGACCCCGCCACGGGTACTCGCGCTGGACGGGCTTGCGGTGGCCACTTCAGGTGATCGCTGGCACCAGTACCAGGCCGATGGCGAGGCCTACAGCCACAGCCTCGACCCGCGTACCGGCATGCCGGTGCGCCAGGTTGCAGCGGCGGTGACCGTGGTCGCCGACGACGCGATGCATGCCGATGCCTGGGCCACCGCGCTGACCGTGCTCGGCCGCGAGCGCGGCATGGCACTGGCCGAACGCGAAGGACTGGCCGCACGCTACCTGCAACGCGCAGCAGAAGGCCCGCGCGAATTCCTCAGCAGCGCTTTCCAGCGCCTGCTCGGCGAACAGCACGCATGAGCGCACGACCGACGCGCGCGCTGATCGGCAACGCGCTTGTACTGATCGTGCTGGCGCTGATCGCCTGGGCGCTGCTGCGCCTGCACCTGGGCGAAGCCTGGTGGCAAGGCGCGCCGCCGGCGCGGCAATCGCAGATCGCGCTGATCGCCACGGCGCTGTATGCGCTGGCCTGTGCCGCGTTGTGGTGGCGTGGCCGCCCGCGTGACGACACCCCATCGGGCGATACCGCGCCGATCCTGCTGGTCTGGGCCAGCCAGACCGGTTTCGCCCGCGAACTGGCCGAGCGCAGTGCCGAGGCCCTGCGGGTTGCCGGCGTGCCGGTGCGTGTGCGCGGGCTGCATGAGGTGGACGCCGCACTGCTGACGGCCAGCCAGCGCGCGCTGTTCATCGCCAGCACCACCGGTGAGGGCGATCCGCCCGACCACGCGTTGCCGTTCCTGCGCGGGGTGATGACCACGCCACCGCCGATGCAGCACCTGCACTACGGCGTGCTCGCGTTGGGCGATCGGAGCTATGGCCACTTCTGTGGATTCGGCCATCAACTGGACCAGTGGCTGCGCCAGCACGGCGCGCATCCCCTGTTCGATGCGATCGAAGTCGACAACGCCGATCCGGCCGCACTGCGCCACTGGCAGCAGCTGCTCGGCCAGCTCGGCGGCGGCGCCAGCGAGCTGCCCGATTGGAGCCCGGCCGAGTACCAGCCGTGGACGCTGCTGCAGCGCCAGCATCTGAACCCGGGCAGCCCGGGCGGCGCGGTGTACTGGCTGCGCCTGCAGCCACCGGCTGCCGTTGATGCGCAGTGGCGGGCCGGTGATATCGCCGAGATCGGTCCGCAGCACGCTCGCCACAGCGCGCGCGCGTGGCTGGATGGGCAGGGCTTCGCTGCGGACACCGTGCTGGAAGACGGACAGACGCTGCTGGCCCGCGTCGAGCGCTCGCACCTGCCCTCGCTGGTTCCGCCGGGTGATCTGCCGGCGCTGCTGGCAACGCTGCAGCCGCTGCCGCATCGCGAGTACTCGATCGCCTCGATCATGGCCGATGGCGCGGTGGAACTGCTGCTGCGTCGCCAGCTGCGCGCCGATGGCTCGCCGGGTATCGGCAGCGGCTGGCTGTGTGATCACGCGGCCATCGGCGAACCGGTGCAGCTGCGCCTGCGCCGCAACGACAATTTCCATGGCGTCGCCGCCGATGTGCCGCTACTGCTGATCGGCAACGGCACCGGCATCGCCGGCCTGCGCGCGCATCTGCACGAACGCGCGCGTAGTGGTGCGCGCCGCACCTGGCTGCTGTTCGGCGAGCGCACCGCCGCGCACGACTTCCACTTCGGCGACGAGCTGCGGGCGATGCAGGCCGACGGTACGCTGGCGCGGCTGGATACGGTGTTCAGCCGCGATGGCGGCCCCCATCGCTACGTGCAGGATCGGTTGCTGGCCGAAGCGGCCACGCTGCGCCAGTGGGTCGATGAAGGCGCGACGATCCTGGTCTGTGGCAGCCTGCAGGGCATGGCGCCGGCGGTGGATGCGGTGATCGAGCAGGTGCTGGGTGTTGAGGGCAAGGAAGCGTTGCTGCTGGCCGGTCGTTACCGGCGCGATGTGTATTGAGGCCGCCGCCTTCTGGTGGGTGCGAACCTTGGTTCGCACCATGACGCGGTGCCAGCGAGTCATGCCCCCGCCGCGCTGACCCGTATCGCCAACAACTCGCCACCGCCCTGCACCGCATGCCGCTGGCGCTCTCCGGCCGACAACCACGCCGTATCCCCGGCCTGCAACGGCGGCAAGCCACTATCTGCGCCAAACTCCGCCTGACCGGCCAACAGGTGCAGCGCCCAGGCCACGCCCGGTTCGCAGAAGAAGAACATCGAACCCACCAGCGGCCGGTGCAACAGCTCGGCCTGCAGCAGGTCGCGCTTCCACATCAGGTTGAAGTCGTGGGTGGTGCCATCGACCAGTTCGCCGTGCAGCGCATCCTCTCCGGCAAAGCGCACGCGGCCATGCGGCGGCAGCACGTCGGCCACGCGGCCATCGGCAAAGCGCAGCCGCACGCCATTACCCTGCAACAGCACCAGCTCGCGCTCCACGCCGGGGAACGCCGAGAACGCGGCATCCTGCTCGATCTCGGCCACCGACAGGCGCAGCGCCCAGTCATCACCTTGTGCTGGCAGGCGCAGGATCTCGCGGGTCCAGCCCAGGCCGTTGCGCCAGCGTTCGCGACGATAGTCCAGGCTGGAAATCACCTGGCTCGGAGTGTGCAGCAGGGAGTCGATGTTCATCGGCGCATTGCATCACGCCGCGCGCCGTCGTGCATCACCGCGTGGCGAGCGTGCCCTGGCCACCACACTCGCCGCCCAGCAGCTGCGAATGCTTCAGCCAGTCCTGGTCGGGGTAGTAGGCGAACACCATCGTGCCACCACGCAACGCGTCGATCAGCGGCTTGGCCACCGACAGGCGCACTGCCGGGCAACCCAGGCTGCGGCCGAGCCGTCCCTGCAGCTGCGCGGTGGCCGGGTTCACGTAGGGCGCGCCGTGGATGACGATCGCGCGTTCGCGCGCACGGTCGTTGAAGCCCGGCTCCAACCCGGCCAGGCGCAGCGAATAGCCGTTGCCGCCCATGTAGGTCTCCTGCGCGGTGAACGCGCCGAGGCTGGACATGAAACTGCCGTCGCGATTGGAGAAATGCTCGGTGCGGTTGTCGCCGCTGTTGCGCCCGTGCGCCACCCATTCCTCGAACAGCAGGCGCTGGTGGGCCAGGTCGAACACCCACAACCGCGGCTCGGTGGACGGCCGCGAATAGTCGATCACGCTGAGCCGATCACCATTGATGCCCAGCTCGGGCCGCTGCAACGCACAGCGCATGGCGTGCGCCGCCAGCTGCAGCACGTGGCGGTCGGCCTTGGGCGCACTGCGCGACAGCAAGGCAGCCAGATCATCGGCACTGGTGGCAAGGGCGGGCGTCTGTGCCAGCGCGGGGGCGCTGGCGGAGGTCGCCAGCAGGCCGAACGCGGCCAGCCGGCACAGGCGGGATGCAGTCATGGGCACAACAGGGAGGCTCAATTGCCCTTCAGGGTGGACCCTGGCGGCTCCGATTCCAAGACCGGCTGCATTCCGGATTCAGCCGGGCTTGGGCGGACCGCCGGCAGCGAGGTGACCAGCAGGGTCGTGCCCGGCACCAGCACCTGGTACAGCTGGCGGGCGAAATCGGCCGGCAGCGCCATCGGCAGCGAGGGCGTGGCCAGCAGGTCCGGGGTGGCCTGGGCGCGGTCCTGGCCCAGCAGCGGGTAGGCCGTCCACTGGTGCAGGCGCTGGTTCACATCCAGCGGGCTGGGCGTATCGCTGTAGCCCTGCCCCATCACGAACAGGGTGGTGCCCTGGAACGCCGGCAGGGCGTCGGCCTTCAACGGCGACTCGCCGATCATCACGCCGTCGCGCAATACGTACAGGCGCTGGTCGTGCAGGCTGACCAGGATGCCGACCTGCCCGGCCGGGGCCGCGCTGTCGTTCCACCAGGCCTGCGCCGCCGCCCCGCCCTCGGTCTCCGGCAGGGCCTGGCCACGTGCGTTGACCGGCGCCAGCACCGAGGGATAGGCCAGGGTCATCGGCGAGCTCTTGGCATCGGCCACGACCACGGTATCGCCGCGCTGGGTTTCGCTGAACAGCTTCTGCGCGAAGGCCTGCGGCAGGCGCACGCAGCCGTGCGAGGCCGGGTGGCCGGGCAGGCTGCCGCCATGCAGGGCGATGCCATCCCAGGTCAGCCGCTGCATGTACGGCATCGGCGCGCTGTTGTAGAGGTTGGACCTGTGGTCCTTGTCCTTCTGCAGGATGGTGAACACGCCGGTCGGTGTCTCGTGCCCGGCCTTGCCCGAGCTGATCGTGGTCAGGCCGATGGCGATGCCGTTGCGGTACACGTAGGCCCGCTGCTCATCCAGGCTGACCACCAGCACGATCGGGCCGGTCGGCGAGATTTCCGGATGCCACAGGAACTCGCCCGGCTTGAGGTCGGTTGGCCCGCGAACTTGTGCCGTGCCGGTGGCAGCAGCGGTCGGCTTGGCCGCCGGTGTCGGCGCAGCGGCCTGGGCCAGCAGCGGCAGGGCCAGCGCAAGGGCGAGCATCAGGGTCGTGGGGCGGCGCGGAAGCATCCAGCGGTGTCCTTTCCATGCGGAGCGGCCACCGTACACCATCGGCCCGTGGTGGCCGCGGCAAAACCGGGCGCCGGAAATGAAACTGCCCGGCGACACAACCCTGTGTCGTACCGGGCAATCGTTACGTCCTTGTCGGCCTGCTGCCGCCCCCTCGCATCCTGCGCTGTGGGGGTAGCGTTGCATCCTGCACGCGGCCGCGTCTGTCCTGCTTGTATCTCAGCCCCTTCCACAGGTCTGTGATGCCACCATCCTGGTGATTGGTGCCGCGTCCTGCGGCAGTCGGTGGTCACGGCCGTCCTGCCCGTGTCCGCTGAACCGGCCTCCTGCCGGCTCCGACGATTCCTGCTGTCAGCGCCTGGGTACGGTCCGCACCGGTACCGATCCGGGTACCGGATCCGCTGGCAACAGCCTGTTGCCTACGGTGATCCGCTGTCGATTCCGTTCGACGATTGCTTTCCCTATCCCCTTCACCTGCGTCAGGTCCTCGACGCGGTGAAACGGGCCGTGTCTGCGCCGGTGCTCGACGATTGCCTCAGCCTTGGCGGCCCCGACCATCGTCAATCCCTGCTGCAGCGCCTGTGCATCGGCGCGGTTGATGTCGATCGGTCCGGCGGCATGCGCCCCCGCGATCCCCATCATCAGCACCAGTGCCCTCAACACGACAAACCAAGGCACGACGTGTATCTCCTTGTGGTTCTGGCTGCCCCGACCGGCATTCCCGTCGGTCGAAACAGTGTCCGTCACCACATGTGCACAGCCTATCGGTTTCCCGCATTTCCGTAAGCCAGCCAAATACCCGACGTGATGTAGGAAAAACCCTACCCCCAGCACAGGCGTAGAATGGCCGGATCACAGCCCATGCAACCGGAGTTTCAGATGGACAGCGCCAAGCTCGGCCAATTCGTCAATGACAAGTGGGACAGCGAGATCGTCCCGCAATTGGTCGACTACATCCGCATTCCCAACAAGTCGCCGATGTTCGACGCCAATTGGGTGCAGAACGGCTACATGGAACAGGCGGTCACCCTGATGGAGAACTGGGCCAAGGCACAGCAGCTGCCCGGCCTGAAGGTCGAGGTGGTGCGCCTGGAAGGCCGTACCCCGCTGATCTTCCTGGAAATTCCGGCCACCGGCGCCGAAACCGGCGACGACACCATCCTGCTCTACGGCCACCTGGACAAGCAGCCGGAAATGACCGGCTGGGACGACGACCTCGGCCCGTGGACCCCGGTGCTGCGCGGCGACAAGCTGTACGGCCGCGGTGGCGCCGACGACGGCTACGCCATCTTCGGCTCGCTGGCCGCCGTGCTGGCGCTGCAGGCCCAGGGCCTGCCGCACGCCCGCTGCGTGGTGCTGATCGAAGCCTGTGAAGAGTCCGGCAGCTACGACCTGCCGGCCTACGTCGACCACCTGGCCGACCGCATCGGCAAGCCGTCGCTGGTGGTCTGCCTGGATTCGGGCTGCGCCAATTACGACCAGCTGTGGTGCACCACTTCGCTGCGCGGCCTGACCGGCGGCAACTTCACCGTGAAGGTGCTCAACGAGGGCGTGCATTCCGGCGATGCCTCCGGCGTGATCCCGTCCAGCTTCCGCCTGCTGCGCCAGATCCTGTCGCGCATCGAGGACCAGGACACCGGCCGCATCCTGATCGACGGCATGAACGTGGATATCCCGGCCGAGCGGTTGCAGCAGGCCAAGCGCGCCGCTGAAGTGGTCGATACCGAGATCTTCGAGAAGTTCCCGATGGTCGACGGCCTGCGCCCGATGAACGAAGACCTGACCGAGCTGGTGCTCAACCGCACCTGGCGCCCGGCGCTGTCGGTCACCGGCGTGGGCGGCATGCCGCCGCTGGAATCGGCCGGCAACGTGCTGCGCCCGCAGACCTCGGTGAAGCTGTCGCTGCGCCTGCCGCCCACCGCCGATGGCAAGACCTGCGGCGAACTGCTGAAGGAAGCCCTGCTGCGCGATCCGCCGAATGGCGCCCACGTCACCCTGGAGCTGGAAAAGGCCTCCACCGGCTGGAACGCTCCGGCCATGGCACCGTGGCTGACCCAGGCCATCGACGACGCCAGCCAGGCCTTCTTCGGCAAGCCGGCGATGTACATGGGCGAAGGCGGCTCGATCCCGTTCATGGGCATGCTGGGCGAGAAGTTCCCGGGTGCGCAGTTCATGATCACCGGCGTGCTCGGCCCGCACTCCAACGCGCATGGCCCGAACGAGTTCCTGCACATCCCGATGGGCAAGAAGGTCACCGCCTGCGTGTCCAAGGTGATCAGCGAGCACTACGCCGCCAGCCTGCGCGGCGAGACCAGCGGTTCGCCGGTGGCCGCCGACAGCGGCACCCGCCACGGCGACCACGGCTGCTGCTGATCCGGCGCCCGTGACGGACGCAGCCTGGCCTTGCTAGGCTGCGTCCACCCTTAGCGGAACGCATGCACATGAATGGTCTGTTCGGCAGCAGCAGCTGGCTCTACATCATCCTGGTCGGCTTTTTCGTCGGCCTGCTTGGGCGCTTCTTCATGCCCGGCAACAACCGCATGGGCTGCCTGCTGACCATCGTGCTGGGCATTCTCGGCGCGCTGCTGGCCGGCTGGTTCGGCCAGTACATGGGCTGGTACGCCCCCGGCGAACCGGCTGGTTTCCTCGGTGCCGTGCTCGGCGCGGTCGTCGTGCTCGCGATCCTGCGCCTGTTCAGCGGTCGTCGCTGACGCTGATTCTCCCTTCCTTTCTGCTCCCGACGTTGGCGCGCCCGGCGCGCCCGGATATGCCTGCATGACCGAACCCGCCTCCGATCCCCAGCGCAGCGCGCAGCGCCTGCAGTGGGCCCGTATCCAGCTGGATGATGCCAACGCCGTGGTCGAACGCGCCTCGGTCGATGCCGGCATGCGCAGCTATTGGCGCACCACCAGCGCGCGCGGCAGCCACATCGTGATGGACGCGCCGCCAGGGCTGGAAGATCCGCGGCCGTGGCTGCGCATGCGCGGCCTGCTGCTCGACCACGGCCTGCGCGTGCCTGCACTGCTGGCGCAGGACCTGGACGCCGGATTCCTGCTGCTGGAAGACCTTGGCGGCCCGACCCTGGCGAAGATCCTCGACGAGCGCAATGCCGATGAGTGGTTCGGCCGCTCCATCGAACAGCTGCTGCGCCTGCAGGCGATCCCGGTGCCGGCCGACTTCGGCCAGTTCGGCGAAGCGCTGCTGCAGCGGGATGCCGGCCTGTTCGACGAGTGGTTCCTGCAGCGTCACCTGCGCCTGGAACTGGACTGCGGTGAGATCGAAGGCCTGCAGCGGGTGCACCGCCGGCTGATGGACAACGCGCTCGGCCAGGCCCAGCTGATGACCCACCGTGACTACATGCCACGCAACCTGATGCCAGTCGACAACGGCCCGGCCGTGCTGGATTTCCAGGACCTGGTGCGTGGTCCGATCGCCTACGACGCGGTGAGCCTGTTCAAGGATGCGTTCCTGAGCTGGCCGTTGCAGCGCGTGGACGAATGGCTGGCGCAGTATCACGAGCGCGCACGTACTGCCGGCCTGCCGGTGCCCGACCGCGCCACCTTCCTGCGCGATGCCGACTGGATGGGCATCCAGCGCCACGTGAAGATCCTCGGCCTGTTCTGCCGCCTGCGCTACCGCGACAACAAGGGCCACTACCTGGACGACGCGCCGCGCTTCATCGGCTACCTGGATGAAGTGCTGCCACGCTACCGCGAGCTGGCACCGCTGCAGCAGCTGCTGGAAGACCGCATCAAGCCGGCGCTGGCCGAGCTGGCCGCTCCGATGCGCGTGGCCCGATGAAGGCGCTGATCTTTGCCGCAGGCCTCGGCGAGCGCATGCGCCCGCTGACCCTGCATACGCCCAAACCGCTGCTGGACGTGGCCGGCAAGCCACTGATCGTCTGGCATCTTGAGCGCTTGGCCGCGCTCGGTGTGCGCGAGGTGGTGGTCAATACCGCGTGGCTGGCCGAGCAGTTCCCGGCAGCACTGGGTGATGGCAGCCAGTGGGGCCTGCACCTGCATTTCATGTACGAAGGACCGACCCCGCTGGAAACCGGCGGCGGCATCCTCAACGCACTGCCGGTATTGGGTGATGCGCCGTTCCTGGTGGTGAACGGCGATATCTCGACCGATTTCGATTTCGCCACGCTGCCGCGCGAGCCGCAGGGCCAGGCGCATCTGGTGCTGGTCGACAATCCGGTGCAGCACCCGCACGGTGACTACCGCCTCGACGCGCAGGGCGTGTTGCATCACGACCGCGAAGGCCCGTGCCTGACCTATGCCGGTATCGGTGTATACCGCCCTTCGATCGTGGCCGATTGGCGCGCGGTGATCGGTGATGACCCGGGCAGCGAGCGGCGGCCGCCGAAGTTCTCGGTGGTGCCGCTGCAGAAGCACTTCATGGCGCAGGGGTTGATGACCGGGCAGCACCATCGTGGGCGATGGACCGATGTCGGGACGGTGGATCGGCTGCGTGCGCTGGATGTTGAGTTGGCGGCGAACGGCTGAGCCCCTCGTGGCGGGTCGCATGATCGGTAGCGTCGAGCTTGCTCGACTGCAAAGCCGCGCTTGGCCGGGCGGGGTGGGGTCGCGGGGGACGCCGTGAACCCGTCCCTGGGGGCTTGGCCGCGGCATCCATGCCGCGGACACCCCCGCGCCCGCATTCCGCCCGGCCCCTGACAGTTTCCGTGGTCGTCCAGCCACGGAAAAGAAAAAGAAAAGCAAAAGCGGGTCGCATCGCTCACGAAGCGAAAGCTCATCCACGCGTGGCGTGGATCTACCGTGTCGACCAAGGTCGTCCCCCACCACAAGCAAGACACGCGTCGACCAAGGTCGACATCCACCAACTGCAGTGCAGTACGAAGTCCCGGCAGATCGCAGGAATCTGTCGAAGGCGGGGTGGGTCCGGTTGCGGGGGCGTGAGCCGCATGGATGCGGCGACCGAGCTTACATGGACGTACTTGCAGCGTCCCCCGCAACCGGACCCACCCCGACATCCCACGGATAGCCAGCTTTTGACGTCGCTCTTGAAGTTGCCGGCCAGCGGCCGGCACTACCGC
>NZ_JAXAXL020000010.1:130332-179120 GCF_047497515.2 Stenotrophomonas maltophilia
CCCCCCGCCCCCCACTACCGCGGGTGCAGGGCGGCAGCCCTGCAAACAAACCCCACCCTCAGTAGCGCGGCCGGCCTTCTTCCAGCACCTGGCGCAGGAACGGCACGGTGATCCGCCGCTTCGCCGCGAGCGATTCACGGTCCAGCCAATCCAGCAGCGTGATCAACCCACCCAGCTCACGCCCGGTGTGCGACAGCAGCCACTCGATGGCCGCCTCGTCAATCGCCAGGCCACGCCGCAGCGCGCGCTCACGCAGCACCGCAGCGCGGCCTTCCTCGTCCAGCGGCTGCAGCAGCACGCGCACGCACTGGCCCAGCCGCGAACGCAGGTCCGGCAGCAGCAGGCCCAGTTCTTCCGGCGCCTTCTGCGCCGTGTACAGCACCGTCACCCCCGCAGCGCGCGCGCGGTTGTGGAAGTCGAACAGTGCGATCTCGTCCTCGCGATGACCGGCCACGTCATCCAGGCCATCCAACGCCACCAGCTCACGTGATTCCAGCCCGTCCAGCGCCGCGCACACGCGGCCGGCGGCGCTCGCCAGTGGCACGTAGGTCGGCAGGCGGCCGGCCTGTTCGGCGCTGGAACACATCGCCAGCGCCTGATGGGTCTTGCCCGTACCCGCCGCACCTTCCAGGTAGACCCAATCGTGGCTGGCGCCGACTGCGATCGCGCGCAGCTGCGCCAGCGCGCCATCCGGCGCGCCGATGAAGGTTTCCAGGCGCTGGTCCCGCGGGTAATGCAGGGCCAGCGGCAGTTGCGGCACACCCATCACTTCAGGTCGAGGCCCTTGTCATCCGGAACAATGATATGAGGCTGGTCGACCACGCCATCAAGCACGATCGCCGGCTTCTCACCCACGTACAGCTCGCTCTGGCGGTAGCGCTGGTGGGCATAGCGCAGCAGCACGTTGGTCACCGCGGCCACCGGCAGCGCCAGCAGCATGCCGAGGAAGCCGAACAGCTGGCCACCGGCCATCACCGCGAAGATCACCGCCACCGGGTGCAGGCCGATCTTGTCGCCAACGATGCGCGGGGTCAGCACGTAGCTCTCCAGCAGCTGGCCGACGGTGAACACCACGCCGACCAGGATCAGCAGCTTCAGGTCGAAGCCCTGTGCCTGCACCAGCGCGGCCACGACCGCCATCAGGATGCCGGTGGTGGCGCCCAGGTACGGAATGAAGCTGATCAGTCCGGCAATCAGGCCGATCAGCAGGCCCAGCTTGAGGCCGACCAGCGACAGGCCACCGGCATAGATCACGCCCAGCGCCAGCATCACCAGGAACTGGCCGCGGATGAACGCGCCCAGCACCTCGTTGGACTCACGCGCCAGCGCGCTGATGGTGCCGATGTGGTTGCGCGGGATCACCGAGGCCACGCGCTCGACCAGCTTGTCCCAGTCACGCAGGAAGTAGAACGCCAGGATCGGCAGCAGCAGGATGTTGACCACCCAGGTCACCATCGCAAAACCCGAGCGCGAGACGTAGCCCATGAAGGTGGTGGCAAAGCCGCCGGCCTGCTGCCAGTGGCTGCGCACCCATTCGATCAGGCGGTCCGGGTCGAGCCACTGCATCACTTCCAGGCCGGTCTTCTGCTCGAACCAGGGAATCCCCTTTTCCATCAGCCACGCCTGCGCCTGCGGCGCGGCCGCGATCAGGGTGGTGATCTGGCGCTCGATCATCGGCACCAGCACCAGCAGCAACCCCACGATCACCAGCACCATCGCGGCGAACACCAGCACCACGCCGGTCATGCGCGAACGGCCGGTGGCCTCGATGCGGTCCACCAGCGGGTCGCCCAGCCAGGCCAGCGCCAGCGCCAGCACGAACGGGGTCAGGATCGGTGCCAGCAGCCACACCACCCAGCCGACCAGCCCGGCGAACAGGATGTACTTCAGGCGGCGCAGGAACTGCGCGATTTCCGCTTCCGGGGTCAGGGTCATCGCAGGCGGTACTCGTTGCTGACCGGCGCGGCGACCGGAGTACCGGTGGTGTCATCGATCGGGGTGGGCAGGGCCGGCAGCGGCGCGCTCGGCACCAGCACGCCGTTGTCGCCCAGCATGCGGTTGAAGCCGGCCAGGCCGGTGGTCATCTCCAGGCTCAGCTCCAGCTGGCCGGCCGAGGCGTGCAGCGGGGTGACGTTGCGCACCACCGGCACGTCGCGCAGGCCTGCGGCCAGGCGAAGGTAGTCGTCGGCGCTGTTGATGCCGGTCACCACCACGCGGTAGGTCCCGGCCTGGCCGGTCGCGACACCGGCCTTGGCGTAACGCTTGACCAGCGCGTCGGCGGCGCCATCGGCACCGGCAGCCATCGCGCGCATGGCGCTGGCATCCTTGCTGGTCCACTTGTTCAGTTCACGGCCGTTGTCCACGAACACCCAGTCCGCCTGCCAGCCGCCATTGGCGCGGTACAGCTTGCCGATCAGCTGCATCGGCGGCGAATAGCGCGAGGAGGCGCGGGCCACCGCGGCACTGTCCTGGCGCCAGATGGCCCCGGCCAGCGCCTGTTCGGCGGCGCCGCCACTGGGCAGGCCCAGCTTGTAGCCACGCTCGATGGCGCGGTTCAGCAGCGGGCGGGCGGCATTGGCCTGCTGCACGCTGACCAGGCGCGGGCCACTGCCGTCATCGACGGCCAGCCACAGCACCGGCTTCGGCCGCGGCTGCGGCCACAGCGGCAGGCCCAGCGCCGACACCAGTGAATCCACGTCATCCTCGCGGAAGCGCGCCACCAGGAGGGTACGGAAGCTGGGAGCACCGCTGGCGCTCACGCTCTGGTCCTGCTTGTAGTCGTAGCTGGCCACGTAATCCTTGGCATTGCGCAGTGCCTGCACCACGCCGGGGCGGGACATCACGCTGCGATCGCCGGACAACTTGCCCAGAACCACGCTCAGCGCGCGGGCCAGGGCGCCGTTGCGATCGGCTTCGGCCTGGCTGTTGACGGGCACTTCGGCCTCGTACGCGCCGGTGGCGGTGGCGACATCCCCCTCGGTGCGCAGGCCGCTCTGGGCCATCGTGGCCACCGGCAGGCTCAGGGCAATGAGCAGGGTCAGAATCAGGCTGCGGCGCATCAGGACATCCATTGGCTCGACGTATCCGGGGGGAATTGTTGCCCGAATACGGACTTTGCGCCAATGCGGCCTGTTAAAATCGCCCGTTCAACCCCTGCCAGCGCCGACGCCCGTGACCAACAGCCCGTCTTCCGCCCCCTCCCCCCTCACCTACCGTGATGCGGGTGTCGACATCGACGCCGGCAACGAGCTGGTCGAGCGGATCAAGCCCCTGGTCAAGCGCAGCTTCCGCCCGGAAGTGATGGGCGGCCTGGGTGGCTTCGGCGCCCTGTTCGACCTGTCCAACAAGTACCGCGAGCCGGTGCTGGTGTCGGGTACCGACGGCGTGGGCACCAAGCTGAAGCTGGCCCACCAGCTGAACCGCCACGATACGATCGGCATCGACCTGGTCGCCATGTGTGTGAACGACGTGCTGGTGCAGGGCGCCGAGCCGCTGTTCTTCCTGGACTACTTCGCCACCGGCAAGCTGGACATCGACACCGCCGCAGCGGTCGTGGGCGGCATCGCCAACGGCTGCACCGAGGCCGGCTGCGCGCTGATCGGCGGCGAGACCGCTGAAATGCCCGACATGTACGCCCCGGGCGAGTACGACCTGGCCGGCTTCACCGTCGCTGCGGTCGAGAAGAGCGAGCTGAAGGACGGCGCCAGCGTCGCCGCCGGTGACGTGCTGATCGGCATCGCCTCGTCCGGCCCGCACTCCAACGGCTATTCGCTGGTGCGCCGCATCTACGACCGTGCTGGCCGCCCGGCCGAGCTGGAGCTGGAAGGCGGCGTGAAGCTGGTCGATGCGCTGATGGCGCCGACCCGCCTGTACGTCAAGCCGATCCTGTCGCTGCTGAAGTCGCACGGCGAGGCCATCCACGGCATGGCCCACATCACCGGTGGCGGCCTGACCGAGAACATCATCCGCGTGGTGCCCGAAGGCCTCGGCCTGGACATCCAGGCGTCGTCCTGGACCCTGCCGCCGGTGTTCCAGTGGCTGCAGAAGGAAGGCGCGGTGGCCGACAGCGAGATGTGGCGCACCTTCAACTGCGGCATCGGCTTCGTGCTGATCGTCGCACCGGACCAGGTCGCTGCCGTGTCCGAGGCGGTCAAGGCGCAGGGCCTGGAGCACTGGACCATCGGCCAGGTGGTCACCGCCGAAGGCGCCGAGCGCGTCCACATCGGCTGAGCCCGGCAACCAGGAGCCCGCATGGACGCAACGCCCCCCTTGACGCCCACCCCGGTGCCGCCGCCCCTGGCGCCGGTACCGGCGTTCAGCGCGCAGGATGCCGACCACCTGCGCATGCTGTCCATCGCGCACTACGTGGTCGGTGGACTGATTGCGCTGTTCTCGCTGATCTTCATCATCCACATCGTGCTGGGCATCAGCGCCCTGACCGGCCACCTGCCGATGAACTCCGGTGGCCAGCCCTCGTCACCGGCCGAGCAGCGCCTGTTCGGCTGGATGTTCACGATCATCGGCTGCCTCATCGTGTTCGGTGGCGTGACGCTCGGTGCATTCGTCGCCTATGCCGGACGCTGCCTGGCACGCCGACGCCGCTACCTGTTGTGCCTGATCGTGGCCGGCCTGGCCTGCCTGTTCGCACCGGTCGGCACGGTGCTGGGGGTATTCACCCTGATCATCCTGCTGCGTCCGCAGGTGAAGGCGGCCTTCGAAGCCGACGCCCCTTCCCGCAGCTGAGATTCCCATGGCATCCGTCCCGCCCCCGTTGAATGTGCCGCCAGGCTGGACCGCGCTCCAGATCGGTGGCCACCTGCACACGCTCAGGATCCTGTTCTACGTCTACGGCGGCATCCAGCTGGCGCTGTCCGTTGTCCTGCTGATGGCCGCGATGGGCGGCTACATCAGCGAAAGCCAGAACCCCACCGCAGGCATGCCGCCCGTGCTGCTGGCGGTGATCCTCGCCGTCGCGGCACTGGTCATCGGCGCACTGGGCGCGCTCAGCCTGGCCGCCGCGAACCGGCTGGGGCAGCGCCGCCAGCGCACGTTGTGCCTGGTGGCGGCCGGTGCCGCCTGCCTGGGCGGTGCGCTGGGCATCGCGCTGGGCGTATACGCCCTGATCGTGCTGCTGCGCGCGGATGTTGCCGCCAGCTTCGCCGAACCGGGCGGCGCGGTGGTCGCATGACCGCTCGCATTGCAGTACTGGCCTCCGGCCGTGGCAGCAACCTGCAGGCCATCCTCGACGCGATCGGTGCTGGCCGCCTGCCGGCCGAGGTCGTCGGCGTGTTCTCCGACCGTCCCGGTGCCGCAGCGCTGCAACGGGTGGCGCCCGCCCTGCGCTGGGCACATGCGCCGAAGGAATTCAGCGACCGCGCCGCCTATGAGCAGGCGCTGGGCGATGCCGTGCAGGCGTCCGCACCGGACTGGATCGTCTGTGCCGGCTACATGCGCATCCTGGGGGCTGCCTTCGTGCAGCGTTTCGACGGCCGCCTGGTCAACATCCACCCGTCGCTGCTGCCGCTGCACAAGGGCCTGGACACCCACGCGCGGGCACTGCAGGCCGGTGATGCCGAGCATGGCGCCAGCGTGCACCTGGTGGTGCCGGAGCTGGACGCCGGCGCGGTGCTGGCGCAGGTGCGGGTGCCGGTGAAGCCCGGTGACGACGCGCAGGCGCTGGCCGAACGCGTGCTGGCGGTGGAGCACCCGCTGCTGATCGCCACCCTGCAACTGCTGTGTGCCGGCCGCCTGGCTGAACGGGACGGACAGCCCTGGCTGGACGGTCACCCCCTGTTTAGCCCGTTGGCCCTAGATTGCGCCGGAAACCTGAACCGGTAACCCGCTTGCACACGCCCCGCTGACTGCGGGGCTGGCATCCTGCCTCCTCCCGCAGCCCCCGCACTCCATGAAGACCACGACCCTGCTGTCCACGTCATTGCTGCTGTCGCTGGCCGTGCTTCCCGGCGTGGGCTGGAGCCAGGCGCCGGCGCCTGCCGCTTCGCCGCCACCGGCGCCCGCCGCGCTGCCACCGAACGAGCCCACGGCACCGCTGCTGCCCGCGCTGGCCTGGGAGCCGCCGCCCCTGCAGCCGTTCACCGCCACCTACCAGGCCTTCTACAAGGGCAAGGAAGCCGGCGACGCCAGCATGCAGGTCACCCACACCGGCGGCAGCCAGTGGCGGGTCGATATGCAGGTGGTGGGTCGCCGCGGCTTCGCCAGCGTGCTGGGCCTGAACATCGAGCAGAGCACCGTGTTCGAAGAGCGCAGCGGTACCTATGCGCCGCTCAGCCAGAGCACCGTGCGCAAGGGCCTGTTCCTGGGCAAGAAGGCGGTCGGCACCTACAACTGGCAGGCCGGAACCGCACAGTGGACCGGCGATGTGAAGAAGGACCGCGCGCAGCCGATCCCGCTGCAGCCCGGCGACCAGAGCGCGCTGCTGATCAATCTGGCGATCATGCGCGATGCCCGTCCGGGCGCCAGCATGCATTACCGCTACGTGGACATGGGCAAGGTCCGCCAGCATGAATACCAGGCCGCGCCGCAGACCGAGAACGTCGAGGTCGGCGACCTGTCCTACAACGCGCTGCGGGTCTACCGGACCAACGGCGGCAACAACGAAACCATCCTCTGGATCGCCAACGGTGTCCCTACCCCGGTGCGCATCCTGCAACGCGAAGACGGCGAAGACCGCGTCGACCTCCGCCTGATCGAATACCAAGGAGTCTGAGCATGAGCACCCTGACCCGCCCCCTGACCTGGATCGCCGCGGCCGCGCTGACCGTGGCCAGCCTGCCCGCGATGGCCCTGGAGCCGTTCAAGGCCGACTACCTGGCCAGCTACATGGGCATGCAGGCCAACGGCACGATGACCCTGGCCAGCGAAGGCGCCAACAAGTGGCGCTACAGCCTGCAGGTGAAGAACCAGCTGGCCGACCTCAGCCAGAGCACCGTGTTCGAGGAAGTGCGCGGCCAGCTGCGCCCGCTCAGCAGCCAGGATCGTTCGGCACTGCTGGTGAAGAAGCGCAACGTGCAGGCCAACTACAACTGGACCAGCAACCAGGCCACCTGGACGGGTGATATCAAGCCGGACCGCGCCGGCCCGATCGCGCTGAAGACCGGTGACATGGACGCCCTGCTGATCAATCTGGCGATCGCCCGCGATCTGGCCGCCGGCAAGCCGCTCACCTACCGCATGGTCGACGAGGGGCGCATCAAGAACATGACCTACCGCGTGATCGGCAAGGAATCGATCACCGTTGCCGGCAAGAGCTACGAAGCCACCAAGGTCTCGCGTGCCGACGGCAACAAGGAGCTGATTGCGTGGATCGTGCCGGAGTTCCCGGTGCCGGCACGCATGCTGCAGCGCGAGGGTGGCCGCGATGCGCTGGACCTGACCATCCGGGCGATGAACTGATCGCGGATGCACGTCATCCACGCATGGCGTGGATCTACTTCAAATCCCGACCCCAGTGGATCCACGCCATGCGTGGATTCACGTCCCGCAAGGAAAACGCCCGCTTTCGCGGGCGTTTTTTTATTTCTTCGCTTCTTCCGCAGGCTTGAACTCGGTGCGGCAGTCCACGCGGATCTGCTCGCCGGTGCCGCGCCAGACAAAGGTGCGGCAATGCCGGCTGCCGTCCTGGCTGTCGTTCACCGACACCGCGTAGAACGACTGGATGATCTCGTCGCGCGAGACCGTGCCGTCGCCGTTCCAGTCCATGTCCTTCTGCTCGATGCCCTGGGTGATGGCGATGTTGGCGTACCAGGCGTAACCCAGCCATGCCAGCACGATCAACACCAGCGCCAGCAGCGCCTTGCGACGCGGGCTGAATTTCCCGCGCAGGATCATGGCACGCGCCGGATGGTGGCGCCGAGCGAAGACAGCTTCTCTTCGATGTTCTCGTAGCCACGATCAAGGTGGTAGATGCGGTCGATGGTGGTGTCACCGTCAGCCATCAGGCCGGCCAGGATCAGCGATGCCGACGCACGCAGATCGGTGGCCATCACCGGTGCACCGCTCAGGCGCTCGTGGCCGCGGGCAATGGCGGTGTGGCCTTCGACCTGGATGTCCGCGCCCAGTCGCAGCAGTTCGTTGACGTGCATGAAACGGTTCTCGAAGATCGTTTCATTGATCACGCCGACGCCGTCGGCCACGCAGTTGAGCGCCATGAACTGCGCCTGCATGTCGGTCGGGAACGCCGGGTACGGCGCGGTGGTCAGGTTGACCGCCTTCGGCCGCTTGCCCTGCATGTCCAGGGTGATCGAATCTTCGGTGGTCTCGATCTTCGCACCGGCCTCGGCCAGCTTGGACAGCACCGCGTCCATGGTGTTCGGGCGCGCACGGTTCACAGTGACCTTGCCACCGGTCATCGCCGCGGCCACCAGAAAGGTGCCGGTTTCGATGCGGTCGGGCAGCACTTCGTGGCGGCCACCGGACAGGCGCTCGACGCCTTCGATGACCAGGCGGGCAGTGCCCAGGCCTTCGATCTTCGCGCCCAGTGCGATCAGGCAATGCGCCAGATCGGTCACTTCCGGTTCCATCGCGCAGTTGTCGAGGATGGTGGTGCCTTCGGCCAGCACCGCGCCCATCAGCACGTTCTCGGTGCCGGTGACGCTGACCATGTCGAAGGTGAAGTGTCCCCCCTTCAGTCGCTTGGCCGAGGCCTTGATGAAGCCGTTCTCGACCACGATCTCGGCACCCAGCGCCTGCAGGCCCTTGATGTGCTGGTCGACCGGGCGCGAACCGATCGCGCAGCCGCCGGGCAGCGACACTTCGGCCGCGCCGAAGCGGGCCAGCAGCGGGCCCAGCACCAGGATCGAGGCGCGCATGGTCTTGACCAGTTCGTACGGCGCAACGTGCTGGTTGACCGGACGCGGGTCGACCACGATCGCGCTGCCGCGCGACAGCGTGCCCTGGTCGATGGTGACCTTGGCGCCCAGCTCGCCCAGCAGCTTCACCGTGGTGACCACGTCGTGCAGGTGCGGCACGTTGGTGATCTCCACCGGCGCATCGGCCAGCAGGGTCGCGCAGAGAATGGGGAGGACGGCGTTCTTGGCGCCGGAGATGCTCACTTCACCGTGCAGCGCAGCGCCGCCGGTCACAACGATCTTGGCCATGTATTCGGGATCTTCTGCGGTTCAGCCGGCTTCGGCCGGGGTCACGGTTTTCAGCGCAAGCGCGTGGATCGCGCCGCCCATCAGGTCGCCCAGGGTGGCATAGACCATCCGGTGGCGGGCCAGCGGCATCTTGCCGGCAAAGGCCTCGCAGACCACGGTCGCTTCGAAATGCACGCCATCGTCGCCACGCACGTCGGCGCGGGCGCCCGGCAGGCCGGTTTCGATCAGATTGCGGATGGTGTCAGCGTCCAACGGGCTTTCCTAATAAAATGAGCGCTCATTCTACTTCCGCTGCGTGGCGTCCGCATGGCCGAGTCCCCCCTGCCCCCCCGTTCCGTCGATCCGGCCAGTCTGGTCGCCAGTGGCCGTCGCGTCTTCGAGATCGAGCAGCAGGCTCTGGATGCGGTTGCCGCCCGCCTCGGCGAGCCCTTCCAGCAGGCCTGCCAGGCGATCCTGCGCAGCCGCGGCCGGGTGGTCGCCACCGGCATGGGCAAGTCCGGCCACATCGCCCGCAAGATCGCCGCCACCCTGGCCTCTACCGGCACCCCGGCGTTCTACGTGCACCCGGGCGAGGCCGGCCACGGCGACCTGGGCATGATCACCGAGGATGACGTGGTGCTGGCCCTGTCCTACTCAGGCGAGTCGGACGAGCTGCTGATGCTGCTGCCGGTGCTCAAGCGCCAGGGCAACGTGCTGATTTCCATGACCGGCCGCGCGCAGTCGAGCCTGGCTGCCGCCGCCGACGTCCACCTGGACGTGAGCGTGCCGGCCGAGGCCTGCCCGCTGGCGCTGGCGCCGACCTCCAGCACCACCGCCTCGCTGGCGATGGGCGATGCCCTGGCCGTGGCCCTGCTGGATGCGCGCGGTTTCACCGCCGATGACTTCGCCCGCTCGCACCCGGCCGGCAGCCTCGGCCGCCGCCTGCTGCTGCACATCACCGACGTCATGCACACCGGCGACGACCTGCCCAAGGTCCCGGCCGGGGCCAGCCTCAGCGAGGCGCTGGTGGAGATGAGCCGCAAACGGCTTGGCATGACCGCCGTGGTCGACGCCGACGGCGTGCTGATCGGGCTGTTCACCGATGGCGATCTGCGCCGCGCGCTGGACAGCGCGCTGGACGTGCGCACCGCGAAGATCGCCGATGTGATGACCCGCAACCCGCGCACCATCGGCGCCGACCAGCTGGCCGTGGAGGCCGCCCGGCAGATGGAAACCCAGAAAATCAACGGCCTGATCGTGGTTGATGGCCAGGGCCGTGCCGTCGGCGCCCTGAACATTCATGACCTGTTGCGGGCGCGGGTGGTTTAACCGACAGTCCGTAGACCCCATTCAGTCTGTAATGCCGCATCCGTCCCCACCGAGCCTGCTGCCCTGATGCCCTGGTCCCCCCTGCCCGCCTTCCCTGCCCACCTGCATGCCACCGCGGCCGAGATCCGCCTGGCCTGCTTCGACGTGGACGGTACCCTCACCGACGGTCGGCTGTACTACGACAAGGACGGCAACGAGAGCAAGGCGTACTTCGTGCAGGACGGCCTGGGCCTGAAACTGCTGCAACAGCATGGCATCCACCCCGTGCTGATCACCGCGCGCAACAGCCAGTCCGCGCTCAAGCGCGGCGCTGACCTCGGCATCGACACCCAGATCGCCGTGGGCGACAAGCTGGCCAGCGTGCAGGCGCTGTGCGCCCAGCATGGGGTCGGCCTGGAGCAGGTGGCGTTCATGGGCGACGACCTGCCGGACCTGGCGCCGTTGGGCGCGGTCGGCCTGGCGGTGGCGCCGGCCAACGCCCATCCGTGGATCGCCGAGCGCGTGCACTGGCAGACCCGCGCCGAGGGCGGGCGCGGCGCCGCGCGCGAGCTGTGCGACATCCTGCTGGCCGCACAGGGCCGCGTCGATGCCGTGCTGGCGAGGTTCGGCGCATGAATGCTCCCGCGATGAACTGGCGCACCGTGCTCGGCGTGGTCCTGCTGCTGGCGGCCCTGCTCAGCAGCTGGGCGGCGTTGCGCAACCGCGACAAGGGCCCGCAACAGGGCGGCGAGGAGGTCGGCGTGGACTACGTGCTGCACGACTTCCAGATCGTCGCCCTCGACGAGCAGGGCAAGGAATCGACCACGCTGCGCGCGCCGCTGCTGGAGCGCCAGCGCGGCGACCAGACCATCAACATCGCCACCCCGCTGTTCGAGATGCCGGACAAGGATGGCAAGCACTGGACCCTGCGCTCGGAGACCGGCTGGCTCAGCGCCAAGGGCGATGAGATGAAGCTGCGCGGCAACGTCGCCGGCGACAGCCCGGCCGGCCCGGGCGTGGTGCCCACGACCTTCCGCACCGACCACCTGGATGTGTTCCCCAAGGAAAGCCGCGCCCGCACCGATGCACTGGTGACCATGACCCGCCCGGGCATGGAGCAGTCCGGCGTCGGCTTCGAGGTGGATTCGAAGAACAACACGTATCATTTCCTCAGCCAGTCCAAGGGCCGCTACACGCCCAGGCACTGATTCCGCCGCCCACCTGCGACGTCCCCGGACAGGCGCAAGGCCGGCAGCCCACCCACCCGCCCCCGGTCTCCCGGGAGGCCCCACCGGTAGAACGGACCCCGATGAAGATTCCCTTTGCAGCAGCCGTATTCGCGTTCGCTCTTCTTGTTCCCGGCGCCGCCTTCGCCAAGTCGACCGACCGCAACGAGAACATGAACATCGACTCCGGCGCCCAGTCGGGCGTGCTTACCGGTGACGGCAAGACCGTGCTGTCGCAGGGCGTGACCGTCACCCAGGGGTCGCTGGACATCCGTTCGTCCGAAGCCGAGATCTACCTCAAGGATGGCGAGGCGGTGCGCGCGGTGTTCACCGGCAAGCAGGCCACCATGAAGCAGCAGCTCGATGACGGCACCTGGATGGACGCCGTCGCTGATCGCATCGACTACGACATCAAGACCGAGATCATCACCCTGACCGGCAACTACAAGGTCACCAGCGCGCGCGGTACCAACGCCGGCCAGCGCATGGTCTACAACACCCGCAGCGGTGAAATGAACTCCGGTGGTGACGGCAGCCGCGTGCGCACCGTCATCCCGCCGAAGAACAAGAATCCGGCCGCGCAGCCGTCGGCGGCAGCGCCGAAGGCGGCACCGGCCACCACGCCGGCAAAGCCGGCGGGGAGCAAGAAGTAATGCTCGTCGCCAAGGGCCTGCGCAAGAAGTACAAGCAGCGCGAAGTGGTCAAGGACTTCGGGCTGACCCTCGACGCCGGCGAAGTGGTGGGCCTGCTCGGCCCCAACGGTGCCGGCAAGACCACCTGCTTCTACATGATCGTCGGCCTGGTCGCCGCCGATGCCGGCAGCATCGTGCTCGACGGCAAGGACATCACCGGCGACCCGATGTACACCCGCGCCAAGCAGGGCGTGGGCTACCTGCCGCAGGAACCGTCGGTGTTCCGCAAGCTGACCGTGGCCGACAACCTGCGCCTGGTGCTTGAACTGCGCGAAGACCTGGATTCGGCCGGCCGCGAGCGCGAATTGAACAGCCTGCTCGACGAACTGCAGCTGGGCCACGTCGCCGACCAGCTCGGTGCCAGCCTGTCCGGTGGCGAACGCCGCCGCTGCGAGATCGCCCGTGCACTGGCCGCACAGCCGCGCCTGATCCTGCTCGACGAACCGTTCGCCGGTGTCGACCCGATTTCGGTCGGGGAGATCCAGCGCATCGTCACCCACCTCAAGCAGCGTGGCATCGGCGTGCTGATCACCGACCACAACGTGCGCGAGACCTTGGGAATCTGCGACCGCGCGTATATCCTCGCCGAGGGCACCGTACTGGCCCAGGGCTCGCCGGAGGCGATCCTGGACAACGCCGATGTGCGCCGCGTCTACCTTGGGGATTCCTTCAAGCTGTGACTGCGGGCGCCGGGGCACTTTTCTTCCTTTCGGCACAGGTATGAAGACTCGGCTGCAGACATCGTTGGGACAGCAGCTGGTGCTTACGCCCCAGCTGCAGCAAGCGATCAAGCTGCTGCAGATGTCCACCACCGAACTGGAGCTGGAGATCGCCCAGGCGGTGGAGAGCAATCCGCTGCTGGACTGGGCCGAAAGCAACGACGGCCCTGCCGCCAACGAAGGCAGCGATGGCAACGACAGCGAAGCCCCCAGCGAACGCGTTGACAATGGCGACGACTGGGCGCCTGCCGAACTGGACTGGAGCGCCGCTGGCAGCGGGGGCAGCTTCGACGATGACGACGACACCGGCAGCGCCGCCGAGCGCGTGGCTGAAACCGAAACGCTGGCCGACCATCTGCTGTGGCAGCTGCACCTGTCGCATCTGTCGGCACGTGACCGCAGCATCGGCGCCACCCTGATCGATGCGCTCGACGAAGACGGCTACCTGCGCGAGCCCCTGGCCACCATCGCCGAGACGCTGCTGCCGGCGATCCATGCCGACGAAGATGAGATCCTCGCGGTACTCCACCGCATCCAGCGTTTCGACCCGGTCGGTGTGGCCGCACGCACGCTGGGCGAATGCCTGCAGCTGCAACTGGACGTGCTGGTTGGCGACACGCCCGGCCTGGCGCTGGCGCGACAGATTGCCGCAGGCCCGCTGGAACGGTTGCCGCGCAGTGGCGTGGCCGGCCTCGCCCACGAACTGAAACTGCCGCTGGCCGAGGTCGAGACCGCCGTCGCCCTGCTGCGCTCGCTGGACCCGCGCCCGGGTACGCAGATTGCACCGCTTTCGCAGGACACCTACGTGGTGCCCGACGTGGTGGTGTGGCGGCAGAACGGCGTCTGGCGCGCGGCACTGGCCGGCCACGCCGGGCCGAAGGTGGTCATCCACCGTGGCTACGAACAGCTCATCCGCCGTTGTGGCGAGGCCGATGCCGGCTACCTGCGCGCGCAGCTGCAGGAAGCGCGCTGGCTGTTGAAGGGGCTGCAGCAGCGTGGCGAGACCCTGCTGCGGGTGGTGCGCAGCCTGATCCTGCAACAGGCCGGCTTCCTCGAATTCGGCGAACAGGCGCTGCGCCCGTTGACCCTGCGCGAGATCGCCGCCGAACTCGGCCTGCACGAATCCACGGTGTCGCGCGCGATCGCCCGCAAGCACGTGCGCACGCCGCGCGGCACCCTGCCACTGCGTGCCTTCTTCGCCTCGGGCATCGATACCGAGGGCGGTGGCGAGGCGTCCAGCACGGCCATCCAGGCGATGATCCGGCGCCTGATCGACGACGAGAACCCGCGCAAGCCGCTTTCTGACGCCAAGCTGGCTGACCTGCTCAAATCGTCGGGAATTCCAGTAGCGCGACGCACCGTGGCGAAGTATCGTGAAGCCATGAACATCTCCGCCTCGCACGAAAGGGTCAGAATCGCTTGACGCGCCGCCGCGCCCGGCGGAGAGGTTCATTGGCACATCCGAACACAGGAGAAACCCGATGCGCATCGAAACGTTTGGCAAAGACGTCGAAGTCACCCCGGCCCTGCAGTCCTATGTAGAGGAGAAGCTGGCCCGGATCGGAAAACACTTCGACCAGCACTGCGAAGCGCGGGTGACCCTCAAGCTGCAGAAGACCGAGCACCACGTCGACGCCAGCCTCAACATCCCGGGGCAGACCCTGCACGCCGAGGCCGGCGGCCAGACCATGTACGCCGCGATCGACCTGCTTGCGGACAAGCTTGACCGCCTGGTGATCAAGCACAAGGAGAAAAAACAGCAGCACGCACCGCTGCCGGTGGGCGACAATGGCGGCTGATCGCCACCGTTCCCCGCAGACATGCCCCTGACTGACCTTCTGGCGGCCGTGCAGACCCAGCTCTGCACGGCCACCGACCGTGACAGCGTCCTGCAGGCCGCGGCCGGGTTGCTGGCCTGCCGCCAGGCCAATGCCGAACAGATCTACCTGAACCTGTGCCAGCGCGAGGCGTTGGGCAGCACCGCGATCGGCTACGGCATCGCCATTCCACATGGCCGTGCGCCCACCCTGGATCGCCCCCGCGGCGCCCTGTTGCGCCTGGCCAGCCCGGTCGACTTCGGTGGCGACGAGCCGGTGGACCTGGTGTTCGCGATGGCCGTCCCCGCCCATTACACCCACCAGCACCTGATGCTGCTGTCCGAGCTGGCCGAGCTGTTCTCCGCGCCGGACATCCGCCAGGCGCTGCGCGATGCGCGCGATGCGCAGGCGCTGCGTGCAGCGCTGGACATGACCCCGCCTGCGAGTGCCGCATGAATACCAGCATCACTGCCCGTGAACTGTTCGAACAGCAGCGCGAGCGGCTGGGTCTGCGCTGGGCCGCAGGCAAGTCCGGCGAGAAACGCGAACTCGAAGCCGGCAACACGGTCTCGCGGCGCCCCTCGCTGGCCGGCTACCTCAATGCGATCTACCCCAACAAGGTGCAGATCCTCGGCACCGAGGAACTGTCCTGGCTGGATGCGTTGGAACCGCGCCAGCGCTGGGAAACCATTGAAAAGATCATGCAGTCGCATCCGCTGGCGCTGGTGCTGACCCGCAACCAGCCCTGCCCGGAAGACCTGCGCGCGGCGGCCGATGAATCCGGCACGCCGCTGTGGCTGTCGCCCAAGCGTGGCCACGAACTGCTCAACCACCTGTCCTACCACCTGGCGCGCACGCTGGCGCCGCGGGTGATCCTGCATGGCGTGTTCATGGAGATCTACTCCATCGGCGTGCTGATCACCGGCGAGGCCGGCTCGGGCAAGAGCGAACTGGCGCTGGAACTGCTCAGCCGTGGCCATCGCCTGGTGGCCGACGATGCCCCCGAATTCACCCAGATCGCCCCCGACGTGCTCGATGGCACCTGCCCGGAACTGCTGCAGGACCTGCTGGAAGTGCGCGGCCTGGGCGTGCTGAACGTGCGCGAGATGTTCGGCGACACCGCTGTAAAGAAGAACAAGTACCTTCGGCTGATCGTGCACCTGACCAAGCCGATGACCGAACCCACCCCGCATGGCTACGAACGCCTCACCGGCGATTCCGGCACCCGCCATGTGCTGGACCTGGATGTGCCGCTGATCACCCTGCCGGTGATGCCCGGCCGCAATCTGGCCGTGCTGACCGAGGCGGCCACCCGCCTGCATATCCTGCGCACCAAGGGCATCGATCCTGCGGCGATGTTCATCGCCCGCCACAGCAACCTGCTGGAACGGCGAACTCCCTGACCCCTGCCTTTCGAAGAGCCTGTCCATGAGCACCGTCAACCCTTCCGCCCCGACCCTGATCATCGTCAGCGGCCTGTCCGGCTCGGGTAAATCCGTCGCGCTGAAGACCTTCGAGGACCAGGATTACTACTGCTCGGACAACCTGCCGATCAATCTGCTGCCCGACTTCGTGCGCAGCCTGCTGGCCAACCATGACGGCAGTGCACCGCGCCGGTTGGCAGTGGGCATCGACGTGCGCGGGCAGGCGGACCTGAGCCAGCTGGGCGACTGGCGGCAGCTGGCCAGCGATGCCGGCGTGGAAGTGAAGGTGCTGTTCTTCGAGGCCAGCGACGAAGCCGTGCTCAAGCGCTACGCCGACACCCGCCGCCGCCATCCGCTGAGCCAGCTGGGCCTGTCGCTGCCCGAAGCGATCGCCCGCGAACGCGAACTGACCGCCCCGCTGCGGCGCGAGGCCGACACGGTGATCGATACCAGTGCGCTGAACGTGCACCAGCTGCGGCGCCGGATCATCACCGAGTTCACCCTGGACCATGCCACCCGTCTGTCGTTGCTGTTCGAATCGTTCGCTTACAAGCGTGGCGTGCCGGCCGAGGCGGACTTCGTGTTCGATGCGCGGGTGCTGCCGAATCCGCACTGGGACCCGGAGCTGCGCGCGTTGAGTGGCCGCGAGCCCGGCGTACGCGAGTACCTGGAAGCACAACCGGACGTGCAGCGTTACCTGGCCCAGCTGATGGACTTCCTCGATACCTGGCTGCCGAAGCTCGGCGATGGCACCCGCAGCTATGTGACCGTGGCGTTCGGCTGCACCGGTGGCAAGCACCGCTCGGTGTTCCTGGCCGAACGCATGGCCCGCCACGCGCGCGAAATGGGCTGGGAAGACGTGGCAACGTACCACCGCGAACAGGATTGAGGGGACGGCCGGACTGCGCCCGGCACCCGCGGTAGTGCCGGCCGCTGGCCGGCAGCAGCAACAGCAACAGCGGCATTCCGTGGAATGGCAGGGCGGTGTGGGTAGGCAGGACACGCCGTGAACCCGTCCTTGGGGGCTCGATGGCGCCATCCATGGCGCCAACGGTCCTGCCTACCCACACCGCCCCGCCTCTGACAGATTCCGTGTGCTGTTGGTGGGTGTCGACCTTGGTCGACACGGTAGATCCACGCCATGCGTGGATGAATTTCTGTCAGGCATCGAAAAACGCGTGGGGTCAGAGCCCTTTTCCAGGGGAAAAGGGCTCTGACCCCGGTAACGCTGAATACGGGACACAGTGCCCCTCTCCTGCTGCTATCGCCGATTCACCTTGACCTGTTAACGTGCGGTAATGACCTGTGGCATTCTCCTCGTAACACATCCCGGGGTCGGGACCGCCCTGCTTGACGTGGCGACCCGGCTCCTGCGGCAATTGCCGCTGAAAACCGAAGCTTTCGAAGTACCGTTCGACGCAGACCTGGACGCCCTGCTCCCGCTTGCCTCGGCCGCCCTGCGGCGGGTCAACGGCGGTGATGGCGTGCTGATCCTGACCGACCTGTACGGCGCCAGCCCCGCCAACCTTGCCGGGCAGCTGGCCCGGCTGGGGACCCCGGTTCGCCGGGTGTCGGCGCTGAGCCTGCCGATGTTGCTGCGGGTGATGAATTATCCGGAACAGGGACTGGATCAACTGCCCGCCACAGCCGCGGCGGGTACCCGTAATGGAGCGATAGTCGACGATGCTTGAACGAGAACTCACCGTGAGCAACCGCCTGGGCCTGCATGCCCGGGCCACCGCCAAGCTGGTGCAGACCCTGGCGCCGTTCCGCTGCAACGTGACCATGGCCGCCAAGGGCCGTGAGATCAACGCCAAGAGCATCATGGGCGTGATGCTGCTGGCCGCTGGCCAGGGCACCCCGGTCACCGTGCGCATCAACGGCGAGGACGAAGCTGCCGCGATGGAGGCGGTGGTGGGCCTGTTCGAACGCCGTTTCGACGAGGACAGCTGAGCGTGCCACGCGCACGCGCCGGCCAGCTTCCCTCCGGCCAACGGCCGGTGCAGCTGCTGGCCGGCCACGGTGCTGCCCGTGGCACGGCCATGGGCCGCGCCCGCGTGCGGCTGCCGCATGCACTGGAAGTAGCCGAGCAACGCATCGCGATCCACCAGGTCGAGGCCGAGCTGGCCCGCCTGCACCGTGCGGTGGATGCGGCGCGCACGGAAATGCATGAGCTGCGCCAGCGCCTGCATGGCGCACTGAACCAGGAAGTGGGCGAGTTCCTCGACCTGCACGCCCTGCTGCTGGACGACCCCGAGCTGCTGTATGGCCTGGACGAACTGATCCGCAGCGGCCCGTACAGCGCCGGCTATGCGCTGCGCCTGCAACGTGACCGGCTGGCCAAGGTCTTCGATGGCATGGACGATGCCTACCTGAAGAGCCGCATGGACGACCTCGACCATGTGATCGGCCGCATCCACGCCTTCCTGCAACCGGAACGCCCACCGGCGATGAAGGGCCTGGCCGGCGAGATCCTGGTCTGCGACAACATCGCGCCTTCCGAACTGGCGCAGCTGCAGGCCCAGGGCGTGGTCGGCATCGTCACCGCCGCCGGCAGCGCGCTGTCGCACAGCGCGATCCTGGCGCGCAGCCTGCACCTGCCGCTGATCGTCAACGTGCCGCAGCTGCTCAGCCGCATCGCCGACGGCGACGTGCTGATCATCGACGGCGCCGATGGCAGCATCACCGCCAACCCGCTGGCCGACAACCTGCGCGACTACCGCGCGCGGCTGAAAGAGCATGCGCGCGAACAGCGCGAGCTGGGCCGCCTGCGCAGCAAGCCCAGCCGCACCCGCGACCAGATCGATATCGCCCTGCTCGCCAACGCCGAATCGCTGGAGGACGTGACCCAGGCACATGCGCTGGGCGCGCAGGGGCTGGGCCTGTACCGCACCGAATTCCTGTTCCTGCAGCGCAACGAACTGCCGGACGAGGAAGAACAGTTCCAGACCTACCGCGATGCCGCGCTGGGCATGAGCGGGCGTCCGGTCACCATCCGCACGCTCGACCTGGGCGCGGACAAGGCCGATCGCACCGGCCTGACCCTGAGCAACGAAGAGAATCCGGCGCTGGGCCTGCGCGGCGTGCGCCTGTCGCTGGCGCGGCCGAAGGTGGCCGACACCCAGCTGCGCGCGATCCTGCGTGCATCGGCCTACGGCAAGCTGCGCGTGCTGGTACCGATGGTCAGCACCCGCGAGGAGCTGCTGGCGGTGCGCCGGCGCATGCTCAAGCTGACCGAACAGCTGCGCGGCGAGGGCCATATGGTGTCCGAGCATGTGCCGCTGGGCGCGATGATCGAAGTCCCCGCGGCCGCACTGGCGCTGGAGAGCTTCATCGATCTGGTCGATTTCCTGTCGATCGGTACCAACGATCTGGTGCAGTACCTGCTCGCCGCCGACCGCAACAACGAGGCGCTGGGCGAGCTCTACTCGCCGTTGCACCCGGCCGTGCTGCGGCTGCTGCAGATGGTGATCGACACCGGCGCGCGCCACCGCATCCCGGTGGCGGTCTGCGGCGAGATGGCCGGCGATGCGCGGATGGCGCCACTGCTGCTGGCGCTGGGCCTGAGCGAGTTCAGCCTGCATCCCGGTACGTTGCTGGAGGTGCGCCGTGCGATCCGCGAGGCCGACCTGGGTGCCTTGCGCGCTCGCGCGCCGAAGCTGCTGGCCGCGCGCGACCGCCGCGCCATCGAGCGCTGGCTGGCACTGGTGGCCGATACGCCCTGAGCACCCAGGGTAGTGCCGGCCGCTGGCCGGCACGCGTGGGGTCAGATCCCCCCGGACTGTGCAGTGAAACATCCCCTTGCGATAATGACGCGCTGAACACCCCTGTTGCCGCATCCTTGCCGGGATCGCGGCTTTTCTTATCCCCGCGGGAGCTGCGATGGCTGAAGCTGTACGCCACGACAAGACTGCGCGCCAACTGCGGATGCTGTCCGATGCACTGGACAGCGGCCGGCTGGGTCCGGTGCGTCGGCTGGTCAACACCCTGGCCCCGGCCGAGATCGGCAACCTGCTCGAATCGCTGCCGCCGGGCAAGCGCGAGGTGGTGTGGGGCCTGGTCGATCCGGAAGATGACGGCGAGGTGCTGGTCCACGTCGGCGAGGACGTGCGCGAAAGCCTGCTCGCGGACATGGACCCGGACGAGATCATCGCCGCGGTCGAAGACCTGGACATCGACGATCTGGCCGACCTGGTCGAAGACCTGCCGGACACGGTCATCGACGAAGTCCTCAAGTCGATGGACCGCGAGAACCGCGAGCGCCTGGAACAGGTGCTGTCCTACCCCGAGGACAGCGCCGGCCGCCTGATGAACCCGGACGTGGTGACCGTGCGCGCCGACGTCAACGTCGATGTGGTGCTGCGCTACCTGCGCCTGCGCGGCGAACTGCCTGACCACACCGACCACCTGTTCGTGGTCAGCCGCCGCCACCAGTACCTCGGGCGGGTCTCACTCGCCGCGCTGGTCACCCATGAGGACACCACCCCGATCAACCGCCTGATCGACGATGAGCAGCCGGCCATCGACGTCGGCGAGAGCGACCAGGAAGTCGCCCGCCAGTTCTCCGACCATGACTGGATTTCCGCGCCGGTGGTGGATGACAACAACATCCTGATCGGCCGCATCACCATCGATGACGTGGTCGACATCATCCGCGGCCAGGCCGAGCACCAGGCGCTGGGCGCCGCCGGCCTGGACGAGGACGAGGATCTGTTCAGCCCGGTCTGGCGCGCGATGCGCCGGCGCCTGATGTGGCTGTCGGTGAACCTGTGCACCGCCTTCCTGGCCTCCAGCGTGGTCGGCCACTTCGAAGGCACCATCGACAAGCTGGTGGCGCTGGCCGTGCTGATGCCGATCGTGGCTGGGCTGGGCGGCAACGCCGGTACCCAGGTGCTGGCACTGATGGTGCGCGGCCTGGCGCTGGGCCAGGTGGGCGCCTCCAACGCGCGCACGCTGCTGTGGAAGGAAGTGCGGGTCGCCCTGTTGAACGGCGTGATGCTGGGTTCGGTGCTGGGGCTGATCGTGCTGGCCTGGTTCCACTCGCCCGGGCTTTCCGCGGTGATTGCCATCGCGCTGACCTGCAACCTGCTGTTCGCCGCGCTGGCCGGCGTGCTGGTGCCACTGACCCTGAAACGCTTCGGCTTCGACCCGGCGCTGGCCAGCGGCATCTTCCTGACCGCGGTGACCGACTCGATGGGCTTCTTCACCTTCCTCGGCCTCGCCACCCTGGTGCTGCTGCACTGATCCCTGCCCGGCCGGATCCCCCGCAACGCGGAGCTCCGGCCCACTCCAAACCCAGGGTCGGATCCCCGCTGCGCGGGGCCCTGACCCGATCCCAACTGGATCCCCCATGGCGACGACGATCGAAAACTACTTCCAGCCCGGCTGGCGCGACCAGCAGCACACCTGCCCGGCCTGCGAATGGAAGGGCAGCTCGCGCGGCATGGAGATGGAACTGGACGAGGACGCTACCGAGTACGACTGCCCGGTCTGCGAGAACCCACTGCTGGTGGTGCTGCACCCGGACATGGCGCAGGTGCAGGCCGCCGCCGCTGAGGGCAATGCCGAAGCACAGGAGCAGCTGGACATCATCGCCAGTTTCCCGCGCCCGCAGTGACGCGGCGCATGATGCCGCGTTGACCCCGCGCGGACTACGATGCAGGTGACCCCATTGCCTCGGGATGTCCCATGGTCCGTTCGATGTCGCGCTGGCTGCCGCTGCTGGCCGTTCTGATGATCGCCGGTTGCGCTTCGGTGCCGGACAACGCGCGCGGGCATTTCGAGGGCCGCGCGGTGAAGGTGGATGGCGAGACCACCTACTACCAGGTGTTCATTCCTGCCGGCGCCCGCGCCTCCGCCGCGGGTAGCGCGGCCACGCAAGGCGGGCCAGCGGTCATCCTGTTCCTGCACGGCTCGGGCGAACGCGGCGTCGATGGCGTCAAGCAGACCTACTCGGGGCTGGGGCCCTATCTGCGCGAGCATCCGGATTTCCCGGCGCTGGTGGTGTTTCCGCAGGCACCGCGTCATTCCGAATGGAGTGGCCGCAACAACCGCACGGCGCTGGCTGCACTGGACGCGACCGTCGCCGAATTCGGCGCCGACCCGGCACGCCAGTACCTGACCGGCATGTCGATGGGCGGCTACGGCAGCTGGAACATCGCGCTGGACGACCCCCACCGCTTTGCCGCGATCGTGCCGGTTTGCGGTGCTGTGCTGGCTCCACGCGCGAAGCGGCCAACCCTGTTTGTCGAGCAGGTCGCGCATGAGTCCGATCCGTATGCCGTGATCGCCGAGCGCCTGCAGCACGCACCGATCTGGATCTTCCACGGCGCACTGGATGATGTGGTGCCGCCGGACGACGACCGCAGGCTGCACAGTGCCTTCCAGGCCGCCCGCGCACGCGACGTGCGCTATACCGAGTATCCCGACGGCAACCACAACGCCTGGGATGCCACCTATGCCGACCCGGCCCTGTGGGCGTGGCTGTTCGCGCAGAAGCGGTAAGCCGCCGCTTCTGGTAGCTGCCAACCTGGTTGGAGCCTGGTTTGGGTAGGTACCAACTAAGGTTGGAACCTGCTTTCGGTGGGTGCCAACTAAGGTTGGAACCTGCTTTCGGTGGGTGCCAACTAAGGTTGGAACCTGCTTTCGGTGGGTGCCAACCTTGGTTGGCACTATCTGTCCGCCCCCATGAACTCCGCCTTGGCACAGGAACCTTCAAGTTCCCACTCGCACCAGGCATGCGGGTACTCGCCAAGCTGCGTTGCCAACCCCGCCCTGATCGGATTTGCCATCACATACATTGCGTGCCGGTACAGCGATTCATCAGAGCGGATCGCGTGATCGTGATAGCAGGACTGCCAGAAGCGCCCTACCCTGCCCAGTACCCTGTTTGCGTACACCGCCGTACGCGACTTGAAGCGCTTCATGACAACGTCGAGCGATGCCGCGCGCAGCTGCATCAACCAGTGGACGTGATCCGGCATGACCACGTAGGCGATCGAATGGGTCAGACCTTCCAGATCCAGACGCTGGAACTCCTGCATGGCGGTAACCGCAACGGCGTCATTGGCGAACAGAGCCGCCCGGCCATGCACGTTCGTCGTGAGGACGTAGCTCTGGCCGATACTGGAATGACGGCCTAGCAGGAGGCGGGTGCTGTTCATGCGGAGGAGCATGGGCGGGCGCATGTTCCCTGAACATCGGGAAGTCACCTTCGCCCGGGTAGGCCAGTGCCAACCAAGGTTGGCACCCACCACACCAGCAGTGCCAACCAAGGTTGGCACCCACCACACCAGCAGTGCCAACCAAGGTTGGCACCCACCGCACCAGCATTGCCAACCAAGGTTGGCACCCACCGCACCAGCAGTGCCAACCAAGCTTGGCACCCACCGCACCAGCAGTACCAACCAAGGTTGGCACCCACCCGGCAGATCAGCCCAGCAGGGTTTCCAGCACGGCCATGCGCACGGCGACGCCGTTGGCGACCTGGCGCAGTACCCACGACTGCGGGCCGTCGGCCACCTCGTCGGTCACTTCCACGCCGCGGTTGATCGGGCCCGGGTGCAGCACCGCAGCATCCTTGCCGGCGCGCGCCAGGCGCTCGTTGGTCAGGCCGTACTCGGCGTGGTACTGCTCCAGCGACGGCACCAGGCCTTCTTCCATGCGCTCGCGCTGCAGGCGCAGCATCATCAGCGCATCGGCACCTTCCAGCATCGCGTCGAAATCATCGCCGACCACGCAGCCCTTCAAGGTCTCGTCGTCCGGCAGCAGCGACTGCGGGCCGCATACGCGGATCTCGCCCACGCCCAGCGTGCGCAGCGCATGCAGGTCGGTGCGCGCCACGCGCGAATGCTTCACGTCGCCGACGATCACCACCTTCAGCTTCGAGAAATCCGGGCCCTTGGCCTGGCGCAGGGTCAGCATGTCCAGCAGGCCCTGGGTCGGGTGCGAACTGCGGCCGTCACCGGCGTTGATCAGTGCGGTGCCCTCGCCCGCCGCTTCAGCCAGTGCGGCGACGGCGCCATCATCGGGGTGGCGTACCACGAAGCCGCGCACGCCCATCGCTTCCAGGTTGCGCAGGGTGTCGCAGGCGGTTTCGCCCTTGCGCGTGGACGAGGTGGAGGCATCGAAGTTCAGCACGTCGGCGCCCAGGCGCTGCGCGGCCAGCTGGAACGAGCTGCGGGTGCGGGTGGACGGCTCGAAGAACAGCGTGCACACCGCCGAACCGGCCAGCACGTGCCGCTTGTTGCCGACGCGGCCCACGGCGGCGTCGCGGATCTGTCCGGCCCGGTCGAGCAGCTGCAGCAGGGTTTCGCGTGGCAGGCCCTCCAGGGTCAGCAGGTGGCGCAGGCGTCCGGAGGCATCGATTTGCTGGGCAGTCATGGCGGGAGTCGTGCAGTCAGGGAATGGGGGTGGCGTCGTCCGGCGACGACAGCCAGCGGTCGATGATCACCGCCGCGGCCACGGCGTCGAGGGCGGCCGCATCGCGGCGGCGCTTGCGCCCTTCGGCGCGCTCGACAGCGAAGCGGCGGGCGGCCTCGACCGAGCTGGAACGCTCGTCGATCATCACCACCGGCAGCTTGAAGCGTTCCCGCAGCTGGCGGGCGAAGCCCTGCGCACGCTTGCGGTTGGGCTGGTCCTGGCCATCCAGGGTCAGCGGATCGCCGACCACCAGGCCATCAGGCTTCCATTCCTTGAGCAGGCGCTCGATCGACGCCCAGTCCGGCCCGTTGCCGTGCACGTCGACCACCGCCACCGCGCGCGCATGTGCCGCGAACGCACTGCCGATGGCCACGCCGATCCGTCGCGAGCCGACGTCGAAACCGAGCACGGTGCCATCACGGCGGATGGCAGGAGCAGGCGCGGCAGAAGCGGGGACGGCCGGCTCAGACATGGCCGCTGTAATCGGTCAGCCGGAACAGATCGACGCCGATGCGCGAAGCCGCGCCTTGCCAGCGCTGCTCCAGCGGCAGCTGGAACACCAGTTCGGCATCGGCCGGCACCGTCAACCAGCTGTTTTCGGCCAGTTCGCTCTCCAGCTGGCCGGCGCCCCACCCGGCGCAGCCGAGGGTGACCACGGCATTGGCCGGGCCATGGCCACGCGCCATCGCTTCGAGGATGTCGCGCGAGGTGGTCAGGTACAGGCCTTCGCCCACGGTCAGGCTGGAATCCCACGCGCGTGCGTCGTCATGGATGACGAAGCCACGCTCGGGGTGCACCGGGCCACCATTGAGCACCACGCGGGCCTGCAGGTCGCCATCGCCGGTGTCGATATCCATCTGCGCGAGCACCTCGCCCAGGGTGTATTCGGACGGCTGGTTGACCAGCACGCCCATCGCACCGTTCTCGTCGTGCTGGCAGATCAGCGCGACGCTGCGGGCAAAGGTCGCGTCGAGCAGCGACGGCAGCGCGACGAGCAGGTGATCGGCGAGAGAGGTCGGCGTTACAGGCATGGCCCCATTCTACCCGCTGCGACCGGGACGCGGGCGCGAAGGGATCGGCTAGGATGGCGCCCTTTCAAGGAGGATGACCCATGCAACAGGACGTGCCCTTGGCCCGGGCCACGCGCCGCATGATCGTGCTGATCGCGCTGCTGCAGGGCCTGGCGTTGTATGTACTGCAGGAGCTGGCCGAGCGCTGGCCGGTCCACGATGGCGTCTGGCGCTACTGCGCGTATGTCTGGGTGCTGAGCATTCCCTCGGCACTGGCCTTGACCGTGGTCGAGGTCAAGGACCGCCGCCTGTGGCTGCATGCCGGGCTGGCGTCGCTACTGGTCCTTGGACTGGGGGCGTGGGCGGGGTGGAATCTGCGCGGTGCGTCCGGACTCAACCCGACGCCGGTGCTGATGCCGCTGTCCATCTGCGTGGGCATCGGCGTGTTCATCTCATTGCCCTGGTGGCAGTTCCGCCTGCAGTACGGGCACTGGCATGCCAGCTACGCCGCGCTGTTCGAGCGCGCCTGGCAGAATGGGCTTACGCTGGCATTGGCGGCCGCATTCACCGGATTGACCTGGGCACTGCTGTGGCTGTGCGCGGCGTTGTTCACCCTGCTTCGCGTCGACTTCTTCCAGCAGTTGTTCCAGCAGCCGGCGTTCCTTGCTCTGGCCACCGGTCTGCTGGCCGGGTTCGGGCTGTTGCTCGGCCGCACCCAGCACCGTGCCATCCAGATCACCCGCCAGGTGCTGTTCGCGGTCGGTCGCGGGTTGTTGCCACTGCTGGCGCTGATCGCGCTGCTGTTCGTGTCCGCGCTCCCTTTCACCGGCCTGGCGCCGCTGTGGGGCACCCGTTCGGCGGCCAGCCTGCTGCTGGCCATGGCGATCCTGCTGATCGCCTTCGCCAATGCGGTCTACCAGCACGACGGCGACACCGCGGTCTATCCGCGCTGGGTGCGCCGACTGGTGGACGCCGGCCTGCTGACACTGCCGGTGTATGCGGCGCTGGCGCTGTACGCCATCGGCCTGCGGCTGAGCCAGCATGGCCTGACCGTGGAGCGTTTCTGGGGCCTGGCGACGGCACTGCTCATCTGTGGCTACGCCGTGGGTTATGCATTGGCCGTGCTGCAGCGGCGTGGCCGGTGGCTGCATTGGCTGGAACCGGTCAACCGCTGGATGTGCGGGCTGGTACTGGCGGTAGCGGTGCTGGGCTGCTCGCCACTGCTGGACCCGATACGGCTGACCCTGGCCAGCCAGCTGCCGCGGCTGAGCGCACAGCCCGACCAGATCACCGGTGGCGATGCCAGCATGCTGCGCTACGAACTGGGGATACGCGGTGTGCGCGCGCTGCGCGAACTGCAGCAGCAGCCGGGCGTCATTGCCGACCCGCACGCGCGCAGCGTGCTTGCCGAAGCGCTGCCGCGTCCCAGCTGGGGCCACGATGTGCCTGCCCCCTCTGCCCCGCGCTCGCTGGACCAGCTGCATGCACGCATCATCGTGGTCAAGGGAAGTGCAGCCCCCGCCCCTGACTGGTGGCAGGCCCTGCTGCAGTCCCGCGCAATCAGTGCCGATCGCTGCCTGGACCGCGATGAAGAATGCCTCGCGGTGCGCCGCGACCTCGATCATGATGGCCAGGACGAGGTGCTGCTGTGCCGGATTTCGCCCTATCTGCCGCCCGACTGCGCACTGCACGTGCTGCAGGACGGTTCATGGCGTTCGGCGGGAAGCGTATCGTTCCCACGACACAGCAGCGCGGAGGCGCAGACGCTGACCCGCGCACTGCGCGAGGGCCGGCTGGAAACACGGCCACCGCGCTGGCCCGAAATGCGCCTGCTCGGCGTGCCTGCACAGCTTTCCCTTGATGAAGACGAAGGCCGCGAGGAGGCGGCTGCCCCATGAGCGGATACTGCCTCATCGCCCCGGGCCACCCGGTGCATGACTATTACCACGCCAACGAGTACGGCTTCCCGCAGCGCGACGAGCGCGAACTGTTCGAGCGGCTGGTGCTGGAAATCAACCAGGCCGGTTTGAGCTGGGAGACCATCCTGAAGAAGCGCGAGGGCTTCCGCGCGGCCTATGACGGCTTCGATGTGGACCGTGTCGCCGCCTACGCCGAGCAGGACATCGAGCGGCTGCTGTCGGATGCGCGCATCATCCGCAACCGGCTGAAGGTACTGGCGGCGATCCACAACGCGCAGGTGATCCAGCAGCTGCGGGCCAGCCACGGCAGCTTCGCCGGCTGGCTGGACGCGCATCACCCGCGCAGCAAGGCCGATTGGGTGAAGCTGTTCAAGAAGACGTTCCGCTTCACCGGTGGCGAGATCACCGGCGAGTTCCTGATGAGCCTGGGCTACCTGCCCGGCGCGCACGCGGCGGACTGTCCGGTGCAGGCGCGGCTGCTGGCGCTGTCGCCGCCGTGGATGCAGGCCTCCAGGTAGTGCCGGCCGCTGGCCGGCAGCCTCCGAAGGCCTCAGGTGTTGCCGGCCAGCGGCCGGCACTACCGCCGAATCGTCATACGCCCATGTAACGGCCGGGACGGTGGTTGAACATCAGCACCAGGCTGAGCACCACCGCGCCGATGGCCGAGTACAGCACCTTCGACGGCGACAACACGAAGAACGCCGCCACCATCAGGCAGGCGTCGTAGGACATCTGCACCTTGCCTGCGCTCCAGCCGCGCGTGCGCTGCAGGTACACCGCCAGGATGCCGATGCCGCCGAGGCTGGCACGATGGCGGATGAAGAACAGGATGCCCAGGCCGGACAACGCGCCACCGACGATCGCCGAGTACAGCGGATTGATGTGCGAGAAGTCGATCCAGCGCGGCAACAGGTCGGTCAGCAGGCCACAGGCGGTGACCGCGGCGAAGGTCTTCAGGGTGAATTCCCAGCCCATGCGGCGCAGTGCCACCCAGTAGAACGGCAGGTTGACCAGCACGAACACCAGGCCGAAGTTCCAGCCCATCGCGTAGTGCAGCAGGAAGGCCATGCCGGCCATGCCACCAATCATCAGCCCGCCCTTGGCGAAGATCGCCAGGCCCAGCGAGGCCACCATCGTCGCCAGCACCATGCCCTGCACGTCCTCGGCGATCGAGTGGCGCAGCGCTTTTTCGTCGGCGGTGGTACCGGCACTGTCGGGCGGCGGAGTCAGCGGACCGGCGGTGACCAGGTGGCCGTCAGCGTCGTCGCACGGCGCGGGGCCATGGGATTCAAGGGACATGCAGGTGGGGGAACAGCGGGTGGGGAGCGGTATTAGACACGATCTGCATGACAGTTGCAGATGAAATCGTTCAGCTGAATGCACCCCGCCCTGCGCCAGGCCGGCCGCGGATCACCCTTTTCCGGCTAGATGGTGCGCCACCAGCGCGTTGGCGTGGCCATGGCCCAGCCCATGCTCGCTCTTCAGGAAGCTGACCAGTTCCATGTGCTTCAGCCCCTTTTTCTTCGACAGCAGACCGAGCCAGTGCGCCACCGGCTGGCCGTAGGTCCTCTCGATGGAGGGGAAGTACGAGGCCGGGCCTTTCGGCGTGGTGTCAGTACTCATGCACAAGCTCCTTCTGTTGGATGTACCGGTACAACGAACCGGGGCGCTGGAAATCGACAGCGCCGTTCAATCCGGCGGCCGTATCATCCCCTCATGCCCCGTGAAAACCTCAACGACCTGCAGGCCTTCGTCCACGTCGCCCGCGTGGGCAGCTTCACCAAGGCCGCCGCCCAGCTCGGTGTCTCCCAGTCCGCGCTCAGTCATGCCATGCGCGGCCTGGAACAGCGCCTGGGCGTGCGCCTGCTGACCCGCACCACCCGCAGCGTGTCCACCACCGAAGCCGGCGCCCACCTGCTGGAGACGCTCGCCCCGCGCCTGGCCGAGATCGAGGACGGGCTGGCCGCACTGGCCGAGTACCGCGAACGCCCGGCCGGCACCATCCGCATCAACGCCACCGGCCATGCCGCCGAGTACATCGCCTGGCCGCGGCTGGCACCGTTGCTGCAGCAGTATCCGGAGCTGAGGGTGGAGCTGGCCGCCGACTACGGGCTGGCCGACATCGTTGCCGAACGCTACGACATCGGCATCCGCCTGGGTGAGCGCCTGGCACGCGACATGGTCGCGGTGCCGATCAGCCCGCCGCTGCGCATGCGCGTGGTCGGTGCGCCCGCCTACTTCCGCCAGCACGTGGTACCGCGGCATCCGCACGACCTGGCCGAGCACAACTGCGTGACCCTGCGCCTGCCCACCCATGGCGGCCTGATGCCGTGGGACTTCGGCCAGGACGGCAACGAACTGAGCGTACGCGTGAGTGGCCAGTGGATCTTCAACAGCATGGGCATGACCCGTGCCGCCGCGCTGGCCGGCAGCGGATTGGCCTGGCTGCCGGAAGACCAGGTGCAGCCGATGCTGGACGACGGGCGGCTGCAGTCGGTGCTGGACGACTGGTGCCCGCATTTCGACGGCTATTACGCGTATTACCCGTCGCGCCGCCACGTCACCGTGGCGATGCGCACGGTGCTTGATGCGCTGCGTGGGCCGATGGCCAGTTGATGAGTGCGGACCAACGGTCCGCACCCACCACCAACGGTCCGCACCCACCACCAATGGTCCGCACCCACCGGGTGGTCAGCCCTTGGCCTGGGCGGCACGCTGCGCGTTGTAGCGCTCGCCGACGATCGACACTTCGTCCAGCGCCTGTGCGATGCGCTGCAGTTCCTCCGGCGCCAGCTGCAGCGCGGCCGCGCCCAGGTTTTCGTCCAGGCGGTGGATCTTGGTGGTGCCCGGAATCGGCACGATCCACGGTGCCTGCGCCAGCAGCCAGGCCAGCGCCACCTGCGCCGGGGTCGCACCGCGTGCGGCGGCAATCGTGCTGATGCGATCGACCAGCGCCTGGTTGGCGCGGCGTGCCTCCACTTCGAAACGCGGCACGGTGTTGCGGAAATCGTTGGGGTCGAAGGTAGTGTCGGCGTTGATCGCGCCGGTCAGGAAGCCACGGCCCAGCGGGCTGAACGGCACGAAGCCGATGCCCAGTTCCTGCAGGGTCGGCAGCAGCTCGCGCTCCGGTTCGCGCCACCACAGCGAGTACTCGCTCTGCACGGCGGTGACCGGCTGCACCGCATGCGCACGCCGCACGGTGGCCGCGCTGGCCTCGGACAGGCCGAAGTGGCCGACTTTGCCTTCAGCAATCAGGTCACGCACGGTGCCGGCCACATCCTCGATCGGCACGTTCGGGTCGACGCGGTGCTGATAGAACAGGTCGATGTGGTCGGTGCGCAGCCGCTTGAGGCTGGCCTCGGCCACTGCCCGGATGTTCTCCGGGCGGCTGTCCAGCCCGGTGTCGACGCGCGCATCCTTGAAGCCGAACTTGGTGGCGATCACCAGCGTGTCGCGGTACGGCGCCAGTGCCTCGCCGAGCAGGTCTTCATTGGTGTACGGGCCGTACACTTCGGCGGTGTCGAAGAACGTCACGCCGCGTTCGACGGCGGCCTGCAGCAGGGCGATGCCCTGGCTGCGCTCGACCGGCTGGCCATAGCCATGGCTCAGGCCCATGCAGCCCAGGCCCAGGGCGGAAACCTTCAGGCCGCTGCGGCCGAGTTCACGTGTCTGCATCGTCGTGCTCCAGAGGGGGAGCGCTGACGATACGCCTGCACGGGCGCAGGATTGAACCGACGGGATGGCAGTCGGTCATGACTGGAATTCATCAATCGCCCGCGCGCCCGGACTGTGCTCGTAGAGTCGAGCTTGCTCGACTGTTCCTGTAGTCGAGCAAGCTCGACTCTACAGATCGGTGGATCACCGGATCTCGGAGATCTCCACCCCGTCCAGCCCCTGCGACAGGGTGCGCGCATCGCCGCCCTGGCTGAGCTTGATGCGCAGGCGCACTTCGTTCTGCGAATCGGCGTAGCGCAGCGCGTCCTCATAGCTGATCTCACCGGCCTGGTACAGCTCGAACAGGCTCTGGTCGAAGGTCTTCATGCCCAGCTGGACCGAATCCTTCATCACTTCCTTCAGCTTGTGGATCTCGCCGTCGCGGATGTAGTCCTGCACCAGCGGCGTGCCGAGCAGGATCTCCATCGCCACCTTGCGCGAGCGGCCATCGGGCGACGGCACCAGCTGCTGCGCGACCACGCCCTTGAGGTTCAGCGACAGGTCCATCAGCAGCTGGTTGCGGCGGTCTTCCGGGAAGAAGTTGACGATGCGGTCCATCGCCTGGTTGGCATTGTTGGCATGCAGCGTGCACAGCACCAGGTGGCCGGTTTCGGCGAAGGCGATGGCGTGGTCCATGCCTTCGCGGGTGCGCACCTCGCCAATCATGATCACGTCCGGCGCCTGGCGCAGGGTGTTCTTCAGCGCAGCCTCCCAGCTGTCGGTATCGATGCCGACTTCGCGCTGGGTGATGATGCAGCCCTCGTGCTTGTGCACGAATTCGATCGGATCTTCGATGGTGATGATGTGGCCGGTCGAATTGTGGTTGCGGTAGCCAATCATCGCCGCCAGCGAGGTCGACTTGCCGGTGCCGGTGGCGCCGACGAACAGGATGATGCCGCGCTTGGTCATCGCCAGCGTCTTGATGATCGGCGGCAGGCTCAGCTCTTCCACGGTCGGAATGCGCGTCTCGATGCGACGCAGCACCATGCCGACCTGGTTGCGCTGGTAGAAGCAGCTGACACGGAAGCGGCCGACACCGGACAGGCCGATGGCGAAGTTGCACTCGTGGGTCTTCTCGAATTCCTCGCGCTGCGCCGGGGTCATCACGTTGAGCACCAGGTCGCGGCTCTGCTGCGGCGTGAGCGGGGTCTGGGTGATCGGCGAGATCTTGCCGTTGACCTTCATCGCCGGCGGCATGCCGGCGGTGATGAACAGGTCCGAGGCGCGCTGGTGCGCCATCAGCTTGAGGAATGAAGTGAAATCGATGGTGGTCGCGGTGGTGTTCACGGCGGGCTCCCGGAAAGGCGTGTAGCAGCTGATGGTCGGTGCAGGAGACAACACGGGAACGGCCGCGCGTGGGCGCCCGCCGTTCCGTTGCTACCCTGGCTTACTCGAACAGACGCTTGTCCTTGGCGTACTCGCGGGCCTGGTTGCGGGTGATCAGGCTGCGCTTGACCAGGTCCTGCAGGTGCTGGTCAAGGGTCATCATGCCGTACTGCTGGCCGGTCTGGATGGCCGAATACATCTGCGCCACCTTGTCCTCGCGGATCAGGTTGCGGATGGCCGGGGTGCCGACCATGATTTCCCACGCTGCGGTACGGCCACCGCCGACCTTCTTCAGCAGCGCCTGCGAGATCACCGCGCGCAGCGACTCGGACAGCATCGAGCGCACCATCGGCTTTTCGCCGGCCGGGAACACGTCGATGATGCGGTCGATGGTCTTGGCCGCCGAGCTGGTGTGCAGGGTGCCGAACACCAGGTGGCCGGTTTCCGCCGCAGTGAGTGCCAGGCGGATGGTTTCCAGGTCGCGCAACTCGCCGACCAGGATGATGTCCGGGTCCTCACGCAGCGCCGAGCGCAGTGCTTCGTTGAAGCCGTGCGTATCGCGGTGCACTTCGCGCTGGTTGATCAGGCACTTCTGCGAGGTGTGCACGAATTCGATCGGGTCCTCGACGGTGAGGATGTGGCCGTATTCGTTCTTGTTGATGTAGTCGATCATCGCCGCCAGCGTGGTCGACTTGCCCGAGCCGGTCGGGCCGGTCACCAGGATCAGGCCCTGCGGCTGCTGGATCACTTCGCGGAACAGCGGCGGGCAGGCCAGGTCTTCCAGGGTCAGCACTTCGGACGGAATGGTACGGAACACCGCACCGGCGCCACGGTTCTGGTTGAACGCGTTGACACGGAAACGCGCCAGCGACGGAATCTCGAAAGAGAAGTCCACTTCGAGGAATTCCTCGTAGTCGCGGCGCTGCTTGTCGGACATGATGTCGTACACCAGCGCGTGGACCTGCTTGTGGTCCAGGGCTGGAATGTTGATCCGGCGCACGTCGCCGTCCACGCGGATCATCGGCGGCAGGCCTGCGGACAGGTGCAGGTCGGACGCTTTGTTCTTTACGGAAAACGCCAGCAGTTCGGCGATATCCATGAGCGGCTACTCCCCAATAACGGCTTCGACTGGAAGGATCTTTCCCCGGGCGGCAGTATAGCCTCCTGATTCAACGGAACGCGTTACGTGGCCACTCCCCTGCCCCAGATCCTGAGCAACCTGCATGCCGCCGCCGAGGCCGCTGGCAGGCCCGACCCACGCCTGCTGGCAGTGTCCAAGACCCAGCCGGCCGAAGCCGTGGCTGCGCTGGCCGCGCAGGGCCAGCATGCCTTCGGCGAGAACTACGTGCAGGAAGCGCTGGCCAAGATGCAGGCGCTGCAGCACCTGGCGCTGGAATGGCACCTGATCGGCCACCTGCAGTCGAACAAGGCCGATGCCGTGGCCAGCCACTTCGACTGGGTGCAGAGCGTGGACCGGCTCAAGCTGGTGAGCGCGCTGGCGCGCCATCGTCCGGCCGCGCGCGGCCCGCTGAACGTGCTGATCCAGGTCAACATCGACGACGAATCCAGCAAGCACGGCTGCGTGCCGGACGAGGTCGATGCACTGGCTGCGGCGATTGCCGTCGAACCTGGGCTGCGCCTGCGCGGCCTGATGGCGATTCCCGCGCCATGGCCCGAGGCCGAGCGACGCCGCGACGCATTCGTGCGCATGCGCACACTTTTCCAGGCGCTGGCGGCCCAGTACGCGCAGGTCGACACCCTGTCGATGGGCATGAGCGGCGACTACGCCGAGGCCATCGCCGAGGGCGCCACCCTGGTGCGCATCGGCACCGCCCTGTTCGGCGCGCGGCCGCGCCCGGCCTGACTTTCCAAGGAGACTTCCATGGCAGCTGATTCCATCACCTTCATCGGCGGCGGCAACATGGCCCGCAGCCTGATTGCCGGCCTGATCCGCCAGGGCATGCCCGCCGCCCACATCCACGTGGCCGAACCGGTGGCCGAACTGCGCCAGGCGCTGGCCGCCGACTTCGGCGTGCAGGTGCATGACAACGCCGCCGATGCCGCCGCGCAGGGCCGCACCTGGCTGCTGGCGGTGAAGCCGCAGGTACTGCGCGAGGTCTGCCAGTCGCTGCAGGCGCTGGCACAGGCTGATCGCCCGCTGGTGGTGTCGATCGCCGCCGGCATCACCAGCGCGCAACTGGAGCGCTGGCTGGGCGGCGATCTGGCAGTCGTGCGGGCGATGCCCAACACCCCCGCCCTGCTCGGTGCCGGCGTGACTGGCCTGTACGCGACGCCGTCGGTGGATGCGCAGCAGCACGCGCGCGCCGAACAGGTACTGGCCAGTGCCGGGCGCACGGTGTGGATCGACAGCGAGGCGCTGATGGATTCGGTCACCGCCGTTTCAGGCAGCGGGCCGGCCTATGTGTTCCTGCTGGCCGAAGCGATGGAAGCGGCGGGCATCGCGCAAGGCCTGCCGGCCGATGCCGCGCGTGCGCTGGTGGTGCAGACCCTGCTGGGGGCATCGCGCATGCTGGATGAAGCCGGCGAAAGCCCGGCCGAACTGCGCCGCCGCGTGACTTCGCCAAACGGCACCACCCAGGCCGCGATCGAGAGCTTCCAGGCTGGGGGGTTCGAAGCGCTGGTGGACAAGGCGTTGCGTGCCGCGCAGGTGCGTGGGCAGCAGTTGTCTGCGGCGAATGATTGATCTCGATGTGTGCCGACCCATTGTCGGCACCCACCGTCATCCACGCATGGCGTGGATGCTCAATGCCCCAATGTGGTCATGACGAAATCGACGAAACACTGCAACCGTGGCCGCGGCCGTCGATCCGGCAGATAGATCAGGTGCATCGGCCGTGGTTCGGGCAGGTAGTCGCGCAGCAGCGGCTTCAAGCGCCCGGCGGCGATTTCTCCGGCCAGCAGCGCCGTCGGTTGCAGCACCAGGCCCGCTCCGGCCACGGCAGCTTCGCGCAATGCGAAACCATCATTGCAGGTCAGGCGCGCTTCCCAGTCCACCTGCTCGCCGTTGGACAGCTGCCAGCCATGGCCACCGCGCCAGGCCAGATGGCTCAGGCAATCATGCCCTTCCAGGTCGGCAGGCGTACGCGGCGTGCCGCGCCGACGCAGGTACGACGGCGCCGCGCACAGGCTCATCGCGTACGGCGGTAGCGGCCGCGCCACCACCTCCTGCGACGGCAGCGGGCCGACCCGGATCGCCACGTCGAAGCCGTCCTCGATCAGGTCCACGCGGCGGTTGCTGAGGTCCAGCTCGATGTTCAACTGCGGCTGCGCGCGCAGCAGCCCGGCCAACCTTGGCGCCAGCACGCAGCTGCCCCAGGTGGTGGGCGCGCTGACCCGCAGCAGGCCGCGGGGCTGCACCTGCAACCCGGCCACATCGGCCTCAGCCTGTTGCACCTGTTCCAGCACTTGCCGGCACCCGGCCAGGTAGGCGCTGCCGGCCTCGGTCAGGCGTTGGCGGCGGGTGTTCCGTTGCAGCAGCGCGGTGCCCAGGTGCGCCTCCAGCTGCTGGATGTACTTGCCAACCATCACCGCCGACACCTGCAGCTGTTCTGCGGCGCCTGCAAAGCTGCCGCGCTCGGCCACGGCGACGAAGGCCTGCATGCAGCGCAAGGTGTCCATTGCTAAACCAGGGTTAGGAATGTGCGAAGCATACGCCACTTACCTAACCACGCCGTGAGCGCGCAGACTGCGCTCATCCCCTCCTGCAAGGAACGGCCATGAAGATCCTCCTCGTCGGTGCCAACGGCACCCTCGGCCAGGCAGTCGCCCGCCAGCTTGGCCAGAAACACCAGATCCTCGCCGCCGGTCGCCATAGTGGTGAACTGCGCGTGGACCTCACCGACGACGCCAGCGTCGCCGAGCTGTTCGCGCGTACCGGTGCAGTGGATGCGGTGATTTCCACCACCGGCGCCGTGCATTTCGGCCCGCTGCGGGAGATGACTCCGGCGCAGTTCAACACCGGCCTGCAGGACAAGCTGCTGGGCCAGGTACGGCTGGCGCTCGCCGCGCAGCATCACCTCAGCGCCGGCGGCTCGATCACGCTCACCAGCGGCATCATCAGCGCCCAGCCGATCCGCGACGGTGCCAATGCCACGTCGGTGAATGCAGCGCTGGAGGGCTTCGTGCGTGCGGCCGCGCTTGAGCTTCTTCCGCGCGGGCTGCGCATCAATGTGGTCAGCCCCAATGTCCTGGCCGAATCGATGGCCGCCTACGCACCCTATTTCCCCGGCTTCGAGCCGGTGAGCGCGCAGCGCGCCGCGCTGGCCTTCCAGCGCGCGGTGGAAGGCATCCAGAGCGGCGAGACGATCACCGTCTGGTAACACGCGTGCCGACCAAGGTCGGCACCTGCTCCGTTCCGCTTTTCATTCCCAGCGCATCGGGCCGTCGCCGCGTTCGCCGAGGATGTCTTCCGGGTTGGCCAGGCGGCAGCGCTTCAGCGACAGGCAGCCGCAGCCGATGCAGCCGGTCAGTTCATCGCGCAGCAGCTGCAGCATGTGGATGCGCGCTTCCAGCTCGGTCCGCCAGCGCGCGGACAGCTTGGCCCAGTCGGCCTTGGTCGGCGCACGGCCCTCGGGCAGGCTCTCGAAGGCACGGCCCACCGCTTCCAGTGGCATGCCCACGCGCTGTGCCACGCGGATCACCGCCAGCCGGCGCAGCACGTCACGGCTGTAGCGACGCTGGTTGCCGGAGGTGCGCAGGCTGCTGATCAGCCCCTTGCGCTCGTAGAAGTGCAGCGCGGAAACCGCTACGCCACTGCGTTGGGAGACTTCACCAACGCTCAGTTCCTGGGACGCCATCACTTGACCTCAACTACGGTTGAGGTGTCATGCTGCTATCTTCGCCGCCGGTTGACAAGCGCGGCCCGCAGCCCATCCGTATGACTACCATGCTCTCCCCTGCCGATACCCCTGTGCCGGCCGATACTTCGATCCTGTCCCCCCGCTACCGCGCCACCACCATCGGCATGGTCGCGCTGGTCGCGCTGCACGCCTTCGAGGCGCTGGCCGTGGCCGCTGCGATGCCCACCGTGGCCGAAGCGCTCGATGGCCTGCGCCTGTATGCGCTGGCGTTCGGCGGCACCCTCGCCACCAGTGTGATCGGCATGACCCTGGCCGGGCGCTGGGCCGATCGCCACGGTCCGGCGCGACCGCTGTGGTACGGCCTGGCCTGCTTCGTGCTGGGCCTGCTGCTGGCCGGCTTTGCAATGCGCATGGGCATGCTGGTCGCCGGGCGCCTGCTGCAGGGGCTGGGTGCAGGCGCGATCTCGGTTTCGCTGTATGTGATGGTCGGCCGCAGTTACCCCGAGCACCTGCGGCCGAAGGTCTTCGCGGCCTTCTCCGCGGGTTGGGTGGTGCCGTCGATGATCGGCCCGGCGCTGAGCGGGCTGATCGTGCAGCATCTGGGTTGGCGCTGGGTGTTCCTGGCAGTGCCGCTGCTGGCGGTTCCCGCTGCCCTGCTGCTGCGCCCGGCACTGGCGCGCATGCAGTCCACCGTCGCCGGCGACAGCGACGATGGGCGCGGCAACGTGGTGCGCTGGGCCAGCGGTGCCTCGCTGGCTGCGCTGCTGTTGTATTTCGGCGGCCAGCAGCAGGGCCTGCCGGCGCTGTTCTGCATCGGCGCGGCGATGCTGGCGCTGCTGTTCTGCGTGCACCGCCTGCTTCCGGCCGGAACGCTGGTGCTGCGCCGTGGCCTGCCCAGTGTGATCGCATTGCGTGGCATCGCCGCTGCGGCCTTCTTCGCCTGCGAGGCCTATCTGCCGTTGCTGCTGCAACGCGAGCGCGGGCTCTCGCCCAGCTGGGCCGGCGCGGTGCTCAGCCTCGGCGCGCTGGGATGGTTCGCTGGCTCATGGCTGCAGGGCCACCAGCAACGCGGCTGGTCACGCCAGCAGCTGCTGCGCGTGGGCACGGTGATGATGACCGTCGGCATCGTCGCCACGCTGGCGGTGCTGTTCAGCGGGGTGCCATTGCCGGTATCGCTGGTCGGCTGGGCCATGACCGGCTTCGGCATGGGCATGATCTACGCCAGCCTGTCGGTGCTGACGCTTTCGCTGTCGGCGCCGCATGAACAGGGCGCCAACACCTCGGCCCTGCAGCTGAGCGAGGCGTTGTCGGTGACCACCGCGCTGGCGGTGTCCGGCGCGCTGTTCGCGCTGTTCGTGGAAACCGCACCGCACACCGGTTATGTCCTGTGCCTGGCGATCACCTGCGGGCTGGCGGTGCTGGCGACGGTAATCGCGCGACGGGTGTAGGCCGCCGGGATTCCGGTAGTGCCGGCCGCTGGCCGGCATCACCACGGCATTCCTGTGTGCGTGAAAGCTGCCGGCCAGCGGCCGGCACTACCGGCTACCGGTGCCCACGTCGTCGATGTCCCGGTGCAGGATGCGCCGCACTTCCAGCACCGCCTGCGGGGTCTCCTGCACGCTGTGGCCGGATATGATCACCTTCTCCGACAGCGCGCCCGGCAGGTGCGCGCTCCAGTACGGCACCAGCCCGTCATCGGACTTCTCCACCGGCAGTTCCGGTTTGCGCTGGGCGATGATCGAGTGGTACTTCAAGCCGGTCTCGATCGGCAGCTGCGCGGCCGCCTTCACGAATGGATCGCTGGCCTTGAGGTTGTCGATGCTGTTGGGAATCTTCGGCTTGGCGGTGCCATCGACCTGCTGCTCGGCCTGCGCCAGCGCCATGAACACATCCTCGAACTTGCCGAGAATCGTCAGCGGCAGGCGCACCAGCCGGCCGATCAGGCGGCCGACCTTGTTGCCGGCGATATCGGTGCCCTGGTGTGGTGCGGCGATGAAGATCGCGCGCTCCACGTTCGGCTGCGCCTTGAAATGCAGCAGCGGCCCCAGCTTGGTCTGCACGCGCTTCAGGCGCTCGCCCTTCAGGTCGTAGTTGGCCAGCAGGTCATTCCACAGCACATCGCCGGAATCACTGACCAGCAGGCGCGCCAGCACGCCGCCCATGCTGTGCCCGATGTAGACCATGTCCTTCGATGCCCGCGTGCTGCCATCGGGGTCGAAGTGCTTCAGCGTGTCATTGAACGCAGTGGCGATCTCATAGCGATTCAGTGCGATCGGTGCATTGGTCGGGTAATAGACCTGCCACACCTGGAACTGCTGGCGCAGCTCGGGGTCGCCCATGATCTCGTTGGCCAGGTTCACCCAGGCCTCCGGGCTGCTGGCCAGGCCATGCAGCATGAAGATGATGCGGCGGTTCGGATCCCACGGCTGCATCAGGTAGATATGCGGCTCGCCGATACCCTCGCTCATGCCGAACAGGGTGCGCAGCGATTGCCGGGCAAAGCCGCTCTGCGCCAGCCACAGGCCGTAGGCGGCGGTGAAATTGCCGGCCAACGGCACCTGCTCGCCGTGCAGGGTGATGCGCTCGGTGGCTTCCGGCGAGTAGGCATCCAGCTCGACCCGGCGCGTGCGCATCACGTCGTCCAGGCTGCTGCCCTCGAAGCGCAGCAGCGCGGTAACGTTGATCGAGGACATCTCGCTGAACTCGGGCACCGTATCGTCATGGCGATGGCGGCGGCCACGACGCGCGTCATCCTCATCATCCGGAGCGGTTTCAGCCTTCGGGCCATCCGGTGCGATCACCGGCGCAACCAGTTTTGGCGGGTCCATCACCATCACCAGCTCGGCACCGAAGCCATCGCGGCGATAGGTGCTGCGCAGGCCAACGAAGCTGACCGTGCCGGCCGGCACCAGCTGCGCCGGGATGCTCTTCAGGTTCAACTGCTGGTAGTTGGAGGCCAGCGACCAGCTGCCGACCGAGACCGGCTTGGTGTAGTCCTCGCCGGCGAGTGCCGCCGCACGCGCGCGCACGAACAGCACCACCGCCGCCTTTTCGGCTGCGTAGTTGTAGTAGTCGCGCACCTGCGTCTGCCGGTCCTCGAAGGCGCGGTCAGACGGCGAACGACCACTGTAGAACAGGTAGGCATAGGCGTAACGGGCCGCTTCCAGCCAGGCGTCGAGTGCGGCATCGCTCATCGGCGGATCGCCGGCCGCGGTCTTCTTCGGGGTCAGCGCCAGTGCCGCCTTCACCCACAGTTCGGACAGCGCCGACAGCCGCTGCTCGACATTGAGGTCGTCGGTCATCAGCAGCGTGCTGCGGCAGACCAGGAAGTCCTTCTCGCACTGCGATTCGTCCAGGCCTGCCGCGCTCAGCGTCTCGCGCGCGGCGGGGCTGAGCTTGCCGGTGTTGAGCACGTCGGCGCGCTTGTTGACCAGCGAATCACTGGACGTGACCTGCTTCACGGTAACCATCGCGCAGCCGCTGCTGCCCAGCAGCAGGAAGGCGGCGAACAACACCGGCAGCAGGCGCTGCCAGCGGGGCGAGAAGAAGTGGGTCATTACTGCGGGTCCTGCTCGGTGCCGGGCACGCCCTGGCGGATCACGGTGGAGAAGTGCGGGCCATCGCCCAGGTCCAGCGCACGCTGGGTGATGCGGCCCTTGTCGTGCAGCTCGGCGTACGGCACGCCCGGGGTGAGCGCACCGACCTCCTGCGCGTACTCGGCCAGATAGCCCGACAGCAGCAGGCGATAGTCCAGCGGCAGGCGCGGGGCGATGTGGCGGGCCAAGTCGAAGACGATGGTGGTGCAGTTGCTGGTCAGCGTGTTGTAGAAGCCTGGCTTTGCATCCAGTTCGCGCGCCTGCTCGATGTAGGCGGCGAACAGTTCCTTCAGCTGCGTGCGGTCCATGCCGTGCAGGCGGTACAGATAGACATCCTCGCCCCGCGCATTGGTGCGGGTGCGGATGATGTCGGTCTCCTCGGACGCCACCAGGGTCATTTCGAACTTGCGGAAGAAGCCGCCCAGCGCCGAGAACGATTCACCCCGCTCCTTGCGGATCTCCAGCGAGAACACCACGTGGCGGCCATCGTCGAAGCCGAACGAGATCAGCGTGTGGGCGATCGCCGGGCCCATCCAGTACGACAGCACCATATCGGCCGAGCGCAGCTGGTCCAGGTCGTACTCGCGGCGCACCCAGCGCGCGTCATAGTCGGTTTCGCTGCGCCAGGTGAAATCACGCACGTTGTCGAGCACCACATGGCGGCCGTCGAAGGACACCACGTGCAGGCGCTGGGCCACATCATCGGCCCACACGCGATCCTGGCGCGGCGCCAGCAGCAGCCACCACAGCGCGGCCAGCGCCAGCGATGCACCGAACGCCAGGCCCAGCCGGCGATTGCCTCGGCCGCGTGCGACCCGCCACGATGCCCACAGCGCAACCAGCAGCCACAGCAGGGCCACACTGGTCGCCAGCCAACCCGGCCCCGGCAACTGGTAGGCCAGCAGCCCGGTCACCCACAGCGCCGCCAGCGCCATGGCACTTCCTGTCATCCAACGTCCTGCGGTGTTCACTGGCATCCTGTGGCGGTATTCAAGCCGCATAGTTAGCCACAAGCCGCATCAGCGTGGCATCTACGGTCCGTTCAGGCGGGTCGCCGCAGGGCCGCTGGCGGCCCATGCAGCCGCGTTCCACCACACAGGAGCAACAATGGGCATCACCTCCGTGGCCGGCGTTCCGGTCCAACCCCAGCACCGCGCAACCTGCCACTGCGGCACGGTCGAACTGCTGCTGGATCTGCCGGACGGCATCGTCGACCCACGCCGCTGCGACTGCTCGATGTGCCGGCGCCGTGGCGCCATCGCCGCCAGCGTGACCTGCGAGGGCCTGCAGGTCGTGCGCGGGCAGAATCACCTGCGGCTGTACCAGTTCAACACGCATGTGGCCGAGCACTACTTCTGCGGTGTGTGTGGCATCTACACCCACCACCGCCGTCGTTCCAATCCCGAGCAGTACGGCTACAACGTGGCCTGCCTGGAGGGCATCGACCCGTTCGCGCTGGGGGTGATCCCGGTCAACGACGGGGTCAACCACCCGGCCGACCGCATCGCCTAGTGCCGCGTGCGTCGCAGCGGTGCCGCCACTTTCTGCCAGGGCGCCATGCCGCTGCGACCGGCCCGCGCCGGGCGCTTCAGCCAGGGCCGGCGGGGTGCTGCCTGCGGCTCGACAGCGACCGGGGGAGGAAGGGGTCTACGGCCGGGCCAGAGATGATCGAGCAGCCACATGGCGGGTCTCCGTGGGGGACGGGGACGATCGAGACTAGGCGCTGGCCGGCATAGGGGGCGTGAGGCGACGAAGTCTCGGCGATGACACGTTATTGCGAATCATCTGCAACAACGGACTGCAGTCCCGATAATCCGCGGCGATCTTCCGTGGACCGACCGCCATGCCCGCCCGCCGCACCCGGCTCTCGCTTGCCCTCGCCCTGCCCGGCAGCCTCGTCGCGCACGCCGCATTGGCCGACGTAGGCTACCCACGGGGGCGCCGGCACCATCACCTATCGGTTCTGACCGCAGCCAACGCTGGCCGCCGCAGCAGTCCGTGCAGCAGCACGGCACAGGCAGCGGTCAGCAGCGCCAGCACCCGCAGCAGTATCGCCAGCGCTTCGGCACTGGCCTGCTGCAGGTGTTCGCCGCGCATCGCCGGAAGCAGCGCCTGCGCCTGCGCATGCGCACCGGTCGCCAGATAGGCCCCGGCCCTGGCCAGCGACGCGGGCGACGCGCCCTGCAGCCGCTGGCCGATCAGCAGCGCAAGCAAGGCGGTCACTGCGGCCAAGGCGATGCCTTCACCGGCCACCCGCACCGTTCCGAAGATGCCGGCGGCCATGCCCGCACGCTGCACCGGCACCACGCTGACCGACAGACCATCCATCAAGCCCCACGGCAACGCCGTTCCGGCACCGATCAGCATCAGCAACGGCACCCACTGCGAGGGCGACGGGTGCGACGCGTGGCGCGACAGCAGGTACAGGCCGAGGGCACAGACCAGCAGGCCCAGCGTGCACAGCCGCGCACTTCCGATGCGCTCGGCCCAGCGCGCGGCCAGCATCGGAAGTACCAGCATCGGCGTGGACAGGGCCAGCATCTGCAATCCGACCGCGGTCGCGCTTTGCCCGTGCCCCCCCAGCAACTGCAGCGGCAGCACCACCAGCAGCACCACGTAGCCGAAGCAGGTGGCCACCGGCAGCAGCTGGACACCGAGGAACGCCGGCTGCGAGAACAATGAGAGGTCCAGCAGCGGTGCGTGGTGCAACCGTTCGATGCAGACGAACACCCCCCCCAACAACAGCGTCGCCAGCAGCGCCAGCTGCACGCGCAGGGCCTGCAGGCCGAATTCTCCCAGCCATAGCAGGGACAGGGTCAGCGCTGCCAGCATCAGGCTGAAGCCGAGCATGCCGCCGAGGTCCAGGTGTCCGCGCTCGCCGTGACTTTCAGGCAACACGCGCGCGCCCAGCAGGAAGGCCGCCAACGCCAGCACACCCCCGGCCGCGAACACGCTGCGCCACCCCAGTGCCTGCTGCAGTAGGCCGGCAAGCAGCGGCCCCAGTGCCAACCCTGCACCGAAGGTCGTGCCCAGCAGGGCGAAGACGCGGGTGCGTGCCGGTCCCTGCCAGGCCTGCGCCAGCGCAGCGGTGCCCGATGCCAGCGCCGCAGCAGCGGCAACGCCCTGCAGCCCGCGCGCCAGGTCCAGCCACAGCAGCGTGGGAGCCACGCAGACGACGGCTGTGGCGGCGGTGAACCCGACCGTGCCCAGCAGGAACAGCCGCCGCCGGCCATAGCGGTCGGCCAGGCCACCGGCAGCAAGCAGCAGGCTGCCGAAGGTGAGCATGAACGCATTGGTCACCCACGCCAGCGCGGTGGGAGACGCCGCCGCGGAACGCCCCAGCACCGGCACCGCGACCGCACCGGCCGAGAAGGACAACGGCAACGCCAGCGCGGCCAGGCAGACGGCAAGCAGCGTCCAGCGCTGCTGCGCACGGACAGGTAAGGGGAGCATCGAAACCGGGGCCATACGGGCCTCCATCCATCAGGGGCATTGATGATGGACAGGCCGTTATTCATGAAAAACAGGCTCCATGGACGTTGATTGCGGCCTGATGTTCCGCAATCATTCGGGCATGGACTCCATCTCTGCCCTGCTCGCCTTCGTCCGCACTGCGGAGGCGGGCAGCATCGTCGGTGCCGCCCGCGTGCTCGGCCTGTCCGCGTCGGCGGTCGGCAAGCGCATCGCCCGCCTCGAGCAGGACCTGGGTACGCGCCTGTTCCATCGCACCACCCGCCGCGTACACCTCACCGATGAGGGCGATCTGCTCCTGCAACGCTGCCGGCGTGCCCTGGACGAGCTGTCCGAAGCGCAGGCGGACCTGGCGCAGCGACAGCACGCGCCCAGTGGACTGCTGCGCATCGGGCTGCCGACCATCGGCTATCGCTTCCTGCTGCCGGTGCTGCCCGGTTTCCAGCAGCGCTATCCGCAGGTACAGCTGGAACTGGATTTCAATGACCGCATCGTCGATGTGGTCAGCGAAGGCCTCGACGCGGTGATACGCAGCGGTGAGCTGGCCGACTCCAGCATGACCGCGCGGCGGCTGGGCGGGTTTCGTTTCATGCTCTGTGCGGCCCCCGGCTATTTACAGGCGTATGGCACTCCCGGCACGGTGGGCGACCTGGGCAGGCATACCGCGCTCCGCTTCCGCTACCCGACCACCGGGAAGCTGCATCCGTGGCAGCTGCCAGGCATCGAAGGCGATGCCGGAGCGGGCCTGCCGACGGCGATGACCTGCAACAACATGGAAGCGTTGCTGGCCGCCGCGATCGGGCGCATGGGCCTGGCCTGGATGCCGGACTTCCTTGCCGCCGACGCGCTGGCCGATGGCCGCCTGCAACGGGTACTGCCTGCACTGCCCACGCACCAGGGGCAGTTCTCGCTGCTATGGCCGGGTGGACGCCACCCCAGCGCGCGGCTGCGGGTATTCATCGACTACGCCGTGGCGCATCTGTTCCAGGGCGAACACGCCTAAGCGGCCAGCAGGATCAGCTCGCGTTCGCGGCCTCCAGGAAATTGCGCAGCACCGGCGACGGCTGCTCCGGGCGCGTGCAGAACTGAAGGGCGAAGCGCGCTGCGTCGCCGGCCACCGTCCGGTAGACGATCTCCTCCGGACGGAAACTACTCATGCTGGCCGGCACGATCGCCACGCCCGCATCCACCGCCACCAGCGACAGCACCGCATGCATGCCCTGCGCCTCCTGCACCACGCGCGGAGTGAATCCCGCAGCGGTGCACAGGCCCAGCACCTGTGCGTGGAAGCCGATGCCCTCGCCCGCTGGCCACGACACGAAGGGTTCATCGGCCAGCATCGCCACGCTCACTTCGGGCAACGCGGCCAGCGCATGCGCACGCGGCAGCGCAATCGCCAGATGGTCGTGGTCGAAGTCGTGCAGCTGTAGTTCGGCGGCAGGAATCGGTGGAATCAACACCCCCACATCGATGCGCTGCTCTCTCAACCACAGCTGCTGCTGGCGTGAGGTCGCCTCCTGCAGATGCAGCCGCACCTGCGGATACTGCTGGCGGAAGCGGCGGATCAAACCGGGCAGCCGACCGTACAAGGCGCTGCCGACATAGCCCACCTGCAGGCTGCCGCTCTGCCCTGCGGCGGCTTCACGGGTGCGCTGCAGCGCCTGTTCGGCCTGCTGCAGCGTCGCGCGCGCTTCGACCAGCAAGGTCTGCCCGGCGACAGTCAGGCCCAGCGTGCGGTTGCCACGCACGATCAGCTCACTGCCCAGCACATCCTCCAGCCGACGTATTGCCGCCGTCAGCGGTGGCTGCGACATGTGCAGCCGGGCGGCGGCACGGTGGAAGTGCAGTTCTTCGGCCACGGCCACGAACTGGCGGAGCAGGCGCAGGTCGATCATCTCGATGCAGGCAGTGGAAACCTGCCTAGGGTACGCGCTCAGCTGCGCATATCGACGCTGGCGCGTGCAATCGCCGGCCACTGCAGGGCGACTGATTCAATGCTGTCGGCAGTGACTGCGCGCAGATCGCGCGGGTAGGCCACGTGCTCGGCCTCCTGCAGTCGCAGCGCGTGGAACTGGCCATTGCTCGCACGCAGTGCCCAACCGCCCTGCAGGCAGCGCCGGGAGGCCAGGTAGGCCACGCCGTGCGCGACCGTTTCCGGATGCAGTTCGTCCGGCTCCCCGTCGACGCCCCACATCCGCGTCTTCGCCACCGGCGAGACCGCGTTGACCACAATGCCGTGCCCGGCGCCTTCCAGCGCCAGCACATTGGCCAGGCCGAGCGCGGCCAGCTTGCCCATCGCATAGGCGGCAAGGCCGCGTTGCGCGTACTGCGGATACAACGCGCGATCAGACGTGGTGATGACGATGCGCCCACCGCCCGCAGAACGCATCGCCGGCCACGCGGCCTGCGCCAGCCACAGCGGTGTCTTCGCGGCCAGGCACAGCATCTTCTCCAGCGCGTCATCCTCGATGTCTTCCAACGCCTGGTACTCCACCCAGCCCGCGTTGTGGATCAGGAAATCGATGCGGCCATGTTGCTGCAGCATCTCCTGTACCAGGGCGTGGCAACCGGCACGATGATCGATGCGGCTGCCTGCTGCCTGCACCGGCAGGCCCTGCCCCTGCAGCGCTTGGACGCTGCGCTGGATGCGTTGCGGGTCGGCACCACGCCCATCGGTGCCGGCACCGATGTCATGCATCACCACGTGCGCACCACGCTGGGCCAGCAGGCGACTGTAGGCCAGGCCCAGTCCACCGGCGGCACCGGTCACCAGCCCCACTTGGCCTTCAAAGGAAATTCGGGAAACAGGTTGCATCCGCACAGCTTCAACCACGGGCGGGGGCACCTGCCAATACCGTTGACCACACCCTACGATACGCCCGCGCTATCACCCGAAAAGGGGACGGAGGGGATTAAGTCGTTTCAGGCACACAAGGGGCAATAGCGACTTAATCCCCTCCGTCCCCTTTTTTCTAGCGGCTGAAGCGGCGCGCGCCTGCCACGCAGACCACCGCGCCCAGTGTTACCAGCACCATGCCGGCGCTGACCGCTTCGTGCAGCAGCAGCAGCGCCGCCAGCGCCAGGCCGAAGAACGGTTGCAGCAGCTGCAGCTGGCCGACCGCGGCGATACCGCCCTGGGCCAACCCGCGGTACCAGAACAGGAAGCCGACCAGCATGCTGAACACCGCCACGTAGCCCAGCGCCCACCACGCAGGCGCGCCCACCGCGGCGAACGAGGCCGGCCGCATCACCACGCTCAGCGGCAGCATCACCGGCAAGGCCAGCAGCAGTGCCCAGCTGATCACCTGCCAGCCGCCGAGATGGCGGGCCAGCCGGCCGCCTTCGGCATAGCCGAGCCCGCAGGCAAGGATCGCGGCCAGCATCAGCAGGTCGGCCTGCAGCGAGGCCTCGATGCCATTGCGCATCGCGTAGCCGACCACGCAGGCGCTGCCCAGCAGCGAGAACAGCCAGAACGCCGGGCGCGGACGCTCGCCGCCGCGTAGCACCCCGAACAGTGCGGTGCTCAGCGGCAGCAGGCCGACGAACACGATGGTGTGCGCCGATGACGCATGGCGCAGCGCCAACGCGGTCAGCAGCGGAAAACCGACCACCACGCCCAAGCTGACCACCACCAGCCCCGGCAGGTCACTGCGCCGCGGCCAGGGCTGGCGCAACAGCAGCAACAGGCCAAGGCCAAGCACTGCAGCGATGGTGGCGCGTGCGGCGGTGACGAACCCGGCGTCCAGTTCAAGCACCGCCAGGCGGGTGGCCGGTAACGAGCCGGCGAAGATCACCACACCGATGAAGCCATTGATCCAACCGCTCGCTGACCGTTCCACACCTGTATTCCTGTCATGCCGGGCATCGCCCGGCGGAAACTGCATGGGAACATCCATCGCCGGGTGCGCCCCAGCTACAATCCAGTACAGTCGCAAGTAACTGTACTGCCCACACGTCCACTACAGTCCCGCCATGCCGCAGCCGCCTACCCGCATCGAATCGGTCATCCAGAGCGTCCGCAGCCGCATCAGCGCGCGCGTGGATGGCCCCGGCTCGCGCCTGCCGTCGGTGCGCGCGCAGGCGGCGGCGATGGGCGTATCGGTCTCCACCGTGGTCGAGGCTTACGAGCGCCTAGCTGTGTAAACCCACCACGTTGTTCAGCGGGATTCTGGAAATAGGCGGTTGGCTGCCGATCCCCATGTGGGGTCGGTGCCAGTTGTAGTGATGCAG
>NZ_JAXAXL020000011.1:0-56466 GCF_047497515.2 Stenotrophomonas maltophilia
GTCAGCCGCATGGATGCGGCTGCCAAGCCTACAGGGACGTACTTGCGGCGTCCCCGCACTCCGACACCGCCCCACCATCCCACGGGATGCGAGCTTTTGATGTTGAATTTGATGTCGCTTCGGCAGGTGCAGGGCTGCAAGCCCTGCCGAACACCCCTCAATGCAGCAGGGCAGCGACCGCCTCGCGGAACCCATCCTGTGCCTGCCCGGACTCCGGCGCGTGATGCAGCTGGCGCACCGCCCGGCCCAGCCGTGCCGCCCCCACGAAGCCACAACTGGCCTGCAGCCGGTGCAACTGGCTGCGCAGCTGGCGCTCGTCGTGCTGGTCCACGGCCTGCTCAACCGCGTCGCGCACGCCCGGCAGTTCGGCCAGGAACAGCTCGCGCAGGGCGATCAAATGGTTGCGCTGGCCATTGAGGGCGGCCAGGGCTGCCGTCTCATCCCAGTCCTGCACCTGCAGCTCGACGGCTGCCGGCGCCTGGGCCATGAATATCTCGGCCGGGCTGTTCACCAGGGCGCGGCGGACCGCCTTCAACAACTGGTCGCGGCCCAGCGGCTTGACCAGGGTGTCGCTGAAGCCGGCTTCGCGCAGGCGCGCATGAATGGAGGTATCGCCGTCGGCGGTATGCGCCAGCGCAGGGGTGTCGGGGTGTGAGCGGCGCAGTTCGCGCAGCAGCTGCGCGCCATTGCCATCGGGCAGATTGACGTCGATCAGCCACAGATCATGCGCACCGGGCTCGGCACTGGCCAGCGCACTGGCCAGTGAATCGGCGGTGTCCACATCCGCTGGTAACGTTTCCAACGCCGCCTTGAAAAAACCGCGGCTGATGATGTCGTCCTCGACAAGCAGGAAGCGGGGCCGGCTGGTCCGCGGGGTCATCTGCATCAGGGCTGCCTCCATGTCAGCTGGTCCAATCATCAAGCACGACGGCCACGGGCGCAAGCGGGTCCGGGCCCTGCCGGTCAGGATCTGCGACAATACGCCCCCATTTTTGCCCGCAGCCTGTCGCCACGTGGCCCGATCCCGCTCCCGCATCGACCGTACCCCGTTCCAGACCGAAATCCTCGACCTCAGCCATGATGGTCGCGGCGTCGCCCGCCGTGAAGGCGAGGGCGGCAAGGTCACCTTCATCAGCGGTGCCCTGCCGGGCGAGGTGGTGATGGCGGAACAGACCGCCCGCAGCCGCCATTTCGACGAGGCGCGCACGGTAGAAGTGCTGCAGGCCTCGCCGCAGCGTGTCACCCCGAAATGCCCGCACTTCGGTACCTGTGCCGGTTGCGTACTGCAGCATCTGGACGAAGACCAGCAGATCGTCGCCAAGCAGCGCGTGCTGATGGACAACCTGGAGCGCATCGGCCACGTGAAGCCGGGCACCGTGCTGGCGCCGCTGGTCGGCGAGAGCTGGGGCTACCGCCGCAAGGGGCGCTTCTCGGTACGCCGGGTCGAGAAGAAGGACAAGACCCTGGTCGGTTTCCGCGAGCAGGACCCGCGTTTCGTTGCCGATCTGAGCCAGTGCCTGACCGTGATCCCCGAGATCGGCACCAAGGTCGAGGCGCTGTCCCTGTTCATCGAATCGCTCGATGGCAAGCGTGACATCCCGCAGATCGAATTCATCGCTGGTGACCAGGCCGTGGTGCTGACCGTGCGGCACCTGCAGCCGCTCAGCGATGCCGACCGCGCGGCCTGGGCCGCCTTCGGCCAGCAGCATGGCTTTGTGATCTACCTGCAGTCCGGTGGCGTGGACACCGTGCAGCCGCTGGACGGGCAGGGCGTGCCGCTGTCGTTCCGGCTGGCGCCGTGGGATGTCGAGCTGGCATTCCGCCCGCTGGACTTCATCCAGGTCAACGCCAAGCTCAACGAGAAGATGATCGCCCACGCCCTGGACCTGCTGGAACCGGGTGAGGACGAGCGCGTGCTGGACCTGTTCTGCGGCCTCGGCAACTTCACCCTGCCACTGGCCCGCCGCGTGCGCGAAGTGGTCGGCGTGGAAGGCGATGCCGGCCTGGTCGCGCGTGCCCGCGAAAATGCCGAGCGCAACGGCCTGGCCAACGCGCAGTTCTTCAGTGCCGACCTGACCCAGGACCAGCGCAGCACCGCGTGGATGCGCCAGGGCTTCGACAAGCTGCTGCTCGACCCGCCGCGTTCGGGTGCGATCGAAGTGCTGCAGCAGCTGCCGCTGAAGCAGTTCAAGCGCATCGTCTACGTCAGCTGCCACCCGGGCTCGCTGGCGCGTGACGCCGGCTATCTGGTCAATGAGCAGGGCTTCACCCTGGTCAGTGCCGGTGCCATGGACATGTTCCCGCACACCGCGCATGTGGAAAGCATTGCGGTGTTCGAGAAGCGCTGACGGGCTGTCATGCCCATCGCGCATAATGGCGCGATGGGCATCGAAATCGAACGCAAGTTCCTCGTCCGCAGCGACGACTGGCGCACTGCCGCGCACCGGGTGATCCCGATGGCGCAGGGCTATATCAATGACATGGGCGCGCTCGATCGCGGCACCCAGAACGCCTCGGTGCGCGTGCGCATCGAGGGCGAGCACGCCGCGTTGAACCTGAAGTCGCGCACCATCGGCCATACCCGGCAGGAGTTCGATTATCCGATTCCGGTGGAAGACGCGCGGGCACTGCTCGCCCTGTGCGTGGGCGGCCTGATCGACAAGCGCCGCCATCTGGTCGAGCACGCCGGGCTGACCTGGGAAGTGGACGAGTTCCTCGGCGACAACGCCGGCCTGGTGGTGGCCGAGGTCGAGCTGGACAGCGCCGACCAGGTCATTGAGCTGCCGGACTGGGTGGGTGCCGAAGTGACCGACGACACCCGCTACTACAACGTCGCCCTCGCCAGCCACCCCTATTCACAGTGGTGAACCCCCCAACCGGGGACGGAGGGAATCAAGTCGTCTTTACCCGGCCTGTGCGGGAAGCGACTTGATCCCCTCCGTCCCCTTTATTCGGTGGAGGCGGGCCCCATGTAGGGGGGATGAGAATCGACATCTACTCCGACGTGGTCTGCCCTTGGTGCTGGATCGGCAAGCATCGTTTCCAGCAGGGCGTGCAGTTGCTGGGCGCCGATGCGCCTGAACTCGACATCCACTGGCAGCCGTTCCAGCTCGACCCGGACGCGGATGCAAAGCCGGTGCCGCTGCGCGAGGCTTATGTGCGCAAGTTCGGCGGCGTTGAGCGCACCGAGCAGATCCTCAACCAGACCCAGACCACCGCCCGCGCCGAAGGCCTGCCGATGGACTTCAGCCAGGGCCAGGTGCGGGTGACCACGCTGCCGGCGCACCGGGTGCTGTGGCTGGCCGGCCAGCACGGGGTGCAGGATGCGGTGGGCGAGGCGTTGTTCCGCGCCCATTTCGAGCAGGGCCAGAACCTGGCCGACCCGGCGGTGCTGGTCCAGGCGGGCGTAGCCGGTGGCCTGGACGCGGGCGAGATCACCCAGATGCTGGCCTCCGAGCGCGGCCTGGCAGAGGTCGAGGCGAAGTTGCAGGAAGCCCATGCACTGGGCATTTCCTCGGTGCCGACCTTCGTCATCGACGGCCGCTGGGCCATCTCGGGCGCACAGCCGCCGGAGGCGTTCGCCAACGCCCTGCGCCAGATCGCGGCCGAGCAGGGTGCACCTGCGGCCCCGGCTGACGGTGACGAGGCCTGCGGCCCGGACGGCTGCAAGGTCTGAGCAGATCGGGGTCAGCGTCCCTGCGGGGATCCGGCCCCGGGGTCGGATCCCCGCAGGGGCTCTGACCCCACACGTCCCTTTTGCCTTGACCACTGCGTCTGCCGGCCGGTTCTGCGACAATGCGGCACTGCGCCATGCGGGCGCGCGTTGTGGAGATCGACCATGCTGCTGATCGGCGTTGCCGGCACCGAACTGACTGCCCAGGAACGTGACTGGCTGCAGCACGATGCCGTGGCCGGGGTGGTGCTGTTCAAGCGCAACTTCGCCTCGCGCCAGCAGGTGACCGATCTCAGTGCGGCGATCCGCGCCGCCGCCCCGCGACCGCAGCTGATCTGCGTGGACCAGGAAGGCGGCCGCGTGCAGCGTTTCCGCGAAGGCTACAGCGCGCTGCCGCCGCTGCAGGAGATCGGCGCGCTTTACGCGACCGATCCGCAGCGCGCGTTGGCGCTGGCCGAACAGCACGCTTGGCTGATGGCCAGTGAAGTCCGCGCCAGCGGCGTGGATCTGAGCTTCGCGCCGGTGGTCGACCTTGGCCGTGGCAACCGCGCCATCGGCAACCGCGCCTTCAGTGAAGACCCGCAGGTGGTGGCCGCGTTCACCGCCGCCTACGTGCGCGGCATGCACGCCGTTGGCATGGCGGCCACGCTCAAGCATTTCCCCGGCCACGGCACGGTGCTGGAAGACACTCACGTGGACACCGCGATAGACCCGCGCGCGCTGGACGAGCTGCGCGCGCAGGACCTGGTGCCGTTCCAGGCCGGCATCGCCGCCGGCGCCGACGCGGTGATGATGGCGCACGTGATCTATCCGCAGGTGGCACCGGAACCGGCCGGCTATTCGCCGCGCTGGATCCAGGACATCCTGCGCGGCGAGCTCGGCTTCCGTGGCGTGGTGTTCTCCGACGACATCGGCATGGCCGCCTCGCACAGTGCCGGTGGCGTGCCGGCACGCGTGCATGCACATCTGGATGCCGGCTGCGACGTGGTGCTGGTCTGCCACCCCGAACTGGTCGATGAAGCCCTGCACGCTGTGCAGGGGCGCTCCCTCAATACTGCTGCGCTGCTGGGCCTGCTTGGCCGCGGCGCGCTCGGCTGGGACGGCCTGCTGGCCGATGCCCGCCATGGCGACACCCAATCCCGTCTGCTTGAAACCCTTGGAAGAACCGTCTGATGCCCAACCTCACCATTTCCCAGGCCCTGGCCCAGGCTGACCTGCTGGTCGACCGCCCCACCATCGACAAGGCCATCGCCGGTATCGCTGACGCCATCGCGCGCGATTACAAGGGCGAGGTGCCGCTGTTCCTGTCCATCATGCACGGTGCGCTGCCGTTCGCCGGCCAGCTGGCGCTGGAACTGGGCGCGCGTGGCCAGGACGTGCAGTTCGATTACCTGCACGCCACCCGCTACCGCGGTGAAACCACCGGCGGCGACCTGGTCTGGAAGCACAAGCCGGCCACCTCGCTGTTCGGCCGTCGCGTGCTGCTGATCGACGACATCCTCGACGAGGGCTACACCCTGCAGGGCGTACGCACCTGGTGCCTGGAGCAGGGCGCGACCGATGTGCGCATCGCTGCGATGACGGTGAAGAAGCACGACCGCGCGCTGCCGGACGTGGTCGCCGACTACGCCGGCATCGAGCTGCCGGACCGCTATGTGTTCGGCTTCGGCATGGACGTCAACGAAACCCTGCGCTGCGTGCCGGCCATCTACGCAATGAAGGAATAACGCCGCCGCCGCCCGCGGCACGTCTTCTTCCACGCCGGCATCCTCGGGTGCCGGCGTTCGTCTTTTCATGGAGTGCTTCGAATGCAACAGATCGCCCTGGCCGTGATCGGCGGTACCGGTGTCTACAACCTGGCCAAGCTCGACGACGTGCAGACCCACGAGGTCGACACCCGCTTCGGCCGCCCGTCCGGCCCGGTGCGCGTGGGCACACTGCTCGGCCACCGCGTGGCGTTCCTGGCGCGGCATGGTGAAGGCCACTCGCTGCCGCCGCACAAGATCAACTACCGCGCCAATCTGGCCGCGCTGCAGCAGCTGGGCGCGCAGCGGGTGCTGGCGTTGAACACGGTGGGGGGCATCACCGAAGACTTCGGTCCGCGCGTGCTGGCGTGCCCGGACCAGATCATCGACTACACCTGGGGCCGCATCAGCACCATCTGTGAAGAAGAAGGCACCGACGTGGTCCACGTCGATTTCGGCCATCCGTACACCTCGATGCTGCGCAGCAAGATCCTGGCGGCGGCGAAAGTGACCGGTGTCACGGTCCATGACGGTGGCTGCTACGGCGCCACGCAGGGTCCGCGCCTGGAAACCATCGCCGAAATCGCCCGCATGCGCCGCGATGGCTGCGACCTGGTGGGCATGACCGGCATGCCGGAAGCCGCGCTGGCACGGGAGCTGGGGCTGGATTACGCCTGCCTGGCCATCATCGCCAACTGGGCTGCCGGCTGTGGAGATGGCGAGGAGATTACGATGGCCGAAGTGCTGGCCAACGTGCAGGCAGCCAGCAACGGACTTCCGGAACTGGTGGGCGAATTGGCGCGGGGGTGATTGTCTTCGCCGAGCAAGCTTTGCATACTCAGCCTGTGCGCGGGTTCAGCGTACACCACCCATTCATTGCATAAGGTCTCGCATCACCATGCCGAACGGTACCGTCAAGTGGTTCAACGACGCCAAGGGATTTGGCTTCATCTCGCCGGAGGATGGCAGCGCCGACGTGTTCGCGCACTTCTCCGCCATCAACTCCAAGGGCTTCCGCAGCCTGCAGGAAGGCCAGCGTGTCACCTATGACGTGACCCAGGGCCCGAAGGGTGCCCAGGCTTCGAACATCACGCCGGCCGAGTGATCCACTCGTCAGTGCGTTGAAAACCCCGCTCCGGCGGGGTTTTTTTGTCGCCGCTGCGGCCGTGGGCGTTCCGGCTCGGGCACAATGCGGCCATGAAGGAACGACTGCGCATTGCCGTGATCGGCTACGGCACCGCTGGACAGGCATTGTCCATCCTGCTCACCCGTGATGGCCACGAGGTGGAGATTTTCGAACGCGTGCCCACGCCCGGGCCGGTTGGCGCCGGTTTCCTGCTGCAGCCCAGTGGCCTGCAGGTGCTGTGGCAGATGGGCCTGCTCGATGCGGTGCGCGCGCATGCTGCGCCGGTGCACCGCCTGTATGGCGATACGCCGTGCGAGCGTGCGGTGATGGACATGCGCTACGACGGCCTGGATGCGCGCCTGCACGGGCTCGGCATGCAGCGTGGGGCGTTGTTCTCGTTGCTGGACGACGCGCGCGCCGGCGCGGGGCAGCTGCATGCGGGCACCACCATCGTCGAGGTGGACAGCACGCAGGGCCGCCTGCGCGACAGTGAAGGGCGCATGCACGGCCCGTTCGATCTGGTGGTGGCCGCCGACGGTGCCGCGTCCACGCTGCGCGGCACGATCGAAGGCGGTACCGGGCTCGACCGCGTGTATCCGTGGGGGGCGCTGTGGTGCCTGCTGCCTGCCGAAGACTGGCCGCACCTGCAGGAGCTGCGGCAGCGCTACGTGGCCGCGCGCAAGATGATCGGGCTGCTGCCGGTCGGCACGCGACCCGGTGATGACACCCCGCGCTTGAGCTTCTTCTGGAGCCTGCCACGGGCCGACTTCGAGCGTTGGCAGGCCGATGGCATGGCGCCCTGGCTGGAAGAACTGCATGCGTTGTGGCCGCAGGCCAGCGCGCGCTTCGCGCACCTGCGCGATGCAGGCCAGCTGGCGCGCGCGGTGTACCGGGACGCGGTGATGACACGCTGGCATCACGGGCGCATGGTGCTGGCCGGTGATGCCGCGCATGCGATGAGCCCGCAGCTGGGGCAGGGCGTGAACATGGCACTGCTCGATGCCGTGGCACTGCGCGATGCCGTGCGCGCGCATGGGGGCGGTGCCGACGCGTTGCAGGCCTACCAGGCCCAACGCAGGGCGCATGTCGCGGTCTACCAGCGCTGGAGCCGCTGGCTGACGCCGCTGTTCCAGTCCGATCGCGATGCCTGGTCCAAGGCGCGCGACGTGCTGCTCGGCCCGATGGGACGCCTGCCAGGTGGGCGTGGCCACATGCTGCGCGTGCTCAGCGGTACACAGCATGGCTGGTTCGGTGCGCTGGCACTGGAACCTGCGTTTGTCGAAGCCATGCACAGCCAGGTGCAGCACCCTGGCGCTGTTGCTGCCGCGGGAGCGTGAAGCATTCCGTCACGTGAATTAACGGTTGCCTCACCGTGGATGTGCGAGAAGAACAAGGCACGCGATAGCCGCGTCGCCCGTTTTCCTTTCCGTGATCAACATCGCGCGTGGCCCGGGCGGCACGGCCGTTGTGGCCTGTTGCGGCCCGGATGTGCCGCTTGATGTTGACGAGGAGGACGCCATGTTGTTCGCGGTCGAGGAGCTGGAATCGGAAATCTGCAAACTGCGCGGATTGCTGCAGATGCTGCACGAGGACCAGCCCGACGTACTGGAGGATGTGTTCGAGTTCCATGTCGGCAGCCTGATCAGCCATGCCGCCGCGGAGCATCACGCACGCATCCGGGCCTGCGCACAGGAGATGCTGGCCGCGATCCAGGCACTGCCACGGCGGCGCCACGATGACAGCGCCGATTTCCAGTTGATGCCGGAACTGGGCATGCGCCCGGCCTGATCAACGCACCGGCACGTCCACCACTCCACCCTCCACGCAGGCGATCATCTGCTCGCCGCGGCTGGCCACCGGCACAATTCCCGCGGTGAACGCGGAAAACGCCGGCAGGATCGTGATGCCCTCGCGCAACCAGAACGCAGGGAACCGTCGCCGCAATGGCGGTAATGCGATCTGTGGATGCAGATGCCCGGCAATCACGTGCAGGTCCGCATCCGGCACCGGTTCATGCCGAAGCAGGAACGGCGGCACGCGGGCCTCGTCGTGGATCTGCACCTGCAGCTGTGCATGTGGCAGGTGCAGGTCATGGTTTCCGCGCACGACATGCAGGTCCAGGCCGGCATTGCGCTCGCGCCAGCCCAGCCACTGCTGGTACCACGCCGCGCGATGCGCCGGTCCATGCAGGATGTCGCCGAGGATCCACAGCTCGCGACAGGCATGGGTTTCCAGCAACGACTGCAGGCGGTGCAGGTCCTCGGCGGTGCCGCCGCTGGGCAGCGCGATGCCGGCACGCCGGAACACATCGGCCTTGCCGAGGTGCAGGTCGGCGATCAGCAGTGCCTGCCGCGCCGGCCAGTACAGCGCACGCGCGCCGATCAGGACCACGGCTTCACCGGCAAGCAGCATCGGCAATTCATCGGCCATGGCGGCGTTCCAGTTGCTGTGCCGCACGCTGCACGCGGGTGCGCCAGTCTTCGTTGCTGAACTGCCCGCGCAGGCGCTCGGCCCACAAGGGAAAGCCCAGAGGCGTCAGCGAAGCCGGTTGCTGCACCGACAGCGCCTGCGTGCTGATGCGTGACAGCACCTGCTGCAGGCCGGGCAGGTCCAGGCTGTCGTGCAGCACTTCGCGTTCGGCCAGTGCCAGCAGCAGATGCTCCGGATCGTGTTCGCGCAGCACGTCGTACAGCAGGCCTGCCGAGGCCTGCAGCTGGCGCAGCGAGCGCGGCATGCCACCGGGCAGGCTGGGCACCAGCAGGCCGGACACGCGTGCGATGCCGCGGAACTGGCGGCGTGCCAGTTCGCCAAGGTTCACCGCCGCGCGCAGGTCCTGCAGCAACTGATCACTGCTGAACAGTGCGCGCCACTGCGGCAGATCGAATTCGATGGCCTGCGCCGGCGCCAGCACCAGGCCGTGATCGTTTACCGCATAGCCGATGCTGTTGCGCTGACCGCGGGTGCAGCGCAACGCCAACAGGGCCGCCAGTGCCTCGTGCACATGACGGCCGGCGAAGGGATAGACGAACAGGAACTGGCCGTCGCGGCGCCTTACGTCTTCCACCAGCAGATGCTCCGCGCCGGGGCGCGCCGACAACCGTGCCTGCAGTGCCAGCAGCGGCGCCAGCCAGCGTGATTCGGCGCTGTCATCGGAACCGGACAGGACCGCTTCCAGTTCGCGGCCGAGTGCCATCGACAGCGGCAGCTGGCCGCCCTGCCAGCGCGGAACCACGCCATCACCGCGCCCGCGTGCCAGGCGCACGAAGGCGGTCATGTCACGCAGCTGCACCAGTTCCAGCAGGCGCCCGGCGAACTGGAAGCGATCGCCGCGGCGCAGGCGGCTGGCGAACTGTTCCTCGACCGCACCAAGCCCGCCACCGCGCAGGAACTGCACGCGCACGCTGCCATCACTGCTGATGGTGCCGATCGACAAGCGGTGCCGCAGCGCCTGCCGGCGGTCGTGCATGCGGTAGCTGCCATCGGCATCGCGTACGACCTTGTGGAAGTCCGGGTACTGCGCCAGTGCCTGTCCACCCTGCACGATGAAATCCAGCACCGCACGCCATTGGTCATCGCCCAGCGTGGCGAAGGCGTGGGTGCGCCGAACCTGCGCCAGCAGCGCATCACTGTCGAAGCCGCCCGCGAGCGCACGGCTGACCGCGTGCTGTGCCAGTACATCAAGTGACAGCGTCGGCGGCCGACGCGCTTCGACCACGCCCTCGTGCAGCGCGCGGCGCACGGCCGCGTACTCGGCCAGTTCCAGCGCATGGCTGGGGATGCATACGATGGCGCCACTGGCGCCAGGGCGATGGCGTGCACGCCCGGCGCGTTGTCGCAGCCGCGCCACGCCCTTGGGGCTGCCCAGCTGCAGTACCTGTTCAACCTCCGGGAAATCCACGCCGAGGTCGAGGCTGGAGGTCGCCACCACGCAGCGCAGCGCGCCTGCGCGCAGGCCGTCTTCCACCTGTTGGCGCAGTGCGGGATCCAGCGAGCCGTGATGCAGTGCCAGCGTGTCCGGCGCTTCCGGCCAGACCGACGCCAATGCCTGGTGCCACAGCTCGGCCTGCGCGCGGGTGTTGGTGAACAGCAGGCTGCTGCGCGCGGCCATCAACGCCTCCAGCACGCGTGGCAGCTGTGCCAGCCCGAGGTGGCCGGCCCACGGGAAGCGCTCGCCGGGTGCCGGCAGCAGGCTGCGCACAGTGATCGCGCGCGGGCGTACGCCCTGCACGATCGGTGCGTCCGGCCGGTCCGGCAGCAACACGTCGCGCGCTTGGGCCAGGTTGCCCAGCGTGGCCGACAATCCCCACCGCTGTACGGATGGGGCGGTATCGCGCAGCACCGCCAGGTTCAGCTGCAGCAGGACGCCGCGCTTGTTGCCCAGCAGCTCATGCCATTCGTCCACCACCACGCAGCGCAGCTGGCGCATGCGAGGCAGCGTATCGGGATAGCTCAGCAGCAGCGCCAGCGATTCGGGGGTGGTCACCAGCACGTCGACACGGCCCTCGCGGGCCTGCCGCCGTTCGCGGTTGCTGGCATCGCCGCTGCGCAGGCCCACCCGCCAACCCAGTCCCAGCCCGTCGACGACGGTCTGCAGTGCACGTGCGGTGTCACTGGCCAGCGCGCGCAACGGGGTCACCCACAGCACCTGCAGCGGGCGCACCGCACTGGCGCGGCGCGGTGCCGGGGGTGGGTCGAGCATCGCCTGCAGCAGCGGACCACCGAACATGGCCAGCGTCTTGCCGCTTCCGGTCGGCGTGTGCAACAGCCCGGAATCGCCCGCCAGATAGTGCCGCCACATCGCGCGCTGGAACGGCAGCGAGCGCCAGCCGCGCGCAGCGAACCAGTCCTCCAGCCGGCGCAGCGCCTGGCTGCGGGTCATCGCGCCAATGCCTGCAGGCTGGCCAGCTGATCGGCCTCGCTGGCGGGCTTGTCGTGGCGCCAGCGCAGGATGCGCGGAAAACGCACGGCGATGCCGGATTTGTGCCGGGTGCTGCGGTTGACCGCCTCGAAGCCCAGCTCGAATACCTGTTCGGCACGCACGCTGCGCACCGGGCCGAATCGTTCGCGGGTGTTGGCGCGGATCCAACGGTCGAGGGCCAGGATCTCCTTGTCGTCCAGGCCCGAATAAGCCTTGGCCACCGGCACCAGCGCATCGCCGTCCCAGACGCCGAAAGTGTAGTCGGTGTACAGCGTGCTGCGCCGTCCATGCCCGGCTTGCGCGTACAGCAACACTGCGTCGATGGTCAGTGGATCGACCTTCCATTTCCACCAGTCGCCACGGCGTCGCCCCGACTGGTAGGTGGATGCCCGGCGTTTCAGCATCAACCCTTCCACGCCGCGTTCGCGGGCGGCGTCACGCAAGGTGGCCGCCTGCTGCCAGTCTTCAGCGGGCACCTCGGGCGACAGCTGGATGCGCGCATCGTCGAGGGCACCGATGACATCGGCCAACTGTGTGCGCCGTTGTTGCAGCGGCAGTCCGCGCAGATCCTCGCCGTGGCGTTCAAGCAGGTCGTAGGCGAGCACGCGCACCGGCGTGTTGCGCAACGTCGCTGCGCCGGGCTTGCGGCGCTGGATGCGGGTCTGCAATGCAGTGAAGGCGCGCGGCAGGTTGTCGGCCTCGTCCCAGGCCAGCAGTTCTCCGTCCAGCACGCAGCCGTCGGGGAGTGCCATCGCGGCCTGTTCAATTTCCGGAAAGCGGCCATCCAGCCGTTCCTCGCCGCGTGACCACAGCGCCACTTCACCGCGCCGGCGCAGCACCTGCAGGCGGATGCCGTCCCATTTCCATTCCGGCAGCCAGTCGCCGATCGGTCCCAGCCGTTCGCCCGGGTCTCCCTCCAGTGGCGAGGCAAGGAAGAACGGGTACGGCTGCTGTCGATCCAGCGGCAGCTCGTCAGGCGACAGCAGCTGCTCCAGCAGCCCGGGCGAGGGCACCCACTCACCGAGCATGCGCTGGGCGATGCGCGCGATGTCCAGGCCGGACCATTCGGCCAAGGCCTGTTGCACCAGCCGCTGTGAAACACCCACGCGCAGCGCGCCGGTCAGCAGCTTGTTGAACACCAGGCGCTCGCCGCTGCGCAGCTGCCGCCACCCGGCGACCACCGCCGCGCGCCGCTCCGGCTCCGGGTGGTTGGCCACCGCCAGCAGGTGCTGTTCGATCCAGTCCGACAACGGCCGGTCGGCAGCCGGATGCAGTGGATCATCCAGCAGCAGGGTCAGTGTCTCGGCCAGATCACCCACCTGGGCGTAGCTGTCTTCCACCAGCCAGGCGGGCAGGCCGGATGCTTCGGCGATCCAGCTGCGCAGCTCGCCGCTGGCGGCGATCTTGCGGCGTGCACCGCCGACCTTGCCGCCGCTGAGCAGGTACAGCGCCCAGGCTGCATCGTGCGCCGCGGCGTGGCGGAAGTAGTCGACCAGCGCGGCACGCTTGTCCAGCGTCGCGGTGCTGCGGTCCAGGCGCTGGTAGAGCGCGGCGAAGGCCCTCATTCCTCGCTCCCGTAATCGGTGCGGAAGGCCTCGGCGGCAACGCCGCGTTCGCGCAGGAAGGGGATCAACGCATCCGTATTGCCGTGGGTGGCGATCACCCGCTGTGCGCCGGTCTGTTCGATGGTCTGCAGCAGCGCGGGCCAGTCGGCATGATCGGAAATGACAAAGCCGCGGTCGACATTGCGGCGGCGGCGGTTGCCGCGCAGCTGCATCCACCCCGAGGCGAAGCCCAGTTGATGCGGTCCGAAGCGGCGCATCCACGGCGTGCCTGCGGCCGAGGGCGGGGCCAGGATCAGCTGGCCGGCGGCATCGGGATGGCGGCCCTGTTCGGCCACGGTGAGCGTCTCCAGCATCGGCACGCCGGCCTGCCGGTAGACTGCGACCCCATTGGCGATGGCGCCATGCAGCCAGGCGGGGCGATCGTCCAGCGGCAGCAGCTCGGCCAGTACCCGCTGCGCCTTGCCGAGCGCATAGCACAGCAGGATCGCCGCTTCGCCGCGCTGTTCGCAGTCGCGGCGCCAGGCCACGATCTCTGCGGCGACCGCCGGGGTGTCCGGCCAGCGATAGATCGGCAGCGCGAACGTGGCCTCGGTGATGAAGGTATCGCAGGGCACCACTTCGAAGGGCGTACAGGTCGGGTCGGGTTGGCGCTTGTAATCGCCGGACGCCACCCAGACCTGTTCGCCGTCATCGATGCGGACCTGCGACGAGCCGAGCACATGGCCCGCCGGGTGCAGCGATACCTGCACCTGCCCAAGGCGGAACTGCACCCCTTCGGCATGCGCCTGCACGTCGACATCACCCAGCCGCCAGCGCAGGATCGGCAGGCTGCCTTCGCTGCAGTGGTATTCCCCCATGCCCGGGCGCGCGTGGTCGCCGTGGCCATGGGTGATGACCGCGCGCGGCACCGGGCGCCAGGGGTCGATGTGGAAATCGCCGGCGGCGCAATACAGCCCTTCCGGGCGCAGCACCACCAGATCGTCATTGCCTGCCATGCGATCACTGTGGCGTGCGCCTCGTGCAGGCGGCGAGAACCGGCCTGAACACGGGCTTGGCGGAGGATGCTGCACAATCGGATCGCACACCTCTTGCCGTCAGGAAGGAACGGATGAGCGGACCCGGCTTCAGCAGCAACGCCCCCTTCGAAACCCATGTGGTGCTGAACCAGCCGCCTCCCTTCGCCGGCCGCCAGTTGTGGACCGATGATGTGGCATTGATGGAGGCGGTGCAGCGCGAAGGCGCCGCCAGCTTCGCACCGCGGCTGGGCGTGTATGGCGCGCTGGCCGGCGACGAGCTGTACCGGCTCGGCTTTGACGCCAACCGTGATCGCCCGCGCCTGCGCACGCACGATGCGCAGGGCCATCGCATCGATACCGTCGAGTTCCATCCGGCCTATCACCGGTTGATGGACGTTGCGAAGTCGCATGGCGTGGCTGGGCTGTCCTGGCACGAACCGCAGCCGGGCGCGCACGTGGCGCGTGCCGCCTTGAGCTACCTGCATCACCAGGCCGAGGCCGGCACCAGTTGCCCGTTGACCATGACCCATGCGGCGGTGGCGGTGCTGCAATCGCAACCGCACCTGGCCGAATGGGCACGCAAGGCGGCGGCGCCGGTCTATGACCCGCGTGATGTGCCGGTGGCGGACAAGGCCGGCATCACCCTGGGCATGGGCATGACCGAGAAGCAGGGCGGTTCGGATGTCCGCGCCAACAGCACGCGTGCCGAGCCGGTCGATGGCGAGCGCTACCGCCTGGTCGGGCACAAATGGTTCTTCTCCGCACCGATGTGCGATGGCTTCCTGGTGCTGGCGCAGGCGCCGGGCGGCGTGACCTGCCTGCTGATGCCGCGCCGGCTCGCCGATGGCGACCGCAACGCGTTCCGCTTGATGCGGCTGAAGGACAAGCTCGGTGACTGGGCCAACGCATCCAGCGAGGTCGAGTTCTGCGGTGCGCAGGCCTGGCGCGTGGGCGAAGAGGGGCGCGGCGTGGCCACCATCATCGGCATGGTGATGATGACCCGCCTGGATTGCATGCTGGGTGCGGCGGCAGAAATGCGCATGGCGCTGGCGCAGGCGCTGCACCATGCGCGCCACCGCCGTACCTTCGGCAAGCTGCTGGTGGAACATGCGCTGATGGCCAATGTGCTGGCCGACCTGGCACTGGAGTCGGAGGCGGCCACGGTGCTGGCGATGCGCGTCGCGCGTGCGGTCGATCGTGCCGGCGTGGATGCCAACGAAGCGGCACTGGCGCGCGTGGGCACGGCCTTGGGCAAGTACTGGGTGTGCAAGCGTGCGGCCGCGTTCGTCAATGAAGCACAGGAGTGCCTGGGCGGTGCAGGCTACGTGGAGGAGTCGATGCTGCCTCGACTGTATCGGCAGGCGCCGCTGAACTCGATCTGGGAGGGCAGCGGCAACATCCAGTGCCTGGACGTGCTGCGTGCGTTGGCGCGTGAGCCGGAGGCGATGGCGGCGCTGCGCGGTGAGTTGGCGGCGATGGCCGATCGCGATGCGCGTTATGCAGCGGCGTTGCAGCGCTGGGCAGCGGTGCCGATGCCGGAAGAGTCGCAGGCGCGGCTGTTCTGCGAACGTACTGCGCTGCTGTTGCAGGCGGCGCTGCTGCTGCATGCGCGTAGCCCGATGGCCGACGCCTTCGTGCGGAGCCGGCTGGACGGTGAACACGGGCTGGCATTCGGGACGCTCCCGCCGGGGCTGGATCTGGCGGCGGTGCTGGCGCGCGCGCTGCCGTAGGCGGCGGCCAACGGCGGAGCCCCTCGTGGTGGACGCTGATATCGGCGGTGGCCGCGCGAGTGGATTGCGCAGGGGACGCCGTGAACCCGTCCTTGGGGGCTTGGCCGCGGCATCCATGCCGCGGACACCCCTGCGCAACCCACTCGCGCGGCCTCGGACGGTTTCCGTGCCGTCCACCATGGAATCAACAGAAAAAGCAGAGGGCGAAAAGCAGAAAAGCCGCGGCACTGCCGCGGCTTTTCCTGTTACGCCGAGCGTATGCCCGGTCGGCGCAATGGCGCTGTATGCGTCAGTGCTTGGCCTCTTCCTTGGCGGCGTTGGCCTTCGCGTCATTGGCGACATCGCGCGCCTTGTCGGCGACCTTCTGCGCGGCGTTGGCGGTGGCATCGCTGGCGTGTGCTGCAGCGTCGGTCGCGGCGTCCTTGGCCTGGTCGGCGGCGTTGGCGGTGGCGACAGCGGCCTTGTCCAGCGCCTGCTGGGTGTCGGCGGCAGCCTGCTCGGAAGCAGAGGCGGTCTTGTCGGCGGCTTCGCGGGTCGCGGCGGCGGCCTTGTCGACCGCATCGCGGGCGGCAGCGCCAGCGCTGTCAGCGGCCTGCTGCGCGTCCTGCTTGGCCTGTTCGGCTTCCGGGCCCTTGCAGGCGGCCAGGGCCAGCAGCAGGGAGGCGGCCAGCAGGGAGGTAGTGATCGGACGAATCTTCATGGCGGTCTCCGGTACTGCAATGGATGGGGACGCCAGCCTATTCATGCCGTTGTGAAGACCGGGTCGCGACGCTGCCGTTGCCTTGCAGGCAGCGGCGCAAAGAAAAAGCCGCTGGCGAACCAGCGGCTTTTCCAGAACAGCGTGAAGAAAGAAGTTATTACTTCTTGGCTTCTTCAGCAGCGTCCTTGGCCTTCTCAGCGGTGCCTTCAGCAGCCTTGGCAGCGTCAGCAGCAGCGCCGGCAGCAGCGTCGGTGGCAGCAGCGCCAGCCTGGGCAGCAGCGTCGGTCGAAGCGTCGGCAGCGGTGGCGGCGGTGTCAGCGGCCTGCTGGGCAGCGTCGGCGGTCTGGGCGCCAGCAGCGGCGGCCTGGTCGGCAGCAGCCTGGGCTTCGGTGGCGGCTTCGTTGGCCGAAGCAGCGGCGTCCTGGGCAGCTTCCTGCTTCGAGCAGGCGGCCAGGGCCAGGGCCAGGGACATCGCGACCAGCAGCTTGTTGATGCTCATTGTGTGAATCCTCGTCGTTAGAATTAGGCAACGCGCATGCTGCGCGCCGACAACATGATGACAAGCCAAGATTGGGTGTCAAGCGATCCCGCATTCATTTTTGCGAAATCATCGTTAAATCTTTTCAAATCAATTCGATGGCGATTGCGGTTGCTTCGCCGCCGCCGATGCAGAGGGTCGCAATGCCGCGCTTGCCACCGCGCGTGCGCAGGGCGTTGACCAGGGTCACCACCAGGCGTGCGCCGGAGGCACCGATGGGATGGCCCAGCGCGCAGGCACCGCCATTCACGTTGAGCTTCTCGTGCGGGATGCCCAGTTTGCGCATCGGCGCCATCGCCACCACAGCAAAGGCTTCGTTGACCTCGAACAGGTCGACCTGGTCCAGCGACCAGCCAGTCTTGCCCAGCAGCGTGTGCAGCGCGCCGATCGGCGCGGTGGTGAACCACTCCGGCTCCTGCGAATGGGTGGCATGGCCGACGATGCGGGCCAGCGGGGTGATACCGCGTGCAGCGGCATCTTCTTCGGTCATCAGGACCACGGCGGCGGCGCCGTCGGAAATGCTGGAGGAGCTGGCGGCGGTGACGCTGCCGTCCTTCTTGAAGGCCGGACGCAGGGTCGGGATCTTGGCGATGTCCGAGCGACCCGGCTGCTCGTCGATGGCGACCTCGACCTCACCCTTGCGGGTGGCGACCTTCACCGCGACGATTTCATCTGCGAAGGCACCACTGGCCTGCGCAGCCTGCGCACGCTTCACCGATTCGATGGCGTAGGCGTCCTGTTCTTCGCGGCTGAACTGGTACTTGTCCACCGCGCACTCGGCGAATTCACCCATCGCCTTGCCGTCGTAGGCGTTGACCAGGCCATCGTGGGCCATGTGGTCGACCGCCTGGAAATTGCCGAAGCGGTTGCCGGTACGCGAGTTCGGCAGCATGTGCGGGGCGTTGGACATCGATTCCATGCCGCCGGCGACGACGATGCTGGCCGAGCCGGCCTTGATCAGGTCATGGCCGAGCATGATGGTCTTCATGCCCGAGCCGCACACCTTGTTGAGCGTGGTGGCGCCCACCGACAGCGGGATGCCGGCGGCGATCGCCGCCTGGCGGGCGGGCGCCTGGCCAAGGTTGGCCGGCAGCACGCAGCCCATCAGGACTTCAGAAACGTCGCTGGCCGGCACGCCCGACTGCTCCAGCGCAGCGGCAATGGCGGCCGCACCGAGGGTGGGGGTGGGCACGCCGTTGAACTGGCCGAGGAATGAGCCGATGGCGGTGCGCTTGGCGGCGGCGATGACGATGTTGGACATGGCAATCTCGTTGATGCGTAAGCAATGTTCGGAAAGGAGACCGTAGACGTTGGAAGCGTCCGGGTTTCCCGGCAGACTGCGTGGGGGGCGGCCCCAGTATAGAGGGTCGCGCAGGACCGCCGCTGGGCGCGGTCGTACACCTGCCAGGAGGATGGCAGGACAACGTTCATGGGAAGGAATCGATGGAACGCATGATGAAGGTGAAGTCCGTGCTGGCAACGGCGCTGGCGATGGCGTTGACGGCCTGTGGCGGGGGCGGCGGAGGTGGCAGCAACGTGCGCGTCGACCCGCCACCGACCACGCCGACACCTCCAACCACGCCGCCGCCAACGACGCCGCCGCCGCCCAAGCCGCAGGAGCCGGCGTTCGACGCGCATCTGGCAGTCACCAACGCGCGTGCGGCACAGGCCAGTGGGCTGACCGGGCAGGGCGTGCGCATCGGCATCGTCGATTCGGGCGTGCAACGCAACGCGGTGGCCCTGAACGGGCGGGTGCTGGCCAACTTCAATTACATCGATCCGGCCAAGAACAACCTGAGTGTCGATGACGTGGTCGGCCATGGCACCGCCGTGGCCAGCCTTGCCGCCGGTGCGCCGGTGGGTTCCTGGCCGGGTGGTGTCGCGCCCGGCGCGCAGATCGTCTCGGCGCGGATCATTTCCGACAAGGCACCCACCGACGACGGCAGTGGCCAGGGCAATGCCTTCAGCGGCCCGTTGGGCGTGGCCCAGGTCCACCAGGACCTGATCAGCTACAACGTGAAGGTGATGAACAACTCGTGGGGCGGCCTGTACTGGACCGACCTGCCGACCACTGCGCAGGTGGCGGCCGAATACCGTCCGTTCGTGATCAACCATGGCGGCCTGGTGGTGTTCGCATCCGGCAACGAGGGCCGCAGCGAGCCGAGCAGCCTGGCCGCACTGCCCAGCCAGAAGGGCGTGGCCGGCACCCTGCCGGCCGCCGACCTGGAGCGTGGCTGGCTGGTGGCGACCGCGGTGGACCCGTATGCATCGGGTACCCTGGCCAGCTATGCCAATGCCTGCGGCCAGGCCGCGCGTTACTGCCTGGCGGCACCCGGCAGCGCGGTCTATCCCGATGCCAATGGCGGCAAGTACTACTGGGGCTCCGGCACCTCGTTCGCCGCACCGCTGGTGTCCGGTGCGGCCGCGCTGGTCTGGCAACGCTTCCCCTACTTCAACAACGATCTGGTGCGGCAGACCCTGCTCGGTACCGCCAAGGACATCGGTGCGGCCGGCGTGGACCCGGTGTTCGGCTATGGCCTGCTCGACATCGGGCGTGCGGTCAACGGCCCCGGTCGCTTCGACTGGGGGGATGTGGTCGCCAACGTCGACGTGGCATCGACCGGTTCGAGGTGGAGCAACGACATCGTCGGCACGGGCGGCCTTGTCAAGCAGGGCGGCGGCACGCTGGTGCTGAGTGGCAACAACAGCTATTCCGGCGCCACCCGCATCGAGCGCGGCATCCTGTCACTGCAGAGCGGTGGCGTCATCCGTTCGAACGTGACCATCCTGGGCCAGCCGGACCCGGACTCGACCGGTCTGCAGTTCAACGCCGGCACGCCACGGGTGGTCGGCAACGTGATCAACGGCAGCAGCGTGTTCCTCACCACCGACGCCACCACCGGCACCATCGAGGGCAACTACACCCAGCAGGCAGGCGCGCAGCTGATGATCGCGCTCGGCGCCAACCCGCTGCAGGTGACCGGCAACGCAACCATCAACGGTGGCGTGCGCGTGCACGGCTTCGTCTCCGGCTACGTGCCGCAGAACGGCACCCGCCAGGACCTCATCCATGCGGGCGCCGGCCTGAGCGGCACCTTCAGTACCCCGGCCACCTCCACCGGCCTGCAGGGCCTGTCGCTGCTGCAGAGCAGCTACGGCTACGACAGCAACAACGCCTGGTTGAACCTGACCACGGTCAGCGTGACCGCCGCCGCCAGTGGCCTGGGTGCCTCCGCGCAGGCGTCCGCGCTGCGCGTGGAGGGGGCGTTCTCGGCGCTCGACAGCAATGCCGGCCTGCAGGGATCGGCGTTCGGTGCGGCCGCTGGCGCGCTGCAGTGGACCGGTGGTGGCAACGAAGGCCTGGCCGCCAGCCTGCAGAGCCTGTCCGGGCAGGCGCATGCCCGCGCAGAAGCCGCCACCTTCGACAGCGTCGACATGTCGCGCCGTGCCATTGCCGAGCGCTTCGATCGCGTGCAGGCCGCTCCGCGCCTGCGTGGCAGCTGGCAGAGCGCGCTGGGGGAGGCCGGGCAGGGCAGCTTCGCTGGCAACAGTGCCGACAGCCGTGGCTGGATGGCCGGCCAGGACCTGCCATTGGGCGGCAATGGCCTGATGGGCGTGGCATTCGGCGAGACCCGCAGCAACGGCGGCAGCAGCTTTGGCGGCGATCGCGGTCGTGACCGCCAGGCACAGGCGCAGTTGTATGCCGGCTGGAACCTGGGGCGTGGCTATGCGCTGGCCCAGCTCGGCAGCGGTCAGTTCACCCGCGCGCTGGATCGCCAGTTGCTGTTGGGGGCGGGCGCCTACGGTGTTTCCGCGCGTTACGGTGGTCGTTTCAGTACCGCCAGCGTTGAAAGCGGCTATCGCTTCGGCCGTGCCGGCGCGTCGTTGACGCCGTACCTGGGTGCCAGCACCACGCGCGTGGACACCGATGCGTTCAGCGAACTGGGCGGCTTCGGCTTCGGACTGCGGGGCGATGCCAACCGCGTGCAGCGCAGCCAGATGCTGGCCGGCCTGCGTGGTGAGCGTGGCTGGGGGCGGTGGACCGTGCGCGGGCATGCCGAGTGGCAGCAGCGGCTCGATGGCGCTGATGCGGCCTGGGACGCCAGCTTCGTCGGCGTCGATGCCTGGGCACCGTTGGCGGGCTGGAATGCGCCGCGCGGCAGTGCGCTGATCGGCCTGGCGCTGGAATCGTGGTGGGGCCGCAATGGCCGCCTGAGCGTGGGCTTCGACCAGCGCATTGGCGGTGAGGGCGCGCGCCAGGCGGCGTTGCGCTACAGCGCCGGCTTCTGAAGGAGGGTTCGCGCCGGGGGCTGCCCGGCGCGAACGCGGCAGCAGGTTCAGCCGCCGCGCAGGTTGCCCAGGCGCGGGGTGCTGCGGCCCAGCGGCATCTTCAGCTTGCCGATCGACAGGATGCGGCTTTCGGCGATGCGGTCGGCCGCGCGCTGCGGCGCGATGTTCTCGCGCTGCGACAGTTCGAAGATGCGGGTGAGGTTGTGGTAGATGCTGCGGATCAGGCGCATCGCACGTTCGCGGTTGTAGCCGTCGATCTCCAGCGACACGTTCATCACGCCACCGGCGTTGACCGCATAGTCCGGCGCATACAGGATGCCGCGCGCATGCAGCTCGTCGCCGATTTCCAGGCTCGACAGCTGGTTGTTGGCGGTGCCGCAGATGATCTTGGCCTTGATCCGCGGCAGGGTGTCGGCGTTGATCGCGCCTTCCAGCGCGCACGGTGCGAACACATCGGCGTTCACCTCGTGGATCTCGTCCGGCTTGACCGCCTCGGCGCCGAAATCGCTGACCGCGCGGTCGACCAGCGCACTGTCCAGGTCGGTGACGTACAGCTTGGCGCCACGGTCACGCAGCAGCTTTACCAGTTCCATGCCGATGTGGCCCAGGCCCTGCACCGCGATGCTGGTCTTGCCCACTTCCTCGTGGCCGAACTTGAAGCGCATCGCCGCCATCAGCGCCTGCAGCGCACCATAGGCGGTGAACGGCGCCGGATCGCCGGAGCCGCCATGGACCTGGTGCACGCCGGTCACGAACTGGCTTTCCAGGTAGATGTTCTCCATGTCGTTGACGTCGGTGCCGACGTCCTCGGCGGTGATGTAGCGTCCGCCCAGCGAATCGACATAGCGGCCGAAGGCGCGGAACAGCACCTCGGTCTTGTCCACCTTCGGGTCGCCGATGATCACCGCCTTGCCGCCGCCCACGTTGAGGCCGGCCAGCGCATTCTTGTAGGTCATCGTCCGGCTCAGCCGCAGCACATCGGCCAGTGCCTCGTCGGTGCTGGCGTAGGGGCGCATGCGCACACCGCCCAGGGCCGGGCCCAGGGTAGTGTTGTGGATGGCGATGATCGCCTTCAGGCCGGCATCGTGGTTGTGGCAGAACACCACCTGTTCGTGGCCGGTGGTGGCGAGGGTTTCGAATAGCATGGCGTCTCCGATGGCGCGAACAGCGGCGAACTGCAGCGAACGGCCAGTGAACGGTAGGGTCCCAAAACAAAAAAAGCGACGTCGTCGGTTCAGGGTGACGGGTCGCGCGGCGCCATTCTAGTCCATTCCCCCGGTCGCTGCCGTCGACATCGGCAGCCTTGCGGTTAAAGAAGATGAAAGTGCGGCCGATGCTGCGACGACGGCGGGTGGCCGGATGCGCATGAAGAGGCAGGGCGGTCAGTGACGGCAAGGGCACCACAACAACAGGGCGGGCGGCGATGACGCCGGCTTGGTGGCGATCGTTGCGTGGCTGGCTGGCGCGCTTGACCGGGGCGGCACCGTCACGCTTGGCGGCCGTATCGCGACAGGCGGTGGCAGCCGCCGCGGCCAGCCTGCAGGGCGAGGCGCTGCCCTCCGGTGAGATCGCCGCCCACCTGCAGCGCGGCCTGCATGCGCTGGCCCTGTACCCACGGTTGGCCGACGAGCCGGCCGCGGCCGGGGAATCGGCGCTGGGCGAGGCGGTGGCGCGCGCGCTGCAGGACCGCGACTGGGCGGCCCGGCAGCTGCCGCGCCGTCCGCAGCTGCTGCCGCAGCTGATCCAGACGGTGAACGACGATGCGGCCTCGGCGCGGGTGATGGCGGCGATCATCGGCCAGGACCCGGTGCTGACCGGCAACCTGCTGCGCATCGCCAACAGCCCGGCTTACAAGGTGCACGAGCGGCCGGTGGAGAGCCTGCAGCGGGCGGTGACCCTGGTCGGCACCGAAGGCGTGCGCCAGATCATCAGCGCGGTGCTGGTGCAGCCGGTGATGCAGGTGCAGTGCGAGGTGTTCCCGCAGTTCAGCACGATCATCTGGGAGCACGCATTGCTGGCCTCGCGTGCAGCGGCCGATCACGCGCGCACGGTCACCTTCGGCGATGCCTTCGCCGCGCAGTGGCTGGGCCTGGTGCAGGGACTGGGCGCGGCGCTGGTGATGCGCCAGCTGCTGCAGGAAGCGCAGGCGCGTGGCGAAACCGTGGAGCCGGTGCTCGCCCTGCAACTGCTGCAGCGATGGTCGTTGCCCCTGGCGCAGCGGGTGGCCGCCGCGTGGGAGCTGCCCGAACCGGTGCACCAGGCGCTGGCACCAGAGGCCGATGGGCCGCTGGCCGACAGCCTGCGCCTGGCCAGCGCCGCTGCGGCGGCCAGCCTGCTGTGCCGGCATGGCCATGCCAGCCAGAACCGCATGCTGGCGCTGCTGGAGCAGCTGCCTTCGGCGCCGCCGCATGCGCTGCGCTGGATCTGGCGGCGCCTGCATGGGCGCAGCGTGGAGACCCTGGATGAGGCCGATCAGGACGAGGCTGCGGCGGACCCCTGAGGATTACAGCTGCGATTCCAGCGGCAGCCAGCTGATCACCCGTGCGGTCCAGCGCTTGCCAAGGCTGGCGCCAGGTTCGGCCTCCACCCAGTGCGGCGGCGGCTGTCGTTCCAGCCAGCGCAGGTCATCGCCGTTGTCCAGGGCCACCCACCAGCTGTGCGCAGGGCTGGCCAGGCGCAGGTACTCATCGCGCAGCTGCGCGCCCAGCACCGGATCGTCGAACAGCACGCCCATCTCGGTATTGAGATAGGCCGAGCGGGGGTCGAGGTTGAACGAGCCGACGAAGCCGCGCCGGTCGTCGACCACGAATGCCTTGGTATGCAGGCTGGCGCCGCTGCTGCCAAACAGGCTGGTGTCGGGCCGGCCATGTGCCTTCAGTTCGTACAGCTGCACGCCGGCCTTCAGCAACGGAACGCGGTAGCCCATGTAGCCGCCATGCACTGCGGCCACGTCGTTGGCAGCCAGCGAGTTGGTGACCACGCCCACCTGGACGCCGCGCGCGGCCAGTCCCGAAAGGCCCTCCACGCCATCGCTGCCTGGCACGAAGTAGGGCGAGATCAGCAGTGCGCTGCGCCGGGCGGTCGCCAGCTCATCGCTGAGCGTAGTGACCAGCCAGTTGCGGCGATCATCGTCGCGATGCTTCATCGGCGGATCGGAGGCGATGCGCACGTTCGCGCTCCAGTGCAACGGCTCTGGGCTGGGCCGCTGCAGGCTGCGTGATGCGGCCACACGCTGCAGGTAGGGCTGCGCCCTGGCATGCAGCGCATCCAGGTCGGACTGGCGCACCAGCTGCCGCAACTGCGCATCGGTATACGACGCCAGTGCGGAAATCGGAATGGCCGCGCTGCTGTTCCAGTAGCCATCGAAGATCTGGTTGGCCTGCTGCACGGCCGGCCCGGCCACCACCAGGTCAAGATCCTGGAAGTTCACATCGTCGCGCGCACTGAAGTATTCCTCGCCGATGTTGCGGCCACCGACGATCGCGATACGGCCATCGGCGATCCAGCTCTTGTTGTGCATGCGGTGGTTCACGCTGAAGGCGCGTTGCACAAGTTCCAGCGTGCGGGCAATACCACTGCGGTTGCGGAACGGGTTGTACAGGCGGATCTCGATGTTGGGATGCGCATCGAGCGCCATCATCAGCGCGTCCTTGTCCTTGGCATTCATGTCGTCGAGCAGGATGCGCACGCGCACGCCCCGCTCCGCAGCGTCATACAGCGCCTTGGCCATCAGGTGGCCGACCAGATCGTCGTGCCAGATGTAGTACTGCAGGTCCAGGCTGCGTCCTGCGTGCGTGGTGATCATCGCGCGGGCCGCGAACGCGTCCATGCCATCGCTGAGGAAGGCCACGCCGGAATTGCCGGGATGGGCCTCCTGCAGTGGCGCGATCTCCCGGTCGATGCGCGTCTGCGCTGGCTGCAGTGGCAGTACGTGCGACGGCGCGCCTTGTGCCTGTGGCGTGAGATGGTCGGCCAGCAGCAGGCCGGACAGGACCAGCAGCAACAAGGCGGCGACGATGATCGCAGCGATGCGCAGCAGGCGTCGCCACAGGGGCTTGGGTGGGCTCATGCCCCGATGGTAGATCCACGCCATGCGTGGATGAAAGCCGGAAGACCCATTGCAATGGCTCCACGACGTGCGTGGATGGGGTCAGTGCCCTTGCCTGCGCAAAGGGATCCGACCCCGGGACCTCAGAACCGCTCGTCGCTGCCCAGGTAACGCCACTGCCCCGGCGGCAGCGGTCCCAGTGCCACGCGGCCGATACGCAGGCGACGCACGGCTGCGACCTGCAGCCCGGCGGCGGTCACCGCCACGCGCAGGCCCTTGGCGGTCAGCCCCTTGCCGGCAAAGCGCAGGCGCTGTTCGCTCTGCCAGCTGACCTTGGCGCCGCCGGATTCCTGCTGCAGCCGTGCCATCAGCCACGGCCCACGCTCGGGGCCACCCTCGGCCACTTCGATCAGGTACTCCTGCTCGGTGCGGCCCAGGTTGCGCTGCAGATGGGCCAGCGTGGCCGGATCCTGGCTGACCACCACCAGGCCGCTGTCGCTGGCAGGCAGTGCGGCGGCCAGCTGCAGGCCGTGGAAATGACGCTGCAGCGGACGGATGCCGCTGGCATCCAGCTCGCTGCGGCTGTCACTGCTGACCAGCGCGCACAGGGACTCGGCGGCGACGCCGGCCGGCTTGTGCAGCAGCATGCTGACCCGTTCGGCCTTGTCATCGCTGGCCTGCTCGGCCACCACGATCACCGCGCTGTCATCGACCGGGCGCTGCGGTTGTTCCACCACTTCGCCATTGACGGTGACCCAGCCGCCCTCGATGTAGCGCCGGGCTTCGCCGCGCGGGATGCCGAGCAGGGCGGACAGGCGTTTGTCGAGACGGATCGGTTCCATGGCGGGCAGGTCGGTCAGGTCGGGCAGGGGGCGCGCAGTGTAGCTGCTGCGGCCGGTCAGCGCTGGCCGCGGTTGACCAGCTCGGTCAGGTACAGGCGGGTATCGAACTCCAGCTGCAGGTAATCCGGCTCCATGTGCTGGCACAGCTGGTAGAAAGCCTTGTTGTGGTCGGCTTCCTTCAGGTGGGCCAGCTCATGCACCACGATCATGCGCAGGAATGCCGCAGGCGCCTGGCGGAACACGGTGGCGATGCGGATCTCGCGGCTGGCCTTGAGGCGGCCGCCGTGTACACGGGAGATGGCGGTGTGGGTGCCCAGCGCGTGCTTGATCACTTCCAGTGTATTGTCGTAGCAGACCTTGTTGAGCGGCACCGACTTGCGCAGGTAACGGTCTTTCAGCTCCTGCGTGTAGTCGTACAGTTGGCGGTCGCTGCGCACCTCGTGCGGGTCCGGGTAGCGCTGCTGCAGCCAGGGCCCCAGCTTGCCCTGCGCCAGCAGTTCGCTGACCTGGGCGACCAGGGGCTCGGGATAGCCGGTGAGGTACTTCATCACTGCCATGCAGGGGCGGCGGGGCGTCGGTAGAATGGAGCCTCCAAGATTACACGCGGTACGCATCGACCATGGCAAAGCCCAACGCGCTGCAGGAACAATTGCTCAAGGCCGGCCTGGCCAAGAAGTCGCAGGCCAGCGCCGCCGCGAGCGCGCAGGCCAAGGCCCGCCAGGGCAAGGCTGAATCGACCTCGGCCGAGGTGCAGCGCGAGGCTGAACGTGCCCGCGCCGAGAAGGTCGAGCGTGACCGCGCGCTGGCCGCCGAGCGCAACGCGCAGGCCCGCCAGGCTGAACAGAAGGCCCAGGCCAAGCAGATCATCAGCGCCCACGCCGTGCCCCACAAGGGCGACGACGAGTACCGCTTCAGCGACGGCGCCGCGATCCGCACCCTGCTGATCGACCCCAAGCTGCGCAAGGCGTTGTCGGTGGGCGTGCTGGTGATCGTCGCCAACGGTGACGGCTACGCGCTGCTGCCGCGCGCCGCCGCCGAGAAGGTGCGCGAGCGCGCCCCGGAGGCGATCATCGTCGACCACGGCCAGCCGGGCTCGACCGCTGAGATCTCCACCGGTAACGCCGAGGACGACGCCTACTACGCGCAGTTCCAGGTGCCGGACGACCTGGTCTGGTAAGCAGAAGAGGGGACGGAGGGGATCAAGCCGCAATCGGCTTGATCGAACCCGTTCGCGTTCTGTTCGTCTTCCTGAAGAGCAGCCGAGCAAGGCTCGGCTACATGAAGGCCGGTCTTTTTGCCCGGGTGTATCGTCCCCATATCAGGCGACACACCTGCGGAGGATGGCCATGGCCACCGGTTGGGCGGGAGATGGCGCGGTCCAGGACCAGATCGACGCCACCGTTGATGATGCGATTGCGCGTGCCCGGCGCCAGCTGCGCGAGGGGCCGGGCCTGGAACGTTGTGAGGAATGCGACGCGCCGATTCCGTTGGCGCGGCGCCAGGCCGTGCCTGGTGTTCGACTGTGCGTGGCGTGCCAGCAGGCGCTGGATGATGAGGAACACGCGCACAGCGGCTACAACCGGCGCGGCAGCAAGGACAGCCAGTTGAGGTAAGGGGTGTTCGGCAGGGCTGCGCCCTGCACCTGCAGATGCTTCAAGCCAAGGCAACGGCAACAGCAACAGCAAAAGCTGGCATTCCACGGGTTGGCGGGGCGGTGTCGGAGTGCGGGGACGCCGCAAGTACGTCCATGTAGGCTTGGCAGCCGCATCCATGCGGCTGACACCCCGCAATCCGACACCGTCCCACCCTCGACAGGTTCACGCCGCTGTTGGCAACGGCGGCCGTTGGAACGCGCGGCTTTTGGTAGGTGTCGACCTTGGTCGACACGACTTTTCTGTCAGATATCGAGTGAATCATCCACGCATGGCGTGGATCTACCGTGTCGACCCACCCCGCCAACCCACGGAATGCCGGCTTTTGTTGTTGCTCTGGCGGTTGACGTGGGTTCGGCGGGTGCAGGGCGCAGCCCTGCAAAGAAAAACCCCCTCAGCCGTCGCCCTGGATCCCGCCGGGGGCCTGCGCCGGGTCGCGCCAGCGGCGCACCGTGCGCTGGAAGAACAGGTTGTTCGGCAGCTGCAGCACCGTGCCTTCGTGGCCGTCGCCGGTCTCCTGCAGCGTCGTGTAGATCAGGTTTACGTCGATCACCCGGCCCTTCAGGCCCGGTTTTTCGCCGTTTTCCAGTACCTCGATGTAGTCGTGCAGGCGGAACGGGCGGGTGGTGAAGATCAGCAGCGTGCAGAAGATGTTGGACAGCACGCTCCAGGCCGCGAAGAACGCGACCGCGCCCACGGCGGCGAAGCCGGTGAAGGCGGTCCACAACACCGACGGCGAGGCGCCCAACAAGCTGAGGATGTACAGCAGCGCACTGAAATAGACCACGAAACTGATGATCCGCCGCGCGCCCATCACCATTTCCGGCGGCAGCGTGTAGTGCTCGGCGAAGCGCCGGATCAGGCGACGGGCGAGCACCCGCAGCAGCCAGGCCACCAGCAGTACCAGCACGATCTGCAGGGCGACGCCTGCGTAGTTCAGCCATGGATGGCTCCAGGCTGGCAGGTGATCCTTCAGCGACAACATCATGGGCGCGACAACAGGTGGCAGTGACGGCCTTTGATGTTACCCGGCACGTGCCGGGGTTTCGACTGCCGGTGTCCAGGCCAGGCAGACCAGTTCCTGGTGATGCTGCTGCAGGCAGGCACGGCCGTTGTCGGGGCGCAGCTGCAGCGACAGGCCCAGCGCCTGCAGCACGATGCAGGCAGCGATCACCAGCAGGGCGGCGCAGGTTGGGCTGGACATGGCAGGACTCCCGGAAGGCGTTTTCGCGAAGGACCTTCCATGGATGCAGCGGCCGTCGAAAAGGTTGCACTCCATCGATCGCCGATCGGCTCTAAACCTTTTCCCGGGTCGGCGCATCCAAGCGATATGCTCGACACCACCATGCCCGCGCCGCCTGCCGCCAACGACACCGTCGACGAACCCGCCCTGGTGCGGGCGGCGGCCGCAGGCGATACCGCCGCCTACGAACTGCTGTACCGGCGCCATGCGCCGCGCGTGTTCGCTGTGTTGTGGCGCCTGTGTGGCGGCCAGCAGGCGCGTGCCGAAGATGCACTGCAGGAAGCATTCCTGCAGGCCTGGAAAGCGCTTCCGGGGTTCCGCTTCGAGAGCAGCCTGTCAACCTGGCTGCATCGGCTGGGCGTCAACGCCGCACTGATGGAACTGCGCGGGCGTGCAGGCGGGCAGGACCACGACAGCCTGGACGATGTCGAGGGAGGCCTGCAGGAGCTGGCCGTGCATGACCGTTGCGCCGGCACCGAGCGCGACCTGGAGCGCGCGTTGTCGACGCTGCCACCACGGGCGCGTGCGGTACTGGTACTGCACGATATCGAAGGCTGGAAACACCAGGAAATCGCCGAGCAGCTGCAGATGGCTGTCGGCAGTTCCAAGGCACAGTTGCATCGTGCGCGCGGTTTGTTGCGTGCACGGCTGGGAGACATGACATGACCACACACGACCACGATTCAGACCCCGGACTGCAGGCACGGCTGCGCGCACTGCCGCGCGAACGCAGCGTACCCAGCGATGGCTGGACACGCCTGTCGGCGCAGCTGCCGCCACGTGAAGCGCAGAGCGGGCCTCGGCCAAGCGACAACCTGGTGGCGCTGCCCGTGCGTTCGCGGCGCCGCTGGTGGCTGCCGGTGGGCGCCGCGCTGGCCGCCAGCCTGGCGCTGTATGCGGTGGCGCCGTGGCGCCATGCGCAGCCGGACGCACCGGTGCCGTCCGCGTTGCAGCTGCAGGCGGCGGCGATGACCGAGCAGTATCAGCAGGCCGTGGCCGCGCTGCCCGACGGACGGGCACCGGAATGGCGGCCGGCGCTGCACGAACTGGATGAAAGTGCGGCGCAGATCCGTGCCGCGCTGGCGCAGGACCCGCGTGCGCCGCACCTGCTTGGCCAGCTCAAGCGTACCTACGCGCTGCGGCTGGAACTGACCCGGCAGGCGGCCTATGCCGCCGAGTCCGGCTTGACCACCTGAGGAGACCCCCATGACCCGAACCCTGATTTCCTGCTGCGTCGCCCTGCTGCTGGTTCCCGCCGTGGCCGTGGCCGACACCCGCATCGACGAACGCCACACGCTGGCGAGCGGCGGCCGCATCGAACTGAGCAACGTGGCCGGCAAGGTGACGGTGCGTGGCTGGGACCGCAACGAGGTGCAACTGACCGGCACGCTCAGCGACGGTCTGCAGCTGCGCCAGGAGAAGAGTGCCAGCCGCGTGCGCTGGGAGATCGAATACCCGCGCCGCAACAACAACGGTGGCGCCACGCTGGTGCTGAATGTGCCGCGCTCGGTGGAACTGCTGCTCAGCACGGTCAGTGCCAGCCAGGACATCAGCGGCATTGATGTGCGCCGCCTGCAGGCCGACACGGTCAGTGGCAGCCTGAGCGCCGCAGGACGCAGCGCCGACAGCAAGCTCAACACGGTCAGCGGCAGCGTCAGTGCGCGGTTGCAGACGCCGAAACTGGACGTGAACACGGTCAGTGGCCGGATCGAGGCCGGTGGCGGCGTGTCCGGAGATATTGATGCGCAGACGGTGTCCGGTCGGGTCGAAGTCGATGCCGGGCGGGTACAGCGGCTGGCGGTGGAAACCGTGTCGGGCAGCATCGATCTGGCCGCAGCCGGACTGGCACCGGGCGGCCGCATCAATGTCGAATCGGTCAGTGCCTCGGTCAATCTGCGGCTGCCGCGCACGGTGTCGGCGCAGCTGTCGGTGAACAGCTTCAGCGGATCGATCAACAGCGATGCCGGCCAGGTGGAGCGGCCGCGCTATGGGCCGGGCAGCCATCTCGATACGCGACTGGGCGGCGGTGATGGTGACATCCGCATCCAATCGCATTCGGGCAGTGTGCAGGTACGCCTGGATCGCTGAGCGCGGCCAGGCAGGCCGCGGCGGCAGCGCCGCCGCGGTCGGTACTGGGTCAGCTGGCTTTCTTCAGCGCCCAGGTGGTGCCGAGGACTTCGATCTTGCCACCGGCCTTGCGGAACGCAGCCAGGTCAGAAGCGATCGAATCACTGCTGACCACGGTGCTGGCGGCCGCGCCCTTGCGTTCGCTGCGGATGCTGTTGCTGGCCTTCGCGGGGGTCTTTGCCTTGCGGGGCATGGTTGCTCCTGTCAGGTGGAAGGGGAGGAAAGCGCCCAGGCATCGGCCTGGCGCAGGTAATCCTGCCGCTCGCGGCGGCAGTCATCGCCGCCCATCGAAAACTGGCGGCAGATCGCCGGGCGCTGCGAATAGATCGTGCAGCGCAGGTGATAGGGATCGATCGCCGCGCACCAGCCTTCCTCGTTGCGCGCCATCACGGCACGGCCGTGCGCGTCGCGCGAGAGGAACTGGCCGGGCACCTGGTCGCCGGGCTGCAGCAGTACCGGCAGCCGGCAACAGACCGCGTCACAACGGCGGCAGTCGATGGGTGCAGGTGCTGCGTCAGGTTGTAAGGCCTCAGGGGCCTGGCGGGTGCCCAAAGCGGGTCTCGATGGCGGCTCCGGTGGTACGCGGACCATGAACGAGCCAGAAGGCATGGCCGCTAGGCCCGCAGGGCGGGCCGGGCTGCACGGCAGACACACACCAGCGTGGCTGGTGGAAGGTGCAGCGAAGTTCTAGCCGACCAAGGGTAACTTAGACCGCGTAACGTTTTGTTAATCCTGGCTGGCTGCCGCCAGCGCAAGGCCTTGCACGACGCCCAGCGAGGGTTCGCCATGGACCATGCGGGCACCCGGGAAGGCCTCGGCCACGGCCTGGCGCAGGTAGCCGGCGCGGGACATGCCGCCGGTCAGGAACACGGCATCCGGGTCGCCGCCGATGTCACTGCGGACCTGCGCCAGCAATTCGCGGATCTGTTCCAGATAACCGTGCGCTGCGGCGGCCAGGCCTTCGGTGCTGCTGTCGGCGTGCAGGTCGCGGGCGATGTAGTCCAGCGTGCTGCGGTGCTCACTGGCGGCACTGAGTGCGATCTTGGCGCGTTCGACGTCGCGGTACAGCCGCGCGGTGTTGCCGGTGTCCTGCAGGGCCTGCAGGCGTGGGCCCCACGGGGCGTCGACGTGGTCGTAGTTGTGCTGGCGGAAATCGCGCTGGCGGGTCATGTCCTGCACGGTGGCCGCTTCCACGTAGTGATGGGCGGGCACGCGGGTGATGCCGCGGCCGAACAGCGGCATGTAGCTGGACAGGCTCAGCGCCAGGTCGATATCGGTACCGCCGCGGGCGATACCCCAGGCGCGGTGGATGCGCGGTGCAGCGTCGCCGCCGACCTCGGCATGCGCGATATCGGTGGTACCGCCGCCGATGTCGACGATCACCGCCTGGTGACGCTCGCGGCTTTCGGCGTGGTAATGCATGGCCGCAGCGGCGGGTTCTTCGAGGAAGTCGATCTGGTCGAAACCGGCCTGGGTGGCGGCCTCGCGCAGGATGTCCAGCGCCTGGTCGTTGCCGGCCGCGCCGATCGAACTGCGGAACTGCACCGGACGGCCGAGCAGGGCCGCGCGCAGCGGTTGGCCGAGCTGGGCGCTGGCGGTCAGGCGGATGTGTTCAAGGATGTGCGCGGCGATGCCGGTGATGGTCTGCTTCGCGCGCGGGTGCAGGTTGTAGCCGAGCATCGACTTCGGGCTCTGCACCAGGTTGCCTTCGTGTTCCTCGAAATAGGCCTCAAGCGCTTCATCGCCGTAGACCGCATTCTGCAGCAGGTCGCTGGCGCTGCGCTCCTGGCCGGCGCGGGCTTCCATCCATTCGCGACGCAGGGCGCGCAGGGCCTCGCGGCGCAGCGCCTGTGGCGTGCGTTCCTGGCCGGCGGCGCGCGCTGCGCGGGCGGCGCTGTCGATCATCTGCTGCAGCTGGTACTGCTGGCCGTCGTCGGGCTGGAAGTCGTCCGGGTCGGGCACCACGCCGGGGAAATACACGCTGGTGCGGAACTGCTCGGCGTTGCCGAAACGGATCGGCTGCAGGTTGCCTTCATGCACGATGGCGGCGGCGGAGTTGCTGGTACCGAAGTCGATGCCGAGGCGCATGGGGAGTTCCGGAGGCGGGCGGGGGCCGCGCACTCTGCTGCAGTTCGGGTCTTCCTGCAAGTTCCCGCGCCTTCGGTTGGGGCCAGCGCCTCGCTCGATCGCCCGGGCGGCGCGCCGCACGCGGGAAAATGGCAGCAGGGACGCGCCGGTTACAATGGCGCCTGTTGATTCATTTTGAGGTACTTGCCGATGTCGTCTGCCCCCGCCTGCCCGCAGTGCACCCTGGAAAACACCTATGCCGATGGCGCGCTGTGGATCTGCGCCGACTGCGGCTTCGAATGGACGGCCGAGGAAGGCGCCGGTTCGACCCTGGTCGTGCGTGACAGCAACGGCAATACCCTGCAGGCCGGCGACACCGTCACCGTGATCAAGGACCTGAAGGTCAAGGGCTCCTCGATCCCGCTCAAGCAGGGCACGGTGATCCGCAACATCCGCTTGGTCGAGGATGACGCCGAGCACATCGAAGGCAACTCGGACAAGATCAAGGGCCTGGTGCTGAAGACCTGCTTCCTCAAGAAGGCCTGATCCAGGAAGGTCCGAGCGCGTTCAGCGACGGGCCTGCTGTTGTGCGCGCCAGCGGGCCAGGCTGTCCAGCTTGGCCTGGTAGCGCGCCTGTTCCGGCGCACCGCCGAGCAGCTGCGCGCGGGTCAGCTCACGGTCGGCGCGCGCGAGTTGGCCGGTCAGGAAATACACCCGCGCCAGCCCGAAATGGAACTGGTGCGCGGTGTCGTACAGGCGCACCGCCTGCCGGTAGTAGCGGATCGCCTGCTCCAGCTTTCCGGCGCGTTCGGCCTGCGTGCCCAGCATGTACTGCGCGAACGGGTCCTCGCGCTGCACCGACGCCAGGCGCCGGGCCAGCGCATTGGCCTGCGCATCCAGCCCCAGCCGCCGATACAGCGCGCTGGCGTTGGTCAGTGCAGCATCCTGGCGGCCGTCCAGCCGCAGGGCCCGGTCCAGCGCCTGCCGTGCCGCATCGGTATCGCCCTCGCGGTTGTCGAGCACGCCGAGGTTGTTCCAGACCGAGGGGAAGGCACGGTCCTGCGCCACGGCGGCATTGAAGAATGCACGCGCGCCAGCGAGGTCCCCTTCGGCCATCCGTTCCGCACCCCGGTTGTTGTAGAAGTGGGCCAGCGCACGCGCGCGGCTGACCGCTTGCGGGCCGTGACGGTCGTAGAGCACGTTGCGATCAAGGTCGACGGTGGCGTAGCGCCCGGCGATTTCCACGCCTGCATTGACGTGGCCAACGCTGTAGACCACGCCGGCATCCTGATCCTGGTACCACGACACCACCTGGCCGACCTCCTGCACGCGGGCCTGGATGCCGGCTTCGCGCGCCAGCGCCACGAACAACAGGGTGAAGGCCAGGCAGTTGGCGCGACGCTGCTGCCAGACCTCGCCCACGGTGTAGGTCGCATCGGCGTCGTATTGCAGGTCCAGGCCCTGGCGGCCGAAGATCATTTCCACCAGCGCCTGCAGCCGTTGCTCGCGCGATGAACTGCGGTCGATCACCTGCGCCTGCAGCATGGCGCGCAGTGCCGGCGGAATGGCGGAGACCTGTTCCGGAGATGGGATATCCGGTACCGCGATGATGCCGGCCGAAGGCGTTGCATCGATGCGGGGGCGGTCCTGGGCACAGAGTGGAACGGCCAACGAGGCGGTCAGGGCCAGGACGAGGATGCGGGCGGCAGCACGGCACATGACAGTTCCCGGCAGCGGCGGGCGCTCCCGCCTGTGGCGAGTGTAGACCCGTGCAGGCACCGGCGCGGCGACCATTGGTCGGCCCGCGGCCGGTGCGCTCGTTCATCCACAACCGGTGTGGACCAGCGCTCGACAAAGCTGTGGACAACCGCGTCCAGGCCCTGCGCAGCAAGCGTTGTGAGTGCGTGGTGAAAAAACCACCAGCTTGCCGTGGGGCAGCACAGGCGGGATCATCCGGGCATGGACTTTTCACCGCTGACGCTTGCTCCGGCGCAGTGGCAGGCGCTGCAGGACCAGTATGCGACGCCGCCACGGGCCTACCACCACTTCGGCCACGTGCGCGCGGTGCTGCAGCACTGCCAGGACGTGGCCGACGGTCCGGGCTGGCGGCAGCCGGCCGAGGTGTACCTGGCCGCGCTTTACCACGATGCGATCTACCAGGCCGGGCGCAAGGACAACGAAGCGCGTTCGGCACAGCTGGCGCTGCAGGCGATCGCGCAGGCGCCGGAACTGGCCGGCGTCGACGCCGCGCGGGTGGAGCAGTTGATCCTGCTGACCGCTCGCCATGGCGAACTGGGCCCGGGCGACGTCGATGCCGAGGCCGCGCTGTTCCTGGACTGCGACATGGCGATCCTGGCTGCGCCGGAACCGGTGTTCGCCGCTTACGACCGGGGTGTGGCCGAGGAGTACAAGGGCGTGGTGCCGGGCTTCCTGTACCGCGCCGGGCGCCGCCGTTTCCTGCAGGGCCTGCTGCGGGCGCCGCGCATCTTCCTCAGCGACTTCTTCCACCAGCGCCTGGATGCGGCGGCCCGCGAAAACCTGCGCCGCCAGCTGGACGGCTGAGCCGGCCCGTTACACTGGGGCCTGTTTTCCGGATACCGCCAGCCATCGTGTCTGTTCCCGATCCCGATCCACGCCCGTTGCCACCTGAAGAGCCCGGCCCCAACGAATGCTGCGGCAGTGGTTGCCCGCTGTGCGTGCTCGACCTGTATGCCGACGAAGTGCAGCGTTATCGCAAGGCGCTGGCGGAATGGCAGGCGCGGCACCCGGACGTGGCGCCATGAGCCGCGCGCGTCCAGCGGCGATGCTGGCCCTGGTGGCGTTGCTGCTGTTCGTCGCCACCGCGCTGTGGACCCAGTTCGCGCGCACCGACCTGGACTGGGTACGGGCCACCCTCAGTCTCTACCTGCACGGCCCCTGGGGGCTGGCGTTGCGCGCAGCCTATTGCCTGCTGGCGCTGGCCATCGCGATCCTCGGCATTGCGCTGTATCGCGGCAGCATCGGCCCGCGCCGGAGCGCCGCCGCGCCGCTGTTGTTCACCGTCGCCGCGCTGGGCCTGGCCACGGTCGCCATCGGCGACAGCTGGTTGCCTGAGGCGACCCCGCTGCTGGCACCGTTCATCCATGGGCTGGCGGCCAACACCGCGTTCCTGTGTGCCAGCATCGGCATGCTGCTGCAGGCCTGGTACCTGCGCCGCGAGCCGGGCTGGATGCCGGCTGCAGGCCTGCTCTGGGGCTGGGCCTGGCTGGCGTTCGTGCTTCTCTGGCTGCACGTGCTGTGGCGCGCCGGGCCGCCGCGTGGGCTGGGGCAGAAGGCGGTGATCGCGGTGATCGTGGGCTGGCTGCTGTACCTGGCGCTGGCTCTGTACCGCCGCAGCCGTCCCACCGCGCCCCACTGAACCCCCAACGGCCTGCGCCGGTACGTGCCGTGCACGCGGTGGCGGCGTATCGTGTGCGCATTCCATCGGGGATGCGATATGAAGCGTGCAGGGCTGGGCAGGGCAATGGGTGTGGTACTGGCGCTGGCCGCGCTGCCGGCAATGGCAGCGGCCAACGTGCAGCAGTTCAGTCACGGGCGGTTCGAACAGATTCCGGTGCATATGCCGTCGGGAACGCCGCAGCGGGTAGTGATCTGGTTCCATGAACCTTCTGCCGGCGGTGATACCAGCCGCCTGCCGATCGAAGCCCTGCGTGCCGATGGCGCACTGGTGGCCGCGGTGGATATCTCGCACCTGCGGGGCGTCCTCAAGCGCGAGGGCGACCCCACCTGTTCGTTCGGCGCCGGCGACGTGGAGAACTTCTCGCGCTGGTTGCAGGCATCGCTGCATCTGCCGGGCTACCACCTGCCATTGGTCGGCGGTGATGGCGAAGGTGCCGAGATGGCCTACACGCTGGCCGCGCAGGCCGACACGCAGGTGTTCGCCGGCCTGCTGACCACCGGCTTCTGCCCGGACCATAGCCATGAGCGCATGGTCTGCGGTGACGGCGTGAAGCACAACAAACTGCAGCCTGCCGAACTGAATTTCCCGTGGCTGAGCGCTGCGGGCGATCACGGCTGCAAGGTTGGCCAGGCCAGCCAGTTCGTGCAGCAGGTGGCGATGGCCCGCGAGTTCAAGCGCACCGCGCACGGCGATGCTTCCCCCGGCCTGGTCGCGGCAGCGCGGGTGATCGGCGCGCAGGCGGGCGTCAGCCTGGCGCCGCCGCCGGCCGCATTGAAGGGCCTGCCGGTGGTGGAAATGCCGGCCGCCGGCAACGGCGATACGCTGGCCGTGTTCGTCTCCGGGGATGGCGGTTGGGCCGGCCTGGACAAGGAGGTGGCGTCGTCGCTCAACGAACATGGCGTGGCCGTGGTCGGCATCGATTCGCTGCGCTATTTCTGGAGCGAGCGCACACCGAAGGGTTTCGCCGCCGACCTGCAGAAGATCATCGACCACTACCGCCAACAGTGGCACCGCGACAAGGTGATGCTGATCGGGTTCTCGCAGGGCGCCGACGTGTTGCCGGCGACCATCAACCAGCTCGATTCGACCTCCCGCGAGGCCCTGGACCGCATCGTGCTGCTGTCGGTGGGCAAGAAGGCCGACTTCGAATTCCATGTCAGCAACTGGCTGGGCGGTGGTGGCGACGGGCTGCCGATCGCACCGGAAGTGGCCAAGCTGCCGGCCGGCAAGACGCTGTGCGTGTATGGCCAGGACGACGATGACGCGCTGTGTCCAGGCCTGCCGGCCAACGATGGCGTGCAGAAAGTGAAGCTGCCGGGAGACCACCACTTCAATGGCGATTACGACCGCCTGGCCGACGTGATTTTGAAGGGCGGCGCGTAAAGCGGAGGGCGTGCGAACCAACGGTTCGCACCCACCAGAGCGAGCCGGTAGCGCCGGGCCATGCCCGGCGAGACGCGGCGCGTCAGTTCCGCCGTGGGTCCAGCGAGATCAGCCGCGTTGCATCCAGCAGCGCCGCCGGCAGGTGCATGCCGCCGGGTGCTGCCAGATAGCGTGGCCGCCACTGCGGGTCGAACTTCGACTTGAAGCGGCGCAGGCCACTGAACCCGTAAAAGCGTTCGCCATGCCGCGCCAGCAGGCCGGCCAACCGGTTCCAGCGCCCGGCCAGCCGATGCTGGGCCAGCCCGGACAGCGGTGCCATGCCCAGCGAGAAGCGTGCGTAGCCCTGCGATCGGCCCCACAGGAACAGCTCGATGAAGAGGAAGTCCATCGTGCCCTTCGGTGCTTCGTTGACGTGGCGCATCAGGTCGACCGACAGCTCGGCACCGGCCGGCGCCTGCCACAGGTTGGCGAACGCGACGATCTGGCCTTCGGCTTCGACCAGAGCGACCGGGAAGCGCGCCAGGTAGTCCGGATCGTAGCTGCCCAGCGAGAAGCCCTTCTCATCGCCGGCCTTGTCTTCCAGCCAGGCGTTGGAGATGGCATGCAGGCGTGGCAGCAGGCTGGGAATCTCTTCCACCGGTGCCACCCGGAATGACAGGCCGCTGCGCTTGCCGCGGTTCCAGGCCTGGCGCAGGTCGGCACGTTCGCGGCCTTCCAGGCCGAAATCGTGCAGCGGCACCATCGCTTCCTCGCCCAGCTTGACCAGGCCCAGGCCGAGGTCCAGGTAGGTCTGCCAGTAGGTCTCGCCTACCTGGTAGAACACCGGGCGCAGGCCCAGCCGGTCGGCCTCCTCGCGGAAGCGCCAGATCAATGCGCGGGCGACCTCCGGCGGTCCGACCGGATCGCCCATCGCGATCAGCGAACCGCCATAGCGCTGCATCATCACGAAGCCCTGTTTCGCATCATCGCGCAGCACCGCCTTGTCGGCGGTCAGCACCAGGCAGGCCTGGGTGTCGGTGGCGCCGGCCAGCACCGGCGCCAGCGATTGCAGCGTCGCTTCATCGGCGGCCGGCAGCGGGCTGCGCGTGCTGTGCAACAATCGCGCCAGGCCGAACATCACCAGCGCGATGGCCACCACCAGCAGTGCACGCAACGCACGCGGAGCATTGCCGGACACCGCGAATTCCCACCACAGCTCGTTCTGGTACTCGACGTGGCTGTAAGTGAAGAACAGCAGCCAGGTCACCGCCACCAGCACCAGCCCGAGGTTGCGCAGCCACGGCCACGACCACGCTTCATCCAGCAGCGCGCCCTGGCGGTAGAACTCGCGGCGGGCGGCCCACAGGGCCATCGCCGCCAGCACTGCGGAAACTGCGATCAGCCATTGGCCGCCACGCAGCCACAGCGGCAACGGGGTGACCACGCACACCGCCATCGCCAGCATCCACGCCGCGTGGCTGCGCCGGGCCAGGCCCTGGCCGATCAGCAGCAGCGCGACACCGCTGAGGCTGCCGATCAGGTGCGAGGTTTCCAGGATTGGCAGCGACGCGTTGACCAGATGCCGGCGTGGGGTGGGCAGTGTGCCGTCGATGACCAGCGCGGCACCGATGCTGAACACCGCCAGCGCGATGATCTGCGGCAGCCAGGGGCGCAGCGCGTTCCAGCCGGCACGGGTGGCGCCGGCGCTGGCCTGCAGCGGTTGCCGCAGGGCGGGCGCAAGCGCGAGCAGGGTGGCCAGCACCAACGGCAGCACGTAATAGGTAACGCGGTAGATCAGCGCAGCGGCCAGCACCGCCGCTGGTGCAACCTGCGGCAGCAGCTTCAGCAGGCTCCACTCGAACACGCCCAGGCCCGCCGGCACGGTCGAGACCAGGCCGGCCAGCACCGCCACCAGGTACAGGCCGACGAAGCCGGGCAGGCCGGTCGGGGTCGAGTCCGGCAGCAGCACATAGAACGCGGCACTGGCCAGCACCAGTTCGATCACGCTGAGCACGGTGACGCCGATCATGGTGCGGCGGTCGGGCAGCCACAGGCCATGCCCGAACACGCTGAACTGACGGCCTTCGCGGCCGACCAGCAGCAGCATCGCCAGATAGGCGAACAGCGCGATGATGCCGACCACGCGCACCGCGTCCGGATCCAGCGGCAGTGCCAGCGCCGCGGCTTCAGGCTCCATGCACAGCGCCACGCTGATCAGCAGCCAGGCACCGAACACGAAGCCGAGCGTGCTCATCAGCACGACCTGGCCGATCTGCGCCAGGTCCAGGCCGGCGGTACGGTAGCCGCGCAGGCGCACCGCGCCACCGGTCAGTGCAGCAAAGCCCACGGTCTGGCCCAGCGTATGTGCCAGGAACGCGGTGATGCCGATGCGTGCCGGATGCACGCGGATGCCGCTGCGGCGCAGGCCGATGGCATCGAAGCCGATCAGGCAGGCGTAGCTGGCCAGGCCCAGCACGACGGTAAGCGCGATCTGCGTGCCGCTGAGCTGATGGAAGGCATGGCGGATGGCGCGGTAGCCGTTCTCATCGAACTCGTTGGCCAGGCCGTGCAACGCCAGCGCCAGGATCAGCAGCGGGACGACGATGGTGAGGACCCGCTTCCATGCCGGGGTGGAGGGAGCGGTGGCGGGGTCGGTGGTTTCGGTCATCGGCGCAAGGGTGCGTCAGGGAGGGCGAGGGCGGTGTCAACGCGGGCGTGGGGCATCGTGCGCTTGTCGCGGGCATTTGACCAGCGGGTGTGTCGGAGCCCGGTAGTGGCGTTGCGCGGCACGTCCGCGTGCACCCATCGTTGACCGCTTTGGAGGACAATGCAGGCCTGATCACCCGCAGGAGCCACGCCCATGATGGAGCGTTACGACGTCGGACCGCGCATGTCCGAAATGACCGTGTACAACAAGGTCGCCTATCTCTCCGGCCAGATTCCGGAAGACACCAGCCAGGACATCACCGGCCAGACCCGGCAGGTGCTGGCGGAGATCGACAAGCTGCTGGCGCTGGTGGCCAGTGATCGCCAGCACGTGCTGCGCGCGGAAGTGTTCCTGGCCGACATCGCCGACTTCGACGGCATGAACAAGGCGTGGGACGAGTGGGTGGTCGAGGGTGCGACTCCGGCCCGCGCCACGTTTGAAGCCAAGCTGGCCCACGCCGAGTGGAAGGTCGAGATCGTGGTGACGGCCGCAGTGCCGTAATCATTGAACGGAGTCAGATCCTTTTTCCGTTGGGAAAGGGATCTGACCCCTTCTGCAGGCCCCGTTACAGGGGCAGCATTTCGATGCAGTCCACCGGGCACGGTGGAATGCACAGCTCGCAGCCGGTGCACAGATCGGCGATCACCGTGTGCATGTACTTGGCGCCGCCGACGATGGCATCCACCGGGCAGGCCTGGATGCACTTGGTGCAGCCGATGCAGTCCGCTTCCACGATCAACGCGACCTGCGCTGGCTTGTGTTCGCCGCGCGAACGGTCGAACGGCATGGCCGGCACGCCCAGTACCTGTGCCAGCGCACGTGCACCGGCGTCGCCACCGGGCGGGCAGCGGTCCACGCCGGCCTCGCCACGTGCCATCGCCTGCGCGTACGGGCGGCAGCCGTCGTAACCGCATTGCCCGCATTGGGTCTGCGGCAACAATCGGTCGAGGCGTTCGGTCAGGGGCGGGATCAGGCTCATGCGTGGCGAAGGCTGCGCGTTGGGTTACTTCAGGGGTTTGCCACGGAACCAGCGTTCGTGGGCCAGCGCCAGCATCGGCTTGTCTTCGGCACTGTCACCGTAGGCGTGGATGCGCACGTAGCGCGACAGATCGAACCGGCGGCGGATGTGCTCGACCTTGCGCGGGCCACAGTCACCATCGGCGTAACGGCCGGTCAGGCGGCCGTCCTGGATTTCCAGCCGGTTGCAGATCAACTGCAGGCCCAGCTGTTCGCACCAGGGTTGCAGATACAGGTCCAGCGAGCCGGACACGATCACCACCGTGTGCTGCTGCTCCTTGTGCCAGCGGATCTGCTCCAGCATTTCCGGCCGCACCACCTCGGGCAGGAATTCGCGTGAGAAGCCGGCGGCCAGCGTGGTGATGTCGTCGCTGTGGCGGTCGCTGAAGGTCAGGCGGGTGACGCGTGCACGGATGCGTTCGGCTGAGATCAGCTTCAGCTTGTATGCCACCAGCCACGGGCCGACCTTCCACCACGCCTGCGCCAGCTGTTCGGCGGTCGCCACGCGGCGCAGGAACCGGCCATAGGTATCGCAGGTGGTCACGGTGTGGTCGAAGTCGAACAGCGCCAGTTCCATTCCGTTGCCTCCCATCGCATTGCCTCCGGTGGCCGGTGGTGCCGGCGGGCGTGGTCGCAACCACGCCCGCTGCAGGCATCAGCGGACCGGCATGCCCGGCTGCGCGCCGCTGTCGGCGTCAAGCAGCGCCAGCGCGCCGCCGTCGAAACCGGCCGACAGGATCATGCCTTCGCTCAGGCCGAAGCGCATCTTGCGCGGGGCCAGGTTGGCGATGAACACCACGCTGCGGCCGACCAGCTTTTCCGGCTCGCCGTAGCTGGCGCGGATGCCGGAGAAGATCTGGCGCTTGCCCAGCTCACCGGCGTCCAGTTCGAAGCGCAGCAGCTTGTCCGAGCCGTCCACGAACTCGCACACCAGCACCCTGCCGATGCGCAGGTCGAGCTTGGCGAAATCGTCGATGCCGATGTAGGCCGGCGCGTCGGCGCTCTTTGCGTCGTCCTTGGCCGGTGCCGGTGCTGCCGGCTTTTCGGCTTCAACCTTGGCGGCGGGGGCGGCAGCGGCGGCCGGCTGCAGGGTGTCCTTGGAGGCGTCGATCATGGCGTCAATCTTCTTCGGGTCGATACGGGTGAACAGCGGGGTGTAGTCGGTGATGCGGTGGCCCAGCAGCGGCTGCACCAGGTCGGTCCAGTCGTTCACCGGCGCGGCCAGGAAGGCCTCGGCCTGCGCGGCGGTGGCCGGCAGCACCGGCTTGAGTGCGGTGACCAGTACGCGGAACAGGTTCAGGCCCTGGCTGCACACGGCCTGCAGCTGCGCGTCGGCGCCTTCCTGCTTGGCGATCACCCACGGCTTGACGTCGTCGATGTAGCGGTTGGCTTCGTCGGCCAGGGTCATGGTCAGGCGGATCGCCGCAGCCGGGTCGTTGCGCTCGTACGCTTCGCGGATCGGCGCCAGGCCATCGACGAAACGCTGGTACTGCGCCGCATCGGGCAGCTGCGCGGCCAGCTGGCCGTCGAAGCGCTTGCTGATGAAGCCGGCGCAGCGGCTGGCCAGGTTGACGAACTTGCCGACCAGGTCGGCGTTGACGCGGGCGATGAAGTCACCCAGGTTCAGGTCGAGATCGTCGACGCCACCGCCGGACTTGGCCGCGTAGTAGTAACGCAGCGCTTCCGGTTCCAGGCCAGCGTCGAGGAAGGTGCGGGCCATCACGAAGGTGCCGCGCGACTTGCTCATCTTGGCGCCGTCCACGGTCAGGTAGCCGTTGACGTGCAGGCGGGTCGGTGCGCGATGGCCGGTACCGTGCAGCACCGCCGGCCAGAACAGGCCGTGGAAGTTGACGATGTCCTTGCCGATGAAGTGGTGCAGCTCGGTGCTGGTGCCGGCACGCAGGTGCGATTCGAAGTCTTCGCCGATCTTGCCGCACAGGGTCTGAAAGCTGGACAGGTAGCCGATCGGCGCATCCAGCCAGACGTAGAAATACTTGCCCGGCTGGCCGGGAATCTGGAAACCGAAGTACGGCGCGTCGCGCGAGATGTCCCACGCGCGCAGGCCGCCTTCGGCATTGAGCCACTCACCCAGCTTGGCCTTCACGCCCGGCAGGGCGACGTCGCCGGCCAGCCAGTCGCGCAGGAAGGCATCGAAATGGCCAACCTCGAAGAAGAAGTGCTCCGAATCGCGCATTTCCGGCGTGGCACCGGAGATGACCGAACGCGGTTCCTTCAGGTCGGTCGGCGCGTAGGTGGCGCCACACACTTCGCAGTTGTCGCCGTACTGGTCGGGGCTGCCGCAGTTCGGGCAGATGCCCTTGACGTAGCGGTCGGGCAGGAACATGCCCTTGGCCGGGTCGTAGAACTGCGCCACCGAACGGCGGCTGATGTGGCCGGCCGCTTCCAGCTTCAGGTAGAACTGCTCGGTCAGTGCCTTGTTGGCCGCCGAGTTGGTCGAGTCGTAGTGATCGAAGGCGACGCCGAAGGCGGCGAAGTCACGCTCGTGGCCGGCCTGGATGTTGGCGATGAAGGTTTCCGGAGTGACCCCGGCCTTCTCCGCAGCCAGCATGATCGGCGTGCCATGGGTGTCGTCGGCGCAGACGAACCAGGCCTTGCCGCCGCTCATTCGCCGCGCACGCACCCAGATGTCGGCCTGGATGTAGCCGACCAGGTGGCCCAGGTGCAGCGGGCCGTTGGCGTAGGGCAGGGCGGTGGTGACGAGCGCGGTACGGGTCATGGTCGCGGGGTGAAGCCGAGGGGAACCGCAGATTATCGCATGCCCGCAACGAGGTGACCCGGCCGGGGCCGGGTCACGAGGGTAACGCGGGGGCGGGGACCTCAGTCGCGAACCCAGGTCTGGGTGCGGCAGATGAAGGCGATGCAGCCGGCCACGTCCAGCTTGTTGCCGCCGGGCTGCAGTTCCAGCTTGGATTTGTAGACCTTGCCCGAGGCCGGGTCGAGGATCTGGCCACCGGCCCACTTGCTGGCACCGTCGGACTTGAGGTTCCAGAGGATGGTCATGCCCTTCACCGGCTTGTTCTTGTTGGCACCCTCACAGCCGTCGCAGACCGGGTTCGGGCCCTTGTCCGACTGCAGCACTTCAAGCACCTTGCCGGACAGGGAGCCGTTGGCAGCCTGGGTGATTTCGACGATCGATTTCACCTTGCCGGTCTTGTCGTCAATGGTCTTCCAGCGGCCGGCCGGGCTGTCGGCGGCCTGTGCCGAGAGCGCGGCCAGGCACAGCGGCAACGCCAACAGCAGGGTCTTGAAGGTCTTGCGCATGGTCCCCTCCCAGGGTTCATTCCGGCACGATGCCGGTACACGTCGACTGTATACCCATTCGGCGGGGTATGGGGAAGGGGGGCGGGGTGCAGCCGTTGGGTTGGTAGGTGTCGACCTTGGTCGACACGGTAGATCCACGCCATGCGTGGATGAGGCTTCCGGGGGCGGCGATGGGGTCAGATCCCTTTTCCCCTGGAAAAGGGATCTGACCCCGGGGGCCGGCCCCCCAGAGCGCTCAACCGACTTCGTACAGTTCCAGCGGCAGGTCGTCGGGGTCGGCGAAGAAGGTGAAGCGGCGGCCGGTGTATTCGTCCACGCGGATCGGTTCGCAGTCCACGCCCTGCGCGGCCAGGCGCTGGATGAACGGCTCCAGTGCAGCGACCCGGAACGCGAGGTGGCGCAGGCCCTGGGCTTCGGGGCGGCTGGGCCGGGGCGGCGGCGAGGGGAAGGAGAACAGTTCCAGCTGGCCGCCGTCGGGCAGGGCCAGGTCCAGCTTCCAGGAATCGCGCGCGGCACGATGGTTCTCGGCCAGCACGCGCAGGCCGAGGATGCGCACGTAGAAGTCCTTCGAGCGCGCGTAGTCGCTGCAGATCAGTGCGGCGTGGTGGATGCCCAGCAGGGCGTCGGGAGCAGCAGTCATTGCAGGGTGTCCAGCCAGCGCTGGGCGATCTTCAGCGCCAGCGGATAGGGTTCGGGGTCGTTGCGGTTGGTCAGCACGATCACGGTCAGGTGCTTTTCCGGGTGGCGCAGGATCACGTTGCGGAAGCCGATGCTCTCGCCGCTGTGCCACTGCACCGCGCCATTCAGGCGCCAGCCAAAGCCGTAGTGCGGCACGTCAGGTTCGGTGGTCGTGGTGGCCGGGCTGAACATCGCGCGACGCGAGGCCTTCGACAGCAGGCGATCGTCATACAGCGCGGCATCCCAGCGGGCAAGATCATCCAGCGAGGAATAGATGCCGCCATCGCCAAGGACGGCGCTGGTGGTGCTCTGGTCGGTGCGCTGCCAGTGGCCGTCGATCCGGCTGTAGCCGTAGGCACGTGCCGCCACCGCATCGACACCGTCCTGGTGCGCCACGGTGTGCGCCATGCCCAGCGGCGCGAAGATGCGTCGCTGCAGGAAGGCTGCAAAATCCTGTCCGGAGGCGCGACCGACGATCAGTGCCAGCAGCGCGTAGCCGCTGTTGCTGTATCGGTACTGCGTGCCGGGCGCGAAGTTCAGGCGGTCTTCGCGCGCGAGCAGGGCCAACACGTCGGCATCGTGTACCTGGCGCGGGTCGGCCGGGTTCATCAGGTCTTCGTAGTCGAGCAGGCCGCTGGTATGCGACAGCAGTTGGCGCAGGGTGATGGCCGCCGCAGCCGGCGGCAGCTCGGGCAGCCACTGGCGGGCCGACTGGTCCAGCCCGAGCCGGCCGTCTTCGACCAGCAGCAGCACCGCCGCAGCGGTGAACTGCTTGCTGACCGAGGCCAGCCGGAAGTTGCTGGCCGGCGTCACCGCTGTGCCGTCTTCCACCACCGCCAGGCCGTAGCCGCGGCAGAACACCGGCTGCCCGTCGTGGAGGACCAGCACCGCGGCACCGGGCACCTGGCCGTCATAGGCCTGCATCAGGCCATCGATGCCCGCATCCGGTGGGGTCAGCACCGGTGCGGCGGTGGTCGCCAGCGGCAGCAGGCCCAGCACGGCGGCGATCAGGACGACGGCAGGGCGCATGACAGCTCCGGAAGGATCAGGGGGACGGCGTGGGCGCGGGCGCAGGGCTGGCCGGTTGCGTCATCCAGCGTTCCATCTTGCGGTCCAGCACGTCCAGCGGCATCGAGCCATCCTTCAGCAGTTCGGCGTGGAAGCGGCGCAGATCGAAGGCGGCACCCTGGCGTGCCTTGGCCTTGTCGCGCAAGGCAACGATGGTGGTCAGGCCGGCCACGTTGGACAGTGCCTGGCCAGGCTGGGCCATGATCCGTTCGACTTCGGCGTTGGCGTCATCGCTGCTCATGTCCACGGTCTTCTGCAGGTAGGCCACGGCCTGTTGCTTGCTCCAGCCCTGTGCGTTGACGCCGGTGTCGGCCACCACGCGCGCGGCGCGCAGCAGGCGCGAGTACAGGTAGCCGATACGGTCGTAGGGATCGGTGTAGATGCCGAGGTCTTCGCCCAGTGTTTCGGCGTACAGGCCCCAGCCTTCGACGAACGCAAGGTCGCCACCGAGGCGGCGGAAGCGCGGCAGCTTGGCCAGTTCCTGCTGCAGGCCCAGCTGCACGTGGTGGCCGGGAATCGCTTCATGCAGGTACTGCACCGGCACGCTCCAGCGCTTGCGGCTGGGCAGGTCGCGGGTGTTGATGTACAGCACGCCCGGTTGTTCGCCTGGCGACGGCTGGTAGGCCGCGGCGGCGGCGGTCAGCGCACGCTCCGGTTCCACCGCACGCACTTCCAACCCGGATCTGGGCAGCGTATCGAGCATCTGTGGCAGGCGCGCGTTGACCTGCAGCTGCACCTGGCGGTAGCGGTTGATCAGTGCGTTGGCATCGCCGTACTGGAACTGGCGATCGCTGCGCATGCTACGCAGCAGCTTGGTCGGTGTGCCGCGCAGCTTGGCGTCCTTCATCACCGCGGCGATCTGTGCCTGCAGTTCCTGCACGCGTTGCTCGCCCAATGCGTGCAGCTGCGCGGCGGTCTGGTCGCTGGCGGTGGTCTGCACGATCAGGTTGGCGTACCAGGCCTGGCCATCGGGCAGTGCACCCAGGCCGCTGCTGGCGCGCGTGGCCGGCAGGTACTCGGTGGCGATGAAGCCGCGCAGGGCGCGGTAGGCCGGCATGATGCGCAGTTCGATCATGCGCTTGTATTCGGCGCTGATGCGCGCCTTGTCTTCGGCGGCAATGGTGCTGGGCATGGTGCGGATCGGCGACCAGAAAATGCTCTCTTCGGCGGTCGGCTTGATCACCGCGTCCAGCTGCGGCAGCACCTTCTCCATCAGGTCGCGCGGCTGCACCACGCCGGCCTTCATGCCCTGGCGCATGTTGTCGATGGCCTGGTCGAACAGCTCGGGAATGCCGAGCGAGCGGCGCGACCAGGTGTCGTAGTCCTGCACGGTGTTGAACGGCTGCGCGCCGGCACCGGAACCGAGGATCGCCATGATGCTGCCGATGTTGTAGTACTGGCTGATCGGCATCATCCAGCTCGGGTAGCGCTCTGCGGCCAGCGAGGCGCGCGCGTCGCGCACGAAGATCTCGTAGCTGAGCAGGTCCTGGCCCTGCAGGCCGTCACTGCCGAGTTTCTCGACCTTGCCCAGCCATTGGGTGGTGAAGTCGTGCGACTGCTGTCGCCACACGGCGGACAGGATGTTGGGCAGCTGGTCGTTGTAGCGTGGTTCGCCCTGGAAGGTGGCCTGCAGCGGGTTCAGGCGCATCGAGGCATCCCAGTATTCGTCATACAGGCGCTCGAGCTGCACCTGCTTGGGCACCGCACGCGCAGGGGCGACCGGACGCGGCGCGGCGCGGCGCGCCGAACTGCCGCGGGCCGGCGCAGTGGTGCGGGCGGGCTTGGCCTTGGGCTTGGCCGCCTGGCGGGTCTGCGCGGCGGCAGGGCGGCTGGCCTTCTTCTTCGCTGCTTCGGCCGAGGGTACGGCACTGAACAGGAACAACGCGGCGATGGCGGCGGCCAGGACGCGGGTGGGATGCGGCATCAGGAGCTTCCGTGGAACACAGACCGTGGAGCTTGCACGATCCGGCCGCGTACGGCCAGCGTGAAGGCGCAGTCAGCTTCCGGTTGCTGTGCCTTCAGTCAGCCGCCGCGGCAGCACGCAACGCCGCGGCGCGTTCGGCACCGAGGTAGCCGGTGATCGCACGTCGCATCAGGTACAGCAACGGAATCAACGCGATCGCAAAACCCATCTTGTAGACGTAGTTGACGCTGCTGACGGCCAGGAACAACGAGGTCGGCCAGTGCTGCGGGCCGAGCACGAAGGCGATCCAGATCACCACGAAGCTGTCCACCACCTGCGAGATCGCGGTCGAGCCGGTCGCGCGCAGCCACACATGGCGTTCGCCGGTGGCCTGGCGGATGCGATGGAACACTGCCACGTCAATCAGCTGGCCGAGCAGGAATGCCACCAGCGAACCGGCGATGGTCCACATGCCCTGGCCGAACACCGCTGCGAACGCGGCCTGGTAATCCGGCACGCCGTGGCCGTCCATCGAAGTGACCCACCAGCTGGCCGGTGCCAGCGAAATGGCGGCGAAGGCAAACAGGAAGCCGTAGCTGATCAGCACCACCGCCAGCCACGAGATGAAGCGCACGCCGCGCTTGCCGAAGAACTCGTTGATGGTGTCGGTCATGATGAACACCACCGGCCACAGCAGGGTGCCTGCGGTGAAGCTGAGCGAGCCGGTCTGGCCGAACAGGTTCCAGTTCAGCGGATCGATGCCGAGGGTGTCTTCCAGGGCGAAGATCTTGACCCCGATCAACTCGGCCAGCACTGCGTTGCCGCAGAAGAACGCGGCCAGCACGATGAACAGCAGGACCGCGCGATCCTGCAGCGGGCGATCGATCGGCGCTGCCGTCATTCGGCGCGTTCGCCCGCGCGGGTGAACGGCACGCTGGACGGCGCCACGGCTCCCCCGGAAATGATGAAGCTCATCGCCTGGTCGACGGTCCAGTCGGTGGGGGTCAGCAACTCCACCGGCACGATCTCCAGGTAGCCCGAGGTGGGGTTGGGGGTGGTCGGCACATACACCGCGGCCAGCTCACGGTCGGTGCCGTGTTCCTTGATGACCCGGGTGACCAGGCCGACCGACTTCATGTCGCGGTGCGGGAAGTCGATCAGCACCACGCGCTGGGTGCTGCCCGGTTCGGTCTGCAGCATGTCCAGCAGCTTCTTGGCGCTGTCGTAGATGATGCTGGCCAGGGGAATGCGCTTGATGACCGCGCCCACCCAGCGCAGCAGGCGCTGGCCGAGCACGCGGCGGCTGGCCACGCCCACGGCCAGGATCACCAGCAAGGTGGCCAGCAGCGCGATGGTGTCCTGGATCCACTCGGCGCGGACCCAGCCGAGGTAATGCGGGAAGCTGGTGGCGATCTGCTCGGACAGGGGCACCACCAGCGGGCTGGAGATGCCCGACAGCAGCACGAACACGAACTTGACCACCACCCAGGTCAGCCAGATCGGCAGCAGGGTCAGCAGGCCGGTCAGGAACAGGCGCTGCAGGGAGGGGCGGGGAACCAGGGCGGGGGCTTCGAGCGACATGCGCGCATTGTAGCGTTCACCGCAGGTCGATTACGCTGGGCAATCAACGGTGGCAACAGCACATGGAAGGGAAGCTGTGTTGAAGATTCTGCGTGGACTGGGCTGGACCGTGGCGGGCCTGCTGGTGCTGGCGATCGTGGTGTGGTGCGCCTCGCGCATGTGGCCGGTGCCGGAATCGCGGCAGCAGGCGCAGCAGCGACTGGAGGCGCGGCTGCCGGCAACCGGCCACAACGGTTATGCGCTGCTGTGGACGATCGCGTTTGATGACCTCGATTCCGGCCAGCGCGAACAGGCGCTGGCCGAGGCTGTGCGGCGCTGGGATGCCGACCTGCGGGGCAATGGCATCGCACCGACCCCTCCGGCCAGCCGCGCTGCCGAGCTGCACCCGCGGGCTGCGGCCAGCTGCGGCCCGACCGCCAGCGGCTGCCTGGCCCAGGTGCGCGCCGATCCGCAGCGTTTCATCGACGCGCATGCCGGGCACCAGCAGCTGCACGCGCGGCTGGACCAGCTGGCCGACGCGGATCACTTCGTGTCGCCGTTCGCACCCAAGGGCGAGGGCATCATAGTGCCGCTGCCCGCTTACGGATGGATGGTGGATGCGATCAGCGCACGCGCATTGGCCTACGTGCAGGGCGATGTCGACGGCGCCCTGCGGGGCAGCTGCCGCGGGCTGCAGCTTGGGCGCCGGCTGCTGCCGGGTGGCAGCTATCTGATCGACAGCGTCATCGGTGCCAGTCTGGTGCAGGCCAATGCGCAGCTGCTGGCCGACATGCTGGTTGAACTGCCTGCCGATCATCCGTTGCCGGCGGAATGCGAGGCGGCAATGCGACCGATGCTGGCCGAGGAACAGAGCCTGTGCCGGGCCATGCAGGGCGAGTTCGCGATGAGCCGCGCGGTGATCGAGACCTCAGTGGAAGGATTCGGTGTGGCACTGGTACTGGATCGCGGCAGTACCCTGGCGCGCAGTGCCGGCAATCTCGGTTGGGCCTGCGGGCCGGTCGCACGGGCGGCCCTGGAGACGGATCGCCCGCTACCGGTTTCCGCACCGCTGCAACGTGATTTCGGCTGCCTGTCGAACTACATGGGGTGCGTGCTGACCGATATCGCCGGGCCGGCCTACCCTGCCTATGCGTCGCGGCCCCAGGATGCGGCCGCGATGGTGCGCTTGTTGGCGGCGCAGCGCTGGTTGCGGCAGCAGGCCGATGAACCGGTCGAGGCGCTGCAGCGGCTGCCGGCGCAGTTGCGCTCGTCGATGCGTGCTCCGCAGCTGTCCGCTGACGGCCATCGCCTGCAGGTGCCACGACGTGCGCCACCGCGCAGCCAGGACGAAGCGGCGTGGTTGTCGGTGCCGCTGCGGGTGGATGCCGGTTCCACCATCGCCGCCGACTGAGGCCTGGCTCAGCCGGTGCCGGCTACCGGATCGAAGCTCCAGCCATCGCCCACGGTCTCGAGCGTCCAGCGGTGGCGGCTGCGCAGCGGTTCCCAGCGCACGCTTTCCTTGTCGTCCTCGATGCTGCCTTCGACGCGCTTCACCTTGCGCGTAGAGAAATTCACGCTCAGCGAAGTGGTCTGCCCGGAGTTGCGCATCACCGAGTCCTGGTCGTAGCCGATCAGCACGAAGGCGCCATCCTGCCAGCGGAAGGTGAACGCGGTGGTGCCCATCGACCAGCTGCCTGCGCTGGAGAACGAGAACAGCGCCACCTTCAGCGTGCCGCGCTGGATGCTGACGCCGCCGTCTTCGAGCGGGTCGCTCATCACCGGATTGTCCGGGCGCGGAATCAGCTGGTGGTCCTGTGCCGCCAGCACGTAGCCGGAAGCACGCGACCAGGCGATGGCGAGGATGCGCGGGTTGCTGTCGTAGGGCGAGGGACCGAAGCCATCGTGCTCGATGACATTGCGCGGATCCTGCTGGCGCAGCACCAGCACCAGGTCCGCGCGGCCGTCCTGGTCGAGATCGCCTTCGATGCTCGATTCCAGCGTCCAGCCTTGGGGCACGAAGCCGGCGGCATCGGCTGCCTGGGCCGGCAGCGCCGGGTACTGCGTGGGTGGAAGGTCCAGCGCGTGTGCTGCGCAGGGCAGCGCAGCCAGCAGTGCGGAAAGGGCGTAACGGCGCATCGGAGCCTCCTTGGCAGGGGCGCAGAGGATAGCGCCTGCGGGGCAATCAGCGCGCGTGTGGCTTCAGGCGGAGGTAGACCTGCTTGCGCACCTGGGCGACCACCTCGCCACTTGCATCGACCACGTCGTTGCTGAACCAGCGCAGCACCTTTTCGCCGCTGGCCGCCTCGGCACGCAGTTCGTCCAGCAGCGCATCGTCGATGCGGAACGAGGTGCGCACGGTGCCGCGGCCGGGCTTGAGGAAATCGATGGCGCCAGCGCGATCCCACACGTAGTAGTCGCGGCCGAGGGTGTGCAGCAGGCCGAGCATCCAGAACGGATCGGTCATCGCGAACAGGCTGCCGCCGAAGTGGGTGCCGACATAGTTGCGGTTCCAGGGCCGCAGGCGCAGTTCGACGTCGATCTGCCGGTAATCGGGCGTGATGCGGGTGACATGGATGCCGGTGAACAGGAACGGCGGCCAGAGATTGATGCCGAGGCGGAACAGGCGGGCGTTCATGGGGGATCCGGGCGCAGGGCAGGGCGCCCAGTCTAACCATTCGCATGCGTATGTTGCACGCTCCCGGCCGAAGCGGATCAACATGTAGCGTCGAGCGTGCTCGACGGCTTTTGGCGTTGATGCAGTCGAGCAAGCTCGACGCTACGAGTGATGGCCTTCGGCGCCGTTATGCGCCGTCGATCATGTAACCGTCGCGGCCGTTGGCCTTGGCCTGGTACAGCGCGGTGTCGGCGCCTTCGACGAAGTGATGGGGTTGCAGTTCGCCGTCGGGTACGCGGGTGAACACGCCGATGGTGAGCGTGACCCGATCATCGTTGCCCTCGCCATGGGCCGGCAGCGCCCGCACGCAGGCGATCAGGTCCTCGATCACCTGCCGCGCGCCTTCGGCAGGGGTATCGGGCAGCACCAGCGCGAACTCGTCGCCACCGTAGCGCGCGGCCATGTCGCGCGGGCGCCGCGCATGCGCTCCGATCAACTGGGCGACGTCGCGCAGCACGCGGTCGCCCACCTGGTGGCCATGGCGGTCGTTGTGCCGCTTGAAGTGATCAACGTCGATCAGGGCCAGGCTCAGCGGCTTGCCGCCACGTCGCGCGGCGTCGCATTCCTGCTGCAGCGCCTGCTCGAAGCGCAGGCGGTTGCCCAGGCCGGTCAGTGCATCGCGGTTGGCCTGCCGGTGCCAGGCCGAAATCCGCCAGATCGCCCACGCCAGCAGTACCAGTAGGACGCCCAGCAAGGCTGTGGCCGGCGCCCACCACAGGTTGCTGGTACGCAACAGCAGCCAGCTCAACACAGGGGCCATCGGCAGCGAAACCAGCGCCGCCAGCCACGGCAGGCGCAGGCCCAGCAGGATCACGCACAGCGCCACCAGCACGGCACTGATGGCGTGCTGCCAGAGGCGTGGCAGCATATTGATCTGCTTGTGCTGCAACAGCATCGAGGCGATGTTGGCCTGGTACTCGCTGCCGCTCATCCAGAACTCGCGAGTGGTCGGGGTCAGCAGTCGCGGCGCGATGCCACTGGCGGTCATGCCCACGACGATGCGCCGGCCATGCAGCATGGCCATGTCCACATGGCCATCGAGTACGTCGGCGTAGGAGACCTGCGGCAAGCGTTCGGGCGGACCGGCGTAGCGTACCCGCACGTAGTCATCGCGCCGCCACTGGTAGGGCGAGCGCACCCCCGGATCCGGGTCTGGCAGGCCGTGTACCGCGTCGGCGGGCAGCCCGGCCAGGGCCAGGCCGAGCGCCGGCCAGTGGGCCTGGCCGATCCCCGCCTGCAGGTACACGCCCCGGGCAACACCATCGCCATCCACTTCCACATCGGTGTGGCCGATGGCGGCGGCACTGGCGGCAATCTGCGGAATCGGCAGCATCTCCTCGGCCATGCGATCACCGGCGGCAGGCGCGGCCAGCACCGGCAGCACCACGCGGCCGTTGCGGCGTATCGCGGCGGCCAGCGCTTCGTCCTGGCGGCTGTCGCGGCGATCCGGCTCGGAGAGCATCAGATCCAGCGCAACGCGTTCAGCGCCGGCATCGGTCAGCCGGTCCAGCAATCGGGCATGCACCGAACGGGGCCACGGCCACTGGCCGATGCGCTGCAGGCTGCCTTCATCGATGGCCACGAGCAGCACGCTTGGGTCCGGGCGGTACTCCCAGCCGCCAACCATCGCGTCATAGGCGGCTTCATCCTGCCGCCACAGCCACTGGCCCTGGCTGGCCACGATCGTCAGTATTCCGGCCAGCAGGGCCAGCAGGATCCGTTTCGACCAGGGCAGCGGTGAGCGCCTCACAACAGCAGCCACAGCAGCAGCGCACCACCGCCGGCGCCATAGCAGAGGCGGCACGACAGGGCGATCTGCTGGGCCGGGGAAAATTCGCCAGCGTGGCCGTCATCGTCGATGTACTGCACGCGCACGTGCAGGGTGCCGCGCCACGGGCGCTTGAAGCTGACCTGCGGTTCGCTCACGGTTTCGTCGACCAGGGGGGCCTTGAAGTCGCCGCGGCGGTCGACCTGCACCCGATAGCGTTGGCCTTCGCTGCCCGCCTGCCAGCGCAAGGTCAACCTGCCGTGCGCGGCTTCGGGCGGCTGCAGCGCCGGATCGACCGGTTCGTTGCTCAGCTGCAGCGGCAACGCCTGGCCATAGCGGCCCTGGTGGCCTTCGGCGTCGCGCGACGCCACCCGCCAGAAGTAGTGGCCCGGCGGCAGCGGTTGCGCCAGGCGCAGGTCAGTGCCTTGGCTGGCCTGTTCCTGCAACGGCTGCACGAAGGTCGGTTCGGCGGCGATCTGCAGCACGCTGCTGCGCGCGCCGGGGGCCTGGCTCCAGCGGAAACGTGGGCGATCGCTGTTGACCGTCTGCCCATGCAGCGGCGACACCGTGAGCGGCGGCGGTGGCTGGTCGCTGAGTTCAACATCGGCGCTGGCATCGAGGCCTTCCACGCCCTGCGCATCGACGGCGCGCAGCAGGATGCGCAGCTGGCCGGGCGGCAGGTCGCCGATTGCCAGTCGGGTGTCGGCGGTGGTGGCCGCAAACAGCAGCACTTCCGGCGTCGCGGCCAGCACCACTTCCACACGGTAGTGGTCGGCGCCGGTGACCGGCTCCCATGCCAGCAGCGTCGGCAGCGGTGCCAGGCGCAGTTCGTCGTTGCGCAGCTGCGGTGCCGGCAACAGGGCGGAGACCGCAGCGGGGGCCGCATCGGCGCTGCCGCTGCGGGTGGCCTGTCCTGGCCGGACCAGGCGCTGGCCATGGGTATTGCCCACCTGCACCTTGCCCTGCAGTACCTCGGTAGCCGCGGTCTGCTGGCTGTCGCCGGCACTGACCCGGAACACGGTGCCACGCACGCTGCTGGTCGCCGTCGGCGCATCGATGATGTAACGCGATGCCGGGCCGCGCGCGGGCGTCACGCGATTGCTGGCGCGCCCCTGCTGCAGGCGCAGGCGGGTGTCGACCATGCCGGTATGGCCATAGCGGCTGAGCTGGTCCAGGCGCAGGCGCGAATACTCGCGCAGCTGCAGGCGCGACGCATCGGCAAATTCCAGGGTGACGCTGGATTCGCCTTGGGTCTGTACCGTGTCACCGATGTGCAGCTGCTCGCCGGCCTGGATGGCGCGGGTGGCGCTGCCGTCGGCGCTGGACAGTTCGACCTTGCCGCGGACCGACAGCACCCGTGCCGGTGCGGGCTCGATGCGCAGCCAGCTGATCGGGAAGCGCAGCAACTGTCCGGGCGGCAGCTGGTAGGGGTTGTCGATGCGGTTGTGCTGCTGCAGCTGCTGCCAGCGTACCGACGGTTTCAGGTACACCCCGCCGAGATCCCACAACGTATCGCCGGGTCGGACCCGGTAGTTCCATTCCTGGGCGGCGGCCAGCGCCGGCAGCAGGAGCAGGGTGCAGAGCAGGGCGCCCTGGAAGCGCATGGCGAACGACAGCGAGCGGACGAAGGTCACAGGTTTGCAATCCCGGCAATGCGGGGGTGCTGCTGCAAGACCCCATGGCCCCGACCTCATCCCCCCGAACGGATCGTGGGGGGGGGGGGGGGGG
>NZ_JAXAXL020000011.1:56476-165783 GCF_047497515.2 Stenotrophomonas maltophilia
GTGGCGGCGGTAGGGCCGCCATCGAGCGCATTATTGCCCGCCTGCAATGCAGGGATTCTGAACGAAGCCGGCTCCCGTTCAGAACAGCAGCGATGCCATCCTGCGGCGGTATTGGCCCACCAGGTCCTCGTCGGAGATCACATTGAAGGCGTCGATCAGCGCCTTGCGCGGCAGGCCTTCCTCGAAACTGCGATCGATCCGCAGCATTTCCAGGAACTGCGCCAGCGCGGCCTCGTCGTGGCCGCCAAGCAGCAGCTGCACGCCGCGCAGGTGGCGGGCCCTGAGGTCGCTGCCGTCGGCGGCGATGCGTGCATCCAGTACTTCGGCAGCGGGCGCATCCTTCAGCGCGGCGGCGAAGGACAGGCGGGCGCGGGCGCGCACGGCGCGGTCGTCGGTGGCGAGGTTGGCGGGCAGGCCGTCGATCAGCGTGCCGGCTTCATCCACGCCGCCGATCTGCAGCAGGGCCAGCGCCAGGTCGAGCTTCAGCTCGTCCTTGTCCGGTTCGGCGGCGATCTGCGCGCGCAGCACGTCCACCTGGGCCTGCGGGTCGAGCGGTGCCTCGTCTTCGGCCCCGGCATCGCCGATATCGGCAGGCACCACGCCGTGCTGGGCCAGGAATTCACGCAGCTGGCCTTCCGGGATGGCGCCGGGGAAACCGTCCACCAGCTGCCCACCCTTGACCAGGAACACGGTCGGCACCGAGCGGATCTGGAACGCCGCCGCGATCTGCTGTTCCTTGTCCACGTCGACCTTGGCCAGTTCGAAGGCGCCGTTGTACTCGGCGGCCAGCTTTTCCAGCATCGGCCCCAGGGTCTTGCACGGGCCGCACCAGGTGGCCCAGAAATCGACCAGCACCGGCGTCTGCAGCGACTTCTGCAGGACTTCGGCCTCGAAGGTCGCAGTGGTGGCGTCGAATACGTAGGTCGTCTCGGTCATGGGGAGGCATCGTTTGGCATCTGGAGACCGATTCTATGGTGACGATCGATGTCGGTCTCAACCCGGGTTGCGGCAAATGCCTGACAATGCGGCCTTCCCGTCGCCGTTGTTTCCGGAGCCTGCATGTCGCCCCTGTCCCCGTTGTTGCGCCTGTCCGGCCTGTTTGCCGGGCTGCTGTTCGTGCTGGCGGTGCTGGGTTTCGGCGCGGCGCTGGACGGCTACGCGCAGGCCCGTCATCCGGTGGCGCTGCTGGGGGCACAGGGGGTGCCGCATGCGCTGGCGTTCAACCTGTTGGGCTTCGTACTGCCGGGCGTGCTGGCGGTGGTGGTGGCCGAGGGCCTGCGCCGACGCCTGCCGGCCACCGCGGGCTGGGCGCCGCGGGTCGGCAGCCAGATGCTGCTGCTGGCCGGGCTGGCGTTTGCCGCGATGGGCCTGCTGCCGCTGGATGTGGACGACCTGCATGGGCCGGCCAGCCAGCTGCACGCCAGCGCCTGGATGATCTGGGTGCTGGGCTTCGTCGCCGGCACCCTGTTGCTGGGTATCTCCGGGTTGCGCCAGGCCCACGGCCGTGCATTGGGCGTGGCGGCTGTCGCCTTGGGCGTGCTGGCCGCGCTGGCGGCTTTTGCCTTGCAGGGCGTGTTGGCGGCGCCGCTGGCACAACGGCTGGCCTTTGCCTGCTGGGCGGCCTGGCTGGTGCTGGCCGTGCCGCTGTCGCGCCCGCGCTGAGACTGCCCCGGGGTAGGCCGGGCGCCTGCGGTCGACGGGCAGGATTGGAGCCATATGCCGCACTGCGGTACGCTGTACCGCTTTGCCGCCGCATCCGCGTGTTCCATGACCAGCGCTGAAACCAACGCCTACGACCCGCAGCAGGTTGAATCCGCCGCCCAGCAGTATTGGGACGCCACTCGTGCCTTCGAAGTCGACGAGGCTTCGGACAAGCCGAAGTACTACTGCCTGTCGATGCTTCCGTACCCGTCCGGTGCGCTGCACATGGGCCACGTGCGCAACTACACGATCGGCGACGTGATCAGCCGCTTCAAGCGCATGACCGGCCACAACGTGCTGCAGCCGATGGGCTGGGACGCGTTCGGTCTGCCGGCGGAAAACGCCGCGATCAAGAACAAGACCGCGCCGGCGGCGTGGACCTACAAGAACATCGAGCACATGCGTGGCCAGTTCAAGGCCATGGGCTATGCGGTCGACTGGTCGCGCGAATTCGCCACCTGCCGCCCGGACTACTATGTCCATGAGCAGCGCATGTTCACCCGCCTGATGCGCAAGGGCCTGGCCTACCGCCGCAACGCGGTGGTGAACTGGGACCCGGTCGACCAGACCGTGCTGGCCAACGAGCAGGTCATCGACGGTCGCGGCTGGCGCTCCGGCGCCCTGGTCGAGAAGCGCGAGATCCCGCAGTGGTTCCTGCGCATCACCGATTACGCCCAGGAACTGCTGGATGGCCTGGATGAGCTGGAAGGCTGGCCGGAATCGGTCAAGACCATGCAGCGCAACTGGATCGGTCGTTCCGAAGGCCTGGAAATCCAGTTCGACGTGCGTGATGTCGACGGCGCCGTGCTGGACCCGCTGCGCGTCTTCACCACCCGCCCGGACACCGTGATGGGCGTGACCTTCGTGTCGATCGCCGCCGAACATCCGCTGGCGCTGCACGCGGCGAAGAACAACCCGGAACTGGCTGCGCTGCTGTCGGAAATGAAGCAGGGCGGTGTGTCCGAGGCCGAGCTGGAGACCCAGGAAAAGCGCGGCATGGATACCGGTCTGCGCGCCATCCATCCGGTCACCGGCGAGAAGGTGCCGGTGTGGGTCGCCAACTTCGTGCTGATGGGCTATGGCACCGGTGCGGTGATGGCCGTGCCCGGCCATGACCAGCGCGACAACGAAGTGGCCAACAAGTACGGATTGCCGATCGTGCAGGTCATCGCCCTGAAGGACCCGCGCAACGACGACGAGCGCAACTGGGATGGCACGCGCTGGCAGGACTGGTACAGCGACAAGAGCCGCCAGACCGAACTGGTCAACTCGGCCGAATTCGATGGCCTGGACTTCCAGGGCGCCTTCGAAGCGTTGGCCGAACGTTTCGAGCGCAAGGCGCAGGGCCAGCGCCGCGTCAATTACCGCCTGCGCGACTGGGGCGTGAGCCGCCAGCGCTACTGGGGCTGCCCGATCCCGGTGATCTACTGCGCCAAGTGCGGTGCGGTGCCGGTGCCGGAAGAACAGCTGCCGGTGGTGCTGCCGGAGGACGTGGCGTTCGCCGGTACCGGTTCGCCGATCAAGACCGATCCGGAATGGCGCAAGACCACCTGCCCGGACTGCGGCGGCGCTGCCGAGCGCGAGACCGACACCTTCGATACCTTCATGGAATCGAGCTGGTACTACGCGCGCTACACCTCGCCGGGCGCCCGCGACGCGGTCGACAAGCGCGGCAACTACTGGCTGCCGGTCGACCAGTACATCGGCGGCATCGAGCACGCGATCCTGCACCTGATGTATTTCCGCTTCTACCACAAGCTGCTGCGCGACGCGCGGATGGTGGACAGCAACGAACCGGCACGCAACCTGCTATGCCAGGGCATGGTGATCGCCGAAACCTATTACCGCCCGAATCCGGACGGCTCCAAGGACTGGATCAATCCGGCCGATGTGGAAGTGCAGCGCGACGAGCGCGGCCGCATCACCGGTGCCACCCTGATCGCCGACGGCCAGCCGGTGGTGGTCGGCGGCACCGAGAAGATGTCCAAGTCGAAGAACAACGGCGTGGACCCGCAGGCGATGGTCGACAAGTACGGCGCCGATACCGTACGCCTGTTCTCGATGTTCGCCGCGCCGCCGGAGCAGTCGCTGGAGTGGAACGAGGCCGGTGTGGACGGCATGGCGCGCTTCCTGCGCCGCCTGTGGGTGCAGGTGCAGAAGCATGCCGCCGACGGTGCCGCCCCGGCGCTGGACGTGGCCGCGCTGGATGCCAACCAGAAGGCGCTGCGCCGCAAGACCCACGAGACCATCGGCAAGGTCGGTGACGACTACGGCCGCCGCCACAGCTTCAATACCGCGATTGCCGCGGTGATGGAGTTGATGAACGCGCTGGCCAAGTTCGAGGACGGCAGTGCACAGGGGCGTGCCGTGCGCCAGGAAGCGCTGCAGGCGGTCGTGCTGCTGCTGAACCCGATCACCCCGCATGCCAGCCACGCGCTGTGGCAGGTGCTGGGCCATGGCGAGACGCTGCTGGAAGACCAGCCGTTCCCGCAGGCCGACCCCAGCGCACTGGTGCGCGACGCGCTGACCCTGGCCGTGCAGGTCAACGGCAAGCTGCGTGGCACCATCGAGGTGGGCGCCGATGCCGCACGCGAGCAGGTCGAGGCGCTGGCCCTGGCCGAGCCGAACGCGGCCAAGTTCATGGAAGGCCTGACGGTGCGCAAGATCATCATCGTGCCGGGCAAGATCGTGAACATCGTCGTTGCCTGATGTACCCGCACCGGCCATCCAGCTGATGGCCGGTGCTTTTCCGGTGCCGGGCCCTGCGCTTGATGGCCCTGCATTCACGCGGCTTCGGGCACGCTGTGTGTTGCCGTGATCGCCCGGCTCCGCCAGACTGTCTACATGACCCGAATCCTGCTTGCCCTCGTTCTTGTCCTCGGCCTTGCCGGCTGCGGTTTCCATCTGCGCAACAAGCTGATGCTGCCGACCGACACGGCACCGGTGAAGGTGGTGTCCACCGCGCCCTACAGTGAACTGGTCAAGCTGCTCAACCGCAGCCTGCTGGCGTCCGGCGCCAGGCTGGCCGACGAGGACAGCACCGGACCCAGTACCCAGCTGCAGGTGCTGTCCGAGCGCTGGGGTGACCTGCCGATCGCCATCGACTCGCAGGGCCGTGCCCAGGAATACAGCCTGCGCTACGCGGTGATCTTCATCTTCCGTCGCGAGGACGGCAGCGAACTGGTGCCGCAGCAGGTGATCGAACTGTCGCGCGACTACGTGTCGCCGCCGACCGACGCCACCGGTACCACCACCGAACGCGAGATCCTGGCCGATGAACTGCGCCGGGAAATGTCCGCCTCGATCATCCGCCGCATCGACAGCGTGGTCCGCGCCGAGCTGGAGAAGGGCGGCAGCCTGTCGGCACCGAAGGCCAAGCCGGTTGACGGCGCGGTGCCGGCCGAGCCGGTTCCCGCAGCCAAGCACTGAGCCGCGGCGATGGAACTGCGTCCGGAGCAGCTGGCCAGCCAGGGCGCTGATACCCCGCTGGCGCCGGTCTACCTGATTGCCGGCCCGGAAACCCTGCGCGTGCTGGAGGCGGCCGACGCCATCCGCGCGCGCGCGCGCGGCGCCGGCATCGGCGAGCGCGAGGTATTCGACGCCGATGGCCGGGATTTCGACTGGAACCAGCTCGACGCCAGCTTCAACGCGCCCAGCCTGTTCAGTGCCCGCCGCCTGGTCGAGGTACGCCTGCCCAGCGGCAAGCCAGGCAAGGACGGGGCCGAGGTGATCAGCCAGTTCTGCGCCAACCCGGCGCCGGACGTGGTGCTGATGATCACCGCCAACGAATGGAGCAAGGCCCACCAGGGCAAGTGGGCCGAGGCGGTCAACCGCATCGGCGTGCTGTCGGTGGCCTGGGCGATCAAGCCGCACGAGCTGCCGGACTGGATCGAGCGCCGCCTGCGCGGCAAGGGCCTGCGTGCCGACCCGGCTGCGGTGCAGCGCCTGGCCGAGCGGGTCGAGGGCAATCTGTTGGCCGCTGCGCAGGAGATCGACAAGCTGGCATTGCTGGCCGATGGCCAGCCGCTGGACGTGGAGCGGATGGAATCACTGGTCGCTGATGCCGCCCGCTACGACGTGTTCCGGCTGCTGGAAGCCACATTCTCGGGCCAACCGCCGGCGGTGCTGCGCATGCTGGCCGGCCTGCGCGGCGAAGGCGAAGCCGTGGCCGCGCTGATGCCGATGGTGATCCGTGAGCTGCTGGCCGGGGCCGGCCTGGCCCGCGTGCAGGCACGGGGCGGCAATCTGGCTGCCGAGATGAAATCGCGTGGCATCTGGGAGTCGCGGCAGGCGCCTTACAAACGCGCGCTGCAGCGGCACCCGGAAGGCAAGCGCTGGGAGCGCTTCGTGGCCGAAGCCGGGCTGGTCGACCGCATCGCCAAGGGGCGCGCCGACGGTGATGCCTGGCTGGCGCTGGAGCGCCTGCTGGTGGCCGTCGCCGAACCGCGTGCCGTGCGCCTGCTGGCGCGGGCCTGAGCGATGAGCCTGCGGATCTACTACGGGGGCACCTTCGATCCGGTGCACCTCGGGCACCTGGCGATCGCGCGCGCCGCCCGCGACGAACTGCAGGTGGCGGTGCGCTTGCTGCCTGCCGCCGACCCGCCGCACCGGGCGGTGCCCGGGGCGACCGCCGAGCAGCGTTTCGCCATGCTGTCGCTGGCCATCGGCGACGAGCCGGGGTTGCTGCTGGACCACCGTGAACTGGATCGCGCCGTACGCTTTCCGGGCCGTCCGTCCTACACGGTCGACACCCTGCGTGAACTGCGTGGCGAACTGGGTCCCAGCCGGCCCCTGGCCTGGCTGGTGGGGGCTGACAGCCTGCTCGGCCTGCCCAGCTGGCACGAATGGGAGTGCCTGTTCGGGCTGGCCCATTTCGTCGTGGCCGAACGCCCCGGCAGCCCGCTGCAGGCATCGGTCGATGGCGAACTGGGGCGCGCGCTGGAAGGCCGGTGGGCCGATAACGAGCAGGCCCTGTTTGCCAGCCCCGCCGGCCGAATCCTGCGCCTGCACCATCCGCTGCGCGCGGAGTCGGCGAGCGCCGTGCGTGCACAGATCGGCGCCGGCGGCCCCTGGCGGGCGCTGCTGCCACCGGCCGTGGCCGACTACGTCGCCGCGCACGGCCTGTACCGCTCCGCTACGCCGTGAATGCCGCCGCCCCGGCTTGCCCGTATAATCGCCCCCACGTTTATCGAGTCGATCCACTTTGAGCAACCAGACCCAGCCCCAGACCATCAAGGTCGATCTGCCCAGCCCGCCGCCGTCCGTGCCGGAACTGCTGGCCAGCGTCCGCCAAGCCACCGAAGACCTGAAGGCCAAGGACCTGGTCGAGATCGATGTGCGCGGCCGGTCCAGCGTTGCCGATTACATGATCGTCGTGTCGGGCACCTCGACCCGCCACGTCAAGTCGATCGCCGATGAAGTCGTGCGCTTCGCCAAGAACATCGACGTGATGCCGCTGGGTGTTGAAGGCGAGCGCGAAGCCGAGTGGGTGCTGGTCGACCTGGGCGACGTGATCGTGCACGTGATGCTGCCGCGCGTGCGTGAGTTCTACGCACTTGAGCGCCTGTGGACCGTGGGCGACCAGCCGCCGTCCAGCGACGACGAAGTGGCCTGAGCCGCACGTTGATGCATCCCTTCGACGGCGCCGATGGCGCCGTCGACGTTTTGGAGAATGCGTAGATGAAAGCCCGCCTGATCGCCACCGGTGAACGCGCCCCCAGCTGGGTCGCGCAGGGCTTTGCCGAGTACCAGAAGCGGCTGTCGCACTGGCTGCCGTTCGAACTGGTGGAAATCGAACCCGGCCTGCGTGGCAAGGGACGCGATGCGCGCCGCGCCACCGAAGACGAAGGCAAGCGGGTGATCGCTGCGTTGCCGAAGAATGCCTACGTGGTGGCGCTCGACGTGCCGGGCCGCCAGCTCAGTTCCGAACAGCTGGCGCAGCGCCTGGAGCATTGGCGCGGGCAGGGCAGGGACCTTGCCTTCCTGATCGGCGGCCCGGAAGGGCATTCGGCGGAAGTCTCCGCGCTGGCCGATGAAAAATGGTCGATCGGACCGCTGACGCTGCCGCACATGCTGGTGCGATTGGTGGTGGCCGAGCAGTTGTATCGGGCCGCCGCAATGATTGCCAATCACCCCTACCATCGCGCGTGAAGAGTGGTTATACTAGTCGTCTGCCCGAATAGCTCAGCCGGTTAGAGCACTTGACTGTTAATCAGGGGGTCGTTGGTTCGAGTCCAACTTCGGGCGCCACCTTGAAGAGACCTGCATCGCAAGATGCAGGTCTTTTTTTTTGTGCCAAGTAGAGTCGAGCTTGCTCGACTGCTCGACTGATCGGGCCACGACAGTCGAGCAAGCTCGACTCTACAATGCAGCGTCATCGACCAAGGATGTTGATCGTGCGCGCACTCCTGTTGCTGGGCTCTCTCGTGCTTGCCATGCTGCCGTTCGCCACAGCAACGGCGGCACCACCGACCTGGCACCCGCCGCAGGGCGCCACGGAACTGCCGTTGTGGCCGGATGGCAAGGTAAAGGCACCGCCGAAACTGAAAGGCCCCGAGCAGATCAGTGAGACGATCTCCAAAGCCAGCGGCGAGCACTGGCTGATGCTGCAGAACGTGGCCGTGCCCACCCTCACGCTGTTTCCCGCGCAGGGCGCCGCCAATGGAACCGCGGTGATGGTGGTGCCGGGCGGTGGCTACAACGTGCTGGCGATGGACCTGGAAGGCAGCGAGATCTGCGATTGGCTGACCGCGCAGGGCATCACCTGCGCACTGCTGAAGTACCGCGTGCCGGCATCCGGCCCGAACTGGAACCATGACTGCAATTGCCGCGACATCCCATCGGTGCCGATGGCGCTGCAGGATGCACAGCGTGCGATGGGCCTGCTGCGCGCGCAGGCAGCACGGTGGGGAATCGACCCGCAACGGGTGGGGGTGATCGGTTTTTCGGCCGGTGGCCATGTAGTGGCTGGCCTGAGCACGCACGCGCGCCGCAGCTATTCACCGGTCGACGCCGCCGATGCACAACCCAGCCGGCCGGATTTCGCGATGGTGATGTATTCCGGGCACCTGTGGGCGGGGCACGGAAAGGGACTGTCGCTGGTCAAGGACATCGTTGTGGATGACACGGTGCCGCCGACGTTCATCGCACAGGCCACCGACGATCGCACCGATGACGTGCGCGAATCACTGGCCTATTACCAGGCGTTGATCGATGCCGGGGTGCCGGTGGAAATGCACTTGTTCGCACGCGGCGGCCACGCCTTCGGGCTGCGCTTGAAGGATGCGCCGGTGGCGGCATGGCCGCACCTGGCCCAGCGCTGGATGCAGGACATCGGCATGCTGCCGAAGCCGGGACCGTAGCGTCGAGCTTGCTCGACGGCTGTGCTGCCACGATCCATCCGTCGAGCAAGCTCGACGCTACGATTCGCAGGCGACCGCCATACGCTCGGCGCTACGGGGTCAGGATGCCTTTGGCATACGCCACCAACGTAGCGATCGCCACAACCAGGATGGCGCCGAACAGCACCCACTCCCAGCGCGTGAATACCGTTTCGCCGCGCTGGTGCCGGGTGAACGCAAACAGCACCACGCCGGGCACGTACAGCAGGACCGACAGCAGCAGGTTGTCGAGGCCGCCGGCATACACCAGCCACAGTGCATAGGCACTGGCCAGCAGGGCAACGACGAAATCGCGCCAGCGCACGCCCGGCTCACCTGCGTAGGCCTGGCCACGCCAGGCCAGCTGCACGCCGAACGCAGTGGACAGGAGGTACGGCACCAGGCTCATCGAGGCGGCCAGCAGCACCAGCCCGGTGTAGCTGCCGGAATTGACCAGCACCAGCAGCAGGAATACCTGGATCAACCCGTTGCTCAACCACAGCGCATTGGCCGGCACGCCGCGCGCGTTCTCGCGGCCGAGGAAGGCGGGCATGGTGCCATCGCCTGCCGCGGCGTACAGCACTTCGGCGCACAGCAGCACCCAGGCCAGCAGTGCGCCCAGCACGGAGATGATCGATCCGACGATGATCACCGTCGCGCCCCATTCGCCCACGATCGCGCGCAGCACATAGGCCATCGACGGATTGGGCAGCCCGGCCAGTTCGGCCTGCGACAGCACGCCCATCGACAGCACGCTGACCAGCACCAGCAGCAACCAGACGCCGACGAAACCGATCACCGTGGCGCGTCCGACGTCGGCACGGCGGGCGGCGCGCCGCGAGTAGATGCTGGCGCCTTCGATGCCGATGAATACCCACACGGTCACCAGCATCATGCCGCGCAGCTGCTGGCCCAGATCACCCAGCGCGGGCGTACCAAGGAAATCTGCACGGAACACGTCCAGGCGGAACGCGCCGGCCGCCAGCACCAGGAACAGCGCGATCGGCAGCAGCTTGGCCACCGTCACCAGCCCGTTGACGATGGCAGCGGTGCGCAGGCCCCGCAGCACCAGCAGGTGCACGGTCCACAACAGCAGGGACGAGGCGGCGACCGCTGCAGGCGTGTTGCCTTCACCAAAAACCGGCATGAAGTGGCCGAGGCCACTGAAGATCAGCACGAAGAAACTGGCGTTGCCCAGTACCGAGGCAACCCAGTAGCCCCACGCCGCGGAGAAACCGATGTAGTTGCCGAAGCCCTCGCGCGCATACGCGTAGATGCCGGTATCGAGATCGGGCCGGCGGTTGGCCAGGGCCTGGAACACGAAGGCGAGCATCAGCATGCCGGCGCCACTGACCGCCCAGCCGAGCAGTGCCGCCGCCGGTCCGGCGCTGCGCGCTACGTTCTGCGGCAGTGAAAAGATGCCGGCGCCGACCATCGAGCCGACCACCAGTGCGGTCAACGCGGGCAGCCCGAGGCGTTGTGAGGTCGCGGCCATGTTGTCCCCTGCGGCGGTGATACCGCGCCCACACGGTAGCGGTGTGCCCGTGAACAGGTGCGCAAGGGGCCTGCAACGACGAAGGCCCGGGCAGGTGCCCGGGCCTTCGAGGGTACTGCGTTGAGCGGTATTACTTGAAGGTGTACTTGGCGCCGACGGTGAAGTAGCGGCCGATGGCACCGCTGAAGTGCAGCGGGTTGTAGTTCACGCCACCGTAGGTGGTCGGATCGAGCGGAGCGATGCGATCGAACACGTTCTGCACCGAGGCATTCAGCTCGAACGCTTCGGTGATGTTCCAGCGGCCGGACAGGTCGAAGGTGGTGAACGAGGAGATCTTGGTGACGTCGGTACCATCGGCGTACGAGAACTGGTACGAACCCTCCGGGCCACGGAAATCCTTGTTGTCCATCTTGGAGATGTAGTTGGCCACGCCGCTGACACTCCACGGACCCTGGCGCCATGTGGTGCCGAAGTTGATGCGATCCTTCGGCGTACCGATGCAGTTGGTCACGTCACAGTTGCCGTGGGTGCCTGCATAGTCGAAGGTCTGGTCGGAGTCGGTGCGCTCGTACTTCAGCACATGGCTCCACTGCAGGTCCATTTCCAGCTGGCCCGGGCCGATGTCGAAGGTCTGGCGGATATCGGTATCGATACCGCGCACGCGCGTGGATGCCGCATTGATGTACGCGGTGTTGACCGCCAGGATGCTGCCGGTGCCGGCGATGCCGTTGATCAGGTCGATGTCACGCAGCACATTGCCGGCGGCGATGGCATCGGCCGTGGAGCCCTGGGCGATCTCGTTGGTGCGCTTGATCTGCCAGGCATCGACGGTCATCGAGGTGGTGGAGGTCGGCTGCAGCACGATACCGACCGAGTAGCTCTTGGACTCTTCCGGCTTCAGGTCCTTGTTGGGGCGGGTGATGATCGCGACCGGACGCGAGCTGCAGTTGGTGCCGACATCGGCCGGCGGGCTGGCGGCGCAGCGCACCGGATCGCGGGCGTTGGAGAAGGCGGCCAGGCCACCGTCGCCGTTCTCGGCCGGGTTGGGCGCGCGGAAGCCCTCGGCGTAGCTGGCACGCAGTGCGATCCAGTCGGCCGGGGTCCACTTGATGCCGAGCTTCGGCGTCGCCTTGCCTTCGCCGCTTTCGTACTTGTCGTAGCGCAGCGCGCCGGACAGTTCCAGCTGCTCCAGCACCGGTGCCGACAGTTCGACGTAGCCAGCGTAGACATTCTGGGTACCGTCGTAGGCCGAATAGCCCAGGCCGATGATGTCACCCTGGTCGGTGTAGGTCTGCGGCGTCAGGCTGTTGCTGGTCTTGCGCCATTCGGTACCGATCGCCAGGCCCAGCGGACCGCCCTTCAGGTCCATCAGGCTGCGCGACACGGTGAAGTCGAACATGTCCAGGCTGGACTTGGCGCGTGCGCTGATGGTCGGCGAGATGTAGTCGTACAGCGCCTGCGAGTTGAGGTTGGCATTGTCGCCAATACGCCACACGCCGCCGGCACAGTTCGGATTGCCCAGCGCGCACTGCACGGCGCTGTAGCGCAGGAAGCCGGTGCGCTTGTTGACCAGATCGGTACCGGAGTGCAGGTACGCGGTGTCGTAGCTCCAGTCACCCCAGTTGCCCTTGACGCCCACCAGGAAGCGGTTGAACTCGTTGGTGTTGTCGGTCACGCGCGGGCCGACATCCCAGGCCGAGTAGCGCAGGCGCGAGGCCTGGCCCGGAATCGGGTTGTCCGGATGGGTCGGCGACAGCACCACGGCGCCCGGGCCGCTGCTGGCGTTGCGCGGGCCGAGCGGATAGCCCCAGCTGCCGGACACGCCGGACGGCGTGTTGCTGAAGATGGTTTCCTTCTTCGAGTAGCCGATCTCGGTGTAGATCTCGCCGCCTTCGCCGAAGGCGAAGCTGGCGCGGCCGAACACGTTGACGTACTTCTCTTCCGGAGTCAGGTCACGGTACAGCTGGTTCGGATCCCACAGGCAGCCCTGTGCGGCCACCGAGGCGTCGGTCTGGCCCGGAATGGTGGTCAGGCCCTGGCAGCCGGGCAGCGGCACGAGCTGGGCCGAGGTGCCCGGCGGGACGCGGTCGTCATATACCGAGCCGTTCGGACCCACGCCACCGCTGGTGCGGCCATTGAGGTAGGCGCCACCGAGGAACTGGGCGTTGTTGCCGTAACCCCACGGACGGATGTCGCCGGTGCCGATCCACTTGCGGTTCTTGCGGTCACTGATCTTGATCGCGTCGGTCTTGCCGACGTCGAGGCTGAAGAAGGCGTTCCAGCCGTCGGTGGCCAGGTCGCCGGTACCGGCGGTCAGGGTGGCCTTCTTCGCGTTGCCGTCGCCGTCGCCGGAGGTGCCGTACGAGGCACGCAGGATGCCGCCCTGGAAGTCGCTGCGCAGGATGATGTTGACCACGCCGGCGATGGCATCGGAGCCATAGATCGCCGAGGCGCCATCCTTCAGCACTTCCACGCGTTCAACCGCGTCGAGCGGGATGGTGCTCAGGTCGGTGAAGACCTTCTGGCCGTCATCGGCCAGGCCGTAGGTGGCCATGCGGCGGCCGTTCAACAGCACCAGGGTCGAGCCCGCGCCCAGGCCGCGCAGCGAGATGCCGGCGCCACCGCCGGCGAAGCCGTTGCCGAAGGTCTTCGGGATCGAGCCGGAACCGTCGGCGGTCAGGGTCTGCAGGTATTCGGCAACCGTGGTCTTGCCGGTGCGGTCGATTTCCTGGCGGGTCACCACCTGCACCGGGGACGGTGTTTCGGTGTTGGTGCGCGGAATGTTCGAACCGGTGACCGTGATGCGGTCAAGGTTGGTGGCCTTTTCCTGCGCGAAGGCGGAGGTGGAAGCCACGGCGCCAACCAGCAGCAGGGTGCCGCCGGTAAGGATATGGGTGATGGACGATGCCAGGGTGCAGCGGCGGCGGCTGGCGGGCCGTTGGATCAGGTGTTTCACAGCTTCTCTCCTAACTGGAAAACCGTAGCGTTGAGGGCTGTCTCCGGAAGATCCGGGACGGGCCAATCTAGGTTTCCGACGGGTGACGAAGTAGTGAAATTTTGCTTAATCCGTAACGTTTGACCGCAAACTTTGCCGAGTTTGGCATTTCGGGAGTGCGGGCCGGCCCGGCAGGCTGCCGGGCCGGCCCTGAACGGTCATTCCGGCAGCGAGAACTGCACCGGCACCAGGCCGATGGCCGGCACGGCCACGCCGTCACGCTGGGCCGGTTCAAAGCGCCAGCGCTTCAGCACCTGCTGGCGCGCGGCCTGGTCGAGGCTGCGTGAGCCGCTGCTGCGCTCGATGCTGACCGCAACCGGTTGGCCGCTGCTGTCGACCTCCACCCGCAGCAGCACCGTGCCCTGCTCGTGGTTGCGCAGTGCCGGCACCGGATAGGACGGCGGCGGGGCGCTGCGGTATTGCAGCTGGGCACCGGCCAACGGCGTCGAACGGTCGATGCTCGGGGCCGACTGCACCGGTGTCGATTCGGCGGCAGGCGTGATGATGCCCTGTGCCTCCTCCAGCGTGGCGGTCGGCGTTGGCAACGGCGTTGTTTCCTTCGGCACGCTCTGCTGCTTCGGCACGACGTCCACGTGCTGCGGCTCCACGTACTTGGGCGGCGGCGGCAGCGGCTTGGGCAGTTCCTTCGGAATCAGCCGCACCGTGGTGGTGTCGCGCGGCAACGTGGTGATGGCCTGATAGGTGGCCGGAATCAGCAACAACAGGAACGCGAGCAGATGCAGGGCGATGGCCGCGCTCCAGGCGGCAACGCGGGCGGGGTCGAAGTGCGGGGATGCAACGGGATACGTACGAACCATGGTCCACCTCCATGCCAGTGACGAAGTCCTCAACGCACCAGGGCCCGTGGCGGGGTTGCCGCACGCGGCTGGCAGTGCATCAGTAGCGCGGCGGGACGGCCACTGCCTAGAGGCAGGGTGGGGATCGTTGAGCTGGCCTTCAGCCAGCGCCGGCGGCACACATGAAAAAGGCGGGCCCCCGCGGGACCCGCCTCTGTCCAAGGACCGGAGCGCGATCAGCGACCCAGTTCGAACACCACGTCCAGATTGACCGACACGGTGGACTCACCCGGCGCAACCGGCGTGGCCTTGTCCATCGCCGCGCCGGCCGCCATCGCACGCATCATCGGCATCGGGCGGTAACCGCCACCGGCGTTCTCGGAGATGCTGACGATGCGGCGCACCTGCAGGCCCAGTGACTTCGCATAGGTCTGGGCACGCGCCTGTGCCTTCTTCAGCGCGGCCAGGCGGGCTTCGTCATACACCGGTTCCGGCTGGTCGATCTCGAAGCTGGGGCCGTTGATCTGGTTGGCGCCCTGCGCCGCCAGTGCGTCGAGCACCTTGCCGAGCTTGGCGATGTCGCGCACCTTCAGGCTGACCGTGTTGCTGGCCTGGTAGCCGGTGATCTTCGGCGCTTCGTTGTCGGCATAGCGGTACTGCGGGTTGAGGCTGACGCCACTGGTCTGCACGTCGCGCTCGGCGATGCCGGCGGCCTTGATCGCGGCCAGTACCTTGTCCATCTGCTGGGCGTTCTGGCGCATGGCGCTGTTGCCATCGGCGGCCTGGGTGACCACGCCGGCCGACAGGGTGGCCACGTCCGGCACGCGGGTGGCTTCGGCATTGGACGAGATGTTCAGCAGGGTGCCTTCGGCCGCGGCGGCGATCGACGGCGACGAAGGGGCAGCATGAGCGGTCATCGAAGTTCCAAGGGCGAGGGACAGGGCGAGCAGCAGCGGGGTGGCGGTCAGGCGCATGGGATCTCCTTGTTGTGCGGGTGAGGGTGGTGTCGTAGCGATGAACGCGCTGTGAGCCTGTTCGGGGTTGGGGGCCTTCTGTAACAGGTTGCCGACGATTCAGGTGGCGGCCTCAGGTTATGCTGTGCCGATGCTCTATCTTGCTTCCCGCTCCCCCCGACGCAACCAGTTGCTGGCCCGACTCGGACGCCCCTTCCAGGCCCTTGACCTGGAGGTCGTCGAGCAGCGCGCTGCGGCTGAAAGTGCCGAACAGTACGTTTGCCGGGTCGCCGCCGACAAGGCGCGCGCCGGGCTGGCCCGGGTGCTGGCCGATGACCCGCAGGCGCGGGTGCTGGGCTCGGACACCGAGGTGGTGCTGGACGGGGAGGTGTTCGGCAAACCGGCCGACGCCGCCGATGCGCGGGCGATGCTGGCGCGCCTGGCCGGGCGCACCCACCAGGTGATGACCGCGGTGGTGGTGGTCGGTGCCGACGGCCTGGACAGCGAGCTGGTCATTTCCGAAGTGACCTTCGCGCCGATCAAGCACGCCGACATCGCCGCCTACGTGGCCACCGGCGAGCCGCTGGACAAGGCCGGTGCCTACGCCATCCAGGGCGGGGCCGAGCGCTGGATCGAACATCTTTCCGGCAGCTACTCCGGTGTGATGGGGTTGCCGCTGTTCCATACCGATCGTCTGCTGGCGCGCTGCGGCGTGCCGGCCCCCATTGCCGATGCCGCCAGGGAGGCTGCCGATGTCTGAGGAAATCCTGGTCAATGTGACCCCGCGCGAAACCCGGGTCGCGGTGATCGAAAACGGCATGCTGCAGGAACTGCACATCGAGCGCGGCTGGCGCCGGGGTGTGGTCGGCAACATCTACAAGGGCAAGGTGCAGCGGGTCATGCCCGGCATGCAGGCCGCGTTCGTCGAAGTGGGCCTGGAGCGCGCCGCGTTCCTGCATGCCAACGACGTGGTGCGCCCGGCGCCGGTGGCCAGCGCCGATACCGAGAACACCACCCTGCCGCCGCCCTCGAGCGTACCGATCGTGGAGCTGCTGCGCGACGGCCAGGACATCGTGGTGCAGGTGGTGAAGGACCCGATCGGCACCAAGGGCGCGCGCCTGACCACGCAGATCAGCATTCCTTCGCGCTACATGGTGCTGCTGCCGCAGTCCAAGGTGGTGGGCGTGTCGGCCCGCATCGAGGACGAAGGCGAGCGGGCGCGGTTGAAGGCGCTGGTGACCGAGCTGTCGGCACAGCACGGCGGCTACGGGTACATCGTGCGCACCAATGCCGAGGGGCAGCCGGCCGAGGCCATCGCCGAGGACGTCGCGTACCTGTCGCGCGTGTGGAACGTGGTCGAGCGCCGCGGCCGCGATGCGCCCTCGTGCAGCATCATCTATGAAGACCTGAGCCTGCCGCTGCGCTCGGTGCGTGACCTGATCCGCAAGGACGTGGACAAGGTGAAGGTCGATTCGAAGGAAACCTTCGCCCAGCTGCAGGCGTTCGTCGCCAAGTACATGCCGGTGCTGGCCGAGAAGATCGAGTTGTACAGCGGTGACCGCCCGATCTTCGACATGTTCGGGGTGGAGGACGAGATCGGCCGCGCGCTGGACAAGCAGGTGCCGCTGAAGTCCGGCGGTTACCTGGTGATCGACCAGACCGAGGCGATGACCACCATCGACGTCAACACCGGTTCGTTCCTCGGCCAGCGCAACCTGGAAGAGACGGTGTTCCGCACCAACCTGGAAGCGGCGCAGGCCGTGGCGCGGCAACTGCGGCTGCGCAACCTGGGCGGCATCATCATCATCGACTTCATCGACATGGACGATGCCGAACATCGCCGCCAGGTGCTGCGCACGCTGGAAAAGGCGTTGGCCCGCGACCATGCCAAGACCACCGTCTACGACTTCTCGCCGCTGGGCCTGGTGGAGATGACCCGCAAGCGCACGGTCGAGAGCCTGGAGCGCCAGCTGTCGGAAACCTGCCCGCAGTGCAGTGGCCGTGGCAGCATCAAGACCACCGAGACGGTGACGTACGAGATCTTCCGCGAGATCACCCGCGCGGTGCGCCAGTTCGATGCGGCGCGCCTGCTGGTGATCGCCTCGACCAAGGTGGTCGCGCGCATCACCGATGAGGAATCCTCGGCGGTGGCCGAGCTGGAAGAGTTCCTCGGCAAGAGCATCCGCTTCCAGGCGGACGAGCAGTACCTGCAGGAGCAATTCGATGTCGTGCTGCTCTGATCCTCGCCGGCCGCAGGCCGGCGGTGGCCGATGAGCGCGCCGCCGCGCCTGCGACTGCGAAGGATCCGCCGTCATTTCATTGCCGCCTGTGCGGTGGGCCTGGTCGGGCTTGCACTGCTGGTGGGCACGCTCAGCCAGCTGCTGCCGCTGGCCGAGCGCCATCCCGAGAAGATTGCCGCCTGGCTGAGTGATCGTGCCGGGCAGCCGGTGCGTTTCGACCAGCTGCAGACCGCCTGGACACGTCGTGGTCCGCTGCTGCAGTTGAAGGGCCTGCGCATCGGTGCCGGACAGGGCCTGGCGATCGGCGAAGCCGAAGTGCTGGTCTCGATGTACAGCGGCCTGCTGCCCGGCCGTTCACTGACCGAGTTGCGCCTGCGCGGGCTGGCACTGGACCTGCAGCAGGGCGAGGACGGCCGCTGGTCGGTGCGTGGCCTGCCGCAGTCCGACGCTGGCGGCGACCCACTGGACGCATTGCGCCGGCTGGGCGAACTGCAGGTGATCGGTGGCCGCCTGGGCGTGCATGCGCCGGGCCTGGGCATCGACACCACGCTGCCGCGCATCGACCTGCGCCTGCGCGTCAATGGCGACCGCCTGCGGGTGGGCGCGCGTGCCTGGGCGCAGACCGATGCGTTGCCGTTGACCGCAGTGCTGGACGTGGACCGCGCGCGCGGCAACGGCCAGGCCTGGCTCGGCGGCGATCCAGTTGATTTCCATGCCTGGTCGCCGCTGCTGGCGGCCGGCGGCGTGCGCCTGCGCGAGGGCAAGGGCGAACTGAACCTGTGGCTGACCCTGCGCGATTTCGTGCCGGTGGCGTTGACCACCGATTCAGACCTGCGCGACGTACGCATTGAGGGTGCACCGATGCCCGGCGTTGCGGCGCCGCAGTTGCAGCTGCAGCGCCTGCAGGCGCGCCTGCGCTGGCAGCGCCAGGCCGATGGCTGGTCGCTGCAGATCCCGCAGCTGCGCCTGAAGACCGAGCAGGATGAACAACAGCTCGACGGCCTGCAGGTGCAGGTCGGCAAGCAGCTGCGGGTAAGTGCCGGCGAATTGCAGGCGGGCACCGCGCTACGCGCGCTGGCGCTGAGTGATCGCCTGGAGCCGGGCCTGCGGCATTGGCTGTTCCTGTCCCGGCCGCAGCTGGAGGTGGCTGAGCTGCAGCTGGCCGGTGAACGCAATGGCCCGTTGTGGGCGCAGGGCGAGCTGCAATCGCTGGGGTTTTCCAGCGTAGGCAATTCCCCGGGCCTGCGCGGCCTCGGCGGGCGCTTCGAGGGCGACGCCAACGGCTTCAGCCTGCAGCTGCAGCCCCAACGGCAGCTGCAGTTCGATTGGCCAACCGGCTTCGGCGTGCGCCACGATCTGCACCTGGCGGGCCAGGTGGTGGGCTGGCGCGATGAAGGCGGTGGCTGGCGCATCGGTACCGCGGCGATGCGGGTGGAAGGCACCGACTATGCGGCCGATGTGCGCGGCGGTGTCTGGTTCCAGGGCGACGGCACGCGGCCGTGGCTGCAGCTGGCGGCCAAGCTGGACGATGTTCCGATGACCGCGGCCAAGCGCTTCTGGATCCACTCCAGGATGAGCAAGGGCGCCACCGATTGGCTGGACATGGCGCTGGCCGGTGGCCAGGTGCGCAATGGCATCGGCCTGGTCAGTGGCGACCTGGACGACTGGCCCTTCGACAACAACGATGGCCGCTTCGAGGCCACCGGCCACATCACCAACGGCGAAATCCGCTTCCAGCACGACTGGCCGCTGATGAGCCAGGTCGACGCCGACATCGCCTTCATCGGCCCCGGCTTCGACATGCACGGGCGCGGCGACCTGGCCGGCGTGGCGGTACAGACGTTCGAGGCGGGCATTCCGGATTTCGGCCACCAGCCGCTGTACGTGCGCGCCGATGCGCCGAGCGACGCGGCCAAGCTGCTGGCGATGTTGCGGCAGAGCCCGCTGCACAAGGACTATGGCGACACCCTGGACAACCTGGTTGCCAGCGGCCCGGCGCACGTCACCTTCGATCTGCTGCAGCCCCTGCACCAGGACGAAGGCGGAGGCCACCTGCAGGGAACGGTCGACCTCAACGGCGCCAAGCTGGTCGACAAGCGTTTCCAGCTGGCCTTCGACAACATGCACGGGCAGGCGCGCTACAGCAACGGTGGTTTCGGCGCCGAAGACCTGGCGGTGCGCCACCTCGGCCAGGATGGCCGCCTGAGCCTGCGCGCCGGCGGCTATGTGCACGACAGCACGCGCGCCTTCGAATCGCAGCTGACGGCCCACCTTGATGCCGGCGTGCTGATCGACCGCGCACCGGAGATGGCCTGGCTCAAGCCCTACATCAGCGGGACCTCGGCCTGGACCATCGCGGTCAACCTGCCGAAGGTGGCGCCGGGCGCCCCTGCGCCGCCAAGCGAGCTGCGATTGAGTTCGGACCTGGTCGGCACGCGCCTGGACCTTCCGGCACCGCTGGACAAGCCCGCCCCCGAGCCGCTGGCGACCACGGTCGCCGCGCAGCTGCCGATGGGCGCCGGCCGCATCGACGTGGCCTTCGGCCAGCGCCTGGCCCTGGCCGCGCGCAGCCACAACAACCGCACCGGCGTGCAGGTCACGCTGGGCAGTGATCACGTTGATCGAGAGCCGCCGCCGAGCGGACTGGCCGTCAACGGCCATAGCCCGACCCTGGATGCGCTGGAATGGATCAGCCTGGCCCGCGGCGGTGGCGACGATGACGGCATGCCGCTGCGTGCGGTGGATGTGCAGGTCGGCAAGCTGATGCTGATCGGCGGCGTCTTCGAGCAGACCCGCCTGCAGCTGCAACCGGGCGCGCAGGCGCTGGACGTACGGCTGGACGGACCTTCCCTGGCCGGCAGCCTGACCGTACCCAATGCCGAGGGGGGCACCATCAGTGGCCGGCTCGATCGCGTGCACTGGCAGTCGCTGCCGTCGGCACCGGGTGCGCCCGCTCCGGCACGGGTGCAGGCCGGTGCCAATGACATGGACCCGGCCAAGCTGCCGCCGTTCGCGCTGGACATCGCCGACCTGCAGTTCGGCAAGGTCGTGCTCGGCCAGGCGGTGCTGCGCACGCGACCGCTGGCCAATGGCCTGAACGTGGACGAGCTGCGCTTCCGTGCGCCCGACCAGGAGATCGACATCAGTGGCCGCTGGCTGGGCCGCACCGGTGGCGCCCGTACCGAGCTGACCGCACAGGTGCGCAGCGAAGACCTCGGCGGCCTGATGCAGAACCTCGACTACGGTGGCCAGCTGCGCGGCGGCTCCGGCCAGGCGCAGCTGCAGGCCTCGTGGAGCGGCGGTCCTTCGGACTTCCAGCTGGCCAACCTGCAGGGGCGCCTCGAACTGCACGCACGCAACGGCCAGCTGCTGGAACTGGAGCCTGGTGCCGGTCGCGTGCTCGGCCTGCTCAGCGTCACCCAGCTGCCGCGGCGCCTGATGTTCGATTTCCGCGACTTCTTCTCCAAGGGCTTCGCGTTCAACCAGGTGGACGGCAGCGTGCAGTTCGGCCAGGGCATGGCGCGTACCGACAAGGTCTTGATTGAGGGCCCGGCGGCGAACATCACCATCCGCGGCCAGGCCGACCTGCGCAACCAGCAGTTCGACCAGACCATCGACGTCAACCCGCGCGCTGGCAACCTGCTGACCGTGGTCGGCGCAGTGGCGGGTGGCCCGGTCGGGGCGGCGCTCGGCGCGGCCACCAATGCGGTGCTGTCCAAGCCGCTCGGCGAGATTGGCGCCCGCACCTACAAGGTGACCGGCCCCTGGAAGGAGCCGAAGGTGGAAGTGATCGAACGCAGCCGCGACAAGGCGCCGCCCGCACCCACACCGGCACCGGCGGTTCCACCGACGGTGACCGACCTGCCGCGCTCGCGTTCGCGCTGAGCGTGGCTTTCCTGTTCACGGGGCTTGCCTGAGCGCCCCCGCACCCCCAGATCGAGACCATGACTGATATCGCCCTGATGCTTGCCCAAGACCGCCTGCTGCGCCCCGGCGGCCTGGATACCGCCGGCCTGGAGCGCACCTTCGGCCAGTTGCTCGGCCCCGGTGTGGACTTCGGTGACCTTTATTTCCAGCACGCCCGCCGCGAGAGCTGGAGCGTGGAGGATGGCATCGTCAAGGACGGCGCCCATTCCATCGAGCAGGGCGTGGGCGTGCGCGCGATTTCCGGTGAGAAGACCGGCTTCGCCTACTCCGATGACATCCATGCCGACGCGCTGCTCGCCGCGGCGCAGTCGGCGCGCGCGATCTCGCGCGAAGGCGGCGCCCAGTCCGGGCGTTCACTGCTGCGCGGCAATGCGCGCGCGCTGTACCCGGCGCTGGACCCGATCGACGGCATCGGCAACGAAGCCAAGGTGGAGGTGCTCAAGCGCCTGGATGGCTACCTGCGCGCCGCCGACCCGCGCGTGAAGCAGGTGATGGTCAGCCTGTCCGGTGGCGTCGACACGGTGCTGATCGCCCGCAGCGACGGCGTGCTGGGCGCCGACGTGCGCCCGCTGGTGCGCCTGAACGTGCAGGTGATCGTCGAACACAATGGCCGCCGCGAGTCCGGCTATGCCGGCGGCGGTGGCCGCTATGGCTACGAGGAACTGTTCGCCGACGGCCGGCCTGAAGCGTTTGCGCGCGAGGCGCTGCGCCAGGCACTGGTGAATCTTGAGGCGGTCCCTGCGCCGGCCGGCGTGATGCCGGTGGTGCTCGGCCCCGGCTGGCCGGGTGTGCTGCTGCATGAGGCGGTCGGCCACGGCCTGGAAGGCGATTTCAACCGCAAGGGCACCAGCGTCTATGCTGGCCGCATCGGTGAGCGCGTGGCGTCGCCGGGGGTGACCATCGTCGACGATGGCACCCTGGACGGGCGTCGTGGCTCGTTGAACATCGACGACGAAGGCCATCCCAGCCAGTGCACCACGCTGATCGAGGACGGCATCCTGGTCGGCTACATGCAGGACAGCCTCAACGCGCGGTTGATGGGGATGGCACCGACCGGCAACGGCCGGCGCGAATCGTTCGCGCACCTGACCATGCCGCGCATGACCAACACCTACATGCGCGCCGGCCAGCACGACCCGCAGGAAATGATCCGCTCGGTGAAGAAGGGCCTGTACGCGGTCAACTTCGGCGGCGGCCAGGTCGACATCACCAGCGGCAAGTATGTGTTCTCGGCCACCGAGGCCTACCTGATCGAAGATGGCCGCATCACCACGCCGGTGAAGGGCGCGACCCTGATCGGCAATGGCCCGGAAACCATGCAGAAGGTGCGCATGGTCGGCAACGACCTTGCCCTGGACGAGGGCGTGGGCATCTGCGGCAAGGACGGGCAGAGCGTGCCGGTGGGTGTCGGCCAACCCTCGCTGTTGATCGAGGGCATCACCGTCGGCGGTACCCAGGCCTGAGCCGGGCGATGGCCAACGCCAGCGCCCGGACCGGCGGGGACTCAGTCCTCGTCGGCCTCGTCGGCGTCGGATTCTTCGGCGACGCCCTTCAGGCCCAGCGCTGCCGGCAGCATCAGCGTGCGCAGCACCTGGAAGATCTCACGGTAGGCGCGCGGCGGCTTGTTCTTGGCCTTTTCGGCCTGCGCGTTGCGTACCAGCGTGCGCAGCTGCTGGCGGTCGGCCTGCGGGTAATCGTTGAGCAGTGCGGCCAGCGCGGTATCGCCCTCGGCCAGCAGGCGGTCGCGCCAGTCTTCGGCGCGATGCATCATCGCCACTTCACGGCGGCCGGTCTCGCTGTTGGCATCCAGCGCATCGCGGATCGCGTCCAGCGTGGCGTCTTCCTCGCGGCGCATGTGCTTGGCCAGGAACGCCAGCTGGCGCTTGTGGGCGATGTGGGCGGTGATGCGCTTGCACTCGGCGATGTGCGGCAGCAGATCCTCGGGGATCGGCAGGCGCGCCAGCTGGGCCGGGGTCAGCGACACCAGCTTCTCGCCCAGAGCCAGGACGTCGAGCGCGTCGCGCCGGTTCTGGCTGCGGCTCTTGTCGTGGAATTCACCGGTTTCTTCGTCGCGTCCGCGCATCGTTCCTACCTGATTCTAAAAAAAGTCGCCCGGCGTAATGCCGGGCCCAACCTGTACAGGATAAAGCATTGAACGTGATTGCCCCTGAAGTCGCCGTTGGCGACGACAGCCCAGCCCGGCTGGAACGGCTGGCCGACCTCTCCCAGCAGCTGCTCGACCGCGCCCGCGCGCTGGGCGCCAGCCAGGCCGAGGTCAGCTGCAGCGAAGACCGTGGCCTGGAGGTCAATGTCCGCCTCGGCGAGGTCGAGACGGTGCAGTCCACGCGCGACCGCGGCATCGCCGTGACCGTCTACTTCGGCCAGCGCAAGGGCAGCGCCAGCACCGGCGACCTGAACGAGGCCAGCCTCGCGGCCACCGTCGAGCAGGCCTGCGCGATCGCCCGGCACACCGAGGACGACCCGGCTGCCGGCCTGGCCGAGGCCGCGCTGATGGCCACCGACTTCCCGGACCTGGACGGCTGGCACCCGTGGGCGCTGCAGGCCGACGAGGCGGTGGACCTGGCCCTGGCCTGTGAAAACGCTGGCCGCGAGGCCGATGCCGAGATCCGCAATTCCGACGGGGCCTCGGTGTCGAGCATGCAGAGCCTGTCGGTGTACGCCAATTCGCATGGGTTCATCGGCCGCGAGCGCGGCACCCACCATTCGGTCGGCTGTGCGCTGATCGCCGGCCAGGGCGATGGCATGCAGCGCGACGGCTGGTACACCAGCGCGCTGGCCCGCGAGGACCTGGAGGATGTGGGCCAGGTCGGCCGGCAGGCCGCCGAGCGCACCGTCGCCCGCCTGCAGCCGCGATCACTGGCCACCGGCAGCATGCCGGTGCTGTTTGCCCCGGAAGTGGCGCGCAGCCTGGTCGGCCATCTGCTGTCGGCGGTGTCCGGTGGTGCCCTGTACCGCCAGGCGAGCTTCCTGCTGGACAGCGTCGGCCAACGGCTGTTCCCGGAATGGATGCAGATCGAGGAACTGCCGCACCTGCGCCGTGGCCTGCGCTCGGCCGCCTTCGACGGTGATGGCGTGGCCACCCGGGCCTCGGCGCTGGTTCGTGACGGCGTGCTGCAGCGCTACGTGCTGGGCAGCTACTCGGCGCGCAAGCTGGGCCTGCAGACCACCGCCAACGCCGGTGGCGTGCACAACCTGCAGCTGGCGGCCAACGCAGGCTCGCTGCAGGAGATCGCCCGCCAGATGGGCGACGGCCTGCTGGTGACCGAGCTGATGGGGCAGGGCGTGAACGGGGTGACCGGTGACTACTCGCGTGGTGCCGGTGGCTTCCGCGTCGAGAACGGCGAGATCCAGTACCCGGTGGATGGCATCACCATTGCCGGCAACCTGCGCGAGATGTTCAGCAGCATCGAGGCGGTGGGCAGCGACGTCGACCCGCGCTCGCACGTGCGCACCGGTTCGATCCTGCTGGGACGGATGACCATCGCCGGTAATGATTGATGGCATTGATGGCGTAAGCTATGCCCGCCTGACGCGACCAGCTGGGTGCTGGTTGGTCAAGACCACCCAATGAAAAGGAGTTTTGTCGTGAGCGAATTCGATAACGTCCCGCCGCCGCCGGCCACCACCAACGCGCCGGCCGACCAGCGCACCATGGCCCTGGCTGCCCACCTGCTGGGCATCTTCACCTGGTTCATCGGCCCGCTGATCATCTGGCTGATCAACAAGGACGATGCCAGCAAGGCCTTCGTGACCGACCAGGCCAAGGAAGCGCTGAACTTCCAGATCACCATCACCATCGCGATGCTGATCTGCATCATTCTGACCATCGTGATCATCGGCGGCATCCTGGCCCCGATCGTCGGCCTGCTCAACCTGGTGTTCTGCATCATTGCCGCAGTCAAGGCCAACAACGGCGAAGCCTACCGCTACCCGTTCGCGCTGCGCCTGGTCAAGTAAGACCGGCCACATGCGGAACTGGAAACGCCCGGCATTGCCGGGCGTTTTCATGTGCGGAGAGTGACGGGCGCTGCCCGGCTCGCGCGCAGCAATCAATGATCGCGTTCGACTGCCAGCGTCGCCAGCGCACGCAGCGCATCGGCCTCTTCGCCGTAGCCGGCCAGGAGGGACTGCATGCGTGCGGCCAGCTCGTGCAGCTGTGCCTTCGCACCGTCCATGCCGAGCAGGGCGGGAAACGTGCTCTTGTCCTGCGCCTGGTCCTTGCCGGCGGTCTTGCCCAGCTGTTCGGAACTGGCTTCGACATCGAGGATGTCATCGCGGACCTGGAACGCCAGGCCCAGCGCGTCGGCAAAGCTGTCCAGCTGCGCCAGCTGCGGTTCGTGGGCCTGGCCGCACAGCGCGCCCATGCGCACCGCCGCGCGGATCAACGCGCCGGTCTTCAGGGCATGCATGCGGGTGAGCGCCACCAGCGTCTGCTGTTGGCCGGTGGCATCGATGTCCAGCGCCTGGCCGCCGCACATGCCGGCGGCACCGGAGGCATGGGCCAGGGTCTGCAGGCAGGCCACGCGCAATGTGGCCGGCAGCGGCGCATCGGCCAGCAGGCCGAAGGCGCGGGTCTGCAGCGCATCGCCGGCGAGGATCGCGGTGGCTTCGTCGAACGCGATGTGGGTGGTCGGCTTGCCGCGGCGCAGGGCGTCATCGTCCATGGCCGGCAGGTCGTCATGCACCAGCGAATAGGCGTGGATCAGCTCGACGGCCATCGCGGCCGCGTCCAGGTGCTCCAGCTGTGCGCCGAACAGGTGGCCGCTGGCGTACACCAGCAGCGGGCGCATGCGCTTGCCGCCGCCCAGCACCGAATAGCGCATGGCCTGGTGCAGGCGCTGCGGCGCCTCGGCAGGCGAGGGCAGGGCAGCGTCAAGCTCGCTTTCGATACGATCGCGCCAGCGCGCGAACAGCGTTTCAGCCGTCATGGCTGGGCGGATCGAAGGGCTCGGATGCTTCCGGCTGCGCCGGATCGCTGAGCAGGCGCACGCGCAGTTCGGCCTGCTCCAGCGCCTGCTGGCACTGGCGGTACAGGCCGACGCCACGTTCGTATGCACTGAGCGAAGCTTCCAGGCTCAGCTCGCCGGTTTCCATCTGCTCCACCAGCTGCTCCAGCGATTCGAGCGATTGCTCGAACTGGGCGACAGGGGAGGCGTTTTCGGGGGACTTCTTGGCCATACCGCAAGTGTGGACGGGCCGCGCGCGGGGGTCAATTCACCAGCCGCCGGGACGCCACTGCAGCTGCGCCTCGTTCGCCTGCAGCCACGCCTGCAGCGGCGCGCCGATGACCACGTCGGAGGCGGCCAGCAGCTGCTCACCAGCAAACAGCAGGGGCAGCTGTGCGCGGCGCCAGGGCGCGAGGTGTTCGCGTTGCAGGCAATCCTTCAGCGCATGGGAATGCTCGCGGCCGGGCAGCAGGATGCGTTCACCGCCCACACGCGCCCGGACCTGCAGTGGCTGCTCGAAAGCGCCTGCACCCAGCAGGCTCAGCTGGCCGCCATCGGGCAAGGGCAGGGGCGCGCGGCCATCCCATTCGGCCTGCCAGTCGCGAGGCAGTACGGGCAGCCGGGCAGGCAGCAGGTAGGCGTGGTCGCGCCATTGCTGGATCGCGTGATCGTGCCAACCCACGCGCGCCTGGCGATCGTTGTCGGCCGGCAGCAGTTCGTCCAGCGCCTGCTGCAACACCGTGGCCGGCAACGGGGCTGCACCGTGGCCGAGCACCCAGCCACGCAGTACGCGCGCGGCACGCCCCGGCGAGACCTGGCGCAGCAGCTGCAGTGACAGCACGCGAGGCGCCACTTCCAGATGCGCGATCAGTTCGGCGTCTTCCTCGTCCAGCAGTTCGCGGGTCTGTCGGCACTGTGTCGCGCTGCTGGCCAATGCCGCCGCCGCATGCGGCCAGCGCTCGCGCAGCAACGGCAGCACCCGCAGGCGCAGGAAGTTGCGATCGGCGTGGTCGTCGGCGTTGCTGGGGTCCTCGATCCAGCGCAGTGCGTGTTGCCGGGCGTAATCGAGCAGCGCGCTGCGCGGCGCCGGCAGCAGTGGTCGCCACAGGGCGTGTTCGCCAAGACGGGCATGTGCGGACATCGCGGCAAGGCCGTCGACGCCTGAACCGCGGAGTGCGCGCAGCAGGAAGGTTTCGGCCTGGTCGTCCTGGTGTTGGGCCAGCACCAGCGTTTCGCCATCGCGCAGCTCGGCCGCGAACGCGGCGCGTCGCGCCTGTCGCGCGGCACCCTCCAGGCCCAGGCCTGCGGTGTCGTCGATTCTTACGTGGTGCACGGCCAGCTCGATGCCCCGCGCGGCGCACTGCTGCTGGCAATGCAGCACCCAGTCGTCCGCATCAGCCTGCAGGCCGTGGTGGACGTGCACTGCGCGCAGCCGGGTGCCGGAGGCTTGAGCGCAGCGCCACAACCAGTGCAGCAGCACGGTCGAGTCGACACCGCCGCTGTAGCCCACCAGCAGCGGCGCATCCAGTGGAACGAGGGCAGGGAAGGCAGTCACGTGGCAAGTATAGGGTTGCTCGGCAGGGCTGCGCCCTGCACCCGCTACGATCCGGAGCAACAGCAACAGCAACAGCAGAAGCAGGTTTCCTGCGGGATGGCGGGGTGGGTCCAGTTGCGGGGGGCGCTGCAAGTACGTCCATGTAAGCTCGGTCGCCGCACCCATGCGGCTCACGCCCCCGCAACCGGACCCACCCCGCCTTCGACAGTTTCCTGCGAGTTGTCGGGCATGTTGATGGGGGTCAGATCCGTTTTCCGCAGGAAAACGGATCTGACCCCTATTTATTTCGATGTCTGACGGATTTCATCCACGCATGGCGTGGATCTACTGGCCGCCGGCCAACTGTCGAAGGTGGGGCGCTGTGGGTTTGCGGGGTGTGAGCCGCATGGATGCGGCGACCAAGCCCCCATGGACGGGTTTACGGCGTCCCCGCAAACCCACAGTGCCCCGCCATCCCGCGGAATTCCGCTCTGGCTTTGGTTGTTGCCGTTGCTTGAAGCTTCGGCAGGTGCAGGGCGCAGCCCTGCCGAAACCCCTACTTCACTCGACGACCGGAACGGTCGATGCGGAACCGCTCTCCGCCTTCCATCGGCGTGTGCCCATCGCCATCCGGCGTGCCGCGACGACAGCCGTTGCAGACCTCGGCCACGCCATCGCGGAACGGCCAGCCGAAATCGAAGGTGCCCGGCACCACCTGGCGGAACTTCAGATCGAAGTAGCCCACGCGGTTGCCGACGCGCCCGCGCAGCAGGCCTTCCTCCGGCGTCTCCGGGCCGTTGTCCCAGGTCAGCACCGGCAGGCTGCGGCCCTTGCGGTCGACGTAGTGGAAGCCCTGGTCGGCATACACCACGGCCAGGCCGTGGTCGTCAAAGTTCAGGTCTTTCAGTGTGTCGGGCTGGATCTTCGGCCGGTGGTCCACCACCTCGCAGTTGGGCAGCGGCCACAACCCATGTTCGTCGGTCAGCAGTTTGCACGCCGGTGCCTGCGCCAGCGCGCTGGAACTGGTCAGCACGCCGAGCAGGGCCAGCGACCGCGCGAGGCGGCCGCTGGCGCGGGCAGGGCGGGCCTGCCGCGCGATCACTTGGCCTCGGCCTTGCGCTCGAAGGCGGTCGGCGCCGGCAGCTGCACCGGCACGCCCTTGTCATCGCAGGTGCCGGCCTGGCACAGGCGGTCGCGCAGGGCCGGGGTGGCCTGCACGATCATGTGGTAGATCGCGTTCTGTTCCAGCGTGCCGCGGATCGCCTTGCTGCCCGGGCCACGGGCCCAGATGCCAACGTCCTCGCCACCGTGCGATTCGGATTTCATCGGCACCAGCGCTTCCTGCATGTAGTCCGGATGCTCGGTGTCGACCTCACGCAGGTTCGGGCGACCGTTGGCCGGCTCGAAGCTGCTCGGATTGTGCGGGTAGCGCTTGGCGCCGGCCGGCTGCTGGTTGCTGGCGCCGGTGTGGCCCGGGCCGTTGGCATAGGTCAGGGTGGTGTACGGCTGGCCGCTGCCGTCCAGTGCATAGTCCAGCTTGCCGGCACCGTCTTCGCCGCCCTTGTCCTTCACCTTGCCCAGGATCGGGTTGCCGCGTGCCGGGTAGCCGACGAAGTTCAGGGTGTGCGAGTGGTCGGCGGTGACGATGATCAGGGTGTCGTCGGCCGAAGTCAGTTCATTGGCCACGCGCACCGCATCGGACAGGGCCACGGTCTCGGTCAGGGCACGGTAGGCGTTGCCGCTGTGGTTGGCATGGTCGATGCGCGCGCCCTCGATCATCAGCACGTAGCCTTCCGGGTGCTTGGCCAGGTTCTTGATCGCCGCGGCGGTCAGTTCGGCCAGGCTCGGCTCGCCGCCCGGATCCTGCGGGCGCTCGTACTCGTAGCGCATGTGGTCCGGCTCGAACAGGCCGAGGATGGCCGGCGCGTTGGCGGCCGCCGCCAGCTGCTTGCTGTTCCAGACATAGGCACCCTGCGGATGCGCCTGCTGCCATTCCTGGACCAGGCTGCGGCCGTCCAGGCGCTGGCCGACCTTGTCGTCGTACTCGGGGTCACGCTCTTCCACGGTGGTGAATTCACCACGGCCACCGCCGAGCGCGACCAACGGGCCGCGGCCATAGCGCGAGGTCGACAGCAGCTGCTGGGCGATGTCCTTGCAACCGGCCGCCTTGGCCGCGTCGGTCAGGTCGGTGTCGTTCTCCCAGTTGCGCTCGGGCGAGTGCGCATAGGTGGCGGCCGGGGTGGCGTGGGTCAGGCGGGCGGTGGACACCACGCCGGTGGCCAGGCCGGCACTGTCGGCCAGCTGCAGCCAGGTCAGCAGGCCCTTGGACAGGCTGTCGGCACAGTCGGTGCGGCTGCCGGCGCTGACGCCGATCGCGCCCATGTGGGTCTTCACGCCGGTGGTGATGGCGGTCATGGTGCCGGCCGAATCCGGGGTCTGCGAATCGGTGTTGTAGGTCTTGCTGAACGCCGTCGCGGGGAAGCGCTCCCAGGACAGCAGGTTCTCTTCGCCCGAACCGCCCTTCTGCTGGCCCTCGTAGATGCGCGAGGCGGCCACGGTGGTCAGGCTCATGCCGTCGCCGAGGAACAGGATGACGTTCTTGGCCTTGCCGGACATCGCGCCGTTGGCGGCCGCCTGGGCGGCGCCGCTGCGGTACCACCACTGCGGGGTCTCGCCGGCCGGGTGGGCGACGGGATCGACGGCGACCTTGAGGCCGGCCGGGGCGGACGCGGGGGCAGTGCTGGCGCAGGCGCCCAGCAGCAGGGTGGTGGCACAGGCGGCCAACAGGGAGACGGAACGACGCATGGACGCTGGGATCTCACAAACTGTAACGGGACGTTCATTATGCCCGCCCCCGCAAGGCACGCCGATGACACACTGATTTGCCGGCCGGGCGGTCGTTCCGCCGGCCGCCTTGGGCTATCGTTCCAGCATCCCTTCCTTCCCTCTGGATTGCCTATGAAGCTGGTCTCTGCCTGGCTGCGGATTCCATTCTGGCAGCGCGTGGTCGGTGGCTTCGTGCTCGGCGCGCTGGCCGGCTGGGCGCTGGGCCCGGCCGCGGAAACGTGGTTCGGCCCGCTCGGCGAGCTGTACGTCACCCTGATCAAGATGATCGCGGTGCCGCTGGTGTTCTTCGCGGTCATCAATGCGATCTCGTCACTGCACGGCCAGAAGTCGGTTGCCGCGCTCAGTGGCCGCACCTTCCTGTGGTTCGTGATCACCGCCGCGCTGGCGGTGTGCGTAGGCCTGGGCGTGGGTACCGTGCTGCAGCCCGGCGCCGGTGGCCTGCAGCTGTCGATGGCCAGCAATTATGTGCCGCGCGAAGTGCCCAGCGTGGTACAGGTGCTGCTGGACGTGGTGCCGGCCAATGTCTTCTATGCGCTGTCCGGCATCGGCACCAAGGTCAATGCGGCCGGTGAAACCGTGCTGGCCGCCGGTCGCGGCTCGATCCTGCCGGTGATCTTCTTCGCCGGACTGGTCGGCTTTGCCATCGTCAAGCTCGGCGAGAAGGTGACCGAGGCGCGCAAGCTGGTCGGCCAGATGAGCGACATCATGATCCAGGTGACCCGCTTCGTGCTGGAAGTCACTCCGATCGGTACCTTCGGCCTGATCGCGGGCCTGGTCGGCAGCTACGGCTTCGAGAAGCTGCTGCCGCTGGGCCACTTCGTGCTGGCGCTGTACGTGGCCTGCGCGCTGCACATCGTGGTGGTCTACAGCGCGCTGCTGCTGGCACACGGCCTGAACCCGCTGAAGTTCTTCCGCGGCGCGGCGCCGGGCATGCAGGTGGCGTTTGTCAGCTCGTCCAGTTTCGCGGCGATGCCGGTGGCGCTGCGTTCGATCACCCACAACCTGGGCGTGAACAAGGACTACGGTTCGTTCGCGGTGCCGCTGGGTGCCAGCATCAAGATGGACGGCTGCGGCGCGATCTACCCGGCGCTGTGCGCAGTGTTCATTTCGCAGTACAGCGGCGTGCCGCTGACCCCGGAGCAGTACGTGGTGGTGCTGATCGCCTCGGTGCTGGGCAGCTTCGGTACCGCAGGCGTGCCGGGCACCGCGGTGATCATGGCCACGGTGGTGTTGAGCGCGGCCAACCTGCCGCTGGAGACCATCGGTTACCTGTACGCCATCGATCGTATCCTGGACATGATGCGCACGATGACGAACGTGACGGGGCAGATGCTGGTGCCGGTGATCGTCGCCAAGGAAACCGGGCTGCTGGATCAGGCGGTGTATGACAATCCATCCGGCAATGTGGGCGTGGATGATCCCGACCCGACGCCGCCACGCAGCTGAGGTTGCGTAACGATGAAAGGCCCGCCCTGACCGGCGGGCCTTTTGCTTGGCGGGTGACTGATGCGGCGCCGACCAAGGTCGGCACCCACCAGGAGGTCAGTAGATCCACGCCATGCGTGGATGAAGGCAGCGCCGACCAAGGTCGGCACCCACCAAAGGTCAGTAGATCCACGCCATGCGTGGATGGCGGCATTGCCGACCAACGGTCGGCACCCACCAAAGGTCGGTCGGCACCCACCAAGGCCGGCCGGCGCCTATCCGTATTTGCGGGCCAACAAAAAAGCCGCTGCAGGGCAGCGGCTCTTTCTCGCATCAGGCGGCGCGGTCGCGCCAACCGGTCAGATCAGAGATCGACCCGGCGCGCCTGCATGAACTTGTTGCCCCAGTAGCCACTGAGCAGGGTGTCCACGCGCACGTCCTTGCCCGAGCTCGGGGCGTGCAGGAAGCGGCCGTCGCCGACATAGATGCCGACGTGGTCGACGCGGCCCTTGCGGCCGAAGAACACCAGGTCGCCGGCAGCCAGCGCGGTGCGGTCGTTGATCAGTTCGGCATTGTCATCGTGGGCCATCTCGCGCGAGACGCGCGGCAGCTCGATACCCAGCGCCGAACGGAACACGTAGCCGACCAGGCCACTGCAGTCGAAACCGCTGTCCGGGTTGCTGCCGCCCCAACGGTACGGGGTGCCCAGCAGGGTCATCGCACGGCGCAGCAGCGACTGCACCTTGCCGTTGTCGGCGGCGGTGCCGACAACGCTGCCATTTGCGGCGCTGCTGGTGTCGTAGTTGGCGAGCAGGCGGCTGAGGTCACCGGCCACCACGGCCGAGCGGTCCATCAGCGGAATGGTGTCATTGGCGGCCAGGTGAGGCAGCAGGGCGGCCAGGGTCGCGCTGGCGGCGGCGTCGACGCGGCTGCGCTGCGGAGCAGCAGCCTCGGCCTTGGCGGCCGGTCGGGCGGGGCTATCGGCCACCGGGGCCGGGGTCACATCGGAACGGTTCGGAACAGTCTGCGACCAGGCCGGAAGGCTGGTCAGACACAGTGCCAGGCCAAGCAACAGCGGGCGGGCACTACGTGAAGATACGGAAGTCTGGCCTTCGCTTTTCAGGTCGTCAGTCGTCACGCGTCGGTCACAGGAAAAAAACGATGGGGCATCATGCCCTGTAAAAGCGCGGATAAGTTAAAAATTCCGTTAGTAATTCGTTAGCAGCACGGTGATGTGCGTCACAGTTTTGAACATGTCGCCTGTTCATTTTAGCGAAGGACGCGTTTCGCGCCCGTGTAGTGATCCTTCCAGTAGGGGCCGCTGAGCGAGTCGAGCCGGACCGTGCCGCCGGTACTCGGGGCGTGCACGAAGCGTCCTTCGCCCACGTAGATGCCAACGTGGGTGACGTTGCCGCGGCTGCCGAAGAACACCAGGTCACCGGTGGCCAGGCGCTGCGGATCGATCTTCGGGCCCTGGACGGCGGCCAGGTCGCGCGAGGTACGCGGCAGCTGCAGGTCCAGCATCTCGCGGTAGACATAAGCGACCAGGCCGCTGCAGTCGAAGCCCGAATCAGGGGTGTTGCCGCCATAGCGGTAGGGCGTGCCGACCAGGCTGATGGCGCGCATCAGCACCGAGTTGGCGGCCTCGGGATTGTCCGGCACGGTCTTTGGCCAGTGCGCGGTTGGCGGTGGCGGAGCAGGGCGGGTGGCCTTGCCACCACCGCAGGCAGTCATCAGCAGGGGCAGGGCCAGCAGCAGGGCCGGGGCGAGGAGCCGGCGCAGGCCGGACGAAACTGGCGTGATGTGCATGATCTCCGGATAATGCGCCACCTTGGATTGGCCGTCATGATGGCGGCGTCCCCGCCGGGCGACAACCCGCCCCAACCCGCCTGCCTCCGGCAGATCCAGACAGAGTTGCGCATGAAGATCGAAAAAGACCGCGTTGTCCGCTTCCACTACACCGTTTCCGAAGTCGGCCAGGAGCCGATCGAATCGTCCAAGGACCGCGGTGAGCCGCTGGCGATCCTGATCGGCCACGGCAACATCATTCCGGGCCTGGAAAACGCCATGATGGACAAGGAAGCCGGCGCGACCTTCAACGTTGACGTCAAGGCGGCCGATGCCTACGGCGAGCGTCGTGAAGGCCTGTCCCAGCGCGTTCCGAAGAAGCACTTCGGCAACACCAAGCTGGCCCCGGGCCAGCAGGTCGTGCTGCAGACCAACTTCGGCCCGCGCGCGGTGACCGTGCAGAAGGTCGGCATGAGCGTGGTCGACGTTGACCTGAACCACCCGATGGCCGGCAAGGACCTGCATTTCGACGTGGAAATCGTCGACGTGCGTGAAGCCGTCCAGGAAGAGATCGACCACGGCCACGTCCACGGCGACGGCGGTCACCAGCACTGATCGCAGCGCGATCGTGATGGCAGCAACGGCCCGCTTCGGCGGGCCGTTGCGTTTCTGGAACACGACGCGGGCATCCATGGTGCGCGGGCCGGCGGCATAATGGCGGACCTGCCCGACGGACGCCCCGTGAACGCCGCTTCTCCTTCCCTGCAGCCGATGGCTTCCGGCGAACGCATCGCCGTACTGGACGTGCTGCGCGGTGCCGCGTTGCTGGGCATCCTGCTGATGAACATCGAGGCCTTCAGCGGTCCGCTGGACCTGGCCTTCACCGGCATCGACGTGCACTGGCAGGGCCTGGATTACTGGGCCGATGCATTCGTCTACGTGTTCGTGCAGGGCAAGTTCTTCACCCTGTTCTCGCTGCTGTTCGGCGCCGGCTTCGCGGTGATGGCGCAGCGCGCCGCCGTGGCCGGGCGCGAGTTCACCCCGTTCTACCTGCGCCGCAGTGCCGGCCTGCTGTTGATCGGGCTGTGCCACGCGCTGCTGGTCTGGTCCGGCGACATCCTGGTGCTGTATGCGCTGGTCTCGCTGCCGCTGCTGGCCTGCCGCGAGGCACCACGCAGCTGGCTGCCATGGATGGGCGTGATCGTGTATCTGGGCGGCGCGGCGATGATGCTGCTGGTCGGCGCGATGGTGTCGATGGCCTCGGCCGACGACGTGCAGAAGATGCTTGCCGACGCGCAGCAGAGCATCGAGCTGCAGCGCCAGGTGTACGGCCATGGCAGCTGGATGCAGGCCAATGCACAGCGCTTGAACGAATTCGGCACGTCGCTGGGCGCGATGCTGATCACCGGTCCGGAGGTGCTCGGCATGTTCCTGATCGGCAGCTGGTTTGCCGGCAGTGGTGCGCTGGCCACGCCGGAGCGCTTCCCGCGGCTGTACGCCTCGCTGCGCTGGATCGCGCTGCCGCTGGGCCTGCTGGTCACGGTGCTGGGGATTGCCTGGAAACCTTACCTGGCACCCGGCGCGTACGATCTGCCGGTTACCGCGGCAATGGCCCTGGTGACGGTCGGCGGCCTGCCGATGTGCCTGGGCTACCTGGCCTGGATCGTGCACTGGCGCACGCGGCTGGCGTGGCTGGCGCCGGTCGGCCGCATGGCGTTGACCCACTATCTCGCTCAGTCGCTGCTGTGCACCTGGATCTTCTACCACTACGGGCTGGGCCGGTTCGAGATGATGCCGCGCAGCCTGCAGCTGCTGTTCGCGCTGCTGCTGTTTGCCGTGCAGGTGGGCATCTCGCACGTGTGGCTGCGCCACTTCCGGTTCGGTCCGATGGAGTGGGTATGGCGTGCGATGACCTACCGGCAGTGGCCGCCGATGCGGCGCGGAGCCGGGCAGGGCTGATCGATGCCGGCTGCGCGCGAGGATGTGATCGTGGTCGGTGCCGGCGCCATCGGCCTGGCCACTGCGCTTGCACTGCGCGCGCACGGCCGGCAGGTGCGCGTGATCGACCGGGGGCGCGTCGGGGGCGCGACGTCGCATGGCAACTGCGGCACCATCACCCCCAGCCACGCACCGCCACTGGCGGCGCCTGGGGTACCGCTGCGTGCGCTGCGCTGGATGCTCGATCCGCGTGCGCCGCTGTACGTGCGCACGCGGCTGGATCCCACGCTGTGGCGCTGGCTGCTGCAGTTCAGCGCGCGCTGCAATGCACGCGACTGGCTGCAGTCCACGCGCGCACGTGGCGCGCTGCTGGATGATTCGCGGCTGCGCCTGGCCGGATGGGTGCAGGCACACGCGCTTGATTGTGAGTTCGATGCGCGCGGGCTGGACTACGTGTTCGGCGACGCGCGCAACTTCGATCACTACGCGGCCGAATGCGAGGCGCTGAGCGCGCAGGGCATTGCCACGACCTGCATCCCGGGTGCGGACTATGCGCGCGCGAATCCTGCCTTCCATGATCGCCTGGCCGGTGCGATTCATTTCCCTGGCGATGCGCAGCTGCGGCCGGATCGCTACACCGCCGAGCTGGCACGCGTGCTGCGCGCGCAGGGCGTGGTGATCGACGAAGCGGTGGACGTGCAGGGGTTCAGTGATGATGCCCAGGGTGTACGCGTGCAGGCAGGTGGGCAGTGGCTGGCTGCGCGCGAACTGGTACTGGCCACCGGGCCATGGTCGCGGCACTGGGCGCGGCAACTGGATCTGCGTGTGCCGATCCAGCCAGGCAAGGGCTATTCATTGACCTGGTCACGACCGTCGCAGGTGCCGCAGCGCCCCGTGGTGCTGAAAGACCATTCCGTGTTCGTGATCGCCTGGCGCGAGGCATTGCGGCTGGGCGGCACGATGGAATTCGCCGGTGCCGACCCGCGGCTGCGCGCGACCCGCCTGCAGGCACTGCAGCAGGCCGCTGACCGCTACCTGCGCACGCCGCGTGGTGCGCAGCTGCAGGAGCAGTGGTGTGGCTGGCGGCCCATGAGCGTGGACGACGTGCCGATGATCGGCCGCGCGCCCGCGCATCCTCACGTCTGGCTTGCAGCGGGGCATGGCATGCTCGGTATCAGCATGAGTGCCGGCAGCGGCCAGCTTGTCGCCGATCTGGTCTGCGGCCGCACCCCGGCGATTGATCCTGCCCCTTACCGACCCGAGCGATTCCGATGAGCGCTGCACCCTATGATTACGACCTGATCGTCCTTGGCGGCGGCTCCGCCGGCCTGGCCGGTGCGATCCGCGCCGCACAGCACGGCAAGCGCGTGGCGCTGCTGGAGCCGGGCGAACTGGGCGGCACCTGCGTCAATGTCGGCTGCGTGCCGAAGAAGGCGATGTGGCTGGCGGCCGACCTGCACGAACGCATCGGCCTGGCCAGCGCAATGGGCTTCGATGTCGAGGCTCGCCCGGCGCTGTCGTGGAAGGAACTGGTAATCCATCGCCAGGCCTACATCAGCAACATCCATACCAGCTACCACAAGCGCCTGGACGAAACCGGCGTGGTGCGCATTCCGGCACGTGGCCATCTGCTCGACGCGCATACGGTGGCCTGCAGTGATGGCGTGCGTTACAGCGCCGAACACATCCTGATCGCCACCGGCGCGCATCCGTTGCGGCCGGATATTCCGGGCGCCGAACTGGGCCTGGTGTCTGATGATTTCTTCGATCTGCGTGCGGCACCGGCCGAGGTGGCGATCATCGGCGGTGGTTACATCGCGGTGGAACTGGCGGGCCTGCTGCAGGCGTTGGGCAGCCGGGTCAGCCTGCTGGTGCGTGGCAAGCGCCTGCTGGAGCGCTTCGATTACGAGCTGACCGATCAGCTGGCCGAGAACCTGAAGCAGCAGGGCGTAAGAATCCATTTCGACTACCGCCTGCGCGAGCTGCAGCGCGATGGCGAGCGCGTGCGCGCATTCGGCCACGATGGTCCGCTCGACAGCGTGTTCGATGCGGTGTTCTTCGCCACCGGCCGGCGCGGAAACAGCCGTGATCTGGGGCTGGAGGCACTCGGCATCGGCATCGGCGAACACCAGCAGGTGCAGGTGGATGAGTGGCAGACCACCCGCGTGCCAAGCGTGCACGCCGTGGGTGACATCGCCGGCAAGGTCGGCCTGACCCCGGTGGCGGTGGCGGCATCGCGGCGGCTGATGGACCGCCTGTTCGGTGGCCGCCCGCAGTCGAAGATGGATTACGAGAATGTGGCCAGCGTGGTGTTCTCGCACCCGCCACTGGGTGCGGTAGGCATGAGCGAGGAAGACGCGCGCGCGCGTTTCGACCAGGTGAGCGTGTACCACAGCCGCTTCCGTCCGATGCTGCAGGCGCTGGCCAACGGCACCCAGCGCAGCCTGTTCAAGATGGTCTGCGCCGGCCCGGAGGAACGGGTGGTGGGCATCCATCTGCTCGGCGAAGCGGCTGATGAGATCCTGCAGGGCTTCGCGGTGGCGGTGAAGATGGGCGCGACCAAGGCCCAGTTCGATGACACCGTGGCGATCCACCCGACCTCAGCCGAGGAAGTGGTGCTGATGCGTTGAGCCGGGCTGCGCCCGGCACCCGCAGAGGCAACATCGAGAGCAACAGCGGCATTCCTCGGGATGGCGGGGCACTGTGGGCTTGCGGGGGCGCCGTGAACCCGTCCCTGGGGGCTTGGTCGCCGCATCCATGCGGCTCACACCCCGCAATCCCACAGTGCCCCGCCTTCGACGGCTTCCCACAGCTGTTGGTAGGTGTCGACCTTGGTCGATACGGTAGATCCACGCCATGCGTGGATCGGAAGTGGTGGTGAGCGTGAGCGGAAGTTGGATCGTCCGTCCGGAAGAGCCGTGAGACAATTGGAAGCAATCTAATTCCTTCCAGCCGCTCCACGCGGCCCGCCGTCGTCCTGATGTCCAGCCCCACTTCCCGTATCGCCACCGCTTCCCCTCGCATCGCGCTGGGGGGTGTCGGCCTGGCTGCGATCGGCGCCATCGCCGCGTCGGGCAAGGCGATCATCGTCAAGCTCGGCCTGCGCCATGGCGTCGATGCCACTACCTTGCTCGCCCTGCGCATGCTTATGGCGTTGCCTTTGTTCGTGCTGATGGCGCTGTGGGCCGCGCGCCGGGCCGAGCCGTTGTCATGGGCCGACCGCGCCCGGGTGCTGTGGCTGGGCTTCACCGGCTACTACCTGTCCAGCCTGCTCGACTTCCAAGGGCTGCAGTACATCAGCGTGACCCTGGAACGGCTGATCCTGTACTTGAACCCGACCCTGGTGCTGCTGATCAACGTGCTGTTGGCGCGCCAGCGGCCGGGCCGCTGGCAGATCGGCGCGCTGGTGCTGAGCTACTTGGGTGTGCTGCTGGCGTTCGGCCATGACCTGCAGCGCGAGGGCGGGCAGATCATCGTCGGCAGCCTGCTGGTGCTGGGCAGTGCGCTCAGCTACGCGCTGTACCTGTTCGGCAGTGGCCAGGTGGTCGCACGCATCGGTGCTGTACGGCTGACCGCCTATGCCAGCTGCGTGGCCAGCGTGCTGGTGCTGTTGCATTTCGCGGTCACCCATCCGCTGCCGCTGCTGTGGCAGGCGCCTGCGGCGGTGCAGTGGCTGTCGCTGATCAACGCTACCGTGTGCACGGTGCTGCCGGTGCTGGCGATCATGCTGGCGGTGCAGCGCGTGGGTTCGTCGCTGGCCGCACAGGTCGGTATGCTGGGCCCTGTTTCCACCATCGTGATGAGCCTATGGCTGCTCGACGAACCGATGGGGCCGGCGCAGATCGCCGGCACCGTGCTGGTGCTGATCGGCGTACTGCTGGTGACCCGCCTGCGGCGCTGACGCCGGAGCAGGCGCGCGCGCGCATCCTGGCGGTGATCCGTGCGATTCCGGCGGGGCAGGTGATGGGCTACGGGCAGGTGGCGATGCGCGCCGGCCTGCCCGGCCGGGCGCGCCTGACCGCGCGCATCCTCGGCCAGAACGACGACCCGGACCTGCCCTGGCATCGCGTGCTGCGCTCGGATGGGCGCATCGCCATGGAAGAAGGCTCGGCCGGCTGGCGCGAGCAATCGCAGCGGCTGCGCGCCGAAGGCGTGGTGGTGGAGAACGGCCGGGTGCGGATGCCGGCCACCGATCCGGCCGCGGCGCTGGATGCGGCGGTGTGGGGGCCGGGCTGAGCGCGGCTGGCGACTGAACGGGCCACGCCTGCCGGTCGCCAACAAGACGTGGTGCTGCGGCTATGATGGAGGCCGTTCCATGCCGGTGCTCCCATGTTCCCGCGACTGCCAACCGTCACCAAGGCCCTGTTGATCGCCAACGCGATCCTGTTCCTGCTGCAGCAGCCGTTCCTGCTCGGCATGCAGACCTTCGAGCCGTTCATGCTGCAGCCGTTGCAGCAGGGCTTTGATGCGTTCTCGCCGGGTGGCAACTTCCAGCCGTGGCAGCTGCTGACCTATGGCTTCCTGCATGGCAGCTTCGGCCACTTGTTCTTCAACATGCTGGCAGTCTTCATGTTCGGTGCGCCGCTGGAGCAGACCTGGGGCGAGAAGCGCTTCCTGCTGTACTACCTGGTCTGCGTGGCCGGCGCCGGTGTCTGCCAGCTGCTGGTAGGAACCCTGCTGGAAAACCCGGCCACCGTGCTGGGTGCGTCCGGCGGCGTGTTCGGCCTGCTGCTGGCCTACGGCATGTTGTTCCCCAACCAGCGGGTGATGCTGCTGTTCCCGCCGATCCCGATGAAGGCACGGACCTTCGTGATCCTGTTCGGCGTGGGTGAACTGGTACTGGGCATGACCGGCTGGCAGCCCGGTGTCGCCCACTTCGCGCACCTGGGCGGCATGCTGTTCGGCTGGCTGCTGATCCGCTACTGGCGCGGGCAGCCACCGTTCAACAAGCGCCGGCCGCCGGGCCCGCCGAATCGCCCGAACCATCTGCGCAGCGTCAAATGATCCGAAGGATCATTTGACGCTGTAGGTGCCGACCGTTGGTCGGCACACCTTCCCACGCGGGTAGGTGCCAACCTTGGTTGGCAGGCTTTGAATGGGATCATTTGACGCTGTAGGTGCCGACCGTTGGTCGGCACGCCTTCATAGATCCTGCAACACCACCTGCGCGGCATTGTGCCCGGGCGCACCGGTGACGCCGCCACCGGGATGGGTGCCCGAACCGCACAGGTACAGGCCGGGCAGGGCGCCGCGGTAGCCGGCCTGGCCAATCATCGGCCGCGCCGAGAACAACTGGTTGGCACTCAGTGCACCGTGGAAGATGTCGCCGCCGATCAGGCCGAAGGTCCGTTCCAGATCCAGCGGTGACAGCACCTGGCGGCCCAGCACGCTGCCGGAAAACCCGGGCGCATAGCGTTCGACGGTGGCGATCATCAGGTCGGCCACGGTGTCCCGATGATCATCCCAGTGGCGGCCGTCGGGCAGCACCGGTGCCACGTGCTGGCAGAACAGGCTGGCCACATGCTGGCCGGGCGGTGCCAGCGAGTCGTCCAGCGTGCTGGGAATGAGCATTTCCACGATCGGTTCGCGCGACCAGCCGTCGCGCCGTGCATCCAGCCACGCACGGTCCATGTAATCCAGGCTGGGCGCCATGATGATGCCGGCGCTGAGGTGATCGCCGTGGCCGGGCAGGGCGCGGAACTCCGGCAGCCGCGACAGCGCCACGTTCATCCGGAACGTGCCCGAGCCGCAGCGCCAGTTCGCCATGCGTTCGCGTGTGGCCGCCGGTACGTGCACCGGTTCCATCATATGTTCGTAGAGCAGTTTCGGGTTGACGTTGGCGATCACCGCACGGGCGCGCAGCGTTTCGCCGTTGGCCAGTGCCACGCCCACCGCGCGGCCCTGCTCGACCAGCACGCGCTGCACGCCGGCCTCCACGCGCAGTTCCGCACCTACCGCGCGCGCCGAGGCGGCGATGGCCTGGCTGATCGCACCCATGCCACCGATTGCGTGGCCCCAAGCGCCCTTTACGCCGTTGCACTGGCCGAACACGTGGTGCAGCAGCACGTAGGCGCTGCCCGGGGTATACGGGCTGGCGTAGTTGCCGACGATGCCATCGAAACCGAACAGCGCCTTGATCGGCTCGCTCTCGAACCAGCGGTCCAGGTACTCGGCCGCCGACAGCGTGAACAGGTCCAGCAGCTCCTGCCGCAGCGAGGGATCCAGCGTCGACAGTTCGCGCCCGAGACGACCCATCTGCCACAGTGCGGGCAGCGCGCGCCAACCACCTGCAACGCCAATATCCGGCGGTGCGCGCAGGGCCCATGCGCGCAGCACGTCGGCGAAGATCTCCAGGCGTGCCTCATATTCGGGCAGGCGCTGCGCATCCCGCTCGGAGAACTTCGCGACTTCGGCCTGGGTGCGGCCGGGTGCCGAAAGCAGATAGCGGCCATCCGGCAATGGCAGGAAGTTGTTGGCGGGGCGCGCGACGATGCGCAGCCCGTGCGCATGCAGTTGCAGGTCGTCGATCACCTTCGGCTGCAGCAGTGACACCGTGTACGACGCCACCGAGTTGCGGAAGCCGGGATGGAATTCCTCGGTGACCGCCGCACCGCCGAGAACGCCACGACGTTCCAGCACCAGCACCTTCTTTCCGGCGCGCGCCAGATAGGCCGCGCAGACCAGGCCGTTGTGGCCACCGCCGATCAGGATCGCATCCCATGTCGTCATGCGTTGCGGATCGCCGCTTCGATGGTGGCGATGTCGATCTTCTTCATCGGCATCATCGCGTTGAAAGCGCGCTTGGCCAGTGCCTTGTCCTTGCTGGTCACCGCTTCGATCAGCATGCGCGGGCTGATCTGCCAGGAGATGCCCCAGCGGTCCTTGCACCAGCCACATTGGCTCTCCTGGCCGCCGTTGCCGACGATGGCGTTCCACAGGCGGTCGGTCTCGGCCTGGTCCTCGGTCTGGATCTGGAAGGAGAACGCTTCGCTGTGCTTGAACGCGGTGCCGCCGTTGAGGCCGACGCAGGGAATGCCGCAGACGGTGAATTCGACTGTCAGCACGTTGCCTTCCTTGCCGTCCGGGAAATCACCCGGAGCGTGATGCACGGCGGTCACCGCGCTGTCGGGCAGGATGCTGGCGTAGAAGGTGGCGGCCTCGAGCGCGCCGGTGTCGTACCAGACACAGATGGTGTTCTTGTGCGCCATGTTCGGGCTCCGCGATGGACGAAGCTGCAGCGATAGCACGCCCGGTGTTAAACCCGGATCGTGCTGCACCCGCAAAAGAAAAGGGCGCCCGAAGGCGCCCTCTGCGTTACCGGTTCATCAGCAGGCTCAGCGCCAGACCTTGATCTGCTCGGCTTCGCTGCGCTGCATCGGCTGGCCGGCCTTGCAGCTGAAGGTGGCACCGAAGGCCGGCAGGTTGGCCAGCGTGCCGTTGCTGCGCCACAGGCCCGGCGCGCGGATGTCGGCGGTCAGGCGGCGCACGGCCTCGTTCGGCGACAGCTGCTGTGCCCACAGCGTCGACCAGGCGCGGAAGAAGCCCTGCTGCTGTGCCTGCTTGGCCTTCGGCTCCTGTGCGGTATACGCCGCCCAGGCCAGTTCCAGGCCGGCGATGTCGGCCAGGTTCTCTTCCTGGGTGAGCGTGCCGTTGACCTTGGCCCCCTTCACGCCCGGGAAATCGTAGGCGCTGTACTGCGCGGCCACACGGTTGCCGAGCAGGGTCCAGGCAGTCTTGTCGGCCGGGGTCCACCAGCTGCGCAGCTCGCCCTTGGCGTCGACCAGCGCACCCTTGGCATCGATCGCACGGGTCAGTTCGTGGCCGACCAGGCCACCGAAGCTGCCGAACTTGTCGGCGGCGTCAGCCTTGGCGTTGAACACCGGACCCTGCAGGATCGCGGCGGTCACGATCAGGCGGTTCTGCGCCAGGTCGTAGGCCAGCGACGGCTGCTGCGGCAGCACGTCCCAGCGACGGTCGGCGTTGCCCTTGCCGATGCGCCTCATTTCCTCGCGATGGCGCCAGGTCGAAGCGATCAGCATGTTGCCGCCGAACGAGCCGCGGCCCATAGGCTGCACGCTGTAGTCCAGGTCGCGCAGCGGGGTACCGATCTCGATCTTCAGGGCGGCCAGCTTGGCCTGTGCTTCGGTCTTGGCTTCGGCGCTCATCCAGCTGCTGTTCTTGACCGCCTCGATCTGCACTTCACGCACCTTGTCGACGATCCACGCCGCCTGGCGACGGTCTTCGGCCGACAGGTAACGCGCGGCGTACTCGCGGCCGACCATCGGGCCGGCGGCCACGTTGATCGCATCCAGTACGTCTTCCCAGCGCTGCGGCGGCAGGGTCTCGCCACGCAGCACGCGGCCGCGGAACTCGAACTCGGCGTCGCGGTAGGCCTTGGACAGGTACGGCGCCATCGAGTCACCCACGCGCCAGCGCAGGTAGGCCTTCCACTGCTCCGGCTTGAGCTTGGTGACCATGCCGTCGAGCTGCTTGAACAGGCCCGGGTCGGCCAGCGAGACCAGGTCGTCCTCCACGCCCTGCGCCTTCAGGAAGGCATCCAGCTGCAGGTTGCGGTAGCGGCTGTTGAGCTCCTTGGTGGAGATCGGCGCGTAGTTGTTGAACGGGTTGTTGATGCCGGCCAGCGACTGCGCATTGCGTGCCAGCTCGGTTTCCAGCGCGATCACCGACTGCGATTCGGCATCCAGCTTGGCGGCCGGGGTGCCGGTCAGCGCCAGGATCTGCTTGACGTAGGCGCGGTAGCGACCCATCAGCGCCACGGTGTCGGCGTCGGTGCGGGTATAGAACGCCGGGTCCGGCAGGCCCATGCCGCCCTGCATGAAGTAGCCGATGTGGCGATCCAGCGCCTTCAGGTCGACGTCGGGGCCGAAGTTGAAGGCCACCGGGATGCCGACCTGGTGCAGCGCGGCGATCGAGGCCGGCACGTCCTTGGCCTTCTTGATGGCGTTGATGCGGGTCAGCAACGGGGCAATCGGATTGGAGCCGTCGGCTTCCACGGCAGCTTCGTCCAGGCCGCTGGCCCAGAAGTCACCCAACAGCTTCTGCACGTTGCCCTGCGGCGACTTCATCGCGGCGTCGAGCAGCTCGCGCTGCTGCTGGCGGCTGCGATCGACCAGCTGGCCCAGCGCGGTGGTGGCACCGGTCTGCGGCACCGGGTTGGCCTTCAGCCAGCCTGCATTGGTGGCGTCGTAGAAGTCGCTGCACTGGGTACTGACAGCCGGGGCGCGGGCGGCCTTCTTCTTGGCGGCGGCGAACGCATCGTGGGTCGGGACCAGAGTCGCCAGGCTGATGCCCAGGGCGATGGCAAGCGGACGGAAGTTGGGCATGTGGAACGAATCCGTGATGGATTGAGGGCGCGCGCACTATAGCAAGCCGCGCATCGACGCGGCATGCACGCATCACGCTGCGTTCGCAGGGCGCCGCCAAAAACAAAGGCCCGGGAAATCCCGGGCCTTTGCAGGTCTGCCGCAGCGTCAGCCGTGGCTTACCAGATCACCACCTGCTGGTCACCGGAGCGGGCCATCGGCGAGCCGGCCTTGCACTGGAATGCAGCGGCGAAGGTCGGCAGGTTCGACGGCGCACCCATGGCGCGGAACTGCGCCGGCGCGTGCGGGTCGGTCGCCAGGCGGACCTTGGCGTTTTCCGGGGTGTACTTGGTGCGCCACACGGTGGCCCAGTTGAAGAAGAAGCGCTGGTCGCGGGTGAAGCCGTCGACCTTCGGATCTTCCTTGCCGGCGCTGGCCTTCTGCAGGGCGTCGTAGGCGGTGGCCAGGCCACCCAGGTCGGCGATGTTCTCGCCCAGGGTCAGGTGGCCGTTCACGGCCTGGCCGTCGACCTTGTACTGGTCGAACTGCTTGACCAGCTTGCCGGTCAGGCCTTCGAAGTTCTTCTTGTCAGCGGCGGTCCACCAGTCTTCCATGTTGCCGGTCGGCCCGAAGCGCGCGCCCTGGTCGTCGTAACCGTGGGTCATTTCGTGGCCGATCACCGCGCCGATGCCGCCGTAGTTCAGTGCGTCGTCGGCCTTCGGGTCGAAGAACGGCGGCTGCAGAATGGCGGCCGGGAACACGATCTCGTTCTGCAGCGGGTTGTAGTAGGCATTGACCGTCTGCGGGGTCATGCCCCACTCGGTCTTGTCCACCGGCTTGCCGATCTTGGACAGGTTGAACTTGTAGTTGAACTCGTTGGCCGCGCGCACGTTGCCCAGGTAGCTGTCGCGCTGGGTCTGCAGGCCCGACCAGTCACGCCACTTGTCCGGGTAGCCGATCTTCGGGGTGAAGGTTTCCCACTTGGCGATGGCCTTGGCCTTGGTCTCATCGCTCATCCAGCTCAGGCCCTGGATGCGTTCCTTCAGGGAAGCGGCCAGGTTCTTCACCAGCTCTTCCATCTTCGCCTTGGCTTCCGGCGAGAAGGCCACCTTCACGTACAGCTGGCCGAAGGCTTCACCGGCATCGTTCTCGATGGTGCCCAGCACGCGCTTCCAGCGCGGCTTCTGTTCCTTCTGGCCATTGAGGGTCTTGCCGTAGAACTCGTAGTTCTCCTGCACGAAGGCATCGGCCAGGTACGGCGAGGCGCTGTCCACGGTGTGGAAGCGCAGGTAGGCGCGCCACACCGACGGATCGGTGTCGCCCAGCGCCTCGCTTACTTCCTCATGGAAGGCCGGCATCGCCAGCGAGAACTTCTCCGGCGCGGCCACGCCCTGGGACTTGAAGAACTCGGTCCAGCTGAAGTTCGGGGTCAGCTTGTCGGCGTCGGCCAGGGTGACCGGGTTGTAGTACAGCTCGACGTTGCGCGACAGTTCGACGCGCGACTTCGATGCCTTGGCCAGGCGGGTCTCGAACTTGACCACGTCTTCGGCCTGCTTGGCAGCATCGGCCGCGGCGACGCCGGACAGTTCCAGCACCTTGGCGACGTGCGCCTGGTAGGCCTTCAGCTTGTCGGCGTTCTTGGCGTCGGTGTAGTAGGTGCTGTCCGGCAGGCCCAGGCCGCCCTGGCTGGCGTAGGCCAGGTTCACGGCCGAGTTCTTGAAGTCGGCTTCGGCGCCGAAGCCGAACAGGATGTTGTCGCCCTTGGCGGCGCTGGTACGCAGGTAGTTGGCGATGGCTGCCTTGTCCTGCAGGCCGTCGATCGCGGTCAGGTCGGCCTTCAGCGGCTCGATGCCCTGCGCGTTGATCTTGGCCTCGTCCATGCCGGTCGCCCACAGGTCGCCGACGATCTTCTCGATGTGGTTCGGGGTCTTGACCTGTGCGACCTGCTCGGCCAGCTGGTGCTGCACGGCGACCGAACGTTCGTCGAGGATGGTGAAGGCGCCCCAGCTGGTGCGGTCGCCCGGAATCTCATTGGCAGCCAGCCACTTGCTGTTGACGTAGTCACCGAAGGCGCCGCAGGCGTCCTTGCTGGTGTCCAGGTCGCTGGGCTGGAAGGCGTTGTAGGCCGGCAGCTTGCTCTCGTCCAAGGTGTACTGGGTGGCCTGGGCGGGGGCCGGCGTGGAGGCGGTGGCGTCCTTGGCCGGGGTTTCAGTTTTGCCGCAGCCAACCAGCGCGGCCGAAACGGCCAGAGTCAGCAGCACGATCTTGGGAGTACGGGTCACTTGAATGGCCTCCAGGCCGAGTGAGTCAGGGAAAGGCCGCAGAACGGCCGTGGGCCGAACGATACGCCGCTGGCCTGACCTGCAAGGGTGTCGAAGGTCATGGCCGGGCGCAAGGGGCCGCGCTCAAGGCGCCACGAACGGAAAAAAGAAGGCCCGTGCAATTGCACGGGCCTTCCAGGTCAACGTTGCTGCCGGATGATCAGAAATCGTATCGGGCAGTGAAGCGGAAGTAGCGCGGGGTCGAGTAGTTCAGCTCACGACCGTACTCCGGGTTGTAGTCCGCAGCACCGCGGTACGGCGAGGCGGCATAACGGGAGTAGTAGCTGCCGGCGACCTGGCGGTTCAGCAGGTTGATCACATCAGCCTGCAGGGTCAGGCCCTTGGCCCAGTCCGGCGTGTAGGCGATGTTCAGGCCCAGGTTGAACTGCCACGGTGCCTTGCCATGCGAACCGCGCGGCGAGGAGCCGTAGTCCGACGACGGTGCCACGTAACCCGGGGTGCCCGGCGTGGTGCCGCTGCCCGGCAGCCCGCAGTACCAGTAGTAGGAACCGTCGTAGAGGCCCTTGTCCGGGGTCGGGTACATGCTGGTGCAGTTGTTCGGGCGGCCTTCGGCAACGGTCAGGCTGCCGCCGACGCGCCATTCCGGCGTCAGCTTCATGTAGCCGAAGGCCTTCAACACGTGGCCACGGTGGTTCGGCAGCAGGCCGTTGGCGCCTTCCATCAGCTGCGGCAGATCCCAATCCTGGGTCACCGAGACGTCTTCCTGGCCACCGGTGCCGGTATCCAGGTCCGAATTCAGCTGGCCCTCGGTGTTGCCGTAGTTGCGGCTGAAGGTATACATGACCTTGCCGTACCAGTTGTCAGTGCGCTTTTCCAGGAACAGGTCCAGGGCGTAGTACTTGCGCTTGAGCTTGGGCAGGCGCAGGTCGGCCGCCGAATAGTGCACCTTCTCGTAGCTGCCATCGGCCTGCTCTTCCCAGAACGTATTGCCCACGCCAGGGTTGAACAGGAAGCAGGCGCCGCCCAGCGCCGGGGTGCAGGTATCGTCGATCGCGCTCTTGAGCTCACGGTAGGTGAACTTCGCGCCCCAGACGGTATCGGCGGCCAACTGCTGCTCCATGCCGACGATGAACTCGTCCTGGTAGTGCGACTTCAGGTCAACCGCGGCCAGGGTGCGCGGATTCGGCGCATTGCCACATTCCAGGTTGCTGGCGACAGCGTTGGTGCCCGGGCACAGGTAGCCCTTCGAGGCATCGACCGGGATCGAGTTCAGGCCCGTCGGCGCGCCGGTGGTCGGATCGACGCCGGTGTAGGTGAAGTACTCATTGGTGTTGAGCGAGCCGGAGGCGGCGCGCACGGCCACGTTGTTCGGCATCGCCAGGTGGTAGCGGCCGGCATTGGCGAACACCTTCAGCGAGGAATCGCCATTCACGTCCCAGGCCACGCCCAGTCGCGGCGCAATCTGCGTCTTCTGGCTGGCGTACTTCTCGCCGGTACCGGTGTAGTTGGTGAACTGCTCGTTGCGCAGGCCCAGCGACAGCAGCACGTTGTTCGACACCTGCCAGCGGTCTTCGATGTACTGGGAGGCCTGCTCGGTCTTCGGCTGTGCCAGCTTGGTGCTGTACAGGCGATAGACGTAGTAGCCCTGGGCGCCCAGGCCGCCACCGCTCGCCGCCGAGCCCACGCCGTGCGATGCATCGATCGGGGTGTTCGGGTTGGTGGAGCGGCGGTAGATCCAGCCGTAGCTGCCCGGGTACTCGGTGCCGGTCAGGGATTCGGCATCCTGGCGATCGAAGCCGAAGCGGACTTCATGGTTGCCCAGGCGCCAGGTCAGGTCGATGCGGCCGCCCTTGGTCTCGTCGAAGGCGCCGGGTGCGTTGACCAGCGAGGTGGTGCTCTGGCAGCCGTTGTAGTTCAGGCCCGGCACGCGTGCGGTGGTGGCGGCGCTGATGTACGGGCAGCTTGCATCGTAGTTATACAGGCCCTGCGAGTGTTCGATCTTCTGGCGGCCGTACAACGCCGACAGGGTCAGGTTGTCGCTCAGGTAGCCGGTGTACTTGCCGATGTAGAGCTTGGCGTCTTCCTTGGTGCTGATGCCGCCGGTCTGCTTGCTGTCGTGGCTGAAATCGTTGTAGTTGAACGCGGAGTACACGGCGTCGTACTTGGTGACGTCGGACACGCCGGTCAGCTCGACGACATGGTTGTCGGTAATGTTCCAGTCGATCTTCGCGGTCCAGCGCGGGTACTCGTAGGTGTACTCGTTCCAACCGCGGGTCAGGTTGGCTGGGCTGGTGTTGGTCGCGTAGCGGGCGCTGGAGCCGTCGGTCTTGGTGAACTCACCGTTGACGAAGAAGAACAGCTTGTCCTTGACGATCGGGCCGCCGACGTAGGCGCCGGTGGTGTTCTGCCAGGAGCTGTTCTTGGCTCGGTACTGGTACAGCTTGCCATCGGTCTGGTAAGCCGCGCCGCGGGGATCGTTGGCGGTGAAGTGGCCGGTGTTGGCGTAATTCATGTTGCGCGGCGACGCACGCAGCGATTCCGGGGTCCAGATTTCGTAGGCGCCGGCCTTCCATTCATTGGTACCACGGCGCGTCACGATGTTGACCACGCCGCCGGTGGAGCGGCCGAAATCCGCACCGAAGCCACCGGTGAGCACCTGCTCCTGGGCAATGGCCTCGAACGGCAGGGTGGTCGAGCCGATGCTGGTCAGCGGGTTGGTCACCGCGAAGCCGTTGATGTAGTACGCGTTCTCCGAGGCAGCCGAGCCACCGAAGCTGGGCACGCCGCTGTAGCTGTTGCTGGCAATCGCGCCGGGGGCCAGCAGGGCAACGGCGGTGATGTCGCGCGGCAACGGAAGGCTGCGCAGGTCTTCGTAGTTGAAGACCGTGCGGGTATCGACCTGCGAGACGTCGATCGAGGCGATCGAGGCGGCGCGGACCACGATGCCGTCCAGATCGGTCGCCTTGCCGCCGGCGAAGGAGACCTCGGTGCCGGAGGCGATGTTGACCGCCACGTCATCCTGGGTGGTGACCGTGGCGCCGTCACGGCGCAGTTCCACCGAGTAGCGGCCGTTGGGCAGGTCGGACGCGCGGTAACGGCCGTTGGCATCGACCGGCAGGGTGCGCGTGGCACCGGTGCCCATGTTGCGGACAACCACGGTTGAACCCGAGCCGGCCGGGGCCTGGCCGTAGATATAGCCCGTCACGGACTGGGCGTGGGCAACCGAGAACAGGCAGCCAGACAGGGCGGTAGCCAGCGCCGCACGGCGCCAGAACTTCGTTTGCATCAGGACTCTCTCCGATGTGTAGTGGGTGCGCCTTGTGACGAAATAGGAACGGGGTCACAAACGGCGTGACTCATTTATAAATGCCTCGTGAATAAAATTGCAATGGTTCCTGAACGAAAAATTTGCAATTTCCAGCCTGGAATTAATCGATGCGCCGATCATCCGCGAATAGGTCGGCATCTGTCGCCAATGTGCATTTAACATTTCGTTCACGAAATGAAGTGTTTTTCGCGCATGAGGTAGACGTGTAACGTTTGGCGACGATTCATGAATGGTGCTGCGCAGTCTCGCCGGGCTTGGTCGCTTGGTGTCCTTGGTGTCCTTGGTGTCCCTGGTGGCCGGCGGTGCCCAGGGAGTGGGAGGAGCAGGCATAAAAAAAGGCCCCGCCGGAGCGGGGCCTTGCTGTTTCGCAGGGCTGGGGCTTACTTCCTGCCGAAGTCGTACTGCGCCTGCACGTAGATCGCACGCCCGTAGGCGTTGTACAGGGAGTTGTTGTACGGCACGTCGATGTTGCCGGCGTAGGAGTGCTGCTGGTTGTCCGGCACCTTGTTGAACAGGTTGTTGACCATCAGCGAGAACGTCAGGTTGTCCATCGCGCGGTAGTTCACGCTCAGGTTGTACGTGGTGTACGAGCCCCACTTGCCAGCCTTGTAGCCCGAGGTCGGGTCGACGTAGTCATAGCTGCGGCCGATGTAGGACATGTAGTTCGGCGTGCGGCCGATGTAGTTGAAGTACAGCGTGGTGGTGAACTTGTCGATTGACCAGCCCACCGAGCCGTCGGCACGGACCTTGGCATAGGAGTCGTACACCCACATCGCGTACGGATTGCCCAGCAGGTCCAGGAACGGGTCGTTGAGCTGCGGCTGCAGTTCACGCTTGAGCATGTTGGTGTAGTTGCTGGCGAACTGCAGGGAACCGAAGCGGCCGATGTCCTGCACGTACTTGAAGCTGGCGGTGACTGCCTCCAGGTTCTGCCGTGCCACGTTCAGCTTCGGGGTGTAGATCTCATCCAGCGCGCCACTGGCATCACGTGTGACCCAGTTGGCCACTTCCTCGCAGGTGGCGCCGGCGGTGTTGGTCAGGCCGTTGCGGCAGTAATACTCGGCCAGCAGCAGCTGGTCGGAGCTGAGCGTGTTGACCTCGTTCTTGATCTTCCAGTTGTAGTAGTCCACCGACACCGACAGGTTGTTGATCGGCGCCCAGACCAGGCCCGCATTCCATACATCGGCGGTGATCGGCTTCAGCTCGGGGTTGCCCGACTGCGTGCCGAACACCGAAACGCTGCCGTAGCGGCAATCGACCGTGTTGGACGGATCGAAACCGAGCTGGCCGCAGCGGTAGTAGTCCTTCGCGCTGTTGGCGTAGTAGCCGCTCTTGCCCTGGAAGGCATCGGGCAGGGACGGCGCACGGAACGCGGTGCCGTACTTGCCGCGGACCAGCAGGCTTTCAAACGGACGGAACTCCAGGCCGATGCTGTAGGTGGGCTTGTCGACCGTGTGGCCGGCGATCTTGAAGTTGTCGTAGCGGCCGGAGGCCGTCACCGTCAGCATGTCATGCAGCGGCAGGCGTAGTTCGCTGGTGACGGCGTAGTTGCTGCGATGGCCATTGCCGGCCACCGAGGTGGTACCGAACACCGTGCCGTCGGTCAGGCGCACATCCGGCGTGTAGTTCCAGCCTTCGCTGCCGCCCTCGACCACGGCGGCGAAGCCGGCGTCGCCACCGGGCAGCTTGAACAGCGAGCTGTTGGTGATCTGCGCGCGGGTCTGGGTCTGCCAGGTGCGGCTGCGGCTGGTGGTGAAGCCGGTGAAGCTCTGGAAGGCACCTTCCGGCAGCCTGGAATAGAAGGCACCCCAGTTCGGGTTGTAGATGTTGTAGCCGTCGTCGGTCTGGCCCAGCACCGGGCCCAGCACGTTGTCGGCGAACCAGTTGTTGATCGGGTCGTTCCAACGCGCGTAGCCACGCTCGTTGAGCTTGTACTCGCCGCGGGTGATGCTGGCCTCGTAGTCCCAGTTGCTGCCGATCGCGCCGCGTGCGCCCAGGGTGACCTGGTAGGACTTGCTGCGGTCGGTGTTCATGATGTCGCGGTAGCCGCCACCGCCGATGTCTTCGGGGGCGAACACGCGCTGCAGGCCCAGATAGCGGCCGCTGCCCTCGTCGAAGAACGGGCCCATGCTGATGTCCGTGCCCCAGTAGTTGTAGCCGGCACCGGTGTTGTACTTGACGGTCTCGTAGCTGTAGAGCACATCGCCGAACAGCTGCAGGTTGTCATTCACATCGTAGGTCAGCGAGGAATAGAACTGGCTGCTTTCCTTGCTGTTCTTGATCGTCTTGTAGCCCGCGCCGAACGCGGAGCCACAGGATTGGCCGGCGCGACGTGTGCCGAGGATGGTGGTGCCGTCGAACTGGCCGGCGATACCGGCGCAGTTGTTCGGATCCATCATCAGGAAATCGTTGTTGTCCGCGTCGAAGACCAGGAAATCGTTCGAAGGCAGCTGGCGGGTGTACCCGTTCGGATTGTTCTGCTTGGTGATGTCGCGCTGATAGCCCCAGATCGGCGTGGTCTTTTCATACTGCACGTTGACCAGTGCGCGGAAGCGATCGTCCTTGCTGTTGAAGCCATTGGCACCGCTCACGCGGAAGCTGGCGCCGCCGCCATCGGAATACGCACCGCCGCGCACGTTCAGCGTGCCGCCGTCCATGCGCTCCTTGAGGATGATGTTGACCACGCCGGCGATGGCGTCTGAGCCATACAGGGAGGACTGGCCACCCGGCAGCACTTCGATGCGGTCGACGATATCGATCGGGATGCCGCTGATGTTGTTGAACGCGTCGCTGCCGTTGTACAGCGCCGGGTAGGACAGCATCGGCCGGCCATTGATCAGGTACTTGGTGTAGCCCGGGTTCAAGCCGAACATGCCGGCCGCTTCCGCGCCCTGGGTAAATGATGCCGAGGTCTGGCCGCCCTGCAGGCCGCCGGTGGTCAGCGAAGATTGCTGCAGCACTTCGGCGACGCTGGAGAAACCACGCGCCTGGATCGCTTCGGCGCTGATGGTCAGCACCGGCGTCTGGGTTTCGATCTGGGTCTGCGGGATCAGCGAGCCGGTCACCGTGACCCGGTCGAGGTTTGTGGCGGCCTTGCTGCTGTCCTGTGCCACGGCGGTGGCGCTGGTACCGGCCAACAGGAGGCTGGCAACAACAGCATGGGTAAGCGGGTGGCGCGAGAATGCGAAGCGACGACGAGACATGCGATTACTCCGTGTGATCGTGATGACGCGTTTCCCGTTCCTGGGAATTCGGATTCTATTCAGCTGCCCTGCCTGTGCGGTCTGGCGGCGTGGCGTCAACGTAACACACGCTTAACTTGCCTTGCGCGGCTCTGTAACACTTGGTGACGAGCGGTTGCGTGCTTGGCGAAAACCCCCTTCTCCGTAGGCGTTTCTGCCGGTTTCCGGATTATCGGGAGGCATGAAAATGATGAATGTTTGATAAATTCAACTGACATTAACAATCGATACATCACGGACTTTACCGCTCCGTATTGATGGCAAAAAAAAGGCCCCGCCGAAGCGGGGCCTGGTCCAGACACGAAGTCCGGAAAACGACGGGATCAGAAGTTGTACTTGACCTGGGCCGAGATCTGGCGGCCGTAGACGCTGTAGAAGCCGTCATTGAACGGGGTCGATTCGTTGCCCGGGTAGTTGTAGCGCTGGCCTTCCGGCAGCTTGTTGAACACGTTGTTGACCATCAGCGACAGGACCAGATCGTCCTGTGCCTGGTAGTTCATGCTCAGGTTGTACGTGGTGTACGAACCCCACTTGCCGGCCTTGGCGCCGGAAGAGTGGACGTAGCCGTAGCTGCGGCCGGTGTAGGCCAGGTAGTTCGGGGTGCTGCCGACGTAGTTGGCGTACACGGTGGTGGTGAACTTGGCGATGTTCCAGGCCACCGACAGATCGCCACGGACCTTGGCGAAGTTGTCGTAGTACCACATGTTGTACGGATCGCTCAGCAGGTCGAGCTTGGCGGCGCCCGGCATCGGCTGCACTTCACGCTTCAGCATGTTGGTGTAGTTACCGGAGAACATCAGCGAGCCGAAGCGGCCGATATCCTGCTGGTACTTGGCCGCCACGGTCACCGCTTCCAGGTTCTGGCTGGCAACGTTGAGCTTCGGCGTGTACACGCGGGTCAGGTTGCCGCCGGCATCGCGCGACACCCAGTCGGTGACGTTCTGGCAGCTGGCCGAGGTGTTGTTCGGCAGGCCGTTGTGGCACTGGTACTCGGCCAGCAGCAGCTGGTCGGTGCTCAGGGTCTTGACCTCGTTCTTGATCTTCCAGTTGTAGTAGTCGGCCGACAGCGAGAAGTTGCTCACCGGGGCCCACACCACGCCTGCGCTCCACACGTCGGCAGTGATCGGCTTCAGGTCCGGGTTGCCGGACTTTTCGCTGTACACCGAGGTGTTCTTGTAGAACGAGCAGGCCTCGTCACGCAGCGCGTAACCCAGCTGGCTGCAACGGTAGTAATCGTTCTGGCCGGACGAGTACGAGCCGCTCATGCCCTGGAACGCATCGGACAGGGTCGGTGCACGGAAGGCGGTGCCGTACTTGCCGCGCAGCAGCAGGCTCTCGATCGGACGGAATTCCAGGCCGATGCTGTAGGTGGCCTTGTCGACGGTCTTGTCGGCGATCTTGAACGCGTCATAGCGGCCCGAGGCGCTGACGGTCAGCTTCTCGAGCAGCGGCATGCGCAGTTCGCTGGTGACCGCGTAGTTGCTGCGGTGACCGGCGCCGGCGACGGCGGTGGTGCCCCACACGTTGCCATCGATGAAGGCCTGGTCCGGCGAGTAGTCCCAACCTTCGCTGCCACCTTCCAGCACGACGGCCAGGCCGGCGTCACCGCCCGGCAGGCTGAACAGCGAACCGTTGGTCACCTGCACGCGACCCAGGTTCTGCCAGGTCTTGCTGCGGTGGGTGCCGTAGCCGGTGAAGCTGGCGAACTGGTCCGGGGTGATCGGCGAGTAGAAGGCAGCGTAGTTCGGGTTGTAGATGCCGAAGCCATCAGCGGTGGTGCCCAGGCGCGGGCCCAGCACGGTCTGGCCGAAGAAGTCCTCGATCTTGTCCTTGAAGCGCACGAAGCGGTTCTGGTCCAGGCGGTATTCGCCGCGGGTGAAGCTGGCGCTGTAGTCCCAGTCGCCGACCATGCCCTTGCCGCCCAGGGTGACCTGGTAGGCACGGCTCTCATCGGAGTTCAGGATGTTGTTGTAGTCGCCCGGGCCGATTTCTTCCGGTGCGAAGGCGCGCTGCAGGTTCACGACCTTGCCGATGCCCTGGTCGTAGAAGCCACCCATGACCGACTTGGTGCCCCACCACAGGGCGCTGGAGCCGGAGGTGAACTCGGTCTTTTCCTTGCTGTACAGCACGTCGGCGAACAGCTGGAAGTTGTCGTTCACGTCGAAGGTCATCGACGAGTAGAACTGGCCGCTGTTCTTGCCGTTCTTCAGGGTCTTGTAGCCGGCGCTGTACACCGAACCGCAGGACTCGCCCGACGCGCGCTTGCCGACGACGGTGGTGCCGTCGTACAGGCCTGCCACGTTGGCGCAGCGGCTCGGGTCCATCATCAGCAGCTTGTTGTCTGCGTTGGTGATGACGGCGAAGTCGTTCGACGGCACCTGTGCGGTGTAGCCGGCCGGGTTGTTCTGCTTGGTGATGTCACGCTGGTAGCCCCAGATCGGGCTGCCATTTTCGATCTGCACGTTGACCAGCGCGTGGAAGCGGTCGTCGAACGCGTTGAAGCCCTTGGCTGCGCTGAAGCGGATGTTGCTGCCGCCGCCTTCGGTGTAGGTGCCGCCGCGGACGGTCATCGTGCCGCCGTCCATGCGCTCCTTCAGGATGATGTTGACCACACCGGCGATCGCGTCCGAGCCGTACAGCGAGGACTGGCCACCCGGCAGCACTTCGATGCGCTCGACGATGTCGATCGGAATGCCGCTGATGTTGTTGAAGGTGTCGCTACCGTTGTACAGCGCCGGATACGAGAGCATCGGGCGGCCGTTGATCAGGTACTTGGTGTAGCCCGGGTTCAGGCCGAACATGCCGGCGGCTTCGGCGCCCTGGGTGAACGAACCCGAGGTCTGGCCGCCCTGCAGGCCGCCGGTGGTCAGCGACGACTGCTGCAGCACTTCAGCAACGCTGCTGAAGCCGCGGGTCTGGATGTCTTCGGCGGTGATGGACATCACCGGGGTCTGGGTTTCAACCTGGGTCTGCGGGATCAGCGAACCGGTGACGGTGATCTTGTCCAGGTTGGTCGCCTTGTCCTGGGCCATTGCCGGGGCGGCGGCCATCAGAGCGGAAATCAGGGCGACGGCGAGCGTGTTGCGACGTGCGGGGTTGCTTACGTATTTCATGTAGTTCCAATAGAGAGCAAAAACAAAATCGGCACTGCGCATGCGCCATCGTGCGTGCTGGAGACCAGCCCCGCAGCCCAAAACAGTGCCTTGGGAACGTAACATGAACTTAACAATCTGTGCACGAATCTGTAGCAATCCTGAATTTCAGTCAGGTTACGTCCAGCTTGTATGATGTTGGGTTCTTCCCCCAGCTCCGCCGGTGCCCGTTGTGAACAGTTCTCCCCGCCGTCCCCATGCCAGCCAGGTCCAGAAGGGACTGACGCCGCATGCCCGCATCCGCAACGTGATCGCGGTCGGCTCGGGCAAGGGCGGCGTCGGCAAATCGACCACGGCGGTCAACCTGGCCGTAGCGCTGCAGCAGCTTGGCGCACGCGTCGGCGTGCTTGACGCGGACATCTATGGCCCCAGCGTGCCGGCCATGCTGGGCCTGTCCGGTCGTCCGGAGAGCCCGGACAACAAGAGCATTGAACCGCTGCGTGCGTTCGGTGTGGACACCATGTCGATCGGCTACCTGATCGAAGAGGACACGCCGATGATCTGGCGCGGGCCGATGGCCACCTCGGCGATGACCCAGCTGTTCAACGACACCCTGTGGGACGACCTGGATTTCCTGCTGATCGACCTGCCGCCGGGCACCGGCGACATCCAGCTGACCCTGACCCAGAAGATTCCGCTGGCCGGCGCAGTGATCGTCACCACGCCGCAGGACATCGCCACGCTGGATGCGAAGAAGGCGCTGAAGATGTTCGAGAAGGTCGAGGTGCCGGTGCTGGGCATCGTCGAAAACATGGCCGTGCATACCTGCAGCAACTGCGGGCATGTCGAGCACCTGTTCGGCGAGGGCGGTGGCGAGCGCATGGCTGCGCAGTACGGCGTGCCGTTGCTGGGTTCGCTGCCGCTGCAGATCGGCATCCGCGAGCAGGGTGATTCCGGTACCCCGATCACCGTGGCACAACCGGATTCGGTGCCGGCGCAGGCCTACCGCCATGCCGCGCAACGCCTGATCGAGGAAGTGGGCAAGCGCCCGCGGGCGTCGATCCCGATCCTGTCGTCGCTGCTGTAACCACGGCAGCAAAGAAAAAGCCGCCGGCGCAAGGCCGGCGGCAATCTGGAACGTTCCTGGAGAGGAAGCTGCTTACCAGTCGTACTGGACCTGGAAGCGGACGTAGCGCGGCGTGGTGTAGTACTTGCCAACGCCCACGTTGTTGTACGTGCGGTCGTAGTCTTCGTCGCGGGTCACTTCATAGACCTGCAGCGGCTTGATGCTGTTGAAGGCATTCAGTACCGATGCCTGGATGCTCAACCCGGACAGCCAGTTCGGGCGGTAGGTCAGGCTCGGGCTGACATTGAGGGTCCAGGGCGTGCGGCCGGAGGTGCCCTGCGGCGAGAGTTCGCCGTTGCAGTAGTGGAAGGCTGCGCCGTAGCCGTACTCGGTGTCGAACGTACCGGTACCACCGCCGAAGCAGCTGATCGGCGAGCCCGACTGCGCCTGGATGTTCACGCCCAGCTGCCATTCCGGGGTGAAGTCGTAGGAGCCGAACAGCTTGATCGAATGGCGGTGATCGTTGAACAGGTAGCCGTCGGCACCGTACATGATCTCGGCGAAGTCGAAGTCCGACGTGGTGCCGGTGTCGTCCTGGCCGTTGGCGCTCTTCACCAGGCCCTCGTAGTTGCCGTCGAGCTTGGACCACGTATACGACAGGCTGGCATACCAGCGATCGGTGCGCTTGTCCGCGCTCAGTGTCAGTGCCTTGTAGGTGCGCTTGGCCTTCGGGCCCAGCACGTTGCCCGGTACGTGGATGTCTTCCGGAGTGCCATCGCCATTGACGTCCAGCGAGATGTTCAGGTCCTGGCCCGGATTGAACAGGTAGCACCCTGGCAGGCTGCCCGGCACGCTCCACTCGCTGTCCCAGCTCGAAACATCGTAGCCCGCAGCCACGGCCGCGTTGTAGATGGCGCGGGAGTCGCAGGTGTCGTCGATGACGTTGTGGATCTTGCGGTAGGTCGCCTTGATGCCGACGGTCCAGTCATTGAAGAAGTCATTGGCGCTGGACAGCTGGTACTGGTAGCCAAGGATCGCCTCATCCTGCGTGTACGGCTTCAGCCCGCGGCTGGCGACCGCCTTGGGATCGGGGGTGGAGCCGTTCTCGCCGTTGTAGACCAGGCTGTCGTAAGGCGTGCTGGCGACGTTGGGCTTTCCGGAAACCGGGTCATACGAGCCCAGGTAGTCGTAATAGTCGACCGTGTAGTAGGAAGGGCTGGCGGCGCGCAGGGATACGTTTGCGGCGACCGGCAGCGAGTAACGGCCCACCGAACCGAACAGCTTGCTGCGCCCGTCTCCCGTCACGTCCCAGGAGAAGCCAACGCGCGGCTGCCAGATATCGTCCTGCTTGACGAAGCTCACGCCGTTGGTGTTCTTGTTGTCGAACGAGTCGTTGCGAAGGCCCAGGTAGAGCATGAAGTTGTCGGTGATCTGCCAGTTGTCCTGCACGTACCAGGACTTCTGATCGATGCTGACGCTGCCGCCGGTGCGGTAGTTGATGCGGTACGCATCCGGACGTGCACGGGTCGGGCGGATGACCCAGTAGGCACCGGAGGAGTAGGCCGTACCCTGGGTGGACTTCCACTCTTCATCGCTGTAGCCGAATGCCAGGCGGTGATTTCCGAGCTGCCATTCGAAATCGAGCTTGCCGCCCTTGCGCTCGTTCTTGCCCCCCTTCATGTCGACCGAGGAGGCCACGGAGCAGCCGATCGGATTGCCGTTGTAGACCACATAGGGGCAGGCGCCGTCCGCAGAGTGGACGTCACCGTCGTAGTAGCTCATCACCCCGTTGCGATCGACAGTGAACTCAGACGCGGTGTTGCGCATCTGGCCGTACTGCAGCGAAGCGGTGAGGTTGTCGGTGAGGTAGCTGGTCCACTTGAAGATATCGGTCTGGCCGCCACGCTTGCCGATCAACTGGCCCTTGTAGCCGGTCCGGTTCGAACGTTCAGCAGCGACGTCGTAGACGTTGTTGTAGTAGTCGTAGGTGTAACGATTGCCGTTGTCGAACCCGGTGTACTCCAGGTGGTTGTTCTCGTTGAGATACCAGTCAACCTTCAACAACCAGTACGGCGTCTTGACCTGGTAGTCATACGAGGTGGCGCCAACGGCTGCATCGGTGTACTCGGAGCGGCTGCCATAGACCGAGCTCTTCGAATTGCTGAACTGGCCCATCGCGAAGATGAACAGCTTATCCTCGATCAGCGGACCTCCGGCCCAGGCCGAATAAACGTTGGACGAGCTGTCGGCCTGGCTGTAGTCGCGGAAGATCTGCCCGTCGTTGCGATGCGAGTTCGGGATGCTGTTGCGCCCCCACGATGGTGCGCCCGTCCACGAGAAGCCGCCCTTCCATTCGTTGGTGCCGCGCTTGACGTTGACGCTGGTTACGCCGCCAGTGGAGAAGCCGTACTTGGCGCCATAGCCGCCGGTCTGCACGTCCAGCTGGTCGATTGCCTGGTACGGGATTTCCGAGAACGACAGGCTGTCGTACAGGTTGGTAACGTTGAAGCCGTTGACGTAGTAGCTGTTTTCCGCCGCCGACGCGCCGCCGAACGATGCGGGGCCGAAGTAGCCGCTGGAGGAGACAGTACCGGGCGTCAGCAGCGAGACGCTGGTCACGTCGCGGCCAACCGGCAGCGAGTTGAGCTGCTCGGCGGTGAAGGTGGTGCGGGTTTCAACGCTGCTCAGATCGATCGGCGCTACGCCGGTCGCGCGGACGTTGACCGTATCCAGCGAGGTGGCACTGCCGGCGGCAAAGGTGGCCGTAGCGGTCTGGCCGGCCACGACGTTGACCCGGGTGCTGCCGGTCTGCGTACCCGCGCTGTAGCTGACCACCTCGTAGGTGCCGGTCGGAAGTTGTGACAGGCGGAAGCGTCCATCGCTGCTGACCGTGGTCTCGCGGGTCGCGCCCGAGGCCAGGCTCTTCACCTGGATCTTGTCGGCGGACGAAGCCGTGCCGACGATGTCACCCGCGGTGCTTTGGGCATAGCTGGTGCCAGCGATTGCAGACAGGACGGCCGCCAAAGCAGTGCGCTTGAGGATGCGTCCATTGACGTTGAGATTCATCGTGTTCCTTTGCGGTTGCAGAGGGAAATCGGTTCGGTTCAAAAGACCTGGACAGATTGTTCAGGATGAATGAAAACCTAACGATCAATTTTTCCTCATGCAACGTTCATCCGGCGCTCATCATCTGGATTTTCGCTTATGCATCAATCAAGTATTTGAAAAAAAAGGAGAAAAGATTTTTGTTTCGGAGTGTTTCATCCATGTCGTGATGATTGAAAACGACATAAATATGTGATAAGTGATCCGTTTCGATGTGATTGATCTCATTTGTTATTCAGCATCGACTGGGGTCTCCGAGGGCTGGGCGGCGCGGCGGCGCGCTCGTGTTCGCTGGCCGGCACCATGGTCGGCGCCGTCGGCCCGCCTGTAGAATCGCCGCCTTGGGCGCAGCCCGTTTCCCCCTCGTTCAACAGGACAGAGCATGAGCATCAAGAGTGACCGTTGGATCCGCAGCATGTCCGAGCAGCACGGCATGATCGAGCCGTTCGAGGCAGGGCAGGTCAAGCAGGCCAACGGCGAGCGCATCGTCAGCTACGGCACGTCCAGCTATGGCTACGACGTGCGCTGCTCGCGCGAGTTCAAGGTGTTCACCAACATCAACTCGACCATCGTTGATCCCAAGCATTTCGATTCGGGCAGCTTCGTCGACATCACCGCCGACGAGTGCATCATTCCGCCCAACAGCTTCGCGCTGGCGCGTACCGTCGAGTACTTCCGGATTCCGCGCGACACCCTGGTGGTGTGCCTGGGCAAGAGCACGTACGCGCGCTGCGGCATCATCGTCAACGTGACGCCGCTGGAGCCGGAATGGGAAGGCCACGTCACCCTGGAATTCAGCAACACCACGCCGCTCCCGGCGCGTATCTACGCCAACGAAGGCGTCGCGCAGATGCTGTTCTTCCAGGCGGCGGCCGATGACATCTGCGAGACCTCGTACCGCGACCGCGGTGGCAAATACCAGGGCCAGACCGGCGTGACCCTGCCGCGGACCTGATGACGGTGGGCCGTTTGCAGAGCCGGACCTGGACCGGCTCTACATGAAAGAAGGCGGCGCAATGCGCCGCCTTCTTCATTTTCCGCGACCGAACAGCATCGCGATGCCGACACCCACCAGTGCCACCGGCCACCACGTCAGCAGCAGCTTGGACAGGTTCAGGTGCGTCCAGCCGAGATTGCTGGCGAGCATGAACAGGCCGATCAGGATCAGCAGGATGGCGGCAACGAGGTTGAATCGCATCGGGTCGGCGAAGGCTCAGGAGTGGGCCGGATATCCTAGCCGGTCCTTCCAGTAGGCGACATGCTGGTCCAGCGCCGCCGGCTCGTAGCGGTGCGCCGGGCCGCTGCCCCAGACCGGGCCGGGCCACGCAGGATCCCCGTCATGGCGGCCGACCACGTGGAAGTGCAGCTGGCGCACGATGTTGCCCAGTGCGCCGATGTTGATCTTTTCCACGCCGTCGGCGCCCTTCAGGGCCTTGCAGGCGCGATTGAGCTCGGTGCGCAGCTTGTCCTGCTGCTCGCCGTCCAGCTCGATCCACTCGGTCACCCCGGCCAGGCGCGGTACCAGCACCAGCCAGGGGAATCGTTCGTCGTTCATCAGCCGCACTTGCGACAACGGTCCTTCGGCCACCAGCACGCTATCGGTGGCCAGGCGTGAATCGAGTTCGAAATCGCTCATCCAAGATGCTCCGAGAAGAAGTCCAGGGTGCGTTGCAGCGCCAGGGCGGCGCTGTCTGGATCATACGCATGTCCGACCTCCCGATTGAAGGCGTGGTCGGCCGGATAGACGAAGGTGGCCATCTGCGGCAGCTTCTCACGGTGGGCCTGGACCGCCTCGGGCGGGATGCTCTTGTCCTGGGCGCCGAAGTGGAAGATCACCGGCGCTTTCGGGGTTTCATCGAGGAACTGCACGTTGCGCGCGCCGTAGTAGCTGGCCGACGGCAGGCCCAGGCGCACTGCCGACAGCATCGCCACGGTGCCGCCCCAGCAGTAGCCGACGGTACCCACCTTGCCGTACGGGGCAAGCCGGGTTGCAGCGGCACGAACCACTTCCAGCGCCTTTTCCATGCCGAGCGCGCCGACCCGTTCCAGCCCCTGTTTCACGCCGTCAGCGTCGTAGGGCAGGGCATCCGGATCGGCCTCGGCACCATCGACCAGGTCGAAGAACGATGGCGCCAGCACAGCGTAGCCTTCGGCGGCGAAGCGTTCGGCCACGCCACGGATGTGCGAGTTGGCGCCGAAGATTTCCTGAATCACCACCAGCCCGCCGCGCGGGGTGCCTTCGGGGAGGGCCTGCCAGGCGCGTACCGCGCCGTGATGCGTATCCAGGGTGATCCACTCATTCATCTGGGCTGCCTCGTGTCGGAAGTTGTAGCGGGATTATCCGGTGCGAACCAGTGTGCGTCATGTCGCCGGATGTGCCGGATCGGGTGAGCTGCAGGCTGGCGACTCCATCGCTCCTGTTCCGGGAGCTGTTGGACACCAACGGATTCTGGTGGTTAGATCGAACAGCACCGCTGCGGCTCATCGTAGTTGGCGCCGCACGTGCGTATTTTCGTCAAATTAATGGAGTGATTGATGAAGAGCATGATTGTGATGGCAATTGCGGGACTTTCGCTTCTCGTCGCGGCCGGGTCTGCCAACGCTGCAGATCCCTATCCCAGATGCACTGCTTGCTCGCGGGTCTGGGCCGAGTGCGTTGCGAACAATGGCGCTGATCACCCGATCTGCCAGCATAAGCAGCTGGTGTGCGACCAGATCTGTGCATGGGAGATTCCGGTCGTGGGTGCTCCGTACGCGCTCGACAGAGCCGGAGCAGATGTCGAGCCGAATCGTTTGGAGCTCGCGCTGAGCCCGGCCAAGCGGTTGTCCAGGTCCTGAGGTTCCAGGGGCCGGAGACGGCCCCTTCCCCAGGAGGGGATCAACACGTGGCCTGGGGCTGGTTGGTGCGGGGGCACGTGTAGGGCTGCCGACGCACAGGCTGGCCATTCAGAGCGAGGCCACCAACCCCGGTATACTGGCGCCCTTTCAGGCCCCGGCCCCCAGGAACCCCTGCCACGCCGGCAGGGGCCCAGGCCCCCAGAGTCCCGCGATTCCATGTCCCAGCTGAACCCCAAAGTCGGCTTCGTCAGCCTTGGCTGCCCTAAAGTGGGGTGATGTATACTTGAATAAGCGGTAGCATCTCGCGACAAAGCTACGATGCAGGAAGCAAAATGCGAGAGGTAGATCCTGGCAAGCTCATGAGGCCCATCTATGATTGGCTTGCCGCACAGCGATTCGACCAGAGAACGGAGTTCACTGCTGCTGATGCGACCCGAGGGATTGGGCTAGCGCCATTGCAGAGCTGGATTGTCGCAGGAACTCTCAAGACCTTGGTTTCGACTCAAGCTTTGGTCGAGTCAGACGAGAAGTTCCATCTGACGGAAGAAGGGGAACGGATTGTCTATCCCGGAACGAGTCACGACAACGTTGTTGATGTGACGTTCGACCTCAAGAACTACATGCTGACCATCCGCCCGCAGTCGGTTTTTAAGCTGCAGGACTACATGGTGAAAGTTCCTCAGCGGCTGAATCCGAGACAAGAAGCAGTCCTTGACCAAGCGATCATGAAGTTGGTTAAAGAAGACTTCTGGGCTCGCGTCGCTCCCGACACTTACTCTCTCGTAGAAGTACTGACCTGACGCCCTAAGGGGAGCCAGGTCGCCGCATAGCGCGCAGGTGGCCATGCCCACGCAAATGGTTGCGATACGCCTCCACCGATGCAGACCATGCAGCCCTTGCCACTTCGGGTCCGACAGCAACGACATTGCCGCGGTTGTCGATCACCGCGAGCTGAGCGGGGCGCCCCTCATCGTCGGTGACGGTGATCCCTTCAAAGATCACCGCCCCGATGGTGGGCGGCCCGGCGAGCTTTTCAGCTGCGCCCATGGCGACCTCCTATCGCGCGCTGTTGCTGCGACCGTTCGGCCAAGCCAAGTTTGAACTGCACCACGTTGCCGGCGACTTCCGGCACTGAGGCCGGGCGCGCGCTGCGCGTGGGGCGGTTCAGCCTGCGCCATGCAGCGATGGCCGCATCGGGTTCCGCGTGCTTGCTGGTCGACCTGCAGGCGCACTCGACCAGGTGGCCGCCGCCGGCAGCGGCACAGCGTTTGTCGTGGATGTGGCGCGCGCGGTGGCCGGCGGCGCAGTTCGGCAACCCTTCCGGGTGGCTGATATGTTCCTGGGTCATGGCTTGTTGCACTCCTCGATGTGGGCTTCGAGCTGTTCGATCAGGTAGGCGGCTTCGTTGGCCCTGCGGCGGCGCTCGTGCGTGCTGACCGGAGCGGGCCCGGCGTCCCGGATCCACTTCAGCGGCTCAAGGAACCAGCTCGGGTCGACAGGCAGCAGCTTGCGCGGGTCGGGCTTGTTGTCGGGTGGGAAGCAATCCGGCCCTGCCCAGTCCTCGCTCATCCCGCAGCGCGTGCACACGCGACGCTGGAAGTCGTGGACCTTCTCGGGCTGGATTACGCGCGGTGTCTCGAACAGGGCGCGGACAACGAGCCCACGCTGGTGAGCGGCGTAGACGTGCCCTGCGTCGGCCTGGACCCAGCAACCCGGGCCCACGTCCTTCTTGTTTCGATACTCCCAGCGGACGGGCTGCGCGGTGTAGAGCGCGGTCATCAGGGTGTCGGCCCACGCGCGCACCTGGTTGGCGGCAACGGGCCCGTCGGCGGGATCCACGCGCCGCATGGCAGCGACGACCGCAGCGACAGGCGACGATGCCTTGGTGGCCTCGACAGTGGTGGCCGGGGAAATGGGCAGTGGTGCGGTCATGGAATTGCTCCCAAGGCTAGTCCTTGTTGGTGGCCAGAATCCTGGGCTGCGGGCGAGAGCCACAGGCACTCCGTCCGGGTCGCACCACCTCTGCCCGCACTGATGCGTGCGGTGGTCTCTACCCGCCGCCAACCCGCCAAGGTGTCGTCGTAAAGCTCGGTTCTGTATCCACTGAGAACAACCATTCCCCGCAGCGCGAGCAGGACAGCCAGCAACTCCTGGTGATCCGCGAAGGCCATTTCGTGCTTGTAGTACCCAGCCTTTCCGGTCTGCATCACCCTGGTGCTGTGCACATAGGGCGGGTCGACGTAATGGAGCGTCTGCGATGTGTCGTGCTGGCGCATGACCTCGATCGCCGGCCGGTTCTCGATAAGGACGCCGCTGAAGCGCTCCGCGATCGCGGCCAAGCCATCGGGGAACTTCAGCCAGAGATGCTGCGCGGTGCCATAGGCACGTTGCGAGTCGATGCGGAACCCGGTCTTCCCCTTCGTCGCGCCAGCAGAACCAAAGCCCATCTGCGCACGCACTACCAAGCGACGGGCGCGCTCGACCAGATCTGTCGTAGGCTCCCACGCCTGGTCGAACTCGGCGCGGGCATAGGGCGTTAGCCGACAGGCTTCGATCAGTGATTCGCGCTGCGCGATGTTCTGCAGGACCCGGAAGAAGTTGACCACATCCCCGTCCAGGTCGTTGTAGACCTCGGCATAGCTGCGGGCCTTGGTGAGTAGCACTCCTGCGGCACCTCCGAAGGGCTCCACGTAGGTTCGGTGCGCTGGCAGGTGCTGGTGAACCCACCCGGAGATCCGGAACTTCGCGCCGTGATATCGGAATGCTGGAGCGGTAATCATGCGAACAGGTCCAGTTGAGCCGCCAGTGCCGGTGCGCGCGGCGGTGCCGGCAGTTGGGCGGTGGCGCGCATGCGCGCGCGCTGTGCAGCGTTGAAGGCGAACCAGAAGCCGTGGCCATGCCGGCGTGCTCGGCATTCCGAGAGGAACACGCGCGCGGTGTGCTTGGCCTGATTGAAGCCGGTCACGCGGCTGCCGCCATGCTGTTGGGCACGCGGTCCAGATTGGCCTCGGCCAAGGCGCGCAGCGGCGGCGGGCTGACGCTGTTGCCGACCATGCGCACGGCGGCGCTGGTGCTGAGCGGCGTGCCGTTGGCGGTGCGATCGATGATGTAGTTGGCCGGGAACCCCTGAGCGCGGTACAGCTCATGCGGCTTGAGCATGCGCAGGCCGATATCCACGATCACGTGCGGCACGCCCTGGATATGGACGGTGACGAGCGCCAGGCGGTCGCGGGTGGTGACGGTATCGACGGGATCCAGTAGCGAGGGAACGTTGGCGCCGGTCCCGTAGTACTTCACCAAGAACGCGGCGACGCGGAGCGCACCGGCCTCCTGATCGGGCGACAGCTGGGCCAGTTCGGCCTCGGCCAGGGCGTGCCCGCCGTTGCCGCTCGCGGTGACGGTGCCGACGGGTGCTCGCGCATCCTTGCTGCCGTTGCCCCAGCGCTGGACGCCTCCTGGCTTACCTTCGCCGTGTGCTGCCTGAACCATGAAGGCGCTGGAGACGGCATGGTGCTCGGCCTGGGCGGCCACCGTGGTGAGTGGCGTGCGTGCGTCGGCTCCGACCATGTTCCGCCGCAGGGTCACCAGCGAGGCAGCTGCTACGCCGAGGGCGTGCGCGGCGCCGGCCGGACGCGCGGCGCCAGCACCAGAGGTGATCGTGGGCACAGGCTCGGTGGCAGGGGTTCCGATGCTGTCGCCTCGGAACTTGACCAGGTGCGGGGCCACCAGCGCGGTATCTGCCTTGGTGGTCATTGTGTAGAGCGGTTCGCCGCCGGAGCGCGGCTCGGACTGGCCGGCCCGACCGCCGACGCCGGCCAGAATCGGAGTCACCACAGAGAAGTGGCCACCCTTCACCCCAGCGCAGACCGTGGGCAGCGGCTCTTCGGCCGCCATCGTTCGCTGGCGGCTGGCATTGGCGTGCTCAGTGAGGAACGGTGCCAACTCCGGCGCTGCCAGCATCAGCTCGCCGCGGTTGGCGGCGGTGATGGTGCGCATGGGATCACGCACGTCGTGGACGCGGTCGCCGCCCTGGTGCGTGACCGGCACGATGAATGGATCGGCCGACTCGATGACGTGGCGCATGACGCCCTTGGCGATGCGGCGCATGGTGGCATCGGCCAGCGGTCGGGCGCGGGTGAAGATGGACGGGCAGGGGATGGAGAAGTCCAAGCAGTCGGCAGCGGTTACGCGCGGCTGCTGGCCTGGTGCGGGGCCGTGGCTTGGCTCTGGCCACACGATTGCCTCGCCGTCGCGGCGGCCGAGCAGGAACAGGCGTTCGCGGCTGGTGCCCGCGCCGTAATCACTGGCCACCAGCTTGCGCCATTCGACGGCATAGCCCAGCGCACGTAGCGCGGCCACGAACTGCTGCCAGGTGCGGCCGCTGTGGCGCTTGTCCGGCACCAGCTGCTGGTTCTCGACCGGAACGCGCTCGCCGCGCGCTGCAACGGTGCCATCCATCTTGATGACGCGGCCGGTGGTCTTGCAGCGCTTCGCCACCAGTGGGCCCCAGGTCAGGATCTGCCAGACGTTCTCCATGGAGATGATGCGCGGCGCGGTGTTGGTTCCGTGCAGCCGATCAGCACGCAGCAGCTGGCCAACCCACTTCAGCACCACCCACGACAATGCGCGGGTCTTGCGGCTGCGCGGCTGGCCGCCCTTGGCCTGGCTGAAATGCGTGCAGTCGGGTGAGGCATGGAACCAGCCGATGGGGCGGCCGGCCACGTCCATGCGCGGGTCGGCGTGCCAGATATCCTCGCGGTGATGCTGGGTGAGCGGGTGGTTCGCGGCGTGCATCCCGATGGCCAGCTCGTCGTGGTTGTAGGCCAGGGCGGGATCGATGCCCAGGGCCTGCTTGAGCCCTTCCGATGCGCCGCCACCGCCGGCGAACAGATCCACAACGATCTCGCCGGGGCGCAGTCGGGAGCGCTGCGGCATGGGGAAGTTGAAAGCGCGGGAGCCGTCAGCCATTGGAATCTTCCTCGTCATCGTCCTGGTCGCCTTCGTCGGCGTCCATGCAGGTGGAGCAGGTGTGTTCGCCGCGGTGCCATTGGCCGCATTCGTTCCAGCAGAAGCCGTTGCCGCAGGTTTTGCAGACACCGGCATCGCTGAGGTCGAGCGGGTCATGGCAGACGCAGCACAGGCCGATAGGCATGCCCTTACCCATTGCGCACCTCCGGTTCGGTGTTGGTCGCCTTCATCGCCAGCCCCGCAGAAACTCGCCGAAGGTCACGCCACCGTCGTAGCGCAGGAACTGCTGGTAGCGCTGCTGGGATCTGGTCAGTTTCGGCGGCGCCGGAGTCTGCTCCTGCACCGCTGCGCGGCCGGCAGCGGTGACCGTGAACAGGTCGTCGCCACCGGTGATCGCGTTCCCCGCGCGCTGCACCATGAACCCACGCTCGACCAGCGCCATGCAGTGCCGGTGGTCGGCTCCTCCCTCTCCGGTGACGAAGTGGTTGCGATAGCTGCGCTCCAGGCCGCCGTCGCCGACGCCCAGGGCGTGGCGAAGGATCTGCAGCTCGGCGTCCGGCAGCACTTTGGTTGTCACCAGGTCAGCCATTGCCCACCGCCTGGCTGTCGGTCAGGGCCTTCTCGGCTTCATCGATCGCATAGTCGAGATCGTCCATGCACTTCACTCCGCGCGTTTCCACGACGCGGTCACGCATGTACTTGGAGGCAGCCACCAACTCACGGAGCTTCAGCGTCACGTTGAGCGAGCGCGCAGCATCGTGCCTGGCGGCCTGCCAGAACGGCTCGGCCCAATGCCCAGCCGGCGGTGGGGTGTGGCCCTGCGCGGCAACCATCAGCGTGCCGGTGATCACGTCGGCCACGCGGGCGCGGATACCTACCGGGTCGGCATCGAGCGAGTAGGGCAGCTCCACGGCCTGCGCGGGCGGGGCTGGCATCGAACGGGCAATCACCCGCATTGCGCTCCGTGCGAAAGCTGGGATCTGTCCGTGATGTTCAGCCAGCGTCAGAAGCTCGTTGCGCCAATCAGTAGGCTCAACGCCGCGCCTGCTCCAATCGGCCACCGGCTCCCCCACCGGCTGGCGGGCGGCGAGGGCGGCTTCTAGTTCTGCGGCAACCTTACGTAATACCTCGGACTTCGTTTCAAGGTATTGGACGGTAGCCGTCATATCTCCGATGCTGTCGGCTTCACGCGCATTCTCGTCGTGCTTGTCAGCACATGCGCGCCAGCTTGCCGATAGCGTCGCCAGCGCATCCTGACCACCCGGGGAGGGCTGGGCGGAGAGGTGCTGGGCCAGCGTGCATGCGAAGTCAGCGGCCAGCTCGGTCAAGATGTAGTCGCCGAAGTCATGGCGGCGCAGTTGCGTGGCGAAGACGTTGGCGACGTAGCGGCGTGCACCTTCGCTGGTGCTGAGTGCCCGATCCCCCAGCCTCACCCTCCCACCGGGCTGCGCGTCCGCCAGGGTCTTGTTGTCGTTGCTCATGCCTGCATGTCCTTGCTGTTGGTGGAGCGCGCGCTGTGCGCGGCGAGTTGTTCCCAGCGTTCGGCTTCGCTCACGTAGTACTCGTGTCGCTCCTGGCGGACGGTGGCGGTGAACTGCACGTCGGTCAGTGCGCGCTCGGCAGCGGCGCGGTTGCCTCTGCCATGCGTGCTGGGTCGTGATCGAAGATGTCGAGCTGGTTACGCACGCTGGACTCCTGTGAAGGGTTGCCGGCGAGTGGAAGTCCGGCCGGCGCGGAGCCCGGTCACCCGGGCGGGCGGTTGCTCAGTGGGTGTCGTCAGCGGACAGCGGCGCGCGCTGCCGTTCGGCTGTGCGTTGCTGCATCTCGGCCTTGAAGGCTGGCCAAGTGGTCTGGAGGTCTTCCCAGCAGCGCCATGCGAAGAACACGGCGCCGATGGCGCAGGCGAGGGCGACCTGGTCGACGTTGTTGCGCAGGGCCCAAGCGAGCAGTGCGAGCAGCAGGCCGACCACGACGGCGCAGAAGAAGGGAAGGACCAGGTGGCGCATCAGCTGTCTCCGTGCTGCTTGAGGGCGTGCGCGATTGCCTCGCAGTCGTCGCACACGTGGTGGTTTTCGGTGTCGCACTCGCAGCGGTGCGCTGCGGGTGGCTGGGGCGGCGTGATAGGCGGGATGCCGACGGCCATGGCGGCGAAGAAGTCGGGGTCGGTCACGGCTGCACCCCCGTGAAGCTGAAATTGCAGGCGCGCTGACAGTTGCCGTTCCTGGCTACCCAACGCAGCGAGGCGATTTCTTCCTCATGCGGCGCCAAGGCGTTTTTGATGGTCTGAAACGAGGGCAGGTTGAAGTCCTGGAAGGCGGACAGCTTCTCGGCCAACCAGATGGCGCGGTAGTGGGTCGGCAGGCCACGCTGCACGCACGCCCCGGTGACCACGTGCGTGACCTGCCAGTCGCCCAGCTCGGCATTGGAGCGGTCGCCCATCATGGTCGACTCGTCATCGCTGATGACGTGGTGGCAGAAGAACGGGCCGACCACAAAGCCGGTGAACTTGCTGGGCGGCGAGGCGTCGGCGCGCTGCAGGTCTTCGCCGCGCGGCAGGGTAAAAGTCTGCATTGCGGCCGGGACGCTGGGGAAGGCGGTCGCTGCGGCACCGCCTTCGATCTTGCGGACTTCCTCGACAAGGAAGATCCAACCGTCGCCGTCCGGCGGGGTGCGGTACGGCCCTGAGTCCATGCAGACCAGCAGCGAATTGCGACCGAAGGTGTCGGCGACAACTCCGGTCTGCCCTACGGCGAGGTTCGGCTGGTCGTATTCGGATGCCGTGACCTGCACTCGATCACCGCACTTGAAGCGGTTCATGCAACACCGTCCTGAGCGCTTGCGCCCTCGGTGGAGGCAATGAACGCCCGCAGCTTCTTCTGGCTCGCGGGTGGCAGTGCGATGTAGGTGCGACCGGCAATGACGTGGTGCTGGCCGGCGGTCTCCATGAAGGTCGGCGCGGAGTCGGTGGACACATACACGGCCATGGCTGTCGCGCCCTTCGTCCGCCGCCAGCCGGACACGCTCCAGCCGGCCGGATCCTTCATCACGCGCAAGCGCATGCCACAGCCAGGTACTTCGATGACGGGGAGGCTTGGGGCGGCGGCGCTCATGCAGCACCTGCCTGTGCGCGCGCTGCACGACGGGCGGCTGCGACAGCGCCTGCAGCGCTCTTGCCCTGCCGCAGCACGGCATTGGCGGCGATGCTGGCGGCTGCGACGACCTGGTAGGGGAGGAGGCCCCATCGGCGCCCGGCGCGAGCGACGATGCCCGCGGCTGCAGCGGCGCGCTGAGCGCTGGAGTGGTGTGCGATGACGGCGCTCATGCTGCGGCCTGCTGCTGCGCTGCGCGCAGCCGCTTGGCAGCGTCGAGCAGCGTCTGCGCATGCTGTTCGGCTTCTTGGGCGGTCAGGTGCAGGCGGGCGGCGCCCATGTCTGCGATGACGCGTTCGCTGACGGCGTCAGCGGTGACTTTCAGTTCTGCCGATCGGCAGCCCAGGGAAAGGGTGGCCATGCGTGATCTCCTGCGCCCGGTCCCGGGATGGGGTTGTGTGGGCGGCTTGGAGACAAAGCTACAGGATTCTGTAGATTTCAGTCAACAGGATTCTGTAGAAATCTGTGCGTCGGCGCTTTAGGCGCTGCAGAACGAAAAAGGCCCCGTCGTCGCGGGGCCTTTTGGTCACTGTCTTGCGCTGCCTGTCGCTAGATATCCTCGCCCCGGCGCATCAGTGCAGCGCCAACGATCCGGCCGGCTACGTGCAAAGTGTCAATCTCATCTGCTGGCAGAACGGCGTTCTGGTACTTGGGATTCGTGCTGACGATATGCAGGCCGTTAGGCAGCATCTGCAGGCGCTTGACCATGGTGTAGCCGTTGAGGTTGATCAAGTACACCCCGTCGCCGTCGAAGAAGCCGCGCGCCGTGTCGACCATGACCACGTCGCCGTTCTTCACGTCAGGGTGCATGGAGTCCCCGCGAACGGTAATCAGTTGCACGCGCCCCTCGTCGGGAATGAACCCGATCTGGCTACGCACCTGCCATTCCGCGATATCGACCTCTCGCAGCACTGCCGGATAGTCCTGATTCACCACGCCCACACCCCCGGCAGCCTGCGCATCCATCATGCGGAAGCGAACATAGCCGGCGGGAATCTCAGGCGCCGCGACGTACTCGGCCTGGGGCTCTGCTATTCCGTGTTGCGTGCCCTTGCCGGTTTCTAGCCACGTCAGGGAAACGCCCAGGGCGGATGCAATCACGCGGAGCTTTGTGCTCGTCTGCATTCCGCCCCGTTCCAGCTCGGAAATGGTGCTGTAGCCAATGCCGGTCGCCTCGGCCAGCTCGGACCTGCTCATGCCGGCATCCGCCCGGGCCTTCTTTACTCGATCGCCAATGGTTTCCATCCCCGAATGCTCACAGAAGTCTGTAACAGAATGCTGTTGATTGAGACTACAGAATCCTGTAAGTTCCTTATCCATGGACTGGAAATCCCACATCGAAGTGCTGTTGAGCGCCGGCGCAACTATTGAACAGTTGGCTTCCGGGATGGGTGTCACTCCCAACGCAGTTCGCGAGATCCGGGCGGGGCGAACCCGATCCCCACGTGCAGACGCGGCTTTCAAGCTGGCTGACATGAAGCCCGATCAGTTTGGGGGATCTCCCCTCAATCAAGTGACTGCCCTGATCGACACCCGCATGAGCAAGCGCGCGCTGCGCGCGCGGCTCGGCCTGGGAAATGACGCGCACCTGGCCAAGGTGCTGGGAGTGCCTGCGGGGCAGGTAGCCAGCTGGCCGGAAGAGGATGCATTGCCGGCGTTGCCGCAGATCGCCGAGCTGCTCGGTCATCAGCAGGCCGCACCCATCACCCGCTGCGAGCCGGAAGACCCGGACGCCGAACGAATCATTTCCGTCGATGCGGCCTGAACGGCCGCGCGATGCAGTGCGCTTCACCAACCCCTCCAAATAGCTTCCATACGGATATGTACGCAGACCCTTCAAACCTTCGTGACAACCCGATCAAGGTCCGGTTCAACGACACGGAAAAGGCCTTGATCGATGCGGCAGCGAACTTCAATGGGCGCCAGCCCGCGGTGTTCGTTCGTGACCTGGTGCTGGCCGGCTTGGCCGCGTTGGAACAGCGTAGCCCCGACAGTGATGTGGCCTGAAGGACCCAACGAGTCCCTGGGGAGGGTCCATGGAAATTCAGCTGTCGCGCGACCAGCGAAAGCAGCTTGACCGATACGCAGCCTCGCGGGGAATCACTCCCGAGGAGGCTGCAACCGAGCTGGCACGCGGCGAACTTGAGCGCCGCTACCGGCTCCCGCGAAGCAACGGCGAAGTGGTCCCTTTTCGGGGACTGAAACGGCCCGAAGACCCTACGAGGTAGTACCGATGAGCAGCACGCTCGCGCGCTCCACCGATCCCAACAGCAGCCACGCCGCCGCGGCAGACCTTGTCGCCTGCGGTGCGCTGCGCGTCCAGCATGCCAAGACCGAGGCCGCGGTGATTCGCCATCCGGGACACAGCAGTCTGCACCTGTCGACGCTGACTGGCCTTGACCGCCATATGCTGGGCCGTCGTCTGCCAGAGCTGGCCCGGGAGGGTCGCATCTGGCGCGGCCCGTCAGCTCCTTGTGCCACTACCGGCAAGCCGGCCTGCACCTGGTGGCCGGTGGCGGCGGGTTCCAACTTCAACTTGGCAGTCTGAAGAAATGATCCAGATGACAGCATCGGCGCTAGGATCTGCCGTACCTCAATGCTCGAAGGAGCGAGACCTTGGCCGACCCAACCATTCTGAAAGCGCTGCAGACCGTTGCGAGCGCAGGGGGCATGTTCCTCTTCAGCATCGAGGCACCGTTCGGTGCGAGAGAGGCATTCGCTACCGCCGAACAAGCCGCGGCGATAGCCGCCGGGGAGTTGCATACATCCGCTCTGCTGGGCCTGACGCCTTCCGAGTACTACGACTGGATCGAGTGGGGAGGCCGTGTGCAATGCAGCGCCCACACTGGGGCCGGGAAACGCTGCCGGAACACTGTGACCGGAACGGCGGACGAGGTGCCCGCTCGGTGGAAGTCGCTGTACGACAAGCAGCCCTACTGTCGAGTTCACGGCGGGGAGTAGTTTGCCCTGAGCTGAACACCTGGGGTGCCCTGTGAGCGCCCGGGTAACGGGCCTGGTGTTCTCCAGGTATCCGGGGAGTGGTGGAGAGCTGCTGCTTGCGTTGGCATTGGCCGACCACGCGCATGATGATGGAACGCACATCTTTCCATCGATCGCCAGGCTGGCGCACAAGACCCGTCAGTCTGAGCGTTCCGTGCAGTACCAGCTGCGGCGCATGGAACAGGCCGGATGGTTGCTGCTGGTCAACTCTGGCCGCGGTGGCCGCCGAAGGGGTTTCGACGAAGGCGGAGTTACCCGCGAGTATCGGATTAATCCGGCTTGGTTGAAGGGTGCAGAATTTGCACCCTTTGATGAGTCGCCCGTGGAACATCTCGGGGTTTCGATTCAAGGTCAATCCGTCGTCCAAAAGGGTGCAGATTCTGCACCCTTTGCGGAAACCTCGAAGGGTGCAAAAAGCCCTCATGAAGGGTGCAAAAGAGCGTCGAAAAGGGTGCAAAAAGTACCCTCGAAGGGTGCAACAGCTATTGCACCCGAACCAAGAGCAACCAAAAGCAACCAAGAGCAACCCTCACACCGCGAGTGTGAGCGCGGGGCCGATCCGCTGGCGCTGGGCGCCGATCAGGTTGATCGCGATCTGGCCGGTTTCGGTGTGGTGCCCACGGGCATCGATCGCCAGTTGCTGGCCCGGTTCGTCCGGCACCGCGCCGCAATCCGCCGCGTGCTGTCGGTCCAGGGTTGGCTGCAGGTGCGCCAGCAGCTGCTGGACCTGATCGCCGCCGGCCACGACCCCAACGAATCCCTGAAGCAGACGATGGCCGCCGGCCTGTCGCTGCCCGTGATCCCTGTCGCCCAGCCATCCGCAGGAGCAACCCATGCAAGCCCTCAACACGGTTCTGCCGACCGCACCGAGCAGCTCGAACAGCAGTTCTACGCCCAACGCCGAGGCGGTGGCCACGGTGGCGGCGCTGGGTTCGAGCCAGGCGATGTCGTCGACGCCGAGTTTGCCGTCGTCGGCTGAGCCGCTGAGCGAGTCGCAGTCGGCCTACCTGTGGGAGTTCTGGAAGCAGATGACCGCGATGTTCCCAGGCAAGTGGGAGAGAGAGAACGGCGCGGCGCCGTTCAAGAAGGACGGTAGCCTGACCATCGCGGCGGGAACGTGGTTTCAGGTGCTGAAGGGCCGCAGCCGGGCACAGCACGCGCGCGGCATGGCCTGTTGTCTGACTGAGGGCCGCGAGTGGCCGCCGAATCCGCCGCGGTTCCTGACGATGTGCCTGGATATTCCAGTAATGGCGACGGTGGAGCGCGAGATGGTGCCCGGCCGGCCGCAGAGCGGGTTCACGGTGCTGGTGCGCTCGCTGCTGGACCTGCACATCTACGCCTCGGCCGACCATGGATCGCAGCAGCGACGGATGTTGGAGGAGGCCTACACGCGCGCTGTCCAGTACGTGGTCGATGGGAAGCCGCTGCCGCAGCCGGTGCTGGCGATCGCGCAGGAAAAGCACGGCGTGCGTGCGGTGCGGGATCGTGAATCTGCTCGTGCCGCCATGACGCGCGCCGCAGCTGACCTCGGGTTCGGTGAGAGCTGATGCGGTCGAACGCACCGCCGCCGACGAAGGAAGAGGGCGCCCGGATAGAACTGGCCAAGACCGGCCCGTGTATGGCCTGCCTCGCGTTGCTGGAGCAGCGACTGCTTGAGGCGGAGCTGGTGGTCTATGGCTGCGACTACAACCACGCCAAGAGCGGGAACCTGCGGCGCGGTCACATGTTCGGCTTCGCCCTCTGCAAATGGCACCACATGCGGCATCCGATGGAAGGGAACACCTTCGCGACGATGCGCCAGATCTACGGCCCGAGCTTGATGGATGGCTCGCGGACCTTCCACGAGACCTACGGCTCAGACGACGAGCTGATTGCAAACCAGACCTACATCAACGAACTGAGGGCGGCATGAACAAATCGAAGAACCTGGCGCCGAGACTGAACCCTCAAGCCGCGCCACGCGAGCGCCGAATGGATCACAACACCGTCTCCCGGCCCAAGCGCGCGAAGCCCGGAATCACCTTCCGCGGCCCGGTCGAGACGGTGGACGAGTTCAAAGCACGCGGCGGGAAGGTGCAGTACCTGACGGCCAGCTGGGAGCAGGCAGCATGACTCCGGACCAGATGCGGGAGCGCTACATGGAAGCCGCGGCCATTGTGAACTGGCGGCCCATTGCAGGGGCGCCGCAGGACGGCACCAGGCTGATGCTGTGGGACTCGGTGAGCAAGCGGCCGGTGTTCGGCAGCTGGCGCGGTGACAACTCTGCGATCACGCACTATGCGGCCGAGCCGGCCGGCCCGGAGGTGGCCTGATGGACGCCATTGAAAAGCAGACGACTGCAATGAAGCCGTGCCCGTTCTGCGGAGGTTCCCCGAGCCTTGAAACGTTCATGGAAGAGCACGTCATCTTTGGTGATGTGCCTTGGTTGCGCGTCCATTGCCAATGCCGCGTCATGGAGCACCAGCTGGTAGGTCATCAAGAAGTAGACCTCGTGATGGCGTGGAACCGGCGAGTTCCGGTGGCACCGCCAGCCGGCTATGCACTGGTGCCGCTGCAGATCACCGCTGAAATGGCTGTGGCGTTCGCCGAGTCGTGGTTCAGCAGGCCGCGACCGATCGACGACTGCGATTTGCAGGATGCATGGGAGGCCGCGCTCGCCGTGCGGCCGGAGATGCCGTAATGGACAGCCAGGCACTGACCCATGGCGACCTGGTGAAGATCGCGGGCCGCTGGCTGCGGAACACCGCTGGATGCTCGGTGGTGCTTGAAGAGCTGTGTGCCGCCACTGGCAATGGCGAGAACCCGGACGCCATCGGCTGGTACACGGGCCGCACGATGCTGGTCGAGTGCAAGGTCAGCCGCTCCGACTTCCTGGCCGACCGTAAGAAGCGCTTCCGCGCCAACCCTGAGCGCGGCCTTGGCCTCTACCGCTACTTCATGGCACCAAAGGGCCTGATCAAGGTAGACGAGCTACCCGCGCGCTGGGGTCTGCTGGAGGTCAACGGCGGCCGGGTTTTCGTGGCAGCCGGCAAGCGCCCGAAGACGTGGGGCGGCCTTGACGATCCATGGGCGTTCACCGAGCGGTATGCCCAAGGCGAGACGCAGATGCTGCTGTCGGCCATGCAGCGGATCAAGGTCAGGATCGGCGCCAGCGATTTCCATTCGATGCTGCACGAGCGGCTGATGCGTCCGGTCGTAGCGCCGCTCAGGGGAAGCCAGACGGCTGCGGCTTGGGCGACTGCTGTCGCCACGGAGCCGCCCGCGTGACCTGTACATACCGGATGCAGCGAGAGGCCCTCAAAAGGCCCGCACTGCATGACCACGAGGCGCGATCGCGCGCTGCACGAGCAAAACACCAAGGGGAAGGCGCATGGAAATGATCAACGCACGCGAGCTGCTGTCCAGTCGGACCGGACCACGGTCCATGAGTTTTGATGGGTCCACGAGCGGCCCGACCACCCAAGAGATCGTTGCCGCGTTGGCATATGTCCCGCATGGGCTGGGCCATGAGCTGCTGCAGGCGTTGTGGTGGCCCGAGAGCGGTCAGCGCCGCCGCGAGCAGTTGCGCCAGGCAGTTGTTGGGCTGGTGGCTCCCGAGTTCACCCGTCAGATGCACGCCCTTGCTGACGCCCGGACCGAGTTCGGGATCGCCAAGGCCAGCATGGGCTGGGGTGGTTGCACGGTGACGGATGTGCAGCGGCGGGAAGTGCGCCGTGCCGAGCAAGCGCTGGAGGATGCACGGGCCGCGGCGTGGCCGAACAACACGATGGAGCAGCTGGGGGTACTGGCTGGAGCGGTAATCGCAGAGATGGTCGGTGCATGCGAGTGCTCTCGATGCGGCGGGAAGAAGGTCCTGCTGAATCCTGTGGTTGCCGGAGTCGTGAACTGCGACAACTGCGGCGGTGCTGGCTTCGAGCCGCTGAGCGGTCGTAAGCGTGCAGGCGCCATCGGTGCGGACTGGTCCGCCTACAGCCGGTTCTGGCGCGCGGTCTACGAATGGATGCTGGCCAACTTCCGCATGGCTGAGGCGCGCGCTGTGAGGCAGTTCAAAAGGGCGCTGACGAACGTCGCTTAGCGATGACTTCCTAGGTCATCGAAAAAGGCGGCAATCTTGCCACCATCCAATCGCAAGCCCCGGCCAAGCCGGGGCTTTTTCTTTGCCCGGAGACGCAATGGCGCAGATCACTCCCCAACAGGCTGGCGGCGTGAACGTCGTGGCCTTCCTCGACATGCTGGCCTGGTCCGAAGGCACGGACAACGGCAAGCAGGCCACCAAGGACCGCGGCTATGACGTGATCGTTGGCGGGCAGTTGTTCAAGAGCTACGCCGACCATCCGCGTGTGCTGGTAGATCTGCCGAAGCTGAAGATCCAGTCCACGGCAGCCGGGCGCTACCAGCTGCTGCGCCGCTACTACGACGCCTACAAGAAGACGCTGGGCCTGAAGGACTTCTCGCCGCTGAGCCAGGACTTGATCGCGCTGCAGCAGATCCGGGAGCGTCGCGCGCTGCAGCTGATCCAGGCGGGCAAGATCTCGGAGGCCATCAAGGCGGTCAGCAACATATGGGCGAGCCTGCCTGGCGCTGGCTACGGCCAGCACGAACACAAGCTTGCCGATCTGTTGGCTGTGTACCGCAAGGCTGGCGGGACGGTGGCGCCATGATCGGGGTCGACGTGGACTGGCAGGCCATTGGCACGGCCGTTGGAGGCCTGATGGTCGGCGCCGGCGGCGTGGCGCTGTGGTGGCGCAAGCAGTTCGTAGAGACAGCCAGGGAGGGGGCCGAGGTCAACGTGATCCAGCTGATGCGCGAGGAAGTGACCCGGCTGGGCGAACGGGTTGGCCGGATGGAGGCCAGAGAGCTGCGGCTCATACGTCACATCTACCGGCTTGAAGGGCTGATGCGCGCGGCTGGCCTTGAGCCGCCTCCGTTCGACCCTGACAGCGACACAATCAGAGCAGGAGGTTCGGAATGAACGACAAGTGGAATCCGCGACTGTGGATGCAAAAAAGATTGAGAACGCCGCGTTCCTTTTCCACCAGGCCCGCCACGCCGTCGACCACCGGGTCGAAAGGTCTCGGCGCTGAGCGCAGCGCCGAGCGGGCTTCCTTCCTGCCGCTTCTCGCGGACAGGCACAAGTTGAAGTGAATCAGCCTTGGGCGAGGTACTGCCTGATGCGCTGCTCCACCGCGAGAACCGTCGCCCGATCCCCATTGGGCGTTGCGGCTTTGAGCGCATCTAGCACTTCCTGCTCAAGATTCGGAATGGATGACTTGGCCTGCTTGAGCAGCACGAAGGTAATTGCTTCAAGAGCGCTTACGCCAACCAGAATGCTATTGCGGAACTCAATGTCCATATCGCCCTCCTTGGGCTGTGTCGGTAGCACGCACAGCGTACCTCAGGGAGGGCGATCCATTCATGTAGGTGCCCAATGCTGGACCCACTACGCCCATACGCCGACCTTCTTAAGGTGCTGGCGGTCTTGGCGCTGGCCGGTGGCTTGTTCGTGACGGGCTGCCAGCACGGCAGCGACCGCCGGGCTGCCAAGGACCAGGACGCCATCACCAAGGCTGACAAGGCGCGCGCTGTCGCTGAGGCAGATGCTGCCGAGAACCTGCGCGCTGCAAATAACTGCGGCCAGCTGCTGCAGGACGTGAATCGCCAGACGCAGGCGTCGATCGATATCGCTGCCAGGCAGAGGGCGGCTGCAGACGAGGCGTCGCGCCGGGCGGAAGCCGCGGCGGCTGAGAGCCAGCGCCGAGCCGCCACCGCCGAGAAGGCGCTACAGGGGGCCAAGAGCAAGCCGGCATGCCGGTCCCAACTGGAGATGGCCTTATGCGCCGACATACCGCTGCTTTGATGTTGGTCGCGGCGGTGCCGCTCTGTGGATTCGGAAGCTGCAGCAGGGGCCAGAAGCCGGACATGCCGAGGGTCGTTTACGTCACGGTGGAAAAGCCGGTGGTGCCGCCGGCGGCGTTGACTGAGCAGTGCCCAATCAGCCGGCCACAAGACCGAACGGTCGAGCAAGTGGTGTCCGCCTACAACGCCAACGTCCTGAGCCTGCAGCAGTGCAACAAGCAGCTGGGCGAGATCCGGCAACTGGGTGCTGGTCAGGTGAAGCAATGAACCGCCGGGTGCTTGCCCTTGGTCGGCTGAAGACCGGCGAGATGAACAAGACCGAGGCTGCGTATGCCGAGCGGCTGCGCGCGCTGCAGGCGGCAGGCGGGGTCCAGTGGCACCGGTTCGAGGGCATGAAGCTGCGCCTGGCCGACAACACGTTCTACACCCCGGACTTTGCGGTAATGGCCGCCGACGGAGTCATGGAGTGCCACGAGGTGAAGGGCCACTGGCAGGACGATGCACGGGCCAAGATCAAGATCGCAGCGGCCATGTATCCATTCCGCTTCATTGCGGTGAAGGTCAAGCGCAAGCGCGACGGCGGCGGCTGGGAAGTGGAGGAGTTCTGATGGTTTCGACAGTGCACGCAAGGGTGCGCATGCGGTGGTGGCTTCGCTGCTACCTCGCCGCAGTGATGTGGTTCGCGCGGGCTACGGGAATGGAGCCGGACTGGGACCGGGTGGAACGGTGGATACGCCGTGGCCTGGTGGTTCGCGGCGCAGGGGCAGACCAGTGAGTGTGGCCCGCGGCCGCAGGACCCGGCAGAACGGTGGCAGCGCGTTCGCCCATCTGTACGGAACGGCACGCTGGCAACGCACGCGCAAGACGCAGCTGGAGCGTGAGCCGCTGTGCAGTAAGTGCAAGGCGAGAGGCCACGTCACAGTCGCCACGGTGTGCAACCACACCAACGGTCACCCTGCCGGAGAGACGGAGGAGATGTTCTGGAGCGGCCCCTTCGACAGCCAGTGTGCCAACTGCCACAACGTCGACCAGGCGCGACTGGAGCGTGGTGCGGTGCAGGTCCGAGGGTGCGACGAGGAAGGGTGGCCGGTCGGCTGAACGGTTCCACGGCAGCGCGTTCCACGACCAGCAGGGTAGGGGGGGTGAATTGTTTGGGTCGATCGCGACCTAGACCGACCTAGGCCCTTTCTTCGCGCATCCACAGTTGGAAAGACGACCCCCCGACCGGGGCAAAAAATGGCAAATCCAAGGACACCAGCCGCAAAAGCAGCAGTTTCTGGCGCAGCGGCCAAGAACCCAAAACGGCACAAGGACCGCAAGGCGCCGAAAAAGGCCAAGGCCGTCGGACCTCCCTACAAGGGGATGACGAAACCGCAGATCGCGGTATGGCGTGAGCAGGTCGAAAACATGCCGTGGCTGCATGCTGGCCACCGGCTGTTGTTGCGCCAGGTCTGCATCCTGGCAGCCCGGATGGAGACCGACGCCGAGATGGGGGTTTCGGCCCTTCAAGCGCTTGGCTCTCTGCTTTCCAAGCTCGGCGCAACGCCGGTAGACGAGACAAAAGTGAATCATGGCGGCGAAGAGGACGAAGACCCCGACGAAAAGCTCTTCTGATCGCACTGCGGCCTATGCGCTGGCGGTGGTAGCAGGTGAGATCGTGGCCGGCCCCCATGTGCGGAATGCATGCCGCCGGCACTTGAAGGACCTACAAGACGGTCACGAGCGCGGCCTCTACTTCGACCAAGCGGCGGCGCAAAGGGTTTTTGAGTACTTCGAGACGATCCTGAAGCTCTCCGAGGGCCAGTTCGAGGGCCGTTCCTTTGAGCTGCACCCCTCACAGGCATTCATTCTCGGATCGCTGTTTGGCTGGAAGAAAGCAGACGGCAACCGGCGATTCCGTCGCGCCTACATCGAGATGGGTAAGGGCAACGGAAAGTCGCCCATGGCCGGCGGCATCGGCTTGTATGGGATGACCTCCGACGGGGAGGCTGGCGCGCAGATCTACGCCGCCGCCGCGAAAAAGGAACAGGCCGGCATCCTGTTCGCTGACGCGGTGAAGATGGTCAAGGCATCAAAGGCGCTGATGAAGCGTCTGGAATTCTCCGGCGGCGAGGGGCGCGAGTACAACATCGCCCACCACAAGAGCGGCAGCTTCTTCCGGCCGGTCTCGCGGGACACCGGGCGAACAGGTTCCGGTCCTCGCCCGTACTTCGTGCTTGCCGACGAAGTCCACGAGCTGCCCGACCGGCGCGCCATCGAGATGCTGGAGCGCGGTTTCAAGTTCCGGCGGCAGCCATTGCTGTTCATGATCACCAACTCGGGCAGCGACCGAAACAGTGTTGCCTGGGAGGAGCACGAGCACGCGGTGAAGGTGGCGGCCGGGCATACCGAGGCGGTCAATGATCCGACCTTCGTCGGCGAGCCGCTGGACGATCGCACTTTCAGTTACGTGTGCGCGCTCGATGATGGCGATGACCCGCTGGAAGATCCGACGTGCTGGGCCAAAGCGAACCCGTTGCTCGGTATCACGATCACCGAGGAGACGCTGGGGGACATCGTTCACCAGGCCAAGGCGATTCCCGGCCAGTTGAACGGCGTGCTGCGCCTGCACTTCTGCGTCTGGACCGATGCCGAAACTGCATGGATGACCCGCGCAACGCTGGAGCCGGCATTGGCAGACTTTGAAATTGCCGAACATCAAGGAAAACCGGTGTTCGGCGGGCTCGACCTCTCGCAGGTGCGCGACCTGACCGCCGCGGCGTTCGTTGTCCAAACCGGGAGCTTGCCGGTGGCCATCATGGTGGAGGGCGAGCAGCGCGTGGTCGAGAAGCCAACGTTTGATGCCTGGATTGAGGCATGGACGCCTGGTGACACGGTGGCCGCGCGCGAGTTGAAGGACAAGCTGCCCTACCGGACGTGGATCGAGGCCGGCCACCTGCACGCGCCGAAGGGCAAGACGATCAGCTTCCGGCATGTGGCTCAGACGCTGGCTGACTACGACCAGGGCTACTCCATTCAGCTGATGGCCTATGACCGGTATGTGTTCCGCCGGTTCGAGGACGATGCCAAACAGATTGGCCTTTCGCTGACGTTCGCCGAGCACCCGCAGGGCGGCACCAGGAAGGGCAAGCCGCTAGAGGCCGCCGCCGAGGCCGCCAAAGCAGCAGGGCAGCCGGTGCCAGAGGGAATGTGGATGCCCGGCTCGCTCAACCTGTTGGAAGAGGCCCTCTTGGAGGGCCGGATCCGACTGAAGAAGAACCCGGTCCTCGTTTCAGCGCTCATGTCGGCGGTGATCGAAACCGACAAATGGGATAACCGCTGGCTCTCCAAAGAGCGGTCCATCAACAAGATCGATCCGGCCGTCGCACTGTGCATGGCTATCGGTGCAGCGCACGCGAGCTTTGTCCGCTCAGCTTCTGTGTACGAGAAGCGCGGGATCCGATTTCTATAGGAAAAACCATGTCCAGGTTCAACGAAGAAGACCTTAAGTCGCTGGACCGGCTCTGGAATCCGCCGCCGGCGGCGCCACCCAGCGCACGCGCTGAGGCCGGCCAGTTCACGGGAATGAATGATCCGGCACTGCTGGAGTTCATTCGATCACAGGGCGGCCACGGCGGCGGTGGCTACCAGCTGCGCAATATGGCGGTACTCCGCTGCCTGTCCCTGATCTGCGGAACCATCGGCATGCTGCCCCTGAACCTGGTTGAGTCAGGCGGGAAGAAGCGGATAGCGAAGGAGCATCCCGCGCACCGCCTGCTCAAGGTCAAGCCGAACCCGTGGCAGACACCACTGGAGTTCAAGCGCCAGATGGAGCTGGCCCGGCAGCGGCACGGGGATGCCTACGCGCGGATCGTGTGGTCCGCCGGCCGGCCGATCCACCTGATCCCGCTGGATTCCCCGGCGGTGCGGGCTGAGCTTGGCGACGACTGGCGCATGCTCTATCGGTTCAACAGCAAGAAGCGTGGAGAGGTCATTCTCAAGCAGGAGGAAGTACTGCACATCCGCGACCTATCCGTGGACGGTGTGACGAGCCTGTCCAGGATGAAGCTGGCAGATCGGGCTATCCGCCTGGCGCTGGATGCGGAACAGGCGGCCAGCCGCATCTTTGAGACCGGCAATATGGCTGGCGGTGCCATCGAGGTGCCAAATGCGCTCAGCGATGTGGCCTACGAGCGTATGCGTACGTCTCTGGATACCGAGTATGCCGGCGCCGCCGCGGCGCAGCGTTGGATGCTGCTGGAGGAGAATGCCAAGGCCAACAAGTTCGGCAGCACCGCCCAAGAGGCCCAGCATGTCGAGAACCGCAGCGCACAGGTGGAGGAGGTGGCCAGGCTCTACGGTGTTCCCCGCCCGCTGCTGTTCCTGAGTGATACCAGCTGGGGCACCGGCATCGAGCAGCTGGGCATCTTCTTCCTGCAGTACACGATGCTGGAGCACTTCACCAACTGGGAGCAGGCGGTTGCGCGATCGCTGATCGACGAGCGGGATCTGGAGCGCTATCAGCCCAAGTTCAACGTGCGGGCGCTGATGCGCGGCACGCTCAAGGACCAGGCGGACTTCTTCAAGGCCGCTCTCGGCTCCGGCGGCACGGCGCCGTTCCACACGCAGAACGAGATCCGCGACCTGCTGGACTATCCGGAATCGGATCAGCCAGGGGCCAACGACCTGATCAACCCCATGACACAGAAGGGAAAGAGCAATGAGCCTCCGGCAGCTGCCTGAAATCCGTGCTGAGCGACGGCTCGGCGCAGCCCAGTTCGACATGCGCCCCGACGCGCTCGAACGCTGGGAACCCGAGGTTCGCGCCGCCGGCAACGACGCGAACAGCATCTCGATCTATGACTCCATCGGCGAGAACTGGGAGGGAACCGGCGTCACCGCCAAGCGGATCAGCGCCGCCCTTCGCGCCATCGGCGACAAAGACGTGGTGGTGAACGTCAACTCGCCCGGCGGTGACTTCTTCGAAGGTGTCGCCATCTACAACCTGCTGCGCGAGCACCCGGGTCGGGTGACTGTCCAGGTCATGGGCCTGGCCGCGTCGGCGGCGTCGGTGATCGCGATGGCCGGGGACGAGATCCTGATGGGCGACGGATCGTTCCTGATGATCCACAACGCCTGGGCGGTGGCCATCGGCAATCGGCACGATATGGCCGACGCGGCAAGGCTGCTGGAGCCCTTCGACACGGCCATGGCCAAGGTATACGCGGCCCGCTCGGGCGTCACCGAGGCCGAAGCTGCCCGGATGATGGATGAAGAGACCTGGATCGGCGCCGCCCAAGCGGTAGAGGAGGGCTTCGCTGAAGGCCTGCTGGACGGAGCAGCCGCCACCAAGGATGCCAAGCAGGCATCGGGTGGGCGCAAGGCTCTGGCCCTGGTCGAAGCGGCGATGGCCAAGGCTGGCCACTCCCGATCCATGCGACGCGACACCTTGAAATCGCTGTTCAACGGCAAGCCGAGCGCTGCCGAATCCGCTACGCCGAGCGCTGGCGGCAACGAAACCTCGGCCCTGTTGCAGGGCCTTCTCGACAACATCAAAGCCTAAGAGGCCAACACATGACCAAGATGACCCACGGCCGCGTCCCGCGCGGCCTCGTTTCCGTGCACGCCGATGGCGGCAGCCAGCCCGACGTGAAAGCGCTGGTGGAATCGCTGAACAAGGCGTTTGCCGAGTTCAAGGCCGAGCACACCAAGCAGCTGGAAGAGATCAAGAAGGGCAGCGCCGATGCACTGCAGGCCCTGAAGGTCGACAACATCAACGCCGATATCACCCGGTTGCAGGCCGCGGTCGACCAGGCCAACACTCAGATGGCCGCATTCCAGATGGGCGGCGGCAGCGCCGGCAGCGGCGTGGCCGACGCCGAATACACCGATTCGTTCCGTGCACACTTCCGAAAGGGTGAAGTGCAGGCGTCTCTGAACAAGGGTGCCGACAATGAGGGGGGCTACCTGGCCCCGGTCGAATGGGATCGCACGATCACCAGTCGCCTGGTCATCCTGTCGGATATGCGACAGCTGGCCAAGGTGCAGCCATGCTCGGGTGCTGGCCTCACCAAGCTGTTCAACATGGGCGGCACTGCGTCGGGTTGGGTTGGCGAAACTGCCGCGCGCCCCCAAACCGGTACGGCGCAGTTCCAGGCGCTGAATTTCGGATGGGGCGAGATCTACGCCAACCCGGCCGCCACTCAGCAGCTGCTGGATGACGCTGAAATCGACCTGGAGGCGTGGCTGGCAGATGAGGTTGAAACCGAGTTTGCCAAGCAGGAGGGCACGGGCTTCTGGTCCGGCGACGGCGTCAACAAGCCATTCGGCATGCTGACCTATGTCGAAGGAGGCGCCAACGCCACCAAGCACCCGTTCGGTGCGATCAAGGCCGTGAACAGCGGTGTGGCGGCAGGCATCACGGGCGATAGCATCATCGATCTGGTGTATGACCTGCCGTCGGCGTTCACCAAGGGCGCCAAGTTCGCGATGAACCGCAAGACGCAGGGCACGGTCCGCAAGCTCAAGGATAGCCAGGGCAACTACCTGTGGCAGCCGTCGCTGGTGGCCGGCCAGCCGTCGACCCTGGCCGGCTTTGCGGTGCAGGACGTGGCCGCGATCCCGGATGTGGCAGCAAACGCCATCGCCGCGCTGTTCGGTGACTTCAAGCAGACCTACACCGTGTACGACCGCAAGGGCGTGCGCGTGCTGCGCGACCCGTACACCAACAAGCCCTACGTGATGTTCTACACCACCAAGCGTGTGGGCGGCGGTGTGCACAACCCGGAGCCGATGCGCGCCCTCAAGATCGCGGCTTCGGCCTGATCGCCCATCCGTCGGGCGGCCTCGCGCCGCCCGGCATCCATCCTGCGATCGAGGAGACGCAATGGCAAAGTTCATCAAGCCCTTCCGTGGAGTGCCGGAAGGCGAGATCTATCCGGTCCAGTTCGTTGCCGGCGACGACTGCCCGCCCGAGCTGGAGGCTGGCGCACTCTCTGTCGGCGCGCTCAGTCTGATGGCAAACGCCCAGCAGCCGTTCCTGCTCGGCTCCAGTGTGCAGCCTGCAAGCTTCGAGCTTCCCGACGGCAGCGTCCTGCTGCTGGGCGACGTGGTTGCCCGGGCACACGCGGCCTCGGGGCTGTCGGTGGAGGACTGGAACGCGCTTGACGAAACCGCCCGCGAAGTCGCCATCGCGGAAACGGTCGGAAACCTGTCCAGCGCGGACGATAAGGGCCAGGCCGCTGCTGAAGACAAGCCGGGGCTGGTGGCCCAGCTTGAAGCTGCCGGCATCCCATTCGACAAGCGCTGGGGGGCGGAGAAGCTGGCCGCCGCCCTGGCTGAAGGGAAGAAGGAGTGATCCATGCCCCTGTTGACGCCTGAGCAGTGCCGCGCCCAATGCAAGGTCGATGGGGATTACGCCGATGCAGAGCTGGCGGCGCTGCTCGCATCGGCCGAGGACGCAGCAGCGGCATATCTGAATCGGTCGCTGTTCGCCGACCAAGCGGCACTGGACGGGGTGTTGGACGCGTTCCCGGCTGCGGCTGCGGCAGCCGCCTCGGCCTACGCTGCCGCCATGACGGCGGCAGATTCTGAGCCGGATGCGGCCAAAGCAGCGGCGATGCGTTCCGTCGCCAGGCAACGTAAGGCATCCGCTGATCTGACCCAGTCGCGGAACCTGGCTGGAATGGTCATCAACCCGAGCTTGGCGGCAGCCGTCCGGTTGACCTTGGCGCACTTGTGGGAGAACCCGGCAGCAGTGGTTATCGGCGCCACCGCCGTCGAGTTGCCGCTCGGCGTGATACCACTGCTGCGGCCATATCGGCGGGTGATGACGCCATGAGCCCCAAGAACCTGCGACTCAAGCTGTTCAAGCCGACGACGGAGCGCGACGACTACGGCGAAGAGGTAGAAACCTTCACGGAGGCCGGCGAAGTCTGGGCGGCGGATGAGCCGCTGTCCCTGCGCAGTACCAGCGCCGTGCTTGGGGTCGAGTCCGGTGCGCTGAACGCTCCGGACCTTCGGTGGATGACGGTGCGGGTGAACCGTGAGATCGAACCGGGATGGCGTGTAGCGCGCACCACCGGGCGCGACGGCGGCAAGCAGATGCTGGTGATCGCGGTACGCGCCTCCAAATCGCCATTGGACATGCACCTGATAGCGAGGCTGCAACATGGGTGACTTCGATATCCACATCACCGGCCTGAGCGAGCTCGAAACGGCACTGCTGGAGCTGTCGGACAAGGCAGCCCGTCGCGCACTCCGAAAGGGCATGCGGCGGGGCGCAATCGTGGTCAGAAACGATGCCCGCAATCGCGTCAGGATCGCCCGGGGCAAGTTGCGGCGGTCCATCCGGGTGCGGGAGCGTAGCGACGACCAGGGCTGGATGCGGTTCGCTGTGGAGGTGCCTCGATCGGCTTTCTACGGCAAGTTCGGCGAGTACGGCACATCTAAGATGGCCGCGTGGCCGTTCATGCGCCCGGCGGCGGAGTCCAAGACCGAGGAGGCGGTTGGCACCATGCGTGACGCCCTCGGTCAGGCCATCCAGGACGAAATGCGGAGGACCCGGCGATGAACCTCGATCTTCGCCTCACGGCCGCCGCTGGCACGATCACCGCAGCGTTCTACCCGTTCCCCGCACCCAAGGATCGCCCGCCGCTGTACGTGACGTACCAGCGCGCTGGCGGCAAGCGGCACGCGACGCTGAACTCTGGTGCCGGCGCTGAGCGAGGTACGTTCCAGATCGATGTGTGGGGGCCGAAGAAGGGGCCTGTGAGGGAGCTCGCCGAGCAGCTCAAGGACGGCCTGCCGGACCTGCTCAAGGTCGGCGAGATCACCGACAACCCCGACGACTACGAGGCGGACACCGCGCTTCACCGCGCCAGTTTCGATGTGACCGTTTGGGCCTGACAGCCCGGAACCTCACCAACCAACAGCCGCCTCCGGGCGGCTTTTCTTTACCCCAAGGAGCAAACCATGGCCAAGAACGAAGCGATTTCCGCGCAGGACTCCGCGCTGTACGTGAAGAAGGGCACCGAGCCCACCACCCCTAACGATCCGGCTGGCTATACCGAGGTCGATGGCCTGACGGGCTTCCCGTTCGGCCGCGGCCAGGCCAATACCCTGGACGCCACCAACCTGAAGTCCAAGCAGGTCGAGAACATCGCCGGCCTGGCTGGCGGGCAGACCGTGCAGGTTGCAGGCCACCGCTGGCCGGTGGGCAAGTCGGCCGGCCAGGAGATCCTGCGCGACGCAGAACCGGATGAGGATCTGCACTTCTTGATGGTCCTGCCGACCGGCGATGCTGCCACGTTCGTCGGCAAGGTCGCCGGCTTCAACGTCACCCCGGGCACCAACGCAGTGCTCACCTTCACCGCGGACCTGCTGCCGCGTGACTTCACCATCGTCACCCTCGGACCGTAAGCCATGACCCTCCTGAACAAGAGCCAGATCCTCGCCGCTTCCGACCGCAAGACCGAAGACCTGGAGGTCAAGGAGTGGGGCGGCACCGTCCGTATCTCCACCATGTCCGCCAGCGACCGCGACAAGTGGGAGCAGGACACCTACGGCGGCGAGAAGACCAAGACCGAGGACTTCCGCGCCCGCTTCGTGGCACTGTGCCTGGTCGATGAGAAGGGCGACCGGCTGTTCACCGACAAGGACGTGGCACAGCTCGGTGCGAAGTCTGCTGCGGCTCTGGACCGCGTGTTCCGCGCTGCACAGAAGCTCAACGCCCTGGGCGACGCTGCGATCGAGGACGCCGAAAAAAACTGACGAGCCGGCCTGAGCGCCGGCTTCAGTTTCGGATCGCGTGGCGGCTTGGCTTCCCGCATCCAGACCAGATGCTGGCGGGGATGGACTCCCGCCAGCTGACGGAGATGTACGCCTTTGCGCGCATGGAGCCGCTGGACCAACCTCTGCAGGACATGTTGGCCCAGCTAACCGACGTGCTGGCGCGTGTTCATGGCAACGAGACGAGCCCGAAAGACTTCCTCCTGGTGCGTGAGGCGCCGCAACCGGTGGGCGAAGGGGTTGCCCGCGCCCAACAGATCGCCGAGCTGTTCCAGGCGGCGTCAGCGAAGAACTCTGTCCATTGAGCTAGTATCTGAAGCTCAGACGAGGGAAAACCATGAGCGAGATTGAGGCAGACGATGCGGCTACGGTGGAAGAGGCGCGAGTAAGTAGTGAGACACTACCCCTCGTTATTCAGACGGTCGGCGGTCTGTCGGCCGCAGTTGGCGTTTTGAGCATCGTTGTGGCGCTCACGGGCGTTGCCCCGTGGCTATTGGGTGCAGGGGTATCTTCACTTCTGGCAGCGCCGTTTCTGTATGGATTTGCAGACATAGTCCTCAGCTTGAGGAAGCTGTGTTCGAAGCAGTGAATTAAGTAGCTGAAAGAGTGCACTAAGCCGGCCTGGCGCCGGCTCATATTCATTGGGGCGCCTCATCGGGCGCCCTTTTCTTTGGGAGAGACCAATGACGTCTACCGCAGCCACCATTGATGTGCAGCTGCGGGCAAACACAGCTGCCTATCGTTCCGAGATGGTGCAGTCCGCCCGCACCACTACCCAGCAGCTTGGTTTGATCCGAAAGGAGGCATCGCAGACGGCGGTATCGATCGCAAATCTCAATCGAGCGGCAGTCGGCTTTATTGGATTCGAAGCCGTTAAGAGTGGGGTGTCAGCGTTGCTTGATGCTCAGAAGTCCATTCAGCAGATCCACTACGGTCTATTGGGTGCGACTGGATCGGCTCAGGCCGCAGATAAAGCGTACGCATTCGTGGCGCAGACCGCCAAGGAGCTTGGTCTCAATCTGGAAGAGGCCGGGAAAAGCTTCACCAGCATGTCAGCCGCTGCCACAGCCAATGGCATCGCAATGAAGGACCAGCAGGAACTGTTCCGTCAGCTATCGCGCTCGGCTACGGTGATGCACCTTACCAGTGAGCAGATGGGGCGTGCTACGACTGCACTTGGACAGTCCTTCAGCAAGGGTAAGTTCCAGGCTGAGGAGCTGCGTCAGCAGTTGGGCGAGGCTATTCCTGGAATTGTCCCGCGCTTTATGCAGGCAGTAGCCAAGATGAACGAGGGAACTGCACTGGCAGGAAAGTCCTTCGACAAGCTTCTGCAGGACGGCGACCTCAGCGTCCAAAGGTACTTGCCAGCAATGATCAAGGCGTTGGAGGCGTCTGGCACTGGAGCGGAACAGGCCGCCAAAGGTCTAAGCGCCGAGTTGAATCGCCTTTCCACCGCATGGTTCAACCTGAAGGTGAAGACCAGTGGTGGCGTTTTCAGCGACGCTGCAATTTCGTCCGTGCGGTTCATGGCCGAAAACTTGGAGAACGTGACTGGTGCGGCGACGCTGGCCGCTGGCGTCATTGCCGGCCGTCTTGTTGGCATGGGTATTGGCAGGTCGTTCAGTGCGGTCTCGGCCCCAATCAGCAGTCGCATTGCTTCCGCCGACCAGGCATCTGAGATTGCCAACGTCGCGCGTGAGCGGGCCAGGGAAGCTGCAGCTGCAGTCAGCCAAGCTCGGGAATCAGTTCGTCTCACATCAGCCTGGAAGGCTCAGGCTGCGGCTGCCCAAGATACTGCTCGAGGCCAGTTGGCCGTCGCCTCAGCCGCCCATGAGGCAGCTCAGCGGACGTTGGACCACCAGCAGGGGGCGGCGACGCTATCGGCGAACCTACGTGCTCAGAAGGACGCTCAGGCCGCAGTTGTCGTCACCCAGCGTAACTTGGCGCGATCCCAGGCGGAGTACAACGCGGCAGTTGCCTCCGGTGCCCGCGCGGATGCGGCAGCAACCGCTGCGAAAGGCCGCTACATTCTCGCGACGGAGGCCGCCACCGTCGCTACGAACACCTTGGGTGCAGCCCGAGCCAAAGAAGGTGCTGCCGGGGTGGCTGCGTCGCTGGGCGGGATTGCGGCGAACGGACTACGCAGCGCTGGAAGCGGGCTGCTCGCACTGGCCGGTGGCCCATGGGGTGCCGCCGCGATCGCAGTCGGGGGTGTCGGCATTGCGTACATCGACATGGTGCGAAAGTCCGAACAGGCGAGGGAGGAGTACGCACAGCAGGTCAAGTCCCTTGAGCTACTGGCCTATCAGATATCTGATGTCACGGAGCGATTTCAGAAGTTCGGTAGTGAGGTCTCTCTTAAGGATTTCATCGGCCAATGGAATGAGGCCGCGCAGAAGATCAAGCAGTCGGAGGATCGGGCAAAGGCGCTTGAGGCGGCTGTCCGCAACTATCAGGCGCTGGTGGATCAAGGACGAACTTCGACGCGCGAGGGATCAGGTCTCACGATTGTTGGTGATATGGAGCGCCTTGCAGAGGCCAAGGCGGATCTGAAGAAGTTCCAGGAGGAGGTCGCGCCGACCCAAGTCAAGTTCGAGGAAATGTCGACTGTTCTTCGATCTCGTCTGACACCGGAGCTGTTCGAAGCTGCAAAGGCCGCCGCAGCGCTTGGTAAGGAGAAGTTGGAGGAGTTCTTGGCGGCGCTCCCGGAGGCGGCACGCCGTGCAATAGATGCAGGAAATGCTATCCAGGGGATGCTGTCTGGACTGCGCACCGATAGCTGGAAGGATCAGGTTGAGTGGATCAAGAAGTCTAGGGGGGAGTACACCGCGTGGATGGCCGAGCAAGGCAAGGTCATCAACGACAATGGCGGTGTCCAAGCTCTGACGCCGCAGGAGCGGGCTTCCTTCAATGCTGAGGCCGCGCGGAAGAAGGCGCACTTTGAGCGCATGAAGGTGCTCGAGGACGAGAAGAAGTCCAGTGCTGCGGCTGCCCGCTCGGGAATCGCCGACGCCAAAGCTCAAGAGAACCAGTACGCCTCAATCACTGATCGGATCAAGCGACAGATCGCTCTGGACAAGGAGCAAATGGGCCTGACCGACAATATGACGGCGGCGCAGAGGCTGCAGGTCGTCATCACGAACGAGATGGCCTCGGCAAAGAGCAAGTTGAGCGCAGAAGAGCAGAAGCGCGTAAAGGCGCTGCTCGATGAGGCGGTTGCGCAGGGGAAGGCACTGGCCGCGCAGGAATCTGCGAAGAAGGCGGCGGAGGACTTGCTGCGGCTCCAGAAGGAGCTGAACGAGGCTGCCGTCACCCAGCAGCAGGCCAATGCGATCGACCTGGCCGGCATCGGCACCGGCAGCGAGCAGATGGAGCGCATGCGTCGCCAACTGCAACTCAAGGAAGAGTACGACCGTCGACTGTCCGCGCTGAATGATCGCAATGCCAGCGCCAACAACGGCAGCGGGTACACCAAGGAGCAGTACGCGCAGCAGCTGGACGAGCTAGGAAAGTACCACCAGGAGGCGCTGCAGTCGGAAGCGCAGTACCAAGCGGATCGACAGCGCTACATTGGCGATTGGTCGCAAGGGGCATACAGCGCGTTTGCGGACTACTCCGCGCAGGCAGCCAATAGCGCAGAGCTGAGCAATCAGGCATTCACCAACGCATTCCAGGGAATGGAAGACGCGCTGGTGAACTTTGCGATGACCGGCAAGCTCAGTTTCAGCCAGCTGGCCAACTCGATCATTGCCGACCTGGCCCGGATCGCGGCCAAGCAGGCGACGTCGGCTCTGTTCAACGCGGCGTTCAACGCTTTCGCCGGTCCAGTGGGTGCCGTACAGCGCGAGAAGATTGTTATTCCCGGTTTCGATGGCGGTGGCTTCACCGGCCACGGTGGGCGGCTGGAGCCGGCCGGCATCGTGCACAAGGGCGAGGGCGTGTTCAGCCAAGACGATATGCGAGCGCTGGGCGGGCCATCGGCTTTCCAGGCGCTACGCGCCTCACTGCGACGTGGCTACGACGCTGGCGGTATCGGCGGGCAGGTTCCAGCTCGCGTCGCGCTAAGCGGCCGCCAGGGCGGTCAAGGCGGGCCGGTGGTGGAAATCCACAACTACAGCGGCAGCAAGGTCCAGCAGCGCGAGGAATCGCAGACGCTGCCGGATGGGTCGGAGATCCGCAAGTTGATCGTGCAGATCGGCAACGAGGAGCTGGACGGCGGCTCGTGGGGCCGGGTTGGCCAGGCCCGCTATGGGTGGCAGGACAGGTTGGGATGAGTGGGCCGGCGCGGGGCTTCCGCGCCGGTCTCTATGAGATTGATTGTTCGAAGCGAGGAGCACATGGATTCCTTCCCCAGCTATGCCGAGATCCGCTTTGCGGACTACGGCGAAGAGTTCGACCCGGCGGTCGAGCGGACCGAGATGGAGCGGGGGGTGCCGCGGCAGAGGTTGCTCAACACCCGCGTTCTACAGACCATCGAGGCATCGGTGCAGTTCCGATCGGCGCAGGCCGTTGCTGACTTCGAAGCCTGGTACTTCGAAAGCCTCAAGCGAATCGGCTGGTTCAACATCGAGCACCCGCGCACGGGCCAGATCGTTCGGGCGCGCTTCCAAGGGGGCAAGATCGGCAAGCTGCAGCCGCTCAACACTTTGTTCCGGTTCGCCAAGCGCGACCTGGTGCTGGAGTACCTGCGATGAGCACGTTTACCGAGCGCCGACAGCGCACTGACGACACCTCCGGCATCCTGCTGCTGCTGGAGCTGAGCGCGCCGTCGTTTACTGAGGTCCTGCGCATCGTCAACGACACGATCGATTGGCAGAGTCAGGGCAGGGTCTATACGGGCTTCCCGTTCGGATTCAAGCTGCCCGACGATGTGGGCGGGCAGGCGCCTCGCGCTCAGCTGGTACTGGACAATGTCGGCCGCTCGATCACGGAGGATCTGGAGCGGCTACAGCCTGGGGAGCTGGTGACCGCGCGCCTGATGATCACCGATCGAGCCGACCCGAACGTGATCGAGGCCAGCTACGACTTGCCTATGACGCAGGTGGTCGTCAACAGCCGAACCGCATCGGCCCAGCTCGGGGTGGACTTCCTGATGCGCCAGCAGGCGGTCACGTTGCGTGCCAACCCCTTCACCCTGCCGGGGATCTTCTGATGCGACTGGCAGCGGTGGAGAAGTTCGTTGGTGTCCCCTACGACGCTGACTGTTTCGATTGTGCCGACCTGGTGGTGCTGGTGCAGCTGCAGCTGTTCGGGCGGGCAATCGCACTGCCAGGGCGACGCCCGCGCGGGCTGCAGGGTGCCGCCGAGCTGGGGGCGCTATCGCGGCCCTATGCGCACCGCCGAGACGGACCACCCATAGACGGCGACCTCGTCCTGATGATCGATCAGGGACACAAAAACCCCGGCCATGCCGGGGTTTTCTTTTTCCTGGCCCATGAGGGTTGGGTACTCCACAGCAACGAGCGCAACGGTTGCAGCGTGCTGCACCGCGTGCGCGATCTGCCCGACTTCGGGCTGCGAATCGAGGGTTACTACGCATGGGCCTGATGCACCCGTCCACTGATCCCGGCCGTCTGATCATCACCCCACACCCGGTGATGCTCGATGGCCAGCAGAACCTGGAAGCGGACCTACGCCCGGGTGAGAGCCTGTATGGCTTCCTTGCGCGCCACGTCGAAGGCCTGGACGGGCAGGCGTGGCTGGTCACCATCGGCGGGCGACCTGTGGAGCGGCACCTGTGGTGCCACGTCTACCCCAAGCACGGTCAGGTGATCGAGATCCGGGGCGTGGTCGGCAAGAGTGCCATCCGGCTGGTGGCCCAGGTGGCGCTTGCCTACTTCACCTTGGGTGGAGCGACCATCGCCGGCTTTAGCATCGGCACGTCCACCGCCCTTGGCACGGCGATCGCGCGCGTGGCGGTCTACGTCGCCGGCAGCATCCTGATCAACAAGGTGCTCGGGCCGAAGCTGCCCAGCGCTGCCTCGGTCACGCCTGCCGACACCGCCTTCTCCCTGTCGGCGCCACGCAACCGCCCGCGTGCCTACGAACCCCTGCCGTTGCTGTTGGGCAGCGTGCGCATTGCGCCTGACGTAGCCAGCAACCCGTACATGAATTACGAGGGCGATGAGCAGTATCTGTCGCTGGTGCTGACGCCGGGCCTGAATGTGGGGCGCGTGGAAGCTCTCTACAACGGTGATGCGCTGCTGAGCAGCTTTGAGGACGTGCAGGTCTGGCACAACGGGTTCCCCGGCATGCCCAGCCAGACCATCCCGCTGTACAGCAAGGCGGGCAGCGTTGACGGTGGTGTGATCTATGACACCAGCAGCGATCCGAAGCACACCCCGAGCAAGTGGGTTCAGCGCACCAGCTCCCCGGGGGCGATCCGGCTCCAGGTGAACATCGATTTCCGGATCTTCGACGCCGATTCGAAGGGCCGCGAGTACGAGAATCGCGAGCAGATCCAGATCCAGTACCGCGCCGTAGGCGAAAGTGCCTGGCGCGCGTTTGGCACCTACAGTGTGGCCGGCCGGACGCAGAAGTCACGTCGGGCCACCTACGGGCTGGACGTAGCGCCGGGCCAGTACGAAGTGCAGGTGCGCACCACCGGACAGAACACCGACGGGAACAACGCGCAGGCCAGCTTCACCTGGACCAACCTGGTCAGCGTGCTGCCGGACACCGCCAGCTATGACGGCATCCCGCGCATTGGCATCCGCATGAAGGCGTCCGGGCAGCTCAACGGCAGCCCGGACGAGGTGCGCTGTGTGGCCCATGCGCAGCCCATCCCGGTGTGGAAAGGCGAGGATGTTGGCTGGGTCACCGAGGAAAGCAGCAACCCCGGTGCGCAGATCCTGGCCTACGCCCGCGGCATCAAGTCGCCAGCGGGCGTTCGCATTGCCGGGATGGGGCTGCCTGACAGTCAGATCGACGTGGAGGCGCTCAAGGCCTTCATGCTGCACTGTGCGGCCAACGGCTTTACCTACGATCACCAGGTCGCCGACAAGCGTAATCACCAGACGGTGATGGACGCGATCGCGCTGGCCGGGTTCGGGCAGATCGCCTGGCCGAAGGGCCGGCTGGCCGTGACCTGGGCCGCAGATGAGCAGCCTCTGTCGGGCGTGGTCAACATGGCCACCATCAAGAAGGGTCAGTTCCAGGTCGAATACACGCTGGCCAACGGTGCCGACGGCATCGAGTACAGCTACCTGGACCGCGCTACGTGGGAGGCGAAGACCTTGCGCGTGCCAGCGCCGGGCGTGACTACCATGCTCAATCCGGCGCAGGTGACGGGGGAGGGCGTGACCAGCGAGGCGCACGCCGCCACGCTTGCCCGGTGGCATCTGGCGCAGAGCCTGTATCAGTACAAGTCGATCAGCTACAGCACGGACATCGAACACCTGGCCTATGGCCGCATGTCGGTGCTGGCGCTGCAGCATGACCTGACGCAGTGGGGCTTCGGTGGCCAGGTGCTGTCCGCGACCATGGGGCCGGGGCGCACAGTGACGCTGCAGCTGGACGTGCCGGTGCCGGGCCGCGCACAGACCAGCGCGTTCATCGGCCTGCGCATCCCGGGGGAGCGGGTGTACCGCGTGCTGAAGGTGGTTCCCTTCACCGGTGAGAGCGACCAGCTGGAGCTGGCCGATCCGTGGCCGGCCGACGCCGCGCTGCCGGGCGACAGCGACGGCAATCCGGCGTGGGACACGATCTGGATCTACGACTTCAAGCAGACGCCGGGCTACCGCGTCCGCGTTGTGGGCATCCAGCCGGAGAACGACCTCAAGGGCGCCGCGGTCGACGTGGTAGCCGAGGGGCCGGAGTTCTGGCACTACGTCAAGACCGGCACCTACATCCCGCCGGCAGAGGGTTCGCAGCTGGCCACCCGGCCGGTGGCCAGCAACCTGCGCATCACCGAGCGCCAGGTGGTGCAGGGCGATACGCTGTTCACCGAACTGCAGGCCACGTTCGATATCAGCGGCCCGGTGGGCGAGATCCGCGTGCTGTCCGACGTCGATCGCAATGGAGAGCTGGAACAGGTTGCGTCCACGAGCACGCGATCGGCGAGCTGGCGCATCCCTGGTGCTGGCGTCTACCCGGTCACGGTCCGGCCGTACAACCCGGATGGCCTGGCCGGCGTAGCGGTCACCGCGACGTATACCACCCGCAATGCGGGTGAGCCGCCTGTGCTGGTCGACCTGTTCGACGTGGAAGAGCGGTCGGGCGGGGTGCGCCTGTATACCTGGGGCTGGTTGGAGACCACCACGCAGTCTCCGGACTTCGCGGGCGTGGAGATCCGCTACACCGAAGGCAGTGTCGTGGCGCCGGATTGGAATGCCATGACCCCCGTGGGGCAGGCCGGCTTCCACACTGCGCCCTTTGAAGCGGTTGTGCCTGCCAGCGGCAAGTGGACGTTTGCCTGCCGCTCACGCAACACCAGCGGTGATCTGTCGGTGGCCATGCAGGTCATCCGCAAGGAGCTGCAAGCCAACCTCGGAGAGGTGATCGGCGGAGTCGAAGAGGGCCAGGCCGAGCTGGGCAGGGACCTGCAGAAGGAGATCAGCGATCGCATGGATGCGGACCTGGCCGAGGCGGCGGCGCGCGCAGAGGGGCTGTCGAAGGCCGCGCAGGATCTGGCGGCGGAGGCCAGCGCACGAGCAGAAGCGGTTGCCGGTGCGATGGATGCGGTCAGCGCGGAAGCCCGTGCGCGTGTCGACGCCATCTTGAACGAGAAGCTGGAGCGGGAAGCGGATATCACCCGGGAGCAGCAGATCCGTCAGAGCGCCGATGAATCGCTGGCGCGCGCGGTGTCGGAGGTCGCGGCCGGAAGCGGTACGCAGTTCGACAGCATCAAGCTGTGGCCGTTCAACCAGACGGTGGAAGGGTGGACGGGCAATGGTGCCCCGACGCTGGCAGATGGCTGGCTGCGGCCTGCCAACCACGCCACCGCGCCGTGGGTACAGTCGCCGGTCGCCTTGGCCGTGGACGGCAGCGCTTATCGCTTCGTGAAGCTGCGCGTGAAGCGTGTGGGCTCTCCGGCTTGGGGCGGATTCCTGCAGTGGATCACGACCACGGATCAGGCATGGAACACGCAGAAGCGCGCCGCTATCCAGGAACCGGCGTGGGACGCCAGCGGCGTGGCCACCGTGGACGTGCAGGACGTTGCCTGGTGGCCGGCTACGGTCGACGCGATCCGCCTGCAGCTGGGCGCCGAGCAGTCGGTGGCCAACTACTTCCTGATCGACTACGTCGCGGTAGGGCGCCCGCAGCCTGGGGCCTCCGTCGCGGTGGTTCAGGCCGAGACTGAGGCCCGGATCACGGCCGATGCTGCTGAGGCTGCCCAGCGCAACACGCTTGCGGTGCAGATGCGAGGCAACTACACCGGGTCCGATCCGCTGGAGCTGACCTCGGGCCTGGCCTACGAGGAGCTGAAGGCCCGCGTGGCTGCGGACTCGGCACAGGTGCAGCGCATCAGCACGATGGAAGCGCGGATGCCTGTGGGCACCGGCTCCCTGGCAACGGCCGCATCGGTGACGGCGCTGCAGGAAGCAACCGCGACCACCACCAGCGCGCTGGCGCAATCGATCACGTCGATCAATGCCGCGCTGCCGGCGATGATTGCTCAGGGCAGCAACATGGTCCTGAACGGCTCGTGGCAGTCCGACAAGGACGTGGGCTGGACCTACGACCCGGGTGCTACCGGGACCAGCTGGCCGGCGAGCGAGGGACGGGCCGGCGGTCAGTGCGTGCGCTTCGATCAGGGAACCATCCGGCAGAAGGCTGCATACGCCAACGGCCGCACGACGCTGCCAACCAGCCCAGGCAAGAAGTATCGCTACAGCTGCTGGTATCGCAGTACCCCGGAATTCAATGGCAACGCGTCCAACAGCAAGTTGCGGTTGGCGAACCAGAACGGGGAGCTGATCGGCGGTGCTACGCCCTTCGTTGCTGGCAAAGCAGCTTGGACGTACCTGAGCGCTGTATACGCAATCCCGGAGAACACGTCGATTGCGGGGTTGCAGCTGAGCATCCTGGCCGACAACACCGCGGGCACGCTGTGGGTTGACGATGTTGCCTTGGAAGAGGTGACTGAGCTGCTGGCGAACGCACAGGCGATTTCCGACCTCAGCACCAAGGTGACCCAGCAGGGTGAGACGATCACCTCCCAGGCCGGGCTGCTGACCTCGCTTCGCAGCGACCTGACGAACGTATCCGGAAAGACCGACGCCAACGCAACGGCCCTGCAGAATCTGACGACCCGGTTGACGACGGCCGAGGGCAGGATCGATTCAACCTCGACCAGCGTCACCAAGCTGCAGTCGGACGTGTCCTCGCTGCAAGCCGCAACGGAAGTGAATAGTACGGCGTTACAGGTCCTCAACACGCGTGTTACCCAGGCCGAAGGCAAGATCACTGCCCAAGCCGACCAGATCACGGACCTGTCGGCCGGCGTCACAGCGTCGTTCAACCGCGGCGAGAACCTCAACGCCAATGCGATGTTCGATGGCGGCATGGCGCCCTTCGTCAAGGGCAATGCGAGTGCGGTCAATGGCGATGTGACGTGGGTAAGCGGTGCTGGTCAGCAGGGCTCTGCGATTCAGATGGTGAACAAGGCAGGATCGACGGCGACACCGTATGTCTATGCCAATGATGCGCGCTGGGTGCCGCTGAAGATGGGCCGTACCGGCCGTCGGCTGCGCACGGTGATCGTTGCCAAGGTAGTGGCGGGGAGCGCAACGCTGACCGCGCGCTGCAGGCTTCGCAACAGCACCGGGGAGGGCAACGACGATCAGACCACGCCCAACCTCACCACCGCCTGGCAGCGCTTCATGCTGGAGCATCCGGTGGGGGATGACCGCACCGAGGCGATGAGCCAGGTGTGGATCACCAATCGTGGGTCCGTCGACGCTACGGTTCTCGTTGACCGTATCGAGTTCTACGACGTAACCGACGAGCTGCTGATCAGCTCCAACGCTGCGGCGACGGCCGGGCTCACCACCACGGTGAGCCAGCAGGGCACCAAGCTGGACGCAACGGCGCGCGACCTGACCAGCCTGAAGACGCAGGTGGGTGATGTGTCGGCCACAGGCTTCAACCAGCTCAGTACCAAGGTGACGCAGCAGGGTGAGACGCAGACGGCGCAGGCTCAGCAGATCACAGGATTGCAGACTTCGCTCGGCGGGAAGGCTGACGCAGCGGTTGTGCAGGAAATGCAGACCAGCATGGGGGCAATTGCTGGGTCGCCCAACCTGCTGGCGAATGCACAGCTGCTTAACCTTGACGGCTGGGGAGGTGAGTATTCCGCACAAGGCCTGCAGATCCGGGCGAAGTACCTCTCGACGTGGGAGCAGGACGGGGGGATCCCGTGGGGTCGCTCCGGCCTAATCCTGGTAGGCACTGTGAACAACGCTGCTGGGCATATGGTGATCTACCAGCAGGAAGTCGCGGCGCGTGAGGGGCAGGAGTACATCATGTCCGTATACGCAAGCGGTGGCTGGGCCACCTCGGTGGACATGACGTTCCTTGATGGTCAAGGCAACAATCTGGGGCAGGCCAGCAGCCCGTATTTCCCGCCGCTCCCAGGAGGCAACAATCTATCGGGGCACAGTCGCATATGGGTACGTGGCAAGGCACCGCCGGGCTGCGTCCGCATCCGACCGCACCTACAGTTCCGCGTCGACTCGGGCCAAGGGGATCACTTCTTGCGCCTGACCATGCCGCAGTTGGAGGTCGTGACCCCATCTCAGACGGGCCCGAGTCCATTCAACGTAGGTGGGCTTGAGAGCCATGCCTCCTGGCGCGTCAACGTGCGTACAGATGGGAGGGTGGCGGGTATCAAGCTGGACTCGAACAACGGGGTCAGCGCCTTCGACGTGCTAGCCGACATGTTCCGTTTGTCGTCGCCTTCGAACGGTATGCGCATCGAGTACAGCGACGGCCACTTTCGCATCTACGACCAGAACGGGCGAATGCGGATGCGGTGGGGCATCGCGCCGTAGCAATCATGGAGGGCTGGAACACCAGCCCTCCCCAACCCACAGGAGGCCACATGCAGATTGTGTTGGAAGTGAACGATGAGAACGGCAATCGGCTATGGGACCTTGCAAGCCGATTAGGCCTGCTGTGCGGCTTTGCGTGGTCGGATGCAACACCAGGAAATGGCTTCGCAGCCAACCTGCCACCAGGGGAGTTCTTCTACATTCCCATCATTCCCTCTGACTCGCTGGGCTACGTCCCCGTGGTTGGCTACGCGAATGGTCGGGTGTACTGGGCACTCAACAAGAACGGCAGCGGTCAGTACGTCGGCACCATCAAGCCGGTCAAGTTCTACTATGGGGTGCGCTAATGGCGAAAGTAGCAGTAGAGATTCTGAGCGATTCCGGCACCACGCTGATCAGCGAGGACACGCCATCGCTGGTGCTGAAGCAGAGAATCCGCATCGACGTATCCCCAGTGATCTACCCGGGCAACAACCCGGGAGGCAACTGGAAATATGCGGAGATGATCCTTAACGCCGAGGCCCCGATGGTGGCATTCATCGGCGACCCCTACCCATTCTTTCCCCAGCTTCAGGAGATCGGTGCCAACCAGTTCAGGCTGACGTTGTGGACCAATACGCCCGCGCGCCTGCAGGGTTGGGCCTACGTGTTCGATCGCCCCACCAACGAGGATGCGCAGTATCTGGCGCTGTGGGATGAGAACGTCCGTCTGACGTATGCGTTAGGCGCCAAGCCAATGCGGATCATTGGTGTAGGTGGCGTCTTCCCCAATGGCGGTATGGAAGAGGACAGGTTTCCCGACTTCACCGGCAAGACGGTGGCCGGGGTGATCTGCGCGCCGGCAACCAGCACTTTCCAGAATAGTTTCACCGTGATGGGGATCGGAAACGGGCAGGGCGTGAACGGAAAGCATGGGCTGTTCGGCAACGCCATCACCATCCCGAAGATCGGAACAGGCGGCTCGCCCAATCAGGCCGTGGTCGGGATCGTCATGGCGGTGGACGTAACGAACTATTGATTGATCGCAGTTGGTTGGCCATGGGCTACGCATCGTAGGGGCTCGCTGCACCATCAGCGCTTGATCAGCGCTAAAGTTCTTGGATTACTCGCCGATATCCTTCCAACAAAGAGCGAAGGGATGCACTTTAATGAGAGAAGGCGACAGTGCTGCCACGTTGGTAGTGATTGCTTCGATTGTTTTGGCCGGCTTCGTCTGGTGGCTGTCGAGACAGCTCGGCGTTAGTTTTGAAGTTACGTTGGATTTCCTGAAAGGCTTCGTGCTGTTGTTGGTTCTATACGGCGCCTGTTCTTGGGTCGCCAGTCAAGCCGAATGGAGCAATCCCTGGCCGATCCTGCTTCCCGGGTTCTTTTTCGCCTCTTGGCCGATCATCGTTGCCAAGGGCAGCCGTACACCCGATTTCTTCATTGAGCGCGGACTTGATCCGGCATATGTGTGGTGGGCCACACCGGGGTTCCGAGGGGTGGGGTTAGTCGTACTGTTCGCTCTGGCCATTTGGATTTACGCCAAAAAGAACCGGTATCGCCAATAAAAACGTGGCCACAAAAAAACGTGGCCGCAGTGATGTGTTCCGATATTGAGTGATCTTCTAACTGCGCAGTCGTATCTGCCCACTCGGTGACATTGCTGGATCCGGGGCCGTAGGCAGCTCAACCCGGGGGCGCATGAGCAGCGCCGTGCCGGCACCAATTCCGAACGGTTCAGGCAGAGGGCCGCCGCGTTCGCAGGATCTGCGACCGCCGGTCGTATCCTCCCGGCCATGATCCCCTCCACCTACCAAGGCTTCCGCACCGCGCCGATCCCGTCTGGCTGGGTCCAGAACGGGGAGCGTTGGGACTTGTGGTGGAACGGGCGCTCAGTCGCCAACATCACTCCGGCTCCCGGCCGTGGTGTCCGTCTTCATTTGGATGCGCGGAAGATCTTCGAGACCAAGAAGGTTTTTGCCGCCAGCGTGTCTCAGGGCAAGCGCTACGCCGAACGGTGGTGCGCCGCCAGGCTGTACTCCAGCCTGCCTTTACGCGAGGCCGTTGCCCGCTTGACCGACGGCACCCCGATTCAGCCGGCACCGCCACCGCCCGGCCTTCCGCCAACCCGCGAGCAGCAGCAACAGGCCCGGCGCCTGGCCGAGGCGACAGCCACCGCCACGGCGAGGGTCAAGGAAGCGTTGGAGCCGGCCAAGCCGCCGGCGACTAAGCCCCGCCCGAAGGACGCCCGTAAGGCGTGGGTGAGGGAAGGGCTGGATCAGCTGCGGCGGGGCGTCTGAGCCGGCTACTGAATGGGATCATCCGGCAGATCTCGGACTTCTTCGCCTCCCCGCCATTCACCCGTCTGGCGGTCCACATGCAGGATGCGCGCGCTGCCTCGCTTCGCTACCAACACCAGATCTATGGTGCCCTTCCAGGACCGCGTCTGCTCCGGCTCGGTTCCCCGGTGATAGATCGAGATGCGCTCGAAGGTGTCGGCTACCAGCTGTCGGGCTTTCGTCCGCGCCTCGTAGTCTAGGGCGCGCACACCTGTCTGCAGGTCCGCCCACGCTTTGGCCACGGCCGGCGTGGGGCTGCTGGCCAGCGCACCTAGCTCGCGCTCTAGCAACTCGGCATCTGCCTCTTGTTCGGCCAGTGTCGCCTCCAGCTCTCTTGCCCGGCGCTTGAACGCGGCCGGCGCCTCTCCAGCATCATCGGCCAGCATGGCGTCGGTGATCCGCTCAATCTTCGCGGTGGTGTCAGCCACCCGCGCCCGCGCGACGGCCAATCTGCCGCTCAGCGCCTCCGATCTATCCCCACCCTCAAGCAATCTGGCCAGATTCATCTGGTCGGCGCAGTAGCTCATGATCGCGTGTTCGATAGGCACCACGCTGCAGCTGCCGGCGACCGCGCAGCCCATGCCCTGGGAGTTACCCACACAGATCAGCCGCCGATGCCCGTGCTGCGGGCTGCCATCGTCGCGGCGGCCGCGATTCATCAGGTTCTGCGCGACCATGGCCGACCCACAGTATCCGCAGTAGGAGATCCGCAAGCCGGTGATCAGGCCGGGAATCTCCCCGGTGCCCTTCTGTTTCGCACGCTGCTCGGTCGCCTGCTGCAGGTCTGCGAACTGCTCGGCGCTCAAGAGGGGCGGGTAGTACCCGGCCAGGCGGTACTCTTCGCCATCGATCTCCAGGACCTTTTCACCGATCAGGGCTCGGTTGCGCAGGATCCGATAGAGCTGGCCTGCCGGGTTGCCGCCGTTGGTCAACTGGAGGCCTTCTTCGGCAAGGGTGCGCATGATCCTGACCGCTCCGTGGCCGTCTCTGAACATACGAATTGCCAGCTTCGCCGCCTCGGCTCGCTCGGGCACGAGCTGGAACGTTTTGGTCTCCGGGTCCAGCCGGGTCCAGCTCGGGTCCTTGCCGTTCCTGATGACGCCGCGCCAAGTCCCGTCCTGCCACCCCTTGCATTGCCGGTGGATCGCCGCGCGCACCCGCTTGCTCTTGGTGTCGGATTCCTCGTGGGCCCGGATCATCACCAGCAGACTGTAGACCAGGTCCATGGGCTGGGCCTTGAGGCCGGCCCGGTTGTACTCGCGGCCGTCGCTGGCGGTTACCACGGTGATCCCGGCATTGATGATCTGAGCCAACTGAGCCTGCGCTTGGATGGGCTCTGCGCGGCTCAGCCGGTCGAGACCTTCAACGATCAGGACGGACCCCGACGGGATGCGGCCCTCATCGATCGCGGCCAGGAAGACGCCCAGTGCACCCTTAGTCACATGCCGCTGGTGATAGGCCGATAGGCCCTCATCCTGCATGGATAGGGCCGCGTCGAGCGCCATTCCATGCTCTGCCGCCCACCGCCTGGCGTATTCGAGCTGGCGGTCGGCACTGCTGCCGGCGGCCTGTTTTGGATCACTGAAGCGCAAGTAGCTGTAAACTCTCGCCTTTGTAGCCATAGCGCCAGGTCAAAGTCGTGTCGGATCGTAGAAGTATAGGGTTTGTTTCATTGGGGTGCCCGAAGGCCCTCGTCGATTCCGAGCGCATCCTCACCCAGCTCCGCTCGGAGGGCTACGACATCGTGCCGTCCTATGATTCGGCCGACGTGGTGGTGGTCAACACCTGTGGCTTCATCGATTCGGCAGTCACCGAGTCGCTGGATGCGATCGGCGAGGCGATGAACCAGAATGGCAAGGTCATCGTCACCGGCTGCCTGGGCAAGCGCCCGGAGCAGATCCGCGAGGCATACCCGAATGTGCTGGCGGTGTCCGGCCCGCAGGACTACCAGAGCGTGATGGAAGCGGTGCATGAAGCACTGCCGCCCAAGCACGATCCGTTCGTCGACCTGGTGCCCGACTACGGCATCAAGCTGACGCCGCGGCACTATGCCTACCTGAAGATTTCCGAAGGCTGCAACCACAAGTGCAGCTTCTGCATCATCCCGTCGATGCGCGGCAAGCTGGTTTCGCGCCCGGTCGATGAAGTGCTGCGTGAAGCCGAGCGACTGGTGCGTGGTGGCGTGCGCGAGCTGCTGGTGGTGTCACAGGACACCTCGGCTTACGGCGTGGACGTGAAGTACGCCGAGAAGATGTGGCGCAACAAGGCCTACCAGACCCGCTTGAAGGCGCTCTGCGAAGGCCTGTCGGAGTTGGATGCCTGGGTGCGCATGCACTACGTCTACCCGTACCCGCACGTGGACGAAGTAGTGCCGCTGATGGCCGAGAACCGCATCCTGCCGTACCTGGATATCCCGTTCCAGCACGCCAGCCCGCGCATCCTGCGCTTGATGAAGCGTCCGGGTGCGGTCGAGAAAACACTCGAGCGTGTGCAGAACTGGCGCCGCATCGCGCCGGACATCACCGTGCGTTCGACCTTCATCGTCGGCTTCCCGGGCGAGACCGAGGCCGAGTTCGAAGAGCTGCTGTCGTTCCTCGACGAAGCGCAGCTGGACCGCGTGGGTGCGTTCGCTTACTCGCCGGTTGAAGGCGCCACTGCCAACGATCTGCCCGATGCGGTGCCGGAGGACGTGAAGCAGGAACGCCTGGCCCGTTTCATGGAGAAGCAGGCGCAGATTTCCGCCGCGCGGCTGGAAGCCAAGATCGGCACCGTGCAGCAATGCCTGGTCGATGCCATCGAAGGTGACATCGCCGTCGCCCGTTCCAAGGCCGACGCGCCGGAGATCGACGGCCTGGTGCACATCCAGAACGCTGACCAGGTGCCGCTGCGCGTGGGCGAATTCGTCGACGTGGAAATCACCGAGAGCGACGAGCACGACCTGTACGGTGATGCGCTGGCGGCTGCCTCCCGCCCGGCGTTTGATCTCAAGGTGCTGTGACCGCCGCCGCCGGTGACAACGGCGGCCCACGGCGCTTCGTGCCGCCGCCGCGTGCGGCGGTCGACCCAGGGGTATTCAAGCATCCGCTGTTTGGCGGGTTGCAGGACTTCCGTGACCTGCTGGACGGCGCTGCATGGCCGTCCATCGCTGCGCTCAATGCGCGGCTGGAATTACCCGACAAGCGCCTGGTTGAACAGGATGCCGCGTTGCTGGCTGACGGCCTGCACTATGAAGCACGCATCGCCGAAGGTTGTATCGCCACCCGCGCCGACAACTGGCACGACCTGTTCAATGCCTTGGTGTGGGCGCGGCATCCGCAGGTGAAGCTGGCGCTCAACGCGCAGCAGTGCCTGCATATCGAGGCCATGCCTGTCGGCCAACGCAACCGTGCACAGGCTGCACTGACCCAGTTCGATGAAACCGGGGTCATCGTGCGCGTGCGTGATGTCGCGGTGCTGGCGGCATGGGACGCGCACGCGTGGTCAACGCTGTTCGAGCCGAGGCACTGGCGAAGCGGTGCTGTGGCCGTTGCGGCAGTGTTTGGCCATGCACTGATGGAGCAGGCGCTGCTGCCGGGCCGCCTGCTGGTGGGCAAGTGCGTGGTGGTGCAGGGGGATGATGATCACTGCATCGCCGAGGTGGCCGCCGCCATCCGCGAGGGCAGGGCGCTGACCGATCCGCTGCAACTGCGGCCGCTGCCGCTGGCGGGCATCCCGGGCTGGCATGAAGGACAGGATGCTGACTTCTACGCCAACTGCGGTTACTTCCGTCCGCTGCGTGCAGGTCGCGCGTACCCGCCGCCGTTGCTTCTATCGCTGCTTCGGTAGAGTCGACTGTCAGTCGACTGCTCTGCCTGGATCCCTGAAAATCCCCCGCTGCGCGCGCGAGTCGACTAACTGTGATCTCTCGGTAGGTTGTTCATCCGGGGCATCTTTGGAAAATGGTGGTTACCACACCTGTCCAGCCCCCAAAGAGCCCGGATGAACCACCAT
>NZ_JAXAXL020000012.1:0-40780 GCF_047497515.2 Stenotrophomonas maltophilia
GGAGTGTCCGCGGCATGGATGCCGCGGCCAAGCCCCCATGGATGGGTTTACGGCGTCTCCCGCAACCGGACCCACCCCGCCATCCCTCAGGAAACGAGCTTTTGCCGTCGCCTTGGCTTTAAGCCTCTGCAGGTGCCGGGCGCAGCCCGGCCGACACCCCTCACCAGGCAGGCGGCGCCCGGAACAGGTACCCTATGCCGCCATCAGATAACCAACGTGACATGACCGACGCCCTCGTCGCTCCGCAGTGGGCCTCCCGCCTGCGCGACATCGCCGACTTCCCCAAGCCCGGCATCCTGTTCAAGGACATCATGCCGCTGCTCGCCCACGGCGAGGACTTCCGTGGTGCCATCACCGCGATGGCCGACCGTTGGCGCGACCAGAAGCTGGATGCAGTGGTCGGCATTGAATCGCGAGGCTTCATCCTCGGTGCCGCGATGGCGCTGGAACTGGGCGTGGGCTTCGTGCCGGTGCGCAAGCCGGGCAAGCTGCCGGGCCAGGTACTGCGCGAGGAGTACACGCTGGAATACCGCAGCGACTGCATCGAGGTGCACGCCGATGCGCTGCCGTCCGGCGCGCGCGTGGCGATCATCGATGACGTGCTGGCTACCGGCGGTACGCTGGTCGCCGCGTTGTCGCTGGTGCGCCGCCTGGGGGTCGACGTGGTCGGCGCCGGCGTGCTGGTCGAGTTGGACGGCCTCGGCGGCCGCGCCCGCTGGGAAGCGGATCTGCCACTGCACACCGAACTGGTGTTCTGATCGTAGGGTGAGTGCCAACCAAGGTTGGCACCTACCAGAGCGAATTGCCGTGAACCGGTAGTTGCCAACCTTGGTTGGCACCCACCCGGTCAGGTCATTACATCATCCGCACACGGAATCGACGGCCCTTGATCTTGCCGGCTTCCAGCTTCGCCACGGCCTTGTTGGCCTGCTCACGGGCAATCGCCACGTAGGAGCGGGTCGGGAAGATCGCGATCTTGCCGATGAACTTGCTCGACAGGCCAGCGTCACCGGTCAGCGCACCGAGGATATCGCCCGGGCGCAGCTTGTCGGTCTTGCCACCATCGATGCGCAGCGTGCGCATCGCCGCTTGCGGCAGTTCGGCCGGGCGCGAAGTCGCCAGCGGCGTTTTCTGCCAGTCCAGCGGCTGACCCATCTGCGCTTCGATCGCTTCGGCACGGTTCTTTTCGCGGCCGGCCACCAGGCTGATCGCCAGGCCGCTGGCACCGGCGCGGCCGGTACGGCCCACGCGGTGCTGGTAGCTCTCCACGTCGGTCGGCAGTTCGTAGTTGATCACCGCCGCAAGCTCTTCAACGTCCAGCCCGCGCGCGGCCACGTCGCTGGCCACCAGCACGTTGCAGCTGCGGTTGGCCAGCAACAGCAGCACTTCCTCGCGGTCGCGCTGCTCCATGTCGCCGTGCAGGGCGAGGGCGGAGAAGCCGAACTGCTGCAGCGAGTTGGCCACTTCGTCCACGTCCTTGCGGGTGTTGCAGAACACCACCGCCGATTCCGGTGTGTACTTCAGCAGCAGGCCGGCCAGTGCCTTCTGTCGGTGTGCCGGTTCCACCTCGCAGAACAGATGGCGGATCGCCGGTGCCTGGTCGGCGCCTTCCACGGTCACTTCCACCGCGTCGCGCAGCAGGTCGCGTGCCATGGCACGGATGCTGTCGGGGAAGGTGGCCGAGAACAGCAGGCTCTGGCGATCCTTGTGGGTGCGGCCGGCGATCTCGCGGATCGGCTCCTCGAAGCCCATGTCGAGCATGCGGTCGGCCTCGTCCAGCACCAGCGTGCGCACCGCACCCAGATTCAGCGCGCGCTTGCGTGCCAGTTCCTGCACGCGGCCGGGCGTGCCGACCACCACGTGCGGGTCGTGGCCTTCCAGCGACGCCAGCTGCGGGCCCAGCGGCACGCCGCCCACCAGCAGCAGCAGCTTCAGGTTGGGAATGCCGGTGGCCAGCTTGCGGATCTGCTTGCCGACCTGGTCGGCCAGTTCGCGGGTCGGGCACAGCACCAGCGCCTGCACGCGGATCAGGCTGGGGTCGATGGACTGCAGCAGGCCCAGGCCGAAGGCGGCGGTCTTGCCGCTGCCGGTCGGCGCCTGTGCGATCACATCACGGCCATCGAGGATGGCCGGCAGGCTCTGCGCCTGCACGGGGGTGAGGGTGGTGTAGCCGAGGGCATCCAGGCCGGGCTGCAGGGCCGGGCTCAGCGGCAGGGTCGAGAAGTCAGTCATGGCGCATTGTACCCGTCCGCGCGGCCGCCCCCGTCTAATGGGGTGGGGTCGGATCGCTTTCCGCAGGAAAGGGCTCCTGCCCCCATCGGAGCCGCCATCCACGCATGGCGTGGATCTACTGGTGGGTGCCGACCTTGGTCGGCACGCTCTTGCTCAGCCCAGCACCGCCAGCACGCCCTGGTGGATCGCCAGGCCACCAAACAGCAGCCAAGCAAACAGGATCAAGGCCAACAGCAGCGGCTTCAGCCCCGCCTGGCGCAGCGCCGAGACGTGAGTGGTCAGGCCGAGTGCGGCCATCGCCATCGCCAGCAGCACGGTATCCAGCTGCACCAGCCCGGCCTGCAGGCCGGCCGGAAGCAGATGCAGTGAGTTGAACCCGGCCACCGCCACGAAACCGAATGCGAACCACGGCACCACGATGCGCGCCTTGCTGCCGTCGGCGCTGGCCTTGCCGCCGCGCGCCAGCCACAGTGATAGCGCCACCAGGAACGGCGCCAGCAGCATCACCCGCACCATCTTGGTGATCACCGCGGTATCGGCGGCGGCTTCACTGACCGCACGGCCTGCGGCCACCACCTGCGCCACTTCATGCACCGTCGCGCCGGTGAACAGGCCGTACTGGCGTGCGTCCATGGCCAGCCAGCCATGCGACTGCACCAGTGCATACAGTGCCGGGTACAGGAACATCGCCAGCGTGCCGAACACCACCACCGTCGATACCGCCACCGTGACCTGTGCTGCGCGGCCGCGCACCACCGGCTCGGCGGCCATCACCGCGGCCGCGCCGCAGATCGCGCTGCCGGCACCGATCAGCATCGCCGCCTCGCGCTCCATCCTGAAAATGCGCACGCCCAGCCAGCAGGCCAGCCCGAAGGTGCTGGCGACCACCAGCACGTCCATCAGCACACCGCTGACGCCGACATGGCCGATGTCCTGGAAGGTCAGGCGCAGGCCGTACAACACGATGCCGGCGCGCAGCAGCCAGTGCTTGGAGAAACCGACGCCGGCAGCGCTGCTTGGTGCCAGCCGTGGATAGAACGTGTTGCCGATCACGATGCCGCCGACGATGGCCACGGTCAGCGCGCTCAGGCCATGCGCCTGCAGCCACGACAGCTCGGCCAGGTACAGCGACGCCGCCGCGATCAGGCCGACCAGCAACAGGCCGGGCAGGCGCGGTTGCCAGCGTTGGCGCAAGGCGGGCAGGGACCAGGGGGAGAGGGCAGGGGCGTTCATGACGAGGGCGGGGCTGGAGTGATGGCGCCAGCGTGCGCCTGTGTGATTGACCTGTAAAACGAATAATATGGGTGAAACCTACCTATAGAACGGGTAATTTCCATGCGCCTGACGTTGCGCCAGCTGCAGGTCTTCGTCGCCATCGCCGATCACGGCAGCACCACCGCCGCCGGTCAGGCCATCGCACTCTCGCAGTCGGCCAGCAGTGCCGCCCTGCAGGAGCTGGAGGCACATTTCGGTACGCCGCTGTTCGACCGCATCGGCCGCCGCCTGGCCCTGAACGGACATGGCCGCGCACTGCTGGAGCCGGCGCGCACGCTGTTGGTCAACGCCGCCGACCTGGAGCGGCAGCTGGCCGCGGGCGGCGACCTGGCGCAGGGGGCGCCACTGCGGCTGGTGCTGGCCGCCAGTACCACCATCGGCAACTACCTGCTGCCGCCGCGCATCGCCGAGCTGCTGCGGCAGGCGCCGCAGGCCGAGGTCGACCTGCGCATCGACAACAGCGCAGGTGTGGTTGCCGCCGTGCAGCGCCTTGATGTGGATGCCGGCCTGATTGAAGGCCCGTGCCATGAGCGTGGCCTGCAGGTGACTGCCTGGCAGCAGGATCCCTTGGTGATCGTCGCGGCCGCCGACGCCCCGGCGCGATGGACACTGGATGAACTACGCCGCGCGCGCTGGCTGCTGCGCGAACCCGGCTCCGGCACCCGTGAGGCGGTCGAACAGGCGCTGCTGCCGCACCTGCGCGGATTCGCCCAAACCCTGCAGCTGGGCAATACCGAAGCGATCAAGCAGGCCGCGATCGCCGGCCTCGGCCTGGCCTGCCTCTCGCGCCACGCGCTGGAAGAGCCGCTGGCGCTGGGCCGCCTGCGCGTGCTGGACACCCCGCTGCCGGCCCTGCAGCGCACCCTGTGGCTGGTACGCCACCCCGGCAAGCACTGGCTGCCGGGGTTGCAGGCGTTGTTGGGGGAGGTGGGGTAGGCCATCAGATTCCCGGTCGATTCCATCTCTCGACACTTCTCTGTAGCGCTCATCCACGCATGGCGTGGATCTACCGTGCCGACCAAGGTCGGCACCCACCAGAGCAGAATGCCGTTCCGACAGATCGCGATGAACCGTCAGAGGCGGGGCGGTGTGGGGCTGCAGGACCGTTGGCGCCATGGATGGCGCCATCGAGCCCCCAGGGACGGGTTTACGGCGTGTCCTGCAGCCCCACACCGCCCCGCCTGCCACCGTAAGCCGCTTTTGACGTTGCTTTGGCTGCGGCCGTTGCCTCTGCGGGTGCCGGGTGCAACCCGGCCGACGCCCCCAACCCGTACAATATCCGGATGCCTCTGATTACTCTGCAGAACGTCGACTTCAGCGTCGGCGGCCCGTTGTTGCTGGAAAAGGCCGAACTGTCGATCGAGCCGGGCGAACGCATCGCCCTGATCGGCCGCAACGGCGCCGGCAAATCCACCCTGCTCAAGCTGCTGTCCGGCGACCACAAGCCCGATGACGGCGAAGTCCGCGTGCAGCAGGGCGTGCGCGTCACCCGCTTGGAGCAGGAAGTGCCGCATGGCGCCGCCGGCTCGGTGTTCGACGTCGTCGCCGATGGCCTGGGCGAACTGGGCCAGTGGCTGGCCGAGTTCCACCACCTCAGCCACGCCGAGGTCTTCGATGGCGAAGCGCTGGGCAACGTGCAGGCCAAGATCGACGCCGCCAACGGCTGGGGCCTGGACCAGCGCGTCAGCGAAACCCTGACCAAGCTCGACCTCGATGGCGAAGCCGAATTCGGCCGCCTGTCCGGCGGCATGAAGCGCCGCGTGCTGCTGGCGCGCGCGCTGGTGTCCAGTCCGGACGTGCTGCTGCTGGACGAACCGACCAACCACCTCGACATCGAAGCCATCGACTGGCTCGAAGCGTTCCTGAAGGGCTGGAGCGGCAGCGTGGTGTTCGTCACCCATGACCGCCGCTTCCTGCGTGCGCTGGCCACCCGCATCGTCGAGATCGATCGCGGCCAGGTCACCAGCTGGCCGGGCGACTGGGCCAACTACGAGCGCCGCCGCGAGGAACGCCTCAACGCGCAGGCGCAGGAAAACGCACGCTTCGACAAGCTGCTGGCGCAGGAAGAAGTCTGGATCCGCCAGGGCATCAAGGCCCGTCGAACCCGCGACGAAGGCCGCGTGCGCCGCCTGAAAGCGATGCGCACTGAGCGCTCGCAGCGCCGCGACCTCAGCGGCAACGTCAAGATGGAAGCCGCCCAGGGCGTCAGCTCGGGCAAGAAGGTCATCGACGTCAAGGACATTTCGTTCGCTTTCGGCGAGCGCACCATGGTGCGCGACTTCAGCACCACCATCCTGCGCGGCGACCGCATCGGCCTGATCGGCCCCAACGGCAGCGGCAAGACCACGCTGCTGAAGCTGTTGCTGGGCGAACTGCAGCCACAGAAGGGTGAAGTCAATCCCGGTACCAACCTGCAGATCGCCTATTTCGACCAGTACCGCGCGGTGCTGCGCGAAGACTGGAGCGCGATCGAGAACGTGGCCGAAGGCCGTGATTTCCTCGAGTTCAACGGCAAGCGCAAGCACGTGCATGCCTACCTGCAGGACTTCATGTTCACCCCGGAACGCGCGCGTGCGCCGATCACCCGCCTGTCCGGTGGCGAGCGCAACCGCCTGCTGCTGGCCAAGCTGTTCGCGCAGCCGTCCAACCTGCTGGTGATGGACGAACCGACCAACGACCTCGACGTGGAAACCCTGGAGCTGCTGGAAGAGCTGCTGGGCGAGTACACCGGCACCCTGCTGCTGGTCAGCCACGACCGTGACTTCATCGACAACGTGGTGACCTCCACGCTGGTGATGGAAGGCGACGGCGTGATCGGCGAGTACGTGGGCGGCTACAGCGACTGGCAGCGTTATGCGGCCAGCATCGCCGCACCTGCCGCGGCCCCGGCAGCAAAGCCGGCCGCAGCGGCACCGGCTGCTGCGGCGGCTACCCCCGCCGCGCCCAAGCGCAAGCTGGCCTACAAGGAAGCGCGCGAACTGGAACAGCTGCCCAAGACCATCGAGAAGTTGGAAGGCGACGTCGAAGGGCTGACCTCGGCGATGAACGACCCCTCGTTCTACACCCGCAGCAGTGCCGAAGTGACGGCGCACACGCAGCAGCTGGCCAAGGTCCAGGCCGAGCTGGATGCCGCGTACGCGCGCTGGGAAGAACTGGAAGGCTGAGCGCCGGTCGGGTTCGTGCGGACCAACGGTCCGCACCTACCGGAGCCAATGCCCGGTAGATCCACGCCATGCGTGGATGGCGGCATCAGTGCGGACCAAGGTCCGCACCCACCGACGCCGATGCCTGGTAGATCTACGCCATGCGTGGATGGCGGCATCAGTGCGGACCAAGGTCCGCACCCACCGACGCCGATGCCTGGTAGATCCACGCCATGCGTGGATGGCGGCATCAGTGCGGACCAAGGTCCACACCCACCGACGCCGATGCCTGGTAGATCCACGCCATGCGTGGATGGCGGCATCAGTGCGGACCAAGGTCCGCACCTACCGGAGCCGATGCCTGGTAGATCCACGCCATGCGTGGATGGCGGCATCAGTGCGGACCAAGGTCCGCACCCACCGGGGCCGGCCGTCATTTGACCCCGTGCAGATCCCGCAGCTGGCTCGGCCGGCTGCCGAAGTACGCGGCCAGATCGGCAATGTCCTGATCGCTCAGGTCCTTCGCCTGCGGTGTCATCAGCGCATGCTGGCGATCACCGGCGCGGTAGGCCTGCAGGGCATGCGCCAGGTAGTCACCGTACTGGCCACCCAGCTTCGGGTACGTCGCATCGATCGGCGCATTGCCGTCCGCCCCGTGGCAGTCGATGCAGCTCTGGTTGGTGGCCTTGCCCTTCACCTTGGCGCGGGCTTCGCCGGCGGCCTCGCGGCCTGCAGGCAGGCCGGCCGATGAGGAAGAACCGTGTTCGCCGCTGGCATGGCCCGGGTCGGCGGCGGATTTCTCGCTGTTTTCCACCTGCGACTGCGAACAGGCGGCCAGCAGCAGGGCAACGGACAGGGCGATGGCATGACGCATCGGATGCGCGGCTTTCGACATGGGCGGGCCTTACTTGACGGTGGACAGGTAAACAGAGAGATCGGCGATCTCCTGTTCGCTGAAGCTCATCGACTGCGCCTGCATCGTTGGGTGCCGGCGCTTGCCCTGGCGGTACTCGGCCAGGGCCTGGGCCAGGTACTGCTGGGTCTGGCCGCCGATCTTCGGCACCCGATAACTGGGATAGGCGTTCTTGTACCCGGTGATGCCGTGGCACCCCTGGCAGGTGTAGGCCAGCACGCGGCCATTGTCGAAGTTGCCGGCAGGCGCGGCCGGCGCCGGCACAGCGGCGGGAGCCGGGGCCGGGGCGGGTGTTGCAGGAGCAGAAGCAGGAGCGGGCTGTGCGGCGGCCCCAAAGGGCAGGAGGACGGCCAGAGCGAGACAAGCGGCGAGCGGCTGCGGGCGCATGGTGTCGTTTCCGGGGATTCGGGTCTGGTCGTTCCGGCGTGGGGTACGGAACGACCCGAGTATAGCCTCAGGTTTCATCTAGCTGAAATGGGGGTGGGCCGACCCGTGGCGTGAAGACACCATGACCTTTGGGATATGGTGTTGCCGTGAAGTGGTGCATTACTTTGCTACCACACCTGTCCACGCATCCTCCAGGGACCTGACGATGTCGCACCCAACCTTCCTGTCCGGCCGTCGCAGCGGAATCTGCGCTGCCGCACTGCTGATCTCCACCTCCCTGCTGCTGGGCGGTTGCGCCGCAGGGCCCAATTCCGAAGCCAAGGCCGCCGAGACCAAGGAAGAAAAGAAGGTCGACGCTGTGCCGGTCGAGGTGGCGGTGGCCAGCCACCGCGCGGTCGCGGCCAGCTACACCGGCACCGCCGCACTGGAGCCGCGCGCCGAATCGCAGGTGGTGGCCAAGACCTCGGGCGTGGCGCTGGCGGTGCTGGTGGAGGAAGGACAGCGGGTGACCGCCGGCCAGCCGCTGGTGCGCCTGGATCCGGACCGCGCACGCCTGGCCGTGGCGCAGAGCGAAGCGCAGATGCGCAAGCTGGAAAACAACTACCAGCGCGCGCAGAAGCTGGTCGGCCAGCAGATGGTCAGCGCCGCCGACGTCGACCAGCTGCGCTATGACCTGGAGAACGTCCGCGCGCAGTACCGCCTGGCCACGCTGGAGCTGTCCTACACGACGGTGGTCGCGCCGATCTCCGGCGTCATCGCGTCGCGCTCGATCAAGACCGGCAACTTCGTGCAGATCAACACGCCGATCTTCCGCATCGTCGACAACTCGCGGCTGGAAGCCACGCTCAACGTGCCCGAGCGCGAGCTGGCCACGCTGCGTGCCGGCCAGCCGGTGACGCTGGCTGCCGATGCGCTGCCGGGCCAGAGTTTCACCGGTACCGTCGATCGCATCGCACCGGTGGTCGATTCGGGCAGCGGCACGTTTCGCGTGGTCAGCGCCTTCGATGGCGCCGCGCACGCGCTGCAGCCCGGCATGTTCGGACGCATCCGCATCGATTACGACCAGCGTGCCGATGCGCTGGTGGTGCCACGCCTTTCGTTGCTCGACGACGGTGAGCCGGCGGTGTTCCGGGTGCGCGAAGGCAAGGTCGCACGCGTTCCGGTCAAGCTGGGTTACGCCGAGGGCCCGTGGGTGGAGATCCGTGATGGCCTGGCGGCCGGTGATCAGGTGGTCACCGCCGGCAAGGTCGCGCTGCGCGACGGCACCGCGGTGCAGGTGATTGCCGACCCGAAGGCCAAGGCGAAGACGGTCGCAGCGGCCGCCAAGCCCGCAGACAAGGCCGGGAGCAAGCAATGACCGCCCCGGGCCACGACCACGGTGCCTCGCCGGCGAGCGACGGCGCCGCCGCCGGCATGCGCGGCGGCCTGGTGGAGTTCGCCACCCGCCGCCGCGTGACCATCGCCATGTGCACGGTCACCCTGCTGCTGTTCGGCCTGATCGCGCTGGGCAACCTCAAGGTCAACCTGCTGCCCGACCTGAGCTACCCGACGCTGACCGTGCGCACCGAATACACCGGTGCGGCGCCGACCGAAATCGAAACGTTGATCACCCAGCCGGTCGAAGAAGCGGTGGGCGTGGTCAAGAACCTGCGCAAGCTGAAGTCGGTCTCGCGCACCGGCCAGAGCGACGTGGTGCTGGAGTTCGCCTGGGGCACCAACATGGACCAGGCCAGCCTGGAGGTGCGCGACAAGATGGAAGCGCTGAACCTGCCACTGGAGGCCAAGGCTCCGGTGCTGCTGCGCTTCAATCCGTCCACCGAGCCGATCATGCGCCTGGTGCTGTCCAGCAAGACCGCACCGGCCAGCGATGCCGACGCGATCCGCGAGCTGACCGGCCTGCGCCGCTATGCCGATGAAGACCTGAAGAAGAAGCTGGAGCCGGTCACCGGCGTCGCTGCGGTCAAGGTCGGCGGCGGCCTGGAAGACGAGATCCAGGTCGACATCGACCAGCAGAAGCTTGCCCAGCTGAACCTGCCGATCGACACCGTCATCAAGCGCCTGAAGGACGAGAACATCAACATCTCCGGCGGCCGCTTGGAGGAAGGTTCGCAGCGCTTCCTGGTACGTACCGTCAACCAGTTCGCCGACCTGGAGGAGATCCGCAACCTGCTGGTCACCACCCAGGCGTCGAACGGCAGCGCGGCGGATTCGGCGCTGCAGCAGATGTTCAACATTGCCGCCTCGACCGGTTCGGCGGCGGCCATCGCGGCGGCGTCGGCGGCACAGAGCGCATCGTCCGGCGGCGGTTCCAGCGTGGTCGCCAACGGTGTGCCGGTGCGCCTGAAGGACGTGGCCACCGTGCGCCAGGGCTACAAGGAACGCGAAGCGGTGATCCGCCTGGGCGGCAAGGAATCGGTCGAGCTGGCGATCTACAAGGAAGGCGACGCCAACACCGTGTCCACCGCCGAAGCGCTGCGCAAGCGCCTGGAGCAGATCAAGGGCACGTTCCCGGCCGATGTCGAGATGACCACGATCGAGGACCAGTCGCGCTTCATCGAGCACGCCATCGCCGACGTCAAGAAGGACGCGGTGATCGGTGGCCTGCTGGCGATCCTGATCATCTTCCTGTTCCTGCGTGATGGCTGGAGCACCTTCGTGATCAGCCTGTCGCTGCCGGTCTCGATCATCGCCACGTTCTTCTTCATGGGCCAGCTCGGCCTGAGCTTGAACGTGATGTCACTGGGTGGCCTGGCCTTGGCCACCGGCCTGGTGGTGGACGATTCGATCGTGGTGCTGGAGAGCATCGCCAAGGCGCGCGAACGTGGGCTGGGCATCCTGCAGTCGGCCATTGCCGGTACCCGCGAAGTGAGCATGGCGGTGGTCGCCTCGACCCTGACCACCATCGCCGTGTTCCTGCCGCTGGTGTTCGTCGAAGGCATTGCCGGGCAGCTGTTCCGTGACCAGGCGCTGACCGTGGCGATCGCTATTGCGATCTCGCTGCTGGTGTCGATGACCCTGATTCCAATGCTCAGCTCGCTGAAGGGACGGCCGCCGCTGGCGTTCCCGGAAGAAGCGCCGAACGCACCGTGGCAGCCGCAGAACCGCTGGCAGAAGCCGGTTGCGTTGGGTCGTCGTGGCGCGGTGGCGACCGTGCGCTGGGGCTTCTATGCGCTGGCCTGGTTGGTGGTGCGCGTGTGGCGCGGCGTGGTGGCCGTGATCGGGCCGGTGATGCGCAGGGCCAGCGATCTGGCAATGAAGCCTTACGCGGGTGCCGAGCGCGGTTACCTGCGCCTGCTGCCGAGCGCGCTGGCCCATCCCGGCAAGGTGCTGGGCGTGGCGACGATCATCTTCGTGGCGACCATGGCGCTGGTGCCGATGCTCGGTGCCGACCTGATCCCGCAGTTGGCGCAGGACCGCTTCGAGATGACGGTGAAGCTGCCCGCCGGCACGCCGCTGAAGCAGACCGATGCGCTGGTGCGCGAGTTGCAGCTGGCGCATGGCAAGGGCGAAGGCGTGGCCTCGCTGTACGGCGTCAGCGGCAGCGGGACGCGCTTGGATGCCAGCCCGACCGAAAGCGGCGAGAACATCGGCAAGCTGACCGTGGTGATGGAAGGCGGCGGCAACCCGCGTACCGAGGCGGCGATCACCGAGCGCCTGCGCGACACCATGACCCAACATCCGGGCGCACAGGTCGACTTCGCGCGACCGGCGTTGTTCAGCTTCTCCACGCCGCTGGAAATCGAACTGCGCGGGCAGGACATGGCGACCCTGGAAGTGGCCGGCCAGCGCCTGGCGGCGCTGCTGCGCGGCAATGCGCACTACGCCGACGTGAAGTCGACGGTGGAAGAGGGATTCCCGGAAATCCAGATCCGTTTCGACCAGGAGCGTGCCGGTGCGCTGGGCCTGACCACCCGCCAGATCGCCGACGTGGTGGTGAAGAAGGTACGCGGCGACGTGGCCACCCGCTACAGCTTCCGCGACCGCAAGATCGACGTGCTGGTGCGTGCGCAGGAAGGCGACCGCGCCAGCGTGGAGAGCATCCGTCGCTTGATCGTCAACCCGGGCAGCACCCGCCCGGTCACCCTGGACGCGGTGGCCGACGTGGTGGCCACCACCGGCCCCAGCGAGATCCATCGCGCCGATCAGACGCGCGTGGCGGTGGTGTCGGCCAACCTGCGCGACATCGACCTGGGCGCGGCCATGCGCGAAGTGCAGCAGATGGTGGCCGAGCAGCCGCTGGGCGCGGGCGTCGGGCTGCACATCGGTGGCCAGGGCGAGGAACTGGCGCAGGCAGCGAAGTCGCTGATCTTCGCCTTCGGCCTGGCGATCTTCCTGGTCTACCTGGTGATGGCCTCGCAGTTCGAATCGCTGCTGCATCCGTTCGTGATCCTGTTCACCATCCCGCTGGCGCTGGTCGGTGCGATCCTGGCGCTGACGCTGACCGGGAAGCCGATCTCGGTGGTGGTGTTCATCGGCCTGATCCTGCTGGTCGGCCTGGTCACCAAGAACGCGATCATCCTGATCGACAAGGTCAACCAGCTGCGCGAGGCCGGCGTGGCCAAGCATGAGGCGCTGGTGGAAGGTGCACGTTCGCGCCTGCGGCCGATCATCATGACCACCCTGTGCACGCTGTTCGGCTTCCTGCCGCTGGCGGTGGCGATGGGCGAGGGCGCCGAAGTGCGCGCGCCGATGGCGATCACCGTGATCGGCGGCCTGCTGGTGTCGACCCTGTTGACCCTGCTGGTGATCCCGGTGGTGTACGACCTGATGGACCGTCGCGGTGATGCCTACTACCGCGAACGTGGCCGCAAGCATGCCGGCGAGATCGAGCCGGGCGCCGCGGGCAGTGCAGCAGGTGCGGAGGAACCGGCATGAGTGTTGCCGAGTTCTCCATCCGTCGTCCGGTTACCACCATCATGTGCTTCGTGTCGCTGGTGGTGATCGGCCTGATTGCATCGTTCCGGTTGCCGTTGGAAGCGCTGCCGGACATCTCCGCGCCGTTCCTGTTCGTGCAGATTCCGTACACCGGTTCGACGCCGGAGGAAGTGGAGCGGACCATCATCCGCCCGGTCGAGGAATCGCTGGCGACGATGACCGGGATCAAGCGCATGCGTTCCTCGGCCACGTCCGAAGCCGCGTCGATCTTCATCGAGTTCAGTGACTGGGACCGGGACATCGCCATCGCCGCTTCCGACGCACGCGAGCGCATCGATGCGATCCGCAGTGACCTGCCCGACGACCTGCAGCGCTACAACGTGTTCAAGTGGTCCAGCAGCGACCAGCCGGTGCTGAAGGTACGCCTGGCCAGCACCACCGACCTGACCACCGCCTATGACATGCTCGACCGCGAGTTCAAGCGGCGCATCGAGCGGATACCGGGCGTGGCGCGCGTCGATATCACCGGTGCGCCGCCGAACGAGGTCGAGATCGCCATCGATCCGAACCGGCTCAACGCGCATGGCCTGAGCATCAACGAGCTGAGCGAGCGCCTGCGCACGCTGAACTTCTCGATCTCGGCCGGGCAGATCGACGACAACGGCCAGCGCGTGCGCGTGCAGCCGGTGGGCGAGATCACCGACCTGCAGGAGATGCGTGACCTGGTGATCAACGCCAAGGGCCTGCGCCTGGGCGACATTGCCGACGTCCGCCTGAAGCCTGCGCGGATGAGTTACGGCCGCCGCCTGGATGGCAATCCTGCCGTCGGCCTGGACATCTTCAAGGAGCGCAGCGCCAACCTGGTCGAAGTCTCGCGTGCGGCACTGGCGGAAGTCGAGTCGATCCGCGCAGAGGCGTCGATGCGCGACGTGCAGATCAAGGTGATCGACAACCAGGGCAAGGCAGTGACGTCCTCGCTGCTGGAGCTGGCCGAGGCCGGTGCGGTCGGCCTGATCCTGTCGATCACGGTGCTGTTCTTCTTCCTGCGCCACTGGCCCTCCACGCTGATGGTGACCCTGGCCATTCCGATCTGCTTCACCATCACCCTGGGCTTCATGTACTTCGTCGGGGTGACGCTGAACATCCTGACCATGATGGGCCTGCTGCTGGCGGTGGGCATGCTCGTGGACAACGCCGTGGTGGTGGTGGAGAGCATCTACCAGGAGCGCGAGCGCATGCCCGGTCAGCCGCGGCTGGCCTCGATTATCGGCACCCGCAACGTGGCCATCGCGCTCAGCGCCGGCACCCTGTGCCACTGCATCGTGTTCGTGCCGAACCTGTTCGGCGAGACCAACAACATCAGCATCTTCATGGCGCAGATCGCGATCACCATCTCGGTCTCGCTGCTGGCCTCGTGGCTGGTGGCGGTCAGCCTGATCCCGATGCTGTCCGCCCGCATGGCCACGCCCAAGCTGGTGCATTCGCAGACCGGCCTGATTGCCCGGCTGCAGCGCCGCTATGCGCAGCTGCTGGACTGGTCGCTGCGCAACCGCGGCTGGAGCCTGCTCGGCATCCTGCTGGTGGTGCTGGTCAGCCTGGTGCCGATGAAGCTGACCAAGGTCGACATGTTCGGCGGCGAAGGTGGCAAGGACATCTTCATCGGCTACATGTGGAAAGGCGCCTACACCTACCGCCAGATGTCCGAGGAAGTGGCGCGGGTGGAAAACTGGATCGACCAGAACCGTGAGCGCCTGCACGTGAAGCAGGTCTACTCCTGGTACAGCGAGCAGGAAGGCAGCTCGACCGTGGTCACGTTGGACGAGAAGTACGCCAAGGACATCAAGGCGCTGCAGGAAGAGGTGCGCAAGGGCCTGCCGAAGTCGGCGCGTACCGATTACTTCGTCGGCAACCAGGGCGGCGATGGCGGCGGTGGCGGCAACCAGGGCGTGCAGGTACAGCTGGTCGGCGACTCCAGCAGCATGCTGCAGGAGATTGGACAGGAAGTGCTGCCGCTGCTGGCCCAGCGCGCCGAGCTGCGCGACGTGCGCATCGACAACGGCGAGAAGGGCGGCGAACTGAAGGTGCGCGTCGATCGTGAGCGTGCCGCCGCGTTCGGCTTCAATGCCGAACAGGTGGCCAGCTTTGTCGGCCTGGCCCTGCGCGGTGCACCGATGCGCGAGTTCCGCCGCGGTGACAATGAAGTGCCGGTGTGGGTGCGCTTCGCGGGCGCCGAGCAGAGCAGCCCGGAAGACCTGGCCGGTTTCAGCGTGCGCACCGGCGATGGCCGCAGCGTGCCGCTGCTGAGCCTGGTCAGCGTCGACGTCGGCTCCTCGGCCACCCAGATCGGCCGTACCAACCGCCAGACCACGTTGACCATCAAGGCCAACCTGGCCGAGAAGATCACCGCGCCCGACGGCCGCAAGGCGATTGAAGCGGTGCTCAAGCCGATGAGCTTCCCGGCCGGCTATGGCTACACCTTCGACGGCGGCGACTACGGCAACGACAACGAGGCGATGCAGCAGATGGTGTTCAACCTGCTGATCGCGCTGGTGATGATCTACGTGGTGATGGCGGCGGTGTTCGAGTCGCTGCTGTTCCCGGCGGCGATCATGAGCGGCGTGCTGTTCTCGATCTTCGGCGTGTTCTGGCTGTTCTGGATCACCGGCACTTCGTTCGGAATCATGTCCTTCATCGGCATCCTGGTGCTGATGGGCGTGGTGGTGAACAACGGCATCGTAATGATCGAGCACATCAACAACCTGCGGCGCGGCGGCATGGGCCGCACCCAGGCACTGGTGGAGGGCTCACGCGAACGCCTGCGCCCGATCATGATGACCATGGGCACGGCGATCCTGGCGATGGTGCCGATCTCGCTGACCGATACGCAGATGTTCGGCAATGGCCCGGAGTACTCGCCGATGGCGCGGGCGATTGCCGGCGGCCTGGCGTTCTCGACCGTGGTCAGCCTGCTGTTCCTGCCGACCATCTATGCGGTGCTGGATGACCTGCGCACTGCCGTGACGCGGTTGATCCGCCGGGCGCGCGGCCTGGAGAGGGTAGAGCCGGGCGCTGCCCGGCTGTAATGCACGCCAACGTGTTGTGGTGTGGGGGAGGCCGGTCGTAGTGGGGCGGCCTCCCCCTTTTTTGCTCGCCGCGTCGCGCACCGCCCGAGCATGGGCTCGGGCGCTACAGATTCCGTGGAAGGTTGAAACGGTTACCCCGCGACCTTGCCCCACACCTTGAAGGTGGTCAGCCACAGGCCGAGCATGCTGCCCAGGTTGGTCAGCATGAAGGTAAGCACCACCCGGGTGACGCGGTTGCGGTACCACCCCTTCAGGCTCTGCGCATCGTCGCGCAGTTTCAGGAAATCCTCGTAGGCCGGCTTGCGCAGGCGCGCTTCCACCAGCGCCGAGAACGCACCGGTCGGAATGCTCAGGCGGAACGGCTTGAACGGGGCCACCGCGATCGCGGTGAGGATGCTCAAGGGATGGCCGCCGGCCAACAGGCAGCCCAGGCCGGCCAGGCCGCCGGTATACATCGCCCACGTCGCCAGCAGTTCGGTTCCAACGCCCAGGCCACCGCGGTAGAAGCCCACGCCGATGCCGGTCGCCACGATCGCCAGGATGCCCAGCGTGAACCACGGGATGTTGCGCTTCTTAGGCACCGCTTCCAGTTCGGCACGCAGCGGTGCCGGCGCTTCGGTGTCGGTTTCAAGGTGGCGCGCCAGCCCGGCCAGATGGCCGGCACCGACCACCGCCAGCACTTCGCGCTGCTGCGGGGTGTGCTCCTCGCGCAGGCGCGTGGCCATGTAGCGGTCGCGTTCGCCGATGATGGTCTCGTACAGCGCCGGGCTCTCGCTGGCGAACTCGCCGAAGCTCGATTCCAGCATGTCGCCCTGCTTGAGCTTCTCGATCTCGTTCTCGCCGACTTCTTCCGAAGAGAACAGGCCGGCGCCGAGGCCGGCAACCAGCTTCAGCTTGCCGAAGAAGCCCAGTCGCTGGGATGCGCGACGGAAGGTCAGGCCCACTTCGCGATCGATCAGGTGCACCGGCAGGTTACGCTCGCGGGCCAGTTCCACCGCGCGCTTGAGTTCCGCGCCGGGCTCGATGTCCAGCTGTTCGGCCAGGCGTCGCTGGTAGGCGGACAGGGCCAGGTTGGCGGCGAACAGGGCCACGCGGCCCTTGCGGATCACTTCCACCAGGTCCAGCTTGGCCAGCGAGTCCGGGTCGCTCAGCGCCTGCAGGCGCTGCGGGTCCAGTTCGACGGCCACCGCATCGAAGCGACCGCTGTCGATCGCTTTTTCCACGGCTTCAACGCTGGCGCGGGAAACGTGGGCGGTGCCCAGCAGGGTGTAGCGCACGCCGTCGCGTTCGACGACGCGCACCGGCTGTCCGGCGAACAGGTCGTCGCCGGTCTCGGGAAGGGTTTCAGTCATGGATTCATTCATTGGAAGGTGCGGTGTCGGCGCCATCGCCGAGCGCGCGCTGCATCTGCACGGTATCCAGCCAGCGGCCGTGCTTGCGGCCGAGGCCGCGGAACACGCCGACCAGCTCGAAGCCGAAGCGTTCGTGCAGCTTGATGGAAGCGGTATTGGTCGGTTCACCGATCACCGCCACCATCTGCCGGTAACCGCGTGCCACGCAGGCGTCGATCAAGGCCTGCAGCAGGCCGGTGCCGACGCCGTTGCCCTGGAAGCGGGCATCGACGTAGACCGAATTCTCGACGGTCCACTGGTAGGCCACACGGGTGCGGTAGGTGTTGGCGTAGGCATAGCCGGCCACCTGGCCGTCGATCTCGGCGACCAGGTAGGGGAAGCCACGGTCGATGATGTCGCGCATGCGGCGCAGCATCTCGGCCGGGCCCGGGATGTCGTACTCGTAGGTGTTGACGAAGTCGGTCACTTCCACCGCGTAGATCGCAGTGATCGCGTCGATGTCGGCCGGGCCGGCATCACGGATGAGGACGGCCATGCGCGGGCTCCGGCTCAGTCGATGTAGCGCTTGAGCAGGTCGCCGTATGCATCGATGCGGCGATCACGCAGGAACGGCCAGATGCGGCGCACGTGCTCGCTGCGCTGCAGGTCCACATCGCACAGCAGCACGGTGGCGTCGGTGCCGGCCTCGGCCAGGAATTCGCCCTGCGGGCCCAGCACGTGGCTGTTGCCCCAGAACTGGATGCCCGAGGCGCCCAGCGGCGAGGCCTCGTGGCCGACCCGGTTGCAGCTCAGCACCGGCAGGCCGTTGGCCACGGCGTGGCCGCGGTGGCTCAGCACCCAGGCGTCGCGCTGGCGGGTCTTCTCGTCCTGCACGTCGTCCGGGTCCCAGCCGATCGCGGTCGGGTACAGCAGCAGCTCGGCACCGGCCAGCGCCATCAGGCGCGCCGCTTCCGGGTACCACTGGTCCCAGCACACCAGCACGCCGAGGCGGCCCACCGAGGTATCGATCGGGGTGAAACCGATGTCGCCCGGAGTGAAGTAGAACTTCTCGTAGAAGCCCGGATCATCCGGGATATGCATCTTGCGGTACTTGCCGAGCAGCGTGCCGTCCTTCTCGAACACCACGGCGGTGTTGTGGTACAGGCCGGCAGCGCGGCGCTCGAACAGCGAGCCCACCAGCACCACGCCATGCTTCTTCGCCAGCGCGCCCAGGCGCTCGGTGCTCGGGCCCGGGATCGGCTCGGCCAGGTCGAACTCGTCCACCGACTCGTGCTGGCAGAAGTAAGGGCCGTTGTGCAGTTCCTGCAGCAGCACCAGCTTGGCACCCTGCGCAGCCGCCTCGGCCACGCGTGCTTCGATCACCGCCAGATTGGCGGCGGCATCACCGTGGTTGCGCTCCTGGATCAGGGCGACGGTAAGGGGGCTGCGCGAGTTCATGCGGGGCGTTCCTGCGGGGGAAAACCTGCATGTTAGCGCGGATGGGCGGCGACGGCGTGTCGCGCGCTGAATGGCGCAGCGGGGAGTACCGGCCGCTGGCCGGCAATCCCGTTGGTCCATCAGGCAGTGCCGGGTTGCCGGCCAGCGGCCGGCACTACCGTCATGCCTTGAGCAGGCCTTCCGGCAGCTGCATGGTGATGCAGTGCAGGCTGCCGTTCTGCCAGATCAGCGAGCGGCAGGGCACCTGCACGATCTCGCGGCCGGGGTGGGCCTGCGCCAGCACGTCGCGGGCCAGGTCATCAGCCGGATCGCCATAGGCCGGCATCAGCACCGCGCCATTGACGATCAGGTAGTTGGCATACGACGCGGCCAGTCGGCGGCCTTCGTCGATCACCGGCTGTGCCCACGGCAGCGGGAACAGGCGGTACGGCTGGCCGTCCTTGGTGCGCAGCGCGGCCAGTTCGTTGCCCATCGCCTGCAGCTCGGCGTAGTGCGAGTCGCTTTCGTCGTCGCAGGCCTGGTAGACGATGCTGTCGGCCGAGGCGAAGCGGGCAAGGGTGTCGATGTGGGCGTCGGTGTCGTCGCCTTCCAGGTAGCCGTGGTCCAGCCACAGCACGCGGTCCTGCTGCAGCCAGTCGGCCAGGTCGGCGCTCAGGCTGGCGCGGTCGCGGTCCGGGTGGCGCTCGTGCAGGCACTTCCAGGTGGTCAGCAGGGTGCCTTCGCCATCGGTTTCGATGCCGCCGCCTTCCAGTGCAAACGGAATGCTGCGCACCGGCGCGTCGTTGAACACGCCGGCCTGGTCGAGCACGCCCACCAGCTGGTCATCGAGGGTGGCGTCGAACTTGCCGCCCCAGCCGGTGAAGCGGAAATCCAGCAGCTGGAAGCCGCCATCGGCGCGGCGCAGGGTGATCGGGCCGGAGTCGCGCAGCCAGGTGTCGTCGTAGGCGGCCGTGGTGAAGTGGACCTTGTCCATGTCGATGCGGTTGGAGCGCAGCCGCATTTCGGCATAGGTCTCCACATCGTCGTCGGCCACGCAGATCAGCACCGGCTGGAAGCGGGTGATGGCCGCGACCAGGGCGATGTAGGTCTCTTCCACCTGGCCCAGGCGGTCAGCCCAGTCGGTGTCGGCGGTGGGCCAGGCAATCAGGACGCCGCTCTGGGCTTCCCACTCGGCAGGAAAACGAAGGGTCTGGTTCATGGTCTCGCTACACAGGCCCGCCCACGGCGGGTAAAGGGATCAACGGATCGGCGGTTTCGGGCCGATTTCGTTCGGGTCCGCCTGGTTGGCCACCACGTCGATCACCTTCTGCTTCTCGAAGTAGACGGTGAACTGCGGGTACACCCAGCGGTTGATGGTCGGCCATTGCCGCTTCTGCCCGCCACGCGGCTGCAGCTGTTCGCTCGGCGCACCGAACTGCGCCTGCACCTGCTGCATGCTCTGGCCGCGCACGGGCAGGGCACCGGCCGGCTTCTCGCGGGCCCGGTCGACAAGCAGGGTGTCGGCCAGCGCCGGCGTGGCGGTGACCAGCGTGGCCATCACGGCCAGGGCGGACAGGTAACGCTTCATCTCGATCTACTCCCCAGTGGTCAAGAAAGGCGATTACAGCAAAAACGGCAGGAAAAAGCCGCATAAACAAAAAACCGCCCGAAGGCGGTTTCTTGCATCGGGTCGGCCCCGCGTAGGGCCAGCCTCAGCCGCGAGGGCTGGTGAGGCTTAGCGCTGACGCGCCTTGAAACGCGGGTTCGACTTGCAGATGACGAAGATCTTGCCACGACGACGCACGACCTTGCAGTCACGGTGACGGGCCTTCGCCGACTTCAGGGAGGACAGGACTTTCATGGCATACCTCGGCGTAAACAGTAGTTGTTCGGGTGGAGCGTGGCCGCGATATGCGAAAGACAATCGGCAGTTGACGCTCGTTCAAGCCCGCCATTCTACCGGGCTTTTCCTCGTGGTTTCAAGTGGTTGCACAAAAGATCCCGCTGGGGGCGTCTGGCAGGGGCTAGAATGGCCTCTTCACACGCTCTGGGACCCCCATGAATCCACTCGCTCCCGTCCTGACCATCGACGGCCCATCCGGGGCCGGCAAGGGTACCATCAGCCGCATCATCGCGCGCCGGATGGGCTGGCATTACCTGGATTCGGGGGCGCTGTACCGGGCGGTGGGCGTGGCCGCGAGCTGGGCTGACATCGATACGTCCGACGCCTCGGCGCTGGTCCGCTGCACCTTCGACACCCACGTTCAGTTCGTGGAGCAGGGCGAGGCCATGCGGGTCATGGTCAACGGCACCGATGCCACCGACGAGCTGCGCCTGGAAACCACGGGCGCGCTGGCCTCGGCCATTGCCGCCATTCCCGAGGTCCGGGCCGCCCTGAAGGAGCGCCAGCGCGCATTCAGGGAGCTGCCGGGCCTGGTCGCCGACGGCCGCGACATGGGCACCGTGATCTTCAAGGACGCCCCCTACAAGGTGTTCCTGACCGCCAGTGCCGAGGAGCGCGCCGAGCGCCGGCATAAGCAGTTGAAAGACAAGGGGGTTTCTGTTAACTTTGATGACCTCCTGCGCGAGATCATGGCCCGCGACGCCCGTGATGCTCAGCGTACCGTGGCGCCCCTGAAGCCGGCAGACGATGCTGTCCTCATCGACACCACAGGCATCGGCATCGATGATGTCGTTGCCCGAGTGATGGATCTGCTTCCGGTTCCGGCTGCCTGATCCGTTCGCGCGGGAGCACTGCCAGCAGTATCGGCGGTAGTCGCGCAATGCAGTGCTGTACAAGCTCCGTCGCGCAATGATGCGTGGCGGTTTTCCTACTACACACGACCTGCGTTTCCGGGGTCGACCAACAGGCGGGCGGTCGCCATTCCCCTGAAGGGGACGCCACCGACCCATGTGTCCAACAGAGTAAATCTAATGACCGAATCATTTGCCGAACTGTTTGAAGCCAGCCAGGCCAACCTGGCCAAGCTGAAGCCGGGCGCCATCGTCAGCGGTACCGTTGTTGAAGTCCGCGGCGACGTCGTGGTGATCAACGCTGGCCTGAAGTCCGAAGGCATCGTGCCGATCGAACAGTTCCGTAACGACGCTGGCGAAATCGACGTCGCCGAAGGCGACATCGTCAAGGTCGCCCTCGACTCGATCGAGAACGGCTTCGGCGAAACCGTCCTGTCGCGCGAGAAGGCCAAGCGCGCGATGGTGTGGGACGAGCTGGAAGAAGCGTTGGAAAAGAACGAAACCATCACCGGCCGCATCAGCGGCAAGGTCAAGGGTGGTTTCACCGTGGACATCAAGGATGTCCGCGCCTTCCTGCCGGGTTCCCTGGTCGATGTGCGCCCGGTGCGCGATCCGGCCTACTTGGAAGGCAAGGAACTCGAGTTCAAGCTCATCAAGCTGGACCGCAAGCGTAACAACGTCGTGGTCTCGCGCCGCGCTGTCGTCGAAAGCGAGCACTCGGAAGAGCGCGAGCAGCTGATGGACAAGCTGCAGGAAGGCGCGATCCTGAAGGGTGTCGTCAAGAACCTGACCGATTACGGCGCGTTCGTGGACCTGGGCGGTATCGACGGCCTGCTGCACATCACCGACATGGCGTGGAAGCGCGTGCGTCACCCGTCGGAAGTCGTGAACGTCGGCGACGAGCTGGACGTCCGCGTGCTGAAGTTCGACCGCGAGCGCAACCGCGTTTCGCTGGGCCTGAAGCAGCTGGGCGAGGATCCGTGGGACAACATCGGCCGTCGTTACCCGGCCAACAGCCGCGTCTTCGGCAAGGTCTCCAACGTCACCGATTACGGCGCGTTCGTTGAGATCGAGCCGGGCGTCGAAGGCCTGGTGCACGTCTCCGAGATGGATTGGACCAACAAGAACGTCAACCCGTCCAAGGTTGTGCAGGTTGGTGATGAAGTCGAAGTGATGGTGCTGGACGTCGATGAAGAGCGTCGCCGTATCTCGCTGGGCATGAAGCAGGTTGCCGCCAATCCGTGGGAAACCTTCGCTGCCACCCACAAGAAGGGTGACAAGGTGTCGGGCCAGATCAAGTCGATCACCGACTTCGGCATCTTCATCGGCCTGGACGGCGGCATCGACGGCCTGGTTCACCTGTCCGACATCAGCTGGGCCACCACCGGCGAAGACATCGTTCGCAACTTCAAGAAGGGCGACACCCTGGACGCAGTGGTCCTGGCCGTCGATCCGGAGCGCGAGCGCATCTCCCTGGGCGTCAAGCAGCTGGAGCAGGATCCGTTCGGCCAGTACATGGCGGCCAATCCGAAGGGCTCCAAGGTTGAAGGCGTGGTGAAGGAAGTCGACGCCAAGGGCGCGATCATCGAGCTGGCTGACGGCATCGAGGGTTACGTTTCGGCACGCGACATCGCCAACGAGCGCGTTGACGACGCCACCCAGCACCTGAAGGTCGGCGACAAGGTCGAAGCCAAGTTCGTGGGCATGGACCGCAAGGGCCGTACCCTGCAGCTGTCGATCAAGGCCAAGGACGACGCGGAAATGCGCGAAGTGCTGGAGGAATACCAGTCCTCTTCGGCATCGAGCGGCACCACCCAGCTGGGCGCGCTGCTGCGTGCACAGCTGAACGGTGGCAAGTCCGAGTAATCGGACCCCGTTGTTCGTTGTTTCCTGGACGGCCCGGGCATTGCCCGGGCCGTTTCAGGCTGAGATGCCCCTGATGTGAGCCGGTAATGACCAAATCCGAACTGATCGAAATCCTCGCGCGCCGCCAGGCGCACCTGAAGGCCGATGATGTCGATCTGGCGGTGAAGTCGTTGCTGGAAATGATGGGCGGTTCGCTGTCCGCCGGAGATCGCATCGAAATCCGTGGTTTCGGCAGCTTCTCGCTGCACTATCGTCCGCCGCGCCTGGGTCGCAACCCGAAGACCGGCGAATCGGTCGCCCTGCCGGGCAAGCATGTCCCCCATTTCAAGCCGGGCAAGGAACTGCGCGAGCGGGTCAGCAGTGTGCTGCCGCTGGACGCCGATCCGGCCTGAGCCTGCCGTCGCGCCACCGCGTGCGAATCCAGCCGCGAGTCGGATAAGCTACGGACTCCTGCCAATGGAGCTGTCGCATGAAGGTTTTTCGTCTGCTGGTCCTGCTGGCGGTTCTGATCCTTGGGCTGATCATTGGTGCGGTCAACATGACCGCGATGTCGATCAACCTGCTGTTTACCCAATTGAATACCTCCGTCGGTGTGGCGCTGATTGCGGCCCTGCTGATCGGTGTCATCGTCGGTGCCGGCCTGGTGCTGGTGAGCGTGGTCATTCCGCTCTACAGCCAGCTGCGCCGTGCCAACAAGTCCGCCGCCGCCACGCCGGCCGCGGGTGTTTCCTCCCAATCTTTTGATGGACGTTGATCGAAGATGGATTTCGTCACCGAGTGGCTGTGGTTTTTTCTGTTCGTACCGCTGGCAGCATTGGCTGGGTGGGTGATTGGCCGGCGTGGCGGGCAGCGCCACGGTGACAACCAGGTCAGCCGCCTGTCCAGTACCTATTTCCGCGGCCTGAACTATCTGCTGAACGAGCAGCCGGACAAGGCCATCGAGCTGTTCCTGCATATTGCCGAGCTGGACAAGGAAACCTTCGAGACCCAGGTCGCGCTGGGCCACCTGTTCCGCCGTCGTGGTGAAGTCGACCGCGCCATCCGCCTGCACCAGGGCCTGGTCAACCGTAACGACCTGAGTGACGCGCAGCGCGTGCAGGCGTTGCTGGCGCTGGGCGAGGACTACATGAAGTCCGGCCTGCTCGATCGCGCCGAGACCGTGTTCACCGAACTGGCGCAGCTGGACCAGCGCGCCCCGCAGGCCCTCAAGCACCTGATCGGCATCTACCAGGCCGAGCGTGACTGGGAAAAGGCGATCGACAACGCCACCCGCTTCGAGGACGTCACCGGCGAGCCGATGGGCAAGCTGATCGGGCAGTTCGAATGCGAACTGGCCGAGCGCTTCCGTGGCGCTGGCAAGCTGGAGGAGGCGAGGGCGGCGATCGCCCGTGCCTACCAGGCCGATGCGATGTCGGTGCGTGCGGGCATCATCGAGGGGCGCCTGGAAACCGATGCCGGCAATGCCGAAGCCGCCGTGCGCGCCTTCGAGCGTGCTGCGCGCAACGATCCGGAATACCTGCCCGAACTGCTGCCGGCGCTGATGGCGAACTACCGCAAGGTGGGGGACCTCGGCGGTGCGCGGGCCTTCCTGTCGGAAATGACCGAGCACTACCGCGGTATCGCGCCGGTGCTGGCCCTGACCCGCCTGATGGAAGAGCAGGAGGGTGTGGCCCCGGCCCGTGCCTACCTTGGCCGCCAGCTCAAGGACCGCCCGTCGGTGCGTGGCGAGTCCGCGCTGATCGACCTGACCCTGGCCGAAGGCGCTGATTCGACTGCGACCCTGCATGACCTCAAGCACATCACCGACCAGCTGCTGGTGCGCAATCCGGCCTACCGCTGCACGCGCTGCGGCTTCGGCGCGCGCACGCACCACTGGCAGTGCCCGAGCTGCAAGGAATGGGGCACGGTCAAGCCGCTGCTGAACTACGCGGTGCTCTGATCCATGCCGTGGCTCGTGATGGGGGCGCTGCTGGGGTTGGCCCTGCTGAGTGCGGCGCTCACCTGGGCGGCACTGGGCTATGCCCTGCGCCGGCAATTGATGGACCAGCCGGGCGAGCGCCGCAGCCATAGCGTGGCCACGCCTCGCGGCGGTGGCATTGCCATCGTCATCAGCCTGCTGGTCAGCGCGGGCGTGGCCATGTGGGCCTGGCCCGAGGCTGCGCTCAGCCTGATGGTCGCCAGCCTCGGCCTGGTGCTGGTGGCCGGCATCGGCTGGTGGGACGACCACCGCCCGCTGCCGGCGCTGCGCCGCCTGCTGGTGCACTTCATCGCCGCCGCATTGCTGGCCGCGCTGGTCAAGCTGCATGGTGGCAGCTGGTGGCTGGCGGCGCTGGTGCTGATCTTCACCGCCTCCCTGATCAACATCTGGAACTTCATGGATGGCATCAACGGCATTGCCGCCAGCCAGGCCATCGTGGTCGCGCTGGGGCTGGCGCCGGTGCTGCCGTGGCCGTACTCGCTGGCGGCGGTGGCGCTTGGCCTGGCCTGCCTGGGTTTCCTGCCATTCAACTTCCCGCGGGCGCGGATCTTCATGGGTGATGTCGGAAGTGGCGCGCTCGGCTATGCAGTCGCCGTCGTCCTGGCCATCGCCGCGGTGCGCACCGATATCAACTGGATCCTGCTGCTGCTGCCGGCGTCGGCGTTCCTCGTGGACGCGGGCTTCACACTGGCGGCGCGCATCATTTCCGGACAACGCTGGATGGAACCCCATACCCAGCACGTCTACCAGCGGGCGGTGCAGGCAGGAGCCAGCCACGCGCAGGTGACAGGGATGTATTTCGCTTTGGGCCTGTTCAGTATTACAGTGCTTAATGTCTGCACCAATTTGCAGCCGAGGTGGGAGGCTGCCGTGGCGATCGCGTGGTTCGTAGCGCTGAGCGCCCTTTGGCTCCTCCTGCGCAATGGATTGCGTCACCGACAAGGAACTACCTGACTTATGGCTTCACCCTGGCGGGACAGAATTCTCGGCCTGATGCCGCGTTCGGCCATCGTCTGCCACGACCTGTTCATGGTCTGGGCATGCTGGCAGCTGCTCCATGCGGGGCGCTACTCGATCCTGCCCAATGCGCCCGCGTTGCCGCTCTGGAACGTCGACACCACCCTGGTGCTGCTGCTGCAGGGCCTGGTGTTCTGGCGCGTCGGCCTGTACCGCGGGCTCTGGCGTTTCGCCAGCGTCAGCGACCTGCTGAACATCTTCAAGGCCAGCTTCATCGGCCTGGTCGGCATCGTACTGGTGCTGATGTGGAAGCGCTTCGATGGCGTGCCGATGTCGGTGCTGGTGATCTACCCGTTCGCGCTGTCGGCCCTGCTGGGCGCGCCGCGACTGCTGTACCGCTCGTGGAAGGACTACCAGGCCCTGCAGTCGGATTCGAGTGCGCGGCGGGTGCTGATCCTCGGCGCCGGGCAGGCCGCCGAGACCCTGGTCCGCGACCTGCGCCGCTCCGGCAATTTCGAGCCGGTCGGCCTGCTCGATGATGCGCCCCACCTGCGCGGAGCCAAGCTGCAGGGCCTGCCGATCCTTGGCAACCTGGACGATGCACCGGCAGTGGTTCGCGAGACCGCGGCCAAGCTGCTGGTGATCGCGATGCCGTCACTGGACGCAGCGGGCATGCAGCGGGTGGTGGCCATCTGCGAAAGCACCGGCGTGCCGTTCCGCACCGTGCCCAAGCTCAGCGACATCCTGCAGGGCCAGTCGCTGCCGGGCCAGTTGAAGGAAGTGGCGATCGAAGATCTGCTCGGCCGCAAGCCGATCACACCGGACTGGAATCTCATCCGTGGCTGGCTGGGCGGGCGCACGGTGATGGTCACCGGTGCCGGCGGTTCGATTGGTTCGGAGCTGTGCCGGCAGTGCGCGCGCCATGGTGCCGGCCGCATCATCCTGCTGGAGATCAGCGAGCTGCTGCTGCTCACCATCGAGGGCGAATTGCGCCGCAGCTTCCCGGACGTGGAGATCGAAGCGGTGCTCGGCGATTGCGGTGACCCGGCGGTGATCCGCCACGCGCTGTCGCTGCATCCGGTCGATACCGCCTTCCATGCCGCGGCCTACAAGCATGTGCCGGTGCTGGAGCGCCAGCTGCGCGAGGCCGTGCGCAACAACATCCTGGCGACCGAGAACGTGGCCCGTGCCTGCCTCGAGGCCCGCGTCGAGCATTTCGTGTTCATCTCTACCGACAAGGCGGTCGACCCGGTCAATGCCTTGGGTGCGAGCAAGCGCTATGCCGAGATGATCTGCCAGAGCCTGGACCAGAAGTCCACGCACACCCGGTTCGTCACCGTGCGCTTCGGCAATGTGCTGGCCTCGGCCGGCAGCGTGGTGCCGCTGTTCCGCGAGCAGATCCTGCGCGGCGGCCCGGTGACGGTGACCGACCCGGAAGTCAGCCGCTACTTCATGACCATTCCCGAGGCCTGCCAGCTGATCCTGCAGGCGGCCGCCTCGGCCTCGCATGGCGCGATCTACACGCTGGACATGGGCGAGCCGGTGCCGATCCGCCTGCTGGCCGAGCAGATGATCCGGCTGGCGGGCAAGCAGCCCTACAAGGATATTCCGATCATCTATACCGGCCTGCGTCCCGGTGAAAAGCTGCATGAGACGCTGTTCTATTCGGACGAGGACTACCGCTCCACCGCGCACCCGAAGATCCTCGAGGCCGGTGTGCGCATGTTCTCGCGGGATCTGGTGCTGGCCAACGTGCCGCGCCTGCGCGATGCGGTCTGCAGCTACGACACCGACACCATCAAGGAAGTCCTGTTCGCAACGATGCCGGAGTTCTCTCCAATCGAACAGGATGCTTACATTCCATCCGCTAAAGTCGTGCCCTTTCCGGCACGCGAGGCCAACAGGCACCAATGAGCAAGCGAATTCGCAAAGCGGTTTTCCCGGTAGCTGGCCTGGGGACACGTTTTCTGCCAGCAACCAAAACCGTGCCGAAGGAGATGCTGCCGATCATTGACCGGCCGCTGATCCAGTACGCAGTGGATGAAGCGATCGAAGCGGGCTGTGACACGCTGGTGTTCATCACCAATCGCTACAAGCATGCGGTTGCCGACTATTTCGACAAGGCCTACGAGCTGGAACAGAAGCTCGAGCGTGCCGGCAAGCAGGAACAGCTGGAGCTCATCCGCCACGTGCTGCCCAATGGCGTGCGTGCGATCTTCGTGACCCAGGCCGAAGCGCTGGGCCTGGGGCATGCGGTGCTGTGTGCCAAGGCTGTGATCGGCGATGAGCCGTTCGCGGTGCTGCTGCCGGACGACCTGATCTGGAACCGTGGGGATGGCGCGCTGAAGCAGATGGCCGACCTCAACGAGGCCAGCGGCGCCAGCGTGATCGCGGTGGAGGATGTGCCGCACGACAAGACCGCCAGCTACGGCATCGTGGCCACCGAGGCGTTTGATGGCCGCAAGGGCCGTATCTCGCAGATCGTGGAGAAGCCGAAGCCGGAGGACGCGCCGAGCGACCTGGCCGTGGTGGGTCGCTACGTGCTGAGCCCGAAGATTTTCGAACTGCTCGAGCAGACCGGCAGCGGTGCGGGTGGCGAGATCCAGTTGACCGATGCGATCGCGCAGCTGCTGAAGATCGAAGAGGTGGATGCCTATCGTTTCGAGGGCACTCGTTTCGACTGCGGCACGCATCTGGGGCTGGTGGAAGCGACGATCCGCTTCGCGCTGGACAACCCGAAGCTGGCGGGCCCGGCACGGGAGAAGCTGGCGGCGATGCTGGCGGAATAAGGGTTTTATCAAGCGCTCCGTGCAGCGCGTTGATTGATACGTGGTGGAGGGGGCGGATGGCCCTCTCCAAAACACGCCAAAGCCCTTCCATGGTGCTCGATGGCGCCATCCATGGCGCCAACGGTTTTGGAGAGGGCCATCCGCCCCCTCTCGACAGTTTCCGTGTTGCGCGGACGGGAAGGGCGGAATCAAGAGCGGAGCAGAAACAAAAAAGGCAGCCGATGGCTGCCTTTTTTGTTTCCAGTGCATCCACGCATGGCGTGGATCTACTGCTCTTGCTCAATCCTTCGCCGCAGGGAGGCTGGAAGGGCCGGGTTGGCAGCCTCACCCACCCGGGCCCTTCAGCAAACCGACACGCCCGCCGGCAATGCCTTGAATCTTACAGCGCCTCGAAAATACCCGCCGCGCCCATGCCGGTGCCGATGCACATGGTCACCATGCCGTACTTCTGCTGGCGACGACGCAGGCCGTGCAGCAGGGTGGCGGTGCGGATCGCGCCGGTCGCGCCCAGCGGGTGGCCCAGGGCGATCGCGCCGCCCAGCGGGTTGACCTTGCTCGGGTCCAGGCCGCAGTCACGGATCACCGCCAGCGACTGCGCGGCGAAGGCTTCATTGAGCTCGATCCAGTCCAGCTGGTCCTGGGTCAGGCCGGCCTGCTTCAGTGCCTTCGGAATGGCAGCGATCGGGCCGATGCCCATCACTTCCGGGCGCACGCCGGCCACCGAGAAGCTGACGAAGCGCGCCAGCGGAGTCAGGCCGTAATCCTTGATCGCCTGTTCCGAGGCCAGCAGCACCGCACCGGCGCCGTCGCTCATCTGCGAGGAGTTGCCGGCAGTGACGGTGCCGCCGAACTGGCCGTTGCGGAACACCGGGCGCAGCTTGGCCAGGCCTTCGGCCGAGGAATCCGGGCGCGGGCCTTCGTCGGTGTCGGCGATCTTGTTGCGGGTGATGATGCGCTGGCCATCGGCCAGGTCCGGCAGGTGCGAGACGATCTCGTACGGGCTGATCTCGTCCTTGAAGTCACCGTTCTGGATCGCGGCCATGGCCTTCTGGTGCGAGGCGAGGGCGAACGCATCCTGGTCTTCGCGCGAGACCTTCCATTCCTCGGCGACCTTCTCGGCGGTGATGCCCATGCCGTAGGCGATGGCCACGTGATCGTTGTCGAACACGCTCGGTGCCATCGCGATCTTGTTGCCCATCATCGGCACCATCGACATCGACTCGGTGCCGCCGGCCAGCATCAGGTCGGCGTTGCCCAGGCGGATCGCGTCGGCGGCCTGCGCCACGGCCTGCAGGCCGGACGAGCAGAAGCGGTTCACGGTCTGTGCGGCGATGGTGTTGGGCAGGCCCGCCAGCAGCACGCCGATGCGTGCCACGTTCATGCCCTGCTCGGCTTCCGGCATGGCGCAGCCGATGATCGCGTCATCGATGCGGTTGACGTCCACGCCCGGCGCCTGTGCGACGACGCTGCGCAGCACGTGCGCAAGCATGTCGTCGGGGCGCGTGTTGCGGAACATGCCCTTGGGCGCCTTGCCCACCGGGGTACGGGTGGCGGCGACGATGTAGGCGTCCTGGATTTGCTTGGTCATTGCAGTGATCTCTTGAATAGGGGTTGGAAGAGGTTGCCGGCCAGCGGCCGGCGCTACCGATGTCTTCCGTCAGTTCCGCAGCGGCTTGCCGGTCTTCAGCATGTGCGCGATGCGGGCCTGGGTCTTTTCCTGCTGGGCCAGTTCAACGAAATGCTTGCGCTCCAGGGTCAGCAGCCACTCTTCGTCGACCAGGGTGCCGCGGTCGACCTTGCCGCCGCACAGCACGGTGGCGATGCGCTCGGCGATCTCGTAGTCGTACGGGCTGATGAAACGGCCTTCCAGCATGTTGACCAGCATCATCTTGAAGGTGGCGATGCCCACGTCACCGGCCACCTGGATGCGGCGTGCCGGCAGCGGCGGACGGTAGCCCGCTTCGGCCAGGGCGCGTGCTTCGGCCTTGGCGATGTACAGCGCTTCGTAGCTGTTGAACACCACCTTGTCGGTGCTGCGCAGCAGGCCCAGTTCCTTGGCGTTGACCGCCGAGTTGGAGACCTTGGCCATCGCCACGGTCTCGAAGGTCTTCTTCAGTTCGGCGAACACGTCACCGCCCGGGCCGGCGGCCTGCGAGGCGCGCACGGCCAGTTCCTTCAGGCCGCCACCGGCCGGCAGCAGGCCGACGCCGGCTTCGACCAGGCCGATGTAGCTTTCCAGGAAGGCCACGGTCTTGGCGCTGTGCATCTGGAACTCGCAGCCGCCACCCAGGGCCAGGCCGCGCACGGCCGCCACCACCGGTACCAGCGAGTACTTGATGCGCTGGCTGGTGCGCTGGAAGTTGGCGACCATCTCTTCGAACTGGTCGACCTTGCCGGCCTGCAGCAGGCCGAGGGCACCGGCCAGGTCGGCACCGGCGGAGAAGGGTTCCTTCTGCTGCCAGATCACCAGGCCCTGGAAGTCCTTCTCGGCGCGGCTGACGCATTCCTGCAGGCCGTCCAGCACCTGGTCGGACACGGTGTTCATCTTGGTCTTGAAGCTGACCACGGCGATGCCGTCGCCGTCATGCCACATGCGCAGGCCGTCGTTCTCGAACACGGTCTCGCCCGGCGCGAACGTCTCGCCCAGCAGCGGATCGGGGAAGCGCTGGCGCTGGTACACCGGCAGCGACGAACGCGGCAGCTTGGCGTTGCGCGACGGGCTGTAGCTGCCCTCGGCGGCGTGCACGCCATCGCGGCCATCGAACACCCAGTCCGGCAGCGGGGCGTTGCTCATGCTCTTGCCGGCGACGATGTCATCGGCGATCCACTGCGCGACCTGCTTCCAGCCAGCGGCCTGCCAGGTTTCGAACGGGCCCAGCGACCAGCCGTAGCCCCAGCGGATGGCCAGATCGACGTCGCGCGCGGTCTCGGCGATGTCGGCCAGGTGGTAGGCGCTGTAGTGGAACAGGTCGCGGAAGGTCGCCCACAGGAACTGCGCCTGCGGGTGCTGGCTCTCGCGCAGCTTGGCGAACTTCTCGGCCGGGTTCCTGATCTTCAGGATCTCGACCACTTCCGGTGCAGCGGCGCGGTCAGCCGGGCGGTAGTCCTGCTTCTCCAGGTCCAGCACCACGATGTCCTTGCCGACCTTGCGGAAGATGCCGGCGCCGGTCTTCTGGCCCAGCGCGCCCTTGGCGATCAGCGCGTCCAGCCACTTCGGCGACTTGAAGAATTCATGCCACGGGTCGTTCGGCAGGGTGTCGCCCATGGTCTTGATGACGTGGGCCATGGTGTCCAGGCCGACCACGTCGGAGGTGCGGTAGGTAGCCGACTTCGGGCGGCCGACCAGCGGGCCGGTCAGGCCGTCCACTTCATCGAAGCCCAGGCCGAACTGCTGGGTGTGGTGGATGGTGGACAGGATCGAGAACACGCCGATGCGGTTGCCGATGAAGTTCGGGGTGTCCTTGGCGTAGACCACGCCCTTGCCCAGGGTGGTGACCAGGAATTCTTCCAGGCCTTCCAGCACGGCGGCGTCGGTGGTGGTGGCCGGGATCAGCTCGGCCAGGTGCATGTAGCGCGGCGGGTTGAAGAAGTGCACGCCGCAGAAGCGGTGGCGCAGCTGCTCGGGCAGCACGTCGGCCAGCTTGTTGATGCCCAGGCCCGAGGTGTTTGAAGCCAGCACCGCATGGTCGGCCACGAACGGGGCGATCTTCTTGTACAGGTCCTGCTTCCAGTCCATGCGCTCGGCGATGGCCTCGATGATCAGGTCGCAGTCCTTCAGCTGCTCCAGGCCGGACTCGTAGTTGGCCGGGGTGATGGCTTCGGCCAGCGACTTGCTGGCCAGCGGCGCCGGGCTCAGCTTGCCCAGGTTGGCGATCGCCTTCAGCACGATGCCATCGGCCGGACCTTCCTTGGCGGGCAGGTCGAACAGCACGGTGTCGACGCCAGCGTTGGTGAGGTGGGCGGCGATCTGGGCACCCATGACGCCGGCACCCAGCACGGCGGCGCGGCGGACTAGCAGGGAATTGGACATGGTGTAGGGCCTTTGTTGGTCAGCAGTTACTGGGTGGGTCACACCCGGTGGAATCACGGGGAGACGGGCAGGGCGCTGCCGCGTGCAGCAGCGCGGAACCCGGCTTCGGCGAAATGGATGAGTTCGTGGGCCGCATGGGCACGATGCGCCGCTTCGGTGACACCGGCGGGACGCTTGATCAGCCCGAAGTCGGCCATGGCATAGGTGAGCGAGCCGGCCAGGAAGTCCAGGCGCCAGTACAGCTCTTCCTTGCTCAGGTCCGGCACGCATTCGGCGATGGCCTTGCCGAACGCGCGCAGCACATGGCCGTAGTGGTCTGACAGGAACTTGCGCAGGTTGTCGTTCTTCTCGGCGTAGGCGCGGGCGATCACGCGTACGAAGGCGCCGCCGTTCTGGCGGTCCTGGGCCAGCGCCAGCGCCGGCTCGACGAAGGCGGCCAGCACCGGGCGCAGCTGGCCGGGGTGTTCTGCGCGGGCGCGCTCCAGCTGCGCCAGGCGGGCACCGGTCATTTCGTCCATGCGGCGGCGGAACACCTCGTTGACCAGGTTTTCCTTGGAACCGAAGTGGTAGTTGACCGCGGCGATGTTGACGTCGGCCTGACTGGTCACCTGGCGCAGCGAGGTGCCGGCGAAACCGTGCTGGGCAAACAGCTCCTCGGCGGCACCGAGAATCCGGTCCTTGGTCGAGAAGTGGGCGGGCTTGGCCATCGGCGGGCGGACCTTAATCAAACGATTGTTTGATACTAGAACCAGACGGTAGCGTATGGCATTTTGCAGTGCAGCAAAATTTCGTCACCCGGTTACAAGGGGTTCAGTAGTGCCAGCCCATGGCTGGCAACGCTTGATCCTGAATGGGCGGGATCCGGCGTGCGGGATGCCGCACCCTGCCTGCCAGCCATGGGCTGGCACTACTGAACGGGATCTTTTACAATTCGCCTACGTTTATCAGGCTAAGCCCGCGTCCCGACGCGGGTTTTTTTCATGTTACCCTTCGGGCCATCAGCGGCCCGATTCCATTGGAGACATCCCATGGCGCTGGAGCGCACCCTTTCGATCATCAAGCCGGACGCCGTTGCCAAGAACGTCATCGGCGAAATCTACGCCCGCTTCGAGAAGGCCGGCTTGAAGGTCGTGGCCGCCAAGTACAAGCAGCTGTCGCGCCGTGAAGCCGAAGGCTTCTACGCCGTGCACCGCGAGCGTCCGTTCTTCAACGCGCTGGTCGAGTTCATGATCTCCGGCCCGGTGATGATCCAGGCCCTGGAAGGCGAGAACGCCGTCCTGGCCCACCGCGACCTGCTGGGCGCCACCAACCCGAAGGAAGCCGCTGCGGGCACCATCCGCGCCGACTTCGCCGAATCCATCGATGCCAACGCCGCCCACGGCTCGGACTCGGTCGAGAATGCCGCGATTGAAATCGCCTACTTCTTCGCCGCCACCGAAGTCGTTTCGCGCTGAGAGTAATGCCGTGAACGAGGTCGTACAGTCCCCCGCCATCCAGCCGCTGCCGAAGTCGGCACCCACGGCTGGCAAGCAGAACCTGCTCGACCTCGATCGCGCGGGCCTGGAGAAGTTTTTCGTCGATGTACTGGGCGAAAAGAAGTTCCGTGCCCATCAGGTGATGAAGTGGATCCACCATCGCTACGTCACCGACTTCGATGAAATGACCGACCTCGGCAAGGTCCTGCGCGCCAAGCTGCAGACCCATGCCGAGGTGCTGGTTCCGAACATCGTGTTCGACAAGCCCTCCGCCGACGGCACCCACAAGTGGCTGCTGGCGATGGGCGTGGATGGCAAGAACGCCATCGAGACCGTGTACATCCCGGACAAGACCCGCGGCACGCTGTGTGTGTCCTCGCAGGTCGGTTGCGGCCTGAACTGCACGTTCTGCTCCACCGCCACCCAGGGCTTCAACCGCAACCTGACCACCGCCGAGATCATCGGCCAGGTGTGGGTTGCCGCACGCCACCTGGGCAACGTGCCGCACCAGATGCGCCGCCTCACCAACGTGGTGATGATGGGCATGGGCGAGCCGCTGATGAATTTCGACAACGTCGTGCGTGCCATGAGCGTGATGCGCGACGACCTGGGCTACGGCCTGGCCAACAAGCGCGTGACCCTGTCGACCTCCGGCCTGGTGCCGCAGATCGACCGCCTGTCCACGGAGAGCGACGTGTCGCTGGCGGTGTCGCTGCATGCGCCGAACGACGCGCTGCGCGAGACGCTGGTGCCGCTCAACAAGAAGTACCCGATCGCCGAGCTGATGGCCTCGTGCGCACGTTACCTGCGCGCCAACAAGCGCCGCGAATCGGTCACCTTCGAATACACCCTGATGAAGGGCATCAACGACAAGCCCGAGCATGCCCGCGAGCTGGCCCGCCTGATGCGCCAGTTCGACAACGCGGTGCAGGCCAAGGATTCGGGCAAGGTCAACCTGATTCCGTTCAACCCGTTCCCGGGCACCCGCTACGAGCGTTCGGAAGAAGCGCACATCCGCGCCTTCCAGAAGATCCTGCTCGACAGCAACGTGCTGACGATGGTCCGCCGTACCCGTGGCGACGACATCGACGCCGCCTGTGGCCAGCTCAAGGGCCAGGTGATGGACCGCACCCGCCGCCAGGCCGAGTTCAACAAGACGCTGCAGGCGGGGAAGGGGAGCGATGCCGCGGCCTGACCGCCTCTGGCTGGTGCTGCTCGCAGGCACGCTGGCCCTCGCGGTCGGCGGCTGTAAATCCCATCCGAAGGCCAAGCTGGGTCCCAGCGAGGCACCGGTCTACTCCGTCCGTGATCCCGAAGGGGTACGGCAGAAGGTGCGCTGGCAGGAGTTGCTGACCCTCGCGGGCCGCGATATCCAGTCGGGCAAGCTGGATGCCGCCGAGCGCAAGGCGCGCGAAGCGCAGAAGCTGGTGCCGACCGCTCCCGATGGCCTGGTGTTGCTGGCGGGTATCGACGAGCGTCGTGGCCGCACCGCGCAGGCGGGCGAGAACTTCCGCAAGGCCGCCGAACTGGCGCCCGAGCGTGGCGACGTGCTCAACAACTACGGTGCCTGGCTCTGCCAGCAGGGCCGGTCGGCCGAATCGCTGGCCTGGTTCGACCGTGCGCGGCAGGCGCCCGGCAATGCCGCGGCAGCCGAGGCACAGGCCAATGCCGGCAGCTGCGCGCTGGATGCCGGCCAGCTTGAGCGTGCCGAACGCGACCTGCGCGCCGCGCTGGCGGCACTGCCTGCCAACCCGGTTGCACTGGAGGCGATGGCCCAGCTGAGCTTCCGCCAGGGCCGCTACATGGAGGCCCGGGCCTTCGCCGAACGTAGGATTGCGGCTGCACCCGCAACGCGTTCCGTGTTACAACTTGCGTCTCAAATCGAAGCGCGGCTGGGCGATCGGGCAGCATCTGATCGCTATCTGCAGCGGATTCGACAGGAATTTCCGCAGGACGCGGGCTCCTAACTCCAGGGTTGATGCATTGTGATTGATGACCAGACTGTGAGCGCTCTCGAGACTGCGGCCGGCTGCGGCACCCGCCTGCGCCAGGCCCGCGAGGCGGCCGGACTGACCCTCGAAGATGTCGGCTCGCGCCTGCGCATGCCGGTCCAAGTGGTCAAGTCGCTGGAAGAAGAACAATGGCAGAAGCTCGGCGCGCCGGTGTTCGTGCGCGGCCAGCTGCGCAGTTATGCGCGCCTGCTCAACGTGGACGTGAGCCAGCTGCTGGAGCAGGCCCAGGTCGGCCCGGTGGTTCCGCCCACCCTGGTCAGCCATACCCATACCCCGCGTGCGCGCCGTATTGCCGAGAATCTCGGCCGGCGCGTGCTGTATGTCGGCATCACCGCCGTGTTGGCCGTGCCGGTGTGGTTCGCCACCCGCGGCCATTTCGACAATACAGCGCCGGCGCCCAGCACCGCCTCGCTGGACGCGATCCCGGCCGCCGTGCCGGTGACCCCGTCCGCCGCTGGCGTCGAGCCGGCGGCATCGGCTGAAGTCGCCAGTACCGCCCCGGCCAGCAAGCCGGCGGCCACCCCCTATGTGGCCTCGCTGGCGCCCGTGCCGCGTCCGGCCCCGGCCGCCGCCGCTGCCGGCAACACGCTGGAGATGCAGTTCAGCGGCGACAGCTGGGTCGATATTGGTGGCCCGGACGGCGCCACCGTCGAGAAGGCGCTGATCAAGTCCGGCGAGAGCCGCAGCTTCACCCCGGGCCAGGTGAGCCGGGTGACCCTGGGCAACGCTTCGGCGGTCCAGGTTCAGCAGAACGGCGCTATCGTCGATCTGACCCCCTACCAGCGAGCCAACGTGGCACGCTTTCAGGTATCCTCTGAAGGCTCCGTAGTCCCGGTTTCGCACTGAGGCGCGGTTTCACCACCTTCGATTAATCCCAATGGTCCCTCCCGATGGGCGGGGCGAGAGTACGCATGGCGATCGACGATCTGCTCGACGAGCACGAACAAAGTGAACGCGTCCGCAGCTGGCTGCGGAAGAATGGCGCCAGCATCCTCGGTGGCGTGGTCATCGCCATCGGTGCCATTGCCGGCTGGCAGTGGTACCAGAAGGATCAGGGCGGCAAGCTGGCCTCGGCCAATGTCGAGTACCAGAAGGCGCTGGTCGGCCTTCAGCAGAACAAGCTCGACGACGCCGCCAAGGCCGTGAAGGCGCTTGAAGCCGGCCCGTCCAGCATCTACGGCGACCTCGCGGCGCTGCAGCTGGCCAAGGCCCAGGTCGACGCCGGCAAGAACGAAGAAGCGCTGGCCACCCTGCGCGGCGTGAAGGTCGAAGGCGACCTGCAGCACGTGGTCGACCAGCGTGTGGCCCGCCTGCTGGTGGCCACCGGCAAGAGTGACGAGGCGATCAAGCTGCTGGGCAGCGCCACCGACAGCAGCAGCCTGGAAATCCATGGCGATGCGCTGCTGGCGCAGGGCAAACGCGATGGCGCCCGTGAACAGTACGAGAAGGCGCTGAAGTCGCTGGACGTGGCAGCGCCGCAGCGGCGCCTGCTGGAAACCAAGGTTATGGATGCCGGCGGCACGGTCGCCGCCCCTGCGGAGTCGGTTTGATGAGTCAGAAGGTCATGATCACCCGCGTCGCCACCGTGCTCCTGATGGGCATGGCCCTGACCGGCTGCAGCACCGTGAAGGGCTGGTTCGCCGGCAAGGACGCGGCAGCGAAGAAGGCCCTGGAGCCGGCTGAACTGGTCAAGTTCGAGCCGAGCGTGAAGGTCAACAAGGCCTGGTCGGTCAATCTCGGCAAGGGCGAGCGCCGCATCGGCGTGCGCCAGGGTCCGGCGGTGGCCAACGGCCATGTGTTCGCTGCGGCGATCACCGGTGGCGTGCATGCCATCGACCTGCAGACCGGCAAGAAGGTCTGGACCTGGGAGCCGACCAAGGAAAAGAAGAAGCCGAAGCTGCGCCTGTCCGGCGGCCCGGGTGTCGGCGAGAACCTGGTCGTGATCGGCACGCTTGACGGCCAGGTCATTGCCCTGGACATCAACGACGGCAGCGAGAAGTGGCGCGCCCGTGTTCCGGGTGAGGTCATCGCCGCGCCGGCCGTGGCCCAGGGCCTGGTGTTCGTGCGCAGCAACGACGGCCGCGTGACCGCCTTCGATGCCGGCAACGGCACCCAGAAGTGGTTCAACCCGAGCGAACTGCCGGCGCTGACCGTGCGCGGCAATGCGCCGGTGGTCACCGGTCCGGGCGTGCTGTTCATCGGCAAGGATGAAGGTGCGGTCGCCGCGATGGCGATGCAGGATGGGCGTACCCTGTGGGAACAGAACCTTGGCAACGGCGAAGGCCGTACCGAGCTGGACCGCATGGCTGACGTTGACGGCGCTCCGGTGCTGGAGGGCAACACCCTCTTCGTGAGCAGCTTCAAGAACCAGACCATGGCCATCGAAGGCCCGACCGGTCGCCCGCTGTGGGCGCGCGATCATGGCGGTGCCGGTGGCGTGGCGGTGTCGTCGGGCAATGTGTTCGTCACCGACAACAAGGGTGGCGTGTTCGGTCTGGACAAGGCAACGGGCGCCGCGATGTGGTCGCAGACCGAGCTGGCGCGTCGTTCGCTGACCGGCCCGGCGCTGCAGGGTGACTACGTGGTCGTGGGTGACTACAAGGGATACGTGCACTGGTTGAAGACCTCCGATGGTGCGATGGCGGCACGGGCAAAAAGTGGTGGTGACGCCCTGCTTGCCCAGCCGGTCGTGGTAGACGGGGTGCTGCTGGTGCAGAACGTTGATGGCAAGCTGACCGCCTTCCGGTTGGCAAATTAAATTGGAGTAATCGCGATGCTGCCTTTGGTCGCCCTGGTTGGACGGCCGAATGTCGGCAAGTCGACTATTTTCAATGCGCTGACGCGCACCCGTGACGCCCTGGTCCATGACCAGCCCGGCGTCACCCGCGACCGCAACTACGGTGTCTGCCGTCTGGACGAGGACAATCATTTCCTCGTCGTCGACACCGGCGGTATCGCGGAAGAGGAAGAGGGCCTGGCCGGTGCCACCACCCGCCAGGCTCGCGCCGCTGCGGCGGAAGCGGACCTGATCCTGTTCGTGGTCGACGCCCGTGAGGGTACGTCGGCGATGGACGACGAGATCCTGGCCTGGCTGCGCAAGCTGTCGCGCCCGACGCTGCTGCTGATCAACAAGATCGACGGCACCGACGAGGACAGCGTGCGGTCGGAGTTCGCCCGTTACGGCTTCGGCGAGATGCTGACCGTGTCGGCCGCGCACCGCCAGGGCCTGGACGACCTGCTGGACGAAGTGATCCAGCGCCTGCCCGAAGAAGGCAGCGGCGAAGAGCTGGACAACGATCCGAACCGCATCCGCATCGCCTTCGTCGGCCGCCCGAACGTGGGCAAGTCGACCCTGGTCAACCGCATCCTCGGCGAGGAGCGCATGATCGCTTCCGACGTGCCGGGCACCACCCGCGACTCGATCGCGGTGGACCTGGAGCGTGACGGCCGCGAGTACCGCCTGATCGATACCGCCGGCCTGCGCCGCCGCTCGCGCGTGGACGAGGTCGTCGAGAAGTTCTCGGTGGTCAAGACCATGCAGTCGATCGAGCAGTGCCAGGTGGCCGTGCTGATGCTGGATGCCACCGAAGGCGTGACCGACCAGGACGCCACCGTGCTCGGTGCCGTACTCGATGCCGGCCGCGCGCTGGTCATTGCCATCAACAAGTGGGATGGCCTGACCGAGTACCAGCGCGAGCAGGCCGAGACCCTGCTGTCGCTGAAGCTGGGCTTCGTGCCGTGGGCCGAATCGGTGCGCATCTCGGCCAAGCATGGCTCGGGCCTGCGCGAGCTGTTCCGCGCGGTGCACCGCGCGCATGAGTCGGCCAACAAGACCTTCACCACCAGCGAAGTGAACAAGGCGCTGGAAGTGGCTTACGAGACCAACCCGCCGCCGACCATCCGCGGCCATGTCTCCAAGCTGCGTTACGTGCACCCGGCCGGCGCAAACCCGCCGACCTTCATCGTGCACGGCACGCGCCTGAAGGAGCTGCAGGAATCGTACAAGCGCTACCTGGAGAACTTCTTCCGCAAGCGCTTCAAGCTGATCGGCACCCCGGTGAGCTTCATCTTCCGCGAGGGTACCAACCCGTACGAGGGCAAGAAGAACGTCCTCACCGAGCGGCAGGTCAAGGCCAAGCGGCGCTTGATGAAGCACGTCAAGGGCAAGTGATCTGCGGTAGTGCCGGCCGCTGGCCGGCAACCTCGCGGAGTCTGACGCGTTCATGGCGTTGCCGGCCAGCGG
>NZ_JAXAXL020000012.1:40790-145420 GCF_047497515.2 Stenotrophomonas maltophilia
CCCCCCCCCCCCCCCCCCCCCACTACCCCCGCGTTTGCGGATATCGGTCAAGGCGGCCCGGCACCACCTGCGCGATAATGCCGCCATGAGCATCCGAGAGCTTTCCCCCGCGCAGGCGCGCGAGCGCCTGACCCATGGCGCCGTGCTGATCGATGTGCGCGAGGCGCACGAACGGGCCGGGGGCATGGCCGAGGGCGCGCGCGGCGTGGCCAAGGGCGAGCTGCAGGCCGATCCGGCCGCGCACCTGCCGCGGCACGACCAGGAAATCCTGCTGATCTGCCAGAGTGGCAAGCGCTCGGCCGACGTCGCACAGTTCCTGCTGGAGGCCGGGTACGCCCACGTCGCTTCCGTGACGGGCGGCACCGTGGCTTGGCGCGAGCAGTCGCTGCCGCTGGTGCAGCCGCTGACCAGTGCGGCCGACCGCGACTTCTACGACCGCTATTCGCGCCATCTGCTGCTGCCGCAGGTGGGCGAGGCGGGTCAACGCCGCCTGCAGCAGTCGCGCGTGCTGGTGCTGGGCGCGGGCGGGCTGGGCGCACCGGCGGGGTTCTATCTGGCTGCGGCCGGGATAGGGCATCTGCGCTTCGCTGACCATGACCGCGTGGAGCGCAGCAACCTGCACCGGCAGATCGTGCATACCGAAGCCAGCGTCGGCCAGCTCAAGGTCGATTCCGCACGCGAGCGGCTGCTGGCGCTGAACCCGTCGATCGAGGTCGAAGCGGTGCCGGAGCGGATCACCTCCGAGAATGTGGACGCGCTGATGCACGGCGTGGACGTGGTGCTGGACGGCTCGGACAACTTCCCGCTGCGCTACCTGCTCAACGATGCCTGCGTCAAGCACGCCAAGCCGTTGGTGTACGCCGCCATCGAGCGCTTTGACGGCCAGGTAAGCGTGTTTGACGCCGGCCGCCAGCGCGGCGTGGCGCCGTGCTACCGCTGCCTGTTCCCCGAGCCGCCGCCGCCGGAGTTCGCGCCGAACTGTTCCGAGGCCGGCGTGCTGGGCGTGCTGCCGGGGCTGGCCGGGGTGCTGCAGGCCACCGAGGTGCTGAAGCTGCTGCTGGGCATCGGCGAGCCGCTGGTGGGGCGCCTGCTGCGCTTCGATGCGCTGGGCATGCGCTTCCGCGAGACCGGCATCCGGCCGGATCCGCAGTGCCCGGTGTGTGCGCCTGGGGTGCCGTTCCCGGGGTATATCGATTACGCCGCATTTTGCCGGGGTGGGTGAACCCACCGGGGCGTCATCCACGCATGGCGTGGATCTACTAATGCGTCGGTAGATCCACGCCATGCGTGGATGGATGTATCGGGTTTCGGGATGATGCTGGGGGTCGCTCCTTACATCGTTCCACCTCCAAGACAATCCGGCGCAACATGCGTGCTATTGCCGTCATCGGCATTGCTCTATTGTTGAACCCGATTCTGGATCTTGGGGAAAACACCGGATGGCGGTAGAAGCAGCGACCAGCGAGCTGGTCAAGGTCGTGGCCCTGTTGGGCGCGGCGGTGGTGATGGTGCCTTTGTTCCGCCGGGCCGGCCTGGGCTCGGTGCTGGGCTACTTCGCCGCCGGCCTTGCGATCGGACCGTTCGGGCTGGGCTGGTTCTCCGACCCGCAGGCGATCCTGCATACCGCCGAGCTCGGCGTGGTGATGTTCCTGTTCGTGATCGGCCTGGAAATGCGGCCCTCGCACCTGTGGAGCCTGCGCAAGGAAATCTTCGGGCTGGGCACGCTGCAGATCGCCACCTGTGCGCTGGTGCTGACCAGCATCGCCAAGCTGTTCGGCTTCCCCTGGCAGGTGGCTTTCATCGGCGCCACCGGCTTCGTGCTGACCTCCACCGCAGTGGTGATGCAGCTGCTGGCCGAGCGCGGTGACATCGCGCTGCCGTCGGGGCAGAAGATCGTTTCGATCCTGTTGTTCGAAGACCTGCTGATCGTGCCGTTGCTGGCGCTGGTGGCATGGATGGCGCCGAGCGCGGGCAGCGCCGATGGCGAAGGCTCGCGCTGGCTGTCGGTGGCGATCGGCGTCGGTGCCATCGTCGGCCTGGTGCTGGTCGGCCGCTTCCTGCTCAACCCGCTGTTCCGCGTGCTAGCCGAATCGAAGGCGCGCGAGGTGATGACCGCCGCCGCGCTGCTGGTGGTGCTGGGTGCGGCGCTGCTGATGCAGCTGTCCGGCTTGTCGATGGCGATGGGCGCGTTCCTGGCCGGCGTGCTGTTGAGCGAGTCGACCTTCCGCCACCAGATCGAAGCGGACATCGAACCGTTCCGCGGCATCCTGCTCGGCCTGTTCTTCCTCAGCGTGGGCATGGCGCTGGACCTGAGCGTGGTGGCCGCGCACTGGCAGCTGATCCTCGGCCTGGTGCTGGCGTTGATGGCAGCCAAGGCGCTGTGCATCTACGTGGTGGCGCGCATCATGGGCAGCGACCACGCGCAGGCGCTGGATCGCGGCGTGCTGATGGCGCAGGGCGGCGAGTTCGCGTTCGTGCTGTTCTCCGCCGCCGCATCGGCCGGCGTGATCGACCTGGACATCAATGCCAACTTCACCGCCGTGGTGGTGCTGTCGATGGCGCTGACCCCGCTGGTGGTGCTGGTCTACAAGCGCGTGGCGCCGAAGCCGACGGTGAACATGGATGGCGTGGACGAGGCCGATGGCCTGTCCGGCAGCGTGCTGCTGATCGGCTTCGGCCGCTTCGGCCAGGTCGCCAGCCAGTCGCTGCTGGCGCGCGACGTGGACGTGACCATCATCGACAACGATGTGGAGATGATCCAAAGCGCGGCGCGGTTCGGTTTCAAGATCTACTACGGCGATGGCACGCGTCTGGACGTGCTGCATGCCTCGGGTGCCGCCACTGCACGCGCGATTGCGGTGTGCGTGGACAAGGCCGAAGCGGCTGACCGTATCGTCGAACTGGTGGCGCACGAGTTCCCGCAGGCCAAGCTGATGGTGCGTTCGTTCGACCGCGAGCATTCGCTGCGGCTGATCCATGCCGGTGTCGATTTCCAGATCCGCGAGACGTTTGAATCGGCAGTGCTGTTCGGCCAGGCCGCACTGGTGGAACTGGGTGCGGACGAGGATGACGCGGTGGAGATCGCTGAGCAGATCCGCCGCCGCGATGCGGAGCGCTTCGAGCTGGAGATTGCCGGTGGTGGTTTGAATGCCGGTGCGCGGATGATCTACGGCAACAGCGCGCAGGGCGTACCGACGCCGACCCCGTTCACTGCACCGAAGCGCGCGAGCAAGACGCTTAACCCGCAGGATGTGCCGGAAGAGGAAGAGTAGCCCCGGTAGTGCCGGCCGCTGGCCGGCTACCTTGGCGCACCATCCGTCGGTAGTGCCGGCCGCTGGCCGGCAGATACGGAAACGTTCCTACGCCATGAGGTTGCCGGCCAGCGGCCGGCACTACCGGCAGATACGGGAACGTTGCGACGCCATGAGGTTGCCGGCCAGCGGCCGGCACTACCGGTAGATACGGAAACGTTCCGGCGTCATGAGATTGCCGGCCAGCGGCCGGCACTACCGGTAGATACGGAAACGTTCAGACGCCATGAGGTTGCCGGCCAGCGGCCGGCACTACCGCTGCACGTGTCGACGCGCGGCGGTGGGCGAGGGGGCCTGAATCGGGGACAATAGCGTCCCCGCCGCCCCACGCCCGCTCCCGATGACCGATTCCGCCCCCCAGCTTCCTGCCCGCATCCTCGATGGCCGCCGCATCGCCGAGGACCTGCTCGACAGCCTGAAGGTGCGCGTCGACGCCCGCGTGGCCGCCGGTGGCAGCCGTCCGGGCCTGGCCGTGGTGCTGGTGGGCGGCGACCCGGCCTCGACCGTGTACGTGCGCAACAAGCGCCGCGCCGCCGAGAAGGTCGGTATCGAAGCGCATGACTACGATCTGCCGGCCGGTACCACCGAAGCCGAGCTGCTCGACCTGATCGACCAGCTCAACGCCGACCCGAAGATCAACGGCATCCTGATCCAGCTGCCGCTGCCGGGCATTCCGGACGCGCGCCGGCTGATCCAGCGCATCGACCCGCGCAAGGACGTGGACGGCTTCCACCCGGAAAACGTCGGCCACCTGGCCCTGCGCGAGTTCGGCCTGCGCCCGTGTACCCCGCGCGGCATCACCACGCTGCTGGGCCACACCGACCAGCCGGTGCGCGGCCGCAACGCCACCATCGTCGGCGTGAGCAACCACGTTGGCCGCCCGATGGGCCTGGAGCTGCTGATTGCCGGCTGCACCGTCACCAGCTGCCACAAGTTCACCCCCAAGGACGTGCTGGAACAGGCCGTGCGCAACGCCGACATCCTGGTGGTGGCGGTGGGCCGCCCAGGCATCGTGCCGGGCGAGTGGGTGAAGCCGGGCGCGGTGGTGATCGACGTCGGTATCAACCGGTTGGATGACGGCCGGTTGGTGGGCGATGTTGGGTTTGAAGCGGCTGCCCAGCGGGCGAGCTGGATCACCCCGGTGCCGGGTGGCGTCGGCCCGATGACCGTGGCCACGTTGATGCAGAACACCCTGGAAGCGGCCGAAGCGCTGAGCTGACCTGCGATTGGGGAGACCTGATGTTGGTGGGTGCCAACCTTGGTTGGCACAAGGAGGGAGAGGCCTTTGCCCCATCTGGGGTGAGGGTGCCGGATGGATTGTGCCAACCAAGGTTGGCACCCACCCAAGGCAATTCCCGGGTGACTTGGATGCCCCGCATGACCCGCCCCTGGTAGGTTCCAACCTTGGTTGGCACAAGCAGGAAGAGGCCTTTGCCCCATCTGGGGTCAGGGTGTCGGATGGATTGTGCCAACCAAGGTTGGCACCCACCCAGTCCCCCTGAACCAACCGCCGCCCGCGCGACACTGCGTCGCATCTACCCCCTGCCACGCGGCGCGGAAACAGGGTAAAATGTCGCGCTTCCCCACATCTCGGGTATGCCGATGCTGCGCATCCAGGCTGAAGCACTCACTTACGACGACGTCTCGCTCGTCCCCGCTCATTCGACCATCCTGCCCAAGGACGTCAACCTCGAAACGCGGTTGACTCGCGACCTGAAGCTGAAGCTTCCGATCCTGTCCGCAGCCATGGATACCGTCACCGAAGCCCGCCTGGCCATCGCCATGGCACAGCTCGGCGGCATGGGCATCATCCACAAGAATCTCAGCCTGGAACAGCAGGCCGCGGAAGTGGCCAAGGTCAAGAAGTTCGAGGCCGGTGTCATCCGCGACCCGATCACCGTCGGCCCGGAAACCACCATCCGCGACGTGCTGGCCCTGACCCAGGCGCACAACATCTCCGGCGTGCCGGTGGTGGGCAGCGACGGCCTGCTGGCCGGCATCGTGACCCATCGCGACATGCGCTTCGAGACCGAGCTGGACGATCCGGTCCGCCACATCATGACCAAGAAGGATCGCCTGATCACGGTCAAGGAAGGCGCCGCGTCTGATGAAGTGCTGCAGCTGCTGCACCGCAACCGCATCGAGAAGGTGCTGGTGGTCAATGATTCGTTCGAACTGCGTGGCCTGATCACCGTCAAGGACATCCAGAAGAACACCGACTTCCCGAATGCTGCCAAGGATCTGTCGACCCGCCTGCTGGTCGGCGCTGCCGTCGGCGTGGGTGGCGATACCGACCGCCGCGTGGAAGCGCTGGTCGCCGCCGGCGTGGACGTGATCGTGGTCGATACCGCGCACGGCCACTCGCAGGGCGTGCTGGACCGCGTCAGCTGGGTCAAGAAGAACTTCCCGAACGTGCAGGTCATCGGTGGCAACATCTGCACCGGCGAAGCCGCACTGGCGCTGCTGGACAGCGGTGCGGACGCAGTGAAGGTCGGCATCGGCCCGGGCTCGATCTGCACCACGCGCGTCGTCGCCGGCGTCGGCGTGCCGCAGGTCACCGCGATTGACCTGGTGGCCGAAGCGCTGCAGGACCGCATCCCGCTGATCGCCGACGGTGGCATCCGCTACTCGGGCGACATCGGCAAGGCGCTGGCCGCCGGTGCCTCGACCATCATGGTCGGCGGCCTGCTGGCCGGTACCGAAGAATCGCCGGGCGAGACCGAGCTGTACCAGGGCCGTTCGTACAAGAGCTACCGCGGCATGGGTTCGCTGGCTGCCATGGAGAAGGGGTCGAAGGACCGCTACTTCCAGGACGCCGCCACCGCCGACAAGCTGGTGCCGGAAGGCATCGAAGGCCGCGTGCCGTACCGCGGCCCGGTGGGCGGCATCATCCACCAGCTGATGGGCGGCCTGCGCGCCACCATGGGCTACGTGGGCTGCGCCACCATCGAAGACATGCGCAGCAAGCCCAAGTTCGTGAAGATCAGCGGCGCCGGCCAGCGTGAGAGCCACGTCCACGACGTGACGATCACCAAGGAACCGCCGAACTACCGCGCCTGACGCGGGCCGGGCAAAGAGGAACGAGGAAGCTGATTCCCGTTCCTCTTTTTCCATCTGCTGCTGCAAATCTGATTTCGTTTTCCCTACTGCATTGCCAGGGCGCCATGACCAACATCCATAACGACAAGATCCTGATCCTCGATTTCGGCGCGCAGTACACGCAGCTGATCGCCCGCCGCATCCGCGAGCTGGGCGTCTACTGCGAAATCTGGGCGTGGGACCACAACCCGGCCGAGATCGCGGCGTTTGGCGCCAAGGGCATCATCCTGTCCGGTGGCCCGGAATCGACTACGCTGCCGGGCGCCCCGGCCGCGCCGCAGGAAGTGTTCGACAGCGGCCTGCCGATCTTCGGCATCTGCTACGGCATGCAGACCCTGGCTGCACAGCTGGGCGGTGCCACCGAAGCGGCGGACCAGCGCGAGTTTGGCCACGCCGAAGTGAACGTGATCAACCCGGATGCACTGTTCAAGGGCCTGAGCGACCACGGTGGCGAGCCGAAGCTGAATGTCTGGATGAGCCACGGCGACCACGTCTCCGTCGCGCCGCCGGGCTTCACCATCACCGCCACCACCGACCGCATTCCGGTGGCCGCCATGGCCAACGAAGAAAAGCGCTGGTACGGCGTGCAGTTCCACCCGGAAGTGACCCACACCCTGCAGGGCCAGGCGCTGCTGCGCCGCTTCGTGGTGGATGTGTGCGGCTGCCAGACCCTGTGGACCGCCGCCAACATCATCGACGACCAGATCGCCCGCGTGCGCGAGCAGGTGGGCGATGACGAAGTGATCCTGGGCCTGTCCGGCGGCGTCGATTCGTCGGTCGTGGCCGCGCTGCTGCACAAGGCCATCGGCGAAAAGCTGACCTGCGTGTTCGTGGATACCGGCCTGCTGCGCTGGCAGGAAGGCGACCAGGTGATGGCGATGTTTGCCGAGCACATGGGCGTAAAGGTGGTGCGCGTGAATGCCGCCGACCGTTACTTCGCCGCGCTGGAAGGCGTGAGCGACCCGGAAGCCAAGCGCAAGATCATCGGCAACCTGTTCGTCGAGATCTTCGACGAAGAGTCGAACAAGCTGAAGAACGCCAAGTGGCTGGCGCAGGGCACCATCTACCCGGACGTGATCGAGTCGGCCGGCAGCAAGACCGGCAAGGCGCATGTGATCAAGAGCCATCACAACGTGGGCGGCCTGCCGGAGCACATGAAGCTGGGTCTGGTGGAGCCGCTGCGCGAGCTGTTCAAGGACGAAGTGCGCCGTCTGGGCGTCGAACTCGGCCTGCCGCGCACCATGGTTTACCGCCATCCGTTCCCGGGCCCGGGCCTGGGCGTGCGCATTCTGGGCGAAGTGAAGCGCGAATACGCCGAACTGCTGGCCAAGGCCGATGCCATCTTCATTGACGAGCTGCGCAAGGCGGACCTGTACGACAAGACCAGCCAGGCGTTTGCCGTGTTCCTGCCGGTGAAGTCGGTGGGCGTGGTGGGCGATGCGCGCGCTTATGAGTGGGTGATTGCGCTGCGGGCCGTGGAGACGATCGACTTCATGACGGCGCATTGGGCGCATCTGCCGTATGAGTTCCTGGGGACGGTGAGCAACCGGATCATCAATGAGTTGCGGGGGGTTTCAAGGGTTGTCTATGACATCTCGGGGAAGCCGCCGGCTACTATTGAATGGGAATGAGTTGAAGAACGAGGGCGCCGAGAGGCGCCCTTATTGTTTGAGGGGTTTGCCTATGGGGCCCCGTTGCGAGTCTTCTGGCACGTCGTGCTGGACTGGCATCACGTCCAGAATCCGTTGCCTCCAGAGGAGGAGGCATTGGGGGAGTTGTAGACAGGTCAGCTGTCTGGCGGAGATGATTCAGGGTGAGCGTTCTCTTTGAGTGCCCTGACCATTCATTATTAGTTGCCCGCGTACGGTTGGAAGCGAGCGTCGAACGGCTCGCGATCAGGATGAATCATTGGTGGCGCGGGAGGCTAGAGTCCGCGCTGAGGATGCAAGCCCAACTAGTCGCCCAGCCGGGGCGACTTGACTTTAAATCTCGGGGGGATGATGGCAGTCGAATGGGGATCTATCGCTGATTGGGTATCAGGCATCGGCTCGTTGGCGGCAGCAGTAGTTGCCTTGCACGTAGCTCATTCTTCCCAGAAGATAAAGCTTCGCGGCTACGCTGGGCATCGCTTGATCATCGGTCCAGGCCAGCCGCGGGTAGAAGTTTTTGCAGTTTCAGTCACTAATATTTCGCAACGACCAACAGTAGTAAATAATATTGGATTTACCTTTGGAGTTTGGCGTTGGAAGAGGCATGGCATTATTGCGCTTGTGCAAGATCAGTTCGGTCACGGCATTCCGAAGCCATTGGCTGATGGAGAGACTGGGAGTTGGAGCGTCCCGCTCGGGCCAGACAATCGCTGGTTGAGAGATTTGGCATCCAAGTTCCAAATTACACGGTGGGCGGTATTTACATGGCGTGTGCATGTCTACACTTCCAATGGCGGGACAACGACACTCCGCCCCGATAAAGAAACGCGGAAGATGTTGCTGGCTCTTGCTGATGCTCCGCAGGCTAGATAGATTTTTTTGGGGCTGGCCTGCTTGCAGTAATCGCTGAGCTTGCGGGAGTGACGGGCTGCAGTACTGGCATGTTAACTGGACTTTGTCGGTCCAAGAACTAGATATATCAACGGGACAGCCCGCTATACGGTGATTTGTGGGTGAGTCGCGTAACCGGGTCAACATGTCCGTCTACTAGGTGGATAGAGCGCATGAGAGATGCCCTTCGTGTTCTGACCGAGGACGACTACTGGCTATATGGACCGAATGTCCATGAGTTCGATGAAGTTGTAGGGCTCATTCAGAAATACTCGGACTATGCTGATGCCTGTGTAGAGCAAATGCTCTCAGGCGCTGATGTTCCTCCTGAGTTCGCCGATGCGCACGTCGAGGTGTCATCTGATCTCCACTACTACAACCATCTCGAGAAAGATCTACTCTGGTCGTTCGCGTTGTGGCGGCTGCAGGGGATGTTCGAGGCAATCATGGTTGTGCGCTACCTTTCCAAAAAGCCGGGAAAGCCGCTCTTCGGATTGAAGGCCAAGCTGGAGGCCATGGCAGCTGAAGAGTATCTGACTGCCGAAGCCGATGTTGCCGAACTGCTGGCGTGGGCCAACCTCCGGAACCTTTTGTCGCATTCGCCTCCGGAGCACTTTCATCCTGTGGCGGTCGATCGTCAGGATGTGGAGGAGTACGTGACTCTCTTGAAGCGAGTCTGCGCAAACTGGGGGTCTCAGCGAGCGGGGATGCACAATGTGCTATAACCAATACGTAGTTCGGCGTGCGCGCGAGTTTTGGCATTATGCGCCGTGCGCAATGGCTCTGCGTTCCAGTCAAATCCAACATTAGGTGGTTTGCTAGGGGTGTGGCAATGAGTCAGAAAATCGAGGATGTTCTTCAGGTTCTTGCAGGAATCCGCGGTGGCTACCAACCCGATAAGCTAGGTGCAGTTCGAAGGGTGAGGATTCGGGTAGTGCATCAGATCGCTAAACAGCGGGGAATTGAGTGTCAGACCATTTCGGACGCTTATATCCGTGGGTTGGCTCCGGATATTGAGCGCACGCCGGAATTTGACCGGCTCGTAGAGGAGTGGCTGGCATCAGGGTCGAAAAGGCTCCAGCAGATTCTTCAGAATCATGCTTTAGACCGAAGCGACCTGGTGCGCATAAGTGAGTTCTTCTTGACCACCGCGTAGCAATCCATTCGAGTCTGACCCGCTCGGCAGAGCGGTCGAATTCAGAGCCGGCTTTCACACCCTATCTTCTGGTGATCATGGACAACTATCAGCATCCTAAGCCCGGGAAGACATACATAAGTCCAGCGCTTCCTGCCTTTGGAGACAAGACTCGTCGAGTTCGCATAGCGTCGAAAGTTCTGGCATCTAAGGATGGATACGAGTACGTCAAAGAGCGGGATGAAGTTGTCGTGCGGCAAAAGCCCGATGCGGCCACCTACATCAGGGCGAAATTTCTCGAAGACACTAAGGGTGTCTTCGTTCTCACTATTCAGAAGTTCTCTTCGGATACTGGCATGCCCTATGGTGCTGGCTTCTCATTCGTGGGCGAGGAGATCGGGCGCTTTTGTGAATTTCTCGCAAATATTCAGGCGGTTAGCTTGGAGAATGGAAGCTCCGTTAATATCTCTGATGCTGAGTTGCGCAGAATCGCGCTTACGTCACGCCAAGCGAAAGAGCTGGTGGTGGATAACGAAGAACTCATCGCGGAAGTTCTGCGGCATTCCGTTACGAAGAGAGACTTAGTGGCGCTTGGATACCGTAAGAGACAACTTGAGGTCTTTGCCAAACTTCTAGAGAGCGAAAGCTACTTCAATGACTTAAAGAAAAGAAAGAAATGCAAGGATGAGGCGCTGTGGCAGCAGTTTTTCGAGGCCAATCAGTGGATATTTGGATATGGACTCAGTTACATTTATTCGTCGGGGCTTGATGACAAGAATCTTGAGCAAGTGGTTCGAGGTTACCAGGTCGATCAGCCTGGGAAGCGTGTGGATGCGCTTCTAAAGACACGAGCGCTAGCCTCAACCCTGTGTTTCGTGGAAATCAAGACGCATAAGACACCTCTACTTGCCTCCTCTGATTATCGCAGGGGCTGCTGGGCACCATCAGAGTATCTATCTGGAGCAGTGGCGCAAGTGCAAGGCACAGTGTCCTACGCGGGGGAAACTATTTTTGGAAGACTCTGCCTCGCGGACAAGAAAGGCTTTCCCACGGCAGAAGAGGCTTTTAATTTCTCGCCGAGATCCTTTATTGTTGTCGGCACGCTTGGGCAGTTTTCCGGAGAGCATGGTGTGAATGAGGGGCAGCTAAGGTCCTTCGAGCTTTATCGTCGCAACCTGCATCAGCCGGAGGTGATTACTTTTGATGAGCTCTATGAGCGCGCTCGCCACATTGTAGGTGCCATTGAAGGCTAGCAATTCGTCTAGGCTGACGCTGCTTTGAGAATCGGCCTTATTCATTCGTTACGCGCGGCTACTCCTGATCATAGGGCGCCAAATCCAAGGCGAGCTTTCATGTGACTTCGGTCTGAAGCCTCATGCGGTATTTAGATTGTCTAGAGAAGTGGCGATTCGTAGGCCTATTTTCTGGACTTGCTCGATCTGGATTTGAGTTATAGAACGGAGGGCGTGCGATGCGCTGTGGATGAGTCGTGTAACCGGATTGGTGAGTTCGTCTATCAGTTATTTCTCGCGCACAGGGGAATGTCATGGCATATGAGTTGAAAGACAGGCTGGTGGTTGGTGTCGCATCGAGTGCCATGTTTGACTTGACCGAATCAGACCGAATTTTCAGGACTCAGGGCGAGGAGAATTATCGGCAGTACCAGGAAGCTCATAAGAATGATCCGTTGAGTGAGGGAGTTGCTTTTTCATTCATAAAACGCCTGCTGTCACTGAATGATTTGAGTCCCGCGGGTGTTGGACCATTGATAGAGGTCGTTCTACTTTCTCGTAATGATCCGGACACAGGACTTCGCGTGATGAAGTCTATCGAGCATCACGCCTTGGGCATCACTCGTGCGATCTTCCAGCAAGGTTTGTCTCCATACGATTACATTCCAGCTTTGAATATTTCATTATTTCTTTCATCCAACCAGAGCGATGTTGTTGAGGCCATCGCCAAGGGATTTCCGGCTGGCTACGTAATGGATTCAAAAAAGATCGACGACCCTCAAGACAAAACCTTAAGGATCGCCTTTGACTTTGATGGTGTACTTGCTGATGACACAGCTGAGACAGTTATGCAGAACACCAAGGACGTTTTAAAATTCCACGATCATGAGACTGCCAACGTTATGGAGCCGCTCGGTGGCGGTCCGCTCAAAGCCTTCTTGCTGAAGGTTTCAAAGATTCAAAAGGTAGAAGAAGAGAGGCGAAAAGAAGATTCAACCTATAGAAATCGGCTTCGCGTATCTATTGTCACGGCAAGGAATGCGCCCTCCCATGAGAGGGCTATCAACACGTTGAAGAGTTGGGGAGTGATGGCGAATGATGCATTCTTCCTTGGCGGGGTTGAAAAAAAGCTTGTCTTGAACGTTCTGCAGCCACACATCTTCTTTGATGATCAATCGGGGCACCTTGTAACGGCCAGCGAGGTGGCTCCATCGGTACATATTCCGTTCGGCATCACTAATAAACGAGATGAGTGATTGCTAGCAGATGTTTCAGGCCGACGCCGCACCACGGAGCGGACTAGTTCAGGCGTTGAAGGTTCGCTACTGGCGTGGGGCGGGCAATGGTCGATGTGACGCTCGATCAACCCTATCGCAAGTGTGCTCCGATCGAACAGGTCACTCCGGCCTAACCTCCCGACAAGCCCACTCCACCAACCCTCTACAAGCCAGAAACAACCCATCCACAACCCCCTCATCCAAATGCCGCTCCGGCTCCGCCGCCACTCGGCAGCGGTCTGCCGCGTGCAGCACCTCCAGCACCGTCAGCGCGCCCACCATCGCGCGTTCGCTCTTCGCCAGGCTCACGCGGCGGCCGGGCGACACATCGTTCTCGGGCCAGGGCAGCCCATCGGCTCCCTCACCCGCGCGAATGCGCGTGAGGATGCCGAGCAGGGAGTTCAGGTCGGGCAGGGGCGTGTCGTCGTTGATGGGCTCAACAACGGTGTATGAGGAAAAGGTGTCGGACTTTCTCATGGCGTCGGCTTCCGTGGCTGTACTTAACAGTGCCACCGTGAAAAGGTGGCGGACGATGCGTGGCTGCAAACCGGGATGAGATAGCACCATAGACCGGTGGGTCCGAAGACCCCCACGCACCGCCCGCCATACAGGCCGACGGATTGCCCGCCGGCACCGCTTGGGGACGGTGCCGACGGACAAGCGCAAACTACAGGTGCATCTCTAATCACGGGTTTGCAGACCCGCTGCCACCTTTTTTTGGTGGCGCGCCATGTTGTTTACGCGGTCGATCCGAATACCAATTGAAATTCGCGAAGAGATCGCAGAATTCGAGAGCGGAAATCTATTGTGGCATGCACTATTCGTGCCGTACGCCTCACGATTCGACGCATTCGCGCAGACGCGCTGCTGATCGCGAACGTTAGTGACGCAATCGCCCGTGCCTTCAGGGGATAGCGAGACAGCCGCCTTTACAACAATTCGTATTCCGAACCGGGCCGCAGCACCGCGCGATCAGTCAGATGGGCCGAATAGCGGTCCAAAGCCGACACCGCGGGAAGACGGCAGAAACTCAACCCATGCCGTCCTCAACCACCGTCGCATTCCCCACCAGCAACTCAATCATCGCCCGCGCCGCCGCCGACTGCCGCCGATGCGGCGCATAGATCACCGAGAACGGGCGCGACCGCCCACGCAGTTGCGGCAGCACCTCCACCAGCTGCCCGCGATGCAACCGTTCGCGCACGATGAACGCATAGCTCTGGCAGATACCGATGCCCTGTTCGGCCAGCGACACCACGCCCAGCACATCGTCGGAGGTCTCGATGGACGAACGCGGCAGCCAGTCCACGTCGCGCTCGCCGTCGCGGAAGATCCACGGAGCCAGCCGCCCGGTGCGCGGCATCACGAACGGCAGGCACAGGTGCTGCTGCAGGTCGTCCAGCGTCTGCGGCGTACCCCGGCGCTGCAGGTAGTCCGGCGAAGCCACCAGCACCAAAGGCGCATCCTCCAGCTTCCGCCCCACCAGCCCACTGTCCGGCAGCTGGCCCAGGCGGATGGCCAGGTCGAAGCCTTCGGCCACCAGGTCCACGTTGCGGTTGGTGATGTTCAGTTCCACCTGCACCTGCGGGTACTGCTGCGCAAAGCGCGCCAGCACGGGCGGCAGCCGGTAGTGGCCATAGGTGGTGGGCACGCTCAGGCGCACGCGGCCGGCCAACGCACCGTCCTGGGCCAGTACGTCGCGCTCGGCGTCGTCCAGCAGGCCGAACGCGGTGCGCACCTGTTCCAGATAGAGCCGCCCGGCGTCGGTCAGGCCCACGCGGCGGGTGGTCCGCTGCAGCAGCTGCCGGCCCAGCCGCGCTTCCAGGCGGGTGACCGCGCGGCTCAGCACCGAGGGCGTGGTGGACAGCGCCACCGCGCCGGCCGTGAACGAGCCGTGCTCGACCACCGCCAGGAACACCTCCACGTCACCCAGGTAGTCGAACTTGCGGCTCATTTGGCTCTCCGGGGAACAGATGTTTTGCGATGGGGCCAATTTATCGCCGCTGGGGCGATGAATAAAGTGGCCGCCATTCCCCGAATAGGAGCTCCCCATGAACCTGATGACCCGACTGGCCGCAGCGCTGGCCTTGACCCTGGCCGCGACCGGCGCGCATGCCGCCAACGTGCTGGTGGTGCTGTCCGACGAAAACCACCTGGACCTGAAGGACGGCAAGGTGCTGTCCACCGGCTTCTATCTCAACGAGCTGATGCAGCCGGTCAAACTGCTGCTGGACGCGGGCCACGAGGTGACCTTCGCCACGCCGCAGGGGCGAGCGCCGACGGTGGATGCGTCGTCGGTGACGGCGGCGTACTTCGGCAACGATGCCGCGCAGCTGACGCTGCACAAGGATCTGCTGGAAAAACTGGCGCTGACCTCGCCGACGGCCTCGCCGGTGGTCAGCCTGGCGCGCGTCGAGCAGCGGGGCTACGCGCGTTTCGATGCGGTCTACATTCCCGGTGGCCACGCGCCGATGCAGGACCTGCTGAAGAGCCCAGCACTGGGCCGCTTGCTGGCCGACTTCCACCAGCGCAACAAGACCACCGCGCTGGTCTGCCACGGGCCGATAGCGCTGCTGTCCACGCTGCCGGATGCGGGCGGTTTCGTGGCAAAGCTGGAAGCGGGTGCGATGCCGGCCACGCCGAAGTGGATCTACAGCGGCTACCAGATGACGGTGATCAGCAATCAGGAAGAAGAGCAGGCCAAGCCGCTGCTGGGCGGCGGTGAGATGAAGTTCTACCCGCAGACTGCGTTGCAGCGGGCGGGTGCGCGGTTCAGCAGCAATGCCACGCCGTGGACGGGGCATGTGGTGGTGGACCGCGAGCTGATTACCGGACAGAACCCGGCCTCGGCGCTGGAGGTGGGGAAGCGGTTGGTGGAGCGGTTGAAGTAGGGCGGATTCTTCATCTTGCCGGTCTATGACGAACCGATGCGCTTCGACGCCACGCCGTTCGGTGATTACCGCGCCTTGATGGACAGCCCGCTGTGCGGGGCTGGCGAGTGATTAGGGAGGCGCACAGGTTCGCAATACGGCCAATCTGCTTCAACGTTCATAATACGCTCTAGACGAATATCTGCGCCCGCTTGCGACCCATTATCAAGGGAGAATTGCTGCCACTATAGGTCACGCGTTGACCTCAATACCCACATGCATCCATGATGACGGCATTCAGGATGAACTGTGTATGCGCTGCCTCGACCCGACGAATCCGCCAGAGCAGGATTGGTGAGCGCTATCACGTCGACGCTGGCTGCCTCTGTTGGGCAGCGTCAAGATGGAGTCATAACAATGAGGACGCGCATTGGGATGTTGATCTTGTCGCTAACGATGCTTACTCATTCAGCGGTCGCTGCAGAGCCTGAGCAAGTGGCCGCCCGCTTGCTCGATCACCTGGAGGCTGCGCGCATCGCTGAGGCCGAAGCAATGTTCACTCCACAAATGGCCCAAGCGGTACCGGCGGAATCTCTCAGCACCCTGTGGAACTCATTGGGGACTTTGAAGAGTCGTGGCCTGGCAGCGATCAGCACTCATGAAGGCATGCAGCTGGTGTTGGTGCCATTGCAGTTCAGCAACGGTCGATTTGTTGCACAAGTTGTGGTCGACAAGCAGGAGAAAGTCGCCGGGTTAATGTTGCGGCCCACCGCGCCCGAACAAGCTGCGCCGCCCCCGGCCAATGCCAGCTACCATGAGATCGATTTCTTCGTTCCACAGGCACGCGGTGCGCTTCCAGGCACGTTATCGCTGCCCAAAGGAGAAGGCCCACTTCCTGCGGTTGTGCTGGTGCATGGCTCAGGGCCGCAGGATCGTGACGAAACCGTTGGACCCAATCGGCCCTTCCTGGACGTCGCGCGCGGTCTCGCCGCGCAGGGTATCGCTGTACTTCGATACGACAAGCGAAGCCGTGCGCGCCCCCAGGATCTTGATGGCGACTTCAGCATTGATGATGAAACAACCGACGATGCGGTTGCCGCGCTCACGGCATTGGGCGCTGATCAAAGCATAGATGGCAGGCGTCTATTTGTACTGGGCCATAGCCAAGGCGCGATGCTGGCGCCGCGCATCGCCCAGCGATCACCTGACGTGAGAGGGGTTGTCCTATGGGCAGCACCCGCGCGCAGCCTGTTGCAGATTATTCCAGAACAGACCCGCCGCCTCCTTTCGGTAGACGGGCAGCTTGGGCCGGAAGCGGAACAGCAGCTGGCCATGCTGGATACACAAATCGCGGCTGCTTTGGGTGATCAGGAAGTTGAGGCCAGCAAGCTCCCGCTGGGTGCACCCCAATCCTTCTGGAAGAGCATCGAAGCAGTTGACGCACGCGGCGACGCGAGGTCGCTCCGAAAACCATTGCTGCTATTGCATGGTGGCCGCGATTTTCAGGTAACAGCGACTGACTGGCGCATGTGGAACGAATCGCTGGAGGGGCAGCCGGAAGTGCAACTGAGAGAGTATCCCGCACTCAACCACCTCGGCATTGCAGGCGATGGCCCGGCTTCCCCCGAGGAATACATGCAGCCAGGAAATGTGGACCCGGTAATGATCAGCGATCTCGCACGTTGGGTTAAATCCCAGACGTAATGAGGCTGTCGGGCCATGAAGCGCCCGTAGGGGGTCTCTCGTCAAATATGCACTCGAAGATGTGCGGGGTTTCAATCTTCCGAAATATTCCTTATGGTGGATCTGCTGTTTGGACCCGCCGTAGTGTCCACAGGCGGCCCGGATTGGCCCTTGCCAGTAACATGGAGAAGCAAAAATGGATTTATGCGCTACCCAGGTGCTATCGCCCAGGACGCTGACGTTTATCACAACCTATCGCTGCACTGCGGCATGCGTTCAGTGCTGTTTCGAGTCGAGCCCGATGGTCAAAGGAAGGCTCAGTCGCGACGAGATGATTACAGCGCTTCATGATGCCAAAAGCTCCTTCCCCTCGCTGTCTGTCATCGTCTTCACCGGCGGCGAGGCGACACTTCTCAAAGACGATTTGATCAGTGTGATAGCCGAAGCGACATCGCTAGGGCTCGGCACGCGGATGGTATCGAATGGCTCCTGGGCGAAGACCCGATCCACCGCGAAGCGTTGGGCAGAAAAGCTTTCAACCGCGGGATTGAAAGAGCTCAATATCAGCTCCGGCAAAGATCATCAGGAGTGGGTACCTCATTCTTCCGTGGTCAATGCTGCCGAGGCTGGCCTAACTGCGGGGCTGCACGTCCTCGTGACGGTGGAGGCAGACACGGAAGACGGCCGAACAATGGCGACCTTCGCCGAGGACTCGACAATACAGATGCTTCTGAAGAAGGGCTTGCAACTGCAGTCAAACAGCTGGATGGAATTCAAAAGCGATCAGGTCAAGCGCGAGAATACGGTTCCACAGCACCTGCGCATAGCCCCGTGCCACCAGATTCATGACAACATCGTTGTCACGCCCTACAAGGAAGTCGCTGCCTGCTGCGGACTGACACTCGAGCACATCCCAGAGATGAAAGTTGGGCGTCTCGAGGATGGCGTCAGCAACGCCTATCTCTCTCAAACGGACGATTTCCTCAAGTACTGGATCAGAGTGGACGGCCCTGCGGAGATCATCAGGCGCGTGATGGGCGAAGAGAAAGCCGATGAACTACTGAATGGATCGGTGCACATGTGCCACGACTGCGCGGTGCTTCACAAGAACAGTGAAGTGCGCGCAAGACTTGAATCGGATTACCAGAAGTTCATTCCAGAGGTAATGAGTCGCCACGCACTCGGCAAGGCAGTAGACACCCTTTCCCGGCAACAAGGAGCGTTCAAATGAAGCGGCGGAAGTTCATCCAGTCCACACTCGCAGCCAGTGCTGCTGCATCAATTTCTGGGGCGGCAGCTGCCGCGACCGACAAGCGGGTGTTCGGCACACCCACGAGCCTTACTGGCGGCACGGATGTCAACGCAACACGAATGCTTCTTCCACTCTCGCGTAGCGGTATGCCTGCAGCCGGCTGGGATCATTGGTCAAAGTTGAGTGCCGCTGCTGTCGATATGTTTTCCGACGAGAAGAAGCGTTCGCTCTTCAACACCAACCCTGGTCGATATCTTTCCACGCTTGGGTTCGACACCAGCAAAGAGACACTGAACGCGCCATCTATGGCTCTGCTGGTTGCTCTGTCGGACAGGGATGTGCAAGACGCGGCCAAACGTCGTGACTATGCGCAAATGTTGAGCTATCTCCAGGCATCTGGCGCGTTGGCGCGTCCAAAGGAAGACGTGCTCACCATGAAGATGCAGCACGCACTCCAGAGCAATATAGACATGATCCGCAGCGTGATGGAGCTTTCTGGGGACGAGTCTCCCGATGCCGAATCGGTACTCGCTTTCATCAAGGCTACTGACAAACCTCCTACAACGGCAGACCTCGCGGCCCTGGCCAGTGTGGCGGAGCTTCTGCGGACAGCCCCAGGTCAAGCGGTTGTTGGCGCGGCTGTGATTGTGGTTGCGGCTGTTGACGCCATTGTTGGTGTGACCGTAGCCGTGGCTGCATTCACCATGGTTGCCGTTGTGAACAAGGTAGTGGTTGCCGGAAACGAGACCCAGATGCCGTCATACAACCATGTGTTCAACGGCCAGCTGAGTCGGCTGGACGGTGATATCTGCGATAGTTGCGACATTGCACATCGTGCAGCTTCCATCCTGGGAGCCCCCGGTCTTTACGACGAGCATGCAAAACTCGTAATAAAGAACGAGGTTCGCTCGTTCCTGCGTGCGATGCGAAACGTCGGCCTTGTCACCTATGAAGAAGATGCATTTGAGACGATTGTCGAGGCGACTTACGTTTACGGCATGCGATCAATCTCTGCTGAGTAGTCCATGTTGATGTGCCGATCCACGCTGGACGTATCCCTGATTCATGCCTATGCGCTTCCTCTCGGCATATGCGTGGCAGCAGCCGTGGTTCTGATCGCAGTATGGCTGGCACCCCGCTCTGGCGGGGTGCCAGCCAGGAATATTGTGCTTGGCTCGGCGCTGGCCGTTGTTGTCGTTGTCGCCTTTGGCCTCGTATATCAAGCGCGGACAGCGTACATCGCCGTCACAGATGGCCAGCTGATTGGGTCAGCAGCGTTTGTCCGACTGCAGCTCCCGCTTTCCAGTGTCTCGTGGCAAGACGCTTCCGATGCTTCAGGGATCACGCTGCCTCACCGGCAACTTGGAACGAGCACCGGTGGCGTTGAGCTTGGCAAGTTCCGCATGCACAGCGGTCGCAACGTCTTCGTGCTGCGCACGGACCGTAGCTCTGTTCTCGTCACAGCGAGAGGGAATACTGACTTGATTCTGGACCGACGTCTTCACGATCAGTTCAAAGCATGCCTTGATCAGGTGCGTGAGACCGGTGACCATCGAGGAATACTGCAATGATCAGTAAGAAGTACTGGTTCACCAGGAAGAAGTACGGATGGGGCTGGGGGATGCCGTGCGCGTGGCAGGGCTGGCTTGTGTATGCAGTCGCATTCGGCCTGCTGCTGGCGGGTCCGTTTCTGTTCTCTCCATTTCGCGAACCCATCGCGTTTCAGCTCTACACGTGGGCAGTCGTGTTGGCCCTTGTCCTCATTTGCTGGATGAAGGGCGCCCCACCCGGTTGGCGGTGGGGGGAGTAGAAAGGCCGAAAATGCTGTTTCCCAGCGTGTTCGGTCCGCCGGGTGAGGCATGAATGCATTGCCCGTGTGGGAGTCGGATGGCATAGCCAGCAGGCGAGGGCTGCGCACCTTCTGCGGGGTGCCGTCCGTTTCGAATGAACGCCGGACACTCACTCGGCGGGAACTCCCAACGGGCTCTAACCGTTGACCGACTAGGGTAGCGTCACTTAAAGGGGCGGGCCGGTGAAGCTACACTGGCGGCCTGTGCCCGATGGAAGCTCGCCCATGTTCAGTGGAAAGGTTGCGGTGGTCACTGGCTCCACCAGCGGTATCGGTCTTGGCATCGCCACGGCGCTGGCGCGGCAGGGCGCCGACATCGTGCTGAATGGCTTCGGTGATGCGGCGGAGATCGAACGCATCCGTTCCCAGCTGGAAGCCGAGTTCGGCGTACGGGTGGCGCATGACGGCGCCGACCTGTCCAAGGGTGAGGCGGTGCGCGGAATGATCGACCACGCCGTTGCGACGATGGGCCGCATCGACATCCTGGTGAACAATGCCGGTATCCAGCACACCGCACCGATCGATGAATTTCCCGCTGAAAAGTGGGATGCGATCCTTGCGCTGAATCTCTCAGCGGTATTCCATGCAACCGCGGCGGCGTTGCCGCACATGAAGCAGCAGGGCGGCGGGCGCATCATCAACATCGCATCGGTGCATGGGCTGGTGGGCTCGGTGAACAAGTCGGCCTATGTGGCGGCCAAGCATGGCGTGGTGGGGTTCACCAAGGTGACCGCGCTGGAGAATGCGGGCACCGGCATCACCGCCAATGCGATCTGCCCGGGCTGGGTGCGAACGGCACTGGTCGAGCAGCAGATCACGGCGTTGGCGGAGAAGGAGGGCACGGATCAGGAGAGCGCCGCGCGCGCGCTGCTGGCCGAAAAGCAGCCTTCGTTGCAGTTCGTGACACCCGAGCAGCTGGGCAAGATGGTGGTGTTCCTGGCGTCGGACGCGGCGTCGCAGATCACCGGCACGGCGCTGCCGGTGGATGGGGGCTGGACGGCGCGCTAATTGGCGGGCTGCGCGCGCCGCTGCAGCATCGGTAGCGCCACCAGTGTCGCCAGGATACTGAACAGCACCAGCGACGACCCCACCGTGCCGAAGCCCAGCCCGCCTTTTTCCAGCGGCTTGGTGAGCAGGTCGCCGAAGGTGGCGCCGAACGGGCGGGTGAGCACGAAGGCAATCCAGAACAGGATGACCCGGTTGATGCCTTTGATGCGGGTGGCCAGCGCGGTGAGTGCGATGAGGCTGCCGATCAGCAGCGCGCCGCCGGTGAAGCCCAGCCCGGAATCGTCGGCGAGGAAGTCGCCCAGCGCGGTGCCGAGCGTGTTGGAGAACAGTACGGCGGTCCAGTAGAAGCCTTCGGCGCGGCGCGATGCGATGTTGCTGACCGAGATCGACTTCTCCGACACCCGCCACGCCAGAAGCACCAGTGCCAGGCAGCCGGCCAGCAGGCTGGCGCCGGTGGCGTAGCCCAGGCCGAGCGTGCGGTCGAGCAGATCGGACATCGTGGTGCCGGCGGTGCTGGTGGCCAATACCACCGACCAGAACAGCACCGGGTGGAAGCGCCGCGCCGATAGCTGCACGGCCAGCAGGGCGGCGAAGATGGTGAGCAGGATGGCCGAGCTGGCCACGTAGCCCAGGTTGAGCGTCATCGACAGCAGGTCGCCCGCGGTCTCGCCGAGGGTGGTGGCGGCGATCTTCATCACCCAGAAGCCTAGGGTGACCGCCGCCACTTTGCTGTGCAGGGAATCTGCGCCTGAAGCACTCATCGAACGTCGCCTGGGGAGCCTGCGGCTGATGCTGTGGCGGGCGGCGTCGGAGTGCGGTCGGAACCGGGTTTGGCAGCGGTGAGCGTGGGGCGGTTGTTCAGCTGGCCAATGCCAGCAGGGATAGGAGGCCAGCCCTGTTGCGCGTCAGAATGTCTGGGGTTGGGTTCGTTTGTAGGTGCCACGGGTCATGCAATGCTCGACCAGCGCATCGCGCGCCTTGCCCTCGGGAAGGCTTCGGAGATGCTCGGGATCGCATTGCGTGTCGGGTGTGGTGCTGGGTGTCGGCGCCTGGGCCGATGGCTTTGCTGCCTCGGCAGCCGGCTCGCGGCTCGCTGCGGAATCGTTGCTGCACGCGGCCAGTAGAAATACCGGCAGGCACAGCCCGATTCGTACAATCCACGTAGACATGTTCGGGGCCTTCATCGTTCTGGTCACTCCTCGCTGATTCACGGCTCTGCGGGCCGGTGGGAGAGAAAAGCGTAGCGAGCGGGATTTAGTGCGACAAGCCACGCCCCGGCTGCTAGTGGCGAACAGAGCGTGCCCCGGCCGCAATGGCGCGTGTCAGGTGGCGCAAGTCGAGCCGTTTGCGACAATCTGCCCCGATGATCCGAGGGCGGAAGTCCGCAATGTGACGTCGCGGATGACCACATCATGCTGACTTGCAACGTCAGCCGTCCGCAAGCGGTTGCACTCCGCGATCTATGCGCCCAGCGCTCTGCGCGGCGACAGGCCGATGATGACATCGCTCAGCACAGCAAAGTGCAGTCGGCAACTTACCCGAAGTTGCGACCAGTGCCGCGGCCATTCCGGCTCGCGATCTGTCGGATTGTGCAGCTTCCTTTGTCGTAATGCGCCGCATCGCCGGCGCGATACGTGAGTCTGTGCTGGGAAGGTTTCCTTTCCCTTCAGTAGCTTATCGAACCGATACCCTCCGTTCAGCGCGTTCCTTCTGGAAGCATCCCTGCAAGCGCGGCTAGTTTCGTGTCGCTGGCGGAGTCGGGCCAGCGCGGGTCACGCACGGAACGCAGATATGGGTCGATTGATTGTGGTGGTAGGAGACAGAACCAGCGGCGGCGGACGCGTCATCACCGGCGCGCCATTCACGGACATCCATGGCAGCGCCGTGGCCCGAATCTCGGACAAAGCAACGTGCCCCAAGCATCAGGGCATCTTCTCGATTGTCACCGGCGACTCTACCTGGCGAGTGGATGGCCAGCCAGTTGCCCGGGATGGAGATCGATTGGAATGCGGGTGCAGCCTGATGGCGGGCACGCAGTTGACGGTGGACATTTCTTCAGGCGGAGCACCCGCGTCTGAAAAGTCTGTTGCGCCGGTTGCGGAGCGGTCACCATGGGTGGCCGCCTCTACGATGCCCAGCAAGCCCATCTGCGAGGCATGTCTGCGGGCTGCGGCAGGACGCGGCACGGCTTTCCTGCGGAGATGACCATGAACTATGCCATCGTCGATGCAGCGCGCTGTACGAAAAGCGCTGCTGTTCTGCACGGGTACGCAGCGGAGGGAAGGGCTCGAGCGCTGTTCGCAGAGCAGCCGGAAAGCCCTCACGCGGACGCCGGTCCTTGGCTGGTTCTTCTGAGCGAGGACCCGGTCCTGCATCAGTGGTTGTTCAATCTCGAGCCGATCCCAGGTGCAGTCTGCCGCTTCTCCAGTACGGTGAACGTCGACGCTGTCGTGGTGCACCTTCAGGCCCGCATGGCGCTGCAGTTGACGGATGGAGGCAGGGCGCTGTTCCGTCTATGGGATGGCCGCGCGCTCTACCGGATGTGGGGAGTAATGACGAAGGCGCAGAAGGCCGCGTTCATAGCGCCGTTCTCACGCTGGTCGGTACAACTGCAGGGGAGGCGTTGGGAGCTGGATCACATGGCGGTGGAGAAACCTTGATGCTCAAGCTGGATGCTCGACAGGAAGCCTTGCTGCGCCTGCCTGATCCCTTCTCGTTCCTGCCTCGACTTGCGGCGGAGATCCGGCGTGATCTACCAGAGCGGGTCATGGGGCTGGATGATGCTGCGTTGCTGGCGGAGACGGACCGCTGCTACACCTATGCCGCCTATGAACTTGGCGTCACTCATCTGCCAACACTTGTTGCATGGACCAAGGTGGATGTTGGCAGCGGTGGAGAGCTTCATCGCAATGCCGAAGTGGACATCGCTGTGCGCCATGCGGACAACCCCAACATCCAGGCAGCAGACCTGTTGGGCGCCCTGGTCGCTCTGCATCGCTGGCCGAAGGACGACGTGTAATGGCCGCCATTCCGATTCGATGGGGGTTGGGAAAACTCGCTGAGCGGGCCGCCGCAGCGGCTGCCGCCGCAGCAGCGGCAGATGCGGCCAAGGACGTGGTGAAGGACAAGCCAGACGTAAGGGCACGCGAGGTGGAGTGTGCAGACGCTCAGGACGCCAGTGATTGCAACGAGTGCCGGCTAGGTGATGGCAGGGTAGGACAGCCGCCGACGCCTCGGTACATCACGCGGCGCACGCGTATCAACTACGACTATCAGCTCCAGATAGCGAACATGTATGCCGGCCCGGAGAGATTCGGCTATGTGAAGCGGGGGGACAACGCGGACGAAATCGTGAACCTGGATCTTGAATCGTTCAAGAGCCTGTTTGGACGAGGAGGAGAGTTCACAACGTTGGAATGGTTGTTCGCAGGCATTTCGTTCGACGGCTTCTGGAGGAGCCGATGCACCGTGCTAGAGGCCAAGGGCAACTTCGGCTCATTCTTCAATGCTGACGGGTCGTTATCGAAGCCCTTCGCACGGGCCATGACGGACCAATGGCTACAGAGCTTCACCAAGCAGGCTATGGCGGTTCGTGCAACAGGACCACAGGGAAAGCTTGAATGGCATTTCATGGATGTGGCCGCCTCCAAGGCAGGCCTAATGGTCGGAATCCCTCCTGCGTCTGTGCGCGTCACCCCTTTGGTCATTGGAAGAATGCCTTGAACATTACGATTGCCTGTCACTTTCCCGTGGCAGCCCGCACGCCCTTTCAAGTGTGGGAAGACGTTGTTGGAATTACGTCCAGCCTCTCAAACGCTGACCCACTCTTCGCGAATTGGTGGGCCGCGCCACGTTCATCAAGTGACGCTTACGTACCTGTTGGTGAAGGTGACGATCTTGTTGCCCGTGTGCAGGAGGATGACATCAAGCTCGCCAAGGAGTATCCCGGTCAGCCCTCGATTGGAAGCAATGGCGCGCTCCTCACAAACGCAGGGAATGACAAGGATTGGCTGAGACGAGGCGGTGTTGGGCTGAGTTATATGCCCGCGCTCGGGATGCTTCGACTTCATGTAGACCGCATTGAGAAGGTGTTCGATTCCCCTGTCAGTGTTCTTGAGTCCACGCTTTCGGTGCTGCTGAACAGCCTTCCCATCACGTTTGCAAAGACAAATGTTCAGCAGCTTGTGGAAGGGGAGTTGCTGCTCTACAGCGTTGATCGTGCGCCCTTTCCACATCGGGAATTTCTCGGCTGGATGGGCTACGTAGACGCCTCGTTGACCCAAGACCAGGTTCCTGCCGCCGCAAGGCTTGAGCGTCGCGGTGGTGGCACCCTCATCCTCGCCACGGAGGTGCTCGATCTTGCTGATGCACATGCCATCAAACAGGCCAACCAGGTCGAGATGAGTCTGGTTGACCTGGGGCTGCTTCCGGTTACGGATCCCTTGCTGGGATAGCGCGATTCATGCTGGCCGGTGGATCAACTCGGCTTCGCAAACACATCCAACCCCTTGCCCGTCTCCAACAACGACTTCAGGCTCGACAGCACGATCGGCCAGCCCTGGCGGATGCCGGTATCCATGCCGCTGCCCGGTTCCAGTTCGTCGTGGGTGACGGTCAGACGCACCATGTCCTGGTAGGGCACGATGTCGAAGGTGACCCGGCTGTAGGCATCCGGGTTGTCGGCCTGCGAGGCGGCGGCCCAGGTGATCACCAGCCGCGAGGGCGGGGTGCTTTCCACCACTTCGCCAACCAGCTCGACCGAGCGCGTTTCGTTGGCACGCACATGCTGCCAGCGCGAGCCGGGCTTCCAGTCCGAGACGTTTTCGTGGCCCCAGTAGCGGCTGGCGATCTCGGGCCGGGTGATGGCCTCGAACACCTTCTGCGGGGTGGAGGCGATATAGATCACGTGGATGAAGCGGGTGGACGCTGCGGACATCGTCATTCTCCTTCCAGTTCTCGTTTCAGGTCATGCAGCAGGCTCAGGCGCTGCTGCTCGAATTTGCGTACCCAGCGCTCGTACACCTCATGCAGCGGCACCGGGTTGATGAAGTGCAGCTTCTCGCGGCCACGGCGCACGGTGCTGATGAGGTTGGCGTCTTCCAGCAGGCCCAGGTGCTGGGTGACCGATTGCCGGGCCATGTCCATGTGTTCGCAGAGCTGGCCCAGGGTCTGGCCGTTGTCTTCGCAGAGCAGGTCCAGCAGCGTCCTGCGCGTGGGGTCGGCCAGTGCCTTGAACACCTTGTCTGCATTCATGCGGGGCGTCTTCAGTTCCAGTTGTCGATCCTGACGTCGTGCGGGTTGGGTTGGCCCGTGCCGGTTTCCAGCAGGGCCTTGAGGCTGAGCAGGAACACCGCCCACTTGGTGCTGCAGTGGGAGGTGAATTCGATGCGTTCTTTCCAGCCTTCGTGGGTGAACAGGACGATGCAGTAGTCGCCTTCCTGTTTCAGCACAAAGCGTGCGTGGGTGCCGATCCATTCGGCGGGGCCGGCGAGGAATTCCCAAAGCACCAGCTGGCCGGGAATGAGCTGTTCCAGCTTCATTTCCATGGCGCCGATCTCCTGGCCGCTGTTGGTGAAGCGCACCTTGAGCGTACCGCCGACGTCGCGGTCGCCGTGGGTGTCTTCGGCCCACCAGGCGGCGACGCCTTCGGGGGTGGCCAGGGCTTGGTACACCTGGCTTGCGGGGGTCTTGATGCCGACCCTGTGTGCGATATCCACCATGGCAGGTTCCTCGCGATGGGCGGGCAGGTGCCGTCCTTGGGGTGGACTATATGCAGGCAAATGCCTGCATGTCAACCGTGGTTGCGGAAGGGGTTACCAGGCATGGCCGGGCACTGCTGCGGCATTTGGTCGCAAGCGCTCGCAACTATTCCTAAGCGGTGCTGACGCATGCGGCGTTTACAGTGGGGCTACCCCCTCCAGGAAGGAGCAGTGCATGTACTACAGCAGTGGCAACTACGAAGCCTTCGCGCGCCCGCGCAAGCCGGCGGGTGTTGATGGCAAGCGCGCGTGGTTCGTCGGTTCGGGCCTGGCGTCGCTGGCCGGTGCGGCGTTCCTGGTGCGCGACGGCCGCATGGCCGGTGAGCGCATCACCATTCTTGAGCAGCAGCAGATTGCCGGTGGCGCGCTGGACGGCCTGAAGGTGCCGGAGAAGGGTTTCGTGATCCGCGGCGGGCGCGAGATGGAAGACCACTTCGAATGCCTGTGGGACCTGTTCCGCTCGATTCCGTCGCTGGAGATCGACGATGCCAGCGTGCTGGACGAGTTCTACTGGTTGAACAAGGATGACCCGAACTATTCGCTGCAGCGGGCCACGATCAATCGCGGCGAGGATGCGCATACCGATGGCCTGTTCACCCTGAGCGAGCAGGCGCAGAAGGACATCATCGCGCTGTTCCTGGCCACCCGGCAGGAGATGGAGAACAAGCGCATCGACGAGGTGCTGGGCCGCGATTTCCTGGACAGCAACTTCTGGCTGTACTGGCGCACCATGTTCGCGTTCGAGGAGTGGCACTCGGCGTTGGAGATGAAGCTGTACCTGCATCGCTTCATCCACCACATCGGCGGCCTGCCGGATTTCTCGGCGCTGAAGTTCACCAAGTACAACCAGTACGAATCGCTGGTGCTGCCGCTGGTGAAGTGGCTGCAGGACCACGGCGTGGTGTTCCAGTACGGCACTGAGGTGACCGACGTCGACTTCGATCTGCAGGCCGGCCGCAAGCAGGCCACGCGCATCCATTGGACCCGCGATGGCGTGGCCGGTGGCGTCGATCTGGGCGCGGATGACCTGGTGTTCATGACCATTGGTTCGCTGACCGAGAACTCGGACAATGGCGATCACCACACGGCGGCGCGCTTGAATGAAGGCCCGGCACCGGCGTGGGACCTGTGGCGACGCATCGCCGCGAAGGATGCGGCGTTCGGGCGCCCGGACGTGTTCGGTGCGCATATTCCCGAGACCAAGTGGGAATCGGCAACGGTGACCACGCTGGATGCGCGCATTCCCGCCTACATCCAGAAGATTGCCAAGCGCGACCCGTTCAGTGGCAAGGTGGTGACCGGCGGCATCGTGAGCGTGCGCGACTCGCGCTGGCTGATGAGCTGGACGGTGAACCGGCAGCCGCACTTCAAGAACCAGCCCAAGGACCAGATCGTGGTGTGGGTGTATTCGTTGTTCGTGGATACGCCCGGTGACTATGTGAAGAAGCCGATGCAGGACTGCAGCGGCGAGGAGATCACCCGCGAGTGGCTGTACCACCTGGGCGTGCCGCTGGACGAGATCGACGAACTGGCTGCGACCGGCGCGAAGACGGTGCCGGTGATGATGCCGTACGTGACCGCGTTCTTCATGCCACGCCAGGCCGGTGACCGCCCGGACGTGGTGCCGGAGGGGGCGGTGAACTTTGCCTTCATCGGCCAGTTCGCCGAGTCGAAGCAACGCGACTGCATCTTCACCACCGAGTATTCGGTGCGCACGCCGATGGAAGCGGTGTACACACTGTTGGGTATCGAACGCGGCGTGCCGGAGGTGTTCAATTCCACCTATGACGTGCGTTCGCTGCTGGCGGCAACCGGCCGCCTGCGCGATGGCAAGGAACTGGACATTCCCGGGCCGGCCTTCCTGCGTAACCTGCTGATGAACAAGCTGGACGGGACGCAGATTGGTGGCCTGCTGCGCGAGTTCAAGCTGGTGCAGGAGGACTGAGCCGGCGGGAGGGAGGCAGCCGGTGAACGCATCGGCTGCCTCCACGCCTCACGCGATGCCGTCGGTGGAGCGGCTCAGCTGTTCCCAGGCATCGAGGGTGCTGGCCATCGATGCCAGTTTCGCACGCACCAACTGCAACGCGTCGCTGCCCAGCAGCAGGTGGCTGGGCGGCGCGTCGCTGTTGATGATCTGCAGCATCGCCCGCGCGGCCTTCAGCGGGTCGCCCAGCTGATGGCCACTCTTTGCCTCGCGCGCGCTGCGGATGGGATCGAACAGTGCGTCGTAGTCTCCAATGCTGCGCGGTGCCCGTGCCATCGAGCGCCCGGCCCAGTCGGTGCGGAAGGAACCCGGTGCAACGGCGGTGACGTGGATGCCAAACGCTGCCACTTCCTTGCCCAGCACTTCGCTGATGCCTTCCAGCGCGAACTTGCTGCCGCAGTACCAGGCGATGCCGGGCAGGGTGATGAAGCCGCCCATGGAGGTGATGTTGAGGATGTGGCCACGGCGGCGCGCGCGCATGTGCGGCAGCACCGCCTTGATCAACGCGGCCGGGCCGAACACGTTCACTTCGAACTGATGGCGCAGCTCGGCCAGCGTGGATTCTTCGAGGATGCCTTCGTGGCCGTAACCGGCGTTGTTTACCAGCACATCGATGGGGCCGACGTTTGCTTCGATATCGGCGACCAGCGCATCGATGGCATCGGCATCGGTCACGTCCAGCAGGCGGCCGAAGGCGCGGCCGGGTGCCAGCGCTTCGAATGCCACGCGCGCTTCGTCGTTGCGCACGGTACCGACCACGCGGTGGCCGGCCTGCAGGGCCTGCTGGGCCAGGGCGCGGCCGAAACCACTGCTGACGCCGGTGATGAGGATGAGGCGGGAAGAGGACATGGCGATCAGGCTCGTTGGGGGAGGTCTTGCACGTTAGTGGTTGAGCGATCCGCGCCACAGGCCTAGGATTCGTCCATTCTTGCCTATTCCTCTGGGGTGTTCGTGCCCGTGGTCGATTCCCAGCAGGCGCAGATGCAGGCGCGCATGGTCGGCCTGCTGCAGACCCTGGCGGTGGAAGAGGGCTATACGCTCACGCCGCTGCCCGGGGTCCGCCTGCTGCGCTCGAACCGGCCGCTGGCGCGCACGCCGGTGCTGTATGACCCGGGCATCGTGATCGTCTGCCAGGGCGTGAAGCGCGGCTATCTGGGCGGGCAGGTGTACCAGTACGACGCGCAGCACTACCTGGCGGTGTCGGTGCCGGTGCCGTTCACGATGGAAACCGAGGCGTCGGAACAGGCGCCGCTGCTGGCGATCTATCTGCACCTGGACCTGCAGCTGGCGGCGGACCTGATGATCGAGCTGGGCGAGCAGGCCGATGCAGGGCAGGTGACCGCACAGAGCATGATGTCCAGCCCGATGCAGGCGCCGATGCAGGCCACGGTGCTGCGCCTGCTGGAGGCGTTGGCCGATCCGCTGGAAGCTGCAGTGCTCGGGCCGGCGCTGGTGCGTGAGCTGTACTTCCGCGTGCTGACCGGCGCACAGGGCGCTGCGATGCGCGAGGCGCTGGCCATGCGCGGGCGCTTCGGCAGCATCGGCAAGGCGCTGCGCACCATTCATGCGGCGTATGCCACGGCCCTGGATGCGGGCCAGCTGGCGGCCGAGGCGGGCATGAGCGTGGCGACCTTCCATGACCACTTCCGCGCGATCACCGGTACGTCGCCGATGCAGTACGTGAAGTCGACCCGGCTGCATCAAGCGCGGCTGCTGATGCTGCGCCAGCGCATGACGGCCGAGGCCGCGTCACTGGCGGTGGGTTACGCCAGCCCGTCGCAGTTCAATCGCGAGTTCAAGCGCCTGTTCGCGCTGCCGCCGGCAGCCGAGGTGGCACGCATGCGGCGCAGCTTTGCCGTGCCGCCGGGGCCGGCGGAGGCGGTGTACGTATCTTCGCATTGAGGGGCTCGGAACAGGGCCGGCCTGGTTTCCTGGGATGCCGGCCAGCGGCCGGCACTACCGGTGGGCTATTGACTGCGAATCTACCTACTAGTAGGTTTTAACTTATGAAAGAGTCGCTCTCGCCCAAGGCCCTGGAGATCCTGGCCCACGCCCGTTCGCTGCTGGAGGCCGGCGGCTACAACGGCTTCAGCTATGCCGACGTGTCGGCACGGGTCAACATCAGCAAGGCCAGCATCCACCACCATTTCCCCAGCAAGGCGGATCTGGTGCGCACGGTGGTCGAGCTGTACCGGGCCGAAGCCCGCGAGGGCCTGGCGCTGCTGGACCGGCAGCTGGATGACCCGTTGCAGGAACTCAATGCCTACGTGGACTACTGGTCGGCCTGCATCGCCGGCGGCACGTCCTCGTTCTGCATCTGCGCGATGCTGGCAGCCGAGTCGCCGATGATTCCTGCGGAGATTGCCGAGGAAGTGCGCGGCCATTTCGAGGACCTGAGCGGCTGGCTGGCGCTGACCCTGCGGAAGGGCGCGGCAACGGGCCAGCTGCATCTGCAGGGCTCCGCGGCCGATGAGGCCAAGGCATTCATGTCGGCGGTGCATGGCGCGATGCTGGCCGCGCGTGGTTTCGGTGATGCCGGCACGTTTGCCACGCTGGCGCGGCTGGCCATTGCGCGGGTGAGCACCGCCCGCTGAACCCGGTTGTTGAGGCCTGCGAGGTTCGCGGGCCTTTCTTTTGAGTACCAAGTCTACCTACTAGTAGGTTCATGAAATCCAGAGGAGTTTACCCATGACGCACGCGCTCTCCACCCTCGGGGTGATCCACACCACCGTGAGCCTGGTTCCGGTGCTTGCCGGTCTGTACGGCTTCATCCGACACCGCGGCATCGACCCGGCCACGCGCTCGGGCAAGGCCTATCTGGTCGGCCTGGTGCTGTCGGTGGCGACCTCGTTCACCGTGTCCAGCACCGGTGGGCTCAATCCGGGCCACGCCTTCGGCGTGATCGTTCTGCTGGCCGCCTTCGGCGGTGTACTGGCCGGGCGGCTGCAGTTCCTCGGCCGCGTGCGGCCGTACCTGTCGACCTTCGGGCTGTCTTTCAGCTTCCTGTTGTCGCTGGTGCCGGGGGTGAATGAAACGCTGACGCGGGTACCGCTGTCGCACCCGATTGCCGCCGCACCGCTGGCGCCGGTGATTCAGCAGACGCTGCTCGGTTGTGCTGTGGTATTCGCGCTGGGGTTTGCCGCGCAATGCGCACGGATCTGGCGACAGCGGGCGCGCGTTGCGATGTCTTGACGCTTTCGCGCCGGCGGATCGCGTAGATTGGCGAGCCAGTCTCACTTCCTGCAGCGGTTTGAACGCCGTTGGGGCACTGCGACCCCCGCCCCCCGTCAGGATGTGAAGTGCAACCGAGTCGATCTGTTTTCCCCCGTGCGACGGGGGCTGCTGCCGAGCGTGTCCGCGACCATGACTGGTCAGCGACTGCGCTCGGCCCGTCGGACCGCTGGCCCGCGTCGCTGCGGTGCGCGGTTGAACTGATGCTCAACTCCCCCGAGAGCATGTACCTGGTATGGGGCCCGGAGCTGGTGTTCCTGTTCAATGATGCCTACGCGCCGATCCTGGGGCCGCGCCTGCCGCAGGCGATGGGTGCACCGCTTCGTAGCCTGTGGGCGGATGCCTGGCCTGCCGTGCGCGAGCCGATCGAGCGCGCGTTCGCCGGGCAGGGATCGCGTTTCGAGAACGTGCCGGTGGCGATGAACCGCTACGGGCAACCGGAGGATACCTGGTGGACGTTCTCGTTCTCGGCCCTGCACGGCGACGACGAGCAGGTGGCGGGTGCCTTCTGCGTGACCAAGGAAGTGACCGGGATGATCGTGGCCCAGCAGAAGCTGGCCCGCGAGAATGAGCGGTTGATCGCGCTGTTTGAGAAGTCGCCGATGTTCATGGCCTTCCTGACCGGCCCCGAGCACCGCATTGCGCTGGTCAACCCGGGCTATGAGCAACTGATCGGCCACCGCGAAGTGCTCGGCCGGCCGTTGGTTGAAGCCCTGCCCGAAGCGGTGGACCAGGGCTACGTGGGTCTGCTGGATGAGGTGTACCGCACCGGCGAGCCGTACATCGGGCGCAAGGTGGCCTACGACAGCGGGGTGCCGCAGCCCGGGTTTGGCCCACGGCACATCGTCGATGTGGTGTTCCAGCCGTGCAAGGACGAAGCCGGGCAGGTCAACGGCATCTTCGTGCAGGGCCTGGATCTGACGCCGCAGGTCGCGCTGGAACAGCATCTCTCGCTGACCGAGGCACGCCACCGGCAGATCATGGACAGCGCACGCGACTACGCCATGATCGCCACCGACATGGATGGTCTGATCACGCTGTGGAACCGCGGCGCGGAAGAGACGCTGGGCTGGCACGAAAGCGAGGTGCTGGGCCAGCACGCCGGGCTGCTGTATCTGCAGGACGATCTGCAGGCGAACCGTTTCCAGCAGAACATGCAGCATGCGCTGTTGCACGGCGGGCTGAGTGGCGAACGCTGGCTGCGCCGCCGCGATGGCGGGCGCTTCTGGGCGCAGGGCTCGATGACGCTGCTGCGCGGCGCGGAAGGCGAGGCGGTGGGATTCGTGGTGGTGTTCCGCGATCGCACCTCCGAACGCACCGCGGCCGATGCATTGGCGCAGAGCGAGCGGCGCTTGGCGGCGCTGGTCTCGGCGGCCACCCAGTCGCTGTATTCCATCTCCGCCGATTGGCAGCAGATGAGCCTGATCTACCGGCAGGGCGACGCGGCAGAGCTGCGTGATGCGCAAGGTTCCTGGCGCGAGCAGCTGATTCACCCGGGCGACCGCCTGGCCGTGGATGCGGCCATCGACGAGGCGCTGCAGGCCACGTCCGCACCGGAAGTGGAACACCGCACGCTGCTGCCGGACGCCTCGGTGCGCTGGGTGCAGCTACGCGCGGTGCCCCTGCTGGATGAACATGGGCGGGTGAAGGAGTGGTTCGGCGCGGCCTCGGACATCACCGACCGGCGCATTGCCCAGCAGCGCCTGCAGCAGTTGACGTTGACGCTGGAAGAACGGGTGCAGTCCAGGACGGCCGAGCTGATGGCGATGGAAGAGCGGCTGCGGCAGGGCCAGAAGATGGAGTCGCTGGGGCAGCTGACCGGCGGCATCGCGCACGACTTCAACAACATGCTGACCGCGGTATCGATGGGGTTGGAACTGCTTGAAATGCGCGTGGAGCAGGGCCGGGTGGATGGGCTGGAGCGTTATCTGGAGATGGCGCGTTCCGGTGCCGACCGTGCCGCTGCGCTGACCCAGCGCCTGCTGGCGTTTTCCCGGCGGCAGACCCTGGCGCCGTCATCGGTGCGCGTTGCCGCATTGGTGAGCGGCATGCTGGATATCCTGAACCGTTCCATCGGCCCTTCGATCAACATCGAAACTCGTTTCGAGGATTTCGAGGACGCGGTACGGGTCGATGCACCGCAGCTGGAAAACGCGTTGCTGAACCTGTGCATCAACGCGCGTGATGCCATGCCGGGCGGCGGCACGATCATCATTTCCAGCAGCACCGAAGCGCTGGCAGGAACGCGCAGCGAACGGTTGGGGCTGCCGGCCGGTGACTACGTGCGCCTGTCCGTGCGCGATACCGGCACGGGCATGGATGCCAGCGTGCTGGAGAAAGTCTTCGAGCCGTTCTTCACCACCAAGCCGATCGGGCAGGGAACCGGGCTGGGCCTGTCGATGATCTATGGCTTTACCCGCCAGTCGGGCGGCCAGGTGGACGTGGAATCGGCACCGGGTGCGGGCACGACCATGCATCTGTACCTGCCGAAATCCGATCCGGTGCAGGCGGTCGATGTCGCCCTGCCGATTGCCATGCCACTGAAGCCGGCCTCGGCCAGCCGATCGGTGCTGCTGGTGGAGGACGAGGATACCATTCGTGGGCTGGTGCGCGATGTGCTTTCCGGACTGGGCCACGCGGTAACCGAGGCGGCCAATGGCAGTGAGGCGCTGGCGTTGTTGGACAGTGGGCAGCACTTTGATCTGCTGGTGACGGATGTGGGCCTGACCGGCACGTTGAATGGCCGGCAGGTTGCCGACGCCGGACGACAGCGACGCCGCGACCTGCCCGTGCTGTTCATCACCGGCTATGCCGCGAGTGCTGCGGTGGGCGGCGAGCATCTGGAGCCGGGCATGGAGATCCTGACCAAACCGTTCAAGGCCGTGGAGCTGGAACGACGGGTCGATCAGCTGTTGTCCCGGTCGGCCACGGAATGGAACGTCGCCGCGCAGGATCTGCCCGCCACGTAACGGGGTCAGCAGCCCACCAGGCGATCCGCGCCGATGCCGCTGCGATGCTGGCTGCGGTACTCGGTGGGGCTGGCATCGACCTGGCTGCGGAAGTGGCGCCGGAAGGATTCCTGCGAACCGAACCCGGCGTGCTCGGCGATCCACTGCAGTGGCCGGTCGGTGGTTTCCAGCAGCTCGCGGGCGAAGGCCACGCGCTCGCGGATCAACCAGTCGATGGGTGACAGGCCGGTGGCGTCCAGGAACTGGCGTTGCAGGGTGCGCTGGCTGAGCGCGGCCTGCTCGGCGAGGCTGCCGAGCGAGTGCGGCTCGCGCAGGTTGCGGCGCATCCATTCCATCAGCTTCGCCAGGCGGCTGGGCTCGCCATTGGGAATGGCGCGGCTGACGCGCTGGCTGCGTCCGGCATCACGCCACGGCGCCAGCACCAGCCGTTCGGCCACCAGGTTGGCCACGCGCGCGCCGTAATCCTTGCGCACCATGTGCAGCATCATGTCCATGCCGGTGGCCGAGCCGGCCGACGTAATGATGCTGCCGGCATCCACGTACAGCACATCCTCGCGTACATCGACGCGGGGGAAGTCGCGTGCAAGCGCGTCGGTGAGGCGCCAGTGGGTGGTGGCCTGGCGGCCATCGAGCAGGCCGGCCCAGGCCAGCACGAAGGCACCGGAGCAGATCGAGGCGATGCGTGCGCCGCGCGCGTGGGCGCGGATCAGCGCATCGAGCAGTGCCTGTGGCGGCCGCTCGCTGGGTTCGCGCCAACCGGGGATGACGATGATGTCAGCGTCATCGACGCTGCCCAGATCGTAGGGCAGCTGCACCTGGGTGTTGCCGAGCATGCGCAGTGCGCCGGGTTCGCCCGCGCATAGCTGGGTGCGGTACCAGGCCACGCCCAGTTCCGGCCGCACCGGTGCGAACAGGCCGACCGCGCAGCCGAACTCGAACAGCCCCTGGCCGTGGCAGGCGACGATGGCGACCAGTGGCGCGTTGGGATCGGCGGGCAGGGTGGGCATGGCTTGATGCTACGGGCGCAGATGCGTGGCGCAGAGTGGTGTGCGGGCATGAGGTGATGCTCGCGGGACATATGCGGCCAGGGGTCGGAGCCCTTTCCTTCGGAAAGCGATCCGACCCCGTACGCGCGTTGCCACCTAACGTCATGACCAGCGGTCATGTGGGTGGCCGGATGTTACGGCTGGGTGACGTGATCACGCCTGTCGTGGCGAGTGAACACGCTCTTGAATGGAAGCGTGTTTCCGGCCCATCCCACGAGCCCCCATGCCTGCCGCCCACACCCCCGTATTGAGCACGCTTGCTGTCCTGATTGCCGCTGCCTTGGCGGCATCGCCCAGCCATGCCGCTGAAGCCGATGCCGAGCCCGCCACCACCGCGGCGACCGCCAACGTGGCCGCGTCCACGCTCGATGCCGTGGTGGTGACCGGTTCGCGTACCAGCACGCGCACGGTGAAGAACAGCTCCACGCCGATCGATGTGATCTCCGCTGAAGACCTCACTGCCACCGGCCAGGGCAACCTGCTGGAAGCGTTGCAGCGTGCGCTGCCGTCGCTGAGCCAGATCGGTGGCTACCAGAGCGATCAGGAGAGCCTGATCCGCGGCTACCAGCTGCGCAACCTGTCGCCGGGCTACACGCTGGTGCTGGTGAACGGCAAGCGCCGCAATGCCAGCGCCTATGTGAGCGGAGCCAACGGTGGTGGGTTTCCCGGGCATGCCTGGGCCGATCTGGCGTTGATTCCGGTATCGGCCATCGACCATGTGGAAGTACTGCGCGATGGTGCCTCGGCGATCTACGGTTCGGACGCGATCACCGGCGTGGTCAACGTGATCCTGAAATCGCAGGCACACGGTGGTGATCTGTCGGTGGAAAGCGGGCAGAGCATCGATGGCGATGGCTCGCGTACCAGCGTGCGTGCCAATGTCGGCCTGCCGTGGGGCGCCGATGGCTTCGTCAACCTGTCCGGCGAGAGCACGCGCCAGCACCATGCAATCCGTACCCGCCGTTACATCGATGGCTACCTGAGCTACCCGGCGGTAGACGCGAACGGCAACCTGGTGGCGCTGCGCCCCAACAACCGACTGCCGGCGGGGGCATCGCCGAACCCGGCCGAGGCGAGCCGCAACGCCGAAGCCAACACCATCCTCAGTTCGCCGTCGTATGCGCTGAAGGCCTTCGCGGTGAATGTGGGCCATGGCCTCGGCGAGCACGCGCAGTTCTATGCCAACGCGACCGCCAGCGACCGCACCGCACAGGCGATCCAGAATTTCCGCCTGCCCGCGACCATCTTCACCACGTACAAGGCACCGGGCGTGCTGAGCGTGTTTCCGGACGGCTTCCTGCCGGTGCTGGAAACCAAGGAGAAGCAGTACACCGGTACGGCCGGCGTGAAAGGCCAGCTCGCGGGCTGGGACTACGACGCCAGCCTGACCGGCAACCGCAGCACCGTGCGCACCTACACGCGCAACTCGGTGAACTACTCGCTGCCGTACCCGGGCTCGCCCACCGATTTCTATGACGGCAAGCTGGACTACCAGCAGGGCATCGCCAACCTGGATCTGCGCCGTGGCTTCGAAGTGGCGGCGTTCGCATCGCCGCTGGAAGTAAGTGCGGGCGCCGAGTACCAGCACGAGCAGTACGAGCGTGGGGCTGGGCAGTGGGAGTCGTACACCGGCTTCGGCGCCGCCGCGTTCGTCGGCTACTCCACGGCCGATGCGGTGAAGGCCACGCGCAACAGCAAGGCGGTGTATGTGGGTGCGGCGACCAACATCACTTCGCGCTGGTACCTGGATGTGGCCGCGCGCTGGGAAGACCATTCGGATTTCGGCAGTGTCTCGACCGGGCGCCTGACCACGCGCTTTGATTTCACCGAGGCGCTGGGCCTGCGTGCGACGGTCAGCAACGGCTTTCATGCCCCCAGCCTGGGCGCGCAGTTCTACCAGGCCACCGGCAGCTGCCCGTGCGGCACCACGCTGGTGGCGCAGGTGTCCTCGCCGGCGGCTATCGCGCTGGGCGCAACGCCGCTGAAGCCGGAGAAGGCCACCAACTACAGCCTGGGCGTGACCTGGGACCCGAGCCCGGCCTTCCACCTTGCGGTGGATGCGTACCAGATCGACATCCGCGGCCAGCTAGGCCAGTCCAGCCAGATCGGCTACAACGCGCAGGACCCGGCGCGGGTGACCGACAACAGCGGCACGGTGCTGAGCGCGGCGCAGAAGAACACCATCGATGCGCTGCTGGGCTCGGCCGGCATCAGCATCCTGCCCGGTGATGCGTTCTACGCCAGTTACTTCACCAACGTGGGCAACACCCGCACGCGCGGCGTCGAGCTGACCCTGGAAGCCAACCAGGAAACCGCCTGGGGCAAGCTGCGCTGGAGCTACGCCGCCAACATCGGCCGTACCACCATCCAGAAAGTCAGCGACATTCCGGCGGCGCTGCAGGGCCTGCCGAACATCAACCTGCTGACCAGGACCAGCGAGTACGCGCTGCGCTTCCGCACGCCCAGCTACACCCAGGTGGCCGGGTTGGGCTGGCAGAACGGGCGTTGGCGCTCGAACGTGGACGTCACCTACTACGGCCCGATCAAGCGCCTGAACAGCGGCGTGGAGTACAAGCAGCCGCCGGTGCTGGTGACCAACCTTTCCGGTGCTGTGGAACTGGGTGCGGGCTGGAGTGCGGCACTGGGCTTCAACAATGTGTTCGACAAGCGCACCCGCAAGGTGCCCGGGTACGCGCGCAGTGCCACCGATGTGGCCAGCATCGAGACAACGTGGGATAGCGGCGATGTGCTGGGCAATGTTGGCGCGTACTGGTACGGGCGGGTCAATTACCGGTTCTGAGGTTCAGGCCAACGGCAGTCGAGCATGGCTCGATTCTACAAAGGCGAAAGCAGCCGGGCAGGGCTCGGCTCTACATGGGAGCAGTTCATGTCTTCTGCATTGAAGGTGGTTGCATTGGTCGGGTCGCCGACCAGTTCCGCGACGTCGCGTACGTTGCTGCTGGTGCGGCACCTGCTGGAATCGCTGCAGCAGCGGGTGCACGCCAACGTGGACCTGGTGGAGCTGGCGCCGATCGCGCGTTCGCTGGGCCAGGCGCTGTCGCGCGCCGAGGCGCAGCCGGAAGTGGAACAGGCACTGCAGGCGATCGAGGGCGCCGAACTGCTGGTGGTGGCCGCGCCGGTGTATCGCGGCTCGTATCCGGGCTTGTTCAAGCACCTGGTGGATTTCATCGAACTGGAGGCATTGGTGGATACGCCGGTGCTGCTGGCGGCGACCGGGGGCAGCGAGCGCCATGCGCTGGTGATCGATCACCAGCTGCGGCCGTTGTTCAGCTTCCTGCAGGCGCACACGCTGCCGATCGGGGTGTATGCCACGCCGGCCGACTTCGACGGTGAGCGCATCCACAGCGCTGCCTTGCAGGCCCGGATTGCACTGGCTACCGAGCGCGCGGCCGGCCATCTGGCCACGCAGGCGCACGTGTCGCTGGCGCCGCTTCGGCGCATTGCCTGACGCCATAACCGGCGGCGCTTTGCTTATGGCCAAGGCGCATCTGCATGGCCGGATCTGACCGCCGATTGTCGCCTGGCATCGCTGTTGCCGGCGCTGGCTTCTCTAGCATCGAAATCGAATCGGCATTGCATTGCCGGCCCTGATAAGGACGACTCCGTGAGTCTGCACGCAACCGACAAACCCATCCTGTTCCTGCTCGATCGTGAGTTCGAGGACGGGCAGCTTCCCGGGCAGCGCTTCTTCTGCCGGCACAGCCTGTTGCTGGAAGGTGCGCTGTCGAGCATCGACGGCCTGGACGCGCAATTGGATGTGCGCCGCATCGGCTTTGCGCGGCCGCGCCGCGAGGTGATCGCGGAGATCGGTGAACAGGATCAGTCGTTGCCGAAGCTGGTGCTGCCGCAGGGCGTGCGCAGCGAGCTTGCCAGCGGTGCGCACCAGAATCGCCAGTACATCTCCGGTGCCGAACCGATCCTGGCCGCGCTGAACGGGTTGCTCGGCATTCCCGTGGCCCACCCCTGAGCGAGGACGCGACGATGAGCTACCTGATCAGCGTATTGGATAAGAGCCCGGTGGCCGAGGGTGCGTCGCCCGAACAGGCGCTGCGCCACAGCCTGCAGCTGGCGCAGCGCGCCGAGCAGCTGGGTTACCACCGCTACTGGTTTGCCGAGCACCATGCCGCACCGACGCTGGCCAGCCCTGCGCCGGAGGTGCTGGCGGCGTGGGTACTGGCGCAGACCCGGCGCATCCGCATCGGCAGTGGCGGCGTGATGCTGCGCCACTACGCGCCTTACAAGGTGGCGGAAAACTTCAACCTGCTGTCGGCGCTGGCGCCGGGGCGTGTGGATCTGGGTGTGGGCAAGGCGCCCGGTGGGTTGCCGGCCTCGACTGCCGCACTGGCCGCAGGGCGACCGGCCTTCGCCGATTTCGACCAGCAGTTACGCGACCTGGAAGGCTATCTGTCCGGCGCCGAGGGCGAGGCACTGGCCCGGCCCCTTCCGCAGCAGGCACCGGAACGCTTCCTGCTCGGGGCCAGCCCGCAGAGCGCGAAGCAAGCGGCCGAGCTCGGGTGGCGCTTCGTCTACGCCGCGCACTTCGATGGTGATCCAAAGCATATCGAGGCGGCCTTCGAGGCTTACCGAAGTGTGTCGACGCAGCCACCGCTGTTGGCCACGGTGGCCTTCGCTGCGCCGACCACCGAGGCTGCCACGCGCCATATCGGCGCGCTGCGCGTCTACAAGCTGCACCTTGGCCCCGGCCAGACGGTGAACCTGCCCAGCGCCGAGGCCGCTGCCGAGTATGCACGCCAGGTAGGCGTGGCCGACTTCCGCATCGAAGAAACACGCCCGAGCGTGCTGTCCGGCGATGCGCAGCACGTGCGAGACGAACTGGATGCGCTGCATCGGCGATTCGGCGTGGGTGAATTCATCCTCGACGCGCCGGTGGCCGACCTCGACGCACGCCTGACATCCCTTGAACTGCTGTCGCCCGCGCCACGCGCGGCGGTGGCCTGACCAGCAGGAGCGATTCCCATGAGCACGACCCCGCGCCACATTCCGTTCGGCATCATGCTGCAGGGCCCCGGCAGCCACATGCATGCCTGGAAGCATCCGTCCAACCCGGCCGATGCCAGCGTCAACCTGCAGTTCTACATCGACATCGCACGTACTGCCGAGGACAACGGCATCGCCTTCGGCTTCGTCGCCGACGGGCTGTACATCAACGAGAAGTCGATCCCGCACTTCCTCAACCGTTTCGAGCCGATCTCGCTGCTGTCGGCGCTGGCCACGGCAACGAAGAAGATCGGCCTGGCCGGCACGCTGTCGACCTCGTACAGCGATCCGTTCACCGTGGCGCGCCAGTTCGCTTCGCTGGACCTGCTCAGCGGCGGTCGCGCCGGCTGGAACGTGGTGACCTCGCCGCTGGAAGGTTCGGGGCGCAACTACGGCCGCCCGCATCCCGAACATGCGCTGCGCTACCAGATTGCCGACGAGTACCTCGAGGTGGTGCAGGGGCTGTGGGATTCGTGGGATGACGGTGCCTTCGTGCGAGAGCGCGACACTGGCACGTTCTTCGCGCCGGAGGCGTTCCGCCGCCTCGACCACAAGGGCCGCTTCTTCCAGGTGGAAGGGCCGCTCAACATCCAGCGTTCGCCGCAGGGCCAGCCGGTGATTTTCCAGGCCGGTTCGTCCGATGACGGCATCGCGCTGGCCGGCAAGTATGCCGATGCGGTGTTCACCCATTCGCCGTCGCTGGAAGAAACCCGTGCGTTCACCCAGAAGGTGAAGAACTCGGCGATCGCCCACGGCCGCAGCGGCAATGACGTGAAGATCTTCCCGGGCATCGGCCCGATCGTCGGCGGTACTGCCGAGGAGGCCGAAGCCAAGTACCAGGCGATTGCCGCGCTGGCTACGTTGGAGGATGCGCTGGCCTATCTCGGCCGCTTTTTCGACCACCATGATTTCAGCCAGTACGACCCGGATGCGCCGTTCCCGGAGTTGGGCGGGATCGGCAGCAATTCGTTCCGTTCCACCACTGATCGCATCAAGCAGGATGCGCGCGAGAAGGGCCTGAGCCTGCGCCAGGTGGCCTTGGAGGCCGTAAGCCCGCGGCCAAACTTCATCGGCACGCCGGAGCATGTGGCCGAAGAGCTGATCCGCTGGTTCGATGCCGGTGCCAGCGATGGCTTCATCCTTGGCTTCGCTGCACAGCGCGAAGGCCTGGACGATTTCGTGACCCAGGTGCTGCCGATCCTGCAGGCGCGCGGCTATCACCAGCGCGAACTGGAGGGGCGGACCCTACGTGAACATCTGGGCCTGCCATACAAGGCCAGCCGCCATGCGACCGACGCCGAACCGGCGCGGAAGGCAGGGTAGGGCGATGAGTGGAGAATCCGCAGTAGCGCCAGGCCATGCCCGGCGGAATTCCCCAGCGACTGGTGTGTTGCCGGAAATCGCCGCACGTGCCGAGGCGGCCATCGCGATCCGCCATGACCTGCACCGGTACCCGGAGCTGGCCTTCGAGGAACACCGCACCAGTGCCCGCGTAGCCGAGCTGCTGCAGCAGTGGGGTTACGAGGTCACCACCGGCCTGGGCGGCACCGGCGTGGTCGGCACGCTGCAGCGCGGGCAGGGCAGCCGTCGCCTCGGCCTGCGCGCCGACATCGATGCACTGCCGATCCACGAGGATTCCGGACTGGCCTATGCCAGCCAGACCGACGGCCTGATGCATGCCTGTGGGCACGATGGGCATACCGCCATCCTGCTCTCGGCCGCGCATTACCTGGCCCATCACGGCCGTATCGACGGCACCCTGCAGCTGGTGTTCCAGCCGGCCGAGGAAACCGGCTCGGGCGCGTCGAAGATGATTGCCGATGGCCTGTTCGAGCGATTCCCGGTGGATGCGATCTATGGGCTGCACAACTGGCCGGGCGTACCCGTGGGCCACTTCGGCTTCGTCGACGGTCCGGCGATGGCGTCGGTGGACTGGGCGCGACTGAAGGTGATCGGCAAGGGCGGCCATGGTGCCGAGCCGCAGGGCAGTGTCGATCCGATCCTGGTGGCGGCGCACATCATCACCGCGCTGCAGAGCGTGGTATCGCGAAATGTCGATCCGCGGCAGATGGGCGTGGTCACGGTCGGCTCGATCCATGGCGGGCAGGCCGCCAATGTGATTCCGGACGTGGTCGAACTGACGTTGACCGTACGCGCCTATCTGCCCGAGGTGCGCGACACCCTGCGCCGTCGGACCATCGAGATTGCCGAGCAGACCGCCGCCGCCTTCGGCGCGCGTGCCGAGATTGCGTTCCCGCGTGGCTTCCCCAGCGTGATCAACCATCCGCAGCAGACCGCCTATATCCGTGGCGTGGCGGAAGCGGGCTTCGGCGCCGAACAGGTGGTGCCCGGCTTCGCCCCGCGCACGGCCAGCGAGGACTTCGCCTTCCTGCTGCAAGCGCGCCCCGGAAGTTTCGTGTTCGTCGGCAACGGCGACAGCGCACCGCTGCACAGCCCGCGCTATGTGTTCAACGACGCCGCCATCGCGCCGGCCGCCAGCCTGTGGGCACGGCTGGCCGAAGACTACCTGGTGAAGGACGTGGCATGAGCAGCAACGAACGCTTCCTCTATACCTCGGTGGATGATCCGCTGGCGCGGCCCCTGTTCGATGGCCTGGAGCAGGAGTACGACAGCCGCTATGCCGACGTGCGCCGACGCATCGGTGGCAGTGCCCGCGAGGAGCTGCAGCGCTACCCCGCGCAGGCATTCGCCGCACCGGTAGGCGCGTTTGTGCTGCTGCTGCGCGACGGCGTTGCGATCTCCGGGGGCGCCTTCATGCCGCATCGCGATGCGGAGACAGCGGAATTCAAGCGCATCTGGACGCTGCCGGGGCTGCGTCGGCAGGGGATCGCGCGGCGCGTGCTGCAGGAACTCGAAGAGCAGGCCGCGCGTCAGGGCTATCGGCGGGTGTTCCTGACCACCGGCTTCCGCCAGCCCGAAGCGGTTGGGCTGTACCTCAGCCACGGCTACACCGCGCTGTTCGACCTGCAGGCCGACCCGGAAACCATCGCGCATCTGCCGTTCGAGAAATACCTGCAGGCGCCTGCGTCGCGGGTCACGCAGGCGCTGGTTGTGCTGCATGGAGCCCACGCATGAGCACGCCGTCGACCGCGCTGGATGGGATCGCCGCACGCCCTGTACCGGCGCCGGCGCTGAAGATCGTGCCGGCCCGGCATCCACTGCAGGTGTTCGGAACGGTGCTGGCGCTGGCGTTGATCCTGATTGCCCTGCAATCGGTGCTGGGCAATCCACGCTGGGGCTGGGGCACCTTCGCCGAGTGGTTCTTCGCGCGCCCGGTGCTGGAAGGCCTGGGCCGCACGCTGCTGCTGACCGCACTGGGTACCGGCCTGGGCTTCGCACTGGGCACCCTGCTTGCGCTGGCGCGCGTCTCCGGCTCGCCACTGCTGTCGGCGGTGTCGTGGGGCTATGTCTGGTTGTTCCGTTCGATCCCGCTGCTGGTGCTGTTGTTGCTGCTGAACAACCTGGGCTACCTGTACAGCACCATCGAACTGGGCGTGCCGTTCACCGGCATCAGCCTGTTCTCGTACCCGACCACCCAGCTGATCGGTGTGTTCACGGCGGCGGTGCTGGGCCTCACGTTGAACCAGGCCGCATTCTCGGCCGAAGTGATCCGCGGCGGCATCCTGTCGGTGGATCACGGCCAGTACGAGGCGGCAGCCGCGCTTGGCCTGCCGCGGGGCCGCCAGGTCCGCCGCATCATCCTGCCGCAGGCAATGCGCTCGATCCTGCCGGCGGCGTTCAACGATGTGATCGGCCTGGCCAAGAGCACGTCGGTGGTTTACGTGCTGGCACTACCGGAGCTGTTCTACACCGTGCAGGTGATCTACCGCCGCAACCTGGAGGTGGTGCCGCTGTTGATGGTGGCCACGGTCTGGTACCTGGTGATCCTGACCGTGCTGTCGCTGCTGCAGCGACGGGTGGAGCAGCGCTTCGCGCGCGGCCAGCTGCAGCGCGAGCGCTCGGTATCGCGTGTCTCGTCGCCGAGGCGCGCCACAGGTGAGGCTGCACCGCGCGCGGCCAACCGCCCGCGCATCGCAGCACAGGTCGAGGTGGGCGAGGGCGCATCGGTGTCGCTGCATGGCGTCGGCAAGGTGTTCGGCGACCAGCCGGTGCTGGAGGATGTGCACCTGGACCTTCGCGCCGGCGGCGTTACCGTGCTGATCGGCCCGTCCGGCGCCGGCAAGTCCACGCTGCTGCGGCTGATCAACCACCTGGAACGCGCTGACAGCGGCTACGTGACCGTCGGCGGCCAGCTGATCGGCTACCGCCGTGACGGTGACACCCTGTACGAGTTGCCGGAGCGCGAGATCCGCCGTCGCCGCGCCGAGGTGGGCATGGTGTTCCAGGGCTTCAACCTGTTCCCGCACCTGACCGCGCTGGAGAACATCATCGAGGCGCCCATTGCCGTACGCGGCGTATCGCGTGCCGAGGCCGAACAGCAGGCGCGCACGTTGCTGGAGCGGGTGGGCCTGGCCGACAAGGCCGATGCCTTCCCGCGCCAACTATCGGGCGGCCAGCAGCAGCGGGTGGCGATTGCCCGCGCGCTGGCCCTGCAACCGAAAGTGCTGCTGTTCGACGAGCCGACCTCGGCGCTGGACCCGGAACTGGTGGCCGAAGTACTGAGCGTGATCGAGGAACTGGCCCGTTCCGGCACCACGCTGGTGATCGTCACCCATGAGTTGAGCTTCGCCCGTCGCGTGGCCGACCACGTGGTGATGATGGACCAGGGGCGGGTGATCGAGCAGGGCACCCCCGAGGCCCTGTTCCAGCGCCCGCGCCAGCAACGCACCGCCGATTTCCTGGCCAATACCCTGTAACCCTGAAAGGAACGCCATGAGCCCTGCAGCACCGCGTGGACCGTCGCGCAGCACCCTGTTGATCGTGGGCGTGCTGGTCATCGGCATCGCTGGCATCGTCTATTCGCGCGTGCGCCAGGCACCGGATGCCGGCACCGTGGCAGTGGCCAGCCTGGCCGGCGCGAACACCGCCGTGCTGAAGGGCACGCTCGATCCGAAGGCGCAGGCGTTGATTCCCGCTGGCTACCGCTTCGTCACGCCCGGCACGTTCACCGTGGCCACCCACCCGGGGCAGCTGCCACTGGCCGACTATGGTGCCGACAGCAAGGAGGTGGTCGGCATCGAGCCGGACATCGCGCGGCTGATTGCCGATGCGCTGGGCCTGAAGCTGGTGATCGTGCCGGTGGCCTGGGCCGACTGGCCACTGGGACTGGAATCAGGCAAGTACGATGCGGTGCTCTCGAACGTGACGGTCACCGAAGAGCGCAAGAAGAAGTTCGATTTCTCCAGCTACCGCTACGACCTGCTGGGCATCTATACGCGCAGCGACGGGCCGATCCGGAAGATCGACAAACCCGCCGACGTGGCCGGGCTGAAGGTGGTGGTCGGTGCTGCCACCAACCAGGACCAGATCCTGCGGCAGTGGGACCAGCAGAACATCGCCGCCGGGCTGAAGCCGGTGGAATATCAGTACTTCGATGATGCGGTGGTGGGGCGGCTTGCGGTGATCACCGGCCGTGCCGACGTCTCGTTCGAGCCCAATGCCACCGGCGCCTACTCGGCGCGCGACGGCAAGGTACGGCGCGTTGGCCTGTTCCCCGGTGGCTGGCCGAACGCTGCGGCGATCTCGGTGACCACGCGCAAGGGCAGCGGCCTTGCCGACGCAGTGACACAGGCGCTGAACACCCAGATCGGCAGCGGCACGTATGCGCAGGCGCTGGCGCGCTGGAACGTGGCCGAGGAAGCAGTGCCGCAGTCGCAGACCAATCCGCCGGGGTTGCCCGCACTCTGACGCCGGGCATAGCCCGGCGCTACCGCTGCTTTTGTAGAGCCGAGCCATGCTCGGCTGCAGTTCGCTCGGTGCGCGATGAGTCGAGCAAGCTCGACGCTACCAGCGCGCTTCCAGTGTCCGGAATGGCTTCGCCAGGCGCACACCCTCGGCATCGAACGCGGTGACCGAGCGACCATCCACCCGCACCGCCTTCGGCACCTTCCGGTTCGGCCACCAGACCTTCACCGCCGTGTCGTTGCGCAGCCCATTGCCCAGGGTGACCGTCAGCGCGCCGTCGCGCTGCCGCGCCTGCATCTGCAACGTGCCATACGCGGTCGGCAGGCGCTCCACCGCCAGCCCGTCACCGGCCACCCAGGACGGCGGAGTGCCCGGCAGCAATGACAGCCCATCATCGTCTTCGCGCATCAACATGCCGAACAGCGTACGGCCGTACTCGGCGCCAATCCAGGTGTGCGGCATGTCACCCAGATAGCGCGGGAAACGCAGCCGCGAATGCACGACTTCGGCCAGCACCTGCCACTGCAGCGGGCGCCGGTCATGCAGCAGGCCCTGCAGCAGTTCGTCGGCGGCATCGGGCTGGCCCAGATGCACGTAGCTCAATACGTTGCGGATCTCGTACGGCGTGTAGGCATACAGCGCATCGGGCTGGTTGCGCTTGCGCACGTCCTCCAGATAGCGGGCGAAGGTCGTGCGCAGCGCTTCAGCGGGCAGCACGCTCTGCGCACCGGTCGGATCCAGCGCGATCGAGACGCCGGTTGGATCGCCATCACCCAGATCGGCCGAGGACGGGATGAAGTCGATGCCCTTCCAGGCCATGGTCGCGCGGATCGAGGCATGCAGTGCGTCATACAGCGCCTTGTACTGCTGGCGTGCCCACACGGCAGTCTCGTGATCGCCCAGTGTGTCGGCCAGCCATGCACCATCGTGCCAGCCCTTCAGGCCCCAGTAGTCATCCCAGTAGCTGTGGGTCGGTGATGGGTAGCCCTCGTGGCTGATCGATGGCGCGAGGATGCCGGCGAATCGCTCAGGCGCCGGCTGGTCGGCCATGTAACCGGGTACCAGCGTGCGCTCGCGCAGCTGCTGCAGGAACCGCAGCGCCGCCTTCACTTTCGGCAGGTACGCACGCACCGACTCTGGCCCGCCATCGAGGCGGGCGACATCGGCAACCAGCGCCACATACTGGCCCTGGCTGTCGTACTCGATGTCCGAACCGAAACCGGTGTTGACGCTGCCATCGTCGTTGAGGATCGGCGAGACCAGTCCGTTGGCGTGCACGCCGTGCTCGCTGTACCAGGCCAGGTAGTCGCGCGCGACCTTGGCTTCACCCATGCGCAGCAGCACCGCCGAGGTGGCCATGCCGTCGCGGATGAAGGAGCGGTTGTAGTTGCGTGGCCCCGGCTGCATGGCGGGGCCGGTCTGGTTGATCAACATGTACGCCGCCTGCGCGCGCAGCATGTCCACCAGCGAAGGATCGGGCAGGCGCAGCCCCACCTGGCCCAGCCGTGCCTGCCAATCCGCCGAGGCCTGCGCGGCCAGCGTGTCGAACGCTGCATCGGCGTCGTGTGGCAGCGAGGACAGGTCGAGCGGCGGCGCTTCCGGCAATGCAGCGTTGGCATCGGCGGCGGCGGTCCCCAACGGGAAGGCGACCACAACGGCATCGCTGGCCCCGGGCGGCAGCGAAAAACGATAGCTGAGGGCCGCGGCGGCAAGCCCGTGGTCATCCCGTGCCTGTTGCGTACTGGGCAGCGTGCCGGCGGCGATGGCGGCAGTGATTTCCGTTGCACCTTCCGCACCGAAGGGCGCGGCGCCCGACGCCGTCACCGGGGTGAGTGAATGCAGCAGGGTACGGCCATTGATGCGCACCGCCTGACCTTCGACGGACACGTCGCGGATGGATGACAGGCCACCGTTCTGCCACGGCGGGTTCATCTGCATCGGGCGAACAACCAGGGTCAGCGTGCCGTTGATCGTGGTCGTACCGCTGTTGTGCAGCCGGTGGCGAACAAGGGTGACCGGCTGCCCGTCGCGCTCAATGGCGAAGGCCTCGCTGCGCAGCTCCAGTCCGGGCTGCGGCGCCCAGGTGGCCGACGGCATCGGCTTCCAGCCATCGCGCAGGGCATGCTGCACCGTCTGCCCGGCGGCACCCGCGGCATGCCCGTCGGCATTGCGCCAGATCGGCTGCACCAGCGGTGCGCCCTTGAAGGCTTCGAGGTTGCCGTATTCGTCGAAGATCGATTTCTGCCGGCCCGCGTGCACACCCACGGCGGTCCAGTAGGTCTGCTGCATCTGCAGCGAGGCAGGGAACAGGGCACGTTGCGCACCGCTGGCAGCAATCTGGTAACGCTTCATCGGCGTCATCACCGCCTTCGGGCCCAGCAGGCGGATGCGGGCGATCTGCGCAGCGTCGCCGTGCACCGTCAACCGCAGCGCCTGGATGTCGAGTGGCGCGCTGGCGGCGAGAAAGCTCTGCTGCCGGGTTGCGGCCTGCGCATCCTTTGCCAGCTCGTGCCAGCGCCCTTTGCCATCCTGGGCCTGCAAGACTGCGGCACCGTGCACGCTGGCCCAGTCCACCGCCAGTCCAGTGCTCGGCTGCGGGCGTGGCAACGTGATGTCGAGCGTATGGACGCCACCCCTGCCAGCGGGAATGGCTACCGCACTGCCGCCTTGCCACAGCGCCGCGGACTGCGTGGCATCGAGTCCCACCACGCGCGCACTGAGCGACGTATCGAGCGGTTCCATTTCGAAGATCGACACGCCCCAGTCGGAGGTGCGCTGCGGACTGGCCAGGCGCAGGTAGCGGGCCTGGCGTGGCGCGAAGTACAGCGTTTCGACGCCCCCGAGTGAATCGCTCATGGTGTAGGCGGTCTGCCACTGCGTCCCGTCCAGCGAGGTCTGCAGCACGTAGCCCTCGGGATTGGAGACATCCCAGGTGAGACGCACGCCAGCGAGCGTGGCCGGCGCGCCGAGGTCGACCTGGAACCAGTGGCCCGGACTGAATGCACCACCGGTCACCGTGCTCGGATCGTTGTCGATCAGGTGGCGGATGGCCATGGCCGGAACCTGCTGCGACGAAGCACTGGCCTGCCACTGGTCGCGCGGTGGCAGGTTCTGGGCATGCGCGGAAAGGGCCAGCCCGACTAACAGCAGGGCTGCGGTGGGGCGGAAAGAGGAGGGCAGCGTGAGGACCGTGGAGCGTTCAACGCGAAATGCCATTACAGACAGCCTCGCAGGTTCGGCCAGGATCGGGCGAGCGCTACGCTAGCAAGGGATGTAATCGCTTACATGACGCGCTGCGGTAAACGATGCAGCGGGCGCTGACGGATGTGGCTCTGGACGCATGGCCAGGATTGCCTAGGGTCATTGCTCGAGGTTGAAATGTCACGGTTGTCATTTGACAACCGTTGTGTGTCATGTGCAGACTAGGGAGAACAAGGAATGTCTCGTGCTCGTCATCCCGACAAGGACATCGAATGGGTACTGCGGTTCGCGGAAGCTCGAGGTTGGACCCTCCGTGTAGGTGGGAGCCATGCGTGGGGCCGCATGTATTGCCCTTACAACGACACCGACTGCCGATGCGGAGAATTCTGCGTCGTGAGCATCTGGAGCACGCCGCGCAGTCCTGGCAATCACGCGCGCGCCTTGCGCCGCGTGGTCGAGAACTGCAGTCGTGAGCAATGAAATCAGGCTTCGATGGAAATGAGGTGGCAGATGATGGAATTCAATTTCACCCTGAAGTATCGCTTGCCGGACATCTGCGATGACCTGGGAGTGCTCGAGCGGCGGCTGGTAGAGGCGGGATGTGACGATGCCCTTCTGGGCAGCGGCCTGCCCGGAAGAATGGCGCTGGCCTTCTGCCGTGACGCCGACAGCGCGGTGGCGGCGTTGTGCTCGGCCGTCGATGACGTGCAACGGGCCGTGCCGGGTGCCGAACTGGTGGAAGTGGGCCCCGATCTGGTGGGGCTCACCGACGTGGCCGATCTGCTCGGGGTGTCGCGACAGAACATGCGGAAGCTCATGCTGGCCAACCCGCAGTCGTTTCCGTCCCCGGTGCACGACGGCTCAACCTCCATCTGGCATCTCGCCGACATTCTGGGGTGGCTGCGCGCGCGCGGCAGCGAGAAAGTCACCACGGAAATGTCCGATCTCGCCGCCGCCGCACTGCAGCTAAATCTGGCTCGCGAAGGACGCAGGCTGCAGCCCAAGGTGTAGTGCAGGGCTACCGCATCAGCGCCGTCATCACCGATTGCGTCCTGCAGGGCGCCCGAAGGCGCCTTGCGGGTGCGCTGCCACTCCCGCTTCAACCTCGTGGCGAAAGCAGGTCTGCGAGACCGATTGCGGTGTACATCTCGCGTCGCATGCGATCGGCAACGGCATTGACCACTTCCGCGCCGTCCTGTGAAGGGTCAACATGTACCCGGAAGGGGCGGCGCCCGTGTGGCAGGCCCACCACCCGCACGATCTGCCGCGCGACATCCTCCGGATCTGCATCCGCAGGCTCCAGCCCAGCCAGGCCCTTCATCACCTGGTCGGCGACGCCGGCGTAGGGGCCGTCTTCATACTCGGCCGTGATGGCGGTATCGGCGGGCGTGCCCGAATGGAGGAAGTGGTTGGTGCCCTTGGTGAATGCACCCGGCACCATGATCGTGGTTTCGATGCCCCACCGCGACAGTTCGGTTGAATAGGACACGGCCACTGCATCCATGGCCGCCTTGGCGGCGAAGTAGGGCGCAAGGAACGGTGGAGTGCCACCACGTGTGGAGGACGAGCCGATCCAGACGAGCAGGCCGCTGCCGCGGTGGCGCATGTGCGGAAGCGCGGCGCGGTTCACGCGCTGTGTGCCCAGTACGTTGACGTCGTACTGCTGCATCAGCTGTTCCGGGGTGAACGCTTCGGCCGGGCCGAACACCATGTGGCCGGCGTTGTGCACGATGACGTCGAGCGCGCCTGCTTCGGCCAGCACGTGTTCGACCGCGGCGTGGCTGGACGCGTCCGATTGTACGTCCAGTTCGACGGTACGAAGGGCGGCGTGATGTGCGTCTGCCCACTGTGCGATGTCGGCCACACGCGTTGCATTGCGCCCGCGTGTTTCCCGCATCGAGGCGTAGACGACGTGGCCGGCAAGGGCCAGTGCCTTGGCGGTCATCAGGCCGAAGCCGGAGGATGCGCCGGTGATGAGGATGGTGTGTGACATGGGAGCTCCAGAAGAAGAGAGGGTCATGGCCGGGCGCGGGCCAACAGGCGCTGCGGCACGGTGTGCGCGGTCCAGGCGGCCAGTGAGCCAAGCGCGCTGGCAGCTGCCAGCTCGAAGAGATGGGTGAGCGATGGTTCCAGGTGGGCAGCGAACCAGGCGACCAGGCCCAGGAAGTACCCCAGCAGGTTGTTCAGCACCGGCAGGCCACGCAAGGCGACCACGCACAGCGCTACGACCAGCACGACGGCGGGTACGGCCAACGAGGGGCCCAGCGACGGAGCGAGCAGGCCGACTGCAAGTGTGGCCAGCGCGCCGATGCACAGTCCGAACCAGACGCAGGCCAGGTTCTCGATCGTCGAGCGCGCGCCCTGCAAGCGGGTGAAGAAGGCAATCCAACCAACGAACATCGTCCACACCGGCCAACCGGCATGCAGCGCACCGGCAGCGGCAAAGGCTGCGGTGACCGCTGCGGTCACCGTGACGAGGGCGTAAGCGCCGCGGGAAACGGGGATCGGATTCATGGCATCTCTCCGTGGTTCAGACCGCGCCGCCGTTGGCACGCAGAACCTGACCGTTGATCCACCCGCCGTCGGTGCCAGCCAGGAAGGCCACGGCCGCTGCGATGTCATCCGGCGTACCCAGGCGTTCAAGGGGGCTCATCTTTGCCAACCGGTCGATCAGTTCGGCTGACTTGCCTTCCAGGAACAGGCTCGTTGCCGTCGGGCCCGGTGCCACGGCGTTCACGGTGATGCCGCGGCCGCGCAGTTCCTTGCTGAGGATGGCGCTCATGGCTTCCACCGCCGCCTTGCTTGCGGCATAGACGCCGTAACGCTCGAGCTTGAATCCGACCACGCTGGTGGACAGGGTGACGATGCGGCCGCCATCGCGAACACGTCGCGCGCTCTCGCGCAGCACATTGAAGGCACCCTTCAGGTTGATGGCGATGAGGCGGTCGAACAGCGCGTCTTCGCTTTCGGCCAGCGAAGCGAGTTCCAGTACTCCGGCACTGTTCACGACCACATCGATACCGCCGAAGCGGGCCTCGATTGCATCGAACAGGGACTGCACGGACTGCGGGTTGGCAACATCGGCTTGAAGCGCGATGGCCTGGCCACCCTTGGCCATCAGCTCGGTGGCCAGCGCTTCGGCTTCTTCGTGACGGCCGGCATAATTGATGGCAACCGCAAAGCCGTCGGCGACGAGGCGGCGGGAGATGGCGGCACCGATGCCGCGCGAGCCGCCGGTGACAAGGGCAACGGGGGCTGAGGAAGCGATGTTCATGTTCAGATCCAGGAAGGCGCACCCACATGGCGCACGGTCATCCTGAGCGTAATTGCCGGACGGATAATCCCCCTCGATCCGGCAACATCATCCGGCGGTTCGAACAATCAGGCCGCCGACCCGCCGTACCCCCTCGTCCGGGCCGCCTGAGGCGGCTGTGCCTGCTGCAACACCCGCGCGAGGCGGGTGCGGCAGAGGGTTCCAGGCAGGGCGGGGCGGCAGGCTACAACTGCACCTGCTCCCACCAGCGCGTGCCGGCGCTCGGCGCCTGCATGTCCAGTGCTTCGCCCATCATCGGCGTGGCCACCGGCACGTTGCTTGCTGCGGCCAGCGCGGTGATGCGCTCGAACGGTTGCTGCCAGGCATGCAGGGCCAGGTCGAAGGTCCCGTTGTGGATCGGCAGCAGCCACTTGCCGCGCAGGTCCAGGTGCGCCTGCAGCGTCTGTTCCGGTTGCATGTGTACGAACGCCCAGCGAGGGTCATACGCGCCGGTTTCGATCATGGTGAGGTCGAACGGGCCGTACTTCTCGCCGATGGCCTTGAAGCCATCAAAGTAACCGGTGTCGCCGCTGAAGAAGATGCGGAAGTCACCGTCCTGGATCACCCACGACACCCACAGGCTGCGGTCACTGTCGCCCAGCCCACGGCCGGAAAAATGCTGGCCCGGGGTAGCGGCCAGGCGCAGGCCGCTGGCTTCGGTGGATTGCCACCAGTCCAGTTGTTCCACCTTGGCGGCGTCCACGCCCCAGGCGATGAGCTGGTCGCCCACCCCCAGCGGGGCAATGAAGCGTGCAGTCTTGCCGGCCAGCTGCATCACGGCTGCATGATCGAGATGGTCGTAGTGGTTGTGCGAGAGGATCACGCCGGCGATCGGCGGCAGTTCGTCGATGCTGATTGGCGGCGCGTGGAAGCGCGCCGGGCCCATCCACTGCACCGGGGATGCGCGCTCGGAGAACACCGGGTCGGTGAGCCAATACTGGCCGCGCAGCTTCAGCAGGATCGTCGAGTGCCCCAGCCGGAACAGGCTGCGGTCGGGCGCGGCGTCCAGGCGGGCGCGGTCCAGCGGCAGCACTGGAATCGGGTTCGCCGGCACCGTGCCCTTGGGCTTGTTGAACAGGAACGTCCACCAGATCTCCGCGCCGTCGCGCAGGCCCATTGCCGGCCGCGGCAGGGCGTTGCGGAACTTGCCGTCGCGGTACTGCGGCGAATCGGGGAAGTCGGGGAGGGTCCAGGACTTGCAGAAGGTGTAGGCGGTCACGGCGAGGATTCCAAGCAAAAGGACAAGGAGCAGGCGCTTCATGGGTGACGTCCGCTGGGTACACTGCACAGTGTAGTTTCGTGTTTTTCAAAAGTACACTGCCCGGTGTAAAATGTGCGCATCCGTTCAGCTGACTGGTTCCTGCCATGCCCCGTGCCCCGCAACGCCTGACCGACCGCAAACGCGAGGTCATCGTGCGCGCGGCGGTGGAGGAGTTCCGTGCGTCGGGGTACGAGGCCACCAGCATGGACCGCATCGCCGAAGCGGCCGGAGTGTCCAAGCGCACCGTCTACAACCACTTCCCAAGCAAGGAAGCGTTGTTCTCGATGATCCTGGAGGCGCTGTGGGAGCGCAGCGTGGCCAGCGACACCCTGCCGTATCGCGCCGACCAGCCGCTGCCCGCACAGCTGCTGCAGCTTGTGGGGCAGAAGCTGGAGCTGCTCAGTGACGCCAACTTCATCGACCTGGCGCGGGTGGCGATGGCCGAGATCATCCATTCCCCCGAGCGCGCGCAGGCGATCGTCTGCCGCATGGGCGAGAGGGAAAGCGGAGAGAGTGCGTGGATCCGTGCGGCGATCGCTGACGGGCGCCTGCGCAAGGTCGATCCGGAATTTGCCGGGCACCAGCTGCACGGCCTGGTGAAGAGCTTCGCGTTCTGGCCGCAGGTGACGATGGGGCAGGCACCGTTGAACGCCGAGGAGCGCGCGCGCGTGGCCGAGTCCGCGGTGGCGATGTTCCTGGGCTACTACGCGATCTAGCTGGCGGCGAAGCGGCGGAATTCGTCCGCTGGCAGTGCGGCCGAATACAGATAGCCCTGGCCGACATCCACGCCCAGTGCGCGCAGTTGCTGTTCCTGCGCCAGGGTCTCGGTGCCTTCGGCCACCACGATCGCGCCGCAGCGATGCGCGACTTCGACGATGAAGCGCACGATGGACTGTGACTTGGCATCGCACAGCGTGGCGATCAACGCCTGCTCGATCTTGACCTCGGCGATGGCCAGCTGCGAGAGCAGGATCAGGGTCGAATAGCCGGCGCCGAAATCATCCAGGGACAAGCTCACGCCTGCGGCCAGCAGCTGCGCGATGTTGGCGTCGACCACGTCGCGCTCGACGATCTCGGTCCATTCAACGATCTCCAGGCGCAGCATCGCACCGGGGACGTCGTGCAGCTGCAGCAGTTCCTGCAGGCGCAGGCCGAAGTCGGGAAGGCGCAGGGATTCGGCCGAGACGTTGACTGCCACCTTCAGCTGCATGCCGTCGCGCCGGCACTGCTGGAGGAAGCGGATGGCCGACTGCAGCGTGGCCCATTCCAGTTCCGCCAGCCGGCCCTGCCGACGCAACAGGGAGATCACGCGCATCGGCGAGATCAGCCGACCCTCGCCGTCGCGCATCCGCAGCAGGGCTTCGGCACCGACCAGCTGACGGTCCTGCAGGCGGTGCTTGGGTTGGTAGCACAGGGGCGCGTCAGCGTGCTGCAGCCAGTGTTCGAGCGCGCTTTCGATCAATGCGTCGATCTCACTGTCGCGCTGGATCGGATCATCGAAGAACACCACGCCCGATTCGATCGTGCTCAGCGCCAGGGTAATCGCTCGGAAGGGCAGATGCCCGTCCTCGGTGTCGCCCGGCGGCTTCAGCTCCACAACCGCGCAGCGGAACAGCGGGCGGAAGCCCGGCCACTCCTGGCCGACCCGGTCGGCCAGCCCAGAGGCCAGCTCGTTGATCTGCGGCTGCGCGCGCAGTTCAGACAGCGACATGCCGTGGACGAGAATTGCCAGCGCCGCATCACCGAACTGGTAGATCTCCAGCCTGTCCGCCGGCAGTGATGGCAGCAGGCGGTGCACATCGTCGCTGCTGTCGCGCCGCCACAGTCCGTTGTCCTGCAACGGCCCGTAACGCAGGCGAAGATCGCGCAGGTTGCCCATCTCGACCACGATCAGGCAGGCTTTGCCGATGCCATCGTGATCGCGCCAGTAGTGCTGCAGGCGTTCGCCGAGCGCGCGCATGTTCGGCAAGCCGCTGATCGGGTCGATGCGGAGCCAGGCCTGCTCGCGCTGGCGCTGGGCATCGATCTGCGCATCGTTGTAGACCAGCGCGAACACGGCGCCGAGCACCAGCAGCGAAACCGGCAGGGCCAGCAGGCGCTGGATTGCCAGTTCGTCCACCGGCAGCTGGTCGGCGCCGATGATCGCCACGCCCAGCACCAGGCCCAGTGCGGTGACGCCGATGCGCACGCCCCAGGCCTGCAGGATCATGGGCAGCGAGAGTTCGTTGAGCATGCGCGGGTGCAGGCGCCCGCGCAGCCAGATGCCGGCCAGCATCTGCAGTGTGGATTCCAGGCTCGCCGGCAGGAAGAACTGGGTGCCGGTGAACTGGTAGCGCGCCAGCAGGCTGGCGGCCAGGCAGGCCAGGCCGCCGCGCCAGCCACCGAGCAGGCCGCTGACCAGCAGGATGTCGAAGCCGAGGTGGAGTTTGACCACGCCCTGGGTATAGCGGGCCACGAACCAGGAATTGAACAGGTAGATCAGGCCGAGTGCCACGCCCACATACAGGCGGCGCCCTTCGATGGCATGACCGGCGCGGCGGGTGGCGATCAGCAGCACGCCGATCATGCCGATCACCGCGGTGGCCTGCAGCAGGTACAGCGGCAGGCTGGGCAGGGCACTGTCCAGGACCTGGGCCGTAACCCGTGAAAGCGCATCCATAGCAGGTTCCCGCCTGTGACCGACAGCCAGTGAGGAGCAGGGTAAACCACGGCCGCGCGCGCGGCCACTGATGCCCCGACGCGCTGGCCGCCGGGTCAGTAACGCGGGTCGGCGATGGCCGGCAGCACCAGTTCGCGCACGAAGCCTGAGGGCGACAGCTGCAGCAGTGCACGCACCATGGTCACCACGTCGTGCACGGGTACCAGCTCGCCTTCGCCGCGCGCTGCGGCGTCAGCCACCGGTACCGACAACGCATCGTCGGTATTGAGATACACGAGCTGCAGGCTGGTGACCGCCAGGCGACGCTCGCGGAAGCCTTCGCGCAGCGCATCGGCGATGCCGTTGAGCGCGAACTTCGAAGCACCAAAGGCTACTTCCGGGCGACCACTGCGTGGCAGTGCCGAGGTGGAACCGGTCAGCACCAGCTGCGGGCGTGGCGCGTTCAGTACGCGGGGCAACAGTCGCTGCAGCAGCATCAGGGTGGCGGTGATGTTGACGTCGACCAGCTGCGCGAGCGCGGCATCGCTTTCATCGAGGAAGGCGTACTCGTCGCTGAAGGCCTTGTCTTCCCAGATGCCGAGGTTGTGGATCAGCACATCGATATCGGCCGGTGCCTGCGCCGCGATATGGTCGGCAGCGTCGGTTGGCCGCGACAGGTCCGCTTCGATCCATTGCAGCTCGACGCCTTCGGGACAGGCAATGTCGCGCGGGCGACCGCGCGAGACGCCGATGACGGTGTCGCCCGGGCCGCACAGGTCTTCGACGAATGCCCGACCGAGGCCCCTGCTGGCGCCGATGACCATCAATTTCATGTTGCTTCCTTGGTTGTGCAGTGGCGGCATCAGTGGGCCGCCAGGATGAGGTCCCAGTCGCCGAACGCGCGCAGGCCGCTGCGTTCGGCAGTGGTGATGGAGGCCGTGTTGTCGAGCTGGCATCGGTACTGCGGCTGCAACCCGGAGGCCTGGGCGGATATGGCCATCGTCTGCACGAGCCGGCGTGCATGACCACGCCCACGGGCTTCGGGCAGTGTCAGCACGCCCATGTCGGCGAGTGCCGGATCCAGGCTCCACGGGTACAGGCTGCCGGCCGCGACCAGCTGCTCGCCGTCGAAGGCACCGAACACCTGCCAGTGGTCGAGCTCGACCCAGGCCGCATCGAGATCCTCTTTGCTGGCGCTGGCCTGGAACGCACTGAACACAGCAGTGTCGGCTGGAGCGAGGCGGCGGATGTGGGGCGGTGCAGGGTGCTCGGCCAGTGCCGCAAGTTCTGCAGCAGGGAAATAGAAGAGGCGGTCGGCGCCATGCGTGCGCTGGCCGACGTCGATCAGCCGCTGCCGCAGCTGTGCGAGTGTCCAATGCGCGCGTGCGTACAGTTGCAGGCGTTCCGCCAGGACTGGGCGCAGCACCGCGCGCGCAGGACCAGCAAGCGGTTGCAGCAGCATGCCGTCCTCACCCTCGTCTAAATCATCGCTGCAGGCCAGGTACAGCAGGGGATCGTCCTGCAGCATGCGCTCACCCGCGCAGATGCGCCGCCAGCTGGCATCGATCATCGGGGCAAACGCATCATCCATGACAGTGGTCTCGCTCAGTGCCGGGGCAGATCCACCTGCAGGCCGGACGCCTTCCATTCGGGGTAGCCGGCGGGGAGCTGCTGCGCCGCCAGTCCGGCCTCGTCCAGCATCGCCAGCGCATCGTTGGACAGCACGCAGCAGGGCCCGTGGCAGTCGGCGACAATGTGGACGGCGCGTGGCCGTTCGTCCATCCATGCATGCCGTTCCGTAACGGGAATGTTCAGCGCGCCAGGCACAGCTCCATCATTGGTGCTGTTGACGGGGGGCATGCCGGATGAGCGAGAATCCGTGCAGTCATCGGCAGCAGGCGTTCCCCGGCATGGAAGCAACCCACGCGCGCATGGATGGCATGCCCCTGCCTCACGCCTGGCAGGAAGCGCTGGCCGACGCGCGCATTGAACGGCAGTCGATCGGTGTATCGCGTGCGGACGTTGCCCGCGTGCATCGTCCAGGGCAGGCCGACGCCTTCCTGAAATCGGAAGTGATCGACGCCTTCAGTGAGCTGGGCGACGAGATAGCGCGCCTGCGCTGGCTGCAGGTGCAGGGCCAGCCGGCGCCGACGGTGATCGCTACCGCCGAGGAGGCGGGGCGGCGCTGGCTGCTGATGAGTGCGTTGCCCGGCCACGATCTGGCCTCGTCGCCGGCGCTCGTGCCCCAGCACCTGGTGGAGCTGCTGGCCGATGCGCTGCGGGGCCTGCATGCCCTGCCGGTGGCGACTTGTCCGTTCGACCAGCGGCTGGCCTCGCGCCTGCAGGCCGCGCAGGCACGCGTCGAAGCCGGTGTGGTCGACGCCGACGACTTCGACGACGAACGCCTGGGCCAGAGCGCGCAACAAGTCTTTGTCGAGCTTTGCGCCAGCCGGCCGGAAGATGAAGACCTGGTGGTTTGCCATGGTGATGCCTGCCTGCCCAACCTGATGGTGGCCGACGGCTGCTTCAGCGGTTTCATCGATTGCGGACGCTTGGGCGTGGCCGACCGCTACCAGGACCTGGCATTGGCCGCGCGCAGCCTGGTGCACAATTTCGGTGACACGCGGTGGGTGGCGCCGCTGTTCCAGCGTTACGGCGTGATCGCCGATGAGCGGCGGTTGGCGTTCTATCGGTTGCTCGACGAGTTCTTCTGAGGCCGGCAGGGGCTGAACGCTGGCCTGCCAGACGCTTCGAGTGCACTTTGAAATTGACGAACGTTCGTTCACTATTCGCGCCATGAGCCGAATCGACCGCAATGAGCAGCGCGTGGCCCTGATCCTGCAGGCGGCGCTGCAATGCTTCCTCGCCAAGGGCTTCCACCAGACCAGCATGCGCGACATCGCGCAGGCGGCCGGTGTCAGCCTGGGCAATCTCTACAACCACTTCCCGGGCAAGGAGGCGATCATCCTTGCGGTGGCCGTGGCCGAAAGCGAGGAACTGGCTCCGATGCTGCAGCGGCTGGCGGCGGTCGACGGCGAGCGCGCGCAGGTGCTGGCATTCCTGCAGGACTTCCACGCGTTGTGCCGGCAACCGGAGTGGGCAACGCTCGCGGTCGAGGTGCTGGCCGAGAGCGCACGCAACCCTTCCGTCGCCGAGGCCTTCGCGGCCAATCGCAGGCAGTTGCAGCAGGCGCTGGCCGATGCCCTGCAGCGTGTTGCGCAGCGCGAGCGGCGGCGCCCGGCGCTGGCCCCGGCGCTGGCCCCGGCACTGCAGGCGCAGGTGTTGCTGGATGCGATCGAAAGCGATGCGCTGCGCCAGGGGCTGGGCGAGGCCGATGAGGCGGATGGCGAGCCGCTGGATATCGGGCTGCTGGTACTGCTGTTGGGTGCACGTGCGTGAGCGCCGCCGACCGGCGCCTGCACGGCCTGGATCTGGCACGCTACCTCGCGCTGGCCGGCATGGTGCTGGTCAACTTCCGTCTGGCGATGGCCGTGCCGGCAGAGGGTGCGGGTGGGCTGGCGGGCTTCTTCCACCTGCTGGAAGGCAAGGCCTCGGCGACCTTCGTCACCCTGGCCGGGCTGGGTCTGATGCTCGCTACGCAACGGCAGGCGTGGTGGCCGGCCAGCGTGCAGACCTGGCGCCGTGCCGTGTTCCTGCTGGTGCTGGGCCTGCTCAATCTGGCCCTGTTTCCGGCCGACATCCTTCACTACTACGCGGTGTACTTCGCGCTGGCGGTGTGCTGGCTGCGTGCGTCGCCACGGGTGTTGCTGGCCAGCATCGTCGGCTTGGCCGCCGGCTCGTTCTGGGCGCTGCTGCAGTGGGACTACAGCGAAGGCTGGAACTGGCAGACGCTGGATTATGCCGGCCTGTGGCAATGGCCCGGTGTGGCGCGGAACCTGTTGTTCAACGGCTTCCATCCGCTGCTGCCATGGCTGTGCTTCTTCCTGCTGGGCATGCTGCTGGCGCGCCTGCCGTTGTCGCAGCTTCGGGTGCAGCGTGCGCTGCTGGTGCTGGGCCTGACGCTGATCGCGGCCGGGTATGGCGTGCAGCAGCTGGCGCAGGGAACGCCCTGGCAGCCGTGGCTGGGAACGCAGCCAATGCCGCCGGGTCCGGCCTATGTGCTTACCGGTGCAGGTGCGGCCTGCAGTGTGATCGCGGCCTGCCTGTGGCTGGTGCGTGTACGCCCGGGTGTGTGGCTGGAACCGTTCACGGCGGCGGGTCGAATGACGCTGACCCTGTACGTCGGGCATATCCTGCTGGGCATGGGTACGCTGGAAAGCCTCGGCCTGCTGGATGGCCGCGCCTCGCTCGCCTCGGTGCTGGTGTGGGCGCTGCTGTTCCTGATGCTGGCGACCGGCGCGGCCTGGCTGTGGTCGTGGCAGTTCGCACGCGGCCCGCTGGAGGCGCTGATGCGACGCGTGGCGGGTTAGCCCCTTGGCCGCGCAGGCGCTGTGCTGTGACGGACATGTCTGTGTCGCAGCGAACACATCTGCGATAGTAGCGGCAGGCAATACTTTCCGTTTCCATCCATGTCATTCGCTTCGGCGCAGCATCTCGGCGAAGTCCTACAACAGTCCTACGGCATCAAGGCTACTGCGGTGGTGCCACGTGCGGTGGGCGCCGACGCGGGTGCCAGCGTGTACCGCGTCGACGCGCGGCACGGCCAATGGTGGTTGAAGTGCCGTACCTACCAGGTCGATCCAGCGGTGTGGGACAGCCTGCACTGGCTGCGCGGCACGTTGGGCATCGACGAGATCGTGGCGCCGTGGCCGGCGCTGACCGGCGGTGCATCGGTACAGCGCTGGGGGCTGCAGTTCACCCTGTTTCCCTACATCGAAGGCCAGTCCGGATTCGAGGCGGCCTTGAGCCGCAGCCAGTGGCAGCGGCTTGGCGTCGTCCTGCAGCGCCTGCACGGTGCGCAGGTGCCGCCGGAGCTGCAACACGGATTGCCGACCGTGCGGTTGGAAACCGCTGCAGTGGAAAAGGTCGGGCACTGGTTGGCGGGTGAAGGGCTGGCGGAGGCTCAGGATGGACTGGGCCGCGCATTCGCTTCGGTCTGGGACCAGCAACATGCGCGCATCGCGGCGCTGCATGCGAGCGCGCTGGAACTGTACGCGGCATTGAAGCATGCACCGGTCGATCTGCACCTTTGCCACACCGACCTGCATGCCGGCAATCTACTGATGGGGAACGACGGCGGCCTGCATCTGATCGATTGGGATGGCCTGTCGCTGGCGCCACGCGAGCGCGACCTGATGTTCATCGGTGGCGCCGTGGGTGGACGCTGGGGACGCGAGAATCCGCTCGATTTCGCGGCAGGCTATGGCAGCGACCTGGGAGATCCGCGCTGGATCGCCTGGTACCGGCACTGGCGTATCCTGCAGGACCTGATTGAGTTCCAGCAGGTCCTGCTGGGTAGCGACGGAGAAGAGCGTTCGCCGCAGTTGCGCCGGCAGCTGCTGCACTACCTGGGCGAGCAGTTTGCACCGGGTAATGTGTTCGACGCGGCCGAGCGGGTGTATCGCGCTTTGTAGATCCACGCCATGCGTGGATGGCGTAATCAGGCGAGTGAGTCGTCATCCACGCATGGCGTGGACCTACTCGGCCGGTTTGACCGCAGCCGAGGCAGCGGCACTGGCGGCGCGGCGTGACAGCACGGCTTCGCGGTGGGCGATGTAGGCGTTAGCGGCAAGGATGATGCCGGCGCCTGTGATCGTCCAGCGGTCGACGCTTTCGTTGAACAGCAGCCAGCCAAACAGCGTCACCAGCGGCAGCTGCAGGAAGCTGATCGGGGTCAGCGCCGAGACCTCGCCCAGGCGCAATGCGCGCGTCCACAACAGCTGGCCGATGGTGCCCAGCACGCCGGTGGCCAGCAGCCACAGCCAGGCGATTCCAGTGGGCCAGACCCAGACGAACAGGGCGGGAACCAGCGAAAGTGGTACCCAGAACACATAGGTGTAGAGCACCACGGTGTCGGCGCTGTCGACGCGGGTCAGCTGCTTGATCTGGATCGCGACCAATGAGCTGAGCACAGCGGCAGCCACCGCCACCAGGCTGCCCGCGGTGAAGCCGGCGGTGCCCGGGCGCACGATCACCAGCACGCCGATGAAGCCGACCACCACCGCTGCCCAGCGCCGCGCGCGCACGGTTTCACCCAACCACAGTACCGCCGCAATCGTGACGAACAGCGGGGTGGAGTAGGACAGGGAAACCGCCTGCGCCAGCGGCAGGTGGCCCAGTGCCCAGAACGCACACAGCATCGAGCCCAGGCCGATCGCACTGCGCACGAAGTAGCGCGGCAACTGCTGGGTCCTCAGCGGCGCGCGGCCGGGCCGCAGCAGCATCGGCAGCAGGGCGATCAGGCCGAAGGCATTACGGAAGAACGCCACTTCCTGGGTTGGCACATAGCGCGTGGCGTAGCGGATCGCCACCGCCATCAGGCCGAACGCCATCGTGCTGCCAAGCATCAGCAGCGCCGCCCGCATCGGGGTGGCGCCTTGGGAAAGGGCAGGGGCGTTCACCACTGTGCGCCGAGCAGGCGGGGCTCCGGTTCGATGGGCACGCCGAATTTTTCCAGCACCGAGGCCGAGATGCGGCGCGCCAATGCCAGCAGTTCAGCGCCAGTGGCGTTGCCGTGGTTGACCAGTACCAGTGCATGGCTGGGCGCCACGCCGGCATCGCCTTCGCGGAAGCCCTTCCAGCCACAGGATTCGATCATCCAGGCCGCCGAGACCTTGCGCTTGCCTTCCTGGTCGGACGGGAACACCGGCAGATCCGGGAAGTGCTGCAGCAGTACGTCGACCTGCTCCAGCGGCAGCACCGGGTTCTTGAAGAAGCTGCCGGCATTGCCGAGTACATCCGGGTCGGGCAGCTTGCGGCGGCGGATCGCGATCACCGCATTGGCCACGTCCACCGCACCGGGCAGCTCCACGCCCTGCGCCTGCAGTTCCTCGCGGATGCCGGCGTAGTCCATGCGCAGATCGTGCAGCAGCGGCAGCTTCAGCTCGATGGCGGTGATCAGGTAGCGGTCCATCTGCTGCTTGAAGACGCTGTCGCGGTAAGCGAAACCACACTGCTCGTTGTCCAGCCGCACCCAGGCCTGCTCGTGGCAGTCCCAGGCTTCGACGGCCTGGATGAATTCTCCGACCTGCGCGCCATAGGCGCCGATGTTCTGGATCGGCGCGGCACCGGCGGTGCCGGGAATCAGCGCCAGGTTCTCCAGCCCGGACAGGCCTTCCTGCAGTGACCACATGACCAGGCCGTGCCAGGGCACGCCGGCACCGGCGCGGATCACCGCGTGGTCGGCGCGGTGTTCGAGGAAGCTGATGTCGCGGTTGCCGAACACCAGCACGGTGCCGGGCAGGTCTTCGGCGATCAGCACGTTGCTGCCGCCGCCCAGCACCAGCAGCGGGCCGTTGGCCACCTCGGGCAGTGCCAGCACGTCCGGCAGCAGTGCGGGATCGTGCAGTTCCAGCAGCTGTGCGGCGCTGGCCTGCACGTGGAAGGTGTTCAGCGCCTGCAGCGGCGCATTGCGGGTGAGCGTCCAGCGCAGCGGTGCGGCGCCGTCGGTGGTGTCCATGGGCGCGCTCACAGGGGGGCCACCGCGCCGCGGCTGGGTGCTTCGCGGCGGCGACGGATCGCCTCCACGCACTCAGAAACCAGCGCCGGGCCGCGGAAGATCAGGCCGCTGTAGCACTGCACCAGCGCGGCACCGGCGGCCATCTTGGCCACCGCGTCGGCACCGGACAGGATGCCGCCGACACCGACCAGCGGCACCGACTCGGGCAGGCGCGCGCGCAGGCGGCGCAGCACCAGCGTGGACTGCTCCAGCACCGGAGCACCGGACAGGCCACCGGCCTCGTTTGCCAGCGGATCGCCAGCCACCTTGCTGTGGTCGACGGTGGTGTTGGTGGCGATCACGCCGTCCACTTTCAGCTCGCCGAGCACGCGTGCGGCGGCGTCGATATCGCGCTCGCTCAAGTCCGGTGCCACCTTCACCAGCATCGGCACGCGGCGGCCGTGCTGCGCGGCGAGGGCCTCCTGGCGGTCACGCAGCTGGCTGACCAGTTGGCGCAGTGCGGTTTCTTCCTGCAGTTCGCGCAGGCCGGCGGTGTTGGGCGAGGAGATGTTGACGGTGATGTAGTCGGCCAGCGGATACACCTTGTCCAGGCAGGCGATGTAGTCATCCACGGCCTGTTCGTTGGGGGTGTCCTTGTTCTTGCCGATGTTGATGCCGAGCAGGCCGCGGCGGTTGCGCGCGCGCTCGACGTTGCGCACCAGCGCGTCCACGCCCGCATTGTTGAAGCCCATGCGGTTGATGATCGCGTTGTGTTCCGGCAAGCGGAACAGGCGCGGCTGTGGATTGCCGGCCTGCGGGCGCGGGGTGATGGTGCCGATTTCAACAAAGCCGAAGCCCAGCGCGAACAGTGCATCGATGTGCTCGCCGTTCTTGTCCAGGCCAGCGGCCAGGCCGACCGGGTTGGGGAACGTCAGCCCGAACACGGTGCTCGGCATCGGCGCGATGCGGGCGGCCAGCAGTGGCGTAGTGCCAGTGCGATAAGCCAGATCCAGTGCGGACAGGCCAAGGCCGTGGGCGCGCTCGGCGTCGAGCGAGAACAGGAAGGGGCGGGCAAGCGAATACATGCGTCGGTTCAGTCCAGCGTGCCGAGGAAGGCTCGGGTTCGATATTCAAAAGCGACCTGGCCATCGACCGCATGGGCGGCGAACAGGTCCTGCAGAGCGTCGATCATCGGCGCGTGGCGCGGCTGACCGGGTTGGGGGGCATAGGAGGAGGACAGCAGGCGCCCACGCAGGGCATCGAGGTCCAGGTACTGCACATTCGGCAGCTGCACCATGCCGCGCAGACCGCCACCAAACCACGCCTGCATGGTGGCGTCGTCCTGGTAGCGCTCGGCCACGGCGGTGTAGTCGGTGCCGTAGTCCAGCAGCAGCTGCTCGTAGCCGACCAGGAACGGGCTGGCGTCGAGCAGGCGCGAGTTCCAATAGATCAGTGCCTGGCCACCCGGGCGCAGGATGCGCTGCCACTCGGCGCGTACCGCCACGGTATCGAACCAGTGGAAGGCCTGCGCGACACTCACCAGATCGATGCTGGCAGCGTCCAGGCCGGTTGCTTCGGCGCGGCCGTCGACGGCACTGAACTGCGGGTACTGCGGTGCGAGCCACTGTTCAGAGGCTGCGCGCATGGCGGCGTTCGGTTCCACCGCAACGACCGGATGGCCGGTGGCCAGGAACAGGCGGCTGGAAATACCGGTGCCGGCCCCGATGTCGGCCACCTGCGCCTGCTCGCTGACGCCCATCGGGCCGTGCAGCCAGTCGAGCAGGGCCGGCGGGTAATCGGGCCGGTAGCGGACGTAGTCGGCGACGCGGCTGCTGAAGCGTTCAGTGCTGTCGGAGGCGGTCATGGCGGTCAGTTCGATACGGCGGCGAGCCAGGCCAGGCCGCCGAAGAACAGGATGAAGGCCAGGATCGCCGCGATCACCGCGCCCACCATTACCCAGCCCAGCACCAGGCCAGTGACGGCCAGGCCGTCACCTTCAAGTTCAAGCGGGCGGCGGCGGATCTCGGCGCGGGCCATGTGGCCGGTGACGATGGCGACGATGCTGGCCACGAAGGGCGGGACGGTCCAGCTGGCGATGCCCATGACCAGGCTGACCACGGCCAGGGCGCTTGTCTGTCGGGGTGCCACGCTCATCGGGGTCCTCCTTGGCAGTGTGCACATGATAGTGCGTCTGCCCGGGCAATCCCATGCCCGGTGGATGCGATGGCAGGCGTCGGCCTTGGTCGACGAAAGGCATGCCAACCAAGATTGGCAGCTACCGGGATGCCGGTGTCAGCCCATCAGCACCTGGCCGCCATCCACGTTGAGCACACTGCCGGTGACCCAGCGTGCCAGCGGCGAGCACAGGAACAGGGCCGCGTCGGCGATCTCGCGCGGGTGGCCGAAGCGGCCGAACGGGATCTTCGCCAGGGTGCCGTGGTACAGCGCAGGATCTTCGGTACGGCGGCGGTCCCACAGGCCGTCGTCGAACTCGATCGAGCCCGGTGCAATCGCGTTGACCCGGATCCGGTCCTTGGCCAGCGCCAACGCCTGCGAGGTGGTGTAGTGCGAAAGCGCAGCCTTGGCCGCGGCATAGGGCGCGCCCCCAGGGCGTGGCTGCTGCGCGGCGATCGAAGACAGATTGAGGATGCAGGCGTCGTCGGACATGCGCAGCCACGGCAGGGCCAGCCGCGAGGCCCGCACCGCCGCCATCAGGTCGACCTGCAGGCTGGCCGCCCATCCGTCCTCGTCGTCGGCCATGCCGTAGCCGGTGGCATTGTTGACCAGCACGTCGATGCCGCCGAGTGCGTCGGCGGCGGCCTGCAACCAGGCCTGGATCTGACCGGTATCGGCCAGGTCGGCGGCGAACGTGTGCAGCGAGACGCCCTGTGCGGTTGCATCGGCGCGCAGCGCGTCCAGGCCGGACTGGCCGCGGGCGCAGACCGAAACCTGCGCACCGGCGCCGGCAAACGCCAGCGCCATTTCACGACCGATGCCCTTGCTGCCACCGGCGATCAACACGCGGCGGCCGGTGAAGTCGAGGGTCGGAGCCCCGGAGGGGATCCGACCCTGGGCAGGGGTCAGATCCCCGGAGGGGCTCTGACCCGCGGACATGGCCGGACGCGTTGCCATCACAGGTCGAACTTGATGCCCTGGGCCAGCGGCAGCGAATCCGAATAGTTGATGGTGTTGGTCTGGCGGCGCATGTAGACCTTCCACGCATCCGAGCCGGATTCGCGGCCACCGCCGGTGTCCTTCTCGCCACCGAAGGCGCCACCGATTTCCGCACCGGAGGTGCCGATGTTGATGTTGGCGATGCCGCAGTCGCTGCCGGCGGCCGACAGGAACTTCTCGGCCGTCTTCAGGTTGGTGGTGAAGATCGACGACGACAGGCCCTGCGGCACGCCGTTCTGCATGTCGATGGCTTCGTCGAGGCTGTCGTAGGGCATCACGTACAGGATCGGCGCGAAGGTCTCATGCTGGACCACGGCGTCGCTGTTCTTCAGGCCCGAGACAATCGCCGGCAGCACGAAGTTGCCGGCGCGGTCAATGCGGGTGCCACCGGTTTCGATGGTGCCGCCGGCGGCCTTGGCTTGGGCGATGGCATCGAGGAACTGCTGCACGGCGCCGTCACTGTTCAGCGGACCCATCAGGTTGGCGGCATCGGTCGGGTCGCCGATCTTGCCTTCGACCTGCTTGTAGGCCTTGACCAGGGTGGCCAGCACGTCGGCGTAGATCGAGCGGTGCACGATCAGGCGGCGGGTGGTGGTGCAGCGCTGGCCGGCGGTACCGACCGCACCGAACACGATGCCCGGCACGGCCAGCTTCAGGTCGGCGGTTTCGTCCAGGATGATGGCGTTGTTGCCGCCCAGCTCCAGCAGGCAGCGGCCAAGGCGGCGCGCGACCTTCTCATTGACGGTGCGGCCGACCTGGGTCGAGCCGGTGAAGCTGATCAGCGGCACGCGACGGTCATCGACCATCTTTTCCGACAGCGCGGTACCGGCGTCGTTGATCAGGAAGAAGATGTCCGGGAAGCCGGCTTCGCGCAGCGCGTCGTTGCAGATCTTCAGCGAGGCGATGGCGGTCAGCGGGGTCTTGTTGGACGGCTTCCAGATGCAGACGTCGCCACAGATGGCGGCCAGGAACGAGTTCCAGCTCCACACTGCAACCGGGAAGTTGAAGGCCGAGATGATGCCGACCAAGCCCAGCGGGTGGTACTGCTCGTACATGCGGTGGCCGGGACGCTCCGAATGCATGGTGTAGCCGTACAGCATGCGGCTCTGGCCGACGGCGAAATCGGCGATGTCGATCATCTCCTGCACTTCGCCGTCGCCTTCCGGCTTGCTCTTGCCCATTTCCAGCGCGACCAGCGAACCGAGGGCGTCCTTGTGCTTGCGCAGCGCTTCACCGCACAGGCGCACGGCTTCGCCACGACGCGGTGCCGGCGTGGTGCGCCAGACCTTGAAGGCTTCCTGGGCGCGGGCGACGACGGTGTCGTACTCGGCCTCGGTGGTGGCGCGGACCTGCGCGATCGGCTCGCCGGTGGTCGGGTTGACCGGGGTGATCAGCTCACCGCTGGTCGCGCTCGACCACTCCCCGTTGCCCAGGTACGTGCCAGCGTTGATCGCGTCCAGGCCAAGGGACTTGAGCAGCTCGGAAGACATGCAGACTCCTGTGTTTCGTTACGTTGTTTGGCGCCATCGCGGGCAGGTGGGGGTCGCGATGAACTGGACCGCCGATGGTAGCAGAGGGTGATTGCCGGGCTTTGGTGCGGTGCGGGGTGGCGGCGGAGGGGCTGGACAGGTCGTCAAGGCTTTGGCGTTCCATGGAGGGCCTGTGACGGTGTGTGACGCAAATTGACAGAAAAATGAAGCGCGTCGATAAGCGTCGGAGAAGAGAAATTCGGATTGGTTGTAAGGACTTACGAAGAGGAGGGGGGCACGGTGATGACCGTCCGTGCACAGGGTTCCTATCTTTTGCGAGCAACATCATTCACAATCTCTACACAATTCATTGACAAGATCTCGACACTTCCGTGTGGGCTGGGGAGCCCCGCATCCGACAACGCACTTGCTATTGTCGGGTTGGGAGAACATGGAGAAGTGCTTTGCTACATGGATCAAAAGTGAAGGAAATGTGTAATTGCGTTGGCAGTTCTCGTGGGTGAGCATGGATCTCTGCCCTTCCAGAAATGAATTTCGCCAGCGCGATCACCGCGTCGTGGGTACGCATGTCGGGCAGCGCCAGGGGAAGCGCCATGCCGGCAAGTACCGCGGCGGCAATGGCCACGGGAGCGGCGCGACGGGTGGCGCGCGCGCCGTACAACGCCCATGTGCCGCAGCCCAGTCCCAACATCAGCCCGGCGATGACTTCCGACAGGCTGTGCGCATGCAGGGGAATCCGTGACAAGGCGATTGCGACAGCGAGCAGCGTTCCGGCCAGCAGGCCAATCGCGCGCGCGCGCCTGCCTGCTCCGGCGAGCAGTACGCCAACAACCGGATAGACGACGCTGGACATGGCTGCATGACCGGAGAAGCCGGTGAACTGCAGACTCTCGATGCCGATACCCCAACCCATGAAGGCCAGCTTGGAGGAAAGCGTCACGCCGGCAACGGCCACGATTGCAAGCATCCATCGCCACTTCAGGCGTGCATCGGCGCGGGGCAGGGTGAACAACAGCACCAGCGCCATCGGGAGCAGCCAACGGCTGTCGCCGAGGGTGGAGAGGGTTCGCCAGACGTCCAGCATCCAGTTCTCACGGCGCGCGGTGGGCCAGCATATCGAGTCCGGGCGCTGCGCAGAACGACCCGCGCTTGGTCCATTCAACTGGACGCGGTATCCTGTGCCGCTGCCAATGGCCCCGTAGCTCAGCTGGATAGAGCGTCCCCCTCCTAAGGGGAAGGTCGCCCGTTCGAATCGGGCCGGGGTCACCATTCGTACCGCCGGTGCTGTTTCGACATCGCCCAGCTAGCGCAGCCCGAGCCTCTCCAGTTCGTCCGCCACAAGCGCTTCGTCATCTCCTCGAAGCCCCAGCAGTGGCCGTGGCAGGCATTCATCACCGCACAGCCCCATCAGCGCCGCTGCGCACGCCATCACGCGGATACCGCCGAAGCGGTCATACAGGGCCCAGAGCGGCGCCAGTTTCCTGGACAACGCCTGGGCCGTGGCGATCTCGCCGCCGAGCGCTGCCCGCGTGATCTGCAGTGCGACCTCGGGAAACAGGCCGCCGATCACCGAGTACCAGCCGTCGCAGCCCGCAGCCAGCCCGTGGACGGCGGCCGCATCGCCGCTGATGCCGAGAGAGACACGCGCTGGGAGACGGGCGCGCAATGCGGACACGCGGGCCACGGCCTCGGCTGGGTCGTCGGACAGGCGGGGAATCTTGATCGAGGCGATGTTGGGCAGGGCGGCGATCCGCCCATGCAGTTCATCGGTGAACCGGAAGCGGGTGGTGCCGGGATTGTCGTAGACGCAGATCGGGGTGCGGACGGTGGCGCAGACCGATTCGAAGAGCGTGTAGACCTCGTGTTCCTGCAGCAGCTGGTAAGACACCGGCGCCAGCAGCAGGCCAGCGGCACCTGCCTCTTCGGCGTCGCGGGCCAGCTCCAGCACGTCGAGGGTGCGCAGTGCGCCGATGCCGACGATGATCGGTACGCCTCCGGCGTGCGCGAGCGCTTGACGAAGTATGCGCTTGCGTTCGTGCTTCTCCAGATAGGCATAGCTGCCGGTAGAGCCCAGGATGCCCATCGAATCAACGCCGGAGCCCGCCAATCGCTCGACCAGGGCGGCGAATGCGCGGGTGTCGATCTCTTCGTTGTGGAGCGGGGTAAGCGGGAACGCACTGAGGCCACGGAACATGGGCTGTCCGATATAGACGAAGGGATGGGTGCTCCGCATTGTTTATTGTCCTAGGACAAAATTCAAGGATCGCCGCATGGCGTGACTGCGTGCGCTGGCTCGCCCACAATCACTAGCCCTGAGCACACATGCATCGTCATGCCCATGCAACTGCAGCCGGTGCGACGGTTGCACTACACGCGCGTCGCCTCGTGGCTCGATTCGGCGGCGGCCACGCAACGCTGGGCCGGCCCGGGCGTCGGGTTTCCGCTGGCGCCAGAGGCGTTCGCGCAGGCGCTTGAGCTGGCTGCTCGCCCAGGTCGGGTGTTGTTGGACCCACAGGGCGACTGTGTGGGCTTTGGTCAGTATTGGATGACCGACCCGGGCACTGCCCACCTCGGCCGCATCATCGTTTCGCCGCAGGCGCGCGGTCGGGGCCTGGGGCGGGTGCTGGTGCAACTGCTGGCTGCAGAGGCCCTGCGATCACCGGGCGTGCGACGGCTGACCCTGCGCGTCTATCGTGACAACGCACCCGCGACGGCCCTTTATCGCGATCTCGGTTTCCGGCCGGTGGAGGCCGCTTCCACGCCGGAACTGCTGTTGATGCAGCGTATTGAAGGTTGATTCGCGATCCAGAGGGCAGGGCGGAACGTTGATGGTTCCGGTACTTTTCACAACGCTTTTCCCGCGCTCGCTATGCTGTGCGCGGTGAATCCAGCCGGATCGGCTCGTGGACCGCATACCCCAGCTTCTGGACCAGGACGAATCCATGCGCTTGGGGGTCAGTACGCTGGCCGAGGGACTGGGTGCCCCGCTGTCCTTCGGCAGCGCCTATCTGGTGCTGCTGGTGTGTGTGTCCGGGCGCGCACGGTTCGCATTGAACTTCCGCGAGATCGCGCTGCAGCGGTACGACGTGCTGGTGCTGGCCGAGGACACGCTGGCGTTGGTGCGGCAGCGCTCGCGCGGTTTCCTGGCCATGGCCTGCCTGCTGCCGAAGGCATTGGCCTCGGAGGTGGCGTATGTGCTGCCCGATACACTGCTCACGTTCCTGCGCGAGCAGCCCCACTGTGTGCCGTCACCTTTGGACGTGCCGCTGCTACAGGGCTGGCTTCATCAGTTGATGGACGCGCAGCACAACAGTGGACGGCAACGCCACGTGATGCTGCGCAATCTGCTGCAGAACTTCTTCCTGAAGATGGTCACACTGCTGCCGAAGCAGAAGAGAGCGCCCGCTCAGGTCAGCAGGCGCCAGCGCCTGGCCTGGGACTTCTGGGAACGGGTCGGCCAGCGCAGCACGCACCAGCGCGACGTGCAGTCCTACGCCGAGGCGCTGTGCATCTCTCCGTTCTATCTCTCGCAGTTGACCCGCGAGTGCTTCAACGCGACACCGAAGGCGTTGATCGACCGCCAGGTGGTGCTGGAGATCAAGGCATTGCTGACCTACAGCGAACTGCCGATCGGTCGCATCGCCGAGCGCCTGAACTTCGAGGATGCGTCCTATCTGTGCCGCTATTTCCGTAGGCACACCGGCCAGTCGCTGACTGGCTACCGCCGGGCCGGGCAGGGCGGTACTGGGCCGTAGGGCCCCTCGATCGGCTTCAGCATCCGCTGTCGCATGCGCGCGGCCGCATGGCTCCCGCAACGCCAGGATTGATGCAGCTGGCCTCGTTCCGCCATGACGCGATGAAGCACTGCGTGCCGGCTGCAGCGCGAGGTGCGCCACCTTGCTCCCGCCATGGGTACGCCGAATTCGCTTGGCGACTTGCCGGAAAGGGCGATGCGACTGCCGGAATCGTGCACGGGCTGCCTGGGTGGCGTTGCTACAACTGTTCCCACGGGCCTGGCACCAGATTCGGCACACTTGAATGTGATGTGGTTCACACATTTGTCTAAATTGTGTTAACTTGGTCACAGCTTTATGTACCCAACCAACCGGGTTGCAGGGACGAAGGCAAGTGCCACGGAGCCGGCAGAACACGTAGTTGCGTGCGCCGCCGGAGCCGGGATTTCGTCCCAGGCCATCCACTGAACTTCGGTCCGTCTGTGGGCTGAGCGGGGAAATCAACATGTGGCAGTCGACGACGTCGCGCTTTCGCGCGGGCGGTGGATGCGTTCATCCCGGGAAAAACCAGCACTACCGGCGACTGCGTCGCTGGGCGGCGATCAGCCTGGTGCTGCTGCTGGCGATGCTGGCGCCCTCGCTGGCCTGGGCCGCCGCCTACGCTACCGGCGGCAGCAGCCCGTACCGCAACACCGTGCTGTGGTTGACCTGGGGCGGCGGTGCCAATGGCGTGAACAACGTCGCACTCAATGATGGTGCGATGTCGTCCATCGACATGCCGGTCGCGGCCGGGGTGAACCTGCGCGTCGATTGCCGGTTGAACACGGCCGAGACCAACGTGCTGCGCAGCTATCGCCCCGGCAACTTCGGTGGCGACAGCCTTGACGACCTGTACAACATCGGTGGCACCGGCACCGCCAACCAGCTGATCGCCGGTATCGCACGTGCCAGCGGCACCTCCAGCTTCAGCATCACCTGTACGTCGACCCTGGGCGGCGCCCCGTACCGCCTGCGCGGCGTGGTGATGGCCGATGCCGAGTCGATCAACAACAGCGGCGAGTTCGTCGAAGCCAGTGCGCAGGGCACCTGGAACGTGGTCGAGGTCCGCAAGAACCTGTCCAACGCCACGCCGTATCTGGTCAACAAATCGACCAGCGGTGCCAACCAGGTCATCCGCTTCGGCCCCGGCAACGACGACAACACCGCGGCAGTCACCTTCCTCAGTTTCGACAATGCCGCACACGCGCCGGGCAACCTGGCGGTGAACATGGGCTTCTCGATGCGCGGCGGCGGCACCACCGCCATCGCCATCGGGCTGCTGGTGCCGTATGCCGACTTCGGCGATGCGCCGCAGAGTTATGGCGACGCCATGCACGTGGTGGACGACCTGCAGTTCCGTTCCGACGGCATCCCGCAGGGAGCCAGCAACTTCAACATCAACACCGCAGGCTACACGCCAGGCGGCCTGGCGCCGCCGTTGACCGACTTCCTCGGCAGCCTCGGCCCGGATACCGAGCAGCGCAGCAGCTACAGCCTGGATGCGCTGGGCGATGACAACTTCCCGCAGGTGGGAAGCCGCGAAGAAGATGCGTGGCCGACCAGCTACCGCCTGACGGTGATGCAGGCCGGCACCCAGATCAACCAGCCGGTGGCCTGCGTGGGCAACGGCAGCGTGGCGGGCTGGATCGACTTCAACCGCAACGGCGTCTTCGATGCCAATGAGCGCAGCAATACCGCGCTGTGCAGTGGCGGCCAGGCGAGCCTGGCGTGGACCGTGCCGGCCCAGGTGCTGGCGGGCACCAGCTACGTGCGCCTGCGCTACGCCACGCTCGCTGCGCAGATCCAGAACCCGACCGGCGTGGCAGATGACGGCGAAGTGGAAGACCACCGGATCACCATCACCGCGCCGTCGCTGAAGGTGGTGAAGAGCAACAACGCCACAGGCGGCGTCTGGAACTACGGCCAGGCAGGCACGACGTACACCCTGACCGTGAGCAACACCAGCGATGTGCCGACCGGCAATCCGCCGAATGTGGCGGCGGGCACGATCACCGTGCGTGACCAGCTGCCGGCCGGCATCGTGCCGAACTGGAGTGGCACGCATGTGAGTGGCAACTGGAGCTGCACGGCAAGTGGCCAGGATGTCACCTGTACCAGCAGCCAGGTTCTTGCAGCGGCCGGTAATGCCGGATCCAGTTCGGCGTTTACCCTGCCGGTGACCGTTACTGCAGCGGCGACCGGCGTGCTGACCAATCACGCCAGTGTTGGTGGTGGCTACGACCCCTTCAACAATGGCAATGCGCCCGCGCCGGGCGCCAGCTGCACCGATGCCGACCACTGCACGCGCAGTGATGTCACTGTGCCGGTGACCCGCGTGGGTTATGCCAAGCGTTCGAACACCACCGGCCCGGTCGCGGTGGGTGCGACTGTCAGCTACACCGTCGATGTCACCGTGGCCGATGGCAACACGCGCGACGTGCTGACCCTGACCGACACCCTGGGTACCGGCCTGGATTTCGCCAGCGTCAGCAGTCCCGGCGCGTTCACCTGCAACGCGGCCAACCCGCTGGTGTGCACGCTGCCGGCCGGTACCGTCCCCGGCACCTACAGCCTGAGCTACACGGCCACGGTCAATGCACAGGCCAGCGGCCAGGTGGTCAACACCGTGGTCGGCACCGGTACCGATACGCCCACCTGCAGCAGCACCTGCACCACCACCACGCCGGTGGCGGTGCCGCGTATCTCGGTGTCGAAGGCCAGTGGCACCGCCGGTCCGGTTGCCATCGGTGACAGCGTCGCCTACACCGTGACCGTACTGGTGGCCGATTCGCGCACCACGGCGGTGACCACGCTGACCGATACGCTGGGCACCGGCCTGGACTTCGGCAGCGTCACCAGCGCCGGCAGCTTCAGCTGTGTGCCGGGCAATCCGCTGGTCTGCACGCTGCCGGCTGGCACCGTGCCGGGCAGCTATGCGTTCTCCTACACCGGCGTGGTAAACGCGCAGGCCAGCGGCCAGGTGCGCAACGCCGTCGTACCCAGCGGCACCGACAATCCTTCCTGCGTGGGTGCGTGTGATACCACCACGCCGATGGCCGCCGCGCAGGTGGTCTATGCCAAGCAGGCCTCCACCGGTGGCCCGGTGCGGGTCGGTGACCGCATCGACTACACCCTGACTGCAACGGTGACGCGCGCGCGCACCGGCGCCGTGGTAACGCTGACCGACACCTTGGGCAGCGGCCTCGATTTCAGCGGCGTCAGCAGCGCGGGCATGTTCACCTGCAACGCCGCCAATCCGCTGGTGTGCACGCTGCCGGCCGGCACCGCGCCCGGTACCTACAGCCTGACCTACGGCGCTACTGTCAACGCGCAGGCCAGCGGCAGTGTGCGCAATGCCGTGCTCGGCAGTGGCACCGACAACCCGTCGTGCAGCGTGAACTGTGACACCACCACCCCGGTGGCAACGCCGGGCGTGAGCTATGCCAAGTCGGTGAACAGCACCGGTCCTGTTGCGGTGGGTGATCGCCTGACCTACACGCTGACCACGGTGGTGACCAACTCGCGCACCACCGATGTGGTGACCCTGACCGATACGCTGGGCACCGGCCTCGACTTCGGCGCGGTGACCAGCGCAGGTGCGTACACCTGCAATGCCGCCAATCCGCTGGTGTGCACGCTGCCGGCGGGAACCGTGCCGGGCAGCTACAGCCTGACCTACACCGCGGTGGTGAACGCGCAGGCCAGCGGGCAGGTGACCAACGCCGTGCTTGGCAGCGGTGGCGACAATCCGTCGTGTACCGCCAACTGCGGTACCAGCACCCCGGTGACCGGCAGTGCGATCGACTATCGCAAGACTTCGGCCGCGGCCGGTTCGGTGAAGGTGGGTGACAGCATCGCCTACACCCTGACCGCCGTGGTCAGCAACTCGCGCACCACTGCGGTGTTCACCCTGACCGATACGATGGGCCCCGGCCTGGACTTCGGTACGGTGACCGCCAGCCAGGGCTTCAGCTGCAATGCCGCCAACCCGATGGTCTGCACGCTGCCGGCCGGCACCGTGCCGGGCACCTATACGGTGGACTACACCGCACGGGTGAACGCGCAGGCCAAGGGCAGCGTAAGCAATGCGGTACTGGGTGGCGGCCCCGGAACCACTACCTGCACCAGCAACTGCAGCACCACCACACCGGTGCTGGCAGCGGTGGTGACCTACCGCAAGCAGTCCTCCACCGTTGCGCCGGTTGGCGTCGGCGATGCGGTGGACTACAGCGTTGAAGTGACGATCGCCAACTCGCAGACCCTCGATACGCTGACCCTGACCGATACCCTGGGCGTGGGCCTGGACCTGCAGTCGGTCACCCAGGCCGGACCGTTCACCTGCAACGCCAGCAATCCGCTGGTCTGCACGTTGCCGGCCGGCACTGCGCCCGGAACCTACACGCTGGGCTATCGCGCGCTGGTGAATGCACAGGCCAGTGGCAGCGTGCGCAATGCGGTGCTTGGCAGTGGCGGTGATACCCCGACCTGCAGTGGCGATTGCAGCACCGAGCATGCGCTGGCCGAGCCGCGCGTGGTGCTGGAGAAGCAGGCCGGTCCGGCCAGTGGCACCGAAGTACGCCCCGGCGACCGCCTGCGCTACACGCTGGTGGCCACTGTGGAGCGTGCTGCGCTGCGCCGCCCGCTGCAGCTGGTCGATACGCCTGATGCCGGCTTGAGCATCGAGAGCTTGCCGGCCGGGTGCGTCCAGCAGGGGCCCGAGATCGTGTGCACGGTGCCAGCAGGCACCTCGATCGGTCGCCATGAGTTCGCCTACCAGGCCGTGGTCAACCAGGAAGCACGTACCGAAGTGCTGAACCGGTTGCGCGGGCAGTATCCGGACGGCTCGCCGCCGCCGGAATGCACGACCTGCGAGACCCGCCACAAGGTGGTGTCCGACTTCGCGCTGCGCATCACCAAGACCGCCAGCCCGCGCCGGGTGAAGGTGGGCGATCTGGTGCGCTACCAGCTGGTGGTCGAGAACGTGGGCAGCAGCCACTGGCGCGATGGCGTGGTGGTCGATACGCCGCCGCCGGGCTTCAGCTACGTGGATGGTTCGATGCGCGTGGCCGACGATGACGGTGCGTTCTCGCTGGCCAGCAGCCAGTCGCCGCTGCGCATCGGTGCGGTGGATATCGCGGTCGGCCGCAGTGCCACCATCACCTACCTGCTGCGCGTCGGCGCTGGCGTACGCAGTGGCAATCACGTGAACCAGGCCGTGGCGACGGCCGATGATGGCAGCCCGCTGTCGAACATCGCCACCGCCGAAGTGGCGATGGATGCCGATCCGCTGCTGGAAGACAGTCTGGTGTTCGGCACGGTGTTCGATGACCGCGATGGAGACGGCTGGCAGGACAGTGCCGAGCTGACCGGCGTGCGCGTGCAGGGCGGCTTTGCGCCCTCGGCCTACGTGGCCGGCTCGACCACGCTGGATCGCGGCGATGGCCCGCAGCCGCTGGCCGATGCCAGCGCACCGCTGCTGCACGGTGTGCAGATCGGCGTGGTGCATGGCCGTGCCTCGACTTCGGACACCGCCGAGGCGCACCAGGTGGTGTTGCGCCAGCGCTTGCGCGAACTGGCCTTCACCGATGACTTCGTGCTGGAAAGCACGCAGGGTCACCGCCTGCGGATGGACGCACAGGGCGGCACGGACATGCAGCGCAGTGGCGACGCCGGCAAGGGCCTGACCGCCGCCGAGCCGACCGTTCGCCGCGAAATTGCCCGCGTCGCTGAGGGTTATGAAGTGGCCTATGTGATTGGCAACGAGGGCATCCAGGAGCAGGGCATCCCGGGCGTGCGCCTGGCCACGGTGGAGGGCCTGCTGGTAGAGACCGATCCGTTCGGTCGCTACCACCTGGCCGATGTCCACGGCGGTGATGCGCGCCTGGGCCGCAACTTCATCGTCAAGCTGGACCCGGCCACGGTGCCGGCCGGCGCGGCGCTGACGACCGAAAATCCGCTGCTGCGGCGGGTGACCCAGGGCGTGCCGACGCGCTTCAGCTTCGGCGTGCGCTTGCCGCCGTCGCCACGGGCAGCCGCTGAGCGCATGGAGATCGCGTTGGGTGAGGTGCTGTTCGCGCCGGGCAGCAGCGAGCTGCGCACCGACTACCGCCCGGTGCTGTTGAAGATGGCCGAGGTGGTGAACCGCTACCAGGGCGGTGATGTGGTGATCGCGGCCAACGGCGAAAGCCAGGCGCTGGCCTTCGCCCGTGCCGCAGTGGTGCGCGATGCGCTGCAGGCCGAAGCTGCCGAAAGCGCGCGCGCTGGCCTGACCGTGCAGCTGCGCACCGATGTGCAGGACCCGCATTCGCTGCTGGCCGGTGTCGATGCGAATGGGGCGTTGCTGGGCAACGTCCTGTTCGACACTGACAAGGCCACCGTGCGCGACGAGTTCAAGCCGTTGCTTGTGGCCATCGCTGCACGCCTGGAGAAGCTGGGTGGTGGCCAGGTTAGCCTGGTCGGCCACACAGACGTGCGCGGCAGCCATGCCTACAACCAGGCCCTGGGCCTGCGCCGTGCCAGCGCTGTGTTCGAGGCGCTGCGCAGCCAGCTCAGCCCCGCGGTGCAGCAGCGCCTGCGCGTCCGCAACGAGGAGAGCGCCGCCACCCGTGCGGCCGCTCGCCAACAGGAGGCCCGCCGATGAGCGCGCATCACTCTGCCGCCCGCCGTGCGGCCCGCCTGCCGCGCGCTGCGCTGTACCAGGCCCTGCTGCTGGGCCTGGCCGCTGCCGCCCAGGCCGCCCCGCCCACCGCCGAGCCGGCGCCGATCCGTTGTGATGGCAACCAGTGCAACGCCGAAGGCGAACTGTTGTTCAGCCTGCGCTCGCGCAGCTATGACGAGCCCGTCACCGAGGGCACCTCGACGCGTTCCAGCTCGCAGACGCTGCAGCCGGATCGCCGTGTCAGCGTGGCGATCGATGAGCCGGGCAGGGCGACCGTGCGTGGCGAGTTCATGATCCGCCTGCCGGAAGGCGGCGCGATCTGGGCCACCGAAGACCCCGCGATGGGCCAGCCGGAACTGTCGGTGTCTGCGCCGGGCATGGTGGCCTTCGATGAGGGACGCATCGTGCGTCCGGTCGAGTTCTACGTGCGCGGCAACTACACCGCCTTCATCCAGCGCCTGGAAGTCAGTGTCTACCGCGGCAGCGACGCCGACCGGGTGGCGCCGCTGGCAACGTTCGAACTGCCGGTGGCCGCCGTTGCACGGGGCAGCTGGGATGGCACCCTCCCGGCGTCGACGCCGCTGCGTCGTGGCGACCGCCTGGTCTACGTGCTGCGTGCCTTCGACGCCGAGGGCAATGTCGATGAAACCACCGCGCAGTCGATGCAGCTGGTCACTCCGGCGGAGTTCGAGCGGGGCAACCAGCAGCTGCGCGATGCGCTGGAAGATCGCCGCGGCACCGCTGTCGATGCCAACCAGGCGGCGTCACTGTCGCTGCTGCAGCAAGTATTCGACAGCAATGGCCTGCGCCAGCAGAACATCCCGGTGTACGGCTCGCGGGTGCGCCTGCGCGGCCGCGACCTGCCGCTCGGGGCCTCGTTGAAGATCAACGGCGACAGCTACCCGCTGGACCAGGATCGCAAGTTCGCCGCCGAGTACCTGATGCCGATCGGCCACCACGCCTTCGACGTGCGCGTGGAGCGGCCGGATGCACCGGCGATCGCGCGCACGCTGGAGGTCGATGTCAGTGGCCAGTACCTGTTCGGGGTCGGCCTGGCCGACATCACCGTGTACCAGAACAAGGCCAGCGGGGCAGGGCAGGACCTGGCCCGTGGCGAGCGCAACGACGATGTTCTCAGCGATGGCCGCCTGGCCTTCTACCTGAAGGCCAAGACCCGAGGCCGCTACCTGCTGACCGCGCAGGCCGATACCCAGAACCGACCGCTGGACGAGCTGTTCAGCGGCTTCACCACGGCCGATCCGCGCGATCTGTTCCGTAGCCTGGATCCGGACCTGTACTACCCGACCTATGGTGATGACTCGCTGACCCAGCGCGATGTCGACAGCATGGGGCGCTTCTACCTGCGCATGGACTGGGACAAGAACCAGGCGCTGTGGGGCAACTACAACACCGGGCTGACCGGCACCGAGTACGCGCAGTACGTGCGTTCGCTGTACGGTGCGGCGTTGTCGTGGCGTTCGCGTGGTGCCAACGCCTGGGGCGATGCCCGCAGCGAGCTGCGCGTGTTCGGCTCACAGGCCGAGACGGCGCCGGGCCACAGCGAGTTCATCGGTACCGGCGGCAGCCTGTATTACCTGCGCCACGCCAGCATTCTCAGTGGCTCGGACCAGGTCGTGCTGGAAATCCGCGACCGCACCACCGGTCGTGTCGAGCAGCGCGTACCGATGGTGCGCGGCGCCGACTACGAGATCGACGCCCTGCAGGGCCGCATCCTGCTGACCCGCCCATTGGCGCAGGTCAGCCGCGAGAATCTGCGTCGGATCAGCCGTGACGTGCCGCTGGATGGTTACGAGCAGCGCCTGATCGTGGATTACGAGTGGGTGCCGACCGGCTTCGACAGCGACGACATCACTGCAGGCGTGCGTGGCAAGCATTGGTTCGGTGACCACGTCGCGGTGGGCGGCACCTATGTGGACGAGCAGCGCGCCGGCCAGGACTATTCGCTGAAGGGCGCAGACCTGACCCTGCAGGCCGGCCGCGGCACCTATCTGAAGGTCGAACACAGCCGCAGCGAGGCGACCAGCGCACCGGTGTTCTTCTCCGACAACGGCGGCCTCAGCTTCAGTCGCCTGAATCCGGAAGGACCGCGCGACGGCGAGGCGACCGCCGTCGAGGCACGCGTCAACCTGCGTGAGCTGGGCTGGACCCAGCGCGACTGGAGCGCGGGTGCCTGGTGGCGGCAAGTGGACGGTGGCTATTCGGTCGGGCGCTTCGATACCGGTCAGCGGGTGCGCGAACAGGGCGCCGAGCTGCTCGGCTATGTGACCGACGATTTCAGCCTGTACGCGCGCTACAGCGAGGCCCGTCGTGGCAATGAGTCGTTGATCCAGGCGCAGGCCACTGCCGAATGGCGGATCGGCGAGAACGACCGCCTGTCGGCCGAGCTGCGTCGTGTGCAGGAAGACCGCGGCAGTGGCGGCAACGTGGCGGGCGTGCTGGCGGCCGCACGCTACACCCATCGCATCGGCACCTCGCTGGACCTGTACGGCGGCGGCCAGTTGACCGTGGATGACGATCATGGCCGCTATGCCGACAACGATGCAGTGGTGGCCGGTGGCACCTGGACCTTCGCCAACCTGTCCACTGTCGGTGCGGAGGTGAGCGATGGCGACCGTGGCACCGCCGCGCAGGTCAATGCCGAGTACCGGCTGACCCCGCAGCACAGCTTCTATGGTGCATTCACCCAGTCCACCGACCGCAGCGAATACGACCCGCTGTTCAGCCCGAATGCGCAGGATGGCTGGACGCTGGGCCAACGCTGGCGGCTGTCCGACCAGGTCAACGTGTTCAATGAAAGCCAGTTCCTCAAGTCCGGGCAGGAGTCCGGGTTGGCGCATACCTTCGGCATGGATTTCTATCCGGCGGTGGGCTGGAACGCCGGCTTCACGCTGAGCAACGGCAAGCTCGACGCCAGCAGTGGTCAGGTCGATCGCAAGGCGGTCAGCCTGTCTGGAGGCCGTACCGCGCCGGGCACGGAATGGCAGAGCAAGCTGGAATGGCGTCGCGATACCGGTGCCGAACGGCGCACGCAGTGGGTCAGTACCAATCGCCTGAGCCATCGCCTCAACGATCGCTGGCGCATCGCGGCGCGCTTCAACTATGCCGACACCGACGATGCGATCAATCCGGTGGCGGGTGCGCGCTTCATCGAGGGCAACCTGGGCTTTGCCTACCGGCCGTGGGACAACGACCGCTGGGCGCTGTTCGGCCGCTACAGCTATCTGTATGACCTGTCGACGATGGGGCAGGTCAACGGTGTCGACTACGACCAGCGCACCCAGGTGTTGTCACTTGAGGGCGTGTACCGCATCGACCAGCGCTGGGAAGTAGCGGCGAAGGCGGCCCGCCGCGAAGGCGAGGTGCGCTATGGGCGTGGTACCGGTCCGTGGTTCGACTCGGCCACCAACTTCGCCTCCGGCCAGCTGCGCTACGACCTGTACTACCAGTGGCATGGGCTGCTGGAGTACCGCCTGCTGGACGTGCGCGACGGTGGTACCCGGCAGGGTTGGCTGGCCGGTGTCGACCGCGATATCGGGCGTAATTTCCGGGTCGGCGTGGGCTACAACTTCACCGATTTCAGCGACGACCTGACCAAGTTCGACTACACCCATCGCGGGTGGTACCTGAACCTGGTGGGGCGTTACTGAGCACCGCTGCTGGGCGTGGGCTCGGCGCTACAGGAACGGATGCGCCGGGCCAAGCCCGGCGGATTGTCAATCCTGCTTCAGCAGCTGCACCAGCTGGCGCAGGCGGTAGGGCTTGGGCAGGAACTCGACCTTCTCCGGCAGCGGCGGAAGCTGCGAGCGCGCATAGCCGGATGAGAGGATCATCCGTGCCTGCGGCTGTTCGCGCGCCACGTGCTCGCTCAGCTCGATACCGGACATGCCGTTGGGCATGCTGATATCGCTGAACACCACATCGAAGCGCGCTTCGCCCTTGAGCAGCTCCGCGGCCTCGTGGCCATCGGCGGTGGTGGCGACCTCGATGCCGAAGTCGCGCAGGGCCAGGCCGATCATCTCGCGAAGATCAGTCTGGTCCTCCACCATCAGTACGCGGATCGGGTCATCGGTCATCGGGTGCTTCCTCTATTGCGGGGAGCAGCAGGCTGACCGTGGTGCCAACACCGGGGGTGGTGGACACGTCGACGAAGCCGCCGCTCTGGGTAGTGAATCCGAACACCTGGCTCAGGCCCAGGCCGCTGCCCTTGCCGATGTCCTTGGTGGTGAAGAACGGTTCGGTCGCCCGCTCGGCGATGTCGGCGGCCATGCCGTGGCCTTCATCGCAGACGCTGAGGGTGACATATCCGCGTTGCAGCGTGGTGTCCGCATCGGGGTCGAGGCGATGTTCCAGTGCCGTGCCGACCAGGATGCGGCCGCCATCCACGGTGGCTTCCACCGCATTGGCGACCAGGTTGGCCAGCGCGGTCTGCAGCTGCAGCGCATCGGTGCTCACCGGCGGCAGGCCCGGTGCGAGGCGTGCATCCAGGGTCACCGTGGGCGGGCAGGCCCGCTGCAGATCCGGCAACCACTGCCGCACCAGCGCGTTCAGGTCCAATGGCTCGCGGATCAACGTCTGGCCGGTGCTGAAGGCCAGCAGTTGGCGGGTCAGCAGGGCGCCGCGGTCGGTCGCGGCCTGCGCGGCATCGAGCAGTTCGGCGGCGCGCACGTCGTCACCGCTCACGCGCAGTGACAGCAGGTCCAGCGCGTTGCCGATGGTGGTCAGCAGGTTGTTGAATTCGTGCGACAGGCCGCGGCTGAGACGGCCGACAGTCTCGAACTGCTGGGTGTTGCGCAGTGCACGCTGGGCATCGCGCAGCAGGCGCTGCGCCTGCCAGTGTTCGGTGATGTCGCGGGTGATCTTGACGAACCCGAGCAGTTCGCCGCCTTCGATGACCGGTTCGATGACCACGCTGGCGCGGAATGAGGAGCCGTCATGGCGCACCCGCCAGCCCTCGCTGGCGACATGGCCATGCTGCGCCGCGAGGCGAAGCAGGCGCTGCGGCTCGCCGGCTTCGCGATCGGCGGGCAGGTAGAAGCGACCGAAGTGCGTTCCCACGACCTCCTCGGCTGAATAGCCCTTGATACGCTCGGCCCCCGGATTCCAACTGCACACAATGCCTTCGGGATCAAGCAGGTACAGCGCATGATCGCGCACGCTGTCAATCAGCAGTCGCAGTTGTCGGGAAGGGTCCGTCAGTACGGACGTCGTAGAGGCTGCAGCGTCCACGTGGAAATAAGTGTTACCCCTGTGAGGGACGTGAAGCTAGGCATTGAAGTGTGAAGGATGCGTGCAGGTGCGGCACGTGCCAAAGGTCCTGTGCGGCTGAATGCGACACGGAGTACCATCACCCACCCTTTGCCCTCTGGAACCGACCTGCATGCGTCCTGGTGCGACCACGCGTGACCGCTGGATCTGGCTGACCTCCGCTGTACTGCTGGCAGCCACCATCGCCCTGGAGCTGGTGGTGCCGCTGGGCTATGCGGTATGGCTGGCCTATTTCCTCGCGGTAGGCGTGACGGTGTTCCAGCGCAGCGTGCGCGCGCCGTTCTTCGTTGCCGCGATCGCCTGTGTGCTGCTGGTGATCGGCTTCAACGTGGCGCCGGCCAGCAACAATTCGTCGTTCTCGTTCGTCAATCGCAGCATCGGCGGTTGCGCGTTCCTGATGATCGCGTTGATCGTTTCCCGCGCCATCGAAGCGCGGCGGCAGGCCATGCGCGCGCTGTGGCTGCAGGAAGCAGAAAACGCGGTGGCAATGAGCCTGCGTGGCGACCTGGGGCCCGAGCAGATTGCCGAGGCGGCGGCTACCCAGCTGGGCGGCCAGCTACAGGCAGACATTGGCGCGGTGTACCGGCTCGAAGGTGGGCGCCTGCAGCTGACCGGTGGCATGGCGTTGCCGTCGGGCATGCCGGCATCGCTGGCATTGCAGGAAGGCGTGGCCGGGCAGGTGGCCCGTGACGAACGCATCCGGCACCTGCACGGCGGTGACGCCGCCGTGCTTGAACTGCAGACGAGCCTGGGGCGGCTGCCGGTGAACGAGCGCATCCTGGCGCCGATCAGCAGCGACGGCACCGTCGTCGGGGTCATCGAGCTGGGCCGCGGCCAGGTGGGCGGGCAGCGCGACCTGGATCGGGAGCTGCTGGTGCGCTGTGGCGAGACCATCGGCATGGCCTTGCGGGCCTCGCTGTTGCGTGCACAGCTGGTGGTACTGCTGGAGGAATCGCAGCGCCAGGGTGAGGAACTGCAGGCGCAGCAGGAAGAACTGCGGGTGGCCAACGAGGAACTGGAAGAGCAGAGCCGCAGCCTGCTGCAGTCGCAGAGCCACCTGGAAGAACAACAGGCCGAGCTGGAGCAGAGCAACGTCCAGCTGGAAGAGCGCACCCACGAGCTGGAGGCGCAGAAGCAGGCGCTGCTGGTGGCGCAGGGCCAGCTGGTGCGCAACAGCAACGAACTGGCGGCCACCTCGCGCTACAAGTCCGAGTTCCTGGCCAACATGTCGCACGAACTTCGCACGCCGCTGAACAGTTCGCTGATCCTGGCCAAGCTGCTGGCCGACAACAAGGACGGCACCCTGACCGACGAGCAGGTGAAATATGCCCGCGCCATCCTGTCGTCCAACAACGACCTGCTGGCACTGATCAACGACATCCTCGACCTGTCGCGCATCGAGGCCGGCCACGTCGAACTGGCCGACGAAGTGGTGGTGGTGGACAGCGTCGTGCAGCGCCTGCGCGAGACCTTCGAGCCGATGGCGCGGCAGAAGGGCCTGGCGTTGCAGATCGAGGCCGATGCGCTGGCGCCAAGCCAGCTGGTGGCCGACAGCCAGCGCCTGCAGCAGATCCTGAAGAACCTGCTGGCCAATGCCCTGAAGTTCACCGAGCACGGCAAGGTCAGCCTGCACGTTCGCGCGGCTGGCAGCGGCCGCATCCGCTTCGAAGTCGCCGATACCGGTATCGGCATTGCCCGTGAGCAGCTGCAGGTCATCTTCGAAGCCTTCCGCCAGGCCGATGGCAGCACCCGTCGCCGCTACGGCGGCACCGGCCTGGGCCTGTCGATCTCGCGCGATCTTGCCGAGCGCATGGGCGGCAGCATCCACGTCGACAGCGAGCCGGGCCGCGGCAGCTGCTTCATCCTGGAACTGCCGCTGCAGGGCGCGCCGGTAGCGGCATCGGGTGAAGCGTCGGACCCGGTGTCCATCCCGGCTTCGCCGCAGCCTGTTGCAGCGGTTGCCGCACGCACGGCTGCCGCACCCGCGGTTGCCCCGGCGGCAGCGCCGGCCATCGCCAATGTGGCCGATGACCGCGGACGTCGCCAACGCGCCGGGCGCTTGATCCTGGCGGTCGAGGACGACGCCACCTTCGCCGAGGCGCTGGTGGTGCTGGCCCACGAGCTGGATTTCGACTGCGTGGTCGCGACCACGGCCGAGGAAGCCCTGTCGCTGGCCTCGGAACTGCGCCCCAACGGCATCCTGCTCGATATCGGGTTGCCCGATGTGTCTGGCCTGAGCGTTCTGGAACGCTTGAAGCGCAATCCGGACACGCGCCATATTCCGGTGCACGTCGTTTCGGCGATGGATCGCGGCCAGGTGGCGCGCGAACTGGGTGCGATCGGATTTGCGATCAAGCCGACCACGCGCGAACGGCTGGCGGCGGCCATCGAGCAGCTGGAGCAGACCAGCCAGCGTGACGTGCGGCGCCTGCTGATCGTCGAAGACGACAGCGAGCTGCGCCATAACCTGGAACTGCTGCTCGGCCGCGAGCAGCTGCAGATCATCGCAGTGGGCACCCTGGCCGGCGCGCTGGAGCAGCTCAGCACCGTCACCTTCGATTGCATGGTGATGGATCTGTCGCTGCCCGACGGCAGCGGCTACGACCTGCTGGAGCACATGGCCGGCAACGACGATGTCGGTTTCCCGCCGGTGATCGTCTACACCGGCCGCGCGCTCAACCGCGAGGAAGAGCAGCGCCTGCGCCGCTATTCGAAGAGCATCATCATCAAGGGTGCGCGTTCGCCGGAACGCCTGCTGGACGAAGTGACCCTGTTCCTGCACAGCGTCGAAGCCAGCCTGCCGACCGACCAGCAGCGCCTGCTGCGCGAGGCGCGTCGCCGCGACACGGTGCTCGATGGGCGTACGGTGCTGCTGGCCGAGGACGATGTGCGCAACATCTTTGCCCTGTCCAGCGTGCTTGAACCGCTGGGCGTGACCCTGGAAATCGCCCGCAATGGCCAGGAAGCGGTGGATCGCCTGGCCGAGCGCGAGGTCGACCTGGTGCTGATGGACATCATGATGCCGGAGAAGGACGGGCTGGCGGCGATGCGCGAGATCCGTGCGCAGCGCCATCTGCAGGACCTGCCGATCATTGCGCTGACCGCCAAGGCCATGCCGGACGACCGCGAGCGCTGCCTGCAGGCCGGCGCCAACGATTACATCGCCAAGCCGATCGATGTCGACAAGCTGGTCTCGCTGTGCCGCGTCTGGTGCTCGCGGCAATGAATGAGCAGGCGCTGTTCGACCTGGAACTGAAAATCCTGCTGGAGGCGCTGTACCAGCGCTACCACTACGATTTCCGCAGCTACGCGGTGTCGTCGCTGCGCCGTCGCATGCGCCAGGCCATGCAGCGCTACGAGTGTGAGCGGCTGGTCGATCTGCAGCACCGCCTGTTGCACGAGCCGGAGCTGTTCGCGCAGGCCATGCAGTTCTTCACCGTGCAGGTCTCGGAGATGTTCCGTGACCCGGCCTATTTCCGTGAGCTGCGCGAGCAGGTGGTGCCGGTGCTGCGCACCTACCCCTCGGTGAAGCTGTGGGTGGCCGGGTGCAGCACCGGCGAGGAAGTGTGGTCGCTGGCGATCCTGCTGCATGAGGAAGGCCTGCTTGAGCGCAGCATCGTCTATGCCACCGACATCAACCCGGCAGCGCTGGCCACCGCCGAAGCCGGTGCATATGGCATCGACCGCATGGCGCAGTTCAGCCGCAATTACCTGGCGGCGGGCGGCACGGCATCCCTGTCAGACTATTACGCCACTGCCTACGATGGCGCGGTGTTCGACCGCCAGCTGCGCCGCAACGTGGTGTTCGCCGACCACAGCCTGGCCACCGACACCGTGTTCTCCGAAGTGCACTTGGTGTCGTGCCGCAACGTACTGATCTACTTCAACCGCGACCTGCAGGACCGCGCAGTCGGGCTGTTCCGCGAGGCGCTGGTGCACCGTGGGTTCCTCGGCCTGGGCAGCAAGGAATCGCTGCAGTTCGGGCATCACCACGCTGCCTTCGAGGTCTGCTCGCGGGAGCATCGCCTGTACCGGAAGGTGGCCTGATGGTGGTGCAGGATCGCCCTGCGGTGGTGGTGGTCGGGGCGTCGGCAGGAGGCGTTGCGGCGCTGCAGGCCGTGCTCGGCGCGTTTCCGGCCACGCTGCCGACGCCGGTGCTGGCGGTACTGCACCTGCCGCGCGATCGCTCCAGCCGCATCGCCGAGGTGCTGGCCCCGTACTGCGCGCTGCCGGTGCGCGAGGCGGAGGACAAGCAGCCGCTGCAGCCGGGCACAGTAACCTTCGCTCCGCCGGACTACCACCTGCTGGTGGAAGACCCCGGTACGGTGGCGCTGTCGGTCGATGCGCCGGTGCTGTTCTCGCGGCCCGCCATCGATCCGCTGTTTGAATCAGCGGCTGCGGTGTTCGGTACGCAGGTGCTGGCGCTGTTGCTGACCGGGGCCAGCAGTGACGGCAGCGAAGGCGTTGCCGCGGTGCGTGCCGCGGGCGGCCGTGCCTGGCTGCAATGCCCCGAGGAGGCCGAAGCATCGATGATGCCGGCCTCCGCCCTGCAGTACGCCGGTGCCGACGCCGTGCTGCCCCTTGAATTGATGTGTCGTCGCCTGAAGGAGTTGTTTGCATGAACCTGCTGCCACCGGACCCTGCGCAGTCGCAGACCCCGGTCAACCTGCTGATCGTCGATGACGTGCCGCAGAACCTGGTAGCCATGCAGGCCCTGCTGCAGCGCGAGGGGGTGAACCTGCTGCTGGCCGGCTCGGGTGCGCAGGCACTGGAGCTGCTGCTCGCGCACGAGGTCGCGCTGGCCCTGCTGGACGTGCACATGCCGGAAATCGATGGCTTTACCCTGGCCGAGCTGATGCGTGGCTCGCATCGCAGCCGCACGGTGCCGATCATCTTCCTGACCGCCTCGCCGGACGATCCGGTACGCGCGTTCAAGGGCTACGAAACCGGTGCGGTGGACTTCCTGCACAAGCCGGTGGCGCCGCAGGTGATCCTGAGCAAGGTCAATGTCTTCATCGAGCTGTACCAGCAGCGGCAGCTGCTGAAGGCGCGCAATGAAGCGCTGGAGCGTGCGCTCAAGCTCAATGAGACGATGGCCGCGGTGCTGACCCACGATCTGCGCACGCCGCTGTCGGCCATCCTGCTGTGTGCCGACAAGCTGGCGCTGGAGCTTCCCGAGGGCAACACGGGGGCACAGCAGACGCTGCAGCACCTGGAGGCCAGCACGCTGCGCATGGCGCGGATGGTGGAGCAGCTGCTGGACTTCTCGCGTATCCGCAGTGGTGGCCTGCGCCTTGAGACCAGCGCCTGCGACCTGGCCGAGGTCACCCATGCGGTGATTGCCGAGGCGGGCAGTGCGCACGGTCATGAGCGCATCCGTTTCGACGCCATCGGTGATACCCGCCTGCAGGGTGACATGGATCGGCTGGGGCAGATCGCCGCCAACCTGGTGGGCAACGCGTTGACGCATGGCAGCGAGGCCCTCGTGCAGCTGGATGGACGCGATGTGCGCATGGTGGTGATGCGGGTGAGCAATGCCGGCCATATCGATGACGCGCTGTTGCCGCGGCTGTTCGAACCGTTCAAGGCCAGCTTCCACCAGAGCAAAGGCCTGGGCCTTGGCCTGTACATCGTCGATCAGTTCGTACGCGCACATGGTGGACGTATCGGCGCGCGCAACGAGGCAGGGCAGGTCGTATTCGAAGCGACGCTCCCGCGGCGGTGGGACGCAGCCGGCGGCACCGCAAGCTGAATTCTTCAGGTTGGGTGCGCCAGCATTGAGACGGACTCGTCCGCAACTGCTACCGTGCGTTCACACCTTGCCAAGGACGTACCATGCCATTGCGCGCCATCGCCTACGTCAGCCGGGCGCTGCCGGGGCTCTCCGCTGAGCGGCTGCAGGCGGTGGTTGAAGACGCTGCGCGCTTCAACAAGATGGCGGGCGTGACCGGCGTGCTGCTGCATGATGGCGATCGCTTCCTGCAGTACATCGAGGGGCCGCCGGACGGCATCGATTCGGTCTACGAGCGCATCCTGCAGGCGGGCAGCCACATCGACATCGTCGAGCTGGCGCGCGGTCGCCTTGGCCAGCGCCAGTTTCCATACTGGTCGATGCGTGCGTTGCCGGTGGAAGCAACGCTGCTACGGCAGCTTTCGGCCAGCGACTGGTCCGGTTTCAGCCGGGCATTGGAAGGAGATCGTTCGGCACCGACCCCGGTCGACCTGCTGGATGCGGTAGTGCAGCCGGTGCTGCAGGCCGGCTGAGATTCAGTGCGCAGTACCGCCGCAATAGGCGGCGTGCAGTGCCTGCAACACCTCCAGCGCCGGACCTTCCTGCATGCGGTAGTGGATCGCCTGCGCTTCGCGCCGGGTTGCCACGATCTGCATCGCGCGCAGTACCGCCAGATGCTGGGACAGCGCTGACGCGCTCAAACCTGTCAGCGCCTGCAGTTCCGGCACTGGCGTTTCACCCTCGACCAGGCGGCACAGCACCTGCAGGCGAGCGGGATGGGCCAGGCTCTTGAGCAGGGCGGCCGCCTGTGTGGCGTGCTGGGCCATCGTGGCACTGTCGAGCGGCGTGCGGGCCATGGTTGACCTTTTTGTTTAGAAAGATCTAATTTAGATAAATCTAAATAAGTGGGCAATCCCATGCATCGCATCAGAGAGGGCAGGGCATGAACCTGCCATGGAGCGCACTGGCAGGCGGTGCGTTGATCGGTATCGCGGCCGTGTGGCTGCTGGCTGCCACCGGTCGCGTTGCCGGCATCAGCGGCATCGCTGCGGGCAGCCTGCGTGCTGGGAGAGGCGAGCGCGGCTGGCGCTGGGCATTCCTCATGGGCCTGCTGGCAGCGGCGGGGCTGGTGTTGTGGTGGCAGTCCGTGCCCGGGAGCGCTCCGCGCCTGCTGCTGCGCGATGCCTTGCCCGCCTGGCAGCTGATCGGGGCTGGCCTGCTGGTCGGCTTCGGTACCCGCCTGGGCAGTGGCTGCACCAGTGGCCACGGCGTATGCGGCATCGCTCGCGGTTCGAAGCGATCGCTGCTGGCGGTGCTGGTGTTCATGGCGTGCGCGATGCTGACCACGCTCGTGATCCGTCATGGCGGAGCGCTGTTGTGAGCCGCGCCCTCTGGGCCGCCGCCGTGGCGGGCGCGTTGTTCGGGGCCGGCTTGGCGCTTTCCGGAATGACCGATGCCCGGCGCGTGCTCGGCTTCCTCGACATCCGTGGCGAGTTCGATCCCACCTTGATCTGGGTGCTGGGCTCGGCGCTGCTGGTCAGTGCGATCGGACAGCGCTGGGTGCTACGCCGGACGCAGCCATGGTTTGCCCTCCGCTTCCAGCTGCCCACCGCACGTGATGTGGATGCCCGCCTGCTGCTGGGTGCAGCGCTGTTCGGTATCGGCTGGGGATGGGCCGGCTATTGCCCGGGACCGGCCATCGCCGGCCTGGCCGTGGCATCGCGTGAAGCGCTGTGGTTCGTGCCGGCGATGGTGCTGGGCTTCTGGCTGCACGATCGCCTCGTGCGCTGAGGCTTCACCCCTGTGTCACGATGGATCGGGTCAGATCCATGGACCACGGGGAACGGAGCGCAGTGACATGGCACGGATGAAGTGGAAGGGAAGGGCGATGCTGGCCATGGCGCTGGCGTCGGCGATCGCACCGGCGCTGGCCTGCACGCGCGCGGTGTACCTGGGCGACAACGGTGATGTGATCACCGCGCGTTCGATGGACTGGAAGGTGGATGTCGCCACCAATCTCTATGTGCTGCCGCGTGGCATCGCGCGCACCGGGCAGGCCGGCCCGAAGTCGCTGTCCTGGACCGCCCGCTACGGCAGCGTGGTGGCCACCGGCTACGACGTGTCGACCACCGACGGCATGAACGAAAAAGGCCTGGTCGCGAATCTGCTGTGGCTGGTCGAATCGGAATACCCGCAGCAGCGCGGCAACAAGCCGGGCTTGGCGATCTCGCTGTGGGCGCAGTATGTGCTCGACAATTTTGCGACGGTGGACGAGGCGGTGGCTGCCTTGAAGCGTGAGCCGTACTCGATCGTCACCGACAAGGTGCCTGGCGAGGACCGCCAGGCGACGCTGCATCTGTCGCTGTCCGACGCAACCGGTGACAGTGCCATCGTCGAGTACATCGGCGGCCGCCAGGTGATCCATCACGACCGGCGCTACCAGGTGATGACCAACTCGCCGATCTTCGACCAGCAGCTGGCGCTCAACACCTATTGGCAGCAGATTGGTGGCACGGTGATGCTGCCGGGCACGAACCGCTCTTCCGATCGCTTCGCCCGCGCCTCGTTCTACATCAACGCCATTCCCAAGGCGGAAGATCCGGTGGAGGCACTGGCCAGTGTGTTCAGTGTGATCCGCAACGCCTCGGTGCCGTACGGCATCACCACGCCGGGTGAGCCGAACATCTCCTCCACGCGCTGGCGTACCGTGGCCGACCACAAGCGGCGGCTGTACTTCTTCGAGTCGGCGTTGACCCCGAACACGTTCTGGGTCGATCTGAACAAGGTCGATTTCGGTGGCCCGGTGCTCAAGCTCGACCTTGGCAAGGACCAGCGCAACACCTTCGCCGGGGATGCGCTGGGCCACTTCGTGCCCAGCGCGCCGTTCACCTTCCTCGGCGTCGACGGTTAGTTCGACGCCTGGCTGGAGGCCGGGTACACCGCCTGGATGGTGCAGGCGCCGCGGCGGCTGAAGCGGGGCAGCGGCGCCAGTTCGTCGCTGCGCTCGTCGTAGCTGGCGAAATCAGCGGTGACCACCCGATCGCCCGGGTTGCCGCAGATCAGGCCGTTCTGCATGCCCGACTGGAAGCTCAATTCCGGCGACCGGTCGAGCTGGAGGCAGTGGCTGCCCAGTTCCACCCGGTAGAAGCGATGGCCACCGCTGCGCCGTGGATTGGTTTCCACCAGCATGCCCTGCGTGTCGGACGACCAGCCCCGCACATTGCGGGTGGCGAAGCAGTACGAGGGTGACCCGCCGAAGCCGCGGCGGACGTCCTTTCGCTCGCGGATGGTCAGGGCTGGCAGCGTGGCGGTGCGCAGGCGATCACTGTCGCGCGCAACGCTGGCGTAATCGCGGTTCTGCACTGGCGTAACCGCACTGACGGCGCAGCTGTGGCCGTCCACCACCACCCGCTCGCTGGGACGACCGCAGGCCCAGCCGGCAGGTGCCTCCAGTTTCAGCGTGGTGGCACCGCGAACGCCGGGGCAGTCTTCGTTGAAGTCGATCCGATAGGCCTGGCCGGAGGCGGAGCGCAGCGCGATTGAGCGCGGCGAGGCCTGCTCGACCTCCTGTACGCCGACCGCGTCCATGCAGTGTGGGGCCGGCGGCGTGCGCTCCTGGGCGGAAGCGGAAGCGGCGAGGGCCAGGCCGAGGCTGGCGGCGAGCAGCAAAGACGCATGCTGATGGGTCATGACCTGCACTCCCTGCGTGGGTTGACGGCCCGACTATAGCAGCGGTTTGCACGGCCTGTGTTACACGCGCACACTGGCCCGATGGGCGCCATCTTCCACCTGCGGCACTACGGCCAGGCCACCGGCCTGGACCGTCATGACTACGCGCAGTGGGTCCTGCCGCTGCGGGGCGAACTGCAGTTCGAGCTGGAAGGCCGTGGTGGCCGCCTGGACCTGCTGCAGGGCGCTTTCGTGGCTGCCGGCGAGGCCCATGACCAGATGGCCGATGGCCCGAACGGTTTCGTGATCGTCGACTGTGCACCGGGCGTGCTCGATGACGGAACCCAGGAGCATCTGTGCCGCCAGCGTTGGCTGCACCTGCCGCTGGCGCTGCGCCGCCGCCTGGCCGAAGTGCAGGCAGGCCAGCCGATGCCGGCCCTGCTTCCGCAGTTGCTGCAGGCGTTCGCACCGGCAGGCAGTGGTGCACGCATGCAGGGGGTGTGCGCGGCGGTGCGGTCCGACCCGGGCCAAGCGTGGCCAGTGGCGCGCATGGCGGCGTTCGTGGGCGTCAGCGAGAGCCGCCTGCACGCGCTGTTCCAGCGTGAATTCGGGCTCAGCCCGCAGGCCTGGCTCAGTGCCTGTCGGCTGCGCTGGGCCAAGCACCAGCTGCGCGCGAGCACCGCGTCGATCAGTGATATTGCGCTGGCGGCAGGCTATTCCGAACACAGCGCACTGACACGGGCGCTGCGCCGCGAATGCGGACAGACGCCCGCCGCGTGGCGCAGGAGCGTCGGACTGTAGCGTCGAACCATCCTCGACTGCCGTTCGCGGGATAGCGGTGAAAAAGCAGTCGAGCATGACTCGGCTCTACAAGGGCAGCAGAGCAGTAGCCTGGGTCAAGAATGCGCTCGATGCCAACGCTTACACTGCGCGGCCTGTGCTCTCCCCCCGAAAAATCCCCATGCGCAACAACCCGATGGCCCTGGGCATCGCCAATGGCGTTGCCGCCGGCGCGCTGTGGGGCGTGGTCTTCCTCGCGCCCGCCGTGCTGCAATCGTTCAATGCCCTGCAACTGTCTGCCGGTCGCTACCTGGTCTATGGCCTGATTGCAGTGGTGCTGTTGCTGCCGCGCTGGAAGCGGCTGGCGCCGCAGCTGGGGCGTGCTGAATGGATCGGCCTGCTGTGGCTGAGCCTGGCCGGCAACCTGGTCTACTTCCTGCTGCTGGCGACCGCCGTACAGTGGGCAGGCGGTGCGGCGGCCTCGCTCATCGTCGGCCTGATCCCGGTGGTAGTCACCCTGGTGGGCGTGCGCGAGAAGGGCGCGGTGCCACTGAAGCAGCTGTTGCCGGCACTGGGCCTGTGCGTGCTGGGCGTTGCGCTGGTCGGTTGGGAAGCGCTGATGTCCGAACACCTGGAAACGCCCTGGCGGCAGCGCCTGATCGGCCTGTTGTGCGCGTTCGGCGCGCTGTTCTCGTGGGCGCTGTACTCGATCGGCAACAGTCGCTGGCTGGCGCGGCGGCCGGATCTGTCCAGCCATGACTGGTCGCTGCTGACGGGCGTCACGACGGGCGGCCTGGCCCTGCTGCTGGTGCCGATGGCCTTCGTCGGCCACACCGGCAACCACACGCCAGCGCAGTGGGGCGGGTTCTGGGCAATCAGTGCCGGTGTGGCGGTGATCGCCTCGATTCTGGGCAACGCGTTCTGGAACCGCGCCAGCCGGCTGCTGCCGCTGACCCTCACTGGGCAGATGATCGTGTTCGAGACCCTGTTCGCGCTGCTCTACGCGTTTGCCTGGCAACAGCGCTGGCCCTCGTTGCTGGAGGCACTGGCGATCGTGTTCCTGGTGGCCGGGGTGATGCTGTGCGCGCATGCCCACCGTGCACCTCGGGCGATCGCCGAACATGCCGGCTGATCCGTGCGTCAAGCAAGCTGATGCGTGCTTTGTCTCAGATGCAACCAAATGCCGGCACGTTGGCCGATGATCGTCGCACGGGTTTTTTGCGGCGCAGCACTTGACAGCCGCCCGGCGTGCAGTGTTTTCTGTACGCCATGGTCGTTGATGCCGCCCCCGCCAGCCTGATCGCTCCCGCCACTGCGGGCCGTTCGACTGCGCCGGTCGTCACCACCACCATTACCACCACCACCGTCACCACTGCCCTGGTGCGGCCCGTCGTCTTCGTGTAACTCCCGAAAACCACGGCCCCGCACCATCCAGGTGGCGGGGAAACTCGACACCTGCATGCGACGGGGCCTCCTGCCGAGGTCTGCATGTCTTCCCACGCCCCCGCCCATCCCGTTGCCCCGGCCGACCTGGCCGCGCCGTCCACCGTTGTGCACAAGTTCGGCGGCACCTCGGTGGCCGATGCAGAACGCTATCGCCATGTTGCCGACCTGCTGCTGGCCCGTCCCGAATCGCTGCAGGTCACTGTCGTCTCGGCGATGAAGGGCGTCACCGATGCGCTGATCGAGCTGGCGCAGCTGGCGGCCCAGGGCGATGCAGGCTGGCGCGAGGCCTGGCATGCGTTGCGCGCGCGCCATCGAGGCGCGGCCGTGGCGTTGCTGGGCGAGCAGGTGGGCGAGACCGTCGAATGGATCGACGCCCGCTTCGATCAACTCGCCGAAGTGCTGGCGGCGCTGGCGGTGATCGGCGAGCTGCCGCGCGAGGTGCTCGACCGCGTACAGGGCCTGGGCGAAGTGTTTTCCGCGCAGCTGCTCGGCGCCCATCTGCGTGCGCGGGGCGAAGACTGCGCGGTACTCGATGCGCGCGATGTGCTGGTGGTCGGGCACGGCGAACTGGGCGTGGATGTCGATTGGGAGGCCAGCGCCGACCGCCTTGCCCAATGGCGGCTGCGGCATCCGCAGTCGCGCGTGGTCGCCACCGGTTTCGTTGCCCGTGATCGTCATGACCGCATCACCACGCTGGGCCGCAACGGCAGCGATTACTCCGGTGCGATCTTCGCGGCGCTGTTCAACGCCGACGAACTGCACATCTGGACGGATGTCGACGGCGTGCTGTCGGCTGATCCGCGGCTGGTGCCGGAGGCAGTGCAGCTGGATTCGCTGAGCTACGACGAGGCCTGCGAACTGGCCTATTTCGGTGCCAAGGTGGTGCACCCGCAGACGATGTCGCCGGCGATCCGCCTCGGCCTGCCGATCTTCATCCGCAATACCTTCCAGCCGGCGCATCCCGGCACGCGCATCTCGGCCGAGCGCTCGCCGCGTGGGCCGGTGAAGGGCCTGACCCTGAGCCCCGGACTGGCCCTGCTGAACCTGGAAGGCACCGGCCTGATCGGTGTGCCAGGCACCGCCGAGCGCGTGTTCGCCGCGCTGCGCCAGGCACAAGTGTCGGTGGTGATGATCTCGCAGGGCTCATCGGAGCACTCGATCTGCTGCGTGGTGCGTGCCGCCGAAGCCGCACGCGGTCGCGAAGCGCTGCTGCATGCCTTCGCGCATGAGCTGTCGGTGGGCCAGGTGCAGCGCGTGCAGGTCAGCGAGGGCGTCAGCGTGCTGGCGGCGGTCGGTGATGGCATGGCGGGCCAGCCGGGTGTGGCGGCACGCCTGTTCGAGGCATTGGGCCGCGCGCAGGTGAATATCCTGGCGATCGCGCAGGGCTCATCCGAGCGCAACATTTCGGTGGCGGTGGGCGCCGCGGATGCCACCCGCGCGTTGCGCGCCGCGCACGCCGGGTTCTGGCTGTCGCCGCAGACGTTCGCGGTGGGGGTGATCGGGCCGGGCAACGTCGGTGCGGCGCTGCTGGATCAACTGCTGGCCGCTCGCCCGCAGTTGCTGGCCAAGGCCAACGTCGACCTGCGCCTGCGTGCGCTGGCCTCGCGTTCGCGCATGCGGTTGGAGATCGATGGCCTGCACGCCGATTGGCGGCAGGCGCTGCAGCAGGCGGGCGAGGCCAGCGACCTTGACCGCTTCACCGAGCACTTGCTGGACGCGCACCTGCCGCATGCGGTGGTGATCGACTGCAGTGGCAGTGCCGAGGTGGCCGAGCGCTACGAGGGCTGGCTGGCGGCGGGCATCCACGTGGTCACCCCGAACAAACAGGCCGGTGCCGGGCCGCTGCCGCGCTACCAGCGCATCCGTGCGGCCGCCGCCGCCAGCGGTGCACGCTTCCGTTACGAAGCCACGGTGGGTGCAGGCCTGCCGGTGATCACCACACTGCGCGATCTCGTCGATACCGGCGACGAGGTGCTGGCCATCGAGGGCATCTTCTCCGGCACGCTGGCCTGGTTGTTCAATCGCTTCGATGGCAGCCAGCCGTTCTCGGCGCTGGTGGCGCAGGCGCGCTCGATGGGCTACACCGAGCCGGATCCGCGTGACGATCTGTCCGGCGTGGATGTGGCGCGCAAGCTGGTGATCCTGGCGCGCGAGGCCGGGCACGCGCTCAGCCTGGAGCAGGTGCAGGTCGAAAGCCTGGTGCCGGCCTTGCTGCGGGACGGCGGCGTGGATGATTTCATGGCACGCCTGGGCGAGTCCGACGCCAGCCTTCTGCAGCGCTTGCAGGATGCGCGTGCGCGCGGTGCGGTGCTGCGCTATGTCGCGCGCCTCGGTGCCGACGGCGCTTCGGTTGGCCTGCAGGAGTTGCCGGCCGACCACGCCTTCGCCAACCTGCGGCTGACCGACAACGTGGTGCAGTTCCGCACCCGTCGCTACTGCGACAATCCGCTGGTGGTGCAGGGCCCAGGCGCGGGCCCGGAAGTGACCGCCGCCGGTGTGTTCGCCGACCTGCTGCGGGTGGCCGCCGGTGAAGGAGCGCGCTTGTGATCGCGCGTGCGTTCGCGCCTGCTTCGGTGGCCAATGTGGCGGTTGGCTTCGACATCCTCGGCCATGCCATCGAAGGTGTTGGCGATACCGTGGGCGTGCGTCGCATCGATGAGCCGGTGGTGCGGATCGAAGCGATCCGGGGCAATGCGGTGGAACTTCCGCTGGACGCGGCCGGAAACACTGCTGGCGCTGCGCTGATGTCGCTGCGCGAGCGGTTGGGGCTGGCGTTCGGCTTCGCGATTGAGATCGACAAGGGCATTCCGTTCGGCTCGGGAATGGGCGGGTCGGCGGCCTCCTGCGTTGCGGCGCTGGTGGCCGCCAATGCGCTGCTGGACGTGCCGCTGCCGCGCGAAGCGCTGTATCCGTTCGCGCTCGATGGTGAGGCGGTGGCCAGCGGCGGCCGCCACGGTGACAACGTGGGCCCACTGCTGCTGGGCGGGCTGGCGTTGTGCACGGCAGATCGTCTGCTGCCGATCCCGGTACCTGCGCACTGGCACAGCCTGCTGGTGCATCCGCACGCGGTGCTGGAAACGCGCCGTGCACGCCAAGTACTGCAGGGCAGCTATGCACTGGGCGAGTTCGTCGCGCAGAGCGCGAACCTCGCGCTGGTTCTCAGTGGCTGCCATTGCAGCGATGCCGGGCTGGTCCGCGCCGGGCTGCGCGATGTGCTGGTGGAGCCACGACGGGCGGGCCTGATCGCCGGTTTCGAGGCCGCCCGCGATGCAGCGCTGTCGGCCAATTCAATGGGCGCGGGCATCTCTGGTGCCGGCCCCAGCGTGTTCGCCTGGTTCGAGGATGCCGACCAGGCCCGCGCCGCCGTGGCACCCGTGCAGGCCGCATTTGCCGCTGCCGGCTTCGACAGTGATGCCTGGGTGTCGCCGCTGGATGCGCCGGGAGCCCGCCTGTGCTGAATTCCTCCCCTCTACTGGATATCGAACCCATGCACTTCGTTTCGACCCGCGGCCAGTCCCCGGCCGTTGGCCTCAGCGCGGCGATTGCCGCAGGCTTGGCCCCCGACGGCGGGCTGTATGTGCCGGAGAACCTGCCGGCGACCCGCGAACTGCAGGCCGGTGCCAGCCTGGCCGGGACGGCTGCCGATCTGCTGGCACCGTTCTTTGCCGGTGATGCGCTGGAATCCGCGCTGCCATCGATCTGCCGCGAGGCGTTCGACTTCCCGGTGCCGCTGCGCCCGCTCGGCGGCGGTGACCATGTGCTGGAGTTGTTCCATGGGCCGACGGCGGCGTTCAAGGACATCGGTGCGCGCTTCCTTGCCAGTACGCTGTCGCGGCTGCAGGCCGGGAAGGGCCGCGACCTGACGATTGTCGTTGCCACTTCGGGCGATACCGGTGCCGCGGTGGCAGCAGCATTCCATCGCCAACCCGGCGTACGCGTGGTAGTGCTGTATCCGGATGGCCGCGTGTCGCCACGGCAGGCACACCAGCTGGGCTGTTTCGGCGACAACATCCAGGCCTTGCGGGTAGCCGGTGCATTCGACGATTGCCAGGCGATGGTCAAGCAGGCGCTGGCCGACCGCGACCTGCAGGCGCAGGTGCCGTTGAGCTCGGCCAACAGCATCAGCCTGGGCCGGCTGCTGCCGCAGATGAGCTACTACGCGCATGCAGCACTGACCCATCACGCTGAAACGCGCCGCCGGCTCAACCTGGTGGTGCCGACCGGCAACCTCGGCAACGCGATGGCCGCGGTGCTGGCGCGCGCGCTGGGTGTGCCGATCGGGCAGATCGTGCTGGCCACCAATGCCAACGCAGTGCTGCCGGCGTACTTCAATGGCGGTGACTACCAGCCGCAATCGAGCGTGGCGACGGTAGCCAATGCGATGGACGTGGGCGCGCCGAGCAACTTCGAGCGCTTGCGCTGGCTCTATCACGGCGACGATGCCGAATTGCGCGCAGCCTTCCGTGCGTTCGCGGTGGACGACGTGACCATCCGCGCCACCATTGCCGCGGCGCATGCAAGCGGTGGCGAGCTGTTCTGCCCGCATACGGCCACGGCGGTCAAGGTCCTGCAGGACCTGCGTGCACGCGGTGCCAAGGGCGACTGGGCGGTGGTGGCCACCGCGCATCCGGCCAAGTTCGAGGCGGTGGTGGAGCCCTTGATCGGCGAACCTGTTGCGGTGCCGCCCGCGCTGGATGCGCTGTTGCAACGGCCGGCGTACGCCGAGCCGCTGGCTGCAGACTACGCGGCGTTGCGCGACGTGCTGCTGCGCTGACCGGGGCGGGGCACGGTTGCCGGCCAGCGGCCGGCACTACCAGAGGGGTGCAGCGCGGATTGGGCACGATTGCCGGCCAGCGGCCGGCACTACCGGAGGGAGGCAAGGCGGATTGGGCACGGTTGCCGGCCAGCACGCGCAACCCGTCTTCATCAAGGATCTCCACCACGTTCAGGTGGGGCAGGGCGATCAGGCCCTGCTGGCGCAGCTTGGTAAAGGTGCGGCTGACCGTTTCCATGGTCAGGCCCAGATGGTCGGCGATGTCGCCGCGCCCCATCGGCAACGACACGCGCAGGCCGTCGCCTCCCAGCTTGGCCTCGCGCGCGGCCAGGCGCAGCAGGAAGTCGGCCAGCTTCTCGGCCGGTTGCAGGCGCGCCAGTGCCAGTGCGGCGTCCTGCGCGGCGTCGAGCTCCTGGCAGGCGCGCTGCAGCAGCTTGCGCTCCAGGTGCGGGAAACGGCTGCGCAGCGCCTTCATCTGGGGCAGCGCGACGCGGCACACGCGGCTGTCGGCGATGGCTTCGATGTCGTAACGATGGTGATCGCTGCCGCTCAGGCCCAAATAGTCCCCGGGCAGCACGAACCCGTTGATCTGGCGGCGACCGTCGGCCAGGGTGCGCACCAGGCGCAGCGCGCCTGCGGTCAATGTATAGACATGGTCGCGCTCTTCGCCGGTGCGGGCCAATGTGCTGCCCATGCCGACCTGCTGTGAAACAGTGACCTGCTCCAACGCCTGCACTTCGTCGGGCGACAGCGCCGAGCACACCGCCAGGTGGCGAACCGAGCAGTGCAGGCAGTCCAGCGTGGAGCAGGACGGCGAGGCGGGATCGTTGTTGGCGGGCGGGGCGCCGGAAGGCCGTGACATGTTGCGGGGGCGTATCGCGGTCGGGGAGGGCCTTATGATACTTCAAGCGGCCGTTCGACCCTGCCCGAGGCGGGGGCGCTAGAATGTCGCCCCCTCCCACGTCCCGTTCCAGCAGGAGTTCCGCCCGTGATCAAGCCCCGTACCCCGCCCGGCACCCTTGAGCTGCTGCCGCGCGAGCAGATTGCGTTCCAGCGCATGCTGGACGTGATCCGCCGCAACTACGAGCGCTTCGGGTTCCTGCCGGTGGAGACTCCGGTGTTCGAGCTGTCCGACGTGCTGCTGACCAAGTCCGGTGGCGAGACCGAGCGCCAGGTGTACTTCGTGCAGTCCACCGGTGCGTTGGCCAATGCCGCCGAATCGGGCGACCGTTCGCTGCCGGAGATGGCGCTGCGCTTCGATCTGACCGTGCCGCTGGCGCGCTACGTGGCCGAGCACGAACACGAACTTACCTTCCCGTTCCGTCGCTACCAGATGCAGCGGGTCTACCGCGGCGAGCGCGCCCAGCGTGGCCGTTTCCGTGAGTTCTACCAGTGCGACATCGATGTGATCGGCAAGGACAGCCTGAGCGTGCGTTACGACGCCGAAGTGCTGGCGGTCATCCACGCGGTGTTCTCGGAATTGCGCATCGGTGACTTCAGCATCCAGCTGAACAACCGCAAGCTGATGCGCGGTTTCTTCGAAAGCCTGGGCGTGGCCGAGGGCGAGCGCCAGCTGGCGGTGCTGCGCGAAGTGGACAAGCTGGACAAGCGCGGTGCCGACTACGTGCGCGAGACGCTGGTGGGCGAGGACTTCGGTATTCCGGCCGAGCAGGTCGAGAAGATCCTGGCCTTCGTCGCCGTGCGTTCGCAGGGCCATGCCGACGCGCTGGCGCAGCTGGCTGCGCTGGAGACCGACGCCGGTTCGTCGGAGATCCTGCGTACCGGCGTGACCGAGCTGCGCGAAGTGCTGCAGCTGGTGCAGGCGCTGGGCGTGCCGGAAAGCGCGTACTGCCTGAATTTCTCCATCGCCCGCGGCCTGGATTACTACACCGGCACCGTCTACGAGACCACGCTGACCGACCACCCGCAGATCGGCTCGATCTGCTCGGGCGGCCGTTACGAAGACCTGGCCAGCCACTACAGCAAGTCGAAGCTGCCGGGCGTGGGCATCTCCATCGGCCTGTCGCGCCTGTTCTGGCAGCTGCGCGAGGCTGGCCTGATCGACGGCATCGAAGGCAGCAGCGTGCAGGCGCTGGTAGCGCTGATGGACGAGCAGGGCATGCCGCAGTCGCTGGATATCGCCCGCCGCCTGCGTGCTGGTGGCATCAACACTGAAGTGCAGATGGAGCCGAAGAAGATCGGCAAGCAGTTCCAGTACGCGGCCAAGGCCGGCATCCGCTTCGTGGTGTTGGCGGGCGAGGACGAACTGGCCCGTGGCGTGGTGGCGGTGAAGGACCTGCTGCGCGAGCAGCAGTTCGAAGTGTCCCGTGACGAACTGGCCAGCACATTGCAGGTGGAGCTGGAGCAGTCCAAGGCGATGGCATGAAGCGAGCCGCCGCAGGAGCATTGAGTGTGCTCCTGCTGGCGGGTTGCCAGAGCGATCCGGCGCTGCACAGCACGCGGATCGGGCCGGCGCACTATCGGTTGCAGGTCGATCGCTGCCACGCGATTGACCGTGCGCAGCTGGAGCAGGATCTGCGGGCGCTGGCCTTGCGGAAGTGCCCGGCGGACGCGGGGACGTTGGAGAACATCAAGCCCCTGCCAAGTCGGCAGGGCAGCCTGTTTGGTGAGTGCTTGCGGCGCGGGGCGTTGCAGGCCCAGGTGCGCTGCTTGAAGCCTTGAGTTGCGACAAACTGATGATTTTAAAGAAAAAACGCCCGCCTTTGGTGGGCGTTTTTCGTTTCCGGCGCCCGTTCGAGGGGTCAGATCCGTTTTCCGCAGGAAAACG
>NZ_JAXAXL020000013.1:0-144941 GCF_047497515.2 Stenotrophomonas maltophilia
CGAGGCATGCCTCGGGCCCATGCGGCTGACACCCCGCACTCCGACACCGCCCCACCTCTGACAGATCGCTGCGATCTGTCGGTGGGTGCCGACCGTTGGTCGGCACGGTAGATCCACGCCATGCGTGGATGCTTTTCGATTCCAATTCGAAATATTCGATTCCGGTGGAGATTCATCCACGCATGGCGTGGATCTACCGCAGATGGTGGAAATCTGTCGAAGGTGGGATGGGTCCGCCATTCCTCGGAATGCACGCTTTTGCTGTTGCTGCTGCTGTTGAGGTTGCCGGCCAGCGGCCGGCACTACCGCAGGTGCAGGGCTGCAACCCCTGCCGATCAACACCTTCCTTACGAACGACTGACGTGACGCTCATGCGCCATGCGCGAGGCTGTCCGCTTGCTGTTCGAGTGGAGGTGGCAATCGTGCACTGGGAAAGCGCACAGGCCTACGTGTGGCCGTTGGGATCGGCGGTGCTGGTGGGTGGCATCGGCGCGTGGTTGATCCTGTGGATCTACCATCGGTTGAAAGGGCGCGATCGGCGGCGTGCACGCATCGGTCGCGTGCTTGGGCTGCCGCTGGCCACCGCCTGGCCGCTGCTGCTGCTGATTCCCGCGCTGCAGGCCACGCCGCTGCAGGACCCGCTGCTGGGCAACCTGCAGCACATGCTGCACATCGCACTGACCGCGTGCTTCATCTGGCTGCTGGTGCGCGCGGTGGCCGCCGGCGAGCGTGCGATCCTGCGCAGCCACCCCATCGATGTCTCCGACAACCTGGAAGCGCGCCGCATCCAGACCCAGACGCGCGTGCTCAGCCGCGTGCTGATGGGCGGCATCATCGTGCTCGGCGCCTCACTGGTGCTGCTGACCTTCCCGATGGTGCAGAAGATCGGCACTGCTCTGCTGGCCTCGGCCGGCCTGATCGGCCTGGTGGCGGGTATCGCGGCCAAGCCGGTGTTCGGCAACCTCATTGCCGGCCTGCAGATCGCGGTGACGCAGCCGATCCGGCTGGATGACGTGGTGATCGTTGAAGGCGAATGGGGCCGCATCGAGGAGATCGGCAGCAGCTATGTGGTGGTGCGCATCTGGGATGAGCGGCGGATGGTGGTGCCGCTGACCTGGTTCATCGAGAACCCGTTCCAGAACTGGACAAGGCGCAGCGCCGATCTGCTGGGTACGGCCTTCCTGTGGCTGGACTATCGCGCCCCGATCGCGGCGATCCGTACCGAGCTGGAGCGCATCTGCCGGGGTGAAGCGCTATGGGATGGCCGGGTCTGCGTGACCCAGGTAACCGAAACGAGTGAGCGTGCGATCCAGGTGCGCTTGCTGGTCAGCGCGCGCAGTTCCGGTGATGCATTCGATCTGCGCTGCCTGGTGCGCGAACGCATGCTCGATTTCCTCGCACGAGCGCATCCGCAGTCGCTGCCTCAGGTGCGCGCACGCGTGCAGCACGAGGATGAGCAGGACATGCCGCGGGGGCCGCGTGCGCGTGCCGCGGATGTACGCTCGCCGGGTGCGGAAGACGGCGAAGCGGCGATCGTGCTGGCGGAGGCTCCTGATCGGTAGTGCCGGCCGCTGGCCGGCAACGCCGGGATGATCGAGCTGCCGGCCAGCGGCCGGCACTACCGGATCACGGCTCGCCGGCGTCGATCAGGGTATCGGTGTCGAAGTGCGGTGGCCGCCGCGCACGGGTGCGCTGCTCGTAGGCGTAGGCCATTTCAATCAGCTTCGGCTCGCTCCAGGCGGTGCCCATGAACAGCAGGCCGACCGGCAGGCCGTCGATCTGCCCCATCGGCACGCTGAGGCTCGGATAGCCGGCCACGGCCGCTGCGCTGTAGCTCTCGCCGGGGAAATCATCGCCTTCGCTGCGGATCGGCCAGGCCACGCCGGTGGTCGGTGCGATCAACGCATCGAGCTGGTGGGCGGCGAGGGCGGCGTCGATGCCTTTCGGGCCCGCCAGCCGCCGTGCATCACTGCGCGCGCGGATGTAGGCCGGATCGGCCAGGCCGGCGGTGGCGTCGGCCTCCACCAGCAGTTCCTGGCCGAACAGGCCCAGTTCCTGCTTGCTGTGGGCCTGGTTGAAGGCGATAAGCTCGGCCAGGCTGCGCAGCGGGGCGCGATGGATGCTGAAGTAGCGCTCCAGCCCGGCCTTGAATTCGTACAGCAGCACGAGGCGTTCGGCCTCGGCCCAGGCGCCCTGGTTGGGCAGCTCGACGGGCACCACGACGGCGCCGGCGCGACGCAGTTCGGTGGCTGCCTGTTCGATCAGCGGCGGCATGCCGCGGAACGTCAGCAGCGGTGTCTGCAGCAGGCCGATGCGCTTGCCACGCAGGCCCTGCGGGTCCAGGCGTGCGGTGTAGTCGTAGACCGCGCGGCCGGGCATCGTCGCAGTGGCCGGATCGGTATCGTCGCGGCCGGCGATTGCGGTCAGTACGGCCGCAGCGTCGGCCACGCTGCGGGTCATCGGCCCGGCGGTGTCCTGGCTGAAGGAGATCGGGACGATGCCATCGCGGCTGACCAGACCGACGGTTGGTTTCAGGCCGACCACGCCGTTGATCGCGGCCGGGCAGACGATGCTGCCATCGGTTTCGGTGCCGATCGCTACGCTGGCCAGGTTGGCGGCCACCGCCACCGCGCTGCCGCTGCTGGAACCGCAGGGCGAGTGGCTGAGGCGATAGGGATTGCGGGTCTGCCCGCCGCGCGCGCTCCAGCCGGAGATCGAGTCGTTGCCGCGGAAGTTGGCCCACTCGCTCAGATTGGTCTTGCCCAGCACCACGGCACCGGCCTCGCGCAGGCGCCGCACCAGGTAGGCGTCGTCGGGACGGAAGCCCTGCAGGGCCAGCGAGCCGGCACTGGTGGCCATCGGCGCGGCGTTGATGTTGTCCTTCAGCAGCAGCGGAATGCCATGCAGCGGACCACGCAGGTGCCCCTCGCGGCGCTCGCGGTCGCGCGCGGCGGCTTCCTTCAACGCGTCGGGGTTGAGTTCGATCACCGCGCGCAGGCGTGGCCCGGTGCGGTCCAGGGTGGCGATGCGCTGCAGGTAGGCCTGGGTCAGGGTGGTGCTGTCCAGCTCACCGGCGGTCATCCGCGCCTGCAGGTCGGCGACATCGGTTTCGGCGTACGGGAACGGCACGTTGCGGCTCGCAGGTTCGGCTGCATGCGCGCTGGGCGTGGCCGGGCTGCAGCCAGCCGAAAGCAGCGCAGGCAGCGCGGCGAGCAGGCAGGTCAGCAGAGGCGGCAAGGACGGGCGCATGGGGCGGCTTGGTCGGCTCCAATCCCCAGTGTAGCCGCTGCTCAGCGGTGGCGCTTGCGCAGGTCGCGGGCGAGTACGTAGACCACGATCAGGTTGATCGCCAGGATCGTCCACGACGGCCAGCCGGGGTGACGGATGATCGCGAAGATATCGAAGGGCAGGTACAGCGAGGCGGTCAGGCAGCCCAGCCAGGAGGCCCAGGCCTTGGCCCGCCACAGGCCCCACGCTTCGACCAGGTGCAGCAGGCCGTAGCCGATCATCCCCGCCGCGGCCAGGTGCACCGCGTCGGGGCTGATCATGTGCAGCAGCGAGGGCAGGGTGCCATGGTCCGGATCCAGGCTGAAACGCCGGATCAGGACCATGATGCCGTGCCGCAGCGGCTGCGGTCCGAGCACTTCCAGCCCGGTGGCGGCCAACAGCGCCAGCATCGCCTTGCTCGCTTCGAGCAGGGCGATGACATGGAGACCCGGATGCCGGTGCGGATCCGGGTTGTAGCCGCTCTGGTTCACGGAGTGCTGGCTCAGCCGCCGCGCGACGCCTTCTTGCGGTCGCTTTCGGTCAGGAACTTCTTGCGCAGACGGATCTCCTTCGGGGTGATCTCGACCAGCTCGTCGTCTTCGATGAAGTCCAGGGCCTGTTCCAGCGAGTACTTGATCGCCGGGGTCAGCTGGATCGCATCGTCCTTGCCCGAAGCGCGCATGTTGGTCAGCGGCTTGGTCTTGATCGCGTTGACGGTCAGGTCGTTGTCCTTGGAGTGGATACCGACCAGCTGGCCTTCATACACGTTGTCGCCTTCGGCAGCGAAGAGCTTGCCGCGCTCCTGCAGCGGGCCCAGCGAGTAGGCCGGGGTGGTGCCCGGGGCATTGGCGATCATCACGCCGTTGATGCGCTTGGCGATCGCGCCCTGTTCCTTCGGACCGTAGTGGTCGAACACGTGGAACAGCAGGCCCGAACCCTGGGTCAGGGTCTTGAACTCGTTCTGGAAACCGATCAGGCCACGGGCCGGGATCGAGTATTCCAGGCGCACGCGGCCCTTGCCGTCCGGCTCCATGTTCTTCAGCTGGCCCTTGCGGGTGCCCAGCTTTTCCATCACGCCGCCCTGGTGCACTTCTTCGATGTCCACCACCAGCTGCTCGATCGGCTCCATCATCTGGCCGTCGATTTCCTTGATGATCACTTCCGGGCGCGACACGGCCAGCTCGTAGCCTTCGCGGCGCATGTTCTCGATCAGCACCGACAGGTGCAGCTCGCCACGGCCGGAGACCAGGAACTTGTCGGCGTCTTCCAGCTGTTCGACCTTCAGGGCCACGTTGTGGACCTTTTCACGGTCCAGGCGGTCCTTGATCTGGCGGCTGGTCAGGAACTTGCCACCGGACAGGTCCTTGTTGCCGGCGAACGGCGAGTTGTTGACCTGGAAGGTCATCGAGATGGTCGGCTCGTCGACGGTCAGTGCCGGCAACGCTTCCGGGGTTTCCGGGTGGCACAGGGTGTCGGAGATGGTCAGTTCCGGAATACCGGAGATGGCGACGATGTCACCAGCTTCGGCGGTGTCCTGCTCGATGCGCTCCAGGCCCAGGAAGCCCAGCACCTGCGCGACCTTGCCGTTGCGCTTCTTGCCTTCACGGTCGATGACCGCGACCTGCATGTTCTTCTTCAGGGTGCCGCGCTGGACGCGGCCGATGCCGATGACGCCCACGAAGTTGTTGTAGTCCAGCTGGCTGATGCGCATCTGGAACGGGCCTTCCGGGTCCACTTCCGGCTTCGGCGCGTGCTGCATGATCGCTTCGTACAGCGGGGTCATGTCGCCGTCGCGCACGCTGTCTTCCAGGCCGGCGTAGCCGTTCAGGGCCGAGGCGTAGACGATCGGGAAGTCCAGCTGCTCATTGGTGGCGCCGAGCTTGTCGAACAGGTCGAACACCTGGTCGATCACCCACTCCGGACGCGAGCCCGGGCGATCGACCTTGTTGACCACGACGATCGGCTTGAAGCCCATCGCGAAGGCCTTCTGGGTCACGAAGCGGGTCTGCGGCATCGGGCCGTCCATCGCGTCGACCAGGATCAGCACGGTGTCGACCATCGACAGCACGCGCTCGACCTCACCGCCGAAGTCGGCGTGGCCGGGGGTGTCGACGATGTTGATCCGGTTCTTGATGCCGGTCTTCTTGTCTTCCCAGGTGATGGCGGTGTTCTTGGCCAGGATGGTGATGCCGCGTTCCTTTTCCTGGTCGTTGCTGTCCATCACGCGCTCGGCGAGGACGGTACGCTCGGACAAGGTGCCGGACTGCTTCAGCAGCTGGTCGACCAGGGTGGTCTTGCCATGGTCGACGTGGGCGACGATGGCGATGTTGCGAAGATTTTCGATGGACATACGAAAGGGGGCCAGTCGGCGCCGGATTTGGAAAAAGAAGTCCAACATTATACGTCGAACTTGACGATTCGCGAAAAGGTGGATTTCACGCCGGTCATGGGGCCCATTCAGCTGGCCGACCGCCGCCCCGGCCGAGGCCGCCAGGGCCCGGTAATGCGGCTCCCCGTCCGCGGGCTGAAGCGGGGTTCTTCACCGATGGTCGAAGCCGCCGCCGCCACGAGGCAGGTGTAAACTAGGTGGCTAGACGCGTTCCCCTCTGCATCAAGGATCTTCATGTCCCTCATCGCCACTTTCGACACCACCCAGGGCCCGATCAAGGTCGAGCTGTTCGCCGACAAGGCGCCGCTGACCGTGGCCAACTTCGTGAACCTGGTCAAGCACGGTTTCTATGACGGCCTGATCTTCCACCGCGTGATCGCCGACTTCATGATCCAGGGCGGCTGCCCGCAGGGTCGTGGCACCGGCGGCCCGGGCTACAAGTTCGAAGACGAGAAGAATGGCGTGAAGCACGAGGTCGGCTCGCTGTCGATGGCCAACGCCGGCCCGAACACCAACGGCAGCCAGTTCTTCATCACCCACATCAAGACCGACTGGCTGGACGGCCGCCACACCGTGTTCGGCAAGGTCCTGGAAGGCCAGGCCATCGTTGATTCGGTCAAGCAGGGCGACGTGATCCATTCGATCACCCTGGAAGGCGACGCCGACGCCGTGCTGGCCGCCCAGGCCGAGCGCGTGGCGGAGTGGAACAAGCACCTCGCCGCCTGATCCCACTTCGAAACGGCCACCCATCGGTGGCCGTTTCCCTGTTCCCCGCCGCCCGCCAGGCCTGCGTGGCTCTGCCCGCGGCGTCCCATCAAACGCTTGCAAGCAAGAGGAAACCCCCATGAAAGCACCCGTTCGTGTTGCCGTGACCGGCGCCGCCGGCCAGATCGGTTATGCCCTGCTGTTCCGCATCGCCTCCGGCGAAATGCTGGGCAAGGACCAGCCGGTCATCCTGCAGCTGCTGGAACTGCCGGTCGACAAGGCCCAGGCCGCCCTGAAGGGCGTGATGATGGAACTGGAAGACTGCGCGTTCCCGCTGCTGGCCGGCATGGTCGGCACCGACGACGCCGAAGTCGCGTTCAAGGACGCCGACATCGCCCTGCTGGTCGGCGCGCGTCCGCGCGGCCCGGGCATGGAGCGCAAGGACCTGCTGCTGGAAAACGCCAAGATCTTCACCGCCCAGGGCGCGGCGCTGAACAAGGTGGCCAGCCGTGACGTGAAGGTGCTGGTGGTCGGCAACCCGGCCAACACCAATGCCTACATCGCCATGAAGTCGGCCCCGGACCTGAAGCCGGAAAACTTCACCGCCATGCTGCGCCTGGACCACAACCGCGCGCTGAGCCAGCTGTCGACCAAGCTCGGCAAGCCGGTCGGTGGCATGGAGAAGCTGGTCGTGTGGGGCAACCACAGCCCGACCATGTACCCGGACTACCGTTTCGCCACCGCCGATGGCGCGTCGATCGCCGATGCGATCAACGACCAGGAGTGGAACGCCAACACCTTCATCCCGACCGTCGGCAAGCGCGGCGCGGCGATCATCGAAGCCCGCGGCTCGTCCTCGGCGGCTTCGGCCGCCAACGCTGCCATCGACCACGTGCGTGACTGGGTGCTGGGCAGCAACGGCAAGTGGGTCACCATGGGCGTGCCGTCCGACGGTTCCTACGGCATTCCGGAAGGCGTGATCTTCGGCTTCGCGGTGACCACCGAGAACGGCAAGTACACCCTGGTGAAGGATCTGCCGATCGACGACTTCAGCCAGAAGTACATCGACAAGACCCTGGCCGAGCTGGAAGAAGAGCGCGCCGGCGTCGCCCACCTGCTGGGCTGATGCGGCAGGTGCCGGCCACGGCCGGTACCTCCACCGCGATGGTGGGTACCGACCGTTGCTCGGTATGCTCACCGCAGAAGACGGGGAGGCTTCGGCTTCCCCGTTTTCATTTGGAATTCCTGGAACCGCATGATCCACCTGCACTACATCGACGACGCGCTGCTGGTGGCCGAGAAGCCGGCCGGCCTGCTGTCCGTGCCCGGCCGCAGCGCCGAGAACCAGGACTGCGTGGTCGCGCGGCTGCAGGTGCTGTACCCGGATGCATTGACCGTGCACCGGTTGGACCAGGTGACCTCCGGCCTGCTGCTGCATGCACGTGGCAAGGACATGCAGGCGGCCTTGTCGATGCAGTTCGAGCAGCGCCAGGTCGGCAAGCGGTATGAAGCGGTGGTGCAGGGGCTGCTCGAAGGCGAGGCCGGCGAAGTGGACCTGCCGTTGATCGTGGACTGGCCGAACCGGCCGAAGCAGATGGTCGATCACGAACGCGGCAAGTCGGCGCTGACGCGCTGGCGTGTGCTGGCGCGCGATGCCGTAGCGCAGCGTACGCGCGTGGAACTGGAGCCGATCACCGGCCGCAGCCACCAGTTGCGCCTGCACATGGCCAGCATTGGTCATCCCATCGTGGGTGACGTGCTGTATGACGCCGCGCCAGCACAGCGCGTGCATCTGCATGCGCGCACGCTGCAGTTCATCCATCCGCTGACGCGCGAGGCGCTGGCGTTCGAGTCGCCGGTTCCGTTCTAGGGGATCGGCCGCGCGGCGATCGGTAGATCCACGCCATGCGTGGATGGATCGCCAGTTCATCGAAAAACATCCACGCATGGCGTGGATCTACCGTGTCGATCAGGGTCGACACCCACCCCCGGCATCCCACGGATGGCCTGCTGCTGTTGCCGGCCAGCGGCCGACACTACCGCAGCCCTGCAGAACACACCCACCCCCTACCAAGGTAGGGCGGCCCACGCGGCAGCGCCGGACTATCCTCGAACCCATGACTTTGTCTGGGAGGGCTGCGTCATGAACTACGAGGAAACCTACCGTCGCTCGATCGACGAGCCGGAGGCCTTCTGGGGCGAGGAAGCCAAGCGCATCCATTGGCATAAACCGCCACAGCAGGTGCTGGACTACAGCAACCCGCCGTTCCGGCGCTGGTTCGTCGGCGGCGAAACCAATCTCTGCTACAACGCCGTCGATCGCCACCTGGCCGAGCGCGCCGACCAGCTTGCGCTGGTGGCCATTTCGACCGAGACCAACAGCACCCGCGAGATCACCTACCGCCAGCTGTATCGCGAAGTGAATGACTTCGCTGCCGTGCTCAGGCACCTGGGCGTTGGTCATGGCGACCGCGTGGTGATCTACATGCCGAACATGGCCGAGGCCGTGTTCGCGATGCTCGCCTGTGCGCGTATCGGTGCGGTGCATTCGGTGGTGTTCGGCGGCTTTGCCGCGCACAACCTGGCGCTGCGCATCGATGATGCGAAACCGAAACTGCTGATTGCCGCCGATGCTGGCATGCGCGGCGGCAAGCTGATTCCGTACAAGCCGATGGTCGATGCGGCCTGCGCCGAAGCCAGCGCGCCACCGGCGCATGTATTGATTGTTTCGCGCGGGCTGGACGCGGCCGAGCCGCGGGTGCCGGGCCGTGATGTGGAGTACGCCACACTGCGCGCGCAGATCGGCGAAGTCGATGTGCCGGTGCAGTGGCTGGAAGCAAGCGAACCGAGCTACCTGCTGTACACCTCGGGCACCACCGGCAAGCCGAAGGGCGTACAGCGAGATGTCGGCGGCTACGCGGTGGCGATGGCGCAATCGATGGAAACCGTGTTCGACTGCAAGCCGGGGCAGGTGATGTTCTCCACCTCCGATGTCGGCTGGGCCGTCGGTCATTCCTACAACGTGTACGGACCGTTGATCGGTGGCTGCACTTCGTTGTTGTACGAAGGGCTGCCGACCAACCCCGATCCAGGCATCTGGTGGGCGCTGTGCGAGCAGTACAACGTGCGCACGATGTTCTCTTCGCCTACCGCCATCCGCGTGCTGAAGAAGCACGATGCGGACTTCATCCACCGCCATGACCTGGGCGCACTGAAGTACCTGTTCCTGGCCGGTGAACCCCTGGACGAGCCGACCGCGCACTGGATCAGTGACGCGCTGGGCAAGCCGATCATCGACAACTACTGGCAGACCGAAACCGGCTGGCCGGCGCTGACCCTGCTGCCGGGGCTGGAGATGAAACCGGTGCGCTTCGGCTCTCCCGGTTTCCCCAACCTCGGCTACCGGATGAAGGTGATCGATGAGAACACCGGCGAGGAAGTGGCACCGGGGCAGAAGGGCGTGCTGGTAGTCTCGCCGCCGTTACCGCCGGGCTGCATGAGCACGGTGTGGAACGACGACAGCCGCTTCCTGCAGAGCTACTTCAGCCACTTCAAGGAGCTGCTGTACAGCTCGCTGGACTGGGCGATCCGCGATGACGATGGCTACACCTTCATCCTCGGCCGCACCGACGATGTGATCAACGTGGCCGGGCATCGCCTCGGCACGCGTGAAATCGAGGAAGCCATTTCCAGCCACCCGCGCGTGGCCGAAGCGGCGGTGATCGGGGTCAAGGACGAGTTGAAGGGGCAGGTGCCGCTGGTGTTCGTCACCCTCAAGCAGGGACTCGATGGCGAGGATCCGGCGCCGGTGGTGGCCGAGATGATGGCCACGGTGACCGCCTCGCTGGGTGCGGTGGCGCGCCCGGCGCACGTGCACGTGGTCAACGCCTTGCCCAAGACCCGCTCCGGCAAGCTGCTGCGGCGCTCGTTGCAGGCGCTGGCCGAGCAGCGCGATCCGGGTGACCTGTCGACGCTGGATGACCCCGGCGCGCTGGAAGAGATCCGCCGCGCGCTGGGGCGGTAAGCCGGTAGTGCCGGCCGCTGGCCGGCAACCTCGGCATGCAGGATTGCCGGCCAGCGGCCGGCACTATCCAAGCCTGCCAGGACTTGCGCTAAGCTCGCCCTGTCATCGGTCTGCAACAGAGCCTGCGCTTCGGGGAAGCTGCGCAGGCTTCGACGGTGGCAACCAGGGGGCGTGCCCGGCACGGGCGCGCTGGCATTGCGCATCGAGGATTGGGGGGATGCATGGCACTGCTGCACGCCAAGACGGCCGCTGGCCGCCAGGAAATCGAAGACCGCGGTCGGCGCCTGCCGGCGGCGCTGCGTTCGATCCTGTTGATGGTCGACGGCCATCGCGATGACACCGAACTGCGTGGCCTGTTCGAAGGCCTGCGCGCACCACCGGACGCACTGGAACAACTGGCCGCGTTGGGCCTGATCGAAGCGGTTGGAGGCAGCGCCGAGGCGGCACCGGTGCGCGGCATCAGCAGCGGCCGCGAACAGGACCCGGCCTTGTACCAGCAGCTGTACGACGCAATGAGTGAGGCCGTGCGCCGCCATCTGGGCCTGAAGGGCTACTTCATGCAGTTGAAGATCGAACGCTGCACCGATGCGCTGGCGCTGGAGCGTCTGTGCCCGGAACTGCTGGCGGCGGTGGGCAAGGCGCGCAGCCCGGCGCTCGCGCAACGTTGGTGGCAGGAAACCCAGGCGGCATTGGTGCATGCGGATGGCGAGGTCGTGCAGGCCTGAGTCACCGCGTAAAGTGATCGGTTCACTACCCCGCAAGGAGTTCCGCGTGCAGGACGACCACGACGATACCGATACCCCGGGCTGGGACGTGATCAACGCGGCACTGGCCCCGTTGTACGCCGGCCAGGAACCGCGTCATTACGGCACCGCGCTGCCGTACACACTGGGAGGCCAGGACCCACTGGATGGCATCAGCGTGTACTGGGCAGATGCGCCGGTACCGCATTGGCATTACATCACCTATGGCTTCTCCGAACTGTACGCCAAGGAGAGCAGTGACCCGGCTGCCAGCGGCTACGGTTTCGAGCTGACCTTCCGGCTGGCGGCCGATGCCGACGAGCGCGGCGACAGCCCGCCGCCGGTGTGGCCGATGAACCTGCTGCAGAACCTGGCGCGCTACGTGTTCGGCAGCGGAAACGTATTCGAGGACGGCCACCATCTCAACGCCAATGGCCCGATCGCGTTGGAAACACAGACCCGCCTGTGCCATCTGGCCTTCGTTGCCGATCCGCAGCTGCCGCCGCGCGATACCGCCAATGGTCATCTGCAGTTCCTGCAGCTGGTGGGCTTGACCGACGAAGAGATGGAGGCGGTCAAGCGCTGGTCGACGCGTGGCGTGCTGCAGGCATTGCGGCCGGCGATGCCGCTGTGGATCAGCGACCTGCATCGCGGAAACCTGCTGGCTGATCCGGCGCTGGCCGCGCAGGTGCGGGCGGGCAGCGAGCGCGAGGGCTCGAGCACCGGGATGCTGTTCATCGAAACCCTGGACTGGCGGCAGGAGGCCGGCATCACCACCCTGGTGCTGGGCGCCGGCCAGGTCGCCAGCGTGTGCGAACTGCTGCCACTGCGCCTGCCTCACGGCAAATCGCTGGAACTGGTCAGCCGCGAGCGGCAGTGGGCGTTCATTGCGGCCGGGGCCGGTGACGCCAGCGAGGTGTCCGCCGACAGCGCGCGCTGGGCGCTGGATGCAGCCGGATTGCAGGCGTTGGCGAGCGTGCGTGCCGAACGCGGGATCTATCCGCTGGCAGGTGCGCTGCGCATTGAAGTGGTGCCCACCTATCTGCGCGACGCCAAGGGCGAAGTGATCCGGCAGATCGGTTGATGGCGAAGATGGGGTCAGAGCCGCCTGCGCTGCAGACGGATCCGACCCCAGATAAGCCTCAGGCCAGGCCTTCGGCCTTCAGCACGGCCTGCACGCCGGCGTCGGCGTCCATGCGCGCCTTGTACGCGGCCAGGTTGTCCAGGCCGGACAGATCGACCTTGGCGCCGGCGGCCCAGCGCAGGGTGATGTAGAAGTACGGGTCGGCGTAGCTGCGGAAACCGGCCAGCCACGGCTTGTCGGCCAGCTGCTTGTCGGCGGTCTCGAACAGGCCACGCAGGCGCTTGTGCGCAGCGGCGCGGATGGCGTCGAACTGGCCTTCGTCGGCGATGAACTTGCCCGGCGCGAACAGCGGCGAGAAGGCCGGGTGGACATCGGAATTGACGAAGGCCAGCCAGCGGGTGGCTTCGGCGCGCTGGCGCGGGCTGCCGTCGCCAATGAGCCCGGCCTGCGGGAAGCTGTCGGCGATGTAGCCCATGATCGCGGCGTTCTGCAGCAGCACGAAGTCGCCGTCGACCAGCGCGGGTACCGCACCGGCCGGATTGATCTTGAGGAATTCCGGACCCTTCAGGGTGTCCTTGTTCAGCAGTTCAACCTCGAACGGCTGGCCGGTCCACTGCAGGGCGATGTGGTCGGCGGTGGAACAGGCACCGGGCTTGCTGTACAGCTTCATGGGAACTCCAGGTGATGCGGGCGGGAAGCGCCCACTATCCCAGAGCCTGGCGGCGGGCGGCAACGCTGCCGCCAGCACGGATCGTTACGACTGCCGCGGCTTGAGGTTCTGCACCTTATAGAAGGTGTGATCGCCGATGGTGGCCACCTGGTAGGCGTTGCGCCAGTTCGGGCTGGCGATCGACAGCGCAGCGAAGTGGCTGGCGCCGGGTACGATCTCGCGGCGCTCGCCGGCCGGCAGCGCCCAGTTGCGCTCGGCGTCGAAGGCCACGTCCATCGCTTCGCTCCAGGCCGCGTCGTTGCCCAGCTGGGTGCCGGGGGAGACGATGGTCGGTGCGAACTGCTTGCGCGCGGTGACCACCTGGCACATCGAATCGCCCCACAGGCCGCTGTCGAGGCGGCGCAGGGCGACCTCGGCGACGGCCTGCTGGCCGCGCAGGGTCTGGTCGCGGGCTTCCAGGTACACGGTGGTGCTCAAACACAATGAATCAGCGGCCGGCTGCGGCAACAACTGCGACAGCCAGAGAATCCAGGCCAGTTTCATATAACTCCTTGCTCCGTATGGGCCGCACCCTCCGATTCCGGCCGCAGGGCGACAGGAGGCGGTGTACGACTTGGCGTCATGGGGAGGCGGCCATCGGGGCCGCCCCGTGGGCGGCCCCAAAAGAAACGATCAGTACCGATCGAGGGGGCCGCGCCGGCTCACCGGAAACTGGCTGGTGAGCGGAAAGATGGCGCAAGGTAGGGGGGGATAGCCGAACGCATCGTGAACCGTCCGGCTTGACATTCAGGTTCCGAAGGGGTGACGGAAATCACATTCCGCCCCCCATTCAGGCGGCCATCAAAGCGCAGCGGCGACGCGACTGCCCTGGTCGATGGCCCGTTTCGCGTCCAGTTCGGCGGCCACATCGGCACCACCGATCAGCTGCGCGTCGATGCCGACGGCCTGCAGCTCGGCCTGCAGCGTGCGGTTCGGTTCCTGCCCGGCGCAGATCACCACATGGTCGACCGGCAGCAGCTGCTCGCTGCCGTCGACGCGGATGCGCAGGCCCTCGTCGTCCACGCCGAGGTACTCGACCCCGCCGAGCATGCGCACGCCCTTGGCCTTCAGCGTGGCGCGGTGGATCCAGCCGGTGGTCTTGCCCAGCCGCGCACCGGGCTTGCCTGGGCTGCGCTGCAGCAGCCACAGCCGGCGCGGCGACGCCTCCGGCTGCGGCGGGGCCAACGCGCCGCGGGCCTCGAAGGTGCTGTCCACGCCCCATTCGGCCATCCAGCGTTGCGGGTCCAGCGACGGCGACTCGCCGGCGTGGCTGAGGAACTCGCCGACATCGAAGCCGATGCCACCGGCGCCGATGATCGCGGCATTGGCACCGACTTCGACCCGGCCCAGCAGCACGTCCAGGTAGCTGACCACCTTGGCGTGATCCGCACCGGGGAAATCGACCTTGCGCGGCGTGATCCCGGTGGCCAGCACCACCGCGTCGAAGCAGGCCAGGCTGGCGGCGTCGGCACGGGTACCGAGGCGCAGCTGCACCCCGGTTTCGGCCAGCTTGTGTCGGAAGTAGCGCAGGGTCTCGTAGAACTCTTCCTTGCCCGGAATACGCTTGGCCACGTTGAACTGGCCGCCGATCTCCTCGTGGGCATCGAACAGGGTGACCTGATGGCCGCGCTCGGCGGCAACCGTGGCACAGGCCAGCCCGGCCGGTCCGGCACCGACCACGGCCACCCTCTTCGGCATGGTGGTCGGGCGGTACACCAGCTCGGTTTCGTGCGCGGCACGTGGGTTGACCAGGCAGCTGGCCAGCTTGTTCTCGAACACGTGGTCCAGGCAGGCCTGGTTGCAGGCGATGCAGGTGTTGATGGCCTCGGCACGGCCGGCACGCGCCTTGTTCGGCCATTGCGGGTCGGCCAGCAGCGGGCGCGCCAGCGACACCATGTCGGCGCCGCCGTCGGCCAGGATGCGTTCGGCGACCTCGGGCATGTTGATGCGGTTGGTGGCCACCAGCGGCAGCCTCACATGCGGCTTGAGCTTGGCGGTGACCCCGGCAAACGCCGCGCGCGGCACCGAGGTGGCGATGGTCGGGATGCGCGCTTCATGCCAGCCGATGCCGGAATTGATGATCGTCGCGCCGGCGGCCTCGATGGCCTGGGCCTGCTGCACGATCTCGTCCCAGTTGCTGCCGTCGTCGACCAGGTCGACCAGCGACAGGCGGTAGATGATGATGAAGTCCGGGCCACAGGCCTCGCGGATGCGGCGCACGATCTCCACCGCGAAGCGCATGCGCTGGCTGGCGTCGCCGCCCCAGCGGTCGGTGCGCGTGTTGGTGCGCGGGGCGATGAACTCGTTGATGAGGTAGCCCTCCGAGCCCATCACTTCCACGCCGTCGTAGCCGGCTTCGCGGGCCAGCCTGGCGCTGCGTGCGTAGTCGGCGATATGCCGTTCGACGCCACGGGCCGACAGCGCGCGCGGGGTGAACGGGTTGATCGGCGCCTTCAGCTTCGACGGTGCCACCGACAGCGGATGGTAGGCATAGCGACCGGCGTGCAGCAGCTGCAGGCAGATCTTCGCGCCGTGCTGGTGCGCGGCCGCAGTGAGCTGCCGATGCGGGCGCACTTCCCAGGGCCAGGACAGCTTGCCGCCGAAGGGCTTCAGCCAGCCCACCACGTTCGGCGCGAAGCCGCCGGTGACGATCAGGCCGACGCCGCCCTCGGCGCGTTCGGCGAAGTAGGCCGCCAGCCGCGGGAAGTCGCGGGCGCGATCTTCCAGGCCGGTGTGCATCGAACCCATCAGGACGCGATTGCGCAGCTGGGTGAAGCCCAGGTCCAGCGGGGCGAACAGGTGGGGATAGGCGCTTTCGTTGGCTGGCGACATGGTCGATACGCTTGCGTACGGAAGCGCGAAGCGTGCCGCGAAACGGCGGCCGGGGCAAGGGCCGCCATGTGCCGGCCGTTGTCTGACGGTCGGGTAGTGCCGGCCGCCGGCCGGGTACGCTCGGCACATGCGTGCTGTCGCTCCCGCAATTCGCTGCGCGAACCGCGGGCCCCACTTACCGGGCCTCCACGCCCCCGCGCCTGCGGCGCTGCCCCCGAACTCCGGGGGCGGTAGTGCCGGCCGCTGGCCGGCATCCTGATCAGCTCAGGGCGATTGCGGTTGCCGGCCAGCGGCGGTCACGACCGGTGACGGCCGGCCAATGCCGAACCAGCCCAGCGTCACTCCGCACAGCGGGCCGATCAGCAGCGCGAAGACCAGGGTGCCGACGCCGACGTTGCCCCCCAGCCACCAGCCCAGCAGCAGCACGCTGCCCTCGATCAGGCTGCGCACCTTCCAGATCGGCCAGCCGGTGCGGGCATGCAGGCCGGTCATCAGGCCATCGCGTGGGCCCGGGCCGAGCTTGGCGCCGATGTACAGGCCGGTGGCCAGCGCGACCAGCAGCATGCCGGCGCAGAACATCGCCAGCTGCCAGCCAAGGCCAACGGCCGGCGGCAGCAGCCACAGCCCGAACTGCGCGGAGGGGCCGATCAGCATGACGTTGAGCACCGTGCCCACGCCCGGCTTCTGCCGCAATGGCCACCACAGCAGCAGCACCAGTGCGCCGATGACATTGGTCGCCAGGCCGAAGGACAGCGGCGTCTGCGCGGCGATGCCCTGCGAGAGAACGTCCCAGGGCGCCACGCCGATCGCGGCACGGATCATCAGCGAGGCACCGAAGCCGTACAGGAACAGGCCGGTGATCAGTTGCAGCAGGCGCAGGGGCAGGGCGGTGGGCATGACAGGCTCGGGGGAGGGATCTGTTGCCACCGTAATCCCGAACTTGACGCTTCAATAGATACAGATGCCGGGCAATCCGACCGCACAGGCCGGGCGGATGGGGGGTAGCGTCGAGCTCGCTCGACTGCGTTATGCAACAGTCGAGCAAGCTCGACGCTACCCAGCCGCGATTACCAGCCCGCCAACGCCAGCTTGCCCACCGTGCGTCCGCTGGCCAGGCGCTGATGCGCGGTGTCCAGATTCGCGGCAGTGATCGTGCCCAGTGTTTCGCTCAGCGTGCCGCGCAGCTGGCCGGCATCGATCATGCTGGCCGCACGGCTGAGGATACGGTGCTGCTCGATGCGGTCGGCGGTGGCGAAGCGCGAGCGCGCGAACATGAATTCCCAGTGGATGCCGATGCACTTGGCCTTGTAGGGATCGCCGATGCGCAACGCACCGCGCGGCTCGACGATCAGGCCGACGTGGCCCTGCGGCGCCAGCACCTGACCCAGTTCTTCCCAGTAATGGTCGGTGTCGGCCAGGTTGAGCGCGACCTGCACCGCATCGATGCCCAGTGCCTGCAGCTGCGGCAGCAGGGGCTGCCGGTGGTCGATGACGTGCTGGGCGCCCATCCGTCGGCACCAGTCGATCGAGGCGTCACGTGAGGCCGTGGCGATCACTTCAAAGCCGGCGTGGCGGGCGAGCTGGATCGCCATCGAGCCGACGCCACCGGCGCCGCCGATCACCAGCAGGTGCTGGCCGGCGTGGCGGCGGTCATCGAGCTGCAGCGGCATGCGCTGGAACAGCAGCTCCCACGCGGTCAGTGTGGTCAGCGGCAGTGCAGCCGCTTCGGCGAAGTCGAGCGTGGTCGGCTTGCGCGCCACCAGTCGCTCATCCACCAGCTGGTACTGCGCGTTGCATCCCGGGCGGGTGACATCCCCGGCGTAATAGACCTCATCGCCAGAGGCGAACAGGCTGGCCTCCTCGCCGATCGCCTCGACCACGCCGGAGGCGTCCCAGCCGAGCACGCGTGGAGCATCGAGCCTGCTCGGATCGGCAGCCGCGCGCTGCTTGCCGTCGACCGGGTTGACCGAGATCGCCTCGACCCGGACCAGCAGGTCGCGACCGCTGGGAGGGAGTGGCGGCGGCAGGTGGATATCGCACAGCGCAGGGTGGGATTCACGACTCAGGGCGACGGCTTTCATCACGGCTCCGGCTGGGTTCGTGACCTCATCATAAGGTTCCTCACGTTTCAGCAGACGCGCTGAACCACCGCGAGCGATGGGGTGCGACACAATGTCGTATGCCGTGCCTAAACCCCGTCAAACCCTTGCAGCGTGAGGGTCTTGCGGATTTTCATCATCCTGTATAGGGTTTCAACGTCGGACCGGTGGAGGGTCGGACGCAGGATTTCACATGTTACGGGACTGTTAACATGACCTTCACCCGCCTGAGCATAATGTTCGCGGCGGTGGCGTGCTGAATCGGCTGTCGAACATCGACGCACTAGTGCTGGCCCATGCCTCTACCGGTTTCATACCCCCGAAATAGGAGCTGTACTCAATGAACAAGAAGATCCTTACTGCCGCGCTGCTGGGTGGTCTGGCTTTCGCCCAGGCTGCCTCCGCGCAGGAGTTCGATGACCGCTGGTACCTGACCGGTTCGGCCGGCTTCAACTTCCAGGACAGCGACCGTCTGACCAATGACGCTCCGTTCGTGACCCTGGGCCTGGGTAAGTTCATCAGCCCGAACTGGTCGCTGGACGGTGAGCTGAACTACCAGAACCCGAACTTCGACGCGAACAAGGACCAGAACTGGTCGCAGTACGGCGTCTCGCTGGACCTGCGTCGCCACTTCATCAAGGAAGGCCGCGGCTGGAACCCGTACATCCTGGGTGGCCTGGGCTACCAGAAGTCGGAAGAAACCTACCCGCTGAGCGCCGCTGGCCCGGGTAAGCGCAAGGACGGCAACGTTGCCGCCAAGGTCGGCGTCGGTCTGCAGACCACCTTCGAGAAGCGCGTTGCTGTCCGCGCCGAAGTTGCCTACCGCGCTGATTTCGACGATCAGAGCATCGCTGCTCGCAACGAAAGCTGGTTCGGCGACGTGCTGGCTTCGGTCGGCGTCGTGATCCCGCTGGGCCCGGCTCCGGTCGCGGCTGCTCCGGCTCCGGCTCCGGTTGCCCCGAGCTGCGCCGACCTGGATGACGACGGTGACGGCGTCAACAACTGCGACGACAAGTGCCCGAACTCGCAGCCGGGTCAGACCATCGGTCCGGACGGTTGCCCGGTGCCGGTCTCCATCGACCTGAAGGGCGTCAACTTCGACTTCGACAAGTCGAACCTGCGTCCGGACGCCGTGGCGATCCTGAGCGAAGCCACCGAGATCCTGAAGCGTTACCCGGATCTGCGCGTTGAAGTTGCCGGTCACACCGACTCGAAGGGTACCGACGCTTACAACCAGAAGCTGTCGGAGCGTCGCGCCACCGCCGTGTACAACTACCTGACCAAGAACGGCGTTGACGCCGGTCGCCTGGTCGGCCCGATCGGCTACGGCGAGAGCCGTCCGATTGCTCCGAACACCAACCCGGATGGTTCGGACAACCCGGAAGGTCGCGCCAAGAACCGTCGTACCGAGCTGAACGTCCAGAACTAAGTTCTGACGCTCTGCCCGTAAGACACTGCAGGACCCGGCTTCGGCCGGGTCTTGTTGTTTCTGCGGTCGGGAAACCCGCGTCTACCCCGGTAGTGGCGACCGTTCGTCGGGATTTTGTTCGTAAAACCAATGAGTTGCCGTATTCATTGAAAGTGGCGCTTGAAAGCTGTCGCGGCATTGCTAAACTCGCCGCGTCACTTCCTTTCGTGGATGCCCATCATGCTGCGCTCTGCATCGGCCGCCGTCCTGGCGCTGGCCCTGATTCCCGCCGCCCACGCTGCGGTCGATTGCTCGGTCAACACCAGCGCCTCGCCGCTGCCGTTGCCGGCCACGACCATCGCACCGGTGGCCGACGAGCTGTACATCCGCGGCAATCAGCTGGGCATGCCGGCCGGCGTGCTGAGCAGCAACTACGACCCATCGCAGTCGCTGGACCAGGTGCTGCAGCGCCTGCGCATCGATGGCTGCCAGAACATCGCCAAGGCCATTCCGAGCGCGCCGGCGGTGAAGCCGAATGATCCGGCGGCGTACAAGCCGCAGACCGAGTTCGACAACACGCCGTGGCGCTTCGACATGAGCCAGAACGGCAAGCGCATGACCGCCGAAGAATTCGACGCCTGGATGAAGGCGCGCGGCGTGCGTGTGGTCAAGGCCCGTCCGGCACCGGCCGCCGTCCCGGCCGCCGCCGAAGCACCGGCTGAAACCAAGCCGGGCGAGAAGAAGTAAGCCGCGCGGGGAGCAGAGGCTTGCGCACGCGCCGCCCACCTGCTGCCCCCGCCGCCCGCTCCCACGCATCGCGTGGGCGTGCGAACCCGAATGTCTCCAGTGGCGTGCGCCATGGCCTGGCACGTGTGCTTTCCAAGGCCGGGGTGTGTTCGCGCAGCGAGGCCGCGCGCTGGATCGCCGAAGGCCGTGTACGGGTGTCCGGGCGCATCGTCCGTGACCCAGAGTTTCCGATTGCACAGCCGGCGCCGCCGATCGAGGTCGATGGCCAGCCGTTGGGCGCGCCGCAGCGCCTTTACCTGATGCTCAACAAGCCGCGCGGGGTGGTGACCACCGCGCAGGACGAGCGCGGCCGCGACACCGTGTACCGCTGCTTCGACGGCGCTGGCCTGCCGTGGATCGCGCCGGTTGGGCGCCTGGACAAGGCCAGCGAGGGGCTGCTGCTGTTCAGCAATGACCCGCAATGGGCGGCCCGCCTGACCGATCCGCAGACGGGGCCGGACAAGACCTACCACGTGCAGGTGGATCGCCTGCCCGATGACGCCACCCTGGCGGCGCTGCAGGCCGGGGTGGAGGACGAGGGCGAATTCCTCGTCGCCCAGGCCGTGCGCGTGCTGCGCAGCGGCGACAAGACCGCGTGGCTGGAGGTGGTCCTCGATGAGGGCCGCAATCGCCATATCCGTCGCCTGTTGGCGGCTTTCGACCTGCAGGTGTTGCGCCTGGTCCGGGTTGCGATCGGAGAGCTCACGCTCGGCGATCTCGGCAAGGGCCAGTGGCGGGTGCTGGAGGTCAGCGACCAGCAGCGGCTGGGGGCCGCTGCAGCGGGCTGATCAGCGCCCGCGGCCGGCAGCTGCCGGCCACCGTTCCAGGCGTAGGGGGCGCCTGGTTGTTGAATTTCCCGAACGGAGCCTGCCCATGTACCACCCGACCCTCAACCAAACCCTGCGCTGCGCAGGCCTGTTGCTGCCTATGATGCTGCTGGCCGCCTGTGGCGGCCACAAGAAGGTGGCCAAGGCGGAAACGCCGGCCGAGACCCCGGTGGTGGAAGTGAAGACCCCGGAACTGGATGGCCGTGGCAGCTATCGCTTCCTGATGAGCGATGGCGACAAGAAGATGACCGCCGACCAGTTCGATGCCTGGATGAAGGCCAACGGCATCCGCGTGGCCAAGGGCAACGGCCAGGATGCCGCCGCCAAGCCGGTGGTGGTGGCCAGCAAGGACGAGCCGAAGGGCAAGAAGAAAAAGAAATGACGCCTGGGGGTGCCGGCCTGGGTCGGCACACCATCAAGCTCCGGTAGGTGCCGACCTGGGTCGGCACGCCACCAAACCCGGTAGGTGCCGACCTTGGTCGGCACGCCTTGCCTGGTGGGGTCAGAGCCCTTTCCTGCGGAAAGGGATCCGACCCCGGCTGTGCTCAGCCCTTGATCACGCCCAGTTCGACACCAATGCGGGTGAACGCATCGATCGCGCGATCCAGGTGCTCGCGGCTGTGCGCGGCGCTGATCTGCGTGCGGATGCGCGCCTGGCCCTTGGGCACCACCGGGAAGAAGAAACCGATCGCATAGATGCCTTCTTCGAGCAGGCGCTCGGCGAACTTCTGCGCCAGCGGCGCGTCGTACAGCATCACCGGGCTGATCGGGTGCACGCCGGGCTTCACGTCGAAGCCGGCCGCGGTCATCTTCTCGCGGAAGTAGGCGGTGTTCCCGGCCAGGGTGCTGCGCAGGTCATCGGCGGCCGCGAGCATCTCGAACGCCTTGATGCCGGCGGCGACCACGTGCGGCGGCAGCGAATTGGAGAACAGGTACGGGCGCGAGCGCTGGCGCAGCAGTTCGATCACCTCGGCGCTGGCGCAGGTGAAGCCACCCAGCGCGCCGCCCATGGCCTTGCCCAGGGTGCCGGTGATGATGTCGATCTTCTCCAGCACGCCCTTGACCTCGGCCGAGCCGCGGCCGGTGGCACCGAGGAAGCCGGTGGCGTGGCATTCGTCGATATGCACCAGCGCGTTGTACTTCTTCGCCAGCGCGGTGATCTCGTCCAGCGGGGCGATGAAGCCGTCCATCGAGAACACGCCATCGGTGGTGATCAGCTTGGTCTTGCAGCCGGCAGCATCGGCGGCCTGCAGCTGCGCTTCCAGGTCGGCCATGTCACAGTTGGCGTAGCGGAAGCGCTTGGCCTTGCACAGGCGCACGCCGTCGATGATGGAGGCGTGGTTCAGCGCATCGGAGATGATCGCGTCGTTCTCGCCCAGCAGCGGCTCGAACAGGCCACCGTTGGCATCGAAGCAGGCCGCATACAGGATGGTGTCCTGCTTGCCGAAGAAGTCGGCGATCTGTTTTTCCAGCTGCTTGTGCAGGTCCTGGGTGCCGCAGATGAAGCGCACCGAGGCCATGCCGAAGCCGTGGGTATCCAGTGCGTCCTTGGCGGCCTGGATCAGGTCCGGGTGGTCGGCCAGGCCCAGGTAGTTGTTGGCACAGAAGTTGAGCACCTTGCGGCCGTCGTCGAGGGTGATCTCGGCCGACTGCGGGCTGGTGATGATCCGCTCGGACTTGAACAGGCCCTGGGCGCGGATGGCGTCCAGTTCCTCGGCGTAGTGGCGGGTCAGGGCGGAGGAGGCGTCGGTCATGGCGTGGGCACGGCTCAGCACGGGAAACCGCTGATTCTACCGGGCAACGATGGCCATCGACCGGGCCGGGCAGGGCATCGCCACGGCCGGCACATGTTGCATCGCAATAGCAAACGGGTTAAAAATTCGTGAACCGTGCCTGTCTGGCGCCGGTTGCCCGCTCCCCCTTCCCGCCCCCGCCACCCTCGGAGACGCCCATGAAGCACGCCCGTGCCTGCCTCGCCATTGCCGCCGCCCTGACCCTTGCGCCGTTCGCGGCCAGTGCCCAGGACAACGAATCGCCTTACAGCTGGAACGTCACGGCGGTGTCGGACTACCTGTTCCGCGGTGTATCGCAGACGGACGAAAAGCCGACCCTGCAGGCCGGTTTCACCTATACCTCGCCGGTGGGCCTGTATGCCGGCGTCTGGGGTTCGGGCGTGGACTTCGGTCCGGGCGATCCGAACACCGAGATCGACTACCAGATCGGTTACGGCGTGGACGTCACCCCGCGCGTCAACTTCGACGTGCTGCTGAACCGCTACACCTACCTGGGTGCAAGCAGCCTGAACTACAACGAGCTGATCACCACCACCACGCTGGATGAGACCTACAAGCTCACCGTGGCGTACACCAACGACCAGTGGAACAGCGGCACCGACGGCTGGTACTACGGTGTCGGCGGCCAGTGGGGCCTGCCGAAGCAGTTCACGCTCAATGCCAATGTCGGCCGCAGCAGCTTCGAGAAGGGCCTGGCCAAGGACTACACCGACTGGAACGTGGGCGTCAGCCGCCAGTTCGGCCTGTTCAACGTGGGCCTGGGCTACTACGGCACCGACGGCAATGGCCGCGACAACTCCGGCAAGCTGGCGCACAGCCGCGTGCTGCTGACCGTGGCGGTCGGCAAATAACCCTTGCTTCGGTAGGTGCCAGGCTTGCCTGGCACGCTTTACGAAAAAGGCGCCCATCGGGCGCCTTTTTCAGATTCAAGGTGTGCCGAGCAAGCTCGGCACCCACTACAAGCTCGGCACCCACCCATCGCGCGCGGCGAAGGGTCAATTCCAGCTCAGCACGACCTTGCCAGCCTTGCCTTCTTCCATCAGGTCGAAGCCCTTCTGGAAGTCGTCGATCGGCAGCTGGTGGGTCATCACCTTGCCGAGCGGGAAGCCGGACAGCACCAGCTGGGTCATCTTGTACCAGGTCTCGTACATCTTGCGGCCGTAGATGCCCTGCACGGTCAGGCCCTTGAAGATGATCTTGTCCCAGTCGCAGCCGGCGCCCTTGGGCATGATGCCGAGCATCGCGATCTTGCCGCCGTGGTACATGCAGTCGAGCATGTCGTTGAACGCACGCGGGTTGCCGCTCATTTCCAGGCCCACGTCGAAGCCCTCCATGTGCAGTTCCTTCATCACGTCCTTCAGCGACTGGTTGGCGACGTTGACCACGCGGGTGGCACCCATGTCGGCGGCCAGCTTCAGGCGGAAGTCGTTGACGTCGGTCACCACCACGTTGCGCGCACCGATGTGCTTGCAGATGCCCGCGGCGATGATGCCGATCGGGCCGGCACCGGTGATCAGCACGTCCTCACCGATCACGTCGAACTCCAGCGCGCAATGCGCGGCGTTGCCATACGGGTCGAAGAACGCGGCCAGCTCCGACGGGATCTGGTCGGGGATCGGCCACAGGTTGCTGGCCGGCATCACCATGTATTCGGCGAAGGCGCCGTTGACGTTGACGCCGATGCCGACGGTGTTCGGGCACAGGTGCGGGCGACCGCCACGGCAGTTGCGGCAGTGGCCGCAGACGATGTGGCCTTCGGCCGAGACGCGCTGGCCGATCTCGTAGCCGGTCACCGCCGAGCCGAGCGCGGCGATGCGGCCGACGAACTCGTGGCCGATGGTCAGGCCCGGCTTGATGGTGCGCTGGCTCCACTCGTCCCACAGGTAGATGTGCAGGTCGGTACCGCAGATCGCGGTCTTCTCGAGCTTGATCAGGACCTCGTTCGGGCCCGGGGTCGGAACCGGAACCTCTTCCAGCCAGATGCCCTTGGCCGCTTCGCGCTTGACCAGGGCCTTCATCGTTTGCTGCGCCATCGGGGTGGAACTCATCAGGGGGAAAGCGCGGATTATAGGGTGCCGCGCGGATTTCCCATGTTGCGCTGCGGGTGCAGTGGCGGAACGAAAGGCGTGCGCCGGCGGGCACTTCGAACGTACTGCGAACAGCAGCGCCTCCCTGGTTCGGGGGAGGGGGGCGTGGTCACCCTGGCCGGGACACGCAAAAGCCCATCCATGGTGCTCGATGGCGCCATCCATGGCGCCAACGGTCCCGTCCAGGGTGACCACGCCCCCTCTGGACGATTTCCGTGTGCGCGGCTCACGTGCGCGTGGCAGAGCAAGAAGTAGGCCCATGACTTCCGGGGTGCGGGGCGGGGCGGGGAGGCGGGCTACAATCGAGGGTTCCACTACCAGGGGCCGCTCCATGCGCTCGAACCTGCTTGCATTCTCCATCGTCGCCAGCCTCGGGCTGGCCCAGGTCGCCCATGCCGCTGAAGGCATGTGGGTGCCGCAGCAGCTGCCGGAAATCGCCGGCCCGCTGCAGAAGGCCGGCCTGAAGCTGTCCCCGGAGCAGCTGTCCAACCTGACCGGCGACCCGATGGGTGCGGTTGTCGCCCTCGGCGGCTGCACCGCCAGCTTTGTCTCGCCGCAGGGCCTGGTGGTCACCAACCACCACTGCGCCTATGGCGCCATCCAGCTGAATTCGACCGCGCAGAAGAACCTGATCAAGGATGGCTTCAATGCGCCCAAGCACAGCGATGAGCTGAGCGCCGGCCCGAACGCCCGCGTCTATGTGCTGGACCAGATCACCGATGTCACCGCGCAGGCCAAGGCCGCCATCGCCGCTGCCGGCAACGATCCGCTGGCCCGCAGCCGCGCGCTGGACGCCTTCGACAAGGCCCAGGTCGCCGCCTGTGAAGCCGAGGAAGGCTTCCGCTGCCGCCTGTACACCTTCTCCGGCGGCAACACCTACCGCCTGTTCCGCAACATGGAAATCAAGGACGTGCGCCTGGTCTACGCGCCCCCGGGCAGCGTCGGCAAGTACGGCGGCGACGTCGACAACTGGATGTGGCCGCGCCACACCGGCGACTTCTCGTTCTACCGCGCCTACGTCGGCAAGGACGGCAAGCCGGCGGCGTTCTCGGCCGACAACGTTCCGTACCAGCCCAAGCACTTCCTGAAGTTCACCGACCAGCCGCTGGGCGCCGGTGACTTCGTGATGGTGGCCGGCTACCCGGGCCGCACCAACCGCTACGCGCTGGCCGGTGAGTTCAACGAAACCGCCAGCTGGACCTACCCGACCATCGCCAAGCACTACAACGCAGTGCTGAAGATGATCGACGAGGCCGGCAAGGCCGACGCCGACGTCAAGGTGAAGTACGCCGCGACGGCCGCCAGCATGAACAACGTGGCCAAGAACTACTCGGGCCAGCTGGAAGGCTTCAAGCGCATCGACGCCGCCGGCCAGAAGCAGGCCGAAGAAGCCGCCGTGCTGGCGTGGCTGAAGAAGCAAGGCGCCGCCGGCAAGCCGGCCCTGGCCGCGCACGCGCAACTGGTCAAGCACCTGGATACCAGCAAGGCCACCCGCGAGCGTGACCTGTTCGTCGGCCAGTTCAACAACACCCAGGCAGTCAGCGCCGCCATCAGCCTGTACCGCCTGTCGATCGAGCGCGCCAAGCCGGACGCCGAGCGCGAAACCGGCTACCAGCAGCGCGACCTGCCGACCCTGGAAGGTGGCCTGAAGCAGATGGATCGCCGCTACGTGGCGAAGATGGACCAGCAGCTGCAGACCTACTGGCTGGACCAGTACGTCGCCCTCCCGGCCGCGCAGCGCAACAACGACGTGCTCAACACCTGGCTGGGCGGCAGCGATGCCAACGCAGTCAAGGCGCTGGTGAGCAAGCTGTCGGGCACCGAGCTGGGCAGCCTGGACGCGCGCCTGAAGTGGTTCAAGGCCGATCGCGCCGCGTTTGAAGCCAGCAGCGATCCGGCCATCCAGTACGCGGTGGCGATCATGCCGTCGCTGCTCAAGCAGGAAGAACAGAAGAAGATCCGCGAAGGCGAATCGCTGACCGCGCGCCCGCTGTACCTGCAGGCACTGGCCGACTACAAGAAGAGCCAGGGCGAGTTCGTCTACCCGGATGCCAACCTGTCGCTCCGCATCACCTTCGGCAACGTGATGGGCTATGAGCCCAAGGACGGCGTGGCCTACACCCCGTTCACCACGCTGGAAGGCATCGTCGCCAAGGACACCGGCGTGGATCCGTTCGATGCGCCCAAGGCCCTGCTCGACGCGGTCAAGGCCAAGCGCTACGGCGGCCTGGAAGACAAGCGCATCGGCTCGGTGCCGGTGAACTTCCTGTCCAACCTGGACATCACCGGTGGCAACTCCGGTTCGCCGGTGCTGGACGCCAACGGCAAGCTGGTCGGCCTGGCCTTCGACGGCAACTGGGAGTCGGTCAGCTCCAACTGGGTGTTCGACCCGGTGATGACCCGCATGATCTCGGTCGACAGCCGCTACATGCAGTGGATCATGCAGGAAGTGGCGCCGGCACCGGAGCTGCTGAAGGAACTGAACCTGGCGAAGTAAGCCGGTTGCGGTAGTGCCGGCCGCTGGCCGGCACCATCGATCGGATGGCCGGAAATCCCGAAACCCCGCGACCCACGTCGCGGGGTTTTTTCATGCCCGGTCCGGCCGGGTGCGCCGAACGGGTATCATCCGTGTTCCGCGTACTTCACAGGATGTGAACGAAATGCGGAAACCTCCTCCCCCCAGGACCCCTTGCACGCATGCGCATCCTGCTTGCCCGTCACGGCGAAACGCCGTGGAACGCCGAAGGCCGCTACCAGGGCCAGATCGACATCCCGCTTTCGCCGATCGGCGAAGCCCAGGCCCAGGCGCTGGGCGCCCGGCTGGCCTCGGTCGACATCACCCGTGCCGTCGCCTCGCCGCTGTCGCGCGCGCAGCGCACCGCGCAGCTGGCGCTCGGCGCCGCCCGAGCCGACATGCTGCTGACCGAGCCGGAGCTGCAGGAAATCGCCCACGGCGAATGGGAAGGGTTGCTGGCCAGCGAGATCCACGAAAAGGACCCGTCGCGCCTGCAGGCCTGGCGCGAGGAACCCGATACCGTGTTGATGCCCGGTGGCGAATCGCTGCGCCTGGTGCTGGAGCGCAGCTGGCGCGGCCTGGCCCGTGCCACCGAAGGCCTCGGCGAGCACGACACCCTGCTGGTGGTTGCCCATGACGCGGTCAACCGCGTGATCCTGTGCAAGGTGCTGGGCCTGCCGATTTCCCGCCTGTGGACCTTCCGCCAGGCGCCGACCACCCTCAACCTGCTTGAAGGCGCCGACCTGGACAGCCTGGAAGTGGTGCGCCTGAACGACTGCGCCCACCACACGCCGTTCTTCGGCGAAGCCAAGCACCGCGCCCTCTGATCCATCCCTTCGCATCAACTGCTTCTGCTGGAACCGCTGCCGTGACGAACACCCCGACCACCCTGGCCGACTGGCTGGACTACATTGAACGCCAGCACCCGGCGAGCATCGACATGGGCCTGAAGCGCGTGCGCGCCGTGGCCACGGCGATGGGCCTGGGCGTGCCGGCCAAGCGCACCATCGTGGTCGGTGGCACCAACGGCAAGGGTTCCACCGTGGCCTTCATCGAAGCCATCGCGCGCGCCGCGGGCTGGAAGGTCGGTGCGTACACCTCGCCGCACCTGCTGCGCTACAACGAGCGCGTGCGCATTGATGGCAAGGACGTGGACGATGCCGCGCTGGTCGCTGCGTTCAACGCCATTGAAGCCGCGCGCGGCGACATCACGCTGACCTATTTCGAGTACGGCACGCTCGCTGCGCTGCAGCTGTTCGCCGACGCCGGGCTGGACCTGGCGGTGCTGGAAGTGGGCCTGGGCGGTCGCCTGGATGCGGTCAACATCGTCGACGCCGACGTTGCGGTGATCACCACCGTCGACATCGACCATGCCGAGTGGCTGGGCGAGGACCGCGAAGCGATCGGCACCGAGAAGGCCGGCATCATCCGCGGCTGGAAGCCGGTGATCCTGGGCGAGACCGATCCGCCGTCGAGCGTGCTCGCACGTGCCTACCTGGTCGGTGCCAATGCGATCCGCGGCGGCAGCGATTATTTCTACGAGCCGATCGATGCCCAGCGCTGGCGCTGGCGTGATGTCGGCCTGCGCATGGAGCTGCCGACCCCGGCGCTGGCCGGCCCGATCCAGCTGGCCAATGCCGGTGCCGCCATCGCCGCACTGCGCGCGCTGGACAAGCCGGTGCCGCGTGCAGCGTGGGCGGCCGGTATCGCCGCCGCGCGCATCGCAGGGCGGCTGCAGGCGTTCGAGCGCGACGGCGTGCAGATCCGCGTCGACGTCGGCCACAACCCGCAGGCGGCCGCGCAGCTGGCGCGTGCGCTGAAGGCCGAAGCCTCGGCCGGCCGCACGCTGGCCGTGTATGCCGCGCTGCAGGACAAGGACGCGGTGGGTGTGGTGCAGGCGCTGCAGGACGTGGTGGGCGAGTGGACCCTGGCCGGGCTGGATGGTCCGCGTGGGCAGAGTGCCAGCCAGCTGCAGGCGCGTCTGGGCGCGACCGCCGCTGCCAGCGCGCAGCAGGCCGAGAGCGTCGAGCAGGCGCTGGCGCAGGTGCTGGCCCGGGCCGGTCGCGGCGACCGCGTGCTGGTGTTCGGGTCCTTCCATACCGCCGCCGCCGCGCTGCAGTGGCTGCAGAACCCCGCCTGATCCACGTTCAGCCAACGCCGACGCCGTCCGGTCCGGCACCCGTATAATCGACCGCAACCTCCGGACAGTTGCCCGCCTCACGTGGATACGCCTCTGAAACAGCGTCTGATTGGTGCCATCGTGCTGGTGGCGCTGGCCGTGATTTTCCTGCCGATGCTGGTCAAGGGACCTGCGCCGGACAGCGGCGTGGCCAATGTGCCGATCGCCGCGCCGGATGCACCGGCCGATGGCCAGTTTGAAACCCGCGAGCTGCCGCTGGTCGCGCCGGCCGGTGGCGCCACCGGCCTGCAGAGTGGCCAGGCCAAGCCGCTGCCGGATGCGGCCGCGCCGGCCACGCCGCCGACCGTCGATACCTCGCCCGCAGTCGCCGCCGGCAACTACGCGGTCACCTTCGGTGCCTATGGCAGCAAGGGCGACGCCGACGCGGTGATCGCCTACCTGAAGCGCTCGCAGCTGCCGGGATTCACCGAGACGGCCACCATCAACGGCCGCCAGGCGTGGCGCGTGCGCGTCGGGCCGTATGCCGATCGTGCCCAGGCCGAGGCGGCCCGCCTGCAGGCGGTGAAGATCCGCGCTGATGTGAAGGCGGAAGTCATTGCACTGGATGCGGCGGCAAGCAGCAATGCCGCAGTCGCCGCCACGCCGGCCCCGGCGGCGCCGACGGCCAGCACCCCGGCCGCGGCGACCACACCGTCGGCCAACGCCAACCCGGTGCACAGTGAAAGCCTGCCGCCGAGCACGCCGACTGCGACCACCACCCCGGCCACCAGGCCGGAGCCGCCGAAGCCGGCAGTGAAGCCCGAGGCGACCAAGCCCGAGCCGAAGCCGGACGCCACCGCCAGCAAGCCGGCGACGGCACCGGCCACCCCGGCGGCACCTGCCGCCAGCGGTGTCGGCTTCGCCGTGCAGCTCGGCGCGTTCGGCCAGGCCAACGATGCCAACGCGCTGCGTGACAAGGTCCGTGCCGCCGGGTTCAGTGCCTTCGTCGAACAGGTGCGCACCGAAAAGGGCACCCTGCATCGCGTCCGCGTCGGGCCGGTGGCCAACCGCGCCGATGCCGAGCAGTTGAAGGCGCAGGTCGCAGCCAAGGTCGGCGTCGCCGGCATGGTCCGGCCGCACCCGTGATCGGGCGCGCTGTCCGCCGCTGTCGTAGGCAGGAGCGGGTCGCGTGATCGACATCGTGCTGGGCGTGCTGATCGGCGCGTCCGCTCTGTTCGGCTTCATCCGCGGGTTCGTTGGCACGGTCGTAGCGCTGGTGTCGTGGCTGCTGGCCGGCTGGGCAGCATTCACCTTCGGCAACCAGGCATCGCACTGGTGGGCCGCACCGCAGTTGCCGGGTAGCGGCCACTACCTGGCCGGTTATCTCGGGGTCTTCGTGGCCACCGTGGTGCTGGTGGGCCTGCTCGGCCTGCTGCTCAAGGCAGTGATCAAGCTGACCCTGCTCGGCGGTGTCGACCGCCTGCTGGGCGGCGCCCTGGGCGTGGTCCGTGGCGTGTTCTTCGCCAGTGTCCTGTTGTTGCTGGCCGGCTTCACCGCGCTGCCGGGCGAGCCGGCGTGGCGGCAGTCCCAGTTGCGCCCGGTGCTGCAGCCCGCCGTGGCGTGGATGCAGACGCAGCTGCCGCAGCTGGACGAGGTGGTGGCTCCGGTGCTGCCGTTGCAGGCGCTGCTGCCGCAAGGGCTGCCCTTGCCTCTGGCCGAGGACGCCCCATCTCCACAGCAGGTGTTGGGCAAGCCGTCGGTCACAGGCGATAATGGCGTCCTCAACCAGGTAGTGGCGGGCGGTGGATGGCCGCGGCCCGTGAGCGTGGAGCCGGAGCCCGGACGGGCCCCCGCACTGCCCAGCAACATCGAGCCGGCGCCCGTGCGCCCGGCCCGGCCCGCGCCTGACGCGGGCGGGATCCCCGGCCAGGTACGGCCACCTTCCTTGTAACTGGGCACAGCCCAGCGGAGACCTCGCACCATGTGTGGCATCGTCGGAATCGTCGGCAACCAGAACGTCGCCGGGCAGTTGTATGACGGCTTGACCGTCCTCCAGCATCGTGGCCAGGACGCAGCGGGCATTGCCACCGCCAGCGGTAGCCGCCTGCGGGTGCAGAAGGCCACCGGCCTGGTCCGCGATGTCTTCGATGCGCGCACCATGTCCACCCTGGAAGGCAGCGTCGGCATCGCCCACGTGCGCTACCCGACCGCCGGCTCGGAAGGCATGGACGAGGCGCAGCCGTTCTACGTCAACTCGCCGTACGGCATCGCGCTGGCCCACAACGGCAACCTGATCAACACCGAGGCGCTGCGCCAGCAGGTGTTCGAACAGGACCGCCGCAACGTCAACACCGATTCGGACAGCGAAGTGCTGCTGAACGTGTTCGCCTACGAACTGGAACAGCAGCGCCAGCTGAGCCCGGAAGCCGCGATCCGTGCGGTGGCCGGCGTGCATCGCCGCTGCAAGGGCGGCTATGCGGTGGTCAGCGTGGTGCTGGGCCTGGGCCTGGTCGCCTTCCGTGACCCGCATGGCATCCGTCCGCTGGTGCTGGGCAAGCGCAGCCACGCCGAGGGCGATGAGTACATCGTCGCGTCGGAATCGGCCGCGCTGGACGTGCTGGGCTTCCAGCGCGTGCGTGACGTGCAGCCGGGCGAAGCGCTGGTGATCACCGCGCGTGGCGAGCTGTTCTCGGAGATCTGCGCCGAACCGGCCGAGCACACCCCGTGCATCTTCGAGTACGTGTACTTCGCGCGTCCGGATTCGATGATCGACAACGTTTCGGTGCACAAGGCGCGCATGCGCATGGGCATCAAGCTGGGCGAGAAGATCCTGCGCCTGCGCCCGGACCACGACATCGACACCATCATCCCGATCCCGGATACCTCGCGCGATGCCGCGCTGGAGATCTCCAACGTGCTCGGGGTGAAGTACCGCGAAGGCTTCATCAAGAACCGCTACATCGGCCGCACCTTCATCATGCCGGGGCAGGGCGAGCGCGTGAAGTCGGTGCGCCGCAAGCTCAACCCGATCCACCTGGAGTTCCGCAACCGCGTGGTGCTGCTGGTGGACGACTCGATCGTGCGCGGCACCACCAGCCAGCAGATCGTGCAGATGGCACGCGATGCAGGTGCGCGCAAGGTCTACCTGGCCAGCGCCGCACCGCCGGTGCGTTACCCGAACATCTACGGCATCGACATGCCGGCCGCCGAAGAGCTGGTCGCGCACAACCGCACCGTGGAAGAGATCGAAGCGCACCTGGGCTGCGACTGGCTGATCTACCAGGACATCGAAGACATGGAAGCGGCCGTGAGCGAAGGCAATCCGGCACTGCACAGTTTCGATTCGTCCTGCTTCAATGGGCACTATCCGACCGGTATCGAGCCGGGCTACTTCGAGCGCATCCAGCAGTTGCGTTCGGACGACGCCAAGCACAAGCGCCGCGCCTGAGGTCCAGCCGTGGTTGACGTGCCCGACGTCGGTGGCGACCTGCTGCGCGCGGCGCAGCAGTGCCTGGCCGAAGCCGACCCGCTGCGCAAGGTCACGCTGACCCAGGCCCATGCCGCCGCGTTCCGGGCCGGCCGCCTGAAGGTGGCCGCCGATGCGCCGCCAGCGGAGCCGATCCGCATGCCGGGCCGGCCGCCGCAGCTGGTGCTGGTACACCCGCGCGAAGTGCCGCGGCGTGGGCTCGGTGGCGTGGAAGGGCGGGCCGCCTTCATCCATGCCATTGCCCATATCGAGCTCAACGCGATCGACCTGGCCTGGGATGCGGTGTACCGCTTCCGTGGCCTGCCGTCAGCATTCCATGCCGATTGGGTCAGCTGTGCCGATGACGAATCGCGGCACTTCATGCTGCTGCGCGAACGCCTTCGGGTACATGGCCACGAGTACGCCGATTTCCCTGCGCACAATGGCCTGTGGGAGATGTGCGAGAAGACCGCGCACGATGGCCTGGCACGCATGGCGCTGGTGCCGCGCGTGCTGGAAGCGCGGGGCCTGGACGTGACCCCAGGCATGATCGAGAAGCTGCGCAGGGTCGGCGACGGCGAAACCGCCGAGGTGCTGGAAGTGATCCTGCGCGAGGAGGTCGCGCACGTCGCCGCCGGTTCGCGCTGGTACCGCTGGTACTGCGATCGCGCCGGTGTCGAGCCGCGCGCACGCTTCAAGCAATTGTTGATGGAATACGCCGGGGGTTACCTGCACGGACCGTTCAACATGGAAGCCCGCCTGCTGGCCGGTTTCGATGCCGACGAACTGGCCAACCTGGTCGAGCAGGCCGGCTGACCGGCGGCGGTGGGTGGCCATCCACGCATGGCGTGGATCTACTGCAAGATGTCCACCCGGCCCGGTAGATCCACGCCATGCGTGGATGCAGTTCAGGTGTTCGGCAACACCACGCGCTTGCCGTCCACGGTCGGCCGGTTGATGTAGAACAGGCCGGGCCCGGGCCGGTAGGGCAGTTCGCTGACGCCGGCGTCGGCGGCGTAGGTCAACGCGGTGTCGCCCAGTGCGTCGAAATTCCAGTGTGCTGACTGCATCAGGTAGCGCCGCCGCAGCACTGCCTCCTGGGGCTGGGTCAGCGCCTGTCCGGCGACCAATCGCCGTGCAATCGGCTGCAATGCCGACGGCAGTTCCCAGCCGGGAACATCGGCGGCGTTGGCGCGCCACTGCACGCCGGCATCGCGCGCCCGCTGCTGCATCACCTGCAACGCAATCAGCTGGTAGCGCCAGTCGATGCGTCGACGCAGCACGACGGCGGCCGTCACGTACAACACCGGCGACAGCAGCACGCTGCGGCTGCCGGCACGGCGCTGCTGCTGCCACTGGTGCCAGACATCGACCCACACTTCCTTGTCGCTCGCACCCAGCTGCTGCCGCCAGCGCTCGGCGTCGGCCTGCGCCTCGGCGTATGCCGTGGTCGCCTGCAGCATCGCCAGTGGCGGTGTCTGGTAGTCGGCAATGGCAGGACGGCGCAGCGGTTGCCGCCGCGGGCGACTGAGCAGCTTGGGGCCTTCCTCCAGCTGGTTGTAGCCGCCGCCGATGTTGGCGTGCACGCCGGGCAAGGCCAGCTCGGTGAACGGGGGGGCGACGCTGGTCAGCGGATAGTGCTGGCGATGCTCGTCGCGCGCGGTCAGCTGCACGACTGTGGCGGCAACCCCGCTGCGCAGGGCAACCCGCGGTTGCTCGTCGGCGCGGCCGCCATTGACCGCGACCACGGTGTCGAACAGACCGATGAAGCGCACCCGCGGCGTTGCCGGGGCGAAGTCGGCGGCACAGGCCAGGCCCGCTCCCTGCAGCACCTGGCGCCAGCGCGAAGCGTCCCAATCCTGCAGCTGGTTAGCGATGTCGCGCGCCGCCGCCGCACCGCGTGAGTAGCCGAACAGATCCAACTGCACGCGGCGCAGTGGCTGCCGCCAGCGCGAAGACAGTCCGGTCAGCGCGGCCGGCAGCAGCACCTGCAGCGCGCGCCGCACTTTTGCACGCACACCGCTGGCACCCCTGCCGAACGCCAGCCCGATCAGATCATCATCGGCACCGTCACGGGTGCCCACGCCTTCCACGTAGATCGACAGCGTGGGCGTGGCCGTCGTATCGCGGCGGCTGTCCGGATACAGCTGCTGCAGGCGCGCGATGTTGGTCTCGCCGTTGTCGTAGCTGCTGGTCAGCCGGCTCTGGTAGGTCGAATCGTCGTCGGCGCGCAGTTCGGCGGGGCGGGGCTGTGGAAGCTGCGGGCGACCACGCGCCAGATTGTGGGCGTTGTTGCGGGTGCCGTCGAAGAACAGGCCGATCCGCAGCAAGCCGACATCTTCGTCCGTGTCCTGCGCTGGTGCCATGTGCATTCCCCGTCGTGGCTGCGTCAAAGTAGCGCGAAAAGAGTGTGTTAGCGACGTGTAGTGACGCTTTTGACCTGACTGAACGCAGATGCGGTCGATCACAATTCCTGATTTTCATTCGCATCAACTATTGAATTCACACGACCCGCGCAGGCCATATGGCCAGACCCGGCAAACCCGGGCGTGCTGCATCAACGCTGTTCAATTCTCTCAAGGAGCGACGCAATGTTGTCCAGATCGATTGGCAAAGCGGCAGGTGGCCTGGTGTTGGGTTTGTCGGTGGCAGCGGCCGCGCATGCGGCACCGTTGTTCGAGCCGGTCACGGTGATCAGCCGGGCATCGGCGAACAGTGAGCCCGCCCTGGGCAAGCTGCTGGCCACGCCGTCCACGGCGACGGTACAGGAAGTGCGTGTCGACGCCGCGGCTACGGCGCAACCGCAACTGGAGTTCGAGCTGCTCGGCAAGCGCGTGCAGGCGGTGCGCAGCAAGGTCGAGGCGCTGCCCGATGGTGGCAGCATCTGGTACGGCCAGTTCCGCTCGCCGTCCGACCGGTTGACCGCCGCCACCTCCAACGGCCAGGACGATCCGGGCAACTCGCTGATCCTGGTGCGTTCGGGTGACACCATCACCGGTTCGATCCGCAAGGACGGCAAGCTGTATCGCCTGCGTCCGCTGGGCAACCGCCACGTGCTGGTGGAAGTGGATGAATCGCGGATGCCGGCCGATCATCCGGCTGACTACAACCAGCTGCCGAAGATTCCGATGGGCGACAACGACCACATCGGCATCGCGCAGGCCTCGTCCGGCACGCCGGCGACCATCCGCGTGCTGGTGGTGGCGACCAATGCTGCGGTGTCTGCCTACGGCGGCAACATGCAGTCGCTGGTGCAGCTGGCGGTGGCCGAATCCAACCAGGGCTATGTCAACAGCAACGTCGGCATCACCATGCAGCTGGCCGGCTACGAGACCACCAGCTACAGCGAGTCAGGCAGCTTCGATACCGATCTGGCGCGCTTCCGTGGCACCAGCGATGGCTACATGGACAGCATCCATACCAGCCGCAACACCACCGCCGCCGACGTCGGCGTGCTGCTGATCAACAACGCCGCGTACTGCGGGCTGGCCTCGGGCATCGGTTCGAACGCCTCGACCGCGTTCGCCGCGGTGTACTGGGATTGCGCGACCGGTTACTACTCCTTCGCGCACGAGATCGGCCACCTGCAGAGCGCACGGCATGACATCGCTACCGATTCGAGCACGTCGCCCTACGCCTATGGCCATGGCTACCGCTATGAACCGGCCACCGGCACCGGCTGGCGCACGATCATGGCCTACAACTGCACCCGCAGCTGCCCACGCCTGAACTACTGGTCCAACCCGAACATCAGCTACAACGGCATCCCGATGGGCAACGCCAGTACGGCCGACAACCAACGCGTGCTGGTCAACACCAAGGCCACCATCGCGGCCTTCCGCTGAGCCTGTACTGTCCGCGGCCGCCTTGCGCGGCCGCGGATGTCCGCGCCGTGGTTATCAGCCGCGCGCCAGGGTATCCAGCGACCAGCCGCTGGCATCCACGCGCAGCACCGAGCCCTGTTCGTACCAGTCACCCAGCACGATGCGGGTGCGTTCGTGTCCGCCGGCCCGTAGCGTGTGGATCGCCGGACGGTGGGTATGGCCATGGATCATGGTGTCCACGCCATGGCGCACGAAGGTGGCCTCGACTTCGGCAGGGGCCACGTCGGTCACCGACTCGAACTGCGCGCGGTCGTCCTGCTTCATCTCGGACTGGCGCGCCTGGCTGGCGTCGCGGGCCTTCTGCGCGAACGCGATGCGTGCCGCCAGCGGCTGGGACAGGAACTGCGCCTGGAACGCGGGGTCGCGTGTCTGTGCGCGGAACTGCTGGTAGGGGATGTCATCGGTGCACAGCAGGTCACCGTGCTGCAGCAGCACCGGGCGGCCATACAGCTCGATCATGCATGGGTCAGGCAGGATGCGCAGGCCGGCACGGCGCGCGTAATCCTCGCCGAGCAGGAAGTCGCGGTTGCCGCGGATGAAGTACACCGGCACGCCGCTGTCGGACAGCTCCTTCAGCGCATCGGCCACCGCATCGGCGGCGGGCGAGGGCGTGTCGTCGCCGATCCAGGCTTCGAACAGGTCGCCGAGGATGTACAGCGCATCGGCGCCGGGTGCCTGCTCGCGCAGGAAGCGCAGGAACAGGTCGGTGATCTCCGGACGGCTGGGGTCCAGGTGCAGGTCGGAAATGAACAACGTGGTCATGCCCGCATTCTAGGGCATCAACGATGACGGTAGCGCCGCCTGCACCGTGGGGGTCAGACCGGCAGCGGCAACCAGGCCAGGCTGGCCGACGCCAGTCCGATGGCGATGCCGGTGGCGGCGAGCACGTCCGAGGGATAGTGCAGGCCCAGCACCACGCGCGACAGCGCCACGCCCACCGTGAACGGCACCAGCAGCGGCGCCAGCCACGGGTAATAGGCCAGCGCGACGATGGTGAACGACACCGCATGCAGGGTGTGGCCGGAGGGGAAGCTGAATTCATCCAGCGGTGCGACCCAGGCGCGGATGCGCAGGTCGGCCGCATACGGGCGCGGGCGCCGGGTCCAGCGCTTCAGGCCCTTGTACAGCAGCAACGCGGCCAGGCCGGTGGCGGCCATGTGCACCGAGGCGCGCAGGCCGTCGAAGCCATCGAGCAGCACCAGCGCGCCCATCAGCACATACCAGAACACGCCATCACCGAGCCGGCTGATCACCGAGAACAGGCGGCGCACGCGGCGGCGTCGGCAATAGTGGTTTGCCCGCCGGCACAGGCGCGCTTCGCGGTCGGCCAGCAGCTCAAGCCGCGTGGTGCGCATGGCCGCTCCTCCGCGACTGGGCCAGCTCGGCCAACAGGGCATCGAACTCCGCCACCACCTGCTGCGGGTGCAGCCGTTTCATCGCACGTGCGGCGTTGCTGCCCAGTACCTGGCGCTGCGCGTCGTCAGCGGCCAGCTGCACGGCGGCTTCAATGAACTGCTCGTCGGTATCCACCGCCGCGCCGTTTTCGCCGTTGCGCAGGTACTCGCGGGCGGCGCCGTAATCGAAGGCCACGGTGGCGACACCGCTGGCCATGCTTTCAAGGGTCACGTTGCCGAAGGTCTCGCTGCGGCTGGGGAACAGGAACAGATCGCCGCTGGCGAAGTGTCGAGCAAGTGCATCGCCGCGTTGGATGCCACAGAAGATGAAGTCGGGATTCTCATGCGCCAGCTTTTCGCGTGCCGGGCCATCGCCCACCCACACGAAGCGTGCCTTCGGGCGGATCTGCTGCAGCCTGCGGAACGCTTTTACAGCCAGGCCAAGGTTCTTTTCCGCGGCGATGCGACCCACGTAGATCGCGACCAGGCCAGTGCCATCCACGCCCCATTCTTCGCGCAGTGCGGGATCGCGCCGGCCCGGATCGAATTGCTGGCTGTCGACCGCACGCGCCAGCAGGCGCACGCGCTCGAAGCCCTGTTCGCCGAGGAACTGTTGCAGCTCGCGGGTGGGGACCAGGGTCGCGTCGGCCTGGTTGTGGAATCGGCGCATCCAGCGCATCGCCGCGGCCTGCAGCCAGGCCACGCCGTAGTCGGGCAGGTACTCGTCGAAGCGGGTATGGAAGCCACTGGCGACCGGAATGCCGAGGCGGCGCGCGGTGCGCAGCGCCGACCAGCCCAACGGGCCTTCGGTGGCGACGTAGACCGCATCCGGGCGCTGCTGCTGCCAGTGGCGACCGAGCCGGATCGGGGCCGGCAGGCCGAAGCGCAGGCCGGGGTAACGCGGCAGGGCCGCGCCGGGAACCAGCAGGGTGCCCGGTGCCGAGTCCAGTGCTTCGCTGGCCTGGCGGGGGCGGACAAGGTCGATCTCGTGGCCGGATGCACGCAGTCCCTGCTCCAGGCCCTGCACGGTGAGGGCAACGCCGTTCACTTCCGGCGGATAGGTCTCGGTGACGATGGCATAGCGCATGGCGGGCCTCCCGGTTTCCCGCATGCTCAAGGCTGGCGATGTAGCCGATATGACCACTTTGCGACCGCCAGATGACGCAGGCCCGGGAGGCTCGCCTCACCGCCCGGCCGCCTGCGCGGAAACAAAAAACCACGGCCCCGAAGGGCCGTGGTCGTGGTGTTTCAACAGCGCGGGTGGATCAGAAGCGCTGGGTGTACTTCATGTAGATGAAACGACCGATGTCGTAGCCGCCGTAGTACGAGAACACCGAGCGCGGCTTGGTGTACATGATCGGGCCCTGCTTGTCGAAGACATTGTTGGCGCCGACCGAAACGGTGGCATCCCACGGCAGGTTGTAGCGGAACTGCACGTCGTGGAAGGTGACTGCGCCACGCTCGTTGTAGTTGCGCGCACCCTTGTACCACGGCGCGATCACGCCCGGATCGGAGCACTCGTCGGCGTACTTGGTCGGGTTGACGCACTGTTCCTTGACGCTGGAGTAGTAGCGCGCGGTCCAGCTCACGCCGAAGTTCTCCAGGTCCCAGCCGACGGTCAGGTTCGAACGCACGCGGAAGCCGATGCCGGTGTTGGTGGCGATGCCGTTGTTGACCGTCGGTACGATCGAGCTGTCGTTGGACGAGCGGTAGATGTCCTTGGCCACGTAGGTGGTCGACCAGGAGGTGCTCAGCTTGCCGTAGTCGGTATCCAGGCGGTACGACAGATCCATGTCGTAGCCTTCCACTTCGGCGAAGCCGGCGTTGCGGCCACCGAACTTCAGGCCGGTGACGATGCCGGTGGTCGCGTTGCGGGTGAAGCGCGAGCAACGGTCGGCCAGGCCCTGCTCGTAGCAGTCGATCAGGATCTGGTTCGGGCTGTCGTCGACGATGGTGTCGTCGATGCGGATCTTCCACCAGTCCAGCGAGACGTTGAGGTTGCTGACGAAGGTCGGGCTCCAGACCACGCCCAGGGTGCGGCTGGTCGAGGTTTCCGGCTTCAGGTTCGGGTTCGATCCGCCAATGAACGGCGTCGGCGTCGCGGCGACCGATCCTTCCGTCGGCTTGTTGCTGCTGTCCAGCTGGCGGAAGTTGGCCACGTCGGCGATGTCCTTCGCACAGCGCGCGCGCACTTCGGCGCTGGTACGGGCAGAGCCGTACTTGCTGTCGCAGGGATCGGAGAAGTTGGCGAAGGTTTCAGAGCCACCACCGTACAGGTCGGAGATGGTCGGGGCACGGAAGCCCTGCGCCCAGGTGCCACGCACCAGCAGCTGGTCGATCGGCTTCCACTTGAAGCCGAACTTGCTGTTGAGGGTGTTGCCGAAGGTGTTGTAGTCCGAGAAGCGGGTCGCGGCGTTGAGGCTCAGCTCACGTGCGCCCGGCAGGTCGGCCAGCACCGGCACGTTCAACTCCAGGTAGGCTTCCTTGACCTTGTACGAGCCACCGGTCGGGCCTGCGGCCAGGTTGGTGGTGGCACCGGTCTGGGCCAGCGCGTCCGGCACGAACTTGCCGGTTTCTTCGCGGTTTTCCACACCGAAGGCGAAGCCGAGGTCGCCGGCGGGCAGGGTGAACAGGCTGCCGCTGATGGTGGCGAAGGCGTTCTTGGAGGTGGTGCGGCCGGTCGCGTTCTCGGCCGGGAACAGCCAGTCCTGCAGGGCCTGGTTGTTGGTCATGCCATACGGGCTTTCCACGCCGTACGGGATCAACGGATTCCACGGCAGGCAGCCGCTGATCGGTGCGCCCGGCTTGCCGCACTCGACCTTGCCGGTGGCTGCGTTGTAGTACGACGGGCCGGTGGCGGCCTGTACGCGGCCCTTGTGCAGGTTGCCGGTGGTGTGCTGGCGCAGTTCGTTCTTGTTGTACTGGTAGCCCACTTCCCAGTCGAAGTAGCGCTCACCGATGTCGAACGAGCCGTCGAACGCGGCAACCGCGCGGTAGGTCTTCAGTTCGCTGGTGCTGGTGCGCGGCACTTCCCACAGGCGGCGGTTCCAGCTGACGGCGGTCGGGTTGGCGTAATTGTGCTGGGTGCCGAACGGGTTGAAGTAGCTGTCCACCGCCATCGGGTTGATCTTGGCGGTGGTGGTGTCGAACGGATAGCCGGCGGTGACGCGGGTCGAGCTGCGCTTGTTGTAGCCCAGTTCGGCCTTGAAGCGCACGGTGTCGGTGATGTTGGCCTGGCCCGAGAAGTACAGCGAATCACGCTTGATCGGATAGCTCAGGTGCATCTGATCGTTGGTGTTGCTGACATCGCCGGTGAAGGCGGTCGGGTCGGTGAAGTGGTAGTTGGCCGGGTTGGTCGGGTCGCTGCCGCGGTTGAGCGCGTAGTCGCAACCGGCGGCCTTGGTGCAGCCCGGGCCGCCCTTCAAGCCATAGAACTGGCCCCACTGGCTGTTGGTGGTCCAGCCATCGGTCGGGTGGCGGTCGGTGTTGCTGTAGCGGCTGAAGCCACGGTCACGTGCCCACACCGCCTTTTCTTCGGAGTGCTCGGCGGCGAAGGTGGCCGAGAAGCGGTCATTGGACCAGCCGGCAACCACGTCGAAGCGATCGCGCGCGCCGTCGCCTTCGCTGTACTGGCCGTGGTAGACGTTGGCGGTGATACCGCTGACATTGGTGCGGGTGATGATGTTGATCACGCCGGCCATTGCGTCGGAGCCGTAGATGGCCGATGCGCCGTCCTTCAGCACTTCAATGCGTTCCACCGCCGACACCGGCAGGGTCGACACGTCCTGCAGGCCCGAGGTGCTGATGCCCAGGCGCTTGCCGTTGACCAGCACCAGCGTGCGCTGGGTGCCGAGGTTGCGCATGTTGACGTAGGTACCACCGGCATCTTCACCGGCCGACAGCACGTTGGCGCGGCTGATGGTCGGGCTGCCCATCGCGGTGACGTTCTGCAGAATGTCCGAGACCGAGCTGAAGCCCTGGCGTTCGATGTCCAGGCGGGACAGGGCCAGCACCGGCTGGGCGGTTTCAACGTCAACCTGGCGGATGCGCGAACCGGTGATCTCGATGCGGTCCAGGGTGGTCGGTGCAGCGTTGCTGCTCTGGGCGAAGGCCGGCAGGGCAGCCAGCGTCGCGGTGGTTGCCAGGGCGTAACGGATGGCCTGGCCCAACGCGGTGGTACGTGAAGTCATTAACGATCTCTCTCTCAGGTCGTGCACGAGACGTCACTCCGGACGTCGATGAAGTCAGTCGTTATTCAGACCGACGACCGATAGTAGTCTCGTTGGTTAACGCCCTGTAAAGAGAACGTGTCGAAATTTGTCATTTCGCATCACGTCATTTCACGAAAAATGAACAAAAGCAGATGCTTATGCCAATTCGGCATAGGCATCATCTGCCCTCAACTGCTGCGATGCAGCAGGAATTGCGCGAAAAACGCGCGAAGCGCGCAGAACGGCCTGCGTGGTGACACGCCGCTCTGCGGGGGGCCAGGTCAGGCCACGAACGGGCGGAACTGGATGCCCAGGCCGGCAATGCCGTCGGTTTCGCCAATCAGGTCGGCGCGCAGCAGCGGGCGGGCGTCGATGAAGGTCTGCGGCACGATCAGCGAAAGCCGGCTGTCATCGGCGGTCAGTTCCAGCGCCGGCAGCGGGGCGTCTTCGTGCGCGCGGTTGAGCAGCACCGCCAGCCGCAGCAGCGCGGCCAGCCGGCGTGCGGTCAGCAGCAGGCGCTCGGGCAGGGCATCGAAGGCGGTCTTGTTGACGTTGCGCCGATGGCTGCGCACCAGCGCGGCCAGCATCTGCTGTTCCTGCCGCGAGAAGCCGGCGATGTCCGAGTGCTCCAGCACGTAGCTGCCATGCACGTGGTAGCCGCTGTGCGCGATCATCAGGCCGAGCTCGTGCAGGCGTGCGGCCCAACCGAGCATGCGGGCATCGTCGGCATCGAGCTTCCAGCGTTCCTGCACCTGTTCCAGCAGCGACAGCGCGGTGTCCTGCACGCGGTCGGCCTGCACCGTATCGATGCCGTAGCGCTGGCTGAGCGCGGCCACCGATTCGTCGCGCAGGTCGTTCTCGCCGGCACGGCCAACGATGTCATAGAGGATGCCTTCGCGCATCGCCGCCTTGCTCACCAGCAGCTTCTGCAGGCCCAGTGCCTGGAAGGCAGCCTCCAGCACCAGGATGCCGCCGGCGATGATCGGGCGGCGGTCGCTGGACAGGCCCGGCAGCTGGATGTCGTCGATCTTCTTGGCTTTCAGCAGTTCGTCGCGCAGCAGCGGCAGGGCTTCAGCGGTGATCGCGCCCTTGCTCAGCTTCATCGTCGCGCAGATCTCGCTGATCGCCTTGTGCGTGCCTGACGAGCCCAGCGCTTCCTGCCAACCCAGCGCGCGGTACTTGCTGGCGAAGGGCTGGAACTCGCGGCCGATTTCGGCCAGCGCGTCCTTCCAGCGCTTCCTGCTCAGCTTCCCGCCCGGGAAGAAACGGCGGGTGCTGGCGATGCAGCCGGCCTGCAGGCTTTCGCGCTCCAGGGTCTGCATGCCCATGCCGATGATGAACTCGGTCGAGCCGCCGCCGATGTCGATCACCAGGCGGCGCTGGCCCGGCTTGGGCGGTTGCGCGTGGGCCACGCCGAGGTAGATCAGGCGCGCCTCTTCGCGGCCGCTGACCACTTCGATGGCATGCCCCAACGCGGTCTCGGCCGGAACCAGGAACGACTGTGGCGAACGCAGCTGGCGCACGGTGTTGGTGGCCAGTGCGCGTACCCGGTGCGGCGGCACGTTGCGGATGCGCTGGCCGAAGCGGGCCAGGCACTCCAGCGCACGCTGCCGGGCGGCGGATGACAGGCCGCCCTTGCCGTCAAGGCCATCGGCCATGCGCACCGTTTCGCGCAGGCGGTCGATCACCCGCAACTGGCCGAGCGTGTAGCGCGCGATGACCATGTGGAAACTGTTGGAGCCAAGGTCGATGGCGGCCAGCAGGTCGCCATCCTGCAATGCGGGCGGAGTCGTGGTGGTATGCGGCATGGACGAATGTTAGCCGAAGGGGCGGTGTGCTCGTCACCGCGCGGCCTTCACATTTTGTAGGGGGGAGTGCGGCAGGGCTGCGCCCTGCACCTGCCGGATCAACGGCAACGGCAATGGCAACGGCAAAAGCAAAAGCAAAAGCAAAAGCGGTCTATCCGTGGGATGGCGGGGTGGGTCCGATGGCAGGGGACGCCGTGAACCCGTCCATGGGGGCTTGGTCGCCGCTTGCTCGTGTGCGCAGTCCTGCGCACACGGCAAGACCGGGGTTGGGCGTCCTGCCCAACCCGCCCGAGGCATGCCTCGGGCCCATGCGGCTCACACCCCTGCCACCGGACCCACCCCGCCTTCGACAGATTTCTGCTGCTGTTGGTGGGTGTCGACCTTGGTCGACACGGTAGATCCACGCCATGCGTGGATGAGTCCAAAGGTGCCGACCAAGGTCGGCACCTACCGGATCAAAGCCCCTGCATCAACGCCATCTGTGCCGAATGCGGAGCTTCGTCATGGGCCGGCGCGCGCTTGTGGTACACGCCGTCGGCGTCCAGTTCCCAGGCATTGAGGTTGTCGTCCAGGTAGTTCTGCAGCACCTCGCGGTAGACCCGCTTGGCCAGTGCCGGGTCCAGGATCGGGAAGCAGGTCTCGACCCGGCGCAGCAGGTTGCGTTCCAGCCAGTCGGCGCTGGCACAGTACATCTCCGGCGCGCCGTCGTTGCCGAACCAGTAGACGCGGCTGTGTTCCAGGAAGCGACCGACGATCGAACGTACGCGGATGTTGTCCGAGACGCCCGGTACGCCCGGGCGCAGGGTGCAGGCACCGCGGATGATCAGGTCGATCTGCACGCCGGCCTGCGAGGCGGCGTACAGCGCGCGCACCACCTGCGGTTCGTTCAGCGCGTTCATCTTGGCGATGATCCGCGCGGGCCGGCCGGCGGCGGCGATGCGCGTTTCGCGCTCGATGCGCCCGAGGATGCCGGTGTGCAGGGTGAAGGGCGACTGCAGCAGGCGCTTGAGCTTCATCTTCGAGGCCAGGCCGGACAGCTGCTGGAACAGCAGGTGCACATCGTTGCCGATGTCCGCATCGGCGGTGATCAGGCTGATGTCCGTATACGCGCGGGCGGTGCCGCTGTGGTAGTTGCCGGTGCCCAGGTGCACATAGCGGCGCAGCTTGCGGCCCTCGCGGCGCACGATCAGCAGCATCTTGGCATGGGTCTTGTAGCCGACCACGCCGTACACCACCTGCACGCCGGCTTCCTGCAGGCGATCAGCCAGGCCCAGGTTGGCCTCTTCGTCGAAGCGCGCCCGCAGCTCGACCACCACGGTCACGTCCTTGCCGTTGCGCGCGGCCTGGATCAGTGCATCGACAATCAGCGAATCCTTGCCGGTGCGGTACAGGGTCTGCTTGATCGCCAGCACATTGGGGTCGACCGCCGCCTGCCGGATCAGTTCCAGCACCGCGCTGAAGGCATCGAACGGGTGGTGCAGCAGCAGGTCCTGGCGCGCGGCGATCTCGAAGATGCCATCACTGTCGCGCAGCGCGCGCGGGGTCATCGGCGGGTACTTCAGCTCCGGCTGCGCGATCAGGTCATACAGCTGGATGATGCGGTTGAGGTTGACCGGGCCGTCGATGCGGTACACCGCGTTCTCGGTCAGGCCGAAGTTCTGCAGCAGGGTACGCACGATCTCGCGCGGCATGTCATGCGCGATCTCCAGCCGAACCGCCGGGCGATAGCCGCGGTCGACCAGTTCGTCACGCAGCGCCAGTGCCAGGTTCTCCACTTCCTCTTCGTCCACCACCAGCTCGGAATTGCGGGTGACGCGGAACTGGTAGGCGCCCTGGACTTCCATGCCCGGGAACAGCTCATCGACGAACGTGGACAGCACCGAGGACAGGAACACGAAGTTCTGCGGGCCGCCGAGTTTCTCCGGCAGCTGGATGATGCGCGGCAGCGAGCGCGGTGCACGCACGATGGCCAGGTGCCCGGCGCGGCCGAATGCATCGGTGCCCTTCAGCACCACCACGATGTTCAGCGACTTGTTGAGGATCTTCGGGAACGGGTGCACCGGGTCCAGGCCCAGCGGCGACAGCACCGGCATGATCTCGTTGCGGAAGTACGCGCGCAGCCAGCGCTTCTGGCGGTGGTTCCATGAGTGGCGGCCGAGCACGCCGATGCCGGCCTCGGCCAGCGCCGGGCGCAGCGTTTCGTTCCAGCAGCGGTACTGCTGGTCCACCAGTTCGGCGGCGCGGTCATGGATGGCGGTCAGGATGGTCTGCGGGCTCATGCCGTCCGGCGCTGGCGGCAGGCCGAACTCCTGCGCGTGGCGCACGGCGGCGGCGCGGATCTCGAAGAATTCATCGAGGTTGGTGCAGGAGATGCACATGAAGCGCAGGCGCTCCAGCAGCGGCACCTGCGGGTCCATCGCCTGTGCCAGCACGCGGAAATTGAAATCCAGCTGCGACAGTTCGCGGTTGATGTAGAGCGCCGGATCACGCAGCGGATCGTTGTCCGGGCTCACGGGGAGGGGGAGGGATCCGAGGCTGCTCATGGCGTCATTCTTCGATGGAAGTCAGGGGGGCGGACTCACGCGGGCGCACGTGGTCGGCATCGAAATGGCAGGAGAACACCGAGCCCTTGCCGACCTCGCTTTCAATCTCAAGCCGTGCGTGGTGCAGGCCGAGGATGTGCTTGACGATGGACAGGCCCAGGCCGGTTCCACCGCTTTCGCGCGAGCGGCTGCTGGAGACGCGGTAGAAACGTTCGGTCAGGCGCGGCAGGTGCGTGGCCGGGATGCCGTAACCGGAATCGCGCACCGCCAGCACCGCGCCGTCGCCTTCGCGGCGGAATTCCACCGCGATGCGGCCACCGGCCGGCGTGTAGCGCACCGCGTTGGTGACCAGGTTGGAGAATGCGCTGTGCAGTTCCTTGGTCGAACCCTGCAGGTCGACACCGGCCAGGTCGTCGATGCTGATCTGGTGGCGGCCCTGGCTGTGGGCTTCGGCCTCGCGGCGCAGCGTGGCCAGCATCGGCTGCATCGCCACGGTCTCTTCCTCGCTGTGTTCCTGCGATTCCAGGCGCGACAGGGTCAGCAGGTCTTCCACCAGCTGGGCCATGCGTTGGCTCTGCTTGCGCATCTCTTCCAGCATCGGACCGGTGCCCGGGAAATCTTCCGGGTCCATCATGTCCAGGTAGCCGTGGACCACGGTGAGTGGCGTGCGCAGTTCGTGTGAAACGTTGGCGACGAAATCGCGGCGCACCTGTTCCAGGCGCAGCAGCTTGCTGACGTCACGGGCGATCAGCAGCCAGTAGTCGGAGGAATAGGGAATCAGGCGCAGGTTGAGGCGGATCGCCGGATCGACCGGCGAGGGCACGTCCAGGATCGGCTCGGCATTGCGGCCACCGGCCAGCCAGTGGGCCAGCGGCATCGGCTGCAGGCGTTCGACCAGCGCCTCGCCGAGATCACCCGGATGGTGCAGGCCGAGCAGGGCGGTGGCCGCCTCGTTGAACCACTGCACGCGCTGGCTGTTGCGGTCCAGCACCACCACTGCATCGGGCAGCGCGGCGGCGGCAGCGCGATAGCTGCGCAGCATGTCCAGCAGGCGGCGCTTGCGCACGCGCATTTCCACCTGGTTGCGGTACAGCAGGCGGTCCAGCTCGTTCCAGACGCCGGTGCCTTCTTCGGCGGTGTCCCAGCGCTGGCGCGCGGTCAAGCGGCGCAGCACGCTGCGCAGGCGCCAGTAGTGCCAGGCCAGCGTGGCCAGCGCGCCCAGTGCGATGCACATCCACAGATGGCCCGAGAACCACCCCACCAGTCCGGAGAACAGCAGTACCGCGGCGACGGTGGCCAGGGTCTTCAACCAGGCAGAGCGGATGTGGCGGGGCATTGCGATCTCGTCGTTGAGGTGCGGCGGTTCACTGGGATGAACCGAGGGTTATAGCAGAGTTGCCGGCGCCGGCACCCGCGGAGGGGCGCGGCGCCGGCACGACGGGACTCAGGTGGCGGTGGAGAAGCGGTAGCCGGCGCCGCGCACGGTCTGCACCATGTTCTCGGCGTTGAACGGTTCCAGCGTCTTGCGCAGGCGGCGGATGTGCACGTCGATGGTGCGCTCCTCCACGTACACGCTGCCGCCCCACACATGGTCCAGCAGCTGGGCGCGGGTGTAGACGCGCTCGGGGTGGGTCATGAAGAAGTGCAGCAGGCGGTATTCGGTCGGGCCGATCGGCACCGGCTGGTCGTTGGCGAACACGCGATGGGCGGCGCCATCGATGCGGATCGGGCCGACCGCTACGCTGCCGTCCTCGTCGTCCTCGCGGGCGCGGCGCATCACCGCACGGATGCGGGCCAGCAGCTCGCGTGCCGAGAACGGCTTGACCACGTAGTCGTCGACACCGGCTTCAAGGCCACCGACGCGGTCATTCTCTTCGCCGCGGGCGGTGAGCATGATGATCGGCACCTCCCGGGTCAGCGTTTCCTTGCGCCAGCGGCGGGCCAGATCCAGGCCACTGGTGCCGGGCAGCATCCAGTCCAGCAGGATCAGGTCGGGCACGCGGTCGGCGATGGCGGTCTGCGCCTCGCGGGCATCGCCGGCGTGGACCGGTTCGTAATCGCCCTTGCGCAGGGCGAAGGCGACCATTTCACGGATCGCGGGCTCGTCATCGACGATCAGGATGCGTTTCTGCACGAGGACACCGTAGGGCTCGGTTACTGGAGTGGTGCCAGTAGACTACGGTTTGATGACATGTTTGTGACTGCCTGGCCGGAACCGGCCTGGATTGCCATCGGCCGGTCATGCAGCGCTCAGCGGCGGTCCAGGTCCGGGTCCTGCACGCCCTGGCGGCGCAGTTCCAGCACGGTGGGGGTGATCGCCTCGATGCGGGCGTCCACCCGCGCACGTCCGACATAGTCCAGCGCCGGGTTGCGCTTCAGTGCCTGCAGCTGCATCAGTGACTGCTCCGGGCGGCCACTGAGGAAGGCCGCCTCGGCATAGGCCTCACTGGCGCGCACGCTGTCACCGGCCAGTTCGCTGGCGCGGGCGAAGCGCTGCTGGAAGACCGGATCATTACCACTTTGCGACAACAGCGGGCGCAGCATGGCCTGCGCGCGCTGGCCGGCTTCGCGGCTGCCCTGTTCGTTCAGGATCTCTGCGTAGGTCAGCGCCACCGGCCGGCTGTTGGGATGCTCGCGCAGCAGCTGCTCGAAACGCGCGTTGGCCTGCGGGCCCAGCCCGGCGCGCGATTCGGCCTCACCCAGCCCCAGCGCCAGCCACAGGTTGTCCGGGCGGGTCTGCAGCAGGCTGGCCAGGGTCTGCCGGGCCTGCGTGGCACCGCTGCGGCCGCCGCGCATCAGCGCCAGCGCCTGGCCATAGCGCTGGGCGTCGTTCAGGCCGTCCTTCTGCCGTTTGGCCATGTCGGCGTATTCGCGTTCCAGTTCGGCGGTGGAATCGGCGCTGAGTACCCGCAGGCGTTCGCGCGCCCACTCGAAGTCGCCACTGGCGCCACGGGCGAGCTGGCCCACCGGAATCCGCAGCACGCTGCTGGGCAGCAGCGGGTTGTTTCCGCGCAGCAGCGGCTCGGCCAGGCCTGGGTCGGCCGGATTCACCCGCTCCTTGCGCTCGCCGCTGGGGGTGCTGGTGGTCAGCAGCACCGTATCCTTCTTCATCTGTTCGGCGCGGGCCTTGGCCTCGCTGATGCGGGTGATGTTGACCGGGTGGGTACGCAGGAACTCCGGCACGCTGTAGCCGCCCTCGTTGCCGCGCATCGCCGCCGACATCCGCTCGAAGAAGCCGGCCATGGCGTCCACGTCGTAGCCGCTGCGGGCCAGGGTGCGGATGCCGAGACGATCGGCCTCGGATTCGTTGGAGCGGGTGTAGTTGATCTGCCGCTGCTGCATCAGGCCCATGCCCGAACTGATCGCGGCCATGGTTGCGTTGCCCGAGGACGTGCTGTTGCTGGCCTGGGCGGCCACCACCGCCGCCAGCATGCCCAGCAGGATCGGAATCTGGTCGCGCTGGGCGCGCTCGACCCCGCGCAGCACGTGCTGCTGGGTGACGTGGGCGATTTCGTGCGACAGCACCGCGGCCACCTCGTCCTCGCGCTCGGCGGTCAGCACCAGGCCGGCGTTGACGCCGACGTAGCCGCCCAGCGTGGCGAAAGCGTTGATCTGGCGGTCCTTCATCACGAAGAAGGTGTAGGGCTGGCGCGGCTGGTCGCTGTTGGAGCCGAGCCGGGTGCCCATGGTCTGCAGCCAGTCGTTGACCAGCGGATCGTCCAGCAGGTAGCCGTAATTGCGCAGCTCGCGCAGCATCATCGCGCCGTACTCGGCCTGGCGGGCCGGCGTCAGCAGTTCGCCAGCGGACGAGCCGATGTCGGGCAGCTTTTCCTGGGCCTGGGCCAGCGGCATGGCCAGGGCCAGGGTGACGGCGGTGGACAGCAGCAGGGCTCGCAAGCGGGAGGTCCTCGGGCAGGGCGCGCCAAGCGTGGCAGGGCAGGGGGCAATCAATCGTTAATCCACAGTGTTGCGGCGGTGGCGTGGAAATTCCAGCGCACCGGTACCATATGTAGACCGTCGATCCATCGTGGAGTTTCCCGTGACAGCCCAGACCGCCGGCGGTGCCCCCGCCATCACCATCTATTCCACCGCCGTCTGCCCGTACTGCGTGGCCGCCAAGAACTTCCTGAAGAGCAAGGGCCAGCAGTGGACCGAGGTCCGCATCGACCTGGACCCGGCCGAGCGCGAGAAGATGATGGCGCTGACCCGCCGCACCAGCGTGCCGCAGATCTTCGTCGGCGACGTCCATGTCGGCGGCTACGACGACATGATGGCCCTGCACCGTGAAGGCAAGCTCGAGCCGCTGCTGGCCGGGCAGGGCCAGGCATGAGCGCGGCCGACGACGGCAGCAAGGACCGCATCGCCGAGTTCACCGACTTCCGCAAGCGCATGAACGAACGCATCCTGGGTGAACCGAACCAGGTGGTGCGCCGCTTCTTCGCGCTGGACACGCAGACCTACCAGGCCGGCGCGCTGGACGTGAAGACCAAGGAGCTGCTGGGCCTGGTGGCCTCGATGGTGCTGCGCTGCGACGACTGCATCAGCTACCACGTGGCCCAGTGCAAGGACGCCGGGGTGACCCGCGAAGAGTTCTTCGAGACCTTCTCGGTCGGCCTGGTGGTCGGCGGCTCGATCGTGATCCCGCACCTGCGCCGCGCGGTCGATTTCCTCGACCAGCTCGAAGGCGGCGCTGCCGCCCCGGCAGCGCACGAACACTGAAGTAGCGTCGGCTGAGGTAGCGCCGGCCGCTGGCCGGCATCGCCTGAACCCGGCACGGCCGAAGTTGCCGGCCAGCGGCCGGCACTACCGGGCGCGCGGCGGCGTTCCCCGCGATCCAGCAGCCCAGGAGCCCCTTCTTGTTGAAGGGGCGCGCCGACAGGCGGGGGTCGAGGAAGAATGCGCGGGCAATTCTGCCTGAACCGGGAACTGGGACCATGGTCTATTTGGGACCTCGGCCCCGGCTCAGGCATAATTGCTGGTGAAACTTCCTTTGCGCCGGCGTTTCCGGGCACGTCCGGACGGCGTTTTTCCCCCTGTTCGGAACATCGATCAATGACGCAGAAAATTACGGTCATCCGCGGCGACGGCATTGGCCCGGAAATCATGGACGCCACCCTGTTCGTGCTCGACCAGCTCAAGACTGGCCTGGAGTACGAAGACGCCGATGCCGGCCTGGTGGCCCTGGAAAAGCACGGCGACCTGATGCCGGCGGTGACCCTGGAATCGATCGCGCGCAACAAGGTGGCGCTGAAGAGCCCGCTGACCACCCCGGTCGGTGGTGGCTTCACCTCGATCAATGTCAGCCTGCGCCGCCACTTCGACCTGTACGCCAACGTGCGTCCGGCCCACACCTTCCCGAACACCAAGTCGCGTTTCGACAACGTCGATCTGATCACCGTTCGTGAGAACACCGAAGGTGCCTACCTGGCCGAAGGCCAGGAAGTGTCGGCCGATGGCGAGACCGCTTTCTCCGGCACCCGCATCACCCGCAAGGGCTCCGAGCGCATCGTGCGCTACGCCTTCGAGCTGGCCAAGAGCACCGGCCGCAAGAAGGTCACCGCCGTGCACAAGGCCAACATCATCAAGTCGACCTCGGGCCTGTTCCTGAACGTCGCCCGTGAAGTGGCCGCGCAGTACCCGGAGATCGAGTTCCAGGAAATGATCGTCGACAACTGCTGCATGCAGCTGGTGATGCGTCCGGAACAGTTCGACGTGATCGTCACCACCAACCTGTTCGGCGACATCATTTCCGACCTGTGCGCCGGCCTGGTCGGCGGCCTGGGCCTGGCCCCGGGTGCCAACATCGGCAAGGACGCGGCAATCTTCGAAGCCGTGCACGGCACCGCACCGGACATCGCCGGCCAGGGCAAGGCCAATCCGTGCGCACTGCTGCTGGCAGCCGCGCAGATGCTGGACCATGTTGGCCAGCCGGAAAACGCCGAGCGCCTGCGCAAGGCCATCGTGGCCACCATGGAAGCCAAGGACTCGCTGACCGGCGACCTGGGTGGTACCGGTACCACCATGAGCTTTGCCCAGGCCATCGCCAGCCGCCTGTAAGCGGTTGGTCGACCTCGGTTGAATCCACAGCGGGGCGCCTTCGGGCGCCCCGTTGCGTTTACGGGTAGATCCACGCCATGCGTGGATGACGGAACGACCCAGCTGTGCATTTTCCGCACAGATCGTGTGCTATTTCCTGGCTGGTTCGTGCGCCATCGGCTCCGCATCCTGTGCCCCACATCCACTGCACAGGAATTCGACCATGAACCTCACCGCCTTTGGCCTGGCCAGCCTGATCGGCATGGCCACCACCGCCCCGGTCGCCTCCGCCGAGCCGGCCCATCCCACCATCCGCCACATGGCCGGCGCACCGGTTGCGGCCTCGCTGGATGCAGCGAAGACCGCTGTGCTGGTGATCGACTTCCAGAACGAGTACTTCGATGGCCGCGCCGCAACGGGCTTTGCCGGTGGCCGCATGGTCATCCCCGAGGGCGTGGCCGCGTTGCGCCAGGCCAAGCGGGTGGTCGAGTTCGCCGATGCCCACGGCATCCGCGTGATCCATGTGCAGCATGTGCTGCCGGCGGGCGCGCCGCTGTTCGCACAGGGCAGTGTCAACGCCGCCTTCCATCGTGACCTGCAGCCGCGGCAGGGCGAGACCGTGGTGCAGAAGGACAACGTCAGCGTGTTCGCTGGCGCGTCCGCCGCAGTCCTCGACACGGTGCTTAAGAGCGCGGGTATCGACACCTTGATCGTGACCGGCCTGCAGACCCATGCCTGCGTGGCCGGTGCCGCGCGCGACGCGGCGGCCGCGCCACGTGGCTATCGGGTCATCGTGTCGTCCGATGCCAGCGCCAGTCGTGACCTGGACCTGGCCGGTGGCCAGCGCATCGGCCATCGCGTGCTGCATGAAGCCGCGCTGGCCCAGATCGAGGACACCTTCGGCGATGTCATGACCCCTGACGCGATCCTGGCGCTGCCGGTGCGCAAGGCCGGGGACGGCGCTTGATAAGCTGGCAGGGCCCGCACATCGCGGGTCCTGCCGACCGGAGCCGCCCGCCGATGGATCAATTCGCCGCCCTGCGCGCGCTGCGTGCCATCGTCGATGCGGGCAGTTTCACTGCGGCCGCCGAGCGCCTGGGTACCACCCACTCGGCGATGTCGCGACAGCTGCGGCAGCTGGAAGAACACCTGCAGGTACGCCTGCTGGACCGCAACAGCCGCCGCTTGTCATTGACCGAGGCCGGACGCGGCTACTACCGCGAGGCGGCATCATTGCTCGATCGCCTCCAGGAAGCGGATGAGCAGGCGCGTGCCGGACAGGCCCAACCCAGTGGCACCGTGCGCATCAGCGTGCCGCAGGTGGTGGCCAGCCAGGAGCTGCCGCATTGGCTGCCGACGTTCCTGCAGCGCTACCCGCAGGTGGCGCTGGATCTTTCCGCCGATGATCAGCTGGTGGATGTGGTGGGCGGGGGTTTCGATCTTGCGCTGCGCATCGCACCGTCATTGCCCGACAGCCAGCTGGTTGCGCGCGAGCTGGCCAGCTGCCCGCGCATCCTGGTGGCTGCACCGGCCTACCTGGCGCGCCATGGCCTGCCGCGGCAGGCGGCGGATCTGGAACAGCACGCGCTGCTGGGCTTCAGTCCCACCGCGTCGATGCCGCCCTGGCAGCTGCACGGGCCGCGTGGTGCCACCGCGAGCATCGAGGCCGGGCAGCGCCTGCGCGTGGATGCCACGCCGGCGCTGTACGCCGCCGCGCTGGCGGGGATGGGTATCAGCCTGTTCACTGCGCTGACCGTGCAGGAGGACCTGCGCGCCGGTCGTTTGATCAGGGTGCTGCCGGCCTGGCATGCCGGGCAGCGCCGCTACTTCGCGCTGTATCCGCATGCACGCGCATTGGCGCCGAAGGTGCGTGCGCTGGTCGAGCATCTCGCAGCGCACTACGCTGCGCAGAGTGGCGCGGCGGGGTAGCCGTGCAACCGCAACCGAGGTGGTGATGGAGTCGGTCTATCTGCTGGTCGCGCTCGGCGCGATTGTCGCCGGATTCGTACAGGGCTTGTCCGGCTTCGCCTTCGGCATGGTGGCGATGTCGTTCTGGGCATGGGGACTGGAGCCGCGATTGGCCGCGACGCTGTCGGTGTTCGGCGCGCTGGTCGGCCAGCTGGTCGCGGTGTTCACCGTGCGTCGCGGATTCAACCTGCGTCTGCTGCTGCCGTTCGTGCTGGGGGGCCTGGCGGGCATCCCGCTGGGCGTGATGGTGCTGCCACAGCTGGACATGGAGTGGTTCAAGGCGTTGCTGGGTGGCTTCCTGGCGCTGTGGTGCCCGGTGATGCTGATGGCGCGCTCGTTGCCGCCAATCCGCGTCGGCGGTCGCCTCGGTGACGCCATTGCCGGCATGGCCGGTGGCGTGCTCAGTGGCATCGGTGGCTTCGCCGGACCCGTGCCGACGTTGTGGAGCACGCTGCGTGGCTTTGGCAAGGATGAGCAGCGCGCGGTGATCCAGAACTTCAACCTGGCGATGCTGGCGGTGACCATGGCCACCTATGTCGGTAGTGGCCTGGTGAACCGGCAGATACTGCCGTATTTCGCCATCGTGGCGCCGGCCATGCTGATTCCAGCGCTGCTGGGCGCGCGGGCCTACATCGGCATCAGCGAGATGCGCTTCCGCCAGGTCGTGTTGAGCCTGCTTACGATGTCCGGCATTGCGTTGCTGGCGTCCTCGCTGCCGGCCCTGCTGGCGCGTTCGCCGGCCGGTTGATCGTCAGGCCGGGCGGGCCATGCGGAAGCGCTGCTCGGCGCCGATGCGGAAATAGTCGGCAGGCCCGCCGCCGCGCAGGATCGGGGCAGCTGCCGCGGTGTCGTAAATGCCATCGACGAGCAGCCGTGCATCGATATGCACCGCCACCACTTCGCCCAGCACCAGCCAGCCGTGGGTGTCTTGGCCGGCCGCATCGCGCAGGCGCACGATCTGCGTGCAGCGGCATTCCATGCTGACCGGGCTCTCCGCCACGCGCGGTGGGGTGACCTGCGTCGAGGCCAACGGTGTCAGCCCGGCCAGGGCGAACTCGTCGACCTCGGGCGCCACTGCGCGGCAGCTCTCGTTCATCGCCTCGGCCAGCGCGAAAGTGGCCAGGTTCCACACGAACTCACCGGTGGCTTCGATGTTGCGCAGCGAGTCTTTGCGGCCCTGGCTGGAGAAGCCGATGATCGGCGGCGTGTAGTTGAAAGCGTTGAAGAAACTGTAGGGCGCCAGATTCAGCGTACCCGCCGCGTCGCTGCTGGAAATCCAGCCGATCGGGCGTGGGCCGATGATGGCGTTGAACGGGTCATGCGGCAGGCGGTGGCCGTCGGCCGGGCGATAGCTGTGGAAGGTGTGGGGCATGGGGGTCTTGTTCCGTAGAGTCGAGCTTGCTCGACTGGATCGGTATCAGTCGAGCAAGCTCGACTCTACCGTCTGCAACAGTCGAGCGAGCTCGAAGCTACGAAAAAGCCGCGACCCTTGCGGATCGCGGCTTGTCGTTTACGGCCAGGTAGGGCTCAGCGCTGCTGGATCTTCGACAGCAGGCGCAGGAACTCCACGTAGAGCCAGACCAGGGTCACCATCAGGCCGAATGCGCCATACCACTCCATGTACTTCGGCGCGCGCTGGGCCACGCCCGTCTCGATGAAGTCGAAGTCCAGTACCAGGTTCAACGCGGCCACCACCACCACGAACAGGCTGAAGGCGATGCCCAGCCAGCTGGCGTCGTGGATCACCGGGACGTTGATGTTGAAGAAGCCCAGTACGAACGAGGCCAGGTAGAGCAGGGCGATGCCGCCGGTGGCAGCGACCACGCCCATCTTGAAGTTCTCGGTGGCCTTGATCACACCGCTGCGGTACGCAATCAGCAACGCAGCCAGGGTGCCGAAGGTCAACAGCACGGCCTGGAACACAATGCCCGGGTACTTCATGTTGAACAGCGCCGATACGGCGCCCAGGAACAGGCCTTCGACCAGCGCATACATCGGCGCGGTGACCGGCGACCATTCCTTCTTGAAGATGGTGATCAGCGCCAGCACCAGGCCGCCGATCGCGCCACCCATGGCGTACAGGCTGGCACTGCTGGCGATCTGGCCGTATTCGTCGACCGACTGGTTCCAGGCGAAGGCGGCGGTCAGCACGGTCAACAGCAGCAGGATGCCGGTCTTGTTGGCGGTGCCGTTGAGGGTCATGACCTGGTCGGGGCTGGTCACCACCGAACCGCTGGCGAGGTCGAGGAAGGTCGACTCGGAAAGAGCAGGGTTGCCGCTGCGCATGCGTGTTCTCCGTGCGAATGAAGGGCTGGACGGCCATCCGGCCGATGGCAGCGAGCATAGCCGATGACCACGCAGGGCGCCGTGGCGGATTCATGCACTGTCGCGTCCGCGTTGACAGTTCGCGATGCGCTTGGCGACAATGAACGACTCCCCGGGCCTGGCCCGAGGGGATTGCAAGACCGGGGTATAGCGCAGTCTGGTAGCGCGCCTGCTTTGGGAGCAGGATGTCGGGGGTTCGAATCCCTCTACCCCGACCAATCCCACATCACGTCGGATTGGACATCGTTCCGGTTCGGGCGCCCGTAGCTCAACTGGATAGAGCACCGGCCTTCTAAGCCGGCGGTTACAGGTTCGATTCCTGTCGGGCGCGCCATCGGCGAGGCACCGGGATCGTATCGGCGGATGTGAAGAAGTGCTTGCAAAAGCGCAAGGACTCCACCAGAATATCGGACTCGCTTCGGCGGACCGGAACTTCGGTGACAGTCTCCAGGCAAAGGTTTGAAGTTCCAGCGTCAGTGGTACCGGCGATGGAGCGAAAGTTTCAGTGGTGGCTGTAGCTCAGTTGGTTAGAGTACCGGATTGTGATTCCGGTGGTCGGGGGTTCGAATCCCCTCAGCCACCCCACTGATTCAACCGCATCGGCGCAGCCGAAACGGTATTGCAATAAACAGAAAGCACGCTACACTGTGCGTCTGAGTTTCACGGGCCGTTAGCTCAGTTGGTAGAGCAGTTGACTCTTAATCAATAGGTCCAAGGTTCGAATCCTTGACGGCCCACCAAGACAGAAGCCACCTGGTACGCCAGGTGGCTTTTTTCTTATAAGTGTGACTGCTTCGTTTTGATCGGTCACGTGCAGCAGGACCCTGTTTTTCAGGGGCCTGCGGCAGAAGCGGGATCGCAATGCTGGTTTCAACGACGTTGAAAAAAGTGCTTGCACCCACCGAGCGGATCGGGTCATAATTCGCGCCCCGATTTCGGGCTGTTAGCTCAGTTGGTAGAGCAGTTGACTCTTAATCAATAGGTCCAAGGTTCGAATCCTTGACAGCCCACCAGACGAAAGCCACTTGGTACGCCAAGTGGCTTTTTTCTTGCCTGCGTGTTGGTGGAATCGGCGCAGAGCCTGCCTTCGGGATGATGGATTCAGCTTTGTGCAGGCCTTTCGCTTACGGCCTCTGCCTGCGACAATGACGGCCTGTGCCGGCCACGCGAAAGTGGCGGAATTGGTAGACGCCCTGGATTTAGGTTCCAGTGCCGCAAGGCGTGGGGGTTCGAGTCCCCCCTTTCGCACCAGCAGTGGTGCCTCCATGGCCGGCCAGCCCCCCTCTGCACTGCCACGGGCAAGCCTCCTGCCGGCCTATCGTCGCTGCCGGCGCGCGTTCCGGCTTTCCGGCGCCGCCCTCTGGCGGCTGCGGGCCCGGGAGTTGCGGCAGTCGCCTGAAGGGGCCTCGGCACCGCGCCGCGCTGCCCCCGCACCCGCCCGGAGGCCTGGCTCGGCCCCCCTTGACCGGCACGCGCTGGCAGTGCAGGCCGAATTGGGCGAAACTAAAGGGCTGCGGCAAGCAGGCGCGTCACAGACGTCGTGTCCTTACAACCGTTTCATTCCAATCATCGAGCCGGGGGCGTGGGCCACCGGTGGCAGGAGTCAACATGCAAGCTTCGATCGAATCCACCGGCAACCTGGAACGCCGCCTGAGCTTCTCGCTGCCGGAAGACCGTCTGCAGAGCCACATCGTCGGCCGCCTGGGCGAAATCGCCCGTACCACCCGCATCAAGGGTTTCCGTCCGGGCAAGGTGCCGGCCAAGGTGATCGAGCAGCGCTTCGGCGCGCAGGTCCGTGGCGAGGCGCTGGACGGCCTGCTGCGCGAAACCTTCGACGCGGCCGTGCGCGAGCACGACCTGCGCATCGTCGGCAGCCCGCGCATCGACAAGGGCGACGAGGGTGAGTTCTCGTTCGTGGCCACCGTGGAAGTGGTGCCGGACTTCGGCGACATCGACGTCAGCAAGCTGACCGTGGTGCGCCACAGCGCCGAGATCACCGACGCCGACATCGACCAGATGATCGAAAACCTGCAGAACCAGCGTCGTACCTGGGCCCCGGTCAGCCGTGGCGCGCAGGACGGTGACCTGGTCGCGGTGGAAACCTGGTCGCAGGCCGGCGAAGAGCGCCTGCCGGCGGAGGGCACCGAGAAGGGTTCGATCGTGCTCGGCCAGGGCATGATGTTCGAGACCATCGAAAAGGGCCTGGTCGGCCTGGCCAAGGGCGAAGAGAAGACCCTGGACGTCGAGTTCCCGGCCGACTGGCGCGTGCCGGTGCTGGCCGGCAAGACCGTGCAGGTCACCGTCAAGGTCGCCGAAGTGTCCGAGCCGGTCGTGCCGGCGGTCGACGAAGCCTTCATCAAGAGCTTTGGCGTGAAGGGCGGTGACGTCGAGCAGTTCCGCAGCGACATCCGCGCCAACCTGGAGCGTGAGCTGAAGGGCGCGCTGATGAACCGCCTGCGCCGCGAAGTCGGTGAGCAGCTGATCGCCGCGTATTCCTCGGTGGAAATGCCGCCGCGCCTGGTCGAGAACGAAGCCCGCGCCATGCTGGCCCAGCAGGTCGAGCAGATCCGCCGCAACGGCCAGAACGTCGGCGAGATCCCGGCCGATGCCCACGAAGGCTTCAAGGACGCTGCCGCCAAGCGCGTGCTGGTCGGCCTGCTGGTCGGCGAAGTGGCCCGCACCAACGACCTGCGCCTGGAAGCCAAGCGCCTGAACGAAACGATGCGCCTGATCGCTTCGACCTACGAAGAGCCGGAGCAGGTCATTGAGATGTACCGCAACGACCCCCAGCTGATGTCTGGCCTGCAGAACCGCGTGATGGAAGAGCAGGTGATCGACTGGATCGCCGAGCGTGCCCAGCACACCGAAGAAAAGCTGTCGTTCCAGGACGCGATCCGCCAGTAAGCCCGGGCGGATCACCGGATGCCCCGCGCCTTTGCCGGCGCGGGGTTGTTTCCCCCCAAGATAGGTACCTCACGTAATGGACAACCGAACCAAAGCCCTGAACCTGGTTCCGATGGTGGTCGAGCAGACCAGCCGCGGCGAGCGTGCCTACGACATCTATTCGCGCCTGTTGAAGGAGCGCCTGATCTTCCTCGTGGGCCCGATCGACGATCACATGGCCAACGTGGTGGTGGCGCAGTTGCTGTTCCTGGAATCGGAAAACCCGGAAAAGGACATCAACATCTACATCAACTCGCCGGGTGGCGTGGTCACCGCCGGCATGGCGATCTACGACACCATGCAGTACATCAAGCCGAATGTGAGCACCACCTGCATCGGCCAGGCCGCCTCGATGGGCGCCCTGCTGCTGGCCGCGGGCGAAGCTGGCAAGCGCTACGCGCTGCCGAACTCGCGCGTGATGATCCACCAGCCGCTGGGCGGCTACCAGGGCCAGGCCACCGACATCGACATCCACGCGCGTGAGATCCTGACCCTGCGTTCGCGCCTGAACGAGGTGCTGGCCAAGCACACCGGCCAGTCGCTGGAGACGATCGCCCGCGACACCGAGCGCGACAACTTCAAGAGCGCCTTCGAGGCGCAGGCCTATGGCCTGGTCGACCAGGTCCTGGAGCGTCGTCCGGATGAGTCGATCCAGGCGGGTTGACCGGCCTTCACGGGGCCCGGCAGGCCCCGTTCCTGCAGGGTCGGGCGGGACTGGTGTCCCCTCGGCCCTGTGCTATTCTCGAATCGAACCCCCGTTCAGCGGGTGGGGTAACTGGGTAAGCGAAGCATGAGCGAAGACCGCCAAGGTCGTTCCACGGACACCGGCAAGATCCTCTACTGCTCTTTCTGCGGCAAGAGCCAGCATGAAGTGCGCAAGCTGATTGCGGGTCCGAGCGTGTTCATCTGCGATGAATGCGTGGAGCTGTGCAACGACATCATCCGCGAGGAACTTGAGGAAAAGGCGCAGTCGGCGCGCAGTTCGCTGCCCAAGCCGCGCGAGATCCTCGAGGTGCTCGACCAGTACGTGATCGGCCAGAACCGCGCCAAGCGCACCCTGGCCGTGGCCGTGTACAACCACTACAAGCGCATCGAGAGCCGGCAGAAGAACGACGACGTCGAACTGGCGAAGTCGAACATCCTGCTGGTCGGCCCGACCGGTTCGGGCAAGACGCTGCTGGCCGAGACCCTGGCCCGCCTGCTCAACGTGCCGTTCACCATGGCCGACGCCACCACGCTGACCGAAGCCGGTTACGTGGGCGAGGACGTGGAGAACATCATCCAGAAGCTGCTGCAGAAGTGCGACTACGACGTCGAGAAGGCGCAGCAGGGCATCGTCTACATCGATGAGATCGACAAGATCTCGCGCAAGAGCGAGAACCCGTCGATCACCCGCGATGTGTCCGGCGAAGGCGTACAGCAGGCCCTGCTGAAGCTGATCGAAGGCACCGTGGCCAGCGTTCCGCCGCAGGGCGGCCGCAAGCACCCGCAGCAGGAATTCCTGCAGGTGGACACCAAGAACATCCTGTTCATCTGCGGCGGCGCGTTCGCCGGGCTGGACAAGGTGATCCAGGCCCGTTCCACCGACGTCGGCAGCATCGGCTTCGGCGCCAAGGTCAGGAGCAGCGAGCGCAAGCAGGAAGTGGGCAAGGTGCTGGCTGAAGTCGAGCCGGAAGACCTGATCAAGTTCGGCCTGATTCCCGAGTTCGTCGGCCGCCTGCCGGTGGTGGCGACCCTGGAGGAGCTGGACGAGCCGGCCCTGATCAAGATCCTGACCGAGCCGAAGAACGCCATCACCAAGCAGTTCAAGAAGCTGTTCGAGATGGAGAACGTCGAGTTGGAGTTCCGTCCGGACGCGTTGTCGGCCATCGCCAGGAAGGCGCTCAAGCGCAAGACCGGCGCCCGTGGCCTGCGCACCATCGTCGAATCGGTCCTGCTGGACACCATGTACGACCTTCCCTCGCAGGAAAACGTCAGCAAGGTGGTGGTGGACGAGTCGGTGATCGAGCACAAGTCCGAGCCGTACCTGATCTACCAGACCCCGGCGGCCCCTGAACAGAAGGTCGCAGGCGCTGAGTGATCCTTTCAAGCTTTTGATTTGAAAGGATTTTAAACGAACGCCTTGCATCTGAAAGCCGATGGCCCCATAACGGGGCCATCGGCTTTTTTTGTCTCCGGAAGATGCCCTCCCGGAGGCGGTTTTCCCCTTCCCTGGAGCCCCCATGGCCCGTTCCCCAAGTGAAACCCTCGACCTGCCGGTCCTGCCGCTGCGCGACGTAGTGGTGTTCCCGCACATGGTCATCCCGCTGTTCGTCGGCCGTGACAAGTCCATGCACGCGCTTGAACAGGCAATGGAAGCGGACAAGCGCATCCTGCTGCTGGCGCAGAAGTCGGCCGAGACCGACGACCCGCATGCGGCCGACCTCTACCAGGTCGGTACGCTGGCGCAGGTGCTGCAGCTGCTGAAGCTGCCCGACGGCACCATCAAGGTGCTGGTCGAAGGCCTGTCGCGCGTGCAGGTGACCCACGTCGACGAGCGCAACGGCTCGCTGCACGGCCAGGCCGTGGAGATCGATGCCACCGACGAGCGCGAAGCCCGCGAGGTCGAGGCGATCGCGCGCTCGCTGATGTCGCTGTTCGAGCAGTACGTCAAGACCAACCGCAAGCTGCCGCCGGAACTGCTGCAGACGCTGTCGGGCATCGACGAGCCGGCCCGCCTGGCCGACACCATCGCCGCCCACATCAGCGTGCGCCTGGCCGACAAGCAGCGCCTGCTGGAAACGCTGGCCGTGAGCGACCGCCTGGAGATGCTGGTCGGCCTGGTCGATGGCGAGATCGATGTGCAGCAGATGGAGAAGCGCATCCGCGGCCGCGTGAAGTCGCAGATGGAGAAGAGCCAGCGCGAGTACTACCTCAACGAACAGATGAAGGCCATCCAGAAGGAACTGGGTGACCTGGACGACGCGCCGGGCGAGCTGGAAGAGCTGGCCCGCAAGATCGCCGAAGCCGGCATGCCGAAGGCCGTTGAAGCCAAGGCGCGCAACGAACTGAACAAGCTCAAGCAGATGTCGCCGATGTCGGCTGAAGCAGCGGTCGTGCGCAACTACCTGGAGTGGCTGCTGGGCGTGCCGTGGAAGAAGCGCAGCAAGGTGCGCAAGGACCTGAAGGCCGCGCAGGACACCCTCGACGCCGATCACTACGGGCTGGAGAAGGTCAAGGAACGCATCCTTGAGTACCTGGCGGTGCAGTCGCGCGTGAAGCAGATGAAGGGCCCGATCCTGTGCCTGGTCGGGCCGCCGGGCGTGGGCAAGACCTCGCTGGGGCAGTCCATCGCCAAGGCCACCAACCGCAAGTTCGTGCGCATGTCGCTGGGCGGCGTGCGCGATGAAGCCGAGATCCGTGGCCACCGTCGTACCTATGTGGGTTCGATGCCGGGCCGCATCGTGCAGAACCTCAACAAGGTCGGCAGCAAGAACCCGCTGTTCGTGCTCGACGAGATCGACAAGATGTCGATGGATTTCCGCGGCGATCCGTCGTCGGCGCTGCTGGAAGTGCTCGACCCGGAGCAGAACAACGCGTTCAACGACCACTACCTGGAAGTGGACCTGGACCTGTCCGAAGTGATGTTCGTGGCCACCTCGAACTCGCTGAACATCCCGGGCCCGCTGCTGGACCGCATGGAAGTGATCCGCATCCCCGGCTACACCGAGGATGAGAAGCTCAACATCGCCACCCGCTACCTGGTGCCGAAGCAGATCAAGGCCAACGGCCTGCAGCCGGAAGAACTGGAGATCGGCAGCGATGCCATCCAGGACATCGTGCGTTACTACACGCGCGAATCGGGTGTGCGCAACCTGGAACGCGAGATCGCCAAGATCTGCCGCAAGGTGGTGAAGGAGATCGCGCTGGCCGGCCCACAGCCAGTGAAGGCGAAGAAGGGTGCCAAGAAGAAGGCACTGGTGAGCGTGTCCAGCAAGAACCTGGACAAGTACCTGGGCGTGCGTCGCTTCGACTTCGGCCGTGCCGAGGAAGAGAACGAGATCGGCCTGGTCACCGGCCTGGCCTGGACCGAAGTCGGTGGCGATCTGCTGCAGATCGAATCGACGCTGGTGCCGGGCAAGGGCCAGCTGATCCTGACCGGCCAGCTCGGCAACGTGATGAAGGAATCGGCGTCGGCGGCGCTGTCGGTGGTGCGTTCGCGTGCGGTTGGCTTCGGCATCGACAGTGACTTCCTGCAGAAACACGACGTGCACCTGCACGTGCCCGATGGCGCCACGCCGAAGGACGGTCCGAGTGCCGGTGCGGCGATGGTCACCTCGCTGGTGTCGATGCTGACCAAGGTGCCGGTGCGCGCCGATGTGGCGATGACCGGCGAGATCACCCTGCGTGGCCGCGTCACCGCCATCGGTGGCCTGAAGGAGAAGCTGCTGGCCGCGCTGCGTGGCGGCATCCGCACGGTCATCATTCCGGAAGAGAACCGCAAGGACCTGGCCGACATCCCGGCCAACGTCACCCGCGACCTGAAGATCGTGCCGGTGAAGTACATCGAAGAAGTCCTCGACCTGGCACTTGAACGTCCGTTGGCACCCAAGAAGGCGCGCAAGAGTGCGCAGCGTGTCACGGTGCGCAGCAAGGCCAAACCGAGTGGAAGCGCGCGCGTCAAGCATTGACGCGCGCTGTCCAATGGCCCGAAACCCGCGTCGTTGCTGGCTTTCCAGCTTGCGTGGGGGTAGGGCCACTGGTATAAAAGCAGCACTCGCGAATGAGTGATCGCTGTCAGCGGTGACTGAATCGGCGAACCGTTTCCACATGGCGGCCGCATGCAGAAGGCGTGCGGTTGCTTCCCTGTCGAATAAGCGGAACCCACCGCCAAAGGAGTTGTAGAGAATGAACAAGACCGAATTGATCGATGCCGTTGCTGAAGCTGCCGACCTGACCAAGGCCGAGTCCAGCCGCGCTGTCGATGCCGTCGTTGCTGCCGTCACCAAGGCGCTGAAGGACGGCGATGCGGTCACCCTGGTTGGCTTCGGTACCTTCCAGGTCCGCGACCGTGCTGCACGCACCGGCCGCAACCCGAAGACCGGCGACACCATCAAGATCGCTGCTTCGAAGAATCCGTCGTTCAAGGCTGGTAAGGCCCTGAAGGATGCTGTAAACTAAGCGGCTCGCTGGGGTGCTTAGCTCAGCGGTAGAGCGTCTCCTTTACACGGAGAGGGTCGGGGGTTCGAAACCCTCAGCACCCACCACAGCACCGCGGTAAAAGTTTGAGTGTGGAGCGGTAGTTCAGCTGGTTAGAATGCTGGCCTGTCACGCCGGAGGTCGCGGGTTCGAGTCCCGTCCGCTCCGCCATTCAACGAGGCCTCCGGCCAAAAGCTGGAGGCTTTGTTTTCTTCCCGGTCCAGGCCGGCGGAAAACAAGAAAGGTAACAACGCGGAGCGGTAGTTCAGCTGGTTAGAATGCTGGCCTGTCACGCCGGAGGTCGCGGGTTCGAGTCCCGTCCGCTCCGCCATTACATCGAGGCCCCCGGTCTGAAGCCGGGGGCCTTGTCTTCTCCCCGGAAGGTTGGGGAAGAAGGCGAAAAGGTTTTTGCAAGAACGGAGCGGTAGTTCAGCTGGTTAGAATGCTGGCCTGTCACGCCGGAGGTCGCGGGTTCGAGTCCCGTCCGCTCCGCCAACTTTAAAAGCCCTCGGCATACGCCGGGGGCTTTTTCTTTGGTCTTCGCCAGGAAGCGCGCAGGCCGCGCCGGTGCTGCTTTTGGTCCCTGCGGCGAAGCGGGTTACACTGCCGGGCTCGCCAATCAGGCCTTGTGATTCCTCACCATGCTGCAGAAACTCCGCGACAAGACCTCAGGCTGGATCGTCACCGTGATCCTGGGGCTGCTGATGATTCCCTTCCTGTTCGTGATCGACAGCAGCTACCTCGGTGGCGTTGGCGCTCAGAACGTGGCCAAGGTTTCCGCACCTCCGACCTGGTGGCGTTCGGCGCCGTCGTGGTGGCCGGTGCGCATGCTGTGGCAGCACCACGAGATCAGCGCGCAGGATTTCCGCACCCGTTTCGAACAGGAGCGCATGCGTGAGCGCCAGCAGCAGGGCGAGAACTTCGACCCGCGCGCGTTCGAAAGCACCGAAAACAAGCTGGCCGTGCTCGACCAGCTGATCGACGAGCAGGTCGTGCGCCTGGTCGGCGAGCAGGCCGGCGTGGTGATTGGTGACGGCGCGGTGCGCGAGTACATCACCACCATCCCGGCCTTCCTCGATTCGAACGGCAAGTTCAACGAGAACAACTACCGCCTGGCGCTGGCCGGTGGCAATCCGCCGCGCACCCCGACCCAGTTCCAGGAACTGGTGCGTGAGAGCCTGCAGCAGTCGGTGATCCCGTCGGGCCTGCAGAATTCGGGCTTTGTCACCCAGTCCGAGACCGAGCGCCTGCTGAAGCTGCTGGGCGAGACCCGCGACGTCGAGCTGGCCGCGCTGCCGGAAGTGCCGGCCGATACCGCGCCGGTCACCGACGCGCAGATCAAGCAGTGGTATGACAGCCACGGCAAGGATTTCCGCCAGGCCGAGAGCGTCTCGCTGGAGTATGTCGAGATCAACGGCGCGAACCTGCCGGCACCGACCGCGGCCGACGAAGCCGCCCTGCGCAAGCGCTATGAAGACGAGAAGGCGAAGTTCACCTCGCCGGAGCAGCGCCAGGCCGCGCACATCCTGATCACCGGCGACGGTGCCGAAGCCAAGGCCAACAAGATTGCCGCCGAGGCCAAGGCCGCCGATGCTGACTTTGCCGCGCTGGCCAAGGCCAACTCGGAAGATCCGGGCTCGAAGGCGCAGGGCGGTGACCTGGGGTGGGTCGAGCGTGGCGCGATGGTCAAGCCGTTCGAGGACGCCCTGTTCGCTGCCAAGGCGGGCGAGGTGATCGGTCCGGTCAAGACCGACTTTGGTTACCACATCATCAAGGTGGCCGCCGTGCGCGGTGGCGAAGGCAAGTCGTTCGAGGAAGTGCGTGACACGCTGGCCGCCGAGCAGCTGAAGGCCGACGGCGAGCGCGGCTTCAACGAGCTGGCAGGCCGCCTGGTTGACGCCATCAACAAGAGCCCGAGCGATCTGGCCGCTGCAGCCAAGGAAGTGAAGCTGCCCCTGCAGACCCTGGGCCCGATCACCCGCGCCACCGCCAGCGGCATCGCCGCTGATCCGGCTGTGCTGCGCGCTGCTTTCTCCGACGTGCTGGTACAGGACGGTACCGCCAGCGATCCGATCGCCCTCGGTGGCGCGACCAACCACAGCGTGGTGATCCGCGTGGCCGCCCACACCCCGGAACAGGCGATGCCGTTGGACAAGGCGCGTGAGCAGGTGATTGCCGCGATCCGTGCCGACCGCCAGCGCCAGGCCAGCGACAAGGCCGCCGACGCAGTGCTGGCCAAGCTGAAGGCGGGTGCCACCCTGCAGTCGCTGGCTGCCAGCGAGAAGCTGCAGCTGAGCCCGATGCCGGGCCTGCCGCGCAGCCAGCCGGTACCGACCCCGGAAATCAACCGCGCGATCTTCAGCGCGCCGCTGCCGGCCGAAGGCAAGCCAAGCTACGGCAAGGTCGACGTCAACGGTCACGCGCTGCTGTTTGCGGTGAACAAGGTCAATCCGGGCGACATCAAGGAAGTGACTGCCGAGCAGCAGAAGCAGCTGAAGGACCAGCTGAGCCAGATCGACGGCATGGCTGCGGCCAAGGCCTACATCGAGGCGATGCGCAAGAAGTTCGTGGTCCAGACCACCGAAGCCAACCTGTAAGCCTCGCGGCGGGCAGGAACGAAAAGGCCCGGCATTGCCGGGCCTTTTTTGTGGAGCCGGTCGGCGCCGAACTTGCTCGATCGCCTTTTGTAGAGTCGAGCTTGCTCGACTGGATACACAAAAGCAGTCGAGCAAGCTCGACTCTACGGGCGATGTTTCGAGGGCAAGAAAAAAGCCGAGCGTGGGCTCGGCTCTATAGGGAGTGCCTGGCTGGTGCGTCAGTCTTCGACGCGCAATACAGCGCCCGGCTTCAGTACGCTGCTGCCGCTCAGCCCGTTCAGCGACAGCAGGGCCTTCACCGGCATGCCGTAGCGGCGTGCGATGGTCCAGGCCGACTCGCCATCACGCACGGTGTGGCGACGGCTGCGCGGGCGGTCGGCGATCGCGGCAACGGTCTTGGCGACCGTCGGGGTGGGAACCGCGGCGGCCACCGGGGCGACGCTGGCGACCAGTGCGGTCGCGGCCTCGGTCACCGTCGCATTGGCGGCCGAGACCGGCGCCAGTACGCGGGTGGTGCCGGAGGCGCGGCCACCGGATGCCAGGGCCGGGTTGAGGCGGGCGATCCGGGACGGGTCCAGGGCGCGCTGTGCGGCCCACTGCTGCACGCTGGTGCCCGCCGGCAGGGTGTGATCCTTCAGCACCGGCACGGTGCGGTCCAGCGAGGCCATCACGCCCGGCTGGTCTTCCACGTCTTCCAGCACGCAGGCCAGGGCATGCAGCTTCTCGACGTAGGCATGGGTGACCGGCGACAGGCCAGGCAGCGCTGAAGGCTTGGCGTTCTGCGCGTTCATGCCGGCCTTGCGCATGGATTGCAGCACGCGGTACTCACCGGCGTTGTAGGCCATGGTGGCCAGGCGCCAGTCGCCGCCGAACATGCCGTGCAGGGTCTTCAGGTAACGCACGGCAGCCTGGGTCGAATCGACCGCCGACAGGCGGCCATCGTAGCCGTTGGCCATCGGCACGCGGTGGTTGCGTGCGGTGGTGGCGATGAACTGCCACAGGCCGGTCGGGCCGCTGCCATTGCGGGCATTGGGCCGGTAGCCGCTTTCCACGAAGGGAATCAGTGCGAATTCGGTGGGCAGGTTGGCCTTGCGCAGCTCTTCCACCACGTACCCGAACAGCACCAGTGCATCGTCATCCTGGTTGGCCAGGCGCGAGGGGGCGTGGGCGAACTGCTTCTGCCAGCGCGGGCTGGTGGCCTCGGCGTCGCAGCTGGGTTCGGCCAGGCCGTCGCGGAAGCTGGTGAAGATCTCCTGGCCGTTGCGTACCGACGCGGCCGGCAGCGCGGACGGATCCAGCGGCAGGGCCGCAGCAGCGGTCAGGTTCTGGCTGATGCCGGCGCCCAGCGACTGCGCGCCCGCGGTTCCGGCCAGCCCCAGGGCAAGGCCCAGGGCCAGCGGCAGACTTCGGCGCATCATGCGCGGAAGCCGTCTTTCCAGTGCCGGAGACCGGCCATCACGTCGACGTCGTCCACGACGTCACGGCCCAGGTGTGCCGATACCGACGCACGGATCGGCGCCGCGTGCACACGCAGGAAGGGATTGCAGTCGAATTCGTTGGCCAGGGTTACCGGCAGGGTGGAACGGTCATCGCGGCGCATGGCCAAAGCCTCCTCTTGGCGCTGCCACAGGGCAGCGTTGGCGGGGTCGACATGCCGCGCGAAGACGGCATTTGACACGGTGTACTCGTGGGCGCAACAAAGCAGCAGTTGCGCGGGCAAGGTACCCAGCTTGCGCATCGATGCCAGCAGCTGGGACGGCGTACCTTCGAACAGACGTCCACAGCCCAGGCTGAACAACGAATCTCCGCTGAAAAGATGTTCAGCTGTGTGAAACGCGATATGGCTGCGGGTATGCCCGGGCACGGATAGTACGTGGAACGTCCGGCCCAGTGCCTGAACGCGTTCACCTTCGCCGACCCGTTCGGTGGCCGTGGGAATGCGTTCCTCAACCGGCGCGATGACCCGCACGCCGGGAAAACGGGCCTGCAGGGCCGGCACGCCGCCGATGTGGTCGTCGTGGTGGTGGGTGAGCAGGATCGTGTCCACGCGCAGGCCCTGATCGGCCAGCGCAAGCACCGGCGCAGCATCGCCGGGGTCGACGACCACGGCGGCGCCATCGTCGTCGATCAGCGTCCAGATGTAGTTATCCGCAAATGCGGGCAGGGCAGTCAGTCGCATAGAATTGGACCATGCCCGCCCTGCAGAGCACCCGTCAAGCGAGCCAGACCCCGTGGTTCGACAGTGAACCGGCGGCGGCCTTGCGCGTGCTGGAGCGGCAATTGCTGCTGCCGCAGCTGTCGGTGTTGCCGGCCCAGCCCTGGTTGTGGATCGCGCCGAGCGCGGCGTGGCTGGACGACGCGCAGCTGGGTGGGCGCGGCCTGCGACTGCACCGGCAGGGACACGGCTATGCCGGTGATACCCGCTGCGCGTTGCCGCTGCCGTTGGCCAACGAGAGCGTCAATGCAATCGTGCTGCAGCATGTCACCGCCGCCGATGCCGACCTGCTGCTCGACGAGTGCGAGCGCGTGCTGATGCCGGGCGGCCACCTGTGGCTGAGCAGCCTCAATCCGTTCAGCCCGTATCGCACGCGCTGGCGCCAGCACGGGCTGGTGGTGCGCACGCCGCAGCGGATCCGCCTGCTGCTGGGCCGCCATGGCCTGGAGTGCGACGATATGCGTTACCTCGGACCGCTGTGGCGGGGCGCCGGCAGCCGTGGCCCCGGGGGCTGGGCCCCCCTGCGCGCGGCCTGCCTGTTCCATGCGGAAAAACGCACGCTGGCCCTGCCCGGGCCGAAACCGCTGCCGGTGCGATGGCACGGCACCGTAGCTACCTGATCTGGAGTTGTATTGAAAACCATTGAAATCCACACCGACGGTTCCTGCCTGGGTAATCCTGGCCCCGGCGGCTGGGCGGCCTTGCTGCGCTACAAGGGGCATGAGCGCGAACTGAGCGGTGGCGAAGCGCACACCACCAACAACCGGATGGAGCTGATGGCGGCCATTTCCGGGTTGGAGACGCTGACCGAGCCGTGCAATATCGTGCTCTACACCGATTCGCAGTACGTGCGGCAGGGGCTGACGCAGTGGATGCCGGGCTGGATCCGCAAGAACTGGAAAACCGCTGGCGGTGACCCGGTGAAGAACCGTGAACTGTGGGAGCGGCTGCATGCAGCGACGCTGCGGCACCAGATCGACTGGCGCTGGGTGAAGGGGCACTCCGGTGACCCGGACAACGAGCGGGTCGACACGCTGGCCCGCAACGCGGCGATCCAGATCCGCGACTCCAGCCCGGTAAACTGAGCCCATGCGTCAGATCATCCTTGATACCGAAACCACCGGCCTGGAGTGGAGAAAGGGCAACCGCATCGTCGAAATCGGCTGCGTGGAGCTGTTCAAGCGTCGCCCGACCGGCAACAACTACCACCAGTACATCAAGCCGGACTGTGAGTTCGAACAGGGCGCGCAGGAAGTCACCGGGCTGACCCTGGAGTTCCTCGACGACAAGCCCGACTTCGCGCAGATCGCCGACGAGTTCCTGGCCTTCATCGATGGCGCCGAGCTGATCATCCACAACGCGGCGTTCGACCTGGGCTTCCTCGACAACGAGTTGTCGCTGCTGGGTCCGCAGTACGGGAAGATCACCGACCGCTGCACGGTGATCGATACCCTGGCAATGGCGCGCGAGCGCTTCCCGGGCCAGCGCAACTCGCTGGATGCGTTGTGCAAGCGGCTGGGCGTGGACAATTCGCACCGCGCGTTGCACGGCGGCCTGCTCGATGCGCAGATCCTGGGCGATGTCTACATCGCGCTGACCTCGGGCCAGGAAGAGATTGGCTTCGGCCTCGGAGACGAGGACGGTGGTGGCGCGGGTGCAGCGCTGCAGGCGTTCCATACCAGCAAGCTATTGCCGCGGCCGCGGGTGATGGCCACGGCGTCGGAGCAGGAAGCGCATGCCGCGCGCCTGGAACGCCTGCGCAAGAAGGCCGGCCACGCGTTGTGGGATGGCCCGAAGGTGGAAGAGCCCGCCAGCGCGTAATCGTTCGGGGCTGCCGGCCAGCGGCCGGCACTACCGCATCCACGCATGGCGTGGATCTACGGATTAATGGCAGCGCACCAGGATCACGCTGATGTTGTCGCGACCGCCGCCGTCGAGCGCGGCCGCGACCAGCGTGTCCACGCATTCCTGCGCGCTGGCGTCCTCAAGCGCCAACGTGCGGGCGATGGCGCGGTCATCGACTTCCTCGGTCAGGCCGTCGCTGCACAGCAGCAACTGCATGCCCGGGCGCAGTTCGCCGCTGGTGGTGGCCACGTTCAGATGAGCGGGATCGGTCACGCCCAACGCCTGGGTGACCACGTTGCGATGCGGATGCGCGCGCGCCTGTTCGGCGGTCAGGTTGCCCTGCGCGACCAGTTCCTGCACCACGCTGTGGTCCTGGCTGAGCTGGGCCAGCTGGCCATTGCGCCACAGGTAGGCGCGACTGTCGCCCACCCACGCCACTTCATAGCGGTTGCCCTGCACGCGGGCGGCGACGACGGTTGTACCCATCGGCAGGGTGTCGTTGCGCCGGCGCGAGGCACGGATGATTTCCTCGTCCGCGGTGCGGATGGCCTGCGGCAGCAGGGCGCCACGTCGGATCTCGCGCACGATGGTTTCGCGGGCGAGCGCGCTGGCGACCTCGCCGCAGGCGTGGCCGCCCATGCCGTCAGCCACCAGCCACAGGGCCAGCTCACTGTCACCGTAGTAGGTGTCCTCGTTGAGCTCGCGGCGCATGCCGGGGTGGGTGAGGTGTCCGAATTCGATCATGTGGGCGGGGGCGGGGTAATGCTGGGGAGACAGGCATCATCGGGTGGCTGCAGGCATCCGGCAAGGCGTGCGCCCAGGAAATTTTCACTTCATTGGCCGCAATGACTTGTCGTCGGCCTCACTTCCTCGTATGATGCGCGTCCCCGGTCCGCCGGGGACCACCCGGAGAGGTGGCAGAGTGGTTGAATGTACCTGACTCGAAATCAGGCAGGCGTTTATAGCGCCTCGGGGGTTCGAATCCCCCCCTCTCCGCCAGATAAAGAAAAAAGCCGCCCACTGGGCGGCTTTTTTCTTTATCTGGCTGGGGATGCGCCGCGCTCTGCGCGTCGCCCCACGTTGTTGGCCTCTCCCCGGTAGATCCAGGCCATGCGTGGATGCTGTTCCTGCCGAGCTGAATCATCCACGCATGGCGTGGATCTACCCGTTCCATCGCGAGCTGCGGGTTAAACTGCCTGCATCACCTGCTGGAGCTTTCCCCATGACCGCTGAAATTCTCGTGCCCGTTTCTTTCGGCGAGCTGCTGGACAAGATCTCGATCCTGCAGATCAAGTCCGAGCGCATCAGCGACGAGGGCAAGCTGGCCAACGTGCGCAAGGAACTGTCGGCGCTGGAGCAGACCTGGATGGCGCACCCGGCGGCGGTGAAGGACATCGCCAAGCTGCGTGCCGAGCTGAAGGCGGTCAATGAGCAGCTGTGGGACATCGAGGACGACATCCGGCTGAAGGAGAAGGCGCAGGCCTTCGACCAGGGCTTCGTCGACCTGGCGCGCAGCGTCTACCTGCGCAACGACGAGCGCGCGCGCATCAAGAAGGCGATCAACCTGGCGCTGGGTTCGGCCTACGTGGAAGAGAAGTCGTACCAGGATTACACGCAGCGCGCGTAATCCCGGCCAAGCGCTAGATCCACGCCATGCGTGGATGGAGCCTGTCGCTCACCCCAGTTGGTCGGCCACGTAGCGTTCGAAGGCGGCGATGCCGTCCTCGACGGTGATCAGTTCCATCACGTCGTCGAACTCGATCTTGGTGCCCCACTTCAGGTCGTCGGCCTGCTTGCCGAGGTACTTGCGCGCGGCGTCGTCGTAGCGGTCCACGCAATAACGGCGGTCCGAGTACGGGCCGCTGCGGTGCGGATTGCTGGCCGCATGCAGGCCCAGAACTTTCGCGCCCATTGCGTTGGCGATGTGCATCGGGCCGGAATCCGGCGTCATCACCAGGTTGGCGCGCGCCAGCAGGGCCGGCAGCTGCTTGAGCGTGTCCTTGCCGACCAGGTCCAGTGCGGGGGTATGCAGCTGTGCCTGGATGGCATCGGCCATGCTGCGCTCCAGTTCACTGCGGCCGCCGCACAGCACCACTTGCCAGCCACGCTGTACGGCGTGGTTGGCTACAGCGGCATAGCGATCGGCGTACCAGTTGCGGCGCACGTGGCTGGAGCACGGCGAGATCATCAGCACCGGGCGGCCATCGTCCTGCCATTGCGCGGCGGCCCAGTCGAACGCCGACTGCGGCGTGGCCAGGTCCCAGCTGACGTCGGTCTGGCGCAGCCCCAGCGGTTCGCAGAAGCTGCCGATCGCATCGAGCACGTGGATGCCCGGGCGGTCGGGAATGCGCTCGTTGATGAAGAGCCCGTGCAGGTCCTTGGAGCGGCTGCGGTCGTAGCCGATGCGGCGCTCGGCCGGAATGAAGGCCGACAGCAGGTTGGCGCGGAACGCGACCTGCATCTGCAGCAGCGCTTCGAAACGTCCCGGTGGCAGCTGTCTGCGCAGCTCCTTGACACCGGCCATGCCGCTCTTCTTGTCGTAGGCATGGAAGGTGACGCCCGGCAGGCCATCAAGCAGCTTGTGCCCGGCCTTGTCGATGATCCAGTGGATCGGCGTATCCGGGCGCGCGGCCTGCAGGGTGCGCACCAGGGGCACCACGTGGGTGACATCGCCGAGTGCGGACAGGCGCAGGAGGCACAAGGAAGAGGACGCTGATGCCATGTGTTGTTAGACTCAATGAAATGGTCGCATTCGACGCCAATGAAGCGCTGACGCCATGCCGCGAGGGTCGCGGCATCGGGGCCATTCTGTTCGACCGCGAGCGGCTGCGGCAAGCCGAGGTCGGCCTGTTCTCGCCCCAGCACTGGGGCAGCAAGGCCCGGCCGGTCGGTGAGGGCGGCCGCGGCAGCGCCTGGTTCATCGATGCGCCGTTCGGCGCCAGCGTGCTGCGCCACTACCTGCGAGGTGGTCTGGCGGCGAAGATCAGCCACGACCAGTATCTCTGGCGGGGCTCGGACCGCACCCGCAGCTTTGCTGAATTCCGGCTGATGCGGGCGCTGCGCGAGAAGAAACTGCCGGTGCCACGGCCGATCGCCGCGTTCTACATGCGTGAGGGCCTGCGCTACCGCGCCGCGATCCTGATGGAGCGCATCGAGGGTGTGCGCTCGCTGGCCGACCGCGCGCTGGTCGCTGGCCGGGGCGCGCCGTGGGAGGAGACCGGGCGGCTGATCGCCCGCTTCCACCGTGCCGGGCTGGACCATGCCGATCTCAATGCGCACAACATCCTGTTCGATGGCAACGGCCATGGCTGGCTGATCGACTTCGACCGCGGGGTCATCCGCATCCCCGCCACCGCGTGGCGCGAGCGCAACCTCAAGCGCCTGCTGCGTTCGCTGATCAAGCTGCGCGGCGAGCGCAGCGTGGAAGACGTGCAGAAGGACTACGCGCGGCTGCGCCGCGCCTATGACATGGCCTGGAACCGGGGCACCTGATGGACTGGTCGTTGCGTTTCCTCGGCGTCGGCAATGCGTCGGCGGTCGAGCTGGGCTCGCCGATGTCGGTGATCGAGCGCGATGGCCGGCCGTGGCTGACCATCGACTGTGGCGGCGAAGGACTGACCGCGTTCAAGGCCCACTACGGGCATATGCCGCAGGCGCTGTTCGTCACCCACGTGCACCTGGACCATGTGGCCGGCTTCGAACGGTTGTTCGTGGATACCTTCTTCAGCGCGCAGCGGCGCGGCAAGGTGCGCCTGTACGTGCCGGCCACCGTGGTGCCGTTGCTGCACAAGCGTATCGGCGATTACCCGAACGTGCTGGCCGAGGGCGGTGCCAACTTCTGGGATGCCTTCCAGCTGATCGTGGTGGGTGAGGCGTTCTGGCACGAGGGGGTACGGCTGGAGGTCTTCCCGGTGCGCCACCACTGGCCGGAGACGGCCTATGGCCTGCGCCTGCAGGGCGCGCTGACCTGGAGCGGCGATACCCGGCCGATTCCGGAGATGCTGGCCCGCTACGCCAATGACAATGAACTGATCGCCCACGACTGCGGCCTGCACGGCAACCCGTCGCATACCGGCGTGGCCGATCTGGAGCGCGAGTACAGCGCCGAACTGCAGGCGCGGATGATGCTGTATCACTATGCCAGCGTGGCCGACGGCCAAGCGCTGGCCGCGCGCGGGCACCGCGTGGCGCAGCCGGGGCAGTGCGTGCCGCTGGCGGCCCCGACCGCGCCGCACGTGCTGGCGCAGGATCCGCCGTGAACATCTGCGGCCAGCCTGCTGATGCAGCGCTGGCGGCTGAACTGGAGGCTCTGGAACGCGCGCTGCACACCCCGCAGGTGCGGGGGGATCGTGCGCGCCTGGCGGAACTGCTGGATGAGGATTTCAGCGAGATCGGCAGCTCCGGCCAGTGCTACGGCCGTGCGGCGGCGCTGGCGGAAATTCCGCTGGAGCGGGCGCAGGTGTTGATCGAGTCGGAACAGTTCGCGGTGCGGCTGTTGGCCGATGGTCTGGCCCAGGTGCGCTACCGCAGCCGCTATCACGTGGAGGGCCTCGCGCAACCCTGGGTGCTGCGCAGTTCGCTGTGGCGCCGGCATGGGCAACGCTGGCGGATGCTGTTCCACCAGGGCACGCCCGAGGCACGGTAGCGCCGGGCCATGCCGGGCGAAGCATGTGAAGCCGGGGTCAGATCCCTTTCCCATGCAAAGAGATCTGACCCCAGTGCAGAAAAGGCGATGGCCCCGCCGGCTGACCTCGGCGCCCGCGTCGATCGATACCGTTGCTGCCTTCCGGCCCTGGCGGGATTTTCGACCTAGCGTCGCGAGGGGCCGACGGGGCCACCATAGAGACGTTGGCCGCCCGGTGGGCGGCCAGTTCACGGATCAGGGGAAGCAGCGCGCGATGCGCCAGAGACCACAGCCGGACTGCACATCGGCTGTCCGATGGCAGACGCGCATTCTAGCGCACGCAGGTGCATCGACGCCAGCTTCACGCGCTGAATCGGCTGTAACCCGCTCCCGGCCACGGCGGCCGGGGCCAGCCCCCGTTGCTAGAATGCGGGCCTGGAGGAACGGCCTCCCCCACATCGGGAATCAATGACCAGGACGGCCTGGCCCTACCAAGAGGAGGGCCGTCATGGCCTGGATCTATCTGTTGTTCGCCGGCCTGCTGGAAATCGTCTGGGCCGTGTCCATGAAGCAGTCCGAAGGCTTCACCCGGCTCACCCCCACCGTGGTCACCATCGTCGGCATGATCGCCAGCTTCTGGCTGCTGGCCGTGGCCATGCGCAGCCTGCCGCTGGGTACCGCCTACACGATCTGGACCGGCATCGGCGCGGTCGGCGCGTTCGTGGTCGGCATCGTGTTTCTCGGCGAGCAGGTCAGCCCGATGCGGATCGGCGCAGCGGTGCTTATCGTTTCTGGCCTGGTTTTAATGAAACTCTCCAGCACGTGAAGGTTTATCGGGGCGCGATTTATCCAGGCCCCGGCCGGTTTGCTGTGAATATGCAATGCGCATATTCGGCAAAATAGATTTATTAACCCATTTTATTTGACGTACGTCATAAAAATTATGTGGGTGATTCACGCGGCACTGTCGGCATCCGTCGCACAGTGCCGCCATTCGTCAAGCGAAACCGGGGAGTTTTCGCGCTGATGGATACGCCGGCGCGCCGCTCTTCCTGCGCGTTCGCGTGAAGATGTGAAGATTTTCACGAGTAAATGCCGTAAGCCTTGTTCCCGTGAAGGAGCAGGGACGGGCGGCATCGTCTTCAAAAAAACCTGCCTGCCGTGCCGTCCGGTCTTTTCATGGAGATTTACCGATGAACCGCATTTACCGTCTGGTTTTCAATCGCGCCCTCGGGGTAATGCAGGTTGCTTCGGAGGTCGCCCAGAATCCTGGCGGAAGTGCGATTACCGCGAAGCGGCCACCGCGATTGCGGGCACATCAGCTGGCGGTCGCATTGGCGGCCACATTGGCCAGCGGTTCGGCATTCGCGGCGTGCAATACCTCAGGCACCACGGTGACCTGTGCGACCGGCTCCAATACCAACTCGCTGGCCAACAGCATCAATGGCGTGACGCTGGATATCCAGACTGGTGCTGTGCTGAGCGTGCCGCCGATCGTTGGGGGCAGTGCAGTGAACCTGAGCGGTAACGGCATTACCGTGAACAACCAGGGCACGGTCGACCCCACCATCAATGGTGGCCTGAGCCTGGCGGCGTCAGGCATGGTGCTGGGCAACAACACCGCCGGTGGAAACACCATCAACGTCAACAACCAGGCGGGCGGGGCGATCAAGGGCCTGGTCAATATCGGTTCCATCCTTGGTTTCGGTGGACAAGCGCTGGTGGTGCAGAACGCTTCCGGCGGTGTCAGCAACATCGTCAACGCCGGCACTGTGGACATGTCGATCTTTGGCGCAGGCCTGTTGACCACGGCCGATGCGGCGTCGATCGTCAGCTACGGTGGCGCGCAGACCAACCTCAACAACACCGGCACCATCACCGGTCGCATTGGGTTCCAGGGGTCGGCCACGGCAGGAGCCGGCAACACCTTCCTCAATGCGGGCACCATCAACGGCAGCGTGAACCTGGGCAGTTCGGTCAGCGGCAACACCTTCACCGCCGTGTCGGGTTCCAGCGTCAACACCGCAGGCATCGGCGTGGCCGGGCAGGTCGGCGCGCTTGCGGTGAATCTGGCCGCGGCCGGCATCGTCGACGGCGGTTCGGCGTCCAACAACACCCTCGTGCTGCAGAACAGCGCGACCGGAACCGGCAGCGGTACCGGCGGGGCGGTGACCTCGCTGGGCTGGAACCAGTACATCAACTTCCAGAGGCTCACCGTCAACAGCGGTACCTGGAACCTGCAGGGGGCGTGGGCGGGCGCTGGTACGACCACGCTCAATGATGGCCTGGTCAACTTCAGCACGGCGACGTCTTTCGGCAGCGGCCTGTTCACTGCCAACGGGGGTGCGATTGCCGCATCCACCGCCGGCCTGAACCTGGCCAACCCCTTCAGCCTCGGTGGCACTCTGTCCCTGTCGGGAACCAATGCATTCGGGTTGGGCGGCGTGCTGTCCGGTACCGGCGGGCTGACGGTCAACAACACCGGCATCGTCACCCTGGGCGGCGCGAACCTGTTCAGCGGTGGCGTCAACCTCAATGCCGGCGGCCTGGTGCTGGGCAATGCCGGGGCGCTCGGCAGCGGCAACCTGACTGTCGGTGGCAGCGCCTCGCTGGATACGACGGCCGGCTTCAACCTGGCCAACAACCTGGTGATCAATGGCGGCGGCGCGCTGAACCTGCTGGGCAGCAATGCGTTGTCATTGAACGGCTCGATCTCCGGTGCCGGCAATCTGACCAAGAACGGTGCCGGCACCCTGACCCTGAACGGTGCCAATTCGCTGACCGGCAATTTCAACCTGGCCGGAGGCGCGTTGGCACTGGGCGCGGGCGGCAGCCTGTCGCCCACCGGCGCGATCACGGTCGGCGTCGGCACCAGCCTTGACCTGTCCGCAGCGGGCAACCAGACCATCGGTTCGCTGGCCGGGCTCGGTGGTTCGGTCAACCTTGGCAGCCGCACGCTCACGCTCGGCGGGCTGGGCAATACCAGCTACAGCGGCACGTTCGCCGCAGGCACGGGTGGCCTGGTCAAGCTTGGCACTGGCGTGCAGACCCTCTCGGGCGTCAACAACCTCAGTGGCGGTGTCGCGCTCAATGCCGGTGGCCTGTTGCTGGGCAATGCGGCTGCGCTGGGCAGCGGCGCGCTCACTGTGGGAGGTGCCGTCACCCTCGACGGTACCACCGGGTTGTCGCTGGCCAATGCGGTCAATCTTGGCAGTGGCGCCAGCCTGAATCTGCTGGGAGGCCAGCCGCTGGTCTTCAATGGAGTGATTGCCGGTGCCGGCAGCCTGGTCAAGAACGGCGCTGCCCAGCTCACCCTGAACGGCGCAAACACGTTCAGCGGTGGCACGTCGCTCAACGCTGGCAGCCTGCTGCTGGGCAATGGCAGTGCCCTGGGAACAGGGGCCTTGAACGTCGGCGGGGCCGTGACCCTCGATGCCAGCGCCGCGTTGAGTGTGGGCAACAACATCAATCTTGGCGTAGGGGCCTTGCTCGGCATTCCGGGCAGCAATGCACTGACGTTGGGCGGGGTCATTGCCGGCAGCGGCAGCCTGGTGAAAAACGGCGCATCAACACTCACCCTGACCGGTGCCAGCACCTACACCGGTGGCACCGCCATCAATGCTGGCACCCTGGCGATCGGTGCCGGTGGCAGCCTTGCGGCGGGCGGCGCGGTCAATCTCGGTGCGCTTGGCACCACGTTCGACATCTCCGCCGCTGGCAACCAGACCGTGGGTGCGCTCAGCGGTGTGCTCGGCAGTACCGTGGCGCTCGGGGGCAATACGCTCACCTTCGGTGATGCGACCAACCAGACCCTGGCGAGCGTGGTCACCGGCACCGGTGGCCTGGTCAAGCAGGGTACCGGCACGCAGACCCTGTCCGGCGCCAACGTCTTCAGCGGAGGCGTGAATCTGGCCGCGGGTGGGCTGTTGCTGGGCAACAACGGTGCCCTCGGCACCGGTGCGCTGACGGTCAGTGGCAACGGCTCGCTCGATGGCACCGCCGCGCTGAACCTGGGCAACGCCGTGAACCTGAGCGGTTCGCTGAACCTGTTGGGCGGGCAGAACGTAACGCTGGGCGGCGTGATCGCCGGTACCGGCAGCCTGGTCAAGAACGGCGCATCGCTGCTGACCTTGAACGGCAACAACACGTTCAGTGGTGGCCTTGCGCTCAACGCCGGTGGCCTGCTGCTGGGCAACAGCGGCTCGCTGGGCAGTGGTGCACTGAACGTCAATGGTTCAGCCACGCTGGATGGAGCGACGGCGCTCACGTTGGGCAACAACATCGCGCTGGGCGCGGGCGCCGCGCTGGCGCTGCCGGGTACGCAGGCAATCACGCTCGGTGGCGTGGTCTCGGGTACGGGCAGCCTGACCAAGAATGGAGCCAGCACGCTGGCACTCAACGGTGCCAACACCTTCAGCGGTGGCCTCGCGCTCAACGGCGGCGGCCTGCTGCTGGGCAACGCCGGTGCACTCGGCACGGGTGCGTTGAATGTGGGCGCAAGCGCGACGCTGGACAGCAGCGTGGCGCTCAACCTGGGCAACGCGGTGAACCTGGGCGCAGGCACTGCACTGAATCTGCTCGGTAGCCAGAACGTGACGCTGGGCGGCGTCATCGCCGGTACGGGCGCGCTGGTCAAGAACGGAACGTCGACGCTGGCATTGAATGGCGCCAATACCTTCAGCGGCGGCGTCGGCCTCAACGCCGGTGTGCTGCAGCTGGGCAACGCGGGCGCGCTGGGTACCGGCGCGTTGAACGTGGCCGGCAACGCCTCGCTGGACACCAGTGCCGCACTGAATGTGGCCAACGGCATTAGCCTGGCCGCCGGCGCCAACCTGACCCTGCTGGGCAGCAACGACCTGACCCTGAGCGCGCCGGTGACCGGTGCGGGTGGGCTGATCAAGGACGGTGCGGCACGCCTGACCCTTGGCGGTGCCAATCTCTATGCCGGTGGCACCACCATCAACAACGGCACGCTGGCATTGGGCGCTGGCGGCAGCCTTGCGGCGGGCGGTGATGTCACGCTCGGCAATGCCGGCGCAGGGTTTGATATTTCCGGTGCCAGTGGCAACCAGACCATTGCAGCCCTGAACGGCGTGGCCGGAACCGCGCTCTCGCTTGGCAGCAATTCGCTGACCTTCGGCACCAACGCCAACGCCACGTTTGATGGCGTGATCAGTGGCACGGGCGGGTTGGTCAAGACCGGCACCGGCATCCAGACGTTGTCCGGCGCCAACACCTTCAGCGGTGGCCTGGCGCTCAATGGCGGTGGCCTGCTGCTGGGCAACGCCGGCGCACTGGGTACCGGCGCGCTCGGCGTCGGCGGCAATGTCAGCCTCGACAATACGGTGGCACTGAACCTTGCCAACGCGGTGAACTTCGGTGCCGGCACGCAGCTGACGCTGGGCGGCAGCAATGATGTCACCCTCGGCGGCGTGTTGAGCGGCAACGGCAGCCTGGTCAAGAACGGCACTGGCCTGCTGGCGCTCAACAACAGCAACACCTTTGGTGGCGGCCTGACCTTGAACGGCGGCAATCTGGTGGTGGGCGCCAACGGCGCGCTGGGTACCGGCGCATTGGCGGTGAACAACAGTGCCTCGCTGGATGCCGGCGCTGCGGTGACGCTCGGCAACGCGGTGACCCTGGGCTCGGGCGTGGCACTGACCGTGCCGGGCAGCAACGCGCTGACCCTGGGCGGCATCGTGTCCGGTAATGGCAGCCTGATCAAGAATGGCGCTGCCACGCTGACGCTGGGCGGCGCCAACACCTACAGTGGTGGTACCACCATCAATGCCGGTACGTTGGCGTTGGGTGCGGGCGGCAGCCTTGCCGCCGCCGGCGACGTCACTCTCGGCAATGCCGGTGCGGGCTTCGATATCTCCGGCGCGGGCAGCAGCCAGACCATCGGTGCGCTCAACGGCGTGACCGGAACCACGGTGACGCTCGGTGGCAACTCGTTGACCTTCGGCACCGCGGCCAATGGCGCCTTCGATGGCGTGATCAGCGGTGGCGGTGGGCTGGTGAAGGTCGGCGCCGGGGTGCAGACCCTGTCCGGTGCCAATACGTTCGGCGGCGGCGTGACGCTCAATGCGGGCGGCCTGGTGCTGGGCAATGACGCGGCGCTGGGTACCGGCGCACTTACCGTCGGTGGCGCGGCCACGCTGGATACCACCGCGCTGGCGACGCTGGCCAACAACGTTGTGCTCAATGCCGGGCTGACCGTGCTGGGCACCAACGCGCTCACCCTCAACGGCGTGCTGTCCGGTACCGGCAGCCTGACCAAGAACGGTGGCGCAACGCTGACCTTGAATGGCATCAACACCTACACCGGTGGCACCAATGTCAACGCCGGTACGCTGGCGCTCGGCGCTGGTGCCAGCCTGGCCGCAAGCGGTACCGTCAATCTCGCCACCGGCGCCACGCTGGACCTGTCGGCGGGCAACGGCACGCAGGTGTTCGGCACGCTGGTCGGCAACGGTACGGTCAACCTGGGGGCCAACAACATCGAAGTGGGCAGTGCTGCCAATGGCACCTTCAGTGGTTCGATCGCCGGTACCGGTGGCCTGACCAAGGTCGGCGCCGGTACCGAAACACTGACCGGCACCAACACCTACACCGGTGGCACCACCATCAACGCCGGCACGCTGGCGATCGGTCCCGGCGGCAGCCTCTCCCCGATCGGTGCGGTGAACGCGGCGAGCGCCGGTGCCGGCTTCGACATCTCGGGGTCCGGTGCCAACCAGACCATCGGTTCGTTGTCCGGTGTGACCGGCTCGACGGTGAGCCTCGGCGCCAACGCGCTGATCCTCGGCGGCGCCAGCAGCAGCACCTTCAACGGCGCGATTTCCGGCACGGGCGCGCTGGTCAAGAATGGCGCGGGCATCCTGACCCTCGGCGGTGACAACCTGTTCAGTGGTGGCCTGACCTTGAACGGAGGCGGCCTGGTGGTCGGCAACAACAACGCGTTGGGAACAGGGGCACTGGGTGTTGGCGCCGACGCGACGCTGGACAGCAGCCTGGCGGTGACCCTGGCCAATGCCATCGGTCTTACCGCCGGCAGCAACCTGACCCTGCTGGGCAGCAATGCGCTGACCCTGGGTGGCGTGATCAGCGGCGGCGGCGGGCTGGTGAAGGACGGCGCGGCCACGGTGACCCTCACCGGCGCCAACACCTACACCGGCGGGACGACCATCAACAATGGCACGCTGGCGATCGGTGCCGGTGGCAGCCTGGCGTCCACGGGGGCGGTGAATCTTGCCGGTGCCGGCACGCTGGATATCTCCGGCGGCGGCAACCAGACCATCGGTTCGCTGGCTGGCGTGGCCGGCAGCACCGTGGCGCTGGGTGGCAACGGGTTGACGCTCGGCGGTGTGGCCGACAGCACCTACAACGGCGTGATCAGCGGCAGCGGTGGCCTGATCAAGAACGGTGCCGGCGTGCAGACGCTGACCGGTGCCAATACCTTCAGTGGTGGCGTCACGCTCAACGCCGGTGGCCTGGTGGTCGGAAACAATGCCGCGCTCGGCACCGGCACGGTGACCGTGGGCGGCAATGCCACGCTCGATTCCAACAGCGCGGTCACGCTGGGCAACAACTTCGTTCTCAACGCCGGCCTGACCGTGCTGGGCAGCAATGACCTGATCCTCAACGGCAACCTCAGCGGCGTTGGTTCGCTTACCAAGGATGGCCTGGCCACGCTGACCTTGAATGGCACCAACACCTACACCGGCGGCACGTTCATCAACGCCGGTACGCTGGCGCTGGGTGCGGGGGCGAGCCTGCATGCCAATGGCATCGTCAACCTGGCTAGCGGCGCGACCTTCGATCTGTCTGCCGGTGCCGGTACGCAGCAGTTCGGCACGCTGATCGGCAACGGCACGGTGAACCTGGGCGCGAACACGCTGACCATCGGCGACGCCACCAACGGCACCTTCTCCGGCTCGGTGGCGGGCACCGGCGGTCTGATCAAGGAAGGCAGCGGCACCCAGACCCTGACCGGTACCAATACCTTCACCGGTGGTACCACCATCAACGCCGGCACGCTGGCGATCGGCGCCGGCGGCAGCCTGGCGGCGACCGGTGCGGTCACCCTGGCCAATGCCGGCACCGCGTTCGATATCTCCGCAGGCGGCAACCAGAGCATCGGCTCGCTGGCGGGCGTGACGGGCTCGAATGTGGCGCTGGGCGGCAACACGTTGACCCTCGGCGGCATCGGCAACACCGCGTTCAATGGTGCCATCGGTGGTACGGGCGCCTTGAGCAAGAACGGCGCAGGCGTGCAGACGCTGGGGGGTGCGAACACCTTCAGCGGTGGCGTCACCCTCAATGCCGGTGGGCTGGTGGTCGGCAACAATGACGCGCTGGGTACGGGGGCGTTGACCGTGGCGGGCAACGGCTCGCTGGATGCCAATTCAAACGTCGCCCTGGCCAACAGCGTCGCGCTGGGCGCCGGTGCGACGCTGGACGTGCTGGGCAGCAACGACCTCACCCTGGCCGGCGCGGTTTCTGGTGCGGGCGGCCTGACCAAGGATGGCGCGGCCACCCTGACCCTGACCGGTGCCAGCAGCTACACCGGCACCACCACCATCAACAGCGGCACGCTGGCGGTGGGCGCGGGTGGCAGCCTGTCCGGCGCCAGCACGGTGAACCTGGCCGGCACCGGCACGCTCGACATCAGCGCCGGTGGCAACCAGAGCATCGGCGGCCTGGCCGGTGTGGCCGGCAGCACGGTGGCCCTGGGCGGTGCGACGCTGACCACCGGCGGCAACAACGCCAGCACCACATTCGCCGGCATCCTCGACGGCACCGGTGGCCTGGTACAGAGCGGTGCCGGCACGCTGACCCTGAGCGGCGACAACACCTACACCGGGGGTACCACCATCAACGGTGGCAGCACGCTGCAGATCGGCAACGGCGGCAGCACCGGTTCGGTGCTGGGTGACATCACCAACAACGGCAGCCTGGTCTACAACCTGGGCACCACTGCAACGGTGGCGGGCGTGGTCAGCGGCAGCGGTGGCCTGACCCAAGCCGGCAGCGGCACGCTGGTGCTGACCGGCAACAACACCTACACCGGCGGCACTACCATCAATGCCGGTGGCACGCTGCAGGTGGGCAACGGCGGCGCGACCGGTGCGATCGTCGGTGACATCACCAACAACGGCGCGCTGGTCTCCAACGTAGCCGGCAACACCACGCTGGGTGGCACCATCAGCGGCAGCGGCGGCCTGACCCAGGCCGGCGCCGGTACGCTGACCCTGACCGGCAACAACACCTACACCGGCGGTACCAGCATCAATGCCGGTGGCACGCTGCAGGTGGGCAACGGCGGTGCGACCGGTGCGATCACCGGCAACGTCGCCAACAACGGCAGCCTGGTGTTCGACGTGGCCGGCAACACCACGGTCGGTGGTGCCATCAGTGGCACCGGCGCGCTGACCCAGGCCGGTGCCGGCGTGCTGACCCTGGTCGGCAACAACACCTACACCGGCGGCACCACCATCAACAGCGGTGGCACGCTGCAGGTCGGCAATGGCGGCGCGACCGGCTCGATTGCTGGTGACATCACCAACAATGGCGCGCTGATCTCCAACGTGGCCGGCAACACGCAGCTGGGCGGCACCATCAGCGGCACGGGCGCGCTGACCCAGGCCGGCAGTGGCACGCTGCTGCTGACCGGCACCAACACCTACAGCGGCGGCACCACCATCAACGCCGGTGGCACGCTGCAGCTGGGCAATGGTGGCGCGACCGGTTCGATCGTCGGCGACATCACCAACAACGGTGCGCTGGTGTCCAACGTAGCCGGCAACACCACGCTGGGCGGCACCATCAGCGGCAGCGGCGGCCTGACCCAGGCCGGCAGTGGCACGCTGACCCTGACCGGCAACAACACCTACACCGGCGGTACCACGATCAACGCCGGTGGCACCCTGCAGGTCGGCAACGGTGGCGCGACCGGTGCGATTGGCGGCAACGTCAGCAACAACGGCAGCCTGGTGTTCAACGTCGGTGGCAACACCACCGTCGGCGGCACCATCAGCGGTACTGGTGGCCTGACCCAGGCCGGCAGCGGCACGCTGATCCTGGGTGGCAACAACACCTATACCGGCGGCACCACCATCAACACCGGTGGCACGCTGCAGGTCGGCAATGGCGGCGCCAGCGGTGCCATCACCGGCAACGTCAGCAACAACGGCAGCCTGGTGTTCAACGTCGGTGGAAACACCACCGTTGGCGGCACCATCAGCGGCAGTGGCGGCCTGACCCAGGCCGGCACGGGCACGGTCACCCTCACCGGCAACAACACCTACACCGGCGGCACCACCATCAATGCCGGCGGCACCGTACAGGTTGGCAACGGCGGCGCCAGTGGCTCGATCACCGGCAACATCACCAACAACGGTGGCCTGATCATCAACACCAGTGGCACCACCACGCTGGGCGGCACCATCAGCGGCGGTGGCAGCATCGTGCAGGCTGGCCCGGGTGGCCTGAACCTGGGCGGCAACAGTGGTGGCTTCAGCGGCACCGGCCAGGTCACCGGTGGCGGCCTGAATGTCACCGGCAACATCGGCGGCCAGTGGACCATCGGCAGCGGCACCACGCTGTCCGGTACCGGCACCATCGGTGGCACCGGCGGTGGCGTGACCGTATCCAGCGGCGGCGTGCTGTCGCCGGGCAATGGGCCGGGCAACGGCAGTGGCGCTGGCAACGGCACCGGTACGATCACCGTGGGGGGCAACCTGACCCTGTCGCCGGGCAGCACGCTGGGCATTGATCTGGGGGCCACCGGCAGCGATACCGTGCAGGTCGGTGGCAGCGCAACGGTGGGCGGCAGCACCGTGCAGGTGAACACCATTTCGCCCAGCACCAGCTACCAGCAGGGCCAGCAGTACACCGTGGTCAATGCGGCCGGTGGGGTCAGCGGGCAGTTCGCCGCGGCAACCTCGCCGTCGGCGTTCCTGACCATCACCCCGGTCTACACCGCCAACACCGCCAACCTGAAGATCGACGTGGCGCAGACCGCGGCGTTCACTTCGGTGGCCAACAGCCGCAACCAGTACAACACCGCGGCCGCGCTGGACAGCCTGCCGCAGAGCGGGCCGGCGCTGGGGCTGTACAACACGGTGCTGATCTATGACGCGGCCACCGCGCGCAGCGCCTTCGATCAGTTGTCCGGTGAAGTGCACGCGGCCAGCCGTGCGGTGCTGCTGTACGACAACTACCTGGAAGAGGGCATCCGCCAGCGCCTGGGCAGTGAACTGCCGACCGTGCGTGGCGAGCGCGCCTCGGCCTGGCTGGCCGGCAGTGGCAAGGTGTTCAAGCAGGATGGCGATGGCAATGGTGATGAGATCCGCGCCAACCGCAATGCGCTGATGGCCGGTGTCGACTGGCAGCTGGGCGAGCACGTGGTGCTGGGCGCGGCGGCCGGCAATGAACGCCTGGATACGCGCCTGTACGATCGCAGCTCGCGCGCCCGCCTGCGTGGCAACACCTTCGGCCTGTATGCGCAGGGCGAGTGGAACAACGGCTTTGCGGTCGGTGGCAGCGTGTCGCGCGGTGATTACCGCACGCGTACGACACGTGAAGTGCCGCTGCTGGGCCAGACCCTGTACAGCCGCCAGGACTCGGACGTGACCATCGCCCAGGTGGAAGGCAGCTGGACCTGGACCCACGGCCGCACCCAGCTGCAGCCCTACGTGCAGTTCACCAAGCACTGGGTCGACAGCGATCGTGCGGAGGAGCAGGGCGGTACCGCTGCGCTGGTGCTGGAAGGCGGCAAGGACACGCTCAATGTCAGCACCGTGGGCGTGCGTGGCCGCTGGGATGTGGGCAGCGGTGAGCGCTTCCCGGCGCAGCTGACGGTCGGCCTGGGTTGGCAGCACGCTTCGGGTGATACCGATGTGGCCAGCCGCAACCGCTTCGCGGTGGGTGGCAATGCCTTCGATGTCTACAGCGCGGTGATGGCACGCAACGCGCTGGTCAGCCAGGTTGGCGTGGCGGTCGGCCTGGGCCGCAACAGCCAGCTGTCGATGTTCGTGCAGGGCCAGCACGGCGATGGTCGCCGCGATGTCGGCGGGCAGATCAACCTGCGCGTGGGCTTCTGAGGGGAGTAGGGCAGCAAGGGATCCACGCGCGCCGTGGATCCGGGTCGGGGCGGAGGGCTACACCCTCCGCTCCATCTCCACGGCATCGATGCCGGCGGCGTGGCCATCGGGTACCACCCGTGTCACCTGGAAACCGAGGCCGGCGTAGAACCCTTGAGTGTGCTGGCTGGTGCTGAGCGTGATGCGGGTGATGGACGGATCCGCTTCGGCCTGGTGCAGGCGCGCCAGCGCCAGTTCACGGCCGATGCCGCGCCGGTGCAGCGCGCGTTCGACCATGCCCCAGCAGAAACCGGCGCTGCCGTCGTCGCGGCGCGAGAGCCCGCCACAGGCCACGATGTTGCCATCACGCTCGATGACCTGAAAGGCGCAGTCCACCGCCTGCACGAGCAGGAAGCGTTCGAAATCGCTGCGCTCTTCGGCAGCGAAGTAGGTGGGGACGTTGCTGTCGAAGATCGACAGGCAGGCGCTGGCATCCGTATGCCGGTAGAGGCGGCGTGTCATGCGCTCACGATAGACGATCGGCGGTAGATCCACGCCACGCGTGGATTCACTGCCGGCATGCCCTGCGTGTTCCCGCTTACGCCGAAATGCCCGCCAGCACCGCGTACATCACCCCGAAGCTGACCAGGAACAGGTAGACGCCAGCGATGAGCAGATAGCGCAGCACGGTCAGTGCCTTGTTGCCGCCGTAGACGCGTTGCTGCATCCACAGCAGGTAAACCGGAACCGCCAGCCACAGCAGCGCGTACAGCCACTGGCTGGCGGCGGCGAACGTGGGCGAGGCGAAGGCGCTGCCCAGCCCGGCGATGAGGAAGGTTGCCAGCAACACCATCATCAGCCAGCAGTGGCTGTACAGCGCGACCACCAGGTGTTCCAGATAGCCCATCGACCGAGGGATGTAGGCAATGCGCAGCACCAGTGCGAACACCGGCATCAGGAAGAACAGGGCACCCGGCAGCGCGGTGAGGATCGCCTGCATGTAGAGGTCGGTCTTGCCGCCCATGCGCTGGATGTTGACGTTGCCGTTCTGCAGGCGCTTGTTGAGCCATCGATTGGCGAACTGTGGCCAGCCCTTGAGCACGATGGGATTGCTGTCCGCATCCCAGGGCTTGCCGTTGATGCTGTAGTTGAAGAAGGTGCCGTATCCGGCCGCGGTGGTTTCAGCGGGGGCCGCGGCGCCGGTGCCATCGAGCTCTGCCTTGCGCTGCGCGGCGGCGGCATTCACCGCAGCGCGCGCCATGGCGAAGCCGGCGTTGCCGCTGGCGGGAGCGCTGGCCTGCTGCCGCTCGATGATCGCTACCTGTTCCGCCCGTGCGGCTTCGACCTGTTCAATGGTGGTGGCCTTGGCGTATACCGAGTCGCGCCCACCGCCCACACCGAAATCGTCGACGTGCACGAACAGCTTGCCGACGAAGAAGGTGAACAGCGTAAGGATCACGAACAACCGCAGTGGCTGCACATAGCCCACCCGGCGACCCTTGAGATAGTTCAGCGCGATGCGGCCCGGGACCCACAGATCGCGCAGCGTGCGGAAGATGCGTCCGTCCAGGTGCCAGAACGATTCGAAGACTTCCTCGATGGCGTGGCCGACATGCTTGAGCGGGTTGTGTGCCGATTGCCCGCAGCGGTGGCAGTATTGGCCGTGCAGGGAGGTGTCGCAGTTCTCGCAGGCGGCATGCGCGTTGTCGGTCGAACTCATGGGCGATGGGCCACGCGTCGGATTGAAGGCGCCTACGATAGCGAATTTTCAGGTTTTGTTCAGTTTTGTTTGAGGGGCCGCGGGAGTGTGGAAGGCGACCAAGCGCATCCACGCATGGCGTGGATCTACTGATTGAGGGAGCGCCAGATAAATAAAAAAGGCCACCCGGAGGGCAGCCTTTTTTATTTATCTGGCGGAGAGAGGGGGATTCGAACCCCCGAAGCGCGGTTTAGACGCTTACACACTTTCCAGGCGTGCTCCTTCAACCACTCGGACACCTCTCCGGATCCCTGCCATCGGCAAACGCCTCAGCAGGGGCGCAGATTCTAGCGGGCGGCGCGGCAGGACACAAGCACCCTGATCTGCGGCGCATCCATGTGCGTTGAGGGCGAGGGGGCTGGACAGGCATGGCACAATGGAACATCCGATGGAAAACGGTGGCCTGATGTCCTATCTCGTCCTTGCCCGCAAGTGGCGTCCGAAGCGTTTTGCCGAGCTGGTGGGCCAGGAACACGTGGTCCGCGCGCTCAGCAACGCGCTCGACAGCGGCCGGGTCCACCACGCGTTCCTGTTCACCGGTACCCGCGGCGTGGGCAAGACCACCATCGCGCGCATCTTCGCCAAGTCGCTGAACTGCGAGCAGGGCACCAGCGCCGATCCGTGTGGCCAGTGCGCGGCGTGCCTGGATATCGATGCGGGGCGTTACATCGACCTTCTGGAAATCGACGCCGCGTCCAACACCGGCGTGGATGATGTGCGCGAGGTGATCGAGAACGCGCAGTACATGCCCTCGCGTGGCAAGTACAAGGTCTACCTGATCGACGAAGTGCACATGCTGTCCAAGGCGGCGTTCAACGCGCTGCTGAAGACCCTGGAAGAGCCGCCGGAACACGTGAAGTTCCTGCTGGCCACCACCGACCCGCAGAAGCTGCCGGTCACCGTGCTCAGCCGCTGCCTGCAGTTCAACCTCAAGCGCCTGGACGAAGACCAGATCCAGGGCCAGATGACCCGCATCCTGGCGGCGGAAGACATCGAAGCCGACGACAGTGCCATCGTGCAGCTGGCCAAGGCCGCCGACGGCAGCCTGCGCGACGGCCTGTCGCTGCTGGACCAGGCGATCGCCTATGCCGGCGGCGCGCTGCGTGAGGACGTGGTGCGCACCATGCTGGGCACCGTCGATCGCACCCAGGTGGCGGCGATGCTGGATGCGCTGGCCGAGGGCGATGGCCCGCGCCTGTTGCAGGTGGTGGCGGCGTTGGCCGAATTCTCGCCGGACTGGAGTGGTGTGCTGGAAGCGCTGGCCGAAGGCCTGCACCGCATCCAGGTGCAGCAGCTGGTGCCGGGGGCTGTCCTGGCGGAGGGCCTGGACACTACTGCATTCGCCGAGCGCCTGCGCCCGGAAGTGGTGCAGCTCTGGTACCAGATGGCCCTCAATGGCCGTCGTGACCTGCCGCTGGCGCCGAGCCCGCGCGCCGGATTTGAAATGGCGGTGCTGCGCATGCTGGCGTTCCGTCCGGCCGCCGCGGTACCGCCGGTGCCGAAGTCGGTGGACGGTGCCGTGGGTGGCAATGCAGCCAGTGGTGGCGCCGGCACCGGTAGCCAACCGTCCACTCCGGCCGCGGCCGCCGCTTCGGCGGGCCCAAGCATGGCGGCGCCGGTTGCCGCTCCAATGCAGGCCGCACCACGCGAACCCGATCCCGAACCTGAGCCGGCCCCGCAACCGGAGCCGGACCCGACGCCGGAACCCGAGCCGGTGCCGGTGGAAGAGCCCGTGCAGCCGCCCCCGGTGAAGGCCGAAGTGGAAGCGCCGACGTCGCCGGCTGATTCAGCGGCGGGCGACGATCTGCCGCCGTGGGCCACTGATGAAGCCGAGGCCCGCAACGAGGCACTGGCGGCCGAGATGGTCGGCCCGGAGGCCGCGATGGTCGCGCCCTGGCATGAGCCGGCTGTCCCGGCCGCTGCACCTGCCGAGCTGGAGCGTCCGTTCCGTGCCGAGGGTATTGCCATTGCCCCGGCCGAGCCGGCGCCGCAGGACGGCATCAGTGAGCTGGCCACCGCCGAGGACTGGCTGGACCTGGTTGCCAACAGCGGCCTGAGCGGTCCGTCGCGGCAGCTGGCCGCCAACGCGGCGTTCATCAGTTGCCAGCAGGGGACCTTGAAACTGGGCCTTTCGCCCGGATTTGAATACCTGCGTTCGGAGCGTGCGCTGAGCGCCCTGGGCGAGATGCTGGCAAAGGCCCTCGGCCAGGCGCCGAAGATCGTGGTCGAGACCGTGGAAACCGAACACGTTCCGGCCGAGACCCTGCACCAGCGTGCCGACCGCCAGCGTGGCGAGCGGCAGCAGGAGGCAGAGGCCGTTTTCATGGACGACCCGGAAGTGCAGGTGCTGATCCAACAGCACGGTGCCCGGGTTGTTTCCGATTCCATCCGTTCTTTTGACGAGTAAGACACCATGCGCGGAAACATCGCCCAACTGATGCAGCAGGCCCAGAAGATGCAGGAGAACCTGCAGAAGGCCCAGGAAGAAATCGCCAAGATCGAAGTGACCGGCAGTGCCGGTGGCGGCATGGTCAGCGTCACCCTGACCGGCGCCAAGGAGTGCCGCAAGGTGCGCATCGACCCGTCGCTGGCCAGCGATCCGGAAATGCTGGAAGACCTGATTGCCGCCGCCTTCAACGACGCCTCGAACAAGATCGACGCCGAGTCGAAGTCGAAGATGGGTTCGGCCACCGCCGGCATGCAGCTGCCGCCGGGCATGAAGCTGCCGTTCTGATCTGCGCCGGGGCGCCTGCCGTAGAGTCGAGCGTGCTCGACTCTGCCGCGCGCTTCAGTCGAGCACGCTCGACTCTACCCATAGCCGTCGAGCTTGCTCGACGCCATCAAAGCCTGTCGCCGTGTCCGCACCCCTGCTTGAACAATTGATCGATGCGCTGCGGGTGCTGCCTGGTGTTGGCCAGAAGACCGCCCAGCGCATGGCCTACCACCTGCTCGAGCGCGAGCGCGAAGGCGGCCAGCGGCTGGCCGAAGCGCTGGCGACGGCGATGGAGCGTATCGGCCATTGCGCGCAGTGCCGCGATTTCAGTGAAACCGAGCTGTGCCCGACCTGTGCCAACAACAGCCGCGAGCGCAGCCAGCTGTGCGTGGTCGAATCGCCGGCTGATCGGCTGGCGATCGAGAACGCGACCGGTTTCCGTGGCGTCTACTTCGTGCTGCAGGGCCGTTTGTCGCCACTGGATGGCATCGGCCCGCGCGAACTCGGGCTGGAGCAGCTGGAGCAGCGCCTGGCCGAGGGTGAAGTGCAGGAACTGATCATCGCCACCAGCGCCACGGTCGAAGGCGAGGCGACTGCGCATTACCTGGCGCAGCTGGCGCGCGCACGCAAAGTGCAGCCGAGCCGCTTGGCCCAGGGCCTGCCGCTGGGCGGTGAACTGGAGTACGTCGATCGCGGCACGCTGTCGCACGCTTTCGGGACGCGCAGCGAATTCCGCGATTGATCCGCAACTTCGTGCACCTCGTCACGCCCGTGTGGCAGGGGTCGTTGCATACAATGCCGGGTCCCCCCGCCGAGGCCGGCCATGAGCACCGAAACCCTCTTCAGCAAGATCATCCGTCGCGAGATCCCGGCCACCATCGTCTATGAAGACGACGAGGTGCTGGGCTTCAAGGACATCGCGCCGCAGGCGCCGGTGCATGTGCTGTTCATTCCGAAGAACGAGATCATCCCGACCCTGGATGACCTGCAACCGTCGCAGGCGCACCTGATCGGCAAGCTGGCGCTGGCTGCGGCCGAATACGCGCGCCGCGAAGGCTTCGCGCAGGACGGCTACCGCATCGTGATGAACTGCCGCGAGCATGCCGGGCAGACCGTGTTCCATATCCACATGCATCTGCTGGCCGGTGGGCCGCTGGGGCATTTCGGGTCGCCCGGGCGTTGAATGCCTCTGCACGGCCTGCGTGAATGAAAAAAGGCCGCCCGAGGGCGGCCTTTTCCGTCAAGCGTGCCGGCGGGCGATCACCACCAGCCCCAGCGACCGTAACCCCCCCAGTACGGGCCGTACGGGCCCGGGCCCCACGGGCCATAGGGGTAGGGCACCACGTCGACCTGGCGCTGTTCCGGCCATAGGTAGATCACATCGGCCGACAGCTTGGGCAGGCGATAGTCGTAGTCGCCGATGCGGGTGTTCTGGTAGCCATCGATCTTGCCGATGAAGGTCACGTCGCGGCCGGCTTCGAACACGGCCGGGTCGTAGAAGCCGGCACGGCAGGCGATGAAGCGGCCGTCGCTGGCGTCGGACGAGGTGGTGTTCGGGCGGCCACTGGCGTTGAGCGGGCGCGAGATCATCTGGAAGCAGGTCTCGCCCTGGCCGGGCTTGGTTTCGATGATGCGACCGCCCCAACGGACCGGCGTGCCGACCTGCTGGGTGGCGACCGAGTCGCGGGGGGAGACCAGGCTGAACTGTCCCTGCAGCGGCTTGGGGGCCGTGGCGCAGGCCGACAGGGCCAGCGTGGCCACAGCGGTGAGGAGGAACTTGGTGTTCATGGGGAGGCTCCGGAAGTCGGGCGATGCCTGCGCAGGTCCCGCAATAATGAAGCGAGGTCGGTGCAAGTTCCAGCGTAACGCGCGTCGGCGAAACGCTGGCTGAGTGCGAGCAGCGCAGGATCGGGGCGCCGGGCATGGACCCGTAGCGCCCACTGCTGCGCGGTTTCATGGGGCGCGCGGGCCAGATCCAGGCGGGCATAGCGCCGGCCCAGGCGGTGCCAGGCGCGCAGCAGCGGGTCGCGCTCGCGTTCGCCGCGGGCCAGCAGCCAGGCCATCCACGCCAGCGCCATCAACGCGGCCATCACGAAGCCGGCGACCAGCTGTCCAGGCCCCAGCTCGTCCAGGCCGAACGGTTTCAACAGCTGCTGCTGGCGGCGTGCATCGAAGGAGAGCACCAGGTCGTTCCAGCCACGGCGCAGCCAGTCGCCCATCTGCCCCAGTTTCAGCCAGCGTTGCTGCAGCGGGCTGTCGGCACCGGCCTGCAGGCGATCGTCGAGTGTGTCCAGGATGCGTTCCGGTGCCACGGCGGCGGTCGGGTCGACCCGTACCCAGCCGCGCTGCGGCAGCCAGACTTCGGCCCAGGCGTGGGCGTCCATGCGGCGCACCACCCAGTAGTCGCCGATGCGGTTGCGGGTGCCGCCGGCGAAGCCGGTCACGATCCGTGCCGGGATCCCGGCATTGCGCATCAGCACCACGAAAGACGAGCTGAAGTGCTGGCAGAAGCCGGCCTTGTAGCCGAACAGGAACTCGTCAACCGGATCACGTCCCGCTGGCGGCGTTTCCAGGGTGTAGGAGAAGTCGCGGCCAATCCACTGCAGCGCGCGGCGGACGATGGCGGCGTCATCGCTGCCGGCATCCTGTCGCCACTGCCGGGCCAGCTGTGCGGTGCGCGGGTTGAAGCCGGCGGGAAGCCGCAGCGTCGCGTGGCGCAGATAGGGTGGCAAGGTGGCGTCGAAGCGCTGCGGCGGCGCCGAATGCAGCCGCCAACGGCTGAGCGCGGACAACGCCTGGTCGCTGCGCAGGCTCATGTCGGCGTCGAAGCGGCTGCCCTGGGGTGCCTGGCTGGGCAGGTCCAGCGCGACCAGCAGGCGGCGGTCGGTGGGCTCATAGTCGATCTGGTAGTCCCAGCCGCCCGCGCCGGCTTCGACCACGGCGGCCGGCCGTCGCGCGCTGGCCGGATCACGGCTCCAGCGGTGGCCATCGAAGTCGGTCAGCACCGGGCCGCGCCAGTAGCGCTGTGAGGGCTCGGGAACGGCGCCGAAGAACTGCACGCGCAGGGCAGGCGTGTCGTCGGCCATCAGGTCCAGCCACTGCCCGGGCTCCATGCTGTCTGACAGCCCCGGGCTGCCGACCGCGCGTTCGGGAACGCCCCACAAGGGCGTCGCCAACCGCGGGAACAACCAGAATCCGGCCAGTGCCAACGGCAGGCCTATCGCCAGCAACCGGCCGATGCCGCGCAGCTGCCCACGCCACGGCAGGCGGCCGGCGTGCCCTTCGTCCTGCGCCAGGCGTTGCAGGGACAGCAGGGCGCCGACGCCGGCCAGCGCGGCGAGCGTGGTGGTCAGTGGGCCCTGATCGAGCAGGAACGCGGCAAAGGGTGCGAACAGGGCGAAGCCAAGCAGGCTGCGTGCGTCGCGCAGGGTACGCAGTTCGCTGGATTTGATCGCCAGCATCGCCGCCAGCAATGCGCAGCCGGTATCGCGGCCGGGGCGCACCATGCCCATCTGCCAGACGATGGCGGCCAGCATGCCCAGCACCAGCAGCAGGCGCACCGGCATCGGCAGCACGCGCCGCCATGACAGCGCGGCGGTCAGCATTGCGGCGACCGCGATCACTGCTGCCAGCAGGGATGGCAGCTGCAGCAGCAGCGGCAGCAGGGCCAGTGCACCGCAGGCCAGGGTCCAGCTGCGCGTGCTGCGATCCAGCGCGAGGGCGGGCTCAGCCATGGGGCATCAGCGCCAGCGCGCGCAGGCACAGGTGGTGATGGGCCGCCCCCTGGCCGGGGCCGAACGGCGGGTGCACCGGCAGCCGCAGGGTATAGCGGCGCCCTTCGCGTTCGGCCATGTCGACCCAGCGCGCCAGCCGCGCGATGCGTGCTTCGTGCCCGAGTGGAGCCAGCGTGCGCCAGTCCAGTACCACCTCGATGCCGACCGGCTTTTCATACTCGCGCACCAGCAGGCTGTCGCGCCGCGCCGAGTGTTTCCAGGCGATGCTGCGCGGAGCATCGCCGCTGCGATAGGGGCGCAGCTGATGCAGTTCCTCGCCACTGGCATGGGCGCGGGTGTGCAAGGGATCGTTGCCGCGTTCGGGAAGCGTGGGCGATACGGCTTCGGCCAGCGGATAGACCAGCAACGGTTGTTCCGGCCATATCCACGACCAGGCCCGCACCAGTCCCAGCGGCTGGGTCGTGGAGAGGCGGATGCGCGGCAGTTGCAGCCAGCCGCGCTGCTCGGTGGGCAGCGCCAGCTCCACCTCGCCGCGGCCGTGCGCCGGCAGGGATATCCATGCTTCGCTGTCGCCCAGCTGCAGATGCAGGCCATGGCGCGCGCGCGGGTCGTGCAGCGACAGGTCCACGCGCAGGCGCAGCGGTTGCCCGGCCGCAACGGGTTCGGCACTGATCGCATCGACCTGCACGCCGGAAAGCTGCAGGTGCGCGGCAATGGCGCTGGCAATGCCGACCGCTGCCAGCAGCATCGCCAACAGCAGCGCCGGGTTGTTGTTGTAGTTCAACGCGCCCAGCAGCATCGCCGCCAGCAGAGTGGCCACGAACAGCCCGAAGCGGGTCGGCAGCACGTAGATGCGGTGACGGTCCAGCCGCTGTGGCAGGAACTCCGGCTGGCGCGGCCGTGCCAGCAGCTGCAGTCGTGCCCAGCGCGACGCCACCGTCAATCCACCGCGACGGTCTGCAGGATCGCGCGGGCCAGCGCGGGTCCGGAACTGGACTCGGCTTCGGCGACCAGGCGATGGCCGGCTACGGCCACGAACAGGGTCTGCACGTCCTCCGGCACCACGTGGCCACGGCCCAGCAGCAGCGCATGTGCCTTGGCTGCGCGCAGCAGCGCCAGGCCGGCACGCGGTGACAGGCCCACGCGCACGCCCGCATGCTGCCGGCTGCGGGTCAGCAGGGCCTGCACGTAATCGATGAGCGCGTCGCTGGCATGCACCTGAGCCACCGCTTCGCGCAGTGCGCGCACCTGGCTTTCATCCAGCGCCGGCACCGCGCGTGCGATCAGCTCACGGCGATCATTGCCGCGCAGCAGCTCGCGCTCGGCCTGCGCGTTGGGGTAGCCCATCGCAAGGCGCAGCAGGAAGCGGTCCAGCTGCGAATCCGGCAACGGGAACGTGCCGGACAGGTCCACCGGGTTCTGCGTGGCGATCACGAAGAACGGATCAGGCAGCGGATGGGTCTGCCCGTCCAGGGTGACCTGCTGTTCGGCCATGGCCTCAAGCAGTGCACTCTGGGTACGTGGCGGAGCACGGTTGATCTCGTCGGCCAGCAGCACATGGGTGAACACCGGGCCCGGATGGAACTGGAACTGGCGGCTGCCGGCGTCATACACCGAGACGCCCAGCACATCGGCGGGCAACAGGTCCGAGGTGAACTGCACGCGCTGGAAACCCAGCCCAAGGCTGCTGGCCAGCGCGTGCGCCAATGTGGTCTTGCCCAGGCCGGGCAGATCCTCGATCAGCAGATGGCCGCCTGAAAGCAGGGCGACAAACGCCAGCCTGACTTCCGGCACCTTGCCAAGCACCAGTGCATTGACCTGATCCTGTGCCTCCCGCAGGGCCTGACGCAGTTGATCGGTTAGCATGCTGGGATTGGGGGACGAAGCTGTCATGATCGTCTCAGATCTGGAATCCATTCGATTATCCATAGGGCAATGCAAGGCGAACAGCGCGCGCGAACGATTTTTCTCTGGTTATGGACGCTGGTCACAGCGGCCAAGCTGGTGGTGGCCGCTCGCCTGCCGTTGTTCGTCGACGAAGCGTTCTACTGGCAGGAAGGCCAGCATCTGGCCGCCGCCTATTCCGATCTGCCCGGGCTGACTGCCTGGATGGCGCGGTTGGGTGTGGAGATCGGTGGCAATCATGTGCTCGCGCTGCGCCTGCCGTTCCTGGCCATCGGAGCGTTGCTGCCGCTGCTGGTGGCGCGCACGGCTACGCGCTGGTTCGGCAATGTGGCGGGGTGGCAGGCGGGCAGCCTGACGCTGCTGATGCCGTTGTCGGCCACCCTGGGCCTGCTGGCGGTGCCGGATGTGCCGATGGCACTGGCCGCGGTGATCTGCCTGCATGCGGGTGCGCGGCTGCTGCACAACGTCGAAGCATCGTCGGCGATGAAGCTGGCGCTGGGCCTGGCGATCGGTGCGCTCAGCCACTACCGCTTCATCGGCGTGATCGGCGTGGGCTTCATCGCACTGCTGGCCCTGCCGCAGGGGCGGCGCATGCTCGGCGATCCGCGCGTGTGGGTCGCGCTGGCCGTGGGTGTGCTGGCCTGGCTGCCCCTGCTGGCGTGGAATGCGGACAACCACGATGCCGGCCTGAAGTTCCAGGTGGTCGAGCGCCATCCGTGGACGTTCGAATGGAACGGGCTGTGGTTCCTGGTCATCCAGCCGATGCTGGTCACGCCCATCCTGTGCATGGCGATGTGGAAGGTGGCGCTGGCCGGTACCCGCAGTGGCGGCGGCGCACGCGTGCAATGGCGTTACTTCGGCCTGGTGGGCGGCGTGTCGACGCTGGGCATTTTCCTGCTGGGATTCTTCACCGACGTCGAACGCATCAGTTTCCATTGGCCGCTGCCGGGCTACCTGGCGTTGCTGGTCGCGGTGCCGGTGGTGCTCAACGGCTGGCCGCGCTGGCTGCGCCGCACCGGTTGGTGGCTGGCGGGCGCAGGCATGGTGCTGGCCTTCGGCTACTACCTGATGGCGTCCACGCCTGCGCTGCGTGAGCAGCTGGCGGGCAGCAAGTACTACCCGCGCAACTTCGCCGGCTGGCAGCCGCTGGCGGTGGCCGTGCGCGAAGAACTGCAACAGATGCCGGCCGGCACGCGGGTGTTGGCCGGCAACTTCAAGGTGGGTGCCGAACTGGGCTTCCAGCTCGGCAAGGGCGATATCGACGTGCTGCCGCACCCGCTCAACGACAAGCACGGGCGCACCGCGCAGCTGGCGCAGTGGGCGCTGCTGCACGACGGCGCGCGCACGGCACCGATGCTGCTGGTGCTGTCACCCAGCGACCAGCGCTATCGCGACCTGCTCGCGCGCTACCACGCCATCTGCGAACAGGTAGGTCCCCTGCCGCCGCCGCGGGTGGTCAGCAGTGACCATGGGTTCCAGCGGTTCCTGCTGTTCCGCCTGCCGGCGCAGCGCGCCCCGGGACCGTGCGTGACGCCGGCGATGGCCTGGCTGGACACGCCGTCCAATGGCGAGCGGGTGTCCGGCACGCTCGCCATCAAGGGCTGGGCCTTCAAGGACGGTGCCGGCCTGGCCCGCGTCGAGATGCTGGTGGACGGACGTTCGATCGGTGACGCGCGCTACGGACGTGCCTTCGATGTGCGCCAGACCTGGCCGGACAGCTCCGACCCGCAGCATCCGGCAGTGGGTTTCGATGCGTCGTTCGACACCGGCACGCTGGCGCCGGGCCGGCACTGGCTCGGCCTGCGCCTGCACGGGCGCGACGGCAGCGTGGAGAAGTGGCAGGAGCAGCCGTTCGAGGTTCGCAGGCGCTGAGGCGGCGCGCGGTCCAGGTAGGTCGCGCGCTCCAGGTAAGTAGAGTCGACTGCTCTTCCATCAGGTGCCGGAAACCCCGCGCTGCGCGCGATAGTCGACTGACAGTCGACTCTACCCGGTCCATGTCCGGCCTGTTTCCGCGATCGGTGCCAGCCGTCGGCGTGCCGCCGTCACGGCACCGCGAAACCTGCTTTGCGCAGCAACCCGCACAATGCGATCAACGGCAGGCCGATCAGCGCGGTCGGGTCGCGGTTGTCGATCGCCTCGAACAGGCTGATGCCCAGGCCCTCGCACTTGAAGCTGCCGGCACAATCCAGCGGCTGCTCGGCGGCCACATAGCGGGCGATCTCGTCGTGGCCCAGCGCGCGGAAACGCACCTCGGTCAGATCCACGGCAGTGAGGGATTCTCCTTCGCGCGTGAGACTGATGGCGGTGTGGAAGCGCACCGTCTGCCCGGACATCGCGGCCAGCTGTGCGCAGGCCGCCTCGACCGTGCCCGGCTTGCCCAGCGGCTGCCCGTTCAGGTCGGCCACCTGGTCTGAGCCGATCACCCAGGCGCCGGGATGGCGGGCGGCGACTTCGGCGGCCTTGGCGGCGGCCAGGCGGGTGGCCAGGGTCAGCGGCGTCTCGCCGTCCGACGGGGTTTCATCCACGTCCGGGCGCGCGCAGTCGAAGGGCAGGCCCAGCCGCTGCAGCAGCTCGCGGCGGTAGCGGGAGGTGGAGGCCAGGACCAGTGACATGCGACAATTCCGGGGCAGGGCGCGGCAGTCTGGCCCGGGCGCGGCGCCAGCAGCAAGTCCTGTATGGCGGGCATTTGACAGCGGCCGCCCCGATCCTTAGTATTCAGCGGCTTATGTCCGCGAACGTGCCCGAAACGCTGGATGCCTGGCGGATGGTTGTAGCGCGAAGGCGCTTCGACGGTCAGGTGTCCCTGGCTGAATTGACCCGCCTGCAGGGGCTGGTCGCAGATACCGACGGCGAGTGTGCCTACTCGCTTGAATTCGGTCGCGACGAAGTCCTGCGGGTATCCTATGTGGAACTGACCATCGACACCGCGTTGCCGCTGACCTGTCAGCGCAGCATGCAGCGATTCCTGTTGCCGGTGAAGATGACCCAGAGGCTTGGCCTGATCCGCGACGAGGACGAGGAATCGTCCCTGCCGGAGGAATACGAGGCGTTGCTGGTGCCGGAAGACGGCCAGCTGCGTCCGTTGGACCTGGTCGAAGACGAGTTGGTGCTGGCAGTGCCGGTTGTACCGCTGTCGCCCGATGGCGAAGCAGTCGACAAGGACTGGGCACCAAGCGAAGAAGAAACGAAGCAGGCCAACCCGTTTGCGGCGTTGGCAGCACTGAAGAAACAATAGCAGCCGGATTGTCGTCGGCGGCTGCGGCGAAAGCGAAAGTGTGCTGGGCGCTGGCGTCCTGCGCGACGATACGACGAAGCAAAACGAACCGAGTTTGGAGCAATCCCATGGCTGTGCAGAAATCCCGTGTCACCCCGTCCCGCCGCGGCATGCGTCGTGCCCATGACGCCCTGAGCGCCAAGCAGCTGTCGACCGACCCGACCACCGGCGAAGTGCACCTGCGTCACCACATCACTGCTGACGGTTTCTACCGCGGCAAGAAGGTCATCCAGACCAAGACCTCGGCCGTCGAAGAAGATTGATGTGCCGGGAAGGCCGCTGCCTTTGGGCAGCGGCCTTTGCCTTCTTTCCCGGGCGTGCCGGTGATCGGCGGCCCGCGCAACAGGAAACATGATGAGCAAGCGGATCTATTCGAGGATCGCGGGCACCGGTAGCTATTTGCCGGAAAAAGTCCTGACCAACGCCGACCTGGAAAAAATGGTCGAAACCTCGGATGAGTGGATCCAGTCGCGCACCGGAATTCGTGAACGGCACATCGCGGCCGAAGGCGAAACCACCAGCGACCTCGGCTACCAGGCCGCGTTGCGCGCACTTGAAGCGGCCGGCATCGACGCTTCGCAGCTCGACATGATCGTGGTCGGCACGACCACGCCTGACCTCATCTTCCCCTCCACCGCGTGCCTGATCCAGGCCAAGCTCGGTGTTGCAGGGTGCCCTGCCTTTGACGTCAATGCGGCCTGTTCTGGCTTTGTGTTCGCGTTGGGCGTGGCCGATAAATTCATCCGTTCCGGCGACTGCAAGCATGTGCTGGTGATCGGCACCGAAACGCTGACCCGCATGGTCGACTGGAACGATCGCACCACCTGCGTGCTGTTCGGCGATGGTGCCGGTGCCGTCGTGCTGAAGGCCGACGAAGAAACCGGCATCCTCAGCACCCATCTGCATGCCGACGGCAGCAAGAAGGAACTGCTGTGGAACCCGGTCGGCGTCTCGACCGGCTTCAAGGACGGCGCCAACGGTGGCGGCACCATCAACATGAAGGGCAACGACGTGTTCAAGTACGCCGTCAAGGCGCTGGACTCGGTCGTGGACGAGACCCTGGCCGCCAACGGCATGGACAAGTCCGACCTGGATTGGCTGATTCCGCACCAGGCCAACCTGCGCATCATCGAAGCCACGGCCAAGCGCCTGGAGATGTCGATGGACCAGGTCGTGGTCACCGTCGACAAGCACGGCAACACCTCGTCCGGCTCGGTGCCGCTGGCGCTGGATGCGGCGGTGCGTTCGGGCAAGGTCGAGCGCGGCCAGCTGTTGCTGCTGGAAGCCTTTGGTGGCGGCTTCACGTGGGGTTCTGCCCTGTTGCGCTATTGATAGCGCAAGTTACGACAACGTGAAGCTTGTCGTTACGGCCCCTCTGGGGCCGTAACGCGTTTATAGGAGTACCTGTCCATGGTTGAGCCCATCGTCATCGAAGGGCAGCGCGCCTGGCTGAAGCAGTACGGCAAGGGAAGCCGCGCACTGGCCCTGGGCCTGCTCAATTTTGTTGCCCGCCGTTTCCATCTGGACGCCCTGCGCCCACCCCCGCACCGCGGCGGTGACGCAGCGCGCGAAACCGAAGCCCGTCGCCTGGCAGAGCTGCAGGCGCAGGGGGTGAACGTGCCTGATGTGCTGGGCAGTGGCCATGCCGCGCTGGTGATCGGCGACAACGGCAGTTCGTTCAATACCTGCCTGCGCCAGGCCGACGACGCCGGCCGCGACCGGTTGGTGATGGCGGCGATGCAGGCCATCGCCGAAGCGCACGCGCATGGGGCCTATTTCGGCCAGCCGCTGCCGCGCAACCTCACCTGGGACGGGCAGAACGTGGGCTTCATCGACTTCGAGGAAGATCCGCTGGAAGTGATGGATCTGTCCGAAGCGCAGGCGCGCGACTGGCTGATGTTCGGCTACGGCGTGGCCAAGTATTACACTGATCGCCCCGAGCAGCTGCAGGCGATGATGGCCGAGGCGATGGGCGGGGCCCAGGCGCCGGTGCGCGAACATGTGCACGCGGTCAGTGGCCGCCTGCGCAGCCTGGCGCGGGTATGCATGAAGCTGGGACGTTCCGCACGCGCGCTGGCCCATTCGATCTTCATCACCCACGGTGCCAGTACCGCTGGTGTGCTGATGCTGGTGGGCCTGTGCGTGGACTTCCTGGCCGACGGCGATCTGGACGTGCTGCAGCTGTTCTGCTGATGGCCCCGTCGTGCTTGCCCGGCCGCGCTCCATACGCCTGCATACGCGCACGTACAGACGACACAGCGGATTCGCCCTTATCATGGCCCGCTTCGATTGCAACAAGCGGATGACCGCGTGACCGTATCCACCCTCGCTTTTGTCTTCCCCGGCCAGGGCTCGCAGTCTGTGGGCATGGTGGCCGAGCTGGCCGAACTGCACCCGCAGGTGCGTGAAGCCTTCACCGAGGCATCCGATGGTGCCGGCGTCGACCTGTGGGCGCTGTCCCAGGGTGGCCCGGAGGAAATGCTCAACCGTACCGAATACACCCAGCCGGCCCTGCTGGCCGCGAGCATTGGCGTGTGGCGCGCCTGGAACGCCGTGGGCGGCGTGCGCCCGTCGGTGCTGGCCGGTCACAGCCTGGGCGAATACACCGCGCTGGTCGCTGCCGGCGCACTGAGCCTGCATGACGGTGCGCACCTGGTGCGCCTGCGCGGCCAGCTGATGCAGGAAGCCGCGCCGGCCGGCGTCGGCGCCATGGCCGCCGTGCTGGGCGCCGAGGACCAGCTGGTCCTGGACGTCTGCGCTGAAGCCGCTGGCAGCCAGGTGGTGGTGCCGGCCAATTTCAATTCGCCGGGCCAGATCGTGATCGGCGGCGACGCTGATGCGGTTGACCGCGCGCTGGCACTGCTGGCCGAGAAGGGCGTGCGCAAGGCGGTCAAGCTGGCCGTCAGCGTGCCCTCGCACACCCCGCTGATGCGCGAAGCCGCCAACCGCCTGGCCGAAGTGATGGCTGGCCTGTCCTGGCAGGCACCGCAGCTGCCGGTGGTGCAGAACGTCGATGCCAAGGTGCATGACGGCGTGGACGCCATCCGTACCGCGCTGGTGCAGCAGCTGTACCAGCCGGTGCAGTGGACCGGTTGCGTGCAGGCGCTGGCCGCCCGTGGCATCACCCAGATCGCCGAGTGCGGCCCGGGCAAGGTGCTCACCGGCCTGGTCAAGCGCATCGACAAGGCCATCGATGGCCGTTCCCTGGCCACTCCGGGCGACTTCGAAGCCGCCCGTGAGGCATGGTCGGCCTGACCCCCTTGTTCCTGCCGATCGTACCGGTGGCCGCTGCACGCGGCGCGGGTACGGCGGCCGCCCCCGTCTGAGGAAAACATCATGAGCAAGCCCCTGCAGGGTGAAATCGCACTGGTCACCGGCGCCAGCCGTGGCATTGGTGCCGCCATTGCCGATCTGCTGGCCGCCCAGGGCGCCACCGTCATCGGCACCGCCACCACTGAATCCGGCGCTGCGGCGATCGGCGAGCGCCTGGCTGCCCACGGTGGCCACGGCCGCGCGCTGAACGTGACCGACGCAGCCGCGCTGGACAGCGTGCTGGATGGCATCGCCAAGGAATTCGGCCCGATCTCGATCCTGGTCAACAACGCCGGCATCACCCGCGACAACCTGCTGATGCGCATGAAGGACGAGGACTGGGCGTCGATCATCGACACCAACCTGACCAGCGTGTTCCGCACCAGCAAGGCGGTCATGCGCGGCATGATGAAGGCGCGCAAGGGCCGCATCATCAACATCGCATCGGTGGTGGGCGTGACCGGCAATGCCGGCCAGGCCAACTACGCGGCCGCCAAGGCCGGCATCATCGGCTTCAGCAAGTCGCTGGCCAAGGAAATCGGTTCGCGCGGTGTCACCGTCAATGTGGTCGCTCCCGGCTTCATCGACACCGACATGACCAAGGCGTTGCCGGAAGAAGCGCGTACCGCGCTGATCAACGACATCGCCCTCGAACGCCTGGGTTCGCCGGAAGACATCGCCCATGCGGTGGCCTTCCTGGCCAGCCCGGCTGCCGGTTACATCACCGGCGAAACCCTCCATGTGAACGGTGGCATGTACATGCCGTAAGCAAGGGGCGCAGGGATTGCGCCGCAAGTGGTTGATCTGCCGGGTTTTTTGCTGCGATGCAAGGCCGCGCCGGTTTCCACTACACTATCCCACGGCCATCGCCTTTGATGGCGACCACTTTTGAACCACAACTCCATCTGGAGCGAGATCCCATGAGCACCATCGAAGAACGCGTCAAGAAAATCGTCGTCGAACAGCTTGGCGTCAAGGAAGAAGAAGTCACCAACAGCGCATCGTTCGTCGATGACCTGGGCGCTGACTCGCTGGACACCGTCGAGCTGGTGATGGCCCTGGAAGAAGAATTCGAGTGCGAGATCCCGGACGAAGAAGCCGAGAAGATCAGCACCGTGCAGGCCGCCATCGACTACGTCAAGGCCCACGTCAAGGCCTGATGTCAGACGGCAGTGCGCGTGCGGGTTGATGCTCGCCGCGCACCGCACCCCATGGGGCCGCTGTTGCGGCCCCGTGTGTTTGGGCATCACATCGAAGCAAACCGAGTTACCCGTAGAAACCATCCGGGTCAGGAGAAACAGCAATGAAGCGTCGCGTCGTCGTAACCGGCCTGGGTATCGTCTCGCCGTTGGGCAATGATCTGGCCAGCAGCTGGGAAGGCATCACCCACGGTCGTTCGGGCATCGGTCCGCTGACCAACGTTGCTGATGCCTACGTGGATCGATTCACCACCAAGATTGCAGGTGAGGTCAAGGGATTTGACATCACCGCCGACAATGAACTGTTCGGCAAGTTCCGGGTCAGCGGCAAGGATGCCAAGAAGATGGACCCGTTCATCCATTACGGCCTCGGTGCCTCGTTCATGGCCCTGCATGATTCGGGCCTGGAGATCACCGACGCCAATGCCGAGCGCATCGGTGCCATCGTCGGCGCCGGCATCGGCGGCCTGCTCGGCATCGAAGAGCAGACCATCGAGTTCCACGAGGGCAAGAAGATCTCGCCCTTCTACGTGCCCAAGACCATCATCAACATGCTGCCGGGCCAGCTGAGCATCATCACCGGCCTGAAGGGCCCGTCGTTCTCGGCGGTGTCGGCGTGCGCGACCTCGAACCATTCGATCGGCACCGCGATGCGCATGATCCAGTACGGCGATGCCGACGTGATGGTGGTCGGCGGTGCCGAGCGTGGCTCGTCGCCGACCGCGCTGGGCGGCTTCTGCGCGATGAAGGCCATGAGCACCCGCAACGACGCCCCGGAACAGGCCTCGCGCCCGTGGGACAAGGACCGTGACGGCTTCGTGCTGGGCGACGGTGCCGGCATCCTGATCCTGGAAGAGTACGAGCACGCCAAGGCACGCGGCGCGAAGATCTACTGCGAACTGGCCGGTTTCGGCGCCAGCTCCGACGCGTACCACATGACCGCACCGAGCGAGAACGGCGAAGGCGCCGCGCGCTGCATGGCCATGGCCATGAAGGACGCCGGCGTGACCCCGGAACAGGTGGGCTACCTCAACGCGCACGGCACCTCCACGCCGCTGGGCGACCTGGGCGAGACCATGGCGATGAAGACCGCTTTCGGCGACCACGCCTACAAGATGATGGTCAGCTCCACCAAGTCGATGACCGGCCACCTGCTGGGCGCTGCCGGCGGCGTGGAAGCGATCTTCTCGGTGATGGCGCTGCAGGACAACGTGATCCCGCCGACCATCAACCTGCAGCAGCCGGGCGAAGGCTGCGACCTGGACTACGTGCCCAACGAAGCACGCCAGGCCAAGGTCGACGTGGTGATGTCCAATGGCTTCGGCTTCGGCGGCACCAACGGCACGCTGATCTTCAAGCGCGTCTGATCGAGTTGTAGAGTCGAGCTTGCTCGACTGAACGTGCGTTACGCACGAGGAGGCCGCCGCAAGGCGGCTTCCGTGCATCTGAAACCCTGAACTGGCCGCCATGACCCACGCACCGCTGATCCACCCGCTGCCGCACCCGATCGACCTGCTCGCCCTGCAGCAGCACGATCCGGCGCGCTTCCCGCTGCTGATGGAATCCACCGCCTCCGGTACCGCCCAGGGCCGCTGGAGCCTGCTGCTGGCCGCACAGGGCGATGTCCTGCGGTTGGATGCCGATGGCCAGGTGCGTGACCAGCACGACGCCGCACGCGCGGGCAGCTTCCTGCAGGTGCTGGACCGCGCCTGGCAGGCCGAACGCCTGCCGCATGACGGCAGCCACAGCCTGCCGTTCCGCGGTGGCTGGGCGCTGATGCTGGACTACGAAGTGGCCAGCCAGATCGAACCGGTCCTGGCGTCGCGTGCGCGCGACGACGGCCGCCCGACCGCGCTGGCACTGCGCTGCCCGGCGGCGGTGCTGCACGACCACCACAACGAGGCCACTTTCGTGATCGCCGAAGCGGGCCAGCAGGCGCTGCTGGATGCGCTGGTGGCACTGGCCTCGGCCGCGCTGCCCGAAGCAGGGCAGGGCTGGCAGCCGCCGCAGTCGGTGGGTGAGGATGCACCGCAGCGCTTCACCGACGGCGTGCGCCGGGTGATCGACTACCTGCGTGCCGGCGACGTGTTCCAGGTGAACCTGTCGCGGCGCTGGAGCGCCCGGTTCGCCGCGCCGGTCAGCCCCCAGGCGCTGTATGCGCAGCTGCGCCGCGCCAACCCGGCACCGTTCGCTGGCCTGTTCAGCGCGCACGGCCGCCACGTGGTCAGTTCCTCGCCGGAACGGCTGGTGTCGGTGCACGCCGGCCACGCGCAGACCCGTCCGATCGCCGGTACCCGTCCGCGGTTTGAAGGCGATGATGATGCCGCACGCATCCAGGAGCTGGTCGGCCACCCGAAGGAGCGCGCCGAGCACGTGATGCTGATCGACCTGGAGCGCAACGACCTGGGCCGCATCTGCCTGCCCGGCACCGTGGTGGTCGATGAGCTGATGACCGTGGAGAGCTACGCGCATGTGCACCACATCGTCAGCAACGTCAGCGGCCATCTGCGCCCGGAGGTCACCCCCGGCGAGGTGATTGCCGCGACCTTCCCGGGCGGCACCATCACCGGCTGCCCGAAGGTGCGCTGCATGCAGATCATCAGCGAGCTGGAGCAGGTGCCGCGCGGCGCCTACACCGGGGCATTTGGCTGGCTGAACCGCGATGGCGACCTGGACCTGAACATCCTGATCCGCACCGCCGAAGTGGAGGGCGATGAGGTCAGCTTCCGTACCGGCGCCGGCATCGTGGTCGATTCGGACCCGGACAAGGAGCTGGACGAGACCCGCGCCAAGGCGCGCGGCCTGCTGCGCGCACTGGGCCAGCAGGGGTAGGCGCACTCCGGTAGTGCCGGCCGCTGGCCGGCATGGATGCCTCCATGGCCGTTCATCCACGCATGGCGTGGATCTACTGATGGCCGCGCCTGACAGGGCGTGTGGTGGGGGCCGACCTTGGTCGGCACGGATGCCGCCTGACAGGGCGTGTGGTGGGTGCCGACCTTGGTCGGCACGGATGCCGCCTGACAGGGCGTGTGGTGGGTGCCGACCTTGGTCGGCACGAATGCGGGTGTCTGCCACCCCGGTCATGACCCCACACCACCGGCACGGTATCCTGCACGACGGAATCGAGTTCAGAGGTAGTCCATGGCGGGAGCCAAGCGCGGGTGTCTGTTCGTGGTAACGCTGGTGGTGGTGCTGGCCGCCGTCGTGGCCGGTGCGGGCGCGTGGTTCTTCTACCAGCAGACCCAGTTCGCCGACGCGCGGATCACCCCGACCGCCGAGAGCGTGGTGATCGCCAGCGGCGATGGCATGAACAGCGTGCTGCGCAAGCTGCGCGAGGCCGGCGTGGATGAAGGCCAGGATGCGCAGTGGCAGCTGCTGGCGCGCCAGCTCGATGCCGCTGGCAAGCTGAAGGTGGGCGAGTACGCGCTCAGTGCCGACCTGACCCCGCGCGAACTGCTGCTGCGCATGCGCGCCGGCAAGGTACTGCAGCACCGCGTCACGATCGTCGAGGGCTGGAACATCCGCCAGCTGCGTGCCGCGCTGAAGCGCGCCGAGCCGCTGCTGCACACCACCGGCACGCTCGACGACGCGGCCCTGATGCAGCGTCTCGGTTTCGGTGGCCAGCATCCGGAAGGCCGCTTCCTGCCGGAGACCTACGTCTACCAGCGTGGCGACAGCGATCTGGACGTGCTCAAGCGCGCCCACGCCGCGATGGAAAAGGCGCTGGATGAAGCCTGGGAAAGCCGCGCGCCGGACCTGCCGATCAATACGCCCTACGAACTGCTGACGATGGCCTCGATCATCGAGAAGGAAACCGCGCTGGCCAGCGAGCGCCCGCAGATTGCCGGCGTGTTCATGCGCCGCCTGAAGATCGGCATGCGCCTGCAGACCGACCCGACCGTGATCTACGGCATCGGCGCCGCGTATGACGGCAACATCCGCCGCCGCGACCTGACCACCGATACGCCCTACAACACCTATACCCGTGCCGGCCTGACCCCGACCCCGATCGCCATGCCCAGCCGCGATGCGCTGATGGCGGCCGCGCAGCCGCTGTCCGGCGATGCGCTGTACTTCGTCGCCGTCGGCGATGGCAGTGGCGCGCACGTGTTCTCGTCCAGCCTGGACCAGCACAACGCCGCAGTAGCCCGCTACCTGCAGCAGCTGCGCCGGCAACGTACCCAGGAGACCCCGGCGCAATGAGTCCCGCGCTGCTTCGCCACCCGCGTTTCGTCAGCCTTGAAGGCGGCGAGGGCGCGGGCAAGACCACCGCCATCAATGCCATCCGTGACTGCCTGCGCAGCCACGGCCACGAGGTGGTGCTGACCCGCGAGCCGGGCGGTACACCGCTGGCCGAGCGCATCCGCGGCCTGGTGCTGAAGCCCGATGCCGAGATCGCCGCCGAGCCGCTCAGCGCCGAGGCCGAGCTGCTGCTGGTGTTCGCTGCGCGCGCCCAGCATGTGCGCCAGGTGATCCAGCCGGCGCTGCAGCGCGGCGCCTACGTGCTCAGCGATCGCTTCACCGATTCCAGCTACGCCTACCAGGGCGGTGGCCGTGGCCTCGACCCGCGCTGGATTGCCGATCTGGAACGACGCGCGGTCGGCCTGTTGCCCGGCCTGACTCTGCTGCTGGATGTGGATGTGGCCGTGGGCCGCGCGCGCGCCAACGGCCGTGACCTGTGGCCGGACCGTATCGAGAGCGAGCAGGATGATTTCTTCCAACGCGTGCGCGAAGTGTTCCGCCGCCGCGCACAGCAGGACCCGCAGCGTTTCGCCCTGATCGACGCCGGCCAGGTGCAGGCGCGCGTGGCGGCCGACGTGGTCGCGCGCGTCGAGCGCTGGCTGCTGGACGGGGAGGGCGCATGAGTACGTTCTCGCCGTGGCAGCAGCGCGCGTTCGAGCAGACCGTGGCCGCGTTGGATGCCGATCGCCTCGGTCATGGCCTGCTGATCTGCGGTCCGGCCGGGCTGGGCAAGCATGAGGTGGCGCTGGCGCTGGCCGACCATGTGCTGGCACGTGGCGACGCTGCACATGCCACGCGCACGCGCCAGCTGATCGCCGCCGGCACGCATCCGGACCTGCAGCTGGTCAGCTTCATTCCGAACAAGAGCGGCGACAAGCTGCGAACCGAGATCGTCATCGAGCAGGTGCGCGAGATCACCAACAAGCTGGCGCTGACCCCGCAGTACGGCGTGGCGCAGGTGGTGATCGTCGACCCGGCCGATGCGATCAACCGCTCGGCGGCCAATGCGCTGCTGAAGACGCTGGAAGAGCCGCAGCCCGGGCGCTACCTGTGGCTGATCAGCAGCGATCCGGCGCGCCTGCCGCAGACCGTGCGCAGCCGCTGCCAGCGGCTGGAGTTCAAGCTGCCTCCCCGCGATGAAGCACTGGCGTGGCTGCAGCAACAGGGCCACAGCGAAGCATCGGCGCGCGAAGCGCTGGACGCAGCGCGCGGCCATCCCGGGCAGGCCGACAACTGGCTGCGCGAAGATGGCCTGAGCCTGCGCCGCGAAGTGGGCCGGGAGCTGGAGCAGCTGGCCGCCGGCAAGACCGGCGCGGTGGAACTGGCGCAGAAGTGGTGCGGTGATGACAACGCGGCGCTGCGCCTGCGCTTTGCTGCCGACCTGGCACTGGCGCAGGCCAGCACCGATGCCTTGACCACGCCGGAGCGATTGCACAAGCTTGCAGCCTGGTTCGATGCGGCCAACCGCACCCGCGACCTGCTGCGCACCACGGTGCGTGCAGACCTTGCGGTGGTCGAGTTGCTGCTGGCCTGGAACAAGGTGAACGAGCGGCCTGCCGCAAGGGGAAATCGATGAGTGCCAGCAACGCCCGCCAGGGCATCCTGTCCCTGGCCGTGAAGGACAAAGCCGCGCTGTACAGCGCGTACATGCCGTTCGTGAAGAATGGCGGCATCTTCGTGCCCACGCCCAAGCGCTACTTCCTGGGCGACGAGGTGTTCCTGCTGCTGACCCTGCCCGATTCCAGCGAACGCCTGCCGGTGGCCGGCAAGGTGATCTGGGTGACCCCGGCCGGCGCGCAGGGCAACCGCACCGCCGGCATCGGCGTGCAGCTGGCCGATGGCGCCGAAGGCGAGGGCGTGCGCCACAAGATCGAGACGCTGCTGGCCGGCCTGACCAGCTCGGACAAGCCGACCCATACGATGTGAGAGCCGAGGGATGCTCGGCTGCGTGCCCCGGAAAACGCCGGTGAACACGAATGTGAAAAACGGTTGACGGCCTCTGAAAAGCCCCTATAATGAGCGGCTCAGCAACACACCGGGCGGTTAGCTCAGCGGTAGAGCATTGCCTTCACACGGCAAGGGTCACAGGTTCGATCCCTGTACCGCCCACCATGTTGCAGAACGAAAGAAGCCTCCAGCAATGGGGGCTTTTTTGTTGCCTGTGGTTCTGCGCAGGGCTCCCCGCCGGCACCGTGCTGCGGCACCGTCAACCGTTGCTGCTCGCCAGGCAATGGCTTGCTTCGCGCACCAGTTGTCGTGCGGCCACGATCAACCCGTCGGTGTGGAAGGCGCCCAGCTGCTCATCCGGGCCGGCCTCGCTACGCGCGCGGTCGGCGGCCTGCAGCAGATCGAGCAGTGCGGTGAGCCCTGCCATCGAGCGGCGCAGCGACGCGTGATTGGCCGCGGCAAGGGTGAGGCTGCTGCACGGCTGCCCGTCCTCGCCCTCGGCGTTATTGATGGCGTTGAGGCACGCGAAAAACGCGGGTGACTGCACGGGCAGGTTCTGCTCGTCCAATGCGCACTCGATCTCGCGTGCGATGTCGTCGGGAACCTGGTTGGCGATGTCGGCAATCAATGCGTACAGGCGTGGAAGCGATGCGGCTCGTTTGGTCATGGCGAAACCCTCACTGGCGTAAAGCCACCGTCGGAGTGAAGGTGGCGGACGGTGCGGGTTGGCGTACCAAGGCAGAAAGGCTCACAGGGAGAAAAGGCCCGGCGGATCTTGCGATCCCCACGCACCGCCCGCCATAGAAGGCAGTCGGTGCATTCTCTTTGCTGCGATCAAGACCGCAACTTCCTGTGAGCCTGTTCGTTTATTCGAGACGCCAATCCCGACCAAGACGTGTTGCCTTGGCGGGGCCATCATGGAACGGCCCAGACGTACACGTCAGTAAGGAAAGTTGCATTGAAGCGGCGACGGCACAGGTATTTCCAGTTCTGTGCGCCAGTGCCGCCACCGAGTGTGCGCTGGGACAAGCCGGGTAGTGTCGATCTGCATACGCGACGAGACTTGCTGGTCTGGAAGTGGCAAAAGCGTCAACGCGCGATGGTTAACCCTCCCGAAGGAGGGTGCTGTCGGCTACAGAGTGAACTCGCTCTCCTCCAGCATCAGGTGTGCAAACGAGGCGAACCAATCGATATCGACGCGACTATAGACATGGGCATCGCACTCATTTGGCGTCGAAAGGCGGTGAGTGTCCAACAGGAAGAAGTCATCGCCCATCTGTGGTGTGCCGGTTACCTGTATGGCGCGATCAAGGTGGTACTGGAACGCCTCCTCTACCGGGTCCACAACCAGCTCCCGGCGAATCTGCACGATCTCTTCGTTGTCCTGGCCGAACGGGCGAATCAATTCGACGGGCAGCAGGATGTCCACAAAACGCCCCGGCAACACAAAGCCATTGCTGACCTTCAGGAAGTCGCGGTAGCTCTTCGGCAGCCTGACACCGAGGCGATTTTCCGCATTCGCGATCGCCACCTCGCTTGCACCCGGTACGCCGCACCAGTCGATGGTTCCAGTGAGCGCTCGTCGAGCAACCTCTGCCAGAGGGCTGTCAGGATACTGGTCGATAAAGGGTTGCAGTCCCATGTCGACGTGGGACTGGGCAAGGCTCTCATTCAGTGTGGAAAGCAGTTGTCGATTCAGTCGGGTGAGAAGACCGATCCAGTCATCTGCGCTGACAGGTACTTCATGGCGCTTCTTGGGTGCGATCATGGGACGATCCTCACCCAGAATTCCTCACCGTCGACGATGCGGTCGCTTCCGCAGTAGAACTGTCCCATTCGCCCGCCGACGCGGCGGTTGTCCGACGAATCCAGATATCGGACGGACATCTGTTCCTCCTGCACGAGGCTGGCACCCTGGTAGGTAGATGCGAAGGGATATTCGTCGCAGTCCTTTCCTGTACCGGGCTGCCCCGGGTACCTCTGCTCGCAGAGCAGCTTGCTGGATTTCCGGTTCGCAATCCTCACGTCTCTGCTCCGAACACGCGTCAGCGCCTTTCCTCTGAGGGCAGCATCAGGATCCCAGCGCCCGATGTTGCCGGGCAGCGCGGCCTGCGCTGCAAGAATGTGGGCAGCGGATTCGTCCACCTCCGGATCGGAAAGGCTGAGTTCTGCAACACCGGGGTAGCCTGAATGCCGGCAGGCTGCGTTGCTGTTCGCCAGCCTCTCGCACCGCAGTTCCGGCGCCGACATCTCGATTGGCGTCTGCTCCACGTTGAAACGGTTCAGGATCAGCTGGGTGTTCTGGCTGGTGCGCCCATCCTCGGTGTCCATGCTGAGCGTCGCAGCGAAGTCATAGGCACCTTGCCCGCCGATGGTGATCATCTGGAACTGCTGCTTGCCGGTACAGCTGCCGCAGAACAGGAAGGGCGCCATCGTCAGCCCCTTGCTGGCCTCGCCCACTACGTCCTGGATATGCACGCGAACGCGGTGCGTCCATGTGGTGCCTGTGCGTGGAAGGTAGGCATAGTCGTACATCGTGACGTCCGAGTACTCCTCCGCGCCGACGTCGGTGTTGTAGGACACATAGCGTGCGGTGCGCTTGATGCAGTAATGCCGTCGTGAACCTGCAGCGTCCTCTTCGTCCTTGTCGGTCGCATCCTTGCAGAGTTCCTCGAAGGGCGGCTCTTCATTGCGCATGTCCGCTTCATACCGATCAAGCTCGGCCAGGGACATGCTTGCGACCATCTGCGCATCGCTGGGACAGTCATCGCCCTGCTGGGCATGCGCGGTGAACGCGCACAGTGTTGCGGCCAAGGCCAATGGCGCCAGTTTCATCAGGGTCTCCTCGTCTTGGACAGGTCGCCGGCGCAGCGTGCCGGTACCCCTTGATGCGCCTGCCAACAGGTGGAGGAGGGTAGGAATACCCCGGCCGTCTGACGGGGCGTGATGGCTGGCACGGCAGAGATGTGGCGCCGATCACTGGATGGCCTGCGGCCGGTCACATTGGCCTGTCATTGCCTGGGCCAACGCGACAGCCGCGCAGCACTTGCTGGGTCTCTCGCCGCGTGCTCCCATTCGCAGGAACATCCCGCCGCGTTCCTGGAGCCCCACCATGCCGCTCGCCCGCATCGATCTTCGCAAAGGTAAATCCGCCGACTACCTGCAACGCGTGGGTGAAGCCATCTACCAGGCCATGCGTGCGGTGGGCGTGCCGGAGAACGACCGCTTCCAGATCTTCCAGCAGCACGACCCCGGCACGCTCGTTTACGACCCCGGCTACCTGGGCGTGGACCGCACCGACGATTTCATCTGCATCCAGATCACCTGGAACGAAGGGCGCACGCTGGAGCAGAAGAAGGCGCTGTATGCGGGCATCGCCGAAGGCCTGCACGCGGCGGTGGGCATCCGCCGCGAGGATGTGTTCATCAACCTGGTGGAAGTGAAGAAGGAGAACTGGTCGTTTGGCAATGGCGTGGCGCAGTACGTGAGCTGATGCGCGAAAAGCATCCACGCATGGCGTGGATCTACTGAGCGTGGGCGAGGACGCTGATGTAGATCCGCGCTCCGCGTGGATTTACACCTCGCTGGCTACCTGCTCGCCTTCGCTGGCCGGGGCATTGCTGGCCGCTTTTACTGCGTCGGCACTGTTGGGTTGTTCGCATTCGATGCGGGTGACGTAGCCCTCGCTGCCGATGCTGTGCTCGGCACGCTTGACCAGCCACTGGCCATCCACGCCCTCGCGGAACCCCTGCATCACCACGGTGGCTTCGGCCATCAGTGTTTCGCGGCCGGGCAGGGTGTAGCTGAGCGTCCGCGTCTGCCGTGCCTGTTCGCGATGCTTGGCGCGTGCGGCCGCCTCTGCGCTCTCGCGGTCGGCATAGGCCATGCGCAGGCGAACGATCGGTTCACCGCTGCCCACCTTCACTTCCTGGCGTTTGGCACTGCGCACGTCGCGGTAGTAGGCAATGGTGGTACCGGCATCTTCGCGTGCGGCAAGGGTTACCCGATAGTCGCTGCCATCGGCGGGGGTGAGGGTGACATCGGGAATGCGCTCGCCGCTGGCGCTGGTGGATTCGCCCCGCTTCACGAACACCAGGCGCCCGCCTCCGGGCTTGGCGATGGCATCGTGCTGTTTGGCCAGGCGCAGCAGCAGGTTCATGTCCGACTCCTGCGACTGCACCGTCAGCGGCAGCACGATCGACGCCAGCGATGCACTCACCGCTGCGTTCAGCCCATGCTCGCCGGCCATGCGCCGCACCATGTCGCCGATCGTGGTGCCCTTCTTCCAGGTGCGCGTCTTCTGCGTCTGCAGATCGCTCTTGCCCCCCTTGCTGGTCTCGAACGGTGCCGCCCGGGCGCGCAGCGTCATGCTGCCGGGAAAGCCGGAGATCTCCACCTCGTCGCAGATGTACAGGCCTACGCGCCGCACTTCGCCGTCATAGCCGATGAAGGCCTCCAGTTCCGCGCCCACCGGTGGCAGCTGGATCGGGTCGGACGGATCATGGTCGGCCAGCTGCAGCTCCAGCGTGTCGGACGTGTTGCCGGTCTCGTCGGTGATGCGCAGCGACTTGAAGCGCGCCATGATCTTGTCGGTGATGTCCTGGCTGTTGGCCACCACGCGGAAGGCCGGTGCGATGTTCAATCCCACAGGGCGACTCCCTTGCGCTCGCTGGCCGGGCGCTGCACCTCCGGCAGGGTGATCGCCACGCCGGCAGGCAGCACTGCGCCGCGCGCAGCCAGACCCTGGTTGGCGTCGAGTACCGCGCGCAGGATGGCCGGTGACTGCTCGCCATAGTGCGCATACGCGATACGGTCGACGACATCGCCGTCGCGGGTGTTATACGTTCGTTCCATCGCTGTGCTTCCGCAGTGAAAGGGTGAATTCCTGTTTCAGGACCGCGCTGTCGGCGGTGAACTCGCTGGCGGTGGCATCGATCTTCTCGATGACCCACAGGCCCAGGTTGCCGCCCTTGCCGGTCAGCATTCGATGAGGCGTGCCCTGCGCGGCCAGCTTGCGCAGCTGTGCGAGCTCATTGCCGGCGCCGCGGAACTGGTAATAGATGACGCCAGGCAGGGTCATGCTGGCTGAGCCCGGTCCGGTGTACTGCAGGGCCGCCATCTGGCCGACGCGGTCCTGCGCCTGCCAGCGATACTCGTTGGATTGCTGGATCTCCCGGAAGACCGCGGTGTTGAGGCTGAACTTGAAGCCGCCCAGCATCAGCAGGACCGGGGCGTTGCCGGAGTCGTTGGCTTTGAACTGCGACAGCAGCTTGTCTACTGCGCCGGTTACGAATTCGCGTTTCATGCTCAGTTCCTGTCTGCCAGGCCACCACGGGCGGTCACCGCGCTGCGACGCTGCAGCTCATCGGCCGTGCGGCGCGCCACCGCTTCGCTGGATTCGCCTGGCTGCTGGTGGATGGTGATGTTGTTGGTCTGCTGCTGCTGCACCGTGGTGGCGCTGCGCGGGCTGGGCGAAGGCATCTCCGGTGCGGCACGCCCGGCCGGTGTACCAAAGGCATTCGGCATGCGTGGTTGCACGCTGGCGCTGTGCATGCTGGCGGGCGCGAGCATCACCGGCGGGAGCTGTATGCCGCCGTTTGCGCGTATCGCGCCGTAGGCATCGACCGCGGTGTTCACGCCAAACGCGATCTTTTTCTTGGTGGTGCCCAGCAGGCCCCCGACCTTGTCCATGATGGTGCCCACCACCTCCATGAAGGGGGCCATCTTGGCCATCATCGTGTCGATCACGCCACTGACCTTTGCTGCAACCCAGTCCCAGGCACTACCGAAGGTGACGACGATGAATCCAGCCACCGTGCCGATGACCTCACCGATCATCCTGAAGACCTCGGCGACGAAGCCAGCGACCTGGATGATGGCGCGGAAGTTCAACATCAACGCTTCGCCCACCAGCTTGCCGATCTCGCCCACGCGGGAGAGTTCGTTTCCGGTGTACTGCGCCGGGGCCAGCATCCGCGACAGCCAATCCCAGGCCTGTCCCAGCAGGGCACTCACGGCCTCCCACGCCGGACGCAGCGGCGCAACGGCATTCACCAGCTCTCCCATCGCAGAGGTACCCGCGCTGCTGAGACCTTCCCATACACCGCCGAGGAAGGCCTTGATCGGCTCCCAGTACTTGCGGACGAGCAGGGCACCGGCAGTGAGCGCGGCCACAGCTACCGCGATAGGTCCGCCACCAATGGCCCCCACGGCCGTGGCGACGACGCGGAACACCGAGGCGATACGCATGGCCATCGGGCCGAAGCGTCCCAGCTGGGCCAGCAGGTTGCCGGCACGGAACAGCTGGAAAGCTTTCTGCACGCCCAGGATCGGACCCTTCACGAACGTCCAGGCGTAGCGGGCGCCGAGTACCGCGCTGCGCATGGCGAGCATGCCCACCACCACCTTGGTGGTATTGGCGATCAGCTTCGGATTCTCGGTCACGAAGGTGGTTACGCCGTTCAGCAGTTCGGTCAGTTTCACCGCGGCGTCGCCGACCGCGGGCAGCAACGCCGCACCAAAGGCCTTGGACAGGTTGTCCACGGCGATCTTCGCGCCCTGGATCTTCTCCGGGTCGGTCTGCATGGCATTGGCATACGCCGCATCGGTGGCTCCGGCAGAGCCCGTGAGCGCCTTGTCGCGGATCCGGGTGTATTGATCCCAGTTCTGGATCATCGGGCCGACGAAGTTCTTTGCCTGCGCATCGCCGAACAGCTTGCCGATCTTCTGCTGATCGCCGGCCGTGGCCTGGATGATGGCCTGCATCGCTGCGTCGAACGGGTTGCCACCGCTGCTCTGCGCGTCGCTGATGATCTTGCGCAGGTCGAGGCCGAATCCCTTCTTGGCCTTGGCCTGGAGCTCGGGCGACATGATCGATGTCATGAAGCCCTTCATCTGGGTGGCCGCCTGGTCAGCGCCGCCCGCAGACTTGCGCGTGGCTTCCAGTGCCGCGCCCATGGTGGCCGCTGCTGCGTTGCCCTGCAGCTTCAGCGCCTGGAACGACGTTCCCAGCACCGGCATCACCTTGGCCATGTCCTTCAGCCCCAGCCCGCCCTGGCGGCTGCTGACGACCAGGACATCCAGCGCCGACTGCATGTTGGCAGGATCGATATCGAATGACTGCTGTAGGCCAACGGCGGCGCTGGAGACGTCGTCGATCCCGGTACCGGTGACGGTGGCGGTGCGGCCGATGGCGCGCAGGCTGGCCTGCGCCGACTGTGCATCCATGCCGGCGTCGACCAGCAGCCGGATGGCGCGCTGCAGGTCATTCGCCTTCTGGTTGGTGTTGCCGGTCTCGGCCAGGATCGTCCTGCCCAGCGCTTTGACCTGGCTGTTGTCCAGGCCCGCTGCGCTGCCGATCTGCTGGTTCTGGCGGGCAAAACTGGAGGCGTTCTCGACCGGCTTGGCCAGCTGAGTCACTGCGCTGCCGAGCAGGGTGCGTGATTCCTTGAAGGAGGTTCCCAGCTTCTTGCGGCTACGCAGATTGGCGGTGCTCGCCTTCTCGATGCGCTCCAGGCCGGTCTGCACCTTGCGCAGGCGATCGCCCTCGCTGGAGAGCCTGGCGTACTCCTGGCGCAGCCCGGCAACGTTCTGCTTGAGCTTTACCAGCGAGGGGTTCGCCTTGCTCATGGAGCGCTGCTTGCGCTCCAGCCTGTCCATTTCGCTGCCGATCTTCATCAGTCCGTCCTCGGTGGAGGACAGTGCGGACTTCAGCGAGCCCGAGATCGAGCCACCGATCGTGATCGTTGTCGTTTGAACGTTACTCGCCATGTACCGGCAATCCTTGTATCCACCAGATGAACTTCGACACCCGCAGCGTCATGATTTCGCGCAGGCCCCAGCCGGTATGGCCGGCCAGGGCGAGCACTCCCTGCCTGATCTGCGGCAGGGTCAGGTGGTAAAAAGCGCGACCCCCGACTGCAGGCGGGCGTAGTCGCGCAGCGGCAGCTTGCGCAGGTCGTCCGGCGGGATCTCGCACAGGTTGGCGATCATGCGCACCTCACGCTGTGCATCGCTGCCCTTGTCATCCTGGAAGCGCTCCATGTCTTCCACGGTGGGTTCGCGCATGCGCAGCACGGCGGTTTCCACGCCATTGACCTGGCGCGGGCGGGTGAGGGTGACTTCGGCATAGCCATCGCGTTCGATGACGTGGTCGTTGGCGGTCTTGGTCTTGCTGGACATGGATGTGTTCCTGGAAATCGAGGGAGCGCGATGAAGGCGGGGGCGCGAGGCGCCCCCGGTACTGTGGAGATGCGTGCGGGGTCAGATGCCCAGGGCGCTGCGCAGGCCGGCCAGCATGTCCACGCCGTTCTGCTTGGCGATCATGTTGACCACGTCCAGCTCCTGGACGACCAGCGGTCCGTGGGTGAGCTTGTAGTAGCTCAGCGCGAGCGAGATCTTCACCGTGCCCTTCTCGCCGGACTTGGACTCGCCACGATCGATGGCCTTGACCTTGCCGCGCATGTTGTGGACCACGGCGGTGATGCTGCCGTCGCTGGATTCCAGCGCCTCGCGTGCGGTGAAGGAGTACTCCTTGCTTTCCACGACGTGGAACTTGCCCATGATGTCCGGGTCATCGGCGATGAAGACGGCCTCGGCTTCAAGCTTCTCGTGGCCCAGGGTGATCTCGGTCGGGGCGAACATGCCACCGGCCTGGAAATCCTCGGTCTTCAGCGTCAGCTTCGGAGCGGTGAAGGATTCGACGTTGCCGGCATAGCCCTTGCCATCGACGTAGAAGTTGAAGTTCTTGCGGACGTTGCGCGCCATGCTTAGAAGATCTCCGAGACGTAGTTGTTGTTCATGTGCATGCGGAAGGTCAGCTGCTCACCCGGGTAGGTCGGGGTGAAGTCGAAGTCCCAATAGAAGCGGCCCTGGGCCACGCTGTCCGCTGCGTTCAGTTCCGGGTCGATCCAGCAGTTGCCGCCGAGGATCGCGCCCTGGGTCTTCAGGCCGCGCAGGAAGGCATTGACGCCCTCGCGCACGTCATCGACGTAGGTCTTGCTGATGCCGCGGTCGACGGCCCACAGATGGGCGGCCTCGAGGCTGTCGGCGATGATGTCGGCAGTGCGCACCACGCACAGGAACTGCCACTTCGGATCGATGCTGGTGGTGCGGTTGCCCCACAGGCGGAAGCCACCTTCGCGGATGACGGTTGCCACGTTGGACTGGTTCAGCAGGTTGGCGCGGCTGGTCGCATCGGACAGGCCGAAGTCGATGGCACGCGCGGTACCGACCACGCCGTTCAGTTCCAGGTTCGACGGCGACGCCCACCAGCCGCGTTCGTTGTCGCTGCGGGCGATGGCGCCGGCCACGGCACCGGAGGCGTAGCGGGTGACGATGGCATCACCGGACTGCACCAGCAGCGCCGGGTCGACCACGTAGACGCGCTTGGAACCGGTCAGGGCGGTGGTGCTCTTGGCGGCGTCATCGTTGCTGTTCGGGCCGTCCTTGATGATCACCGCGCGCAGCTTGTCGGCGATGCCGAGCAGCTCGGCCACGACCGGGTTGGCCAGTACGGCCTCGGGCTTGGCCGGATCGGTGGGATGCACATGGGTGAAACCCGGTGCGACCAGGATGCGCGGCTTGACGCCGACGATGGACTTGGCCGCCAGCAGCGCATGCACGCCTTCATAGGCGCCGGTCTGTGCGTTCACACCGCCCAGCACGTTGGCCAGGGTGGCGCTTTCGTTTGCACCGTTCTCGACGCGGATGACGACGACGACAGCACTGGACTGATCGAAGATCGCATCGAGTGCGCCGGGCAGCGTGCCGGCTTCGGCGCCGGTCTTGGCCGACAGCTTGGCGGCCTGCGAGGACGAGGTCACCAGGACGGGGGTGTTGATGGGGAACGCTTCGGTGTCAGCCAGCGGTGCGGTGCCGACGATGCCGATCACGCTGCTGGAGGCGATGGCAATCGAACGGGCACCAGTATCGATGTTGACGACCTGTACGCCATGGAGAAATTCGGTCATTCGGGGTTCTTCCTCGGTGTGGGTGTGTGCCGGCTTGTGCAGGCGACGGGGTAATGTTCGGAGAAGGCGGCGCTGGCGATAATTGCAGCGGTGGCCTGGTGATCGGTCAGACCCAGCCAGACGCGCTGACGCTGGCGGTGAAGGTGGAGACCTGCGCGTTGCCACCTGCACGACGCAGCGCGACGGAAACGCTGACGCTGTCCGATTCGTAGCTGGCCGACCTGGCAGGGACGCTGATTGACACGCCTGCCGATGGTGACGCCGATGCCGGCACGAACGAGGGAGCACTGGTGCTGAAAGAGGCTTTGGCGGGCGAGGAACCGGTGATCTGCACTTCGTACTGGGAAGCGCTTGCACCTGCCGGCAGCCACTGGCCCGACGCCGCTACCGAGCTGCCTCCGTTGCCACCACCGGCGACGGCCGTGCGGATGGCATACGTGCCGTCGGCATTGATCACGATCGAGACGGTTGCCGACACGGAGCCGGTGGAGTTGGTCTTGGCGCCATTGCTTGCCGAATAGCCCTTGCCATGGAACGGCAGCCTGTAGATGGCGCTGCCGCGGGCCGCCCACAGGTTGGACACGTCCATGCCACCGATGCGATGCCCGACATCCGCACGCTTGCTGCCGTACTGGATGTGGGCGTAGCGCCGGCTCAGGTCGGTGCCGCCGACGCGGCGGCCCGAATCCTGTGCCTGTGGTCCCTCCACATAGGGATCGAACAGGTCATCGAAATCCATGCCGCCGGAGCGATAGCCACTGGCCATATCAACGCTCCGCCTTCAGGGCGCGAACCTCGGCCGACAGCTCCTGGATGGCCTTGGCCAGGACCGGCAGCAGCTGGTCGAGCTTGACCGATGCCACGCGCTCGCCCTGGAACGCGACGCCTTCCAGGTCGACCGCTTCCGGCACCAGTTCGGCCAGCTGCTCGGCGACGAAGAACAGGCGACGACGACCGTCGTCGTTGTACTCGGGCTTGTAGTGACCGGCTGCCAGTTCCATCTGTTCGACAGCCGCCAGGCCGTAGGGGAGCATGCCTTCGATGTTCTTCAGCTTGCGCGAAGAGCCGAAGTCATATCCACCGGTGGTCGAAAGAACGCCGCCTGAGGTAAGTGACATCTTCGGTGTCAGGGCTCCAGGCGTGTTGACGCCGAACCGCAATGTTTCATACTCGGTCCAGATGCCACCGTGCGTATTGCCGCCCGTGTCAATGAGGCCGAGCCCCCCGCCGTAGTTGCCTTGTGAGATCAGTCCGAATGATCCAACTGCATTGCCTGGGGAGGCGTTGATGGGCTTGGCGACGATCTCGCCGTTCGCTGTGAAGTGAACGCGGTTGGCACCCTGGGAGTCGTTGTACCGCAGCCCATTTGCGCTGATCGCAACGTCCACGTTGCTGCCAATATCCACCTGTTGGCCCCGCCCCTGGAGGCTCACGCCTTCCCCGGTCAGGAACAACTTCGCGAATGCGTCTTCAGCTGCATTGACGGACTGGAGCATGGTGCTGCTGGTGCCATCATTGACAATGCGAATCAACGAGCCGCTACCCGCTTGTACCTTGAGTGGGCCGGTCATCTTGTCGCCGGCCTTGTTCAATTTGCTTGTCGGATCGAAGTTGCCGCTGGTCCAGACAGTGCCACCGGCGTTGAGGGTTGCGCTGTAGCCACCGGCCGCGTTGGCGAACGTGAAGTTCGCAGCGTTCTTCAGGATGTAACTATCGGAGGTGCCGAAGTAGATGACGCCGTCATTGGTCGCGCCGGCCCAGCCTGCAACGCGCAGGGAGTTGTTCTTGATGGTGACGCCGCCAGTGAAGGCGCCACCGGCCACATCCATCTTCGCTTCCGGCGCGAAGTTGCCAGCGTGCCATATGACCGAGCCATTCCAGCGCGGCGTGTCGCCATGCTTGATGGTGATCTCGCTGCTGGCGCTGCGGTCGGCGCTCCAGACGCGCCACAGGCTGGAATTTCCCCAGCCACCGATGAAGGATTGTTCGGCGCCGGCGGCACCGAAGCCCAGCAACGGATACGTGCCGCTGATGAACTGCTGGTCGGTGAACGTGTTGCCCCCTCTGGATGCTTTGCCATCCAGCGCCGGCTGCAGCCCGGTCACATCAGCAATCACATGCTTGTGGCCCACCGTGGCGAAATCACCGGCCAGCGCGAACTCGGAGGCATGCTTGCCGTCCAGGGTGTCGGCGTCCAGTCCGTTGCCATGCCCGGTGTCCTTCAGTGCGGCACTCTTCAGCTCCAGCGCAGTGCGCGCCGCCGCGGTGGTCGCAGCCGACAGCAGCGTCTTCGCCAGTGCGGTCGGGGCGCTGGCACCGAAGCGCTTGTCGGTGTAGGCGCGTACGCCACGCGGCGTCACCGCGCGCTGGGTGTCGGTCGCATCTTCTGCTTCGGTGCTGGTAGCCAGTTCGACCACGCCCACGACCTCGGTGGTGGCCGGCGGATAGAGGAAGCCGGCGTCGCCGAACTGGATCTGCGTCGCGTCGATCCCGCTGAAGCGCGTGTCGGTGGCCAGCAGCAGCAGCGAGGCGGCCGACTTCTCCATGATCGGATCGGCCTGGCCGTAGCTGGCGAACAGGGTGCCGTCGGCCAGGTACAGGCCGAACCCGCGCAGCGTGTACGCCGTTGCGCTGTCGTCGCGGATGGTGACGTGCACGGTGTCATCGCCCACCGCCTGGCCACCAAAGGTGAGGAGGCGCTTGATCTCGCCGGGCAGTGCTGTGAGTCCCGCCGAAGGTACGAAGGCGGTCGAGGTCAGGCCGATCTGGGTGATCAGGACGGCGTTGGTGCCGGTGTTGGGCGGATTGACCAGCTTGGCGAAGCCGGCATCGGTGATTTTCAAGCGCATGCGGGGGTTACTCTCCGATCAGTTGAAGGCGGCGGAAGGCCGTGGCGTGGGCGGCTGCAAGGGCGCCGATGGCGGCGTCGGCCTGCATGCCCTGGGTGAAGGTGAAGTGCGATCGCACCGGCTTGGTCCGGCTGATCTCGCCGATGACGTCCTCGACGAACATCGCCGTGGCGGCCTGGCCGCCCTGGTTGGCGATGGTCATCACCGCTTCGAAGGTGTGCGGCGATCCCTTGGGCTGTAGCTGCCACCATTCGCGGATCAGCACCGAGCCACCGAATGCAGCGACCACGTCGCGCACACTGCCGGCGGTGCCCTTGCGGCGCTGGATGGCGATGGCCGTGCGCACCCGGGCGCGCTTCACCGCTTCGGGCCAGTAGGCCTTCCACTCATCCACCGACAGCGCCCAGGCCAGCCAGGGCAGCAGTGCGGTCGGGCAGCGGTCGGCGTCCCACAGTGCGGTGATGTCCACCGGCAGCGGGCGCGCGACGCTGGCGCGGGCGAGCGCGCGCTCGGCGTGGGTGGCGTTGGCGGGCAGCAGGTTCGCTGCCGACGGCACCACCACCTGGGCGTCACCGTCGATGCTCTCGCCGGGTACCGGTGCAGCAGCCAGGGTCACCACGCCTCCCTCGATAAGGCCGCCCTGCAGCGCCTGCCGTCCTTGCGCGTTGGTGCGGTACACCGCCTGCAGCGTCGCCAGCGCGCCACCAGGGTGGCGGAAGGTGCGGTTGCGGCCATCGATCGCGCCGCGCAGGCGCGCGTTGATCAGGCGCGTGCTCGGCTCATTCATCGGTGCCGCCATGGGTCAGGGTCACGCCGGTGCAATGCGTAGCCTGGGTGCGATCCACGACCACGTCGGCAGCGGGACGCGTGATCTCCACACGCTGTACGCCCTCGGCGTGCAGTGCAGCGAACAGGCCCGAACGGGTGACGTCACGGCCGAGGCGATGCGATTCGCTGATGTAGCGATCGAGGCGGCTGCGTGCCTCGGCCAGCACCACCTGCGAGTCCGGGCCGGCAAAGGTGAAGAGCGTGGCGTCGACCGTGTAGTTGACGATCGTGGCCGGCTTCACCAGCACGTGATCGGTCAGCGGCCGCACGTCATCCGCGCTCAGCTTCGCCTCGACGATGTCGAGCAGGCTCTGGGTGGCGGTTCCATCCGCCTCGCGCGACAGCACCGAGACCACGACTTCGCCCGGGGTGGGGCTGGTCGCACTCGCATCGAGTACCCGCGGGTCGGCGCTGAGGGCATGGAATACGTACGCGCCCTCCGGCCCCGCCACGCTGAAGCCTTCCGGGCCCAGCTGGATACGGCGGCGGAAATCTTCATCGCTCTCGTAGCGTGGCGCGATGCCCTCCTGCGGCTTGCCCGGGTCCAGTACCTGGCGGGCGATGCCGAAGATCGCAGCGAGATGGTCCAGGTCGCTGCCGATCGCATAGGCCAGCATCACGCCACGTGCGGCGTCGTTGACGCGTTGGCGGTCGAGCAGGCGCAGGTAGGTGCAGACCTCCAGGATCTTGAAAGCAGGGTCCGACGGCAGCAGCGCGTCGAAGGTGGGATCCAGGGCCTGCAGCGCGGTCAGCGATTCATCGAACATGGCTTCGAAATCGAGCACTTCGATGACCGCCGGGGCAGGCAGCTGGGACAGATTGACACTGGTGAACGAGCCGGATGCCACGGTTAGCGAACCTCGATTCCTTCGATGGTGATGGCCTGCCCGTCGGGTAGATGGATGCCGGTGACTGCCAGGATCATCACGCCGGGGGCGGGGAGGGAGACGTCGACGTTCTCGACGTGGAGCCGCGGTTCCCATCGCGCCAGGGCGTCGACGGTGGCGGCAATCAGGTCCATGCGCAGCGAGCGATTCGTGGGCGCATCGATCAGTTCAAACACGCGTGAGCCGTATTCGCGGCGCAGTACGCGGGAGCCAAGGGGCGTGGTGAGGATGTCACGCACGGATTGGTGCAGATGGGCCAGGCCATCCAGTGATTTGCCGGTGTTGGCGTTGATTCCTCGCATGGTCTCTATCGTCGTGGAGTGCGGGTTTTCAGGGCATTGCACGCGTGGCCATTCAGGCCTGCGCCGGCGTGGTCGGTGCGGTGGGGCCCTGCGCGGTGTGCTTGTGCGCCTTCAGGCCGATGGCGCCGGCCTTGATCTCGCCCGGGGTGCTGATGTCCTTGCCGGCGGTGATCGCACCGGTCACGTCCAGGTCGCCGGTGGCCTTGATCGACGGTGTATCGAGCAGCACCGATTCGCTGGCGATCACCTGTGCGCTTGCGCAGGTCACGATGACCTTGCCGCCGCCGACGTTGACGCTCAGCGTGGCGCTTTCCTGGTCGTACTCGACGCTGCTGCCGTCGGCGAACGCGGTGCGTTGCCGCAGGCGCGAGTCAGCCGGTGCGGCGAAGCGGTCCTGGTACAGGCTGCCCAGCACCAGCGCCTGGCCCGGATCGCCATAGGGGCAGGCGAGCACCACCTGCTCGCCCGGCTCGGGCGCGCACCAGCTGCGCACGCCGGGCCCGGCACGTCGTTCCAGCCAGGGAATCCAGTCGGTGAGCATGCCGTCGGCATCGACGCGCACGCGCGCTGCCGCTTCATCGAGTTCGCGCACGACGCCGATCATCAACAGGTTGCCAATCAGCCGCGCGTGCTCGGCGCTCATGGCGCGTGCTCCGGCAGCGGCTGGTAGCGCGGCTCATGGGCACGGCCGATCTCGGGCGCGAAGCTGAAACTGGCGCGCGGCACCACGCCGCCGCTGTCTTCCCAGGGGTTGCTGCCCAGTGCCATCGGCAGCGACCACTCGACGATCCAGCTGCGCAGCCCTGGCAGCGCCGTGGCGGTGTCTTCAGGCAACGCGGCGATCACGTCGATCGCGCCGCTGGCCACGCCGGGAAAGCGGCCGAGCTGGTGCAGCCAGGTGGCGAGGTCGATGGCGGTGTTGCGCAGCTGCAGTGCCACGCCGGGCGCGTCCGCCGCCAGAACAACACGTGCCTCGAAGCGCAGCAAGGCCTGCATCTGCCCACTGCCGTCGGCGTTGTCCTTGCTGCGGTCGCAGCGGGTCATCGCCAGCAAGCACGCGGGCGTCGTCATGCCTTCGGTGCCGGCCTCCCGATGGAACTCGACGGTCGCGAAGTGCGGGAAGCGCGCACGGATGGCCGCTGCGATGGCGGCAAGCAATGCATCCAGTGGTGGAGGAGAGGGGTCGGTCGCCATGTCAGCTCGTGCATTGAATGGAAAAAGGGCGTGGCCAGTGTTGCCATCACCGCCGTTGGGCGGCATTGCAGGCGTGGCCGTGTGCAGCTGGATCAGCGCGTGGTCGCGGCGCGCAGGGAAGCTGCGCCGCGATCACAGCCCGCAGGCATCAGCGGTTCCGCACCATTGAGCGTGATGCCGCGCTGGCCACCGAGGCTGCACAACAGCGCGTGCAGCTGATCGGCGAGTGCGTGGTACCGACGTGCGACCTCGACGTGATTGCGCAGCAGCGCATCGTCATCAGTGCCATCGAGGTCGGGCAGTGGCCGCGCGACACGCAGTTGCGCCGGCGCGATGGCGAGGTCAATGCGGCAGTGCGCCGCCGGCATTGGCCTGGCGCCAGATGCGCACGAACTCAGCATCAGCATTGCCGCGATCGCGGCCAGGAGTCTTGGCATGGGTGTCGATGTCCCGTTGCAGGGCGTTGAACTGCTGGATGCGCTCGGCCTGCGTGGCCAGTCGCTGCGATTCGGCCCGGGCGCCGGCCCGGGCATTGGCGAGGTCCTGCTGATGTGCGGCCTGCGCCGCATCAGCGCGGGATGCCTGCTGTGCAACCTGGGCGCTGGCAACGGCGAGGTCCGCGCTGCGGTCCCGCAGGGTCCACCCCAGCCAGGCGCAGCCGGCATGGCTGCCGACGAGCAGTAGCAGGCTGACGCGCAGCCTCAGCGCGAGTGGGGTCATGCCAGGGCGCCTCCTGCGGTGCGATAGGCCGCACGCAGCGTCTCCAGCGCGTGTTCCTTCTGCCCGTAACCGGCGCCCGGCAGCGATGCCCAGATGCGCCGCGCCGCGCTGACGGCGGCGTCGAAACGGCCTAGCCGGACCAGCTCGTAGGCACCGCATTGCCTGAGCAGGGCGACGGCGGCGCGATCCTGCGAGACCGGGCCGAAGTCTGGCAGGCCCAGGCGCGCGCGCAGGTCGTCCCAGGTGCTGCGCAGGAACTGGTAGCGGCCGGCAGCGCTGGATTTGATGCCATAGCGCGGCAGCGACACCAGGACGCGGGGATGGTCGCGGTAGGTGTCGAGCAGCTGGCCACCGACGATCACGTCGTAGCCGCGGTCACGTGAGCGCTGGCCGGGAATGTCGGTACCCTCGGACACCGCCAGCATGTCGAGGAACGCGGCCACGTTGGCACCGCCGAGGGCGCTGGCTGCGGCGGCGGTCATGCGGCCGCCTCCGGCTGCTTGCGCACCAGTGCCAGCAGCGCGTCTATCTGCACGCTCTGCTGGGCGATCTGTGCACGCAGGGCGTTGACCTCGCCACGCAGTTGCCCGATCTCCTGCGCCATCGCCTCGCGTTCGTGCATCAAGCCATCGGCGCGGGTGCGCTCGGCGGCGAGCTGCTCCTGCAGGGTGCGCAGGGTGTTGCTGGTGGCTTCATCGGCGGTGCGGTCGACCTTGGCCGACGACAGCCATTGGCGCAGCCACAGCGACACCGCGATCAGTACGCCGGAGGTACCGCCCAGGTATTTGGCCCAGTCCGGTACGCCGGCCAGCAGGTCGCTCTCGTTCATGCGCGTGCGTATCCCTTGAGCAGGGCCGGGTGGACCGCAGGCGGTGGCGCGGAGCGGGCATCGCGCAGGGCGCGCTTGATGGTGGTCTGCGAGACACCGAACTCACGCGCGACGTGGTCGCGTGGCATGCCGCTGGCAACGGCGCGTGCGATGCGTTCGCGGCGCTGCTGCGCACCGGCAGCGAAGCAGGAGGCCAGGAACAGCAGTTCGCCACCGAAGTGCGCGACCAGCCGCCGGGCGACGTCGTAGCCGAGGATGTCGATCAGCCGGTGCTGGTCGGGCAGGGTGGACGGCACGTAGACGATGACGCGGTGGCGGCCGGTGGTGCTGGAGGTGGTCGGCGGCCATGCACGCACCAGCGTGAGGGCTGCGGATTCGCCGATGACCTCGGCGAGGGTCTGGATGCTGTCGGGCAGGGCGTTCATGAGGAGTGTCGTCAGTGGCATTGATCTCCACTGTTGCCCTCCCGTCCTTCCGGTCAACACCTTTCATCTACTTTAGAAATTGCGTGCTGAAGGCATTCAGTGAGCCTGAGCACCGATGAGGACAGCGCTGCGGATGCCTGCGGCGGCTCTCGCCGGGTTGTCGTTGCCGCGGCTGTTTTCCGTATTCCTGTACTCGCTGTCCTCACCGTGTGGAAACAGAGGCAGGTAAAGGGGAATCCGGCAGGTATGGGGTGAGGATGGCCTTGTTGCCCGCCCTCCTGTCCGGGCGCAGGCTCGGAAACAAAAAAGCCCCGGACGATGCCGGGGCTTCAGGACTGCAGGTGGGGCTGGGTCAAAGGTCGAACACCAGGTTGCCGCCGGTCTTGCGGGGGATATAGCCGGCGTCGCGCAGCCAGCGCGCCGCATTGACCTGGTCCATGCGCTTGACGGGAAAGCGGTTGGCGAACATCAGGAAGCGCGCCACCGTGATCGACTCACCCTTGCCCTTCAGGGCGGCCAGGGTTTCGGTGAACCACGGTGCGGGCGGCTGCTGCCTGCCCGGGCGGGCCACGGTACGGGCCTGCGTCGAGCTTCCATAGCCGGCCTGGGCGTGGGCCAGCGAGCACAGCGAGATGAAGATCGCGTCCAGGCTCACGATGTCCTTGCCACCCTTGGGCTGGGACTTGAACAATTCGATGGCCTTCAGGCGCGTCGACGTGAACTGTTCGACCTCCATGGCGTTTCCTCTCTGCGAAAATGGTTGGGGGATGCAGGGTGACGACAGGTGTCGTCGGTGATGGGGCGACCTTACATCATTTTCGCCGATGATGGGTCGCGACCTGCGCTTGCATCGGCGGGAAGCGGGGGCACGCGATGGTGTGCCGTGATCAGATCACGCCGCGCGACAGCAGCTGGTCCAGCGCCCTGCGCACCAGATCGGCCGGCGTGCCGTCATTGTCTACTTCGATGTCGACCAGGTGGTCCGGCAAGGGCTGTTCGCTGGCATGGCCCGGACGGCTGACGCGGATCACGACACCGCCACGACGGCGGATCGCGCGGGCTTCATCGGCCAAGCGCACATCCGGCACCAGTCCGCCTGCAGGCAGGCGTGCGAACAGCGCGCGCACCCGCAGCTCGGGGAGGAGGCACTCACGCCCCGATCCGGTGCCGGTGCTCTGCATCAGGTGCTGCGGGAAGCGTTCGGCCAGCGCCTGCAGCGGGGTAGCAAAGCCGTCGCAGGGCAGCGCCAGCGCCGAGGCCAGTCCATTGGCCAGGGTGTCCTTGCCCGCATGCGTGGCGCCGGCGATGCCGATGTAGAGCGGACCGGCTGACTGCGGGGCAGGCCGCAGCCGAGTGCGGCGCAGGGCGGGGCCGGCACGGAATGCGGCCAGGGTGTCGGCGATCATGCGATGGCCGCTGTCGAGGGAGGCGGGGATCATGCGGAATCTACTCCTGGAAGAAGACGGGGGGCGGTGGCGGTCAGGAATCGCGACCGGCAGCACCGCGCGCGCGCAGCAGGCGCTGGGTGATGCGCCCTCCGCGGGCAGCGGCCGCGACAGGGTCAAAGCACAGCATGGCAGTGCGGGTACGACGGCCAGCGGCAAGGTGATCGCGGATGGTCCGTTCGGACAACACCGGTACCCGCTGGTGGATCTGCCGCACGGTCAGCTGTTCGCCTTCGAAGGCATGCAGTTGGGGACGAGGCATGGCGGAAGCGCTCCTGGAAGGTGGCGTGGCCGATACAGGCATCTTGCCTTTGTGGGCCCCTTTAGTCAACCCCTTTCATCTACTTACGTCCTGATTGATTCGGCCGTTGGGTGGCGCGCGCCCCTCCAATGCACACCGCGCCGGCACCCGGCATCAGAACGGACCTGCCGCCTGCTCGCCGAGGTTGAGCCTGCGCGGCGGCATCAGCCAGACTTTGGCCCGCTCCTTGCCCACAACGCGGGTACGTACGCCATGGCGCTTGACCACATAGGCGGCCGCCTCGTTGACGTCGCGGCGGTTCGGCTTGTCGATGCCCGCGGCAATGACGATTTCGGTGGCGCGGTAGTGCGCGTTCCAGTGCTCGGTAGGCAGGGACCAGTCGAAGCGGCGGTCGATCAGTTCGGCGATCGGCGAGATCGGTTCGTGCTCGCTGTTGGTGGCATTCAGCGCATCCAGCTCCTCACCGGACAGGTGCCAGGTCTCGCCGTTGCGGTACAGCGCATGGGCCTCGGCCCACACCTGCTGCATGTCGATCCGCGCCGGTTCGCCAAGTGCCACGGCATGCACGGTCCACCAGCGCGTATTGCCGGTCGCGTCGCGCAGGAAGCGCTCGTCATTGACACTGGCAAACAGGATGGTACGGCGCGCATAGCGCGATTCGTTGCGCGCGTACGGGCGGCGGATCTCATCATGGCTGCGCGAGATGAACGATTTCAGCGCGGCGATATCGGTGCGGCGGAACGTGGCATCCACTTCGCCCAGTTCGACGATCCACTTGGAGATGACCTGCTTGATGCTGTCCTTGTTGGCCGGATCGAGCACCACGCCGTCGGCGATCAACTGCAGCTCGGCCGGTGCCAACTGCCGGGCCCAGCGCGTCTTGCCCAGATTCTGTTTCGAAACGAACGTCAGCACACCCCGCGCCACCACGCCATCCGGCTCAAAGGCCGCCGCCACGCCGGAGACCATCCAGCGTCGCATCAGCACTTCCTTCAGGATGCGCCCGTCGGCCATGCGCGTGGGCTGCGCCTCCTGCACCGTATCGAAGAAGGCCTGCAGGCGGGACTGGCCGTCCCATGGGCGTGAGGTTATCCAGCTGGCGACCGGATTGTAGGGGTTGGCTTCGGCCACCTGGCACAGGTTGGTTTCGAAGCTGGCGGTGGTCATGCCAGCGCGGTGCATGCAGTCCATCACTTCACCGGCAGCCACTTCCTTGGCATTGTCCACCGTGCTCTGCAGGCCCGGCACCAGGATCTCCAGGTCCTTGCGGATGACGTTGTAGCGCACGGTCACGCCGGTGCGCCGGCACAGTTCGGCCAGATTGCGTGCGGTCGGCAACGGACGGCCGCGCGCGCTGGTATCGGGAAACGGCGTAAAGGCATCGAACGCGGACAGGTTGCCTGGTACCTGATAGTTCGCGCTGGTTGTCGCAGGTGAGACGTCGCCGGCCATGTCATCTTCCGCCACGGCGGCTGGCGGCGGCAGGAGCTGTGCGCGGACCGCCTCCAGCCCTTCGCGCAGATGCAGGTCGTTGAAGTCGGTCGGGCGGTCACTGTCACCGTGCACTGCGGAGAACTCGGGCCATGCCACGCGTGCGTCGATTTCCGCAGCGGCGCGCGTTGCGTGGGTGACGCCGGGATTGTCCACGGGCTGCCGGGTCCATTGATCGTTGTCCGCGCAGAGGACGAACACACCGTCGGGCACGGCGCTGCGCCACGCGCGGGCGACCGCGGCGAGGTTGCCCGCATCCCAGGCCACCACCACGCACCAACCGGTGGCCTGATGGATGGACGCCGCGGTGGCATAGCCTTCGGCGATGGCGATCGGCTGCGCAGCGAGCGCTTTGCCGATGACATGGAAACATCCCTGCTTGCGGCCACCGGACAGGAAGTCCTTGTCGCGCCCCAGTGCGGGTTCCATGCGCGGAAAGATCGCCTGCAGCGAGACGATCCGACCGGCAGCGTTCATCACCGGCACCAGCAGCGCGTTGTCGATGTGGCGGAAGACCAGGCCGTCGCTGTTGCGTACCGGCCACGGCGCCACGCGCAGGCCATGCGCAGGGATGCCCTTGCGCACCAGATAGGGATGGCTGCCGTCCGCAGGTACCGCGCGGTTCCACAGGACATTGGCAGCCTTGGCAGCGGCCTCCTCGCGTTCGCGCTGCTGCTGCTCGCGTTCGGCGCGGGCCGTTTCGTGGCGGTGGCGGATGGCGCGCTGTTCGGCGGCGCTGAGCGTGCCGGGTGACTTCGCGCACCAGGCATGACGGGTGCCGGTACGCCAGCTGCCGAACTCGCCGGCCGGCACCTGGTCGCCGAACAGCACGGCCCACCCATTGCGAGTGCCGGGGCGGTCACCCTCCACATGGAAGCGCACCAGCGTGCCGTCGGCATTGAGTGCCTCGCGGCCGCGGGCGTCCGGCACGATGCCGTGTGCGTGCATGACCTGCAGGAACGCAGGAACGACATCCTGCGCTGGGTGCGATGTGTGCATTCGGCGAAGCCCCTTGAAGCGTGGTCCGGTTCACCGCAGCCTGTGGACGCGCCGCGTGATTCATGCCGGGCGCAGTGCACGTGGCGACCGGCCGACGCGGCAGGGTCAGCCGTAGAGGGGAAGCGGTGATGCGGCCATGGTGTCGGAATGGACTCCCTTTTGCAACACCTTACGACACCTTGCATCCCTGATTCCGGCAGCGCAGCCTGGTGTCGTGAGGATCTGCGATGAGGTTCGCAGATTGTCGCTTCTGCGGCGGCGTGTCGCAGTTGGCGAGAACCGTTTTTCCGATGATGCCGTTGCCGCCAGATGCGGCCTTCCCACACGTCTTCCGCCCTTCCGGGCGCCCATGCACAAGGAGCCTGCATGCCTGAAATCCATTGCAACCACAAACGCCGAACCGATGCCGGGCGCGACTCATCCAACGCCGTTGATGCGTTCTCAATCGGTGCGACCACCCCCCGATAAAATACAGCTGGCATGACGGACACCATCGACGAAGCGCAGGAACTGGAAGCGCGCCATCTGCAACAGGCATTGGCCCAGCACGCAACGCGGGCCCGCACTGTTGCCCCTCTCACACCCATTGGGGAATGCCACAACCCGGACTGCAGCGAAGACTTCAACAACGATCCGGCCAGGCTGTTCTGTGGGCCTGCCTGTGCCGAGCGCTACGAAGCCATCCATCAACACCGCAACGCATAGGAACAGGGGACATGTCTCTGAACAGCAACGACGCTGGCTTCACCGAACGCATCGCCGGAGTGTCGGCCGAGCTCGCCGTGCTGGTGAGCCTGGTGGAGAACCACATCCATCTGCAATTGGCTGACCTGGCCGATTCAGGTGACATGGATGCGCAGGAGCGATTCGCGGTCGCCGATCCGGAGCGCTGGTTGGAGAACGCCCGCCACAGCCTGCAGGCGGGCGTCATGTTCCTGGAACGCGCGGTGCGACAGCCCGCCCGGTTCTAGCGTTGCCGCGTGGGGACGGAAGGGGCCGGTGTGGTCGCCTTCCGTCCCCATCGGAGGACGCAGCGCGCTGCACGAGAGGGGGCTGCGTCATAACGTCGCACCGCCTGTGGAGCAACCCTGAACGTGGTCCAAGGTTGGGCGAGGCCCCGTAGAATGGTGGCGTGCGCCGTTCTGTTCTCCACCGCCGGTTCCAGGCCCTGGCATGGCTTGCCATGCTGCTGGTGCTGCTCGCCCCGCTGGTGAGCCGCTGGCTGGCGCATGGCCACGTTGCGGCCAGCGCACCAGTGGCGACGATGGACCACAGCCTGCACGCACGGCACGCGATGGAGGGCCACCACGACCATCATGCGATGGCGATGCAGCACGGCGACGCGGCCCCGAAGCCTGCAGCCGACCCCCATGCCGATCATGAGAGGGGCGTGGACTGCGACTACTGCCTGATCGCCGCGCGGATGATCACCCTGCTGGTGGCAGCGTTGCTGCTGCTGGCACCGATGACGCCGGTCTGCCGCGCGTTGCGCGGTGCGGTGCAGGCGCTGCCGCAACGGATCAGCGGCACCCTGGGAGCGCGCGGGCCACCGATCCTCAGGGCCGCCTGAGCCGCACGCGCGCTGCAGTGATCTTCCTGCCATGAGGTTGCCGGCCACGGCCGGTGCCCGCACGCGCGTGCTTTTCCCTTTCTGATTGTTGCCCTGCAATGCGGGGTGGCCTTGCATGCCGTGACCCAATGAAAACCAACCCCAACTCCGCGCGCCTGCGCCGGGCGGTGCTGCCTGCGCTGTGTACCTGGCTTCTGCAGGCGGCGCCTGCCTTTGCCGCCGAGGCGGTGCCTCCGACCACGCTGGATACCGTGCGCGTGGTCGATACCCGCAGTAGTGAGCTGTCTTCCACCGCCAACGCAGGTTCCGCACTGGGCCTGAGCGTGCTGCAGACGCCGGCCAGCCTGACCGTGATTTCACGCGAACAGCTGGAGCAGCGCGGCGATACCAACCTCAACGATGCGATCAGCCGCGCAGGTGCGATCAGCGCCATGCCGCACCCCGGCAACGGCCTGAGCGCGCTGTCCAGCCGCGGCTTCACCGATGGGGCGTCAGTGATGCGGTTGTATGACGGGTTGCGCCAGTACGGCGGCGTGGGCATCACTTTCCCGTTCGATACCTGGTCGATCGAGCGCATCGAAGTGCTGCGTGGGCCAGCTTCGGTGATCCATGGTGACGGCGCGATCGGCGGCGTCATCAACATCGTGCCGAAGAAGCCCTCGCGCGGCGCCATCGAGAACGAAGTCAGCGTGACTGTCGGCAGTGAGGACACCGCACGCCTCGGTTTCGGCAGCGGTGGCGCGCTGACCCCGGCGCTGGCGTACCGGCTGGACGTGAGTGGCAATTACAGCGTCGGGTGGGTCGATCGCGGGCGCAACAGCGACGCCACCTTCTCCGGTGCGCTGCTGTGGCAGCCGCGCGATGACCTGCAGCTGACCCTTACCCATGCGCAGGGCCAGCAGCAGCCGATGCGCTACTTCGGCACGCCGCTGGTCGACGGTCGCCAGCTGGACGCGCTGCGCCACCGCAACTACAACGTGGAAGACAGCCAGATCCGCTTCCGTGACCGCTGGACCCAGCTCGACGCGCTGTGGACGCCCACTGCGAACGTGGAATGGCGTACCCGTGTCTACCAGATCGACAGCCAGCGCGACTGGCGCAATGCCGAGGCCTATGTCTACAACCCACGCAGCGGCCTGGTTGATCGGTCCGGCAATACCCAGATCACCCACAACCAGGACCAGACCGGGCTGACCTCGACGCTGCGCGTGCAGGGTGAGGTGGGCGGGCTGGTGAACAGTTTCGCGGTGGGGCTGGATGCCAACCGTGCGCACTTCAAGCACACCAACAACACCTATGCCGGCAGTTCGGGCCCGGTCGATCCGTTCCATCCGGTGCCCGGCACGTTCGTCAGCGATGCGCCGAACCTGCCGCGTTACCGCAACCGCGCCGAGCAGTACGCGCTGTTCGTGGAGGACCGGCTGGCACTGAGTGAGCGCTGGTCGGTGCTGGGTGGACTGCGCCACGATCGTGCCGACATTGGTCGCACCGATCTGGTCAGCGGCCAGCGTGCGTTCTCGAAGACCTACAGCAGCACCGGTTGGCGCACCGGCACGGTGTTCGCGCTGCGCCCGACGCTGAGCCTGTACGCGCAGTATTCGCAGGCGGCGGACCCGGTCAGCGGCCTGCTGATGATCAGCCCCGCCAACGGTGCGTTCGACCTGGCCAAAGGCCGGCAGGTGGAGGTGGGCTTGAAGCAGGCCTTCGACGGCGGCGAGTGGATGCTGGCCGCGTACCGCATCCGCAAGACCGGTCTGCTCAGCCGTGACCCGCTGCAGCCCGACCGCCGGGTGCAGGTGGGCGCGCAGACCTCGCGTGGCATCGAGGCTTCGCTGAACTGGAACTTCGCGCCGGACTGGTCGCTCGATGCCAACGCCACGGTGCTGAAGGCCGAGTTCGAGGACTTCCTGGAGGCCACAGGTTCACCGGTCGTGCTGGTCTCGCGCGATGGCAACGTGCCGCCGAACGTGGCCGAACGCCTGGCCAACGTGTGGTTGAGCTGGCAGTTCCTGCCCGACTGGACCCTGGCCGGCGGCGCGCGCTACGTCGGCAAGCGCTACGCCGACAACGCCAACACGCTGGAGCTGCCGGGCTACAGCACCACCGACCTGGCGTTGTCCTGGCAGGCCGCGCCGCGGACGCGGGTGACTGCACGCCTGTTCAATGTGTTCGACAAGGCGTACTACGCCACCGCGTACTACACCAGCACACAGTGGTTGTTGGGTGCTGACCGGCGCGTCGAGTTCACTGTCGATCATCGCTTCTGAGGGCGCCGTCCATGTCGCTGCGTTCCACCGCCAAGCGCTGGACCTACCTGGTGCATCGCTGGCTGGGCATCGGAGGGTGCCTGTTGATGCTGCTGTGGTTCGTCAGCGGCATGGTGATGCTGTTCATCGGCTATCCAAAGCTGACCCCCGGTGAGCGCCTGGCGGCGCTGCCGGTGCTGGGTGATGCCGTCGATTGGCGAGGGCTGTCGGCGCTGCCAGGCGCTGTACAGGCCGAGCCGGAAGCCGTGGCGCTGACCACGCTGCGTGGCGAACCCGCCTATGTGGTGCGCAGCGGCAGCAACGTCGGCGCGTGGTCGGCGCGGACAGGCCAAGCGATGCTGCCAGTGTCGGCACAGCGCGCCGAAGCGTCGGCCGCGCAGTTTGCCGGCGGGCAGGCCTTCGTTGGCGCAATGCGCGTGGATGAGGATCGATGGACACACTCGCGCACACTGGATGCACATCGGCCGCTGTACCGGGTCGAGGTAGGTGGTACCCAACCTGGGGACCTGTACGTGTCCTCGCACACGGGCGAGGTGGTGCTGGATGCGCCGCATGTGCAGCAGCGCTGGAACTATGTGGGCGCATGGTTGCACTGGCTGTACTTCCTGCGCATGCAGTCGGTGGATCCGGTATGGACCTGGGTGGTGATCGTGCTGTCGGCGCTGTGTACCGTGGCGTCCGTCAGCGGCATCGTGGTCGGCCTGTGGCGCTGGCGTTTCCGTGGGCGCTACCGCTCCGGTGCGAAGACGCCGTATGTCGAACCCTGGATGCGCTGGCACCATCTGATCGGTCTGGTCGCTGCTGCCTTCGTGTTCACCTGGATCTTCAGCGGCCTGATGTCGATGAACCCGCTGGGTGTGTTCAGCAGTACCCGCGATGCGATCACTGCCGACCGTTACCGCGGTGACCGGGTGGTGGTGGATGGGGCGCTGGCCGAACCGTCGGCGTTGCTGGCGGTGGCCGGCGACGCGCGTTTCCGGCCGGTGGAAATCCAGTGGCGTCGCATCGGTGGCGAGCTGTTCGCGCTGTTGCTGGACGGGCAGGGCGATACCCGCATCGTGTCCAATGTGCACGGGCGGCTACAGGTCGCGCGCCAGTTGCCTGCTGCGCGCCTGCGGCAGCAGGTAGCCCTGATGTCGGATGCGCCGCTGCAGGACTTCCGCGTCCTGCAGTCGGCTGATGCCTACTTCTATCCGCGCGCGCCCGAAGCCATGAACGGTGCAGCCGTTCGCCGCTTTCCGGTGGCAGTTGCGGACTTCGGTGACGCCGAGGCGACGCGTGTCTACCTCGACCTGGCCAGCGGTGACCCGCTGTTGACGATGGGGCGCCGCGAGCGGGTGGGGCGCTGGCTGTTCTACTTCCTGCACAGCTGGGACCTGCCGGCGATGCTGCGGCAGGACATTGTGCGACTGGGTGTGTTGCTGCTGCTGAGCGTGGCGGGCACTGCGCTATGTGCGACCGCTACTGTGATCGGCTATCGGCGCGTGCGGATGAAGGTGCGGCGTCGGCGGCGCTGATGCTGCGGGTCACACCCGCAGCCAGCGCGTGGACATCGCCACCAGCAACAGGGCCGTCGCCACGCCGATGAACGCGGCGATCAGGCCGACGTGGTTGGCGGCGAAGCCGATCAGCGCCGGGCCCGCAAGGATGCCGGCGAAGCCCAGCGTCGACACCGCCGTGATCGCCAGTGCACCGGGCATGCGGGTCTGGTGGCCGGCCAGCGAGAACAGGGCCGGCGCGATGTTGGCGCAGCCCAGGCCCACCAGCACGTAGCCGACCAGAGATGCCTGCCAGGGCGTAACCAGGGTCAGCACCAGCACGCCGCTGGCGGCGAGCAGGGCGCCGAACACGATCGCGCGCTGGCGACCGACGCGTGCCACTAGGGCATCGCCAAACAGGCGCGCGATGGTCATGGTCAGGGTGAAGGTCACATAGCCGATGCCCGCAAGGCTGGCGTCGACACGACGCACGTCGCTGAGGAACACCGCGCTCCAGTCCAGCATCGCGCCTTCGCCGAGAAAAGCGACGAAGGCCAGTACGCCGATGAACAACACCACGCCGTGCGGCATGGCCAGCATCGGTGTGTCGTGCGGCATGCGTTCGCGGTGCCAGTGCGATGCCGACAACAGCATCACCAGCAGCATCGCGCCCACGCCGATCAGCACCGACGCCAGCGGTGGCAGTTGTGCGGAGAGCAGCACGGTCATGGTGGCCGCGCCGATGAAACCGCCGATGCTGAAGAAGGCATGGAAGCCGGACATCATCACGCGCCGCGCTTCGCGCTCGACGATCACCGCCTGCACGTTCATCGTGCAGTCCATTGCGCCCACCGCGGCACCGAACACGAACAGCACCAGTCCCAGCAGCCAGGCCGTGTCGGCCAGCACCAGCCCGGGCACGCTGAGGCAGATCAGCAGCGTGCTGGCCACCATCACCCGACGGCAGCCCAGGCGCGCGGCCAGCACACCGGACAGCGGCATCGCCAGCAGCGAACCGGCACCGAGGCAAAGCAGCACCAGGCCCAGCGTGGCATCGTTGATGTCCGTATGTGACTTGGCGAACGGTACCAGCGTGGCCCACAACGCGGTAGCGAAGCCGGGAATGAAGAATGCAGCGCGGGTCGCGTGCTGTTCGGCACGCGCGCGGTTGGCAAGGGACATGGCGGTTGGATCAGGGCAGGGTGGGATGCACGGCGATGCCGGCGGCACGGAAGCGGGCGGCCAGTGCGGGGGGCGCTGACGTGGTCAGTACCAGATCGTCGATTTCGTCCAGGCCGGCAATCTGCCAGTGGCCACGGGCACCGAGCTTTTCGTTGGTGGCGGCGACGATGATGCGGCTGCTGCAGGCGACCATCGCGCGCTTCAGCGTGGCTTCCTCTGGATCCATCGCCCACACGCCGGTGTCGCCGTCCACCGCGCAGGGGCCGGGCAGATAGACATCGGCGCGCAGCCGTTGCACCTGCGCCAGCGCTTCGGCGCCGACCGCACCACCGCCACGGGCCAGCCGGCCGCCGATCAACTGCACGGCGATGCCTTCGTGATAGCTGGCGGCGGTAGCAATCTGCGGAGCATTGGTGATCACCGTCAGCCCGAGCGCGGCAGGCAGCTGCTGGGCAATGGCCAGATTGGTCGAGCCCGCATCAAGCAGTACCACTTGGCCCGGTTGCAGCAGAGCGCAGACGCGAGCGGCCAGTTCGGCCTTGTCGCCCCGGTCATGGGTCAACCGCTCACGCAGCGGGCGTTCCTTCGGCGGCGGCAGCACCGCCCCGCCGTAGACACGCTGGCACAGGCCCTGGGCGGCCAGTTCGCGCAGGTCGCGGCGGATCGAATCTTCGGAGACGGCGTAGCGGCGCGCCAGGTCGGCGGCGACCACGCGACCCTGCTGGCGCAGTTCTTCGAGAATCTGCTGGGTGCGCTGGGCGGGAAGGGGGCTGGGATCGGAGCTCATGCCGGGAATCATGCATGAGTGTGCATGAACGTGCAACATCAGGCATTGCGTTCCGCGGCGCAGGCGGGGTTGGGAATACGGCGCTTCCCCGGCATCATGGCCGCGCTCCCTGGCATGGAATCCCTGATGTCCCTCACCGTTCACCACAAGCTGCGCATCGGCGCCGACCAGTACACCGGCCAGAAAGTGGTCGACCAGCAGTTCCAGCAATGCGACTTCTCCGGCGCGGACCTGACCGCGACCGAGTTCATCAACTGCAGCTTCTACGACGCCGACAGCCGCACCGGTTGCCGCTTCAACGGTGCCACGCTGAAGGAGGCCAGCTTCCGTGGCTGCGACCTCAGCATGTGCCACTTCAATTTCATCAAGGCGCTGGGCCTGGAGATCAGCGAGTGCCGCGCACAGGGCGCGGATTTCAGCAATGCCAGCTTCATGAACCAGATCACCACGCGCAGCGGGTTCTGCAGCGCGTTCATCAAGAAGTCGAACCTGCGCTACGCCAATTTCTCGCGGGTGACGCTGGAGAAGTGCGAGTTGTGGGAGAACCGTTGGGACGGCGCCAACGTGAGCGGTGCCAGCTTCGCCGGTTCGGACCTGTCCGGTGGCCAGTTCGAGGGCATCGACTGGAACAGCGCCAATTTCACCGATTGCGACCTGACCAACTCCGAGTTGGGTGAGCTGGACGTGCGCAGCGCCAACCTGCGTGGCGCACGGCTGGACGTGCAGCAGGTGGCGCTGCTGATGCAGCGGATCGGCATCACTGTGGTGCCGTGATGACGGTCCGGCCGCATCACGTTGCGTAGGCTACCCAGCCCTTGAAGCTGAAGCCGGCGTAGAACAGCTCCACATCGTCGAAGCCGGCCTCCTGCAGCAGCGCGACCTCCTGCTCGGGTGACAGCAACGGCAGCCGCTCGGCAATGGCCTCGATCGCGCGCTGCGCATCCACGCGCGCAACGCCAGAGGCTTCGGCAAACGCCGCGTAGCGCTGCAACCAGCGCAGCTTGCCGTCCGGATCCTGCGGCACGCTGTGGTGGGCGACCACCAGAGGGGCACCCGTGCGCAGTCGCTTGTGCAGTTCGCGCAGCGTATGCAGGCGTTGCGTGGCGTCGAGGAAGTGCAGGGTCAGCAGGCAGCTGGCGCCGTCGAAGCGCACGTCCGGAGCATCGTCGATGTAGCCTTCCAGCAGCTCAACGCGTGCGTTCAACGGGCCCAGCGTCTGCTCGGCCAGGGCCAGCATCGGTGCGGCCGGGTCCACGCCCAGCAGCTGCCAGCCCGGTTGGGCTTCGGCAAAGGCCTTCAGTTCCAGGCCGCCACCGGCGCCCAGCACCAGCACACGCCCGTGCACGGGGACCCGTTCGGCCAGCAGCAGACGACTCATCTGCTGCAGGGCGAGGTAGCCCGGCACCTGGCGCAGCGGGCCCTCGGCATAGCGGGCCACGGCCTGCGGATCGGAAAACGAGGACATGCGGGCATTCCTGCAACGGGGACTTACCACTGTACCGTGGCATGCAAGTGCCAGTGCCGCAGGGCACCAGCATCGCGCTCAGCGCATGGCCTGTGCCAGTACCTGCCAGATGCGCGGGTCCTGGCATTGCGAGACATTGAACCGCAGGTAGTCGGCCGCGCGCTGCGATTGGCTGAAGGCGTTGCCCGGTGCCAGCACGATGCCCTCGCGCAGGCAGTGCCGCGCCAGGGCCGCGGCGTCGCGGCCATCGGGCAGCTGGCACCACAGGAACAGGCCGGCTTCGGGCTGCAGCCACGGGGTGATGCCCAGGGTGTGCAGTTTCCGCAGCGCATGCCGGCGTGCGTCGGCCAGGCGCGAACGCACCGACTGCATGTGGCGGCGGTAGCCACTGTCGGTCAGCGCGATGTGCATCAGCTGCATCGCCAGATGGCCACCACCGAAGCTGGTTGCCAGCTTCAGGTCGGTCAGCGCGTCGATCCAGTCGTGGCGCGTTGCGATGTAACCGCACCGCGACGCCGCCGACAGCGTCTTGGAAAAACTGCCGACGTGGATCACCCGCGACAGCCCATCCAGCGCGGCAAGCCGCGGTGCGTGCTGCAGCTCGAAATCGGCAAAGATGTCATCCTCGACGATGATCAGTTCGCTGCGCTCGGCCAGGCCCAGCAGGCGGTGAGCGGTGCTGGCGGAAAGCACGGCGCCGGTCGGGTTGTGCAGGCCCGAATTGGTGATGTACAGCCGCGGCGAATGTGCCTGCAGCGCCTGCGCGAACGCATCCAGGTCCGGGCCGGTGTGGGTATACGGAACGCCGACCGCCTGCACCTGGTGTGCCTTCAGTAGCGCGTGGTAGTTGAAGTAGCTGGGGTCATCCACCAGCACGCAGTCGCCGGGCTTGAGCAGGAAGCGGCAGATCAGGTCGACCGCGTGCGTGCCCGATTCGGTCAGCAGGATCTGTTCCATCGGCGCATCGATACCCAGTGCAGCAGCACGCCGCTGCAACAGCTGGCGCAATGCGGGCAGGCCGAGCGGGCCGGCGTAGTCGACCAGCTGCGCAGCATCGACACGTGCCAGCCGGCGCAGGCCGCGACGCATGCCGTCCTGGTACAGCCAGTCGCTGGGCATCCAGCCGCAGCCCGGCTTGAGATGGCCCGCGGGCGTCTCCAGCGACTGTCTTGATACCCATAGCGGGTCCACCACGCGGTCCAGCCGCGGCTCCATCGCGGCCAAGGCCAGCGGTGCGGCCGGGCCACTGACGTAGAAGCCCGAGCCGGCACGTGCACTGATCACGCCTTCAGCCGCTAGGTGTGATCTCTCGGTAGGTTGTTCATCCGGGGCATCTTTGGAAAATGGTGGTTACCACACCTGTCCAGCCCCCAAAGAGCCCGGATGAACCACCAT
>NZ_JAXAXL020000014.1:0-94507 GCF_047497515.2 Stenotrophomonas maltophilia
GCCGTGCGCGCTGCAAGAGGCTGCCGGCCAGCGGCCGGCACTACCGTGCGTGGCTGCCGGAGGAGCCGAGACTCTGCCTCAACACAGTTGCTACACGGACGTACTTGCGGCGTCCCCGCACACCGACACCACCCCGCCACCCCACAGAAGGCCCGCATTTGACGTTGACGTTGCTCTGGCTCGCAGCAGGTGCAGGGCTGCAAGCCCTGCCGAACACCCCTACTTCCGCGGCAGGTAGGTCACCAGCGAAAGGTCGTGCCGGCTCTCCGGCACCAGCGCCACATACTGCAGGTCCAGCAACCCGCGTGTCGGATGGTTCAGCTTCTTCGCACCTTCGTCGAAGCGCCGCACGTCGTGCTCCGGCCACCATTGCCGGAACTCTTCGCTGTGCGCCGCGATGTCCTCAACCAGCGCCAGGAACGGGGCCTTGTCCGGCGCCTGCGCCATCGCCGCGCGGAAACCGGCCAGCAGCCCGCGGGTCATTTCTTCCCAGTTGAGGATCAACGTGCGATACGGCGGGTACAGGAACATCAGCCGCAACGTGTTGCGCTCGTGCGGCGCCAGCTGGCTGTAATCCACGAACAGGTCGGCGATGGCCGGGTTCCAGGCCAGGATGTCGAAGCGGGTGTTGCGCACGTAGGCCGGGATCGGCTGCATTGCCTCCACCAGCTGGCGCAGGCCGTCGGTGACGCTCTCATCCGGCGATTCCAGCGGCACGCCATAGCCGGACAGCGCGAACGCATAGGCGCGCTCGTCGTCGCTCATGCGCAGCACCTGCGCCAGGCGCTCCAGCACCTCGGGCGAGGCACGCACTTCACGGCCCTGCTCGATCCAGGTGTACCAGCTGACACTCACGCCGATGGCCAGCGCCACTTCCTCGCGCTTCAGGCCCGGAGTACGCCGGCGCCCGGCCGGCAGGCCGAGCGTGGCGGGGTCGACACGGGCCCGGCAGGCCTTGAGAAAGCCACCGAGCTCCTTGCGTTCACTTTCGCTGCGCATCATCGCCCTCCGTTGCGGAAGGCGATGATATCCGCGCAGGCGCGTGGATCAGGCATCGACGCGCTTGGAGCCCACGGCCAGGCCGGCCTTCAGGCTGGCCTCGACGAACTCGTCCAGGTCGCCGTCGAGCACCTTCTGCGTATCCGAGCGTTCAATGCCGGTGCGCAGGTCCTTGATACGGCTCTGGTCGAGCACGTAGTTGCGGATCTGGCTGCCCCAGCCAATGTCGGACTTGGTGGCTTCCACCGCGTCCTTCTCGGCGTTGCGCTTCTGGATTTCCAGCTCGTACAGCTTGGCGGCCAGCATCTTCATCGCGTTGTCGCGGTTCTGGTGCTGGCTGCGGCCGGTCTGGCAGGCGACAACGATGTTGGTCGGAATGTGGGTGATACGCACCGCCGACTCGGTCTTGTTGACGTGCTGGCCACCGGCACCGGAGGAACGGTACACGTCGGTGCGCAGGTCGGCCGGGTTGATGGTGATGTCGATGTTGTCATCGATTTCCGGCGACACGAACACCGAGGTGAAGCTGGTGTGGCGGCGATTGTCCGAATCGAACGGCGACTTGCGCACCAGGCGGTGCACGCCGGTTTCGGTCTTCAGCCAACCGTAGGCATAGTCGCCTTCCACGCGCAGCGTGGCCGACTTGATGCCGGCAACGTCGCCACCGGACACTTCCATCAGCTCGGTCTTCCAGCCGCGCGATTCGCACCAGCGCAGGTACATGCGCAGCAGGATCTCGGCCCAGTCCTGGGCTTCGGTGCCACCGGCACCGGCCTGGATGTCGACGAACGCGGCCGCATTGTCCATCTCGCCGGAGAACATGCGCTGGAATTCCAGCTTCTCGACGTGCGCCTGGTGCTTGTCCAGGTCGGCGACCACGGCCAGGGCGGTATCTTCGTCCTGCTCGGACTCGGCCAGTTCCAGCAGCTCGGCCGCGTCGGTCAGGCCGTCCAGCACCGAGGCGATGCCGCCCACGGTCTTCTCCAGGCTGGAGCGTTCGCGGCCCAGGTTCTGCGCGTACTCGGCGTTGTTCCAGACGTCGGGGCTTTCCAGCTCCCGCGTTACTTCTTCAAGACGCTCTTTCTTGGCGTCGTAGTCAAAGATACCCCCGAAGCGACAGCACGCGATCGGTCAGATCGGTGATGCGCTGGCGGACAGGATTCAGTTCGATCATGTCGGCGGTCATGCATTCAAAAGATGACTGGGAATGATACCGCAGCCACCCCGCTCCCGGCGAGGCAGCCAGGCCCGCGACGTCCGGCGGCGGCTGGACAGGGGCCGGGCCACTGCCGGTAGACTTCCCGGCCGCCACGGCAACAGGGGGACGCGGCGGTTCATTCCCATCCAAGGAGCACCAATTCAATGACGATCCTGCGTTCCACCCTGTGCCTGGCCGCCTGCCTGATGGCCGCCAATGCCTCGGCCATCGACCTGAAGGGCCTGACCAGCACCGGCATGAAGGCCGGCAAGGCGCTGACCCTGTCCGACGCCGAAGTCTCGGCCGCCGCCGACCAGGCCTGCACGTACATGGACAAGGACAACCAGGTGGTGGCCGGCAACGACCCCTACGCCCAGCGCCTGGCCAAGATCACCCAGGGCCTGTCCAACGAGGACGGCCTGAACCTGAACTTCAAGGTCTACCGCACCGCTGACGTCAATGCTTGGGCGATGGCCAACGGCTGCGTGCGCGTCTACACCGGCTTGATGGACATGGCCAGCGATGACGAAGTGCGTGGCGTGATCGGCCACGAAATCGGCCACGTGAAGCTCGGCCACAGCAAGACCAAGATGCGCACCGCCCTGCTCGCTTCGGCCGGCCGTGAAGGCTTGGCGGCCTCGGGCAACGGCAACCTGACCCAGCTCAGCCAGGGCCAGCTCGGCGAACTGGCCGAAGGCTTCATCAACGCGCAGTTCTCGCAGAAGGAAGAGAGCGCGGCCGATGAGTACGGCTACCAGTTCATGAAGCGCCACAGCTACGATCCGGCGGCCCTGGCCAGCATGTTCCGCAAGCTGTCCAGCGACGGCGGCCTGATGTCCTCGCACCCGGGCTCGGAAGCCCGCGCCACGCGCATCGACGCGATGATCAAGAAGGACAAGAAGTAATCCCTGTGCGGGCGGGCCGACCGGTCCGCCCGCTCAGCTCCCTGCCAGCGCCTGGCGCAACAGGGGTAGCTGTCGCCGACTGCACGGCACTTTGACGCCATCGGCCATGTGGAGCAGCGCTTCACCGCCATCCAACGGCTCGATCGAGCGCAACTGGCCACGATGGATCAACCAGCTGCGGTGCGGGCGCAGGAACTCGGCCGGGTCCAGCCGCTGCTCCAGCGCCGCCATGGTGATGCGCAGCGGGTAGTCATGCCCGCGCACCCGCAGGTTCACGTAATTGCCCGACGCCTGGGCGTACTCGACATCCGCGGTGGCGACCAGGAACTCCTTGCCCAGCTTGCGCACCAGGAAGTGCTGCGGGCGCTCGACCGGTTCCACTGGCGGGCCTTCGTCGGGCGGCGCCAGCAGATGGGCCTCACCCCGCCGCTGGCGACCGAACCAGGCCGCCGCGTGCACCGCGATCACCAGCAGGCTGTAAGTCTGCACGTCCTTGAAGAACTCGTAGAACCACTGCGCCGGCCACGCACCATAGGTGTAGTGCTGGCCGGCCAAGGCAAAGGCCACCTTGCGCAGCAGCACCATCGCACTGACGTGCAGCAACCACCAGGCGATGCCGCCCAGCACGTAGAAACCGATCCGGCGCCGCCAGGTGTCGGCATGCAGCGGCCAGCGGCGCGCGGCCGCATGCAGCAGCGCCAGCAGGCCCAGGCTGGCCAGCGCACTGCTGAACTCCTCGATCGAGACCGCCCCCGCCGGGAATATCTGACCATCACGCAAGGCCCGCATCCACTGTGCCAGCACATTGCCCGCGGCCGTGCCCAGGAACAGCAGCGACCAGAACGCAGCAGCAAGCCCGGGGCGCCGCGGCCGCGATGCAGCAAAGGCGGTCAACGCCGCCGGATCTCCCTTTTCCATAGCGCCATTGTTGCGCATCCGGCCGCGCGCGCATCCGCCATTGGTCCCGGCCACCCCTCCACTGAACCCTGCGCACCGGCCATTTCGCCCCATCCGCTGGCGGTCACGCGTTGGCAGGCGGAGGGTGCATCTTCCTCCTGAAGCCCGCCCACCCATGCACCGTCGCCATGACCTGGACACCCTGCGCATTGCCGCCTTCGGGCTGCTGATCCTCTACCACGCCGCCATGGCCTACGTGGCCGGCTGGGACTTCCACCTCAAGAGCGCCTACACCGCCGAGTGGCTGCAGTGGCCGATGATCGCGATGAACCGTTGGCGCATGCCGCTGCTGTTTGCCATCAGCGGCATCGCGCTGGGCCTGTCCCTGCCCGACCAGGGGAGGCTGCGGCATACCCTGCGACGTTGCTGGCGCCTGCAGCTGCCCCTGCTGTTCGGCATCGTCGCCGTCGTGTCCCTGCAGGCGTACTGCGAGGCGCTGGACAAGGGTGACGTGGCGCCGGGGCTGGCCCGGTTCCTCTGGCGCTACTGGCAGTTCCGGCCGTGGCCGGGTGCGCACTTCAGTGGCGCCGAGTACGGCTTCACCTGGAACCACCTCTGGTACCTGGCCTACCTGCTGCCCTACACCGTCCTGGCCATGGCACTGGCCAGCCTGCTGCGACCGCTGCGCGGCGCGCTGCCACGCTGGCAGCCGGGCGACCGCCTGCTGGGCAGCCTACTGCTGGTGCTTCCGGTGGCCTGGCTGGGCTGGGCGCTGCTGGTACTGATGCCACGCTGGCCGCCCACCCACGCGCTGCTGGACGACATCTACGTGCATGCCGAGTCGCTGCCACTGTTCCTCGGAGGCTTCCTGGCGGCACGCTGGCAGCGCGGCTGGGATCTGCTGGTACGCGGACGACGCCTGACCCTGTGCCTGGCTCTGCTGGGACTGTGCCTGGAACTGGGTATCCGTGCACTGGCCCGATTGCCGCATGTGGGCGACCTCGATGCCTGGGTGCTGGCCCTGCCTTGGGGCCAGACCGAACGCATCGGCCGTGCGCTCTATACGTGGTGCATGCTGCTGGCCCTGTTCGGCTGGGCACGGGTGCTGCTGTCCCGTCCCTGGCCCGGCCTGGGCTATTGCCGGGAGGCCGTTTTCAGCTGGTACATCCTGCACCAGACCGTACTGATCGTGCTGCTGTATGCGTTGCGGCCGCTGCAGCTCGGCCCCTGGCTGGAGCCTGCACTGCTTGTGGCCGGCACCGTCGGCGGTTGCCTGCTGATCCACGAACTGTTGATCCGCCGCGTACGCTGGCTGCGCCCCCTGTTCGGCCTGCGTGCCGATCCGCTATCGTCGACGCCCGCCCGCGTCGTGACGGCGCATTGAGGACAACGGATGTTCCAGACGCAATGGCACCTGTGGTTGCAGCACACCTTCGACAGCGGCTGGATGCTGTCGCTGATGCAGTTCATCAGCCTGCTGGGCTACGAGATGGCCTACACCGCGCTGATTCTCGTGTGCGCGTTCGGGGCACGCATGCGCGCCGGCCTCTGCGTGATGCTGGCGGTGTTGCTGATGGCCTGCGCCACGCATGCGATCAAGCAGAGCGCGGCCCTGCCCCGCCCGACCGATGTGGACGCAGCAGTGCTGGACAAGGGCGAGCCGTCGCATCCGTTCGTGGTGGATGGCGGAGGCCACACCTTCTGGGCATTGCCGGACGCGAGGGCCACCGCAATGCTGCGGGCACAGCCCGACGCCGACTACGGCTTCAACAGTGGCCATGTCGGCGTGGCAACGGCCGCCTGCGTGGGCCTGCTACTGGCCTTCGGCATCCGCCGCCGCTGGCTGCAATGGACACTGGCGCTGGGCTGGCCGCTGCTGATGGCACTCTCGCGCATGTACCTGGGCCGCCACTTCCTGGCCGACGTGCTGGCCGGTTGGCTGATCGGCCTCGGCGTGGCCGTGCTGGCCTGGCAGTTGATGCCGGGCTTGCGCGGGAAACAGCGTTGGCAACTGCCGGTACTGCTGGGCCTCGGCACGGCGTTGGCCTGGGCTTCACTGTGGACGCCTCTTGTGCCGTTGGGCGAAGCCGCGCGCCTGCTGGCGCTTGGCCTGCTGGTGGCGTGGCTGCAGTGGCGAGGCTGGCCAGCCGATCCGCACGGCATCGTGCAACGGGCGCTGCGCGTGCTGGGCGTTGTGCTGGTCTACCTGCTGGCGCGGCCCCTCATCGACTGGCTCGCGCACAGTATTCCGTTGCCGGATGCACCGATCACCGCGTTGCTGTGGCATACCGTGGGCACGCTGTTGATCCTGGGTGGCGGCGTGGCACTGGCGCGGTGGATTCCGCGCCAGCGCTCCCACGAGTCGGACGGCGCCCTGTAGATCCACGCCATGCGTGGATGGGTCGTTCCAACGCCGTGCGACAGCCACGCATGGCGTGGCGCTACTTCACCTCGAACTCGCCCACCAGCACGGTCTCGGCGCGGTCCTTCAACCGCAGCGTGACACTCTGGTCCTTCTGCTTCGGCGTACCCCAATGGGTGGTCAGGCGCAGCATCAGGGTGGTGGCGCCGGTCACCAGCTGCTGGCGGCTGCCAAAGTAGTTCGCTTCCACCTTGTATGTGCCGGGCTTCGCGTTGCGCAGCGAGAACTGCTCGGGCCCATAGCCGCCGGTGAAGTCCTGCGACATCTGCCCGCCCTGGTAGGTCAGGCGGTTGCCGTAGTAGGCGCGCTCGCCGTTCGGGTCGGTCACCCACAGGTCCATGTCGCTGTTGTCGGCATCCCATGACAGCACCACGCGCAGGTCCAGCGGCATCGCCTGCAGCAGGCGTGGGTCGATGCCCGTGGTGTCCAGCGTCGGGCGGCTGCGTGATACCAGGTTGGTCAATTCGTCCAGCGCGATCAGCGCGATGCCATCGAAGCGGCTGTCCCAGGGCCGCACCACCACCTGGTACAGCGGCGCCAGCGCCTGTTGCGGCTTCCCGGCAGCGGCCAGCGCCAGGCCAAGGTCACGGAAACTCTGCGGTTCTTCCTGGCCCATCGCCAGCAACTGCTCAAACACCGGCACCGCCAGCGCGGGGGCATCGGCCTGCATCAGCCGGTAGCCGAGCACGCGCAGCAGGTGGCGGTTGTCCAGGTCCATCTCGGCCAGGTTCGACAGCACGCGCAGGGCCAGTTGGCGCTGACCCTGCTCCAGCAGCAGGTCGGCCACGTCGAGGAAGAACGCGCTGCTGTCGGCATGTGCCTCGCGCTCGGCCAGGTAGCGGTCGTACAGTTGCGACGCCGGGCCCTGGCGCAGGCGGCGGGCGATCGCTGAATCCGGCTGCCATGCGGCCAGCTGGATGCCGAGCTCGCCGTCGTTGGCGGGTCCGGCTTGATCGATGGCCGAACCGGTGACCACCACCGCATCGAGCGCCGGGTTCGCCGCGGACACGGAGCGTCGCGCGCGTGCGCTGCTGGCCTCCCTGCGCTGCTCGGCTGCCGCCGCCATAGGCGCAGGCGGGGCCGCCGGAGCGGGGGCCGCCAGCATCGCCACCGGCGCCGATTCCATCGCAGCATCTGCGGACGCCACTTCCAGTGCCCTGCCCTTCAACTGCGGTGGCGCATCCTTCGGCCAACTGCGGCTCCACCACTGCTGGCGTTCCTTCCAGCGTGCGGCCACCTCGTCCAGACGACGGCGATCGGCAGCGGCGCGGTCGCTCACCTGGCGTGCGAAGCGGGCGTCGTACTCGGCGCGCAGCGTGCCCGCCGGACGGATCGCGTAGCGCAGGTAATCCTCCAGCGTTTCCAGCACGATCAACGAGGTATCCGGCCCAACCAGGCCGAACTGCTGCGACAGGCGCTGCATTGCCTCGCGGTTGCCGCGACGGTCGGCCCCCAACTGCTGCAGGCGCGCCTGCGCCCACAAGCCGGCGAGCAGTTCACCGTCGTCGCTCTTCTGCGTGGCCGGCAGCGCCAGCCACTCACCACCACCAACACGCACCCGCATCGGCACACCGTCCGCCGCCAGCCGGGCATGCAGCCACAGCCAGCCATCAGCCTCGCTGCGACGGTCGATCACCACGTCCTGCACGCCGCGGCCCGCATCGATCTGTACGTCCAGCGGCGGGGACAGCAGCTCACGCGCAGCGGCGTCGACAGCCTTGCCGAGCGCGACGAAGCGACCGCCATGCGCTTCGCTCCAGCCACGCAAGCGCACTGCATCGGTACGCGCGCCGGCACCGCTGACCGCGAACAGGCGCTGCTCCGGCGCCATTGCCGGCAGCTGTTCCGGCCCATAGGTCAGCAGGCCATCGCTGACCAGCAGGTACTCCTTCACGCTCGGCTGCGGCTGCCACTGGGCCAGCGCGCTGGCACCGTCCGGGCGCACCGCCTGCAAAGCCGCACGCAGCTCGCTCCAGTTGCCTGCACGGATACGGAAACGGCGCACCGGCTCGGCGCGGTCACGCAGCACGGTCAGGGCGACCGTGCCGTTGCCCATCGCGGTGAAGTAGCGATCCAGCAACGCAAACTCACGCGCGCGGTCGCGCTGGCCGGAGGAACCCGAGCCGTCCCACAGCAGGCCGACCTCGCTCGGCAGCGCGCGGGGAGTGCCGCTGACCGGCACCGGCAGCTGCGCCAGCAGATAGTGTCCGTCCTGCCACGGTGCCACCTGCACCTGCGGCTTGCGTTCGGCGGGCAGGGTCCATTGCAGCTGTGCCGGCAGCTGCGCGCCGCGGCCCTGCCAGTGCAGCTGGCCCGCCGTGATCTGGAACGGTGCGGTACCCACGGCCATCGCCCCTGGCGCCTGCACCTTCACTGCAACGGAGGCAGCACCCGCAGCGAACTGCAGCGGCAGCGTCCACCGCCAGCCCTGGCCCGAGAAGGCCAGCGGCTCGCGCAGCACCAGCTGCACGCGGCGACTGCCACCGGCCGGCAACGGGTAGATGCGCAGGCGGAACTGGTTGCCCGCCGTCTGCTCCAGCAGGCCGGGGTCGACGCCACGGCGGGCGATCTCCTCGAAGACCTGGCGGCCGCGGTCCTTGGGCACCGGCACCGCCTCGCGCAGCTCGCCACCGATGTCGAGGGCAAACCCGGTGATCTGCTGGCCCTCGGCCAACGGGAACTGCAACTCCCCTTCCAGCACGCGCCGGTTCGGGTTATGGAATTCCAGGGTGATGCGGGTCTGGGCGATGCCGGCCTGGATGTCGCCCTCGATGCGGGCCTGGCTCAGCGCGATGGGCTGCTCGGCGCCGGCAACCTGCAGCAGGGGGGCTGGAGCAAGCGGCCGGACGGCCGGGCGAGACTGTGCGTAGGCAGACCCGGCCAAGGTGCCGAGCAAGAGGGCCAGCACGCAGGGGGCGCGGCGGAGGACGAGGGGCATTGGACGGCTCCAGCGGGAGGATGGATGGTTCAACGCCTGGGTAGGGGGAATGGGGTTGCTGGCGAGGCAGCCGGCGCGCATGCCCCTTTCCAAGACCGCCGCCTGCCTTGACCTGATTCAGAATCGCCTCCCGTCCAGTCATCCTTGCAGCCACATGCGACGCTCCCCTGCGTCGCGCAACATCAGATCTGGCCGTCTTCCAGCTGCTCCAGCACAACAGACCACCACGCGCCTTCCGCGAGTGCAGCAGGGTCAAGCGTGGTCCATTCCGCCGCCATCGTGCTGATTGCAACATCACGATTGAACCGTTGCTCTGTCGAACGCGCTTGGAACTCACCTCGCCTGAAGGCCTCAAGCCTGGCCTGCATCTCTGACTGGGAGTAGACAACGGGACCGGATTCCCCTGACCTGGCCTGCTCCTGAAATGCCTCATACAACGCCAGAAACCCGAGGAAGCTGGACAAGCAACCATTGACAAACTTATGTATGCCATCACCCGCCGCAATCACCTTTCCGCCTGCTGATAGGCAGAGCAGAAGCTCCCGTCCCCATGGCTCGTGCGCAACGACGAGAAGCTCCTTCCCGTCGAAAACGGCTCTCTGCGGCGCCTCAAACTGCACAAGGGGCACTTCGCCCGGCAGTTTTGAAGGCAACCCTAGGCGCAACATCAGCTCGCTGGACAAAGGATCAAGACCAAAGTCGCTCAGTACTTTGGCACTTACCTCCAGAGAACCCGCATCGCAGATGCGAGGGAAGGAATTTCCAGTCACGTCCAGACCTCACAGGCAGGAAGACGCTGTCCGATAGATGGATGAACCTACGGATGATTGGCATCCCAGTTCAGCGCCAGATCGTCCGACGCATTCCGCTGAGGCGCTCACTTGCTCACCAGATCGTCCTCTCGGTCAATCAAGTTGCGCTTGCCCTGATAGGTGCCCCTGCACGCTCAGGTGATCACCATCGTCGCCCCATCGCCACCTTACGCGTCCGAACCTGCTTCACCTCATTGTGCACCCAGTCGCCCGCGGGGTAGTCGGAGTAGCGATAGCTCCAATCCCAAAGACTATGGAAAGAGACGACCCCACCTTTAGTCAAGCCAACCAATTGATGCCGCTTCCTTCTTAAGTGCGAACATGAAAGAGGTGACATCAAGACCTTCAAATTTGTACTTTTTCAAAGAGTCCTCAACGTACTTGAAGAAATACTTCGCCACGACAGACCTTTGCTGCTCAACATCCATTTCTTTCAGCAAATCCTCTGATAAGCACATATCAAGGAAGAGAACCGACTCAGCCTTCGAAAAACGACGTGACGACTTCCTTCCAAGCTCCTCCGGGAGGCATCGAAAGACAAAGAAAACCTCGACTTCGACCGATTTGAAATCCAGCTCCAACACTGGAAATATGGAAACAAGCTCATTCGCAATTTCATAAACGTGAGTTGCTCCACCTGTATCCGTAGACAATCCAAATTTCATTTCACCCTCAATGCCTGCATTTATTTCCCGGAGGAAGAAATCCCTTCCAATTCAAGAATCCTGATATTCGCATCCGCTCCACAATCCGGTTAAAGCTCTTAGTCGTCCCGCGATGTATGGCAAAGTACTGCAAATTATTCCTTCGCAACCATGCAGCAGAATACCTAGTTTTCGGCACCTTTGTCTCGCCAAACTTCCAGACCTCGCCCTTCTTTAGGTACCAATAGCCAACCGGATTCTTCTTTCCCCATTCCATAATAGGATACCACCCATCCTTTGAGGCAAGAAGCGCATAAAGTTCGTCAAGCCCAAGTGGATCCGCCCACCCAATCGCATTTGGACCAAATAGGTAAAGATTCTCACCCGCTTCAAGCCCCAGTGGATCCTGACCAATGAACGATCCAACACCTTCTTCGTAATATCTATACCTATTGTAGTGCAGTCCAGTTTCATGGTCGTAGTACTGCCCTTGCAATCTAATATTGTTGTCTATGCTTGAGCTGGGATCTGGCGCCATGCCACCCCACGCCGTTTGATGGCTGGACCACACACATCCTCCCGATTTGCTCAGAATCCGATCAGGAGAACCGTTGGGCATGACGTGGAAGTAGTGCAACTCGCTTCCGAGGGGCGCTTGGGATATCTCGGAGGAACGGCTGAACGATGTATCACCAAAAGAGTGACCAGCGAAGTTTTCCCGCGATGTGGTCGCCTGCCCCGCCTCGGTCGCATCTGGTTTCGGTGACCTCCCAGGTGCGGCGATCTCATGCCCAGAAAGGCGCTCCGAGTCGCTCTTGTTGTGGCTTTTCCCACCAGAGAGCGCAGACAGACATTTATCATTGACCGAGCGTTGAATGGGAACTTCAGCTCCGAGCGGCCGAGCGCCAAGCCCGCCAAAGGCAAGGGGAAGTTTTTGTTGGGCAGATGTCCCGATTGGGGCACCCAATCCCACCGGCGCCGTCGAAGCACTGACGACTGACTCATCGCCGCTTGGCTTGGCTCGATGTTGTACGCCCTCCAATTCTGGTGCCGTGGAACTGACCGCGTCCACCAGCGCCAACGGCACAAACGTCCCCGGGTAGTACACATACTCCCGCACCCGCCCATGCAGCTTTTCCAACCGCCGCTGCCGCCGCCTCACCTCCACCAGGCTCGCCACATTGCCCACCCAGACCGGCGCCGCCTCTTCGGCATCGTTGGCCTGCTGCACCTCACCCAGCAGCGCATCTCCATCCCAGAAGAACCACGTTGTCTGCGTCGGGTTGCGCTTGAACACCCGCCGTCCCAGCGGGTCGTAGCCGTAGTACGTTGATTGCCCGTTGCGACGGCTCTCGGCCAACCGATGGTTGGCATCCCAGATCAGCGTCAGGTCATCCGGCGCATCCCCGTGCGGCGCGCCCTTGCGCACCAGGTCGCCCGCCCGGTCAAACACGTAGTGCATGCCCTGGTAGGTGCCCTCGCGCGTCCAGGTGGTCAGGCCGTCATCGTCGCCGCCCACTACCTTCCGCGCCTGCACCTGCTTCACTTCAGTGCGCAGCCGGTCGCCCGCCGGGTCGTTGAAGTAGCGCTCGACCCGGCCCTTCGGGTCGAGGTGCTGCAACAGGCGCCCGATCGCGTCGTAGCGGTACTCGTCAACGCCCTGTGCGCTATCGCTGCGGCGGGTCAGGTTGCCAGTGCGGTCGTAGTCGTAGCGGGTCTCGAACAGCGGTGCAGCGTCCTTCAGTATCGACTGCGAGGTCAGCACGTTGCGGCTGTCATAGGTGAACTCGCGCTGCAGATGCGGGCTCAACTGCTCGCGCGTGGTGCGGCCGAGCGCGTCACGCTCCATCGAAATCGGAGGCTCGTCATTGATGGCCACCGATACGGTCTGGTCGCGCAGGTCGTAGCCAAACGCCACCCGATTGCCGGCCGAGGTCTCGCGCAGCACGCGGTTGCCGACTTCATCATAGGCGTAGCCGACGCGGAACCCGTCCTGCAGTTCCTCCAGTAATTGCCCCAGCGGGTCATACCGGCGTTTCAGGGCACGCGCCGGATTGCGCAGCTCGACGATCTGGCCCTGCGTGTCGTAGACGAAATGTTCCTGCACCTGCTGGCCGGGATGCCGCACATCCGGCAGCGTCTTGCGGGTGATGCGCCCAAGCTTGTCGGTGGTAAACGCGACGCGCTGGCCCAGTGGATCCAGGGTCGCCGTCAGCCGCCCGGCAGCATCGTAGCTGTAACGCCGTGATTGCCCCCAGTAGTCCACTTCCTCGACGATGCGGCCCAGCGCATCGCGCACCAACTGATAGGTTTCGCCGCGCTGGTTGATGACCGCGACCAGCTGCTCTTCGGTATCGTAGCGGTACTCCACACTGTGGCCATCGGCCTGAAGGCGCTTGCCGATCTGTCCGATGCCCACGTACTGCAGCCGCGTCTGCGCGCCGGCCTCATCGGTATAGCGAAGCAGTTGGTCTTCAGCATCATATTCGCAGCGCACACCCGCGCCATCGGGGCCAGCGGTGGCCAGCAGCCGCCCCTTGGCGTCGTACTCGTAGCGACTGGCCTGCCCCAACGGATCCACCTGGCGCAGCAGGTTGCCGAGCGGATCGTGCTCGAAACGGCTCTCATGGCCGAGCGCATCAATGACGGCAGCCACCAGCCCATGACGGTCATAGCGAAGGCGTGTCACCGCCTGGCGGGCATTGGTCTGCGACTGCAACTGGCCCTGCGCATCGTAGTCGAATCGGGTTGTCGCTCCCAATGGATCGGTCTGGCTGACCAGCAGGCCTTGGCCATCGTATGCCTGCTTCCAGTCGACGCCATCCGGCGTGCGCAGCGACACCATATGGTCGTCCTGGTCGTACTCCATCTGGATCGACGTGCCATCGGCGCGGGTCAGGCAGACCAGGTTGCCATGCGCATCATAGGCAAACGCCGTGCGCAGCCCTTCCGGGTCGGTCACCGCCACGGTCCGCCCGAAATCGTCGTACTCGAACAGCGTCACGCCATCGAGCGGATCGATCTCGCACAGCGGCAGCTGATTCTCGTCGAACTTGACCACGCTCAAGTGGCCCAGCGAGTCGGTTACCCGGGTCTCGCGCAGCAGCGCGTCGTACTCGAAGTGGTAGTCGTACAGGCCACCGTCACCCCACGAATGCACCACCCTGCCCTGCGCGTCGAACGCGTAGCGGAAGGACAGCCCAACGCGGTCGGTGTGCCGCACCATGCGATGCTGCTCGTAGGCGAAGGTGCGCGGCGCTCCCAGCGCGTCCACCGCCGCCAGCAGATCGCCGTCGGCGCTGTAGCGATAGCTCACCAGCGGATGCACCAGGCCGGTGGCCGGGTCATGCAGCGCCATGCGGTCGATGCGGCCGTGGCGCGCCTCCACTTCGATGAAACGGCCCTGCAGGTCGCCGATGCCACTTTCGACGATGCGTACCAGATGGCCGTCGCGACGCTCGAACCGCCAGTGGTTGCAATGGGCATCCTCGATGCGCTCGATCGGCCAGGACTGTGGATTCGGCAGCGCGCTCACGCCCGCCGGCAGTTCACCGCCAAACACGTACTTCAGCCCGCTCTTGAAGCGCACCAGCCACTGCCCGCGCCGACGCAGCAGGCGCGCGCCATCAACGAAATCGAGGATGGCCCCGGCCTCGCCTTCAGCGGGCGGCAACTCGGGGAAGAACGCGGCCTGGTCCGGGCCGGACAACCACACGCTGCCGTCGTCCAGCAGTTCCAGGCGGATGTCGGCCGGCGTCTGCCAGCCCGCGCCGCACAGGCCGGGTTCGCCCGCGCGGCGCGAGCCATAACTGCGCTGCCAGGCGAAGGAAAGCCGCCCCGGAATGTCGAAGTCCTGGTGGCTGACCACCACGCTGCCATCGCGGATATCCACCGGCTCGGCACGCAGCACCTTGCACTTCAGGAAGCCGGAGGGCAGATGGCCCCACTTGCCGCGCCGCCAGTTGGCGAACGCATCCATCTTCTTGCGGAAGAAAGCACTCTTGCGCAGCTTGCCCAGCCCGGCAAATGCCGCGCGGAACGCCAGTGCGGTCCATGAAACCGTCGGCGGACCACCGACAGTGACGCTGGTGGGAATGGCCACATTCAAGCCGGTCGGCAACGACATCGCGCGTAGCGGCTTCTTCGGCTTCTTCATCCGGAACGGATTGATCATGCCGGCCAGGTTGCAGTCGAGCACCGGCATCGCCAGCCGCGAGAACGGCTCGCCATCGGCCGACACCGTGCGGCTGCCCATGAAGATTTCTTCGCCGTCGAACTGCGGCCCCATCGGCGCGGCCAGCGGCGGCCCCCACACGCCCAGCGGGATGTGGATGTCGAGGCCGCCGGTACCGGCGGTACCGCGGTGAACGCCGTTGACCTTGATGGTCGAGCCGATGAACGGGATGTAATCGAACGGATCCAGCACCAGGCCGATATGCGGCGTCGGCAGCGGGCACGGCGGCACCGCGTACATGTGGATGTCGATGCCCAGCTGCGGATCGAAATGCTTGGCGGCGATGCTCACGGCAACACTCCCTGTTGCTTTACAAGGCGCGGAACAACGCGCGCAGGAACGCCTTTACTTCGTCACGGTACTCGGCGCTGATCCAGGTCACGACGATGATGCCCAGCACGATGGCCACCAGCATCACCACGGTCTTGTTCGACTTCATGCAACAGCCACTCCTGTAACGGCAGGCCCGGCAGGCGCCGCCACGGACGCCTGCAGCAGGCCACTGGGATCGGGCAACGGCTGCATTGCCGGCGGCTCGCTCCACACCGGTATCTCGTGATCGAGCGGGTGTTCGATGGCCGGCAGGCCGTTCCAGCCCGGGTCAAGGAAGTCGCGGCCCACGGCCACGATCTTGCGGAAGAATTCGTCGCCGCCCTGGATCAGCCGCTCGCGCTCCTGTTGGGCGCGGTGGAAGCCGCGTTCCAGCGCAGCATCCAGCTCCGTGTCGATGGCATCCAGTGCCGGCCGCACCGGCCGCGGACCCAGCGCGCGGCCCTGTGCATCGGCCTTTTCCAGCAGGCCGGTACTGGCCAGCAGATAATCGGTGGCCACCTGCTGCAGCGATTCGCAGCGGCGCACATCCTGCAATTGCAGCAGGTCCCACAGCGCCTGCGGCAGCGTGGTGGCCTTGCGGTCGGCCGGCGCCAGCGGCTTGGCGATGCGGATCGCCTCAAGCAGCTGGGTACGCGCGGCCTCACGCTGGCCGGCCTGCAACTGGCACCAGCCGGCCATGCGCTGGCCTTCCAGCGCGAACATCGGGTGCGGAATACTCGCTGCCGACGTCGAGGCCTGCAGATAGGTCTGCGCGGCGCGCTCCGGCTGCTTGGCCGCCAACCAGCAGCCTGCCTCGCCGAACCAGCTCTGCATCACCAGTTCCGGTGCAGCAGGGTTGCCGCTGGCGCGCGCGCCCTCGGCCGCGCTGCGCGCCTGCCGGTAGCTGTTGATCGCCTGGCCGTGATCGCCATGCTTCAACCACGCACCGGCCACCATCATCTGCACCACCGATTGCTGGTCCTGCCAACCGTGGCGCTGCGCGAGCCCCTGCGCGCGTTCGGCGCGGGCGACCACCTGCGAGGGGCTGCCGCGTTCGAGCAGCAGCATCAGGTCGGCCAGCAGCTGCCGGTACAGCACTTCCGGGCCGCGGCCGCCAGACTGCGCGGCGGTATCGCGGGCAATGCCGAACATATCGATCGGCGCAGTGACCACGCGCGCGATCCTGCCGTGCCGTTCCAGCAACGACTGCCAGCGCGGATCCTCGTCGGTATCCACCAGCACCAGGCGCAGGCGCGGGCCCGGGCCGGCGGCCAGCGCGGCGTCCACCCAGCGCTCGAAACCTTCGCCGGGCACGCTGCGCTCCGGCTCCAGCACCGCCGCCAGCAGGCGCAGATGTTCGCCGTGGTGATCGATGAAACTCTCCAGCACCTCGACCACACCCTGGGCGCTGTCCGGATGGCCTTCATGCGGGCCGCGCCAGCCCAGCGGCACCTGCTGGGCGCGCAGATCCTCCTGGCTGGCGACATAGCGCTCCAGCAGGTCCTGCTTGAGCTGCCGGCTGTAGCGGAAACCCAGTTCGTAGGCGGTATCGATGCGCAGGAAGTAGTCCGGCGTGTCGCGGCCTGCGTCGTTGCGCTGCATTTCGAAGAACGCCGCCAGCAACCGGCTGGCGGCGGCTGGCAAGCGCCAGACCAGCAGGCGCCGGCTGTTGTCGGCGCTGGCTTCCAGCCAGGCATCGCGCAATGCGTTCAGGCCGCGCAGCATGGGGGTGTCCTGCATCGTGCTTCTCCCTTGCGGCTCAGCAGTTGAGCTTGATCTCGCTGCCGTTGACCGATACACCACCGGCATCAATCACCACTTCCGAACCGCCGGCGGTGATCTTGATCGCGCTGTCGGTGATCTCGATGACCGATCCGCCGACCTTGCTGGTGAGCTTGACCGCCGACTCCAGGCTCATCGCGCCGTCCGAGCCCTGGCTGTGGGTGCCGCTGGCATCCTGGCTGAAGTTGCCGGTGACATCGATCACCCGCTCGCCGACATTGCTGTCGTCCACCTTGCCCTGCACCTTGCGCTTGTCCTGGCCGGTGATGGTCACTTCTCGCGCGGCCTGTAGGGTTTCGGTGACCAGCCCGCCCACGGTGCGGCTGGAGGTGGAGGTCACGGTTTCGGCCCAGGTACCGGTGCGCTGGCTGGTGTAGTTGCCGGTCAGCGTGGTCTTGAAATCACCAGTGATGGTTTCCGTGTAGCCAGCGGCCACGATCGTCTTGGTCTCGCCGGTCTCGTATTTCTCGGTGACCGCACCGGTGACATTGGTGGTGCGGGTGCCGGTGACACCCAGCGTATCGGTGCCGGTGACCGTGATGCCGCGGTTGCCGCCGACGCTGATGTCCTGGTTGGCGCCCACGCCCATGGTGTGGTTGACCGCCACGGTGGTGGACTTGTTGTTCTGGATGCTGGCGTTCTGGTCGTTGAGCACGGTGGTGACCATGTCGCGCTGCGCGCGCATGTTCAGCAGCTCGCCACCGGCACCATCGTGCATGGTGATCTCGTTCCAGCCGGCGCCCTTGACCGTCTTCGACTTCAGGCCGCTGACCTCCATGCCGAACGGCGGCATGTTGTCTTCGTTGTAGACGCGGCCGGTGATGATCGGACGGTCCGGATCACCGTCGAGGAAGTCGACGATCACTTCCTGGCCCACGCGCGGCGGTGACACGCCGCCCATGTCGGCGCCGGCCCAGGGGCTGGCACTGCGGATCCAGCACGAGGCGTTCTCGCGGCGGTCCAGCTGCCGATCCCAATGGAACTGGACCTTGACCCGCCCGTAACGGTCGGCATGCAGCTCTTCACCCGGCGGCCCCACCACGGTCGCGGTCTGCGGCCCCGGCATGCGCGGCCACGGCGTGCGCCGCAACGGCCGGTACGGAATGCGCCGGCGCAGCACTTCGGCCTGCACCTCCACGCTGGGCGCTTCGGCGCTGCCGAAATCGGCGGCGAAATTGTTGTGGCCTTCGCGCTGCACGCTGACCACGAAGAAGCTGCGATCAGTGTCATCGCGGCCGATGAAGTCCGGATGCCGTTCCAGGTCAAAGCACCCGCCGGCCTCCATCTCGCCGGCATTGCCCGCACACTCGAACAGCTTGGTCGGCCAGGTGACTTCCTCGTTGCGCACGTTGGCCAGCGCGGCACCGATGCGGCTGTTGCTGAAGCGCGCCGCGCCGTCATAGCGATACTGCTCCAGCGGCGGCAACAGGCCCAGTGGCACCTGGTTGCCCTGGTTGCCATCCAGCCGTTCGCCCGGCTGCTTGAAGTCGAAGCTGCGCAAGGTCTGCACGCTGGGCCCGACCCGGCGCCGCGCACCCCAGCGATGCAGGCCGGTACTGGCCAGCGTGCCCTGGTCGGAGACGAAGGCGATCGGCTGCGGGTCGCCATGCGCGGTGCTCAGCGTCGAATCGTCGCTGATCACCAGGGTATGGCCTTCGTCGTCGTGCACGAAGCTGTAGTACAGGCCCGCATCTTCCAGCAGGCGGCTGACGAAGGCGAAGTCCGATTCGTTGTACTGCACGCAGTACGGCAACGGCGCCAGCTTGCCGGCGTTGAGGTCGTAACGGAACTTCGCCAGCTGCGCATACCCGGCGAACACCTCTTCGATGATCTGCAACGCGGTGCGGTCCTGGAAAATGCGGCAGTTGCAGGTGTAGTCCAGGAACGCAAACCACGGCGCGAGTTCGGCACGGTAAGCGCTGAACTGCGCTTGCTGGCCGATGCTGGCGAACTCGCGCACGTAGCCGTGCACGCTGCGGTTGCCGAATTCATCACCGAGTTGCAGGCGCAGGGGCTGGCCGACCAACTGCTTCAACTCCAATCGCGGCTGGATGGAGAGCAGATCGATGCGATACGCAAACGGCGCGGACACCGATTCGGTGCCGGTGAAGTGCTTGACCAGGAAGGTATCCGGATCCAAGGCGGTTTCGACGCGGACAAGGCGTCGGTCCTGGTGCAGGCGCTGCAGCGCGGCGCCGGGGAGCAGTGATTCGGCGTACATCGGGCGTTCCGTCGTCCCATGTTGGTCGTGGCCCGACTTTGCCATTGACCTGTGCCATGTGCCAGCTTTTTGACGCAATCAGCGCAGGATAAGGAGATGAATTCATTAAGGATTTTCACGACAGCGCGAACTGCGTCACAAATACGAAGAGCACAGCGCAGCCATTCACGCTGGCGCTGCCAGGCACCGACAGGCACTCTGTGGCCCCGCCCATGTGTATGGATACCCATGCGTCTGTTCCTGCTCCCTGCCCTGCTGGCCGCGACCAGCCCTCTTGCCGCAAGCGCTGCAGCGCCGGCCAGGACCTTGTACTTCCAGCACCATGACTGGATCGCGGCCTGTGACAACACCCGCACCTGCCGTGCCGCCGGCTACGCTGCCGACGAGCAGAGCACCCTCAGCGTGCTGCTGACCCGCAAGGGGGGCGCCAACCAGGCCATCCACGGCCGTCTTTCACTGCAGCCGGATGAAGGCCAGACGCTGCCTTCCGGCGCGCTGCACCTGCGTATCCGCGAGCAGGATCTGGGCAAACTGGCGCCGGACAAGGGCGAAGGTACGTATGCGCTGAGTGCCGCGCAGACCGCCGCCCTGTTGGCCGCACTGGTGCGCGACGGCGGAATCAATGTGACCGATGCGGTCGGCCATCGCTGGCTGCTCTCGGACAAGGGGGCGGCCGCGGTCCTTCTGAAGATCGACGAATACCAGGGCCGCCTGGGCACACCCGGTGCGGTGATGCGCAAGGGCAGCGCACCTGAAGCCAGCGTCCCTGCGGCACTTCCCGTGCCGGTGGTGCACAAGGCCGCCACCTTGGACCCGGCCCCGGACGATCCTTCGCTTGCGCGGCTGGCCGCCTCGCCTGCCCTGCGCGCTGCCCTGCGCGCCACGCTGAAGGACAACAGCTGCGAGGGCCTTCTGGAGCCCGACGCCGATGTTCCGTTGAGCCATTCCCCGCTGGAAATCCGGCGCCTGGATGCGCAGCACGTGGTGGTCAACGTGCCCTGCTGGCGCGCGGCCTACAACACCGGCGACGGCTTCTGGGTCGCCCGTCCACAGGCCCCGTTCCAGCCGCAGTGGGTGACCAGTGATGCGATCGACTATGACGATGGGCAGATCATCGCCGCGCAGAAGGGCCGCGGCCTGGGTGACTGCATCTCGCAGAACACCTGGACCTGGAATGGCACGGCCTTCGTCGCTACCTCCGAGATTGCGGCGGGCCTGTGCCGCGGCGTGCCCGGTGGAACCTGGGAACTGCCGACCCTGGTGACCGAGGTCCGCTGACCTCACAGAAAAAAAGGGGGACGGAGGGGATCAAGTCGCAAGCGGCAAACAAGGCACAAGCGACCTGATCCCCGTCCCTTTTTTTCAGGCGGGCAGGCAGTGCTCGACGATCAGCTGGATCGCGCTGCCGCCACGATAGTCGTCGCAGGCCAGACGGTAGGCCAGATGCACATGGCGGGCCGGTGCATTGCCGTGCCAGCCGCCGAAGTGGATGGCGTTGATCGTGCCGGGCACGCCCGGCAGGCGCAGTTCCAGCTTCAGGTGGCGCTCCTTCAGCACGCGCCAGTTGGCCACTTCGAAGTGGCCGTCGAACAGTGGTTCCGGGAAGCCCTGCCCCCACGGCCCGGCCAGGCGCAGCGCGTCGGCATGGCGATGGTCCAGCTCGTCCGCCGCCAGTTCACCGTCGCTCAGCACCTGCTGCTGCAGCGCCGACGGGTCGAGCATTTCCAGCACCACGGCGACGAAAGCGGCCTTGAAATCATCAATGTGATCGAGGCGCAGGCTGAGGCCGGCGGCCATCGCGTGCCCGCCGAAACGTTCAATCAGGCCTGGATGGCGCGCGTCGACCAGCGCCAGTGCGTCACGGATGTGCAGGCCGGGAATGGAACGGGCCGAGCCGCGCAGCGTGTCGGCGCCCGGTTCGGCCGGAGCGAAGGCGATCACCGGTCGATGCAGCCGGTCCTTCATCTTCGATGCGACCAGGCCCACCACGCCCGGGTGCCAGTCGGCATCGAACAGGCAGGCCGCCACCGGTCGCCCGGCCATGTCCAGCACCACCCGGGTCAGCGCCTGCTCGGCGTCATCGGTCATCGACTGCTGCACCGCGCGCCGTTCCGAATTGATCTGCTCAAGTGTCTGCGCAATGTCGCGTGCCTGCCGTGGGTCCTCGGTCAGCAGCAGCGCGATGCCCAGCGCCATGTCTTCCAGCCGGCCCGCAGCGTTCAGGCGCGGCCCAAGTGCGAAGCCGATATCGGCGGCGGTCAGTCGTGCGGCATCGCGGCCACTGGCTTCGATCAGGGCGCGCAGGCCGACACAGCCCTGCCCGGCACGCAGCCGGCGCAGGCCCGCGCTGACCAGTGCACGGTTGTTCGGATCCAGCGCCACCAGGTCGGCGACGGTGCCCACCGCCACCAGGTCCAGCAGCGCGGTCAGGTCCGGGCCCTTGCCATCGGCGAAGACACCGGCCTCGCGCATCTGCCGGCGCAACGCCATCAGCACGTAGAAGATCACACCGACGCCGGCCAGCGATTTGCTGGGGAAGGCATCGCCATCCAGGTTCGGATCGACGATGACATCGGCCGGCGGCAGCTGCGGGCCCGGCAGGTGATGGTCAGTGACCAGCACCTGCCAGCCGCGCGCCTTGGCGGCGATGACACCGGCATGGCAGGCAATGCCGTGGTCGACCGTGACCAGCAGGTCTGGCTGCAGCGCGGCCAGTTCGTCCACCAGCGACGGCGACAGGCCGTAGCCATGCACCATGCGGTTGGGCACTGCGTGGAAGACATGCTGCGCGCCGAGCATGCGCAGGCCACGCACGCCCACCGCACAGGCGGTGGCGCCATCGCAGTCGAAATCGCCCACCACCAGGATGCGCTTGTCATGGGCGATGGCTTCGACCAGCAGGCCCACCGCATCATCGATGCCGGTCAGCAGCTCGGGCGCGTGCAGACTGCCCAGTTTCGGCAGTGCCAGCTCCGGCGTTTCCGCGCCACGCGCTGCGTACAACCTGGCCAGCAGCGGCAGCGTGCCCTCCGGCCAGCTGCCGGGTGCGACCGCATCGCGGCGGCGGATCGTCGGCGTATCAGGAGATGGCTGCACGGCATCGGCGGCAAGGGACATCGGCATCGCCGGTTACGAAAGACAGGAGGATGATACCCCCACAGCCACTGGCCGGTAGAGTCGACTGTTAGTCAACTGCACTTCGTTCGGATGCAGGAAACCCCGCGCGTTGCGCGTTGGTCGACCAACAGTCGACTCTACCGGATCCAATCGGGTACTCAGTCGTGCAGCTGCCGCGGCTTCTTCCAGAACTGCCAGCGCTGGCCACGGTCCAACTGGAACTGCAGGCCATCCTCGAAGTCCAGCACCAGGCGCTGCAGCTCACCGCGCTTGAGCGCGGCCAGCAGCGGCCGGATCGCATCATTGCCCAGCTGCTGCAATGAACGCAGCTGGCGCAGGTCGACCAGTGCATCCACCGCCTGCTCGCCATCCACCGCCACGCCGGCCGCCAGCGCCAAGCCCTGCAGCAACGCATCACGACTGCGCACCTGCGCGTGCGCCGTGCTGACCGACACCGGCATCACGCCGCCGCCCCAGAACCACAGCGAATTGATCGGCTGTTGTCCCTGGGTCACGCGCTGCTGGTTCCAGGAATGGTTGTGCAGCAGCACCTGCGCCTCAGTCATCAAGGCCCGCCAGCGACGGCCAACCTCCCCTTCCGGCAGGTGCGAGAACAGGTCATCACCGAGCACCTCGTCGGGGCTGTCGAACTCGGGCAAGGCCAGGTCGATCGGCAGACGCAGGTACCAACGCGAGGGATCGGGCGCGTCCAGCACGAACCCGGCGTCGGCGAACAACGGCTGCAACACCGGCAGCAGGGCCAGGCTGTCGGCCAGGGTCGGCCGCAGCGTCTCGCCGTAGGCCATCATCCGCGCGCCGTGCATGTCCGGCACCATGCAGGCCGGATCGGCGCGCAGCCAGCGGGCGCCGGCGGCATCGCCGACATCACGCTGGCGGGTCAACGCAGCCACCGGCCACTGCGGCGCGGCCACGGTGAAATGCCGTTGCAGCTGCGCGCGCTCACCGGCGTCCAGCTGCACAGCGGCCGCGCGACCCAGGGCCCGCGCCACCTCGTCTGGCAATGCAGCCGCCGCAAAGCGGCTGCGTGCCGGCAACAACAGGGTCGCCGTTGCCACCCGATCAGTCCACGTAGCTGACGCTGACGATCTCGTACTCGCGCTGCCCGGCCGGGGCGTCGATCACGATCGAATCGCCCTCCAGCTTGCCGATCATCGCGCGCGCCACCGGCGAGGAAATGGCGATCAGGCCCAGCTTGATGTCCGCTTCCAGGTCACCGACGATCTGGTACTTCTTCTCTTCGTCGGTTTCCACGTCGGCCAGGGTCACGCTGGCACCGAACACCACCTTGGAGCCGGCATTGAGCTTGCTCACGTCGATGATCTCGGCGTGCGACAGCTCGCCTTCCAGCTGCTTGATGCGACCTTCGATGAAGCCCTGTTCCTCGCGCGCGGCGTGGTACTCGGCGTTCTCCTTCAGGTCACCGTGCTCGCGCGCTTCGGCGATCGCGGCGATCACCTTCGGGCGCTTGACCGACTTCAGGTGATCCAGTTCGTCGCGCAGCTTCTGCGCGCCCTTCATGGTGATGGGGGCTCTCATGCATTCAACTCCTTGTGCAGCTCCTGCAGCGACCAGACGGGGCCGGTGCCGCGGAATTCCAGTGAATCCACCAGCGCCTTGGCGCCGGCAATGGTGGTCGAGTAGGTGACGCGGTGCTGCAGCGCCTCGCGACGGATCGAGAACGAGTCGTTGATCGCCGAACGACCTTCAGTCGTGTTGACGATGTAGACGATCTCACCGTTCTTGATCGAGTCGACGATGTGCGGACGGCCTTCGACCACCTTGTTGATGATCTCGCAGTCCATGCCGTGCTGCTGCAGCCATGCGGCGGTGCCACGGGTGGCGACCAGGCTGTAGCCACGCGCCAGCAGCGCCTTGGCCACCGGCAGCACGCGCTTCTTGTCCGGATCGCGGACCGAAACGAAGGCCTTGCCGACCGGCGGCGCCTTGATGCCACCGGCTTCCTGCGCACGCGCGAAGGCGGCGTTGAAGGTGCGGCCCACGCCCATCACTTCACCGGTGGAGCGCATTTCCGGCCCAAGGATCGGGTCGACGCCCTGGAACTTGGCGAACGGGAAGATCGCTTCCTTCACCGAGTAGTAGTCCGGCACGATTTCCTTGGTCGCGCCCTGCTCGGCCAGCGTCTTGCCGGCCATGCAGCGGGCGGCGATCTTGGCCAGCGGCATGCCGGTGGCCTTGGACACGAACGGCACGGTGCGCGAGGCACGCGGGTTCACTTCCAGCAGGTAGATGGTGTCGGCACCTTCATCGCTGGTCTGGATCGCGAACTGGGTGTTCATCAGGCCGACCACGTTCAGGGCCTTGGCCAGTTCCACCACCTGGCGGCGCAGCTCGGCCTGGGTTTCAGCCGACAGCGAGTAAGGCGGCAGCGAGCACGAGGAATCGCCCGAGTGCACGCCGGCTTCTTCGATGTGCTCCATCACGCCGCCGATCAGGACGTTGCCCTGCGCATCGGCAATGATGTCGACGTCGCACTCGACGGCGTTGTCGAGGAAGCGGTCCAGCAGCACCGGCGAATCGTTGGACACCTTCACCGCGTCGCGCACGTAGCGGGCCAGGTCGGCTTCGCCGTAGACGATCTCCATCGCACGGCCGCCCAGCACGTAGCTCGGGCGCACCACCAGCGGGTAGCCGATCTCGCGGGCCAGCAGCAGGGCTTCCTGGTCGTTGCGGGCGATGCGGTTCGGCGGCTGCTTCAGGCCCAGCTTGTCGACCAGCTGCTGGAAGCGCTCGCGGTCTTCGGCCAGGTCGATCGAGTCCGGGCTGGTGCCGATCACCGGCACGCCGTTGGCTTCCAGCGCGCGCGCCAGCTTCAGCGGGGTCTGGCCGCCGTACTGCACGATCACGCCCTTCGGCTGTTCCAGTTCGACGATTTCCAGCACGTCTTCCAGGGTCAGCGGTTCGAAGTACAGGCGGTCGGAGGTGTCGTAGTCGGTCGACACGGTTTCCGGGTTGCAGTTGACCATGATGGTTTCATAGCCATCCTCGCGCAGCGCGAGTGCCGCGTGCACGCAGCAGTAGTCGAACTCGATGCCCTGGCCGATGCGGTTCGGGCCACCGCCCAGGATCATGATCTTGTCGCGGTTGCTCGGCGCAGCCTCGCACTCGTCCTCGTAGGTCGAGTACAGGTAGGCGGTACCGGTGGAGAATTCACCGGCACAGGAGTCCACGCGCTTGTAGACCGGGCGCACCTTGTGCGCACGACGCAGCGCGCGGATGGCGGCTTCGTTGGTGCCGGTCAGCTGCGCCAGGCGTGCGTCGGAGAAGCCTGCGCGCTTCAGCTTGCGCAGGCGTGCAGCGTCCAGCGCGTCGATGCCACCGGCAGCGACGTCAGCTTCGGCAGCGATGATTTCCTCGATCTGGTCCAGGAACCAGTGATCGATGAACGACAGTGCGTAGATCTCTTCCACGCTCATGCCGGCGCGGAACGCATCGGCGACGAAGAACAGGCGCTCCGGGCCCGGGGCCTTCAGCTCGCGGCGCAGGGTCTGCAGGTCTTCTTCGTTGCTCAGGTCCAGGCCGGTCGGGTCGAAGCCGACCTTGCCGGTTTCCAGGCCACGCAGCGCCTTCTGCACCGACTCCTGGAAGGTACGGCCCATCGCCATCACCTCGCCCACCGACTTCATCTGGGTGGTCAGGCGGGCGTCGGCGGCCGGGAACTTCTCGAAAGCAAAGCGCGGGATCTTGGTGACAACGTAATCGATCGACGGCTCGAACGAGGCCGGGGTCAGGCCGCCGGTGATCTCGTTCTTCAGTTCGTCCAGGGTGTATCCCACGGCCAGCTTGGCCGCGACCTTGGCGATCGGGAAGCCGGTGGCCTTGGAAGCCAGCGCCGAGGAACGCGACACGCGCGGGTTCATCTCGATGACGACCACGCGGCCGGTCTTCGGGTTGATGCCGAACTGCACGTTCGAGCCACCGGTATCGACGCCGATCTTGCGCAGCACGGCGATGGAGGCATCGCGCAGGCGCTGGTATTCCTTGTCGGTCAGGGTCTGTGCAGGGGCCACGGTGATCGAGTCACCGGTGTGCACGCCCATCGGGTCCAGGTTCTCGATCGAGCAGACGATGATGCAGTTGTCCGCGGTATCGCGGACCACTTCCATCTCGAATTCCTTCCAGCCCAGCACCGACTCTTCCACCAGTACTTCGGTGGTCGGCGACAGCTCCAGGCCGCGGCTGACGATCTCGACCAGCTCTTCGCGGTTGTAGGCGATGCCGCCACCGCTGCCGCCCAGGGTGAAGCTGGGGCGGATGATGGTCGGGTAACCGACGCGCGTCTGGATCTCCAGCGCTTCGTCCAGGGTGTGGGCGACGGCAGCGGTCGGGCATTCCAGGCCGATCTCACCCATGGCTACGCGGAACAGCTCGCGGTCTTCGGCCATGCGGATCGCTTCGCGCTTGGCACCGATCAGTTCGACGTTGTACTTCTCCAGCACGCCGTGGTCGGCCAGGTCCAGCGCGCAGTTCAGCGCGGTCTGACCACCCATGGTCGGCAGCAGTGCATCCGGCTTTTCCTTGGCGATGATCTTCTCGACCGTCTGCCAGTTGATCGGCTCGATGTAGACGGCGTCGGCCATCTCCGGGTCGGTCATGATCGTGGCCGGGTTGCTGTTGACCAGCACCACGCGGTAACCCTCGTCGCGCAGGGCCTTGCAGGCCTGGGCACCGGAGTAGTCGAACTCGCAGGCCTGGCCGATGACGATCGGGCCAGCACCGATGATGAGGATGGTCTTGAGGTCAGTGCGCTTGGGCATTTTCTTCTCTAAGTCAGTACAGCGTGACAAGGGGGGTGATCGCACGCTGTCGATCAGGAATCTTGATCCGCAGCGCCGCGCCAGCGGCAGCAGCGATGCGGGGGCTTACGGTCCATCGCGACGCCACCGGGGGGGCCGGCGGCGTACTGATCACGCCTTGGCCTGCTCCATCAGCACCACGAAACGGTCGAACAGCGGGCCGACATCGGTCGGGCCGGGCGACGCTTCCGGGTGGCCCTGGAACGAGAACGCCGGCACGTCGGTACGGGCGATGCCCTGGTTGGTACCGTCGAACAGCGAACGGTGGGTCACGCGCAGGGTCGCCGGCAGGGTCGATTCATCGACCGCGAAACCGTGGTTCTGCGAGGTGATCATCACCCGGCCGTTGTCCAGGTCCTGCACCGGGTGGTTGGCGCCGTGGTGGCCGTGGCCCATCTTCATGGTCTTGGCGCCCGAGGCCAGGCCCAGCAGCTGGTGGCCCAGGCAGATGCCGAAGGTCGGGATCTTCACGTCGATGAAGGTCTTGATCGCTTCGATGGCGTAGTCGCACGGTTCCGGGTCACCCGGGCCATTGGACAGGAACACGCCGTCCGGCTTCAGCGCCAGCACTTCGGCGGCCGGGGTCTGTGCCGGCACCACCGTCACTTCGCAGCCGCGCTCGGCCAGCATGCGCAGGATGTTGGTCTTCACGCCGAAGTCGTAGGCCACGACCTTGAACTTCGCCGGCACGCTGACGAAGGCATTGGCATCCAGGTCCAGCTGGCCCTCGGTCCAGGTGTAGGTCTTCTCGGTAGTGACGACCTTGGCCAGATCCATGCCCTTCAGGCCCGGGAACTTGCGGGCGGCTTCCAGTGCCTTTTCCACGTCGATGTCGCCGGCCATCAGCGCACCGTTCTGCGCGCCCTTCTCGCGCAGGATGCGGGTCAGCTTGCGGGTGTCGATGCCGGCGATGGCGACCACGCCACGCTGGATCAGCCAGTCCTGCAGCGACACCTGGCTGCGCCAGTTGCTGGGGCGGCGCGGTACGTCGCGCACGATCAGGCCGGCCGACCACACCTTGGACGCTTCATTGTCCTGGTCGGTCATGCCGGCATTGCCGATATGCGGATAGGTCAGCGTGACCATCTGCCGGGCGTAGGACGGGTCGGTCAACACTTCCTGGTAGCCGGTCATGGCGGTGTTGAACACCACCTCACCGACGGACAGGCCGGGCGCGCCTACGGATTCGCCCTCGAATACGGTGCCGTCTTCGAGGACGAGGATTGCGGCTTGGGTCACGGGAATCTCACTTTGGCTACCGAGGGGGCTGCCGAAGTCACGCCTGCGCTTCACGGAAATCCGGTTGCAAAAAAGCGCGGACGTACGGTCTGGGACCGGTCCGGCTTTCGTGATTCGGCGAGTGCGAATTGTAGCGCTGCCGGGGCGCTCGCGCCAGCGGTTATCGCTGTTCATGAACAGGCGATTGCGCATTCATTTCAATCCGGCGGCGTATGCGTGGCTCACCGCCTGGTAGTGCCGGCCGCTGGCCGGCAATTCCAATGGCCTCAGCCACCCGAGGCAGCCGGCCAGCGGCCGGCTCTAGCCGCTCTATTGCAGCAGATCGCGTACGCGGTAGCTGCCGGCCGCCCGGCCGCGCAGCTGGCGGGCGGCGAACAGCGCGCCGCGGGCAAAAATGTCGCGGTTGGTGGCGCGGTGCACCAGCTCGATACGCTCGCCGAGGCCGGTGAACTGCACCAGATGCTCACCGACGATATCGCCGGCACGCAGGCTGGCGTAGTGCGGTTCTGCCCCGCCCCGCTGTGCGGCGGCACCCAGGGTCAGTGCGGTCCCCGACGGGGCGTCCTTCTTCTGCGTATGGTGGGATTCGACGATGTCGCAGTCCCAACCGGCCAGCGCCTGTGCCGCACGCTCGACCAGCTCGTCCAGCACCGCCACGCCCAGGCTGAAGTTGGAGGCCCAGACCAGCGGGATCTTCGCCGCCGCGGCCTCCAGCGCCTGGCGCTGGGAGCTGGAGATACCCGTTGTGCCCGAGACCAGTCCCGCGCCGCGCTCCACGCACAGCGCCAGCATCGGGTCGAAGCCGTCCGGCAGGCTGAAGTCGATCGCCACTTCGAACACCGGCGCACCGGGCAGTTCGCTGGCCGCGAAGAACGGCACGCCGTCGACCACGCGCTGGGCCGGCGCACGGCCGGTAACCGCAGCCACGATCTGCAGGGTATCGGGATGTTCGGCGGCCAGCCGCAGCAGGGCCTGGCCCATGCGCCCGGAAGCGCCGTGAATGAGCAATCGCAGAGGTGTCTGGTTCATGCCCGCAGGCTAGCGGCTGCATGCCCGCTCCGGCAAGCGCCATCGCTGCTACGCTGCATGCCCTTTCATGCAATGGATGGCAGCTTCCTCATGCAGATCAGCGAACAACTGGTGCTGGTCACCGGTGCCGGCCGTGGCCTGGGCCAGCACATCGCCCGTGCCTTCGCTGCGCACGGCGCGCGGGTCATCATCAACTACCGCCGCAGCGAGGGCGCTGCACGTGCACTGGCCGCCGAGTTGGGCGGACAGGCCATCGCACTGCCGGCAGACATCACCGATCGCGGCCAGGTCGATGCGATGCTGCAGCATGCCCTGGCCCACTTCGGCCAAGGCGTCACCACCGTGGTCAACAACGCGCTGGCCGCCTTCTCGTTCAATGGCGATGCCCGCGACAGCGCCGCCGACATCGGCTGGCCAGCGTTCCAGGCGCAGTTCGAAGGCAGCGTGCGTGGCGCACTGAACACCGTGCAGGCCGCCCTGCCCGGCATGCAGGCGCGCCGCTTCGGCCGGGTGATCAACATCGGCACCAACCTGTTCCAGAACCCGGTGGTGCCCTACCACGACTACACCGCGGCCAAGGCTGCGCTGCTGTCGCTGACCCGCACCCTGGCCGGCGATCTCGGCCCGCACGGGATCACGGTGAACATGCTGTCCGGCGGGCTGCTGCGCACCACCGACGCCAGCGCCGCCACGCCCGAGGCGGTGTTCGATTACATCGCCGCCAACACCCCGCTGCGCAGCGTCACTACTCCGGCCGAGTTCGCCGATGCGGCGCTGTTCTTCGCCAGCCCCTGGTCGCGCGCGGTGACCGGCCAGAACCTGGTGGTCGATGGCGGGCTGGTGCGGGACTGAGCCGATGCGCATCTCCGAGGTCAGCCGCCTGACAGGCGCCAGCGCCAAGGCCATTCGCCTGTACGAAGCCCGCGGGCTGCTGCCACCGGTGCCGCGCGTGAACCGCTATCGCGATTACAGCGAACACGACGTGGCCTGGGTGCAACTGATCCGCCAGGCATTGGGGCTGGGCATCACCCTGGCCGCGATCTCGCGCCTGCAGGGCGGGGATGGGCGGCTCGACTGGCCGGCGGTACTGGCCTTGCTTGAGCAGCAGCGCAGCCGCATTGCCAGCGAGCGGGTACGACTGGAACAGGTCGACGTCGCCCTGCAGCAGGTCAGCGATGAACTACGGCAGTGGCTGCTCTCCGGCAGTGGCGACTGCGTCCTGCAACCCACCGGCTGCTCCGCCCGCGTTTGACTCTGCCCCTGGGGCAGGCCGCACCCTCGCGCACTTTCCATTGCCCGAGGTTGCCGTGTCCCGTTCCATCCTGATCCTGCTCGGCCATCCCGACCGTGAGAGCCTGTGCGGCGCCCTCGCCCAACGCTATGCCACCGCCGCCGAAAATGCCGGCCACCGGGTACGCCTGATCGCCCTGGGTGAACTCGAGTTCGATCCGGTACTGCGGCATGGTTACCGGCAGGTCCAGCCGCTGGAAGCCGACCTGCAGGACGCGGCGGATGCGATCGAGGCCTGCGATCACCTGGTGCTGGTCTATCCCACCTGGTGGGGCGCGATGCCGGCCCTGCTGAAGGGCTTCTTCGACCGCGTGCTGCTGCCGGGGTACGCCTTCCGCTACCGGCGCGATTCGGTGTGGTGGGACCGGCTGCTGGCCGGTCGCAGCGCGCGCGTGATCACCACGCTGGATACGCCGCCCTGGTACTACCGCTGGATCTACCGCGACCCCGGCATCGTGCAGATCCGCGCGACCATCCTGGAATTCTGCGGCATCCGCCCGGTGCGCGTCAGCCGGCTGGGCGCGGTACGCAGCAGCACACCGGCCCAGCGCGGCCGGTGGCTGGCGCTGGCGGCGGAGCTGGGGTCCCGCGCCAGGTAGATCCACGCCATGCGTGGATGAACTGCCGGCCCACCTTCCGGGTGTCGCGTTTGCCAATTGACCCTCGCGCATGGCGCGACAAGGCTGTGGGCCCTTCCTCCAGCCCAGGCGGGCCCCATGAAATCCGCGACAGTCTTCAGCAGATGTGCAAGGAAGACAGGCTTTGCCGGGACCACCACCACCCGCTATCGGCTGCTGGAGGGCGTCCTGCTTGTCGTCAATCACCAACGTGCCAGCGAACACCGGGGATTCTATGTGAATGCCGGCCTCTACTTCCCAGAGCTGCTTGAGCACCCCCTTGCACCTTGCGACCTGGAAACTGCGTTCAGGTACCGCTCCAGCATTCCCACGCCGCATGTCGACTGGCGGATCGAAGAAACGCCCGGCCTGCGCCGGGCCTTCATCCAGCAGGACCTGGATGATCTGCTGGAGGCCGGCGATCGTGATGCGCTGAAAGGCCTGCTGCTCGGTGCCCTTGCCGATGTGGCGGGCTTTGCGGCAGTCCATGGAAACCGCGAGTCAGTGCGTCGATTGAACCGGGATGGAAGCTTCCGCGCCCTCATCCGCAAGGAGGTCTGAACCCGGCCGACGTTCGGTAGATCCACGCCATGCGTGGATGAGGGCGATCAGTAGATCCACGCCATGCGTGGATGAACCCCGCAGAAGCGTGCGAACCAAGGTTCGCACCCACCAGGCGCGAAGCTTGCGAACCGAGGTTCGCACCCATCAGGCCGCAGCCGTCGAGCAAGCCCGACGCTACTTCTTGGTTGGCCCGCAGCTGTCGCAGCCGCCACATGCGCCACTGCCGCCCGTCGCCGGCGGCGCGATCTTCCGCCCCAGCCCCTGCAGCCAGGCGGCGCGCCCCGGCTTCAACAGGGCCAGCGCCAGTGCGCCGCGCACCCTGCGCACGGTGCCGGGGAACTGCTTCTTCAACACCACCCAGGCGCTGACCAGCACGGCCACCGCGATGATCAGGTATTGCAGCAGCAATCCGCTGTCCATCAGCCGCCTCCCAGCGCCCGGGTCACCTGGTAGGTGATCAGCGCCGCCACGTAGGCCGCGGCGAACAGGTAGAACGCCGAAAAGGCCATCGTCTTCCACGAATTGGTCTCGCGCTTGATGGTGGCCAGCGTCGAGATGCACATCGGTGCGTAGATGTACCAGACCAGCAGCGACAACGCGGTGGCCAGCGACCAGCCGTCGCTGATCAGCGGGGTCAGCGCCTGGCTGGCGGCATCGTCATCGGCCGCCGACAGCGCGTACACCGTGGCCAGCGAGGACACCGCCACTTCACGCGCGGCCAGGCCCGGGATCAGCGCAATGCAGATCTGCCAGTTGAAGCCCAGCGGCGCGAAGAACACCGCCATCGCATGACCGATCTGGCCGGCGTAGCTGTAATCGATGGCCGGCATCGTGGCGCCCACCGGCGCCGCCGGGAACGACAGCAACACCCACAGCAGGATGGTCAGCGCCAGGATGATGCCGCCGACGCGCTTGAGGAAGATCATGCCGCGCTCGTACAGGCCCACGGCCAGGTCGCGCACATGCGGCAGGCGGTACGACGGCAGCTCCAGCATCAGCGGATGCTCGCTCTTGTCGCGGCGCCACTTCTTCATGATCCACGACATCGCCAGCGCACTGAGGATGCCCGCCGCGTACAGGCCGAACAGGACCAGGCCCTGCTGGTTGAACACGCCCCACACCGTCTTCTGCGGGATGAAGGCACCAATCAGCAGCGCGTACACCGGCAGGCGCGCCGAGCAGGTCATCAGCGGCGCCACCAGGATCGTGGCCAGCCGGTCGCGCGGGTCCTGGATGCTGCGGGTGGACATGATGCCCGGCACCGCACAGGCGAAGCTGGACAGCAGCGGGATGAACGAGCGGCCGGACAGGCCGGCGGCCGCCATCATGCGGTCGAGCAGGAAGGCCGCACGCGGCAGGTAGCCGGACTCTTCCAGCACCAGGATGAAGAAGAACAGGATCAGGATCTGCGGCAGGAACACCACCACACCGCCGACGCCGGCGATGATGCCGTCGGTCAGCAGGCTGGCCAGCGGCCCTTCCGGCAGCACGCTGCCGACGAACGCGCCGAGCCAGGCGAAGCCGGCCTCGATGGCATCCATCAGCGGCGTTGCCCAGGCGTAGACCGCCTGGAAAATCAGGAACATCACCACCGCCAGGCTGACCAGGCCGAACACCGGGTGCAGCAGCCAGCGGTCCAGCGCGTCGTCGATCTTGGCGGTACGTGCCGGCATGCGCACGGCCACCGACAGGATCTGGCGCACCTTGGCGTGGTAGTCGATGCCGCCTTCCGGGCCCGGTACCGGCGCATCCAGGTGCGGCACCATCGCATCGAGGCGCTCGACCAGCGCCTTGGCGCCCTGCTTGCGTACTGCCACGGTTTCCACCACCGGCACGCCCAGCTCGCGCTCCAGCGCAGCCACGTCCACCTGGATGCCGCGGCGCTGGGCGGCATCGACCATGTTCAGCGCCACCACCATCGGCTTGCCCAGCTCGCGCAGTTCCAGCGCGAAGCGCAGGTGCAGGCGCAGGTTGGTGGCATCGATCACGCACAGCAGCACGTCCGGCGCGGCCTCGCCTGGGTAGAAGCCACGGCACAGGTCACGGGTGATCGCCTCGTCCAGGCTGGCCGGCTGCAGGCTGTAGGCACCCGGCAGGTCGAGTACGGCGAATTCACGGCCGGAGGGCGCGCGCAGGCGGCCTTCCTTGCGCTCGACGGTGACGCCGGTGTAGTTGGCGACCTTCTGCCGGCTGCCGGTCAGCTGGTTGAACAGCGCGGTCTTGCCACTGTTCGGGTTACCGACCAGCGCAACGCGCAGGGGAGCGGTAGAGACGGTAGGGGTCATGCACGTCGTTCCTGGCTGGCCGCGTCAACCACGACGCGCTTGGCTTCACTGATCCGCAGCGCGAACCGGGTGAACCCGACCTGCACCAGCAGCGGCTCCCCGCCTACCGGGCCCTTGGCCACCAGGCGCACTTCCTCGCCCTTGACGAAGCCCAGTTCGCGCAGGCGACGGGCGATCGCATCGTTGGCATGCAGGTCCTGCACGGACTCGACCACGGCCGAGATGTGCAGCGGCAGTTCGGACAGCGTCATCTAGCGTAATCTCTGCTGGATGTAAATGGTTCTCGATTCTAACATTCCCGCGTCGCGTCATGGCCCATGACCAATGGCCCGCTATGATCCATACAGGTATGGAGTGACCCTGGAATCCCATGAACGATGCTTTGCAGATCGAGCGCCGCGGCGCCGTCCTCACCCTCTGGCTGAACCGCCCGGAGCTGCACAACGCCTTTGACGCCAGCCTGATCGCGCGGCTGACCGCCGCGCTGGAAGCCGCCGGCCGCGATGATGCGGTCCGCGCGGTGGTGGTGGCCGGCCACGGCGCCTCCTTCTCGGCCGGGGCCGACATGCAGTGGATGCGCGGCATGGCCGCGGCCAGCGAGGCCGACAACCGCGAGGATTCGCTGGCGCTGGCACGGCTGATGCGCACCCTGGACGAGCTGCCCAAGCCGACCCTGGCCCGGGTCCACGGCGCCGCCTTCGGCGGCGGTGTCGGCCTGGTCGCCTGCTGCGACATCGCCATCGCCAGCACCTCGGCCCGCTTCGGCCTGACCGAAAGCCGCCTCGGCCTGCTGCCGGCGGTGATCTCGCCCTATGTGATCGAGGCCATCGGCCCACGCCAGGCTCGGCGCTGGTTCGCCACGGGCGAGCACTTCGACGCCGACACCGCCCTGCGCATCGGCCTGGTGCACCAGCTGGTCGAGCCCGAGCGCCTGGACGAGGCACTGGAACGCCAGCTGGCCCTGCTCGACAAGGCCGGCCCGATCGCCTCGTCCACCGCCAAGCAACTGGTCCGGCAGGTCCGCGACAGCCATGATCGCGACGCGCTGGATCGGGATAATGCCGCGCTGATCGCGCGCCTGCGGGTCTCCGCCGAGGGCCAGGAAGGCCTGGGCGCGTTCCTCGACAAGCGCGCGCCCCATTGGGTCACGGAAGCCTGAACATGCTCGATCATTTTGGTTTGACCAGCGCCGACCTGGCGCGCAGCAAGGCCTTTTTCCTTCACGCGCTGGCGCCGCTGCAGATCGGCGTGGTGATGGAAGTCACCGCCGAACAGACCGGCGCCCACGACCATGTCGGCTTCGGTAGCGACGGCAAGCCGTTCTTCTGGCTCGGCAATGGCGGCACCGCAAGCCACGGCGTGCACGTGGCCTTCGCCTGCGCCAGCCGCGCGCAGGTGGACGCCTTCCATGCCGCCGCCCTCGCCGCCGGCGGCCGCGACAACGGCGCCCCCGGCCTGCGCCCGTGGTACCACCCGGACTACTACGGCGCCTTCGTGCTCGACCCGGACGGCAACAACATCGAAGCGGTCTGCCATCGCCCGGCCACCGAGGCCCAGGCATGAGCGACTACGTCCGCATCGTCGAGGTCGGCCCGCGTGACGGCCTGCAGAACGAAAAGCAGTCGGTATCCACCGCCGACAAGATCGAACTGATCAACCGCCTGTCAGCCACCGGCCTGCGCAGCATCGAGGCGACCAGCTTTGTCAGCCCGAAGTGGATCCCGCAGCTGGCCGATGCCGCCGAGGTCTATGCCGGCATCCAGCGCAGGCCCGGCATCCACTATCCCGTACTGGTACCGAACGAGCAGGGCTACGACCGTGCCCGCGCGGTGGGCGTGGAGGAAGTGGCGGTGTTCACCGCCGCCTCCGAGGCGTTCAACCGTACCAACACCAATGCCGGCATCGACGAGTCGCTGGCCCGTTTCGAGCCGATCCTGCGGCGCGCCGCCGCCGATGGCGTGCGTGTGCGCGGCTATGTGTCCACCGTGCTCGGCTGCCCCTACCAGGGCGAGGTGCCACTGGCCGACGTGGTCCGCGTGGCCCGTGCCCTGCACCAGATGGGCTGCTACGAAATCTCGCTGGGCGACACCATCGGCGTCGGCACCCCGCGCAAGGCACGGGCGATGCTGCAGGCGGTCGCCGCCGAGATTCCGATGGCGGCGCTGGCCGTGCACTTCCACGACACCTACGGCCAGGCCATTGCCAACATCGCCACCTGCCTGGAAGAAGGCGTACGCGTGGTCGACAGCGCGGTGTCGGGCGCCGGTGGCTGCCCGTATGCGAAGGGCGCCAGCGGCAACGTCGCCAGCGAGGATGTGGTCTACCTGCTGCAGGGCCTGGGCCTGGACAGCGGCGTGGACCTGCCGGCACTGGCCGAGACCGGCCGCTGGCTGGCCGGCCTGCTCGGTCGCGCCACCGCCAGCCGTACCGGACAAGCTCTGGCAGCCGCCGGCTGACCGCGATGCTGCGCCGCCCCGCAAAGGCGGCGCAGTGCACAACGGCGCCGCTCGCGGCTTCCGTTAGAATCGGCGGTTCTCGAACCTGCAGGACCGTTCAATGCAGCTGTCTTCCGTACGTGCCGTGATCACTGGCGGCGTCTCCGGCCTCGGCCTGGCCGTGGCCCAGCACCTCGTCGCCCAGGGCGGCAAGGTGGCCCTGTTCGACCTCAACGACGACAAGGGCGCAGCCGCTGTTGGCGAACTGGGGGCCGACAACGCCCGCTATTTCAACGTCAACGTCAGCGATGAGGCGGCCGTCTCGGCAGCCATCGACCAGGCCCACGATTTCCTTGGCGGCCTGAACGTGGCGATGAACTGTGCCGGCATCCTCGGCGCAGGCCGCGTGCTGGGCAAAGAGGGCCCGATGCCGCTGGCCGGCTTCCAGGGCACGGTGATGGTCAACCTGGTCGGCAGCTTCAACGTGGCCAAGGCCGCAGCCAACCGCATGCAGCACAACGAAGCCGGCATCGACGGCGAGCGCGGCGTGATCATCAACACCGCCAGCATCGCCGCCTATGAAGGCCAGATCGGCCAGGCCGCGTATGCCGCCAGCAAGGGCGGCGTGGTCTCGATGACGCTGCCGATGGCGCGCGAACTGTCGCGCTTCGGCATCCGCGTCAACACCATCGCCCCGGGCGTGTTCTGGACGCCGATGGTCGATGGCATGCCCGAGGTGGTGCAGCAGTCGCTGGCCGCCTCGATCCCGTTCCCGTCGCGCCTGGGCAAGCCGGAAGACTTCGCCAGCCTGGTCGGCTTCATCCTTGGCAATACCTACCTCAACGGCGAGACCATCCGCCTGGACGGCGCTACCCGCCTCGCTCCGAAGTGATTCCCCCGGGCGCCGGGACGGCGCCCTCCCCCAACCACCTAGATCACCATGAAAGCCAACGACATCAAGAAGGGCAACGTCGTCGAGTACAACAACGGCGTGTACCAGATCCGCGACATCGAGCGCAGCTCGCCGCAGGGTCGCGGCGGCAACGTCCGCTTCCGTTTCATCATGTACAGCGTGCCGGGCGGCAACAAGCTCGATGCCAGCTTCGATGCCGACGACAACCTGGTCGAGGTTGAGCTGCTGCGCCGCCAGTCCACCTATTCGTACAAGGATGGCGATGCGTTCGTGTTCCTCGATGACGAGGACTACACCCCGTACACCCTGGACGCAGACGTGATCGGCGACGACGCCGGCTACATCACCGATGGCCTGACCGGCATCTACGTGCAGGTCATCGACGAGCAGCCGGTGGCGATCCAGCTGCCGGCCTCGGTGGTGCTGGAAGTGATCGAGACCCCGCCGGAACTGAAGGGCGGCACCGCCACCAAGCGCCCGAAGCCGGCCAAGCTCAACACCGGCATCGAGATCATGGTGCCGGAGTACATCGTCAATGGCGAACGCGTGCTGGTGAACACCGCCACCGGCGAGTTCGCCGGCCGTGCCGACTAAGCCCCTTGCGCTGATCGGTTGCCTGTCCCTGCTTGCGGCGTGTTCGCCGCAGGCAGCGGACCGCGCTGCCGGCATCGCACCGGAAACCCTGCCGGCCGAACCGGTAAAGGCACCGCCCGCAATGGCAGAGGCCATCGCCGGGCCGGAACCCCCTACCGCCTTGCCCAGCGGCGACGAGACACTGGACCAGGCGCGCGCCGCCGCCGGCTGCCCGGTTCCTGCCGACGTCTATGACGTCGAGGATGTGCGCATCTACTGCACGATGCCAGCCGATGTGCAGGCCTTCCTCGCGCGCGAAAACACGTGCCAGCACTTCGCCGGCGAAGAGCCGTACGACGACGAACGCCGCCGTGAGCTGGAAGCGGCCAATGCCGAGTACTGCGAGGGCCGCGAGAAGATCTTCACCGATCTGGTCGCACGGCATCGCGGCGACTGCGCGATCCGCAACGCGCTGATCGCGATCAACGGCCGTTACGACCTGGTGTTCGAGCTGGACCTCACGCCCTGCGAGGGTTGAGCAAACAACGCCAGGCAGGGCCCGGCGCTACCGATCCTCGGAACCGCGCCCTACTTCGCGCCGAAATTGCCGCAGCCGTGGTACTGGCGCGTGCCCACGGTCAGCATCGCCTTGGCCTCGAAGGCTTCGCCGCTCATGTCGTCCTGGCAGGTGGTGCGCTGGAAACTGAGCTTGACGTCGGTGCCATCGGACGCCTTGCCGCTCCAGCCGTCTGCACCCTCGGTCGGCGTGGCCACATCGAAACGGCGCTCACCATAATCGACCTCGACCTGCAGGCCCGGCGCATCGCCGTCGACCACCGCCAGCCAGCCGGGTTCGTTGCCGGTGGCTCGGAACGCAGCCGCACCGGCACTGCCATCGCCTTCCGTCGCCGCCACCGCATGGCACTCGCGGTCCGCCTCGCCCTTCAGGCTGAGCAGGCCATCATCGCTGCCCTTGGTCCAGAAGCTGTTGCCCTTGCCATCACCGTACTTCGCACCCGAGGCGGCACGCTCGGAGGTCATCGCGAAGGTGCGATCGCCGATCACCACCGTGGCCGCATCCTCGCCGTTGAACGTGGCGCGCACGCTCAGGTCGCCACACAGGTAGGTGGTTTCGCTGCCACCGCCGGTAGCGTCGCTCGGCTGCGGGGTGGCCGGTGTGGCAGCGTTGCCGCCCGCAGCAGGAGACGGGGCCGGCTGGCAGGCGGCCAGGACCACGCCGAGGGAAGCGGCCAACAGACCAGGAATTACACGCATGGCTCGACTCCTTGTCGGCACTACAGAGAGGTTCGACCCTACCACCAGACGGTGAGCGGGGCCTGAAAGCGGCCTGACCGCGCTTACGCGGCCAGCACCGCCATCGACAGCAGCTGGGCGCCCGCCGCGCCGGAACTACAGGTCCATACACGCAGCAGCCGCAGTTTCAATTCGTGCTCACGGTCCTGCCGGCGCACCTCCAGCCGCACTTCGCTGGACAGCAATGCCAGGCGACCGCACAGCAGCGTTTCCACTGCCTGCAGCTGCAGGGCCCGCACCTGCAGGTTTCCCGCCAGCCAATCACCCAGCCAGGGCAGATCCAGCATGCGTCCGCCGTTGCCATCCATCATGAACAGCGCAGGCGACACCAGCGCAGTCAGCGCTTCATGGTCGTCCGCCAGCAACGCCTGGCACAGGCGCTGTTCCAGCGCCGCCAGCTGCACCTCATGCAGGTCTTCAACGATGTTCCGTTCCATCCACGGATCCTTCCGGCATCGGCCGGCGCCTGCGCAGGCGTTGCGCGGACCACTGCCGCGCACCCTGCACCACTACATAGAAGACGGGCACGAAAAACACCGCCAGCACGGTCGCACTGACCATGCCACCGAACACCCCGGTGCCGATCGCCTGCTGGGTTTCCTTCGACGCGCCCTGCGCCAGCATCAGCGGCACAACGCCCAGCGCGAACGCGAGCGACGTCATCAGGATCGGCCGCAGGCGCAACCGCGCCGCCTCAAGCGCTGCCTCGGCCAGGCCGCGTCCCTGCTGCTGCAGCTGCCGCGCGAACTCGACGATGAGGATCGCGTTCTTCGCCGACAACCCAATCACCGTGATCATACCGACCTTGAAGAACACATCGTTGGGCATGCCACGCAGCAGCACCGCCGCGACCGCACCGAGCAGGCCCAGCGGCACCACCAGCATCACCGCCAACGGGATCGACCAGCTCTCGTACAGCGCCGCCAGTACCAGGAACACCACCAGCATCGACAACAGCAGCAGCCATGGCGCCTGCGCGCCCGACTCACGCTCCTGCAGCGACTGGCTGGTCCACTGCAGTGCGAACCCGGACGGCAGTTGCTGCGCCAACCGCTCCATCTCCGCCATCGCCTGCCCCGTCGACACGCCGGACGCTGGCGCGCCCGACAGGTTCAGGGCCGGGAAGCCGAGATAGCGCTGCAACTGCAGCGGCGCTTCGGTCCAGTGCGGCGTGACCAGTTCGGACAGCGCCACCATGCCGCCTTCGCTGTTGCGCACGTACAGCTTCAGCACGTCCTCCAGTTCCATCCGGTGCGGCGCGTCGGCCTGCAGGATCACCTGCTGCAACCGGCCCTTGTTGGGGAAGTCGTTGACGTACTGCGAGCCCATCGCCGCCGACAGCGTGCTGCTGATGTGCTCGAAGCCCACGCCCATCGCCTCGGCCTTGGCGCGGTCGATGTCCAGCCGCACGCTGGTGCCGGCCGGCAGGCCATCGGCATGCACCTCCGACAGCAGCGGGCTGGCCTCGGCCCGTTTCAACAGCTGCTGCAGGGCCGCACGCAACTCGGCCTGGCTCTGCCCGGTGCGCGCCTGCAGGGCCAGCGAGAAGCCGGACGAACGCCCCAGGCTGTCGATTGCCGGTGGCATCACGCTCATCACCTCGCCCTCGGCGATGGCCGCCATCGCCTTCTGCGCCGCCGCCACCTCACCCGCTGCGGTGGCCCCGGCGCGCTCGCCCCAGTCCTTCAGCATGGTGTAGGTCAGCGCTGCGCTCGGGCCCGAACCGGAGAAGCTGTAGCCCAGGATCGACTGGTTGGAGCCGATGCCCGGGCGCGACGCCACGTGCCGTTCGTAGGCTTCGACCACCGCCAGGGTGCGCTCGGCCGTGGCTTCCGCCGGCAGCTGGATCGAGGTCATGAAGTAGCCCTGGTCCTCTTCCGGCAGGAACGCGCCCGGCAGCCAGTGCAGGCCCAGCAGCAACGCGGCCACCAGCGCGGCGAACACGCCCATCACCCGCCCGCTCCGCTGCAGCACCGAGGCCACGCCACGCTGGTAATGCCCGGTCATCCTCTCGAAGCCACGATTGAAGGCGCCGAACAGCCCGCCACGACCGTGATGGCCATGGCTGTTCGGGCGCAGCAGGGTCGCGCACAACGCTGGGGTGAGGCTCAGTGCCAGCAGCGCCGAGAACAGGATCGACACCGCCATCGCCACGGTGAACTGGCGGTAGATCGCGCCTACCGATCCACTGGCCAGCGCCATCGGGATGAACACCGCGGTCAGCACCAGGGTGATGCCGATCACCGCACCGGTCAGCTCGCGCATCGCCTTGATGGTGGCCTCGCGCGGTGGCAGGCCTTCCTCGGCCATGATCCGCTCCACGCCCTCGACCACCACGATCGCATCGTCGACGATGATGCCGATCGCCAGCACCATCCCGAACATGGTCAGCACGTTGATCGAGAAGCCCAGCGCCAGCATCACCGCGAAGGTGCCGAGCAGCGCGATCGGGGCGACCAGCGCCGGAATCAGGGTGTAGCGCCAGTTCTGCAGGAACAGGTACATCACCGCGAACACCAGCAGCATCGCCTCCAGCAGCGTCTGCACCACCTTCTGGATCGAGATCTTGACGAACGGTGCGGTGTCGAACGGAATGCTCGACTCCACGCCACGCGGCAACAGCGGCGCCAGTTCGGCCATGCGCTCGCGCACTGCGGCGGCGGTTCGCACTGCATTCGCGCCCGGGCGCAGCTGCACGCCGGCCGCCGTCGCCGGGTGGCCGTCCTCCCGCGTGCCCCAGGCATAGCTCTGCGCACCCAGCTCTACGCGGGCGACATCACCCAGTACCACCCGTGAACCGTCGGCGCCGGCACGCAGCACGATGGCGGCGAACTGCTCCGGCGTGGACAACTGGCCATCGGCGCTCAGCGGCACGGTGATGCGCTGGCCGGGAACACCTGGCGAATCACCGATGCGGCCCGGCGAGATCTCCAGGTTCTGCTGCTCGATCGCCGCGGCCACATCGCCCATGGTCAGGCCATAGCCGGTCAACCGGGTCGGGTCCAGCCACACCCGCATCGCCTGCTCGGCACCGAACAACTGCACGCGGCCGACGCCATCGATGCGGCGCAGCTCTTCGATGATGTTGCGCGCCATGAAGTCACCCAGCGCCGCCTCGCTCACACTGGCATCCGGCGAACGCAGGCCGACCAGCATCAGGAAGCCGGAATCGGCCGCTTCCACGAACAGGCCGTTCTGGCGCACGCTGCGCGGCAGGCGCGGCTCGATCGCCTTGATCCGGTTCTGCACGTCCACCTGCGCCAGCTCCGGGTTGGTCCCCGGCTTGAAGGTAGCGGTGATGGACGCCTCGCCGGAGGTGTCCACCGACGATTCGAAATACAGCAGGTGCTTGACGCTGGACAGCTCGCGCTCGATCAGGCCGACCACCGCGTCGTTCAGCGTCTGCGGGCTGGCACCCGGGTAGCTGGCATAGATGCTGACGCTGGGCGGCGCGACGGCCGGATAGCGCTCCACGGCCAGGCGCGGAATCGCCAGTACGCCAGCCAGGATGATGAAGATCGCCAGCACCCAGGCGAACACCGGGCGATCAATGAAGAAACGTGCCATGTTGGATTTCCCTGGAGAGACTGGCCCGGGAAAGGCTCAGCCCTTGCTGCCGGCCTGCATCGCACCGGCGCTGGCGACCGGTCGCTGCCAGTCGCGCGCATCGACCACCACGCCTTCCTGCAGGCGCTCCTGGCCCTCGACCACCACCCGCTCGCCGGCCTTCAGCCCGTGCCGGACCAGCCACTGGCGATCAACGCTGCCGTCGACCTCCAGCGTGCGGATCACCGCCTTGCCATCGCCCGCGATCACCCAGGCATAGGCCTGGCCGCCCGCGCTGCGCAGCACCGCCTGCTGCGGCAGGGTCAGCGCACTGGCCGGGGCGCCGCGCGGCACCCTGGCACGCACGTACATGCCCGGCAGCAGCTGGCGCTGCGGGTTGTCGACCAGGATGCGCAGGATCACATCACCGGTGCGCGCATCGACGTTGATGCCGGAGAACAACAACTGGCCGTGCTCGGGCAACGGCTTGCCGGCCGCGCCGATGATCGTCACCGGAAGCTGGCCACCGTCGCCGGCGCTGCGCTGCAGCGACTCCAGCTGCGCGGCCGGCTGGCGTACGTCGACGTAGACCTGGTCGATCTGCTGCACCACCGCCATCGGCTCGGCATCGGCGACGCCGACCAGCGCCCCTTCGGTCACCAACGCCTGATCGATGCGGCCGGCAATCGGTGCGCTGACCGTGGCGTAGCGCAGGTCGAGCTGGCGACGGGACAGGATCGCGCGCGCTTCATTCACCGCCGCGCGTGCCTGTTCGTACTCGGCGCTGGCATCATCGCGATGCTGCTGGCTGACCGCCTGCGCGGCAGCCAGGGCATGCAGTCGCTGCGACTGCACGCGGCTGCGGGCCAGGGCCGCTTCACTGCGCTGCAGCGCAGCCAGCGCTGAGTCGACGTCGGCACGGAAAGCGGCCGGATCGATCTGGAACAAAGGCTGGCCGGCGTTCACTTCGGCGCCCTGCTCGAACAGGCGGCGCTGCACGATGCCACCTACCTGCGCGCGGATCTGCGCGGTGCGCACGGCGGCCACGCGGCCGGGCAGTTCGTCGTCACGCTGCACCACCTGCGGGCCGACGGTGACCACGCTGACACGCGGTGCGGCTTCGGGCGGGGCTTCGGGGGAGGAGCAGGCCGTCATGGCCAGAGCGAAGGCCGCGATCAACGCGGCCGGAGTCCTGAAGGTTCTCATTGCTGTGCACAATGCCGCGCGGGCGGCTGAAAGGTTCCGAAGAACGCAGTGTGCGTGGCGATGATGGGGTTTCGATGGAGGAACTGTGGAGATACGATGGAGGCAAGCACCTTAAGGCCCCGCCCCTGCATGCATGCCTCCCCTGCCCTCGCCGCCGTAGTCCTGATCGTCGAGGATGAGGCCGAGATCGCCGATATTCTTACCGCGTATCTGGAACGCGAAGGGCTGCGCACGCTGCGTGCCGCCGACGGCCACAGCGCGCTCGAGCTGCACCGCAGCGCCCGGCCCGATCTGGTCCTGCTCGATGTGCAGCTGCCGCGTGTGGATGGCTGGAGCGTGCTGACCCAGCTGCGCCAGCGCGGTGAAACACCGGTGATTATGCTGACTGCCCTGGACCAGGACCTGGACAAGCTGACCGCGCTGCGCATGGGCGCCGACGACTACGTGGTCAAGCCGTTCAATCCGGCCGAAGTGGCCGCACGCGTGCGCGCCGTGCTGCGGCGGACGCTGCGTGCATCACGGGTGGATGCCCCCACCGCGCTGCGTGTCGGCCCGTTGCTGATCGATTCGGCCACCCATGCCGTGCACGTTGAAGGCGATGGCTACAGCCACGAAGTGCTGCTTACCCTCACCGAGTTCAAGCTGCTGCACTGCATGGCGCTGGCGCCGACGCGCATCTTCAGCCGCAGCGAACTGATGCACGAATGCCTGCCGGAGAGCGAAGCGCTGGAGCGCACGGTGGACAGCCATGTCAGCAAGCTGCGCCGCAAGCTGGATGAAGTGGGCATGCTCAATGTGCCGGCCAGTGTGCGTGGCGTAGGCTACCGGTTGATGGCCGACCGCTGATGGGCCGCCTGCGCCGCTCCGGGCTGAGCCGCCACATCATCGTTTCGATGTCGCTGATGGTGATCGGCGTGATCGTGATGATGATCCTGTCATCGTGGCTGCTGTACGCGGTGCTGGTCGAATTCTTCCCTGGCAGCGCCGAGGAACCCGAAGGCTGGCTGCCGACCGGGCCGGAGCTGGCGTGGATGGTCGGGGTCATCCTGACCGGCCTGGCGCTGGCCATCGCCGCCTCGTTCCGCCTCGCCCATCGCATCCTCTCGCCGTTGAATTCGGTGGTCGACAGTGTGCGCGCACTCGCCGGTGGCGACCTCGGGGCACGTGCCAGCGCGGAAGAGAATTCCCCCGGCGAAGTGGCGACGCTGGTCGAGGACTTCAACGCCATGGCACGCCGCCTGCAGCACATGGAAAGCGAGCGCACGATGTGGCACGCCGCCATCGCGCATGAGCTGCGGACGCCGGTAACCATCCTGCGCGGACGCCTGCAGGGCCTGGCCGAGGGCGTGTTCCAACCGGACGAGTCACAGTTCCGCAGCCTGCTCGCGCAGGTCGAAGGCCTGTCGCGCCTGATCGAGGACCTGCGCGTACTCAGCCTGGCCGACAACGCGCGCATGGATGTGCGCCGCGCGCGTACCGACGTGGTGGCCGAGGTGCATTCGGTGATGACCCTGGTCGACCCCCAGTTCCGTGCCGCCGGCTTCGTGCTGGAACTGGAAACCAGCCGCGAGGAACACACCGCGCACTGCGACCCGACCCGGCTGCGCCAGGCACTGCTGGCGCTGCTGGAAAACGCGCGCCGCTATGCCAGCCCGGGCAAGGTGCGGATCGCCGTGCATGACACGCCGGGCCATGTACAGGTAGCGATCGAGGACGAAGGTCCGGGCATCGATCCGGAACTGCACGCCGACATCTTCACTCCGTTCATGCGTGCAGACGGCTCGCGCTCGCGGCAGGGCGGTGGCAGTGGGCTCGGCCTGGCGGTGGTGAAGGCCATCGCTGACGCCCATGGCGGCCGGGTCTACTGTTCGCCGGGAAGCCTTGGCGGCAGCCGTTTCGTCATCGAACTGCCGCGCCAGTAGCCGGCGTCGCCGCCTGCTCGCGCAGATGTGCGCCGAGTGCGGCCAGGTTGGCATCGATCGCATTCATTTCGTCACGCTGCTTCGCCGGCAACTGCTGGCGCAGCTGCTTGCGCAGCGCCTGCCACGCAGGAACCGACTGTGCGCTGGCAGACGCCACCGCCTCGGCCAGCAGCCGCTGCTCGTCGGCCAGCGGCAATCCGTAGCCATCGCCCTGCAGCAACGTGCCCGGGCGCAACCACTGCCCGCTCTGCTCCAGCAGCCCGCGCAGGTTGCGGGTCTGGGCACTATCCGGCGCGCCCAGCAGCTGCCGCTTGAGCACATCGCGCGCGCGCAGCTCAGCACGCCGTTGCGCGGCCTGCTCCAGCAACAGCAGGCCGGCACTGGCACGCAGGTCACCCTTCAGCAGCCACGGTGCGCGCTGCCGTGCGGGCAGCTTCAACCAGCCGCGTACATCGCGCGCGGGCAATGCCAGCTGGGCAGCGGCCACGCCGAACAACTGCTGATAGTGGTCACGCGCCGAGGCGAAGTAATAGCCCTGCGCCTGTGCGGCATTGCGATCGTCCAGCACGTGCTCGTCCAGCACCTGCAAGCGCGCCAACCGGCGCTTCAGCCCGCGCGGGCTCAGCTGCGCCAGCCCGGCACTGCCGAGACGTGGCACGCCGGCCTGCAGCAGCTTGGCAGTTTCCACCGCGCAGTTGTTGCTGACGAAGTAGTAGCGCCCGTCATAGCTCCAATGCACCTGCGCGGTACGCTCCAGCAGGCTCGCAATCTCGTCGGGCTCCAGCCGCAACGGCAGCGACTGCAGGCCGCGCAGTTCGACCTTGGTGTACTCGTCCACCACCTGCTGCAGCGGCAGCACGAACAGCCGCGAGGGATAGCCGCCGGTCAGGCCACGCCAGTTGGAAATCTGCACGTCGCCGACGAAGGCGCGGAATGACAACACGCGGTGGTATTCCAGATCGAGGCGGCAGTCCGGCCCCGGCGCGCGGCCTGGCCGGCAGATCACCAGCCGCAGCATGCTGTGGCCCCAGCGGCTCATCGGCTGCGCGCTGCCTTCGGCGAACAGGTAATCCACCGCGTAAACCCGTGAGGGATCCAGCTGCAGCAGCGATGCCGCCCCCTCCTCCGGCTCCGCCTGCAGCAACGGGACGCGGCGGTCGCACTGCGGCTGCGGCAGCGACGGCGGCATGCCGAAGTGCGCCTGGTACCACTGCGCCAGTGCCGGGCGACGGCAGGCGAACTCGGCATCGAGCATGAAATGCTCGGCGTTCACCGCCAGATACTCAGCCGGGTCTTGCAGCTCATAACCATCCGGGCTGCGATCACGGAAATCGTTGTGGCCGCGACCGAGATGCCACGGCTTGCGCTGCCACCCCGCAAGATCGCGCCAACGCGCACTGCCGGACCAGCCCGCGCCGCCGCGGTCGGCAACGTGGGTCAGTTCGTGCACCAGTGCGCTGCGTCGAGCCCGCCGCGCAGCAGGCACGCTGTCGTCCAGCAGGTCGCGGCGCAACGTGATGCGGCCGGCGAAGGCACGGCCATGCACCTCGGCAGGCAGGTCATCCCGCCAGCGCACCTGAACCTGCGCAGGCAGTGCGCGCAGCAGCCCCTCCGGCAGCAGCGACTGCACGTCGGCCAGGGTCTGGCCGGCCAGCTGCTGCTGCGCAGCGCTCAGCCCTGCCGGGTCGAGCTGCAGGCGCTCAGCTGCAGGCGCGGCGTGGGCGGTCAGCAGTAGAGCCACGCCAAGCGTGGCTGCGTTCCGTACAGATGTCATGGAATTGCCGGCCAGCAGCCGGCACTACCCAAAGCCCGGATCAGCGTGCCAGCAGCGCGCGGGCCAGCTGCAGGTCGCTCTGCTGCTGGGCAGCGGCATCCTGCTCGCGCAGGTGGACCAGCGCGGCCTGCAGGCGTGCGCCGCGGATCTGGCCGTCGCTGGCGACGAACGCAGCAGCATCATCGCGTGCGGCCTGCACCACCTTGTCGTCGCCCGAGCTGCTGGCCGAGGAACCGGAGGAAGCACCGGTGGCCGAGCCGGCCGAGGTGCCTGCGAAGCTGGAAGCGAAGCCGGCCAGCGGCAGGGACAGCAGGGCGAGCAGAACAAGCGGACGGGTCATCGATTCGAAGCCGGTTGTGAGAATGCGTGGAGCGTAACGGTTGCGTGAAGCGTTTGGCCGGCTCAGGCGTCGAACAGCTTGCCGGGATTCAGCCGCGCTTGGGGATCGAACGCGCGTTTGACCGCCTTCATCAGCGCGATCTCGGCCGGGCTACGGGTGCTGTCCAGGTAGCCCTTCTTGACCAGGCCGATGCCATGCTCGGCCGAGATGCTGCCATCGAAACGGGCCAGCACCTGGGCCAGCAGCTTGGTCACATGCTCGCACTGCGCGACGAAGTCGGCGTCGCTGGTGGCGTCCGGCTTGAGTACATTGATATGCAGGTTGCCGTCACCGATATGGCCGAACCAGACCACGTCGAAGTGCGGGTAGGCCTGCCCGATCAACGCCTGGGTCTCGGCCAGGAATGCCGGCATCGCCGAGATCCGCACCGAGACATCGTTCTTGTACGGCGTGTAGCGGGCAAGCGACTCGGTGATGCCTTCGCGCAGGCGCCACAGCTGGGCAGCCTGGGCGTCACTGGCGCTGATCACGCCATCGCTGACCCAGCCATTGCCCATGCAATCCTCGAAGGCCGCCATCGCCGCCGCTTCCTGCGCCTCGTCGTTGGCCGCGAACTCGGTGACGACGTAGTACGGATGCACCTCGTCGAACGGCGCCTGCGCACCATGCGCCAGCACGTGCTCCAGCGCCCGGTCGGTGAAGAACTCGAAGGCCTGCAGCTGCAGGCGCGCGCGGAACGCGGCGAACACCTGCATCAGTACTTCGAAGCTGGGTACGGCCAGCAGCATCACGTTGCTGGCCGGCGGTGGGTCGGTCAGCTTCACCGTCGCCTCGACAATCACCCCCAGCGTACCTTCCGAACCGATCAGCAGCTGGCGGAAGTCATAGCCGCTGGAATTCTTGATCAGGCCCTTGTTGAGTTCGAGCAGCTCGCCGCTGGCGGTGACCACTTTCAGCCCGGCGATCCATTCGCGGGTATTGCCGTAACGGATCACACGGATGCCGCCGGCGTTGGTGGCGATGTTGCCGCCGATCGTGCAGGAACCGCGCGCGGCGAAATCCACCGGGTAGATCAGGCCGTGGTCGAGCGCGGCGTTGTGCACGGCTTCCAGCGGCATGCCCGCCTGCACCACCAGCGTGCGATCGACCGCGTCGTAGGCCAGCGCCTTGTTCATGCGCTCCATGCTGAGGACCAGTTCGCCGTTGGCGGCCACCGCGCCGCCGGACAGGCCGGTACGGCCACCGGACGGCACCACCGCCACGTCATGGTCGGCGCTCCAGCGCATCACCGCCTGCACTTCCTCAACCGTGGCCGGCAGCGCGATCACCAGCGGCGCCGGTGTCCAGCGCCGGGTCCAGTCGCGCCCGTAATGCTCAAGGTCGGCCGGGTCGGTCTTCAGCTTCAGGCCGGGACAGGCCTGCTGCAGCGAGGCAATGCGGGAATCGGTCATGACGGTCCAGCGCGGGGCGTGAAGAACGGGCAAGCGTGCCAGCGGCACGCGCCAGCGTCCAGCCCCACACCTGTACAGATAGCTACGGATGCAACCAATTGCGCACTGCACCATGGCCGGTGCGATCTGGCATAGTGGTCAGCCCCTGTCCCACTGGCCGTGTTGCCCCATGTCGCCGAAGAAGACCTCGTTCCCGAAGCAGGATATCCGCGTGCTGTTGCTGGAGGGGGTCAGCCAGACCGCCGTGGAGGTGTTCAGCGCCGCCGGCTACAGCCAGATCGAAGCGCACACCAAGGCGCTGCCCGAGGACGAACTGAAGGCGCGCATCGCCGAGGCGCATATCGTCGGCATCCGTTCGCGCACCCAGCTCAGTGCCGAGGTGCTGGCCGAGGCCAAGCGGCTGATCGCGGTGGGCTGCTTCTGCATCGGCACCAACCAAGTCGACCTGGACGCGGCCGAGCTGGCCGGCATCCCGGTATTCAATGCCCCCTATTCCAACACCCGCAGCGTGGCCGAGCTGGTGATCGCCGAGGCGATCATGCTGACCCGTGGCATTCCGCAGAAGAACGCCGAGTGCCACCGCGGCGGCTGGTCGAAGTCGGCCAGCGGCAGCCATGAGGTGCGCGGCAAGACGCTGGGCATCATCGGCTACGGCCACATCGGCACCCAGGTCGGCGTACTGGCCGAATCGCTGGGCATGCAGGTGATCTTCCACGATGTGGAAACCAAGCTGGCACTGGGCAATGCGCGTGCTGCGGCCAGCCTGGACGATCTGCTGGCGCGCGCCGACATCGTCACCCTGCACGTACCGGAAACCCCGTCCACGCAGTGGATGATCGGCAGCACCGAGCTGGCGAAGATGCGCAAGGGCGCGCACCTGATCAACGCCGCGCGCGGCACCGTGGTCGACATCGATGCGCTGGACGCGGCGCTGGCCAGCGGCCACACCGGCGGCGCCGCGCTGGACGTGTTCCCGGTCGAGCCCAAGGGCAACGGCGATATCTTCGAATCGCCGCTGACCCGCCACGACAACGTGATCCTGACTCCGCACGTGGGCGGCAGCACGCTGGAAGCGCAGGACAACATCGGCGTTGAAGTGGCCGCCAAGCTGGTGCGCTACAGCGACAACGGCAGCACGCTGTCGGCGGTCAACTTCCCGGAAGTGACCCTGCCCGAGCACGCCGACAGCCTGCGCCTGCTGCACATCCACCAGAACGTGCCGGGCGTGCTGTCCAAGGTCAACGAGATCTTCTCGCGCCACAACGTCAACATCGACGGCCAGTTCCTGCGCACCGACCCGAAGGTGGGCTACGTGGTGATCGACATCACCGCCAGCGAGGAGCAGGCCGCCGCGGTGCGCGACGAGCTGGCCGCGATTCCAGGCACGCTGCGCACGCGCATCCTGTACTGATCCTGGCACCGCGCCATCCACGCATGGCGTGGATCTACCGGGTCGGGGGCATGTCATCCACGCATGGCGTGGATCTACCAGGTTCGGGGGCATTCCATCCGCGCATGGCGTGGATCTACCTGGGCGGGGACATCTAATCCACGCATGGCGTGCAGCCATCAGTAGATCCACGCCATGCGTGGATGCGTTTTTCAACGCGCCAGCCACCTCTGTGCCATGCGCTGCATCGATTCATCCGATTCCGGATCGGCGGCGACCTCGGTCACCGGCCGCCAGGCCAGCTCCAGCGATTCCTCGCTGAGTACGAAGGCTTCGCCACCCAGCGCGCGGATCACGAAACGCACGTCGTAGTGCCAATGCCCCGGTACGTCCTTGCGCTCCGGAATCCAGTGCTTGTCCAGATCGAAGATGGCCGGGTCTTCCAGCACCAGGCCGCCCAGGCCCGATTCTTCCTCGGCTTCCTTCAGTGCCACCCGTGCCAGGTCACGGTCGCCGTCGGCGTGGCCGCCCAGCTGCAGCCAGCGCTGCAGCTTGCGGTGGTGGGTCAGCAGCAGGCGCTGGCCATCGGCGCTGACCAGCCAGCAGCTGGCGGTGAAGTGGCCAGCCAGCCGTTCGCGCCGGAACGGATCTTCCGGATCGTCCAACAATGTGCTGAATTCGGCAGCCAGTGCGTCGTGGGCCGGCTCACGGCGTGCATAGTCCCGCAGCAGGTCACGCAGGCGATCATCAAGCACGGCAAGGGTTTCGGCGGTCTGGCTCATGAATGGGCGGCGTCTGGAAAAATACTGCTCATTATCGCCGTTCATTGTTGCGATTGCGCTTGTGCGTTGGCTTCAGCTTTGGCTAAGGTACAGCGGGCCGTTCGCGCGGCCTTCACCATTCCAGGGTTGCCGGCAACGTATCGGCGGCCCACCCAATCCGATCACTAGGAAGTACTGCATGCTGAAAGCTCTGTTGAGGGTCAAGCCGGTCCAACCGGCCGGGCACGTCGATGCCGGCGAACCCATCGAAGGCAGCCTGGACGGCGAAGCCACGCTGAAACGGACCCTCACGGCTAAACACCTCATCCTGCTTGGCGTGGGTGCGGTGATCGGCGCAGGTATCTTCGTGCTGACCGGCCAGGCCGCAGCCAACCACGCTGGCCCGGCAGTGATGCTGTCGTTCGTCATCGCCGGTTTCGCCTGCGCGCTGGCGGGCCTGTGCTACGCCGAGTTCGCGGCGATGATGCCGGTCTCCGGCAGCGCCTATTCCTACTCCTACGCCACCCTCGGCGAAGGCATGGCCTGGTTCATCGGCTGGTGCCTTGTGCTGGAGTACCTGTTCGCCTCGGCCTCGGTCGCGGTGGGCTGGTCGGCGTACCTGATCAGCTTCATCACCACCACGCTGCACATGCCCTTCCCCGACCTGCTCAGCGCCGCGCCCATCGCCTGGACCGGCAGCGAGTTCGTCTCCTCCGGCAAGCTGTTCAACCTGCCGGCGGTACTGATCGTGGCGGCGGTGTCCGGCCTGCTGTACGTGGGCGTGACCCAGTCGGCCTTCGTCAACGCGATCATCGTGGCGATCAAGGTCACCGTCATCTGCCTGTTCATCGGCATTGGCGCGGCCCATATCGATCCGGCCAACTGGCAGCCGTTCATCCCGGAAAACACCGGCGTGCCGGGTGAGTTCGGCTGGAGCGGCGTGTTCCGCGCGGCCACCATCGTGTTCTTCGCCTACATCGGCTTCGATGCGGTCTCCACCGCCGCCGGTGAGACCAAGGACCCGCAGCGCAACATGCCGATCGGCCTGCTTGGCTCGCTGGCCGTGTGCACCATCGTCTACATCATCGTCTGTGCCGTGCTGACCGGCATGATGCCGTACCACCTGCTGGGCACCGACAAGCCGGTCGCCACCGCACTGGAGCCCTACCCGACCCTGTCGTGGCTGAAGACCTTCGTGGAAATCGGCGCGATTGCCGGCCTGTCCTCGGTGGTGCTGGTGATGATGATGGGCCAGACCCGCATCGCCTACACCATCTCCCGCGACGGCCTGCTGCCGAAGTTCTTCGGCAAGGTCCACGCCCGCTTCCGTACCCCGTACGTCGCCACCATCGTGGTCGGCGTGATCGCCGCCGCACTGGCCGGCCTGGTGCCACTGAACGTGCTGGGCGAACTGGTCTCGATGGGCACCCTGCTGGCCTTCGCCACGGTCTGCATCGGCGTGCTGGTGCTGCGCTATTCCAAGCCCGACCTGCATCGTCCGTTCCGCGTGCCGATGGTGTGGATCATCTGCCCGCTGGGCGCGGCCACCTGCCTGTTCCTGTTCTGGCAGGCGTTCGTGGTGCACTGGCACCTGTTCGTCGGCTGGACGCTGCTCGGCCTGCTGATCTACCTGGGCTACGGCATCCGCAACAGCAAGCTGGCCAAGTCCTCCTGATCCGCCTACGGGCCGGCCCTGCGCCGGCCCGTCCGTTTTCCCTGCGCGCCGGCTGCGGCGCGCTTCGACAAGACCACCACACATGTTCAAGCAACTGTGGGCCACCAAGCACCCGCATGCCGCCCATGAAGACGCCAACGGCCTCAGCCTGCGCCGCCACCTCGGCCCCTGGGGGCTGACCGCCCTCGGCATCGGCGCGGTGATCGGCGGCGGCATCTTCGTCATCACCGGCCAGGCCGCCGCCAACCATGCCGGCCCGGCGATCATGCTGTCGTTCGTGCTGGCCGCCATCTGCTGCGCCTTCTGCGCATTGGCCTACGCCGAGTTCGCCTCGATGGTGCCGGTCTCCGGCAGCGCCTACACCTATACCTATGCCACCTTCGGCGAGCTCTCGGCCTGGTTCATCGGCTGGATGCTGGTCCTCGAATACGGGGTCTCCGCCTCGGCGGTCGCGGTCAGCTGGACCGGCTACTTCCTCAGCCTGCTCAGCCAGTTCGACATCCACCTGCCGGCGGCGCTGGTCAGCGCGCCATTGGATGCACAGCTGCGCCCGACCGGCGCGATCGCCAACCTGCCCGCCGCCGCGCTGGTGCTGCTGCTGACCTGGCTGTGCTACGTCGGCATCAGCAAGTCCTCGGCGATGAACATGGCGATGGTCGTGCTCAAGACCGGCCTGATCGTGCTGGTCATCGTGGTCGGCTGGAAGTACGTGGATACCAGCAACTGGACCCCGTTCATTCCGGCCAATGAAGGCCCGGGCAAGTACGGCATGGAAGGCGTGCTGCGGGGCGCGGCGATGGTGTTCTTCGCCTACATCGGCTTCGAGGCGGTGTCGGTGGCGGCGCAGGAATCGAAGAACCCGCAGCGCGACATGCCTTTCGGCATGATGCTGTCGCTGGTGATCTGCACCGTCCTTTACATCGCAATGGCCGCCGTGATGACCGGCCTGGTGCCCTACCCGCTGCTGGGCACCGACGAGCCGGTGGTGACCGCCGTTGCCGCGCACCCGCAACTCGGCTGGCTGCGCTGGGTGGTCGAAGTCGGCGCGCTGATCGGCCTGTCGTCGGTGGTGCTGGTGATGATCATCGGCCAGCCGCGCATCTTCATGATCATGGGCCGTGATGGCCTGCTGCCGCCGGTGTTCACCAAGATCCATCCGAAGTACCGCACCCCGCACATCAACACCGTGATCACCGGCATCGGCATCGCGCTGCTGGCGGCGTTGTTCCCGCTGGACATCCTCGGCGAGCTGACCTCGATGGGCACCCTGATCGCGTTTGCCGCGGTGTGTGCCGGCGTGCTGATCCTGCGCCGCACCCAGCCGGACCTGCCGCGCCCGTTCCGCATGCCGATGGCGTGGCTGATCTGCAGCCTGGGCGTGCTGAGCTGCCTGGCACTGCTGTCGGCGATGACGATGCACAACTGGATGCTGATGGGCGTGTGGACCTTCGTCGGCTTCGTGATCTACTTCTGCTACGGCTTCAAGCACAGCCGCCTGCGCGGGAAGTAAAGCAGGCATGGCAGGGCCCCGGCGGCCCTGCCTCGCTGCCCGCTGGCGCGGGCGGCGCTTGGCCTAGCGGCGATTGAACCAGATCAGCTGCTGCTGCCAGCCGGCACCGGCCATGCAGGCCGTGAACTCGCTGCTGCGATCGGACGCATTGACGTCCACGATGTAGCTCTCCTCTTTCGGCATCGGCACCATGTTGTACTTGCCGTCAATCGCACAGACTTCATCAAGCCTGCAGGGCACCTTGCGGTCTTCGTAGACGGTGCGGGTGGCCACTTCGTTCCTTACCGGCCAGTGATCGTCGGCCTGCGCCCTGCAACTCGCGTGGGAGGGGCCGAATGACCGCGCACCCGCATCCATCTTCACCCATTCCATCGTGCAGCCGCTGCTGGCCAGCACGATACCGATCACCCCCATCATCCCCATCGCGCGCGTGATCATCGAAATACTCCTTTCCCTGGCGCTCGCCGGAACTCCTGCGGCACTCCGATGGTGTTTCGACACGCGAGGGCTGTCCACGACCGGAATCGCTTCCAGTACGCGTGCGGGCTCCCCCATTCAGCCTGCGCTATGCCTGGCTCGATCCAAACCCTCTCCACCGGCTGCCGGCATACCGCGCCACGTGTTTCATGCAGCGGCCTGCCGCCACGCCACCGGCACAGCGATGGGCCGGATCACGTAAAATGGCGGCCATGGACACCCCCACCTTCCCCTACGACACCGCGCGCCTGAGCGAACTGGCCCAGCTGCTGATCGACAACGTCCGCGAACTGGCCCAGGCGGGCTGGACCCCGGCTACCAGCAGCAACTTCTCCCACCGCCTGGATGACCGCCATGCGGCGATCACCGTGTCGGGCAAGGACAAGGGCCGCCTGATCGAGGACGACATCATGGTGGTGGACTTCGACGGCAAGGCCGTCGGCCGCCCGCTGCGCCCGTCCGCTGAAACCCTGCTGCACACCCAGCTGTACCGCCGCTTCCCGGAGATCGGTTGCGTACTGCACACCCATTCGCCGGTGCAGACCATCGCCTCGCGCCTGTATGCGCCGCAGGGCCATGTGCACCTGGAAGGCTACGAGCTGCTGAAGGCCTTCGCCGGCAACAGCACCCATGAAATGGCCGTGGACGTGCCGGTGTTTGCCAACACCCAGGACATGGACGTGCTCTCGAAGCAGGTCGACGACCTGCTCGACCGGCAGAACCTGTGGGGCTACCTGATCGACGGCCATGGCCTGTACGCCTGGGGCCGTGACATGGCCGAAGCGCGTCGCCACCTGGAAGCCTTCGAGTTCCTGTTCCACTGCGAACTGGAACTGCGCAAGCTGCGCGGCTGAACCGGCGCGCAGGTGCAGATGCCGATCCGGAATCTGCACCCTGTCCCCACCCTGCTACCCTGTCTTCCCCCCGAGACGTTCAAGCTGCCGCCATGAGCCGACTGCGCATCTACGACGACACCCGCCCCGAATCGCCACTGCTGGACAGCCAGGACGGCGCGCTCATCGCTGCCGAACTGCAGAAGATCGGCGTCACCTTCGAACGGTGGCAGGCCACCGCGCCAGTCGCACCGGGCGCCAGCCAGGATGAAGTGTTCGCCGCCTACCGCGCCGACATCGACCGCCTGGTGGCCGAGCGTGGCTTCAAGAGCGTGGACGTCGCCTCGATTGCCCCGGACAACCCGAACCGCGCCGAACTGCGCAAGAAGTTCCTCGACGAGCACTTCCACAAGGAAGACGAGGTGCGTTTCTTCGTCGCAGGTTCCGGCCTGTTCACCCTGCACGTGGGTGACAAGGTCTACGAGATCGAGTGCGTGAAGGACGACCTGATCGCGGTGCCCGATGGCACTACCCACTGGTTCGACATGGGCGATGAGCCGAGCTTCGTGGCCATCCGCTTCTTCACCGAGCCGGACGGCTGGGTCGGTCACTTCACCGGTACCGACATCGCGCAGAAGTTCCCCCGTTACATTCCGACCCAGGCATCCTGATCCATGCAGCCCCGCGTCATCCTGACCGACATCGAAGGCACCACCAGCAGCATCTCGTTCGTCAAGAACGTGCTGTTCCCCTATGCCCGCCAGGCGTTGCCGGCATTCGTGGCTGAGCACGGGCAGCGGCCGGACGTCCGCCGCTGGCTGGATGCGGTGGCCACCGAGATCGGCGGGGCCTGCCAGGACAGCCTGGTGGCCGAGACCCTGCAGGGCTGGATCGACCAGGACCGCAAGCACACCGCGCTGAAGGCACTGCAGGGCATGATCTGGGACGAAGGCTACCGCCGCGGTGACTACACCGCGCACTTCTACCCGGAAGTGGCGCCGGTGCTGAAGGGCTGGCACGCGTCCGGCCTGCCGCTGTACGTGTACTCCTCCGGCTCGGTGCCCGCGCAGAAGCTGTTCTTCGGCTTCAGCGATGCCGGTGACCTCAGCCCGCTGGTGTCGGGCTGGTTCGATACCGAAGTCGGCGGCAAGCGTGAGGCCGACAGCTATCGCCGCATCGTGCAGGCGATCGGCGTTCCGGCCGGCGAGATCCTGTTCCTGTCCGACGTGGTGGAAGAACTGGATGCCGCGCGCGAAGCCGGCCTGCAGACCCGCCTGATTGATCGCCTGGACGACTACCCGCTGCCGCGCACCGGCCAGGCCGCCAACGGCCACGAGCGGGCCGAGAATTTCCAGCAGATCCAGCTGTAAGAAGGTGTGCGGACCAACGGTCCGCACCCACCAGGCTGCCGGAGCGCGCTTCTGGTAGATGCCAACCTTGGTTGGCATGTCCCGGGTGTGCCAACCAAGGTTGGCACCTACCAGAACAGGATGTGCCGCCCTCAACGGTCGTTGAGGGTCCTCAGCTTCAACGCTTCGCGCAGCGTCGTCAGATCCACCGGGCCGCGCACCGCAATGTCCCGGGTTTCTCCCGGCAGCAGGTCCAGCAGGTTGTCTTCGACCTGCACGTCCAGCGCACCGAAATCGATCCACGTTGCGCGCACGTAAGCTGCGCTTTGCAGCCGCAGTCGATAGTGGTCGCCTTCGATGGACAAGGTGGTCTTGAGCTTCTGCCGCGGCAACACCTGCTCCTTGGCTTCGACGAAGCCAACCACCTGCCGCGCACTCACCTTGCCGTCCTGCAGCAGCTCGAACACCGCCACCGTGCGCGTCGGATCGGCACCGGCCAGCAGCTCGGCATCGCTGTAGGTACCGATGTCGGTGACCCCGGCAGCAGCCAGCGTCACTGCCTGCTCGCGACGGCGCAGCACCTTGCCGTCCACGTCCATCACCCGCAGCCGCCAGCGCGCATCCAGCGCGGCGCCATCATTGAGCAGGCGCACCCGTGTGCGCTCCTCGTCGCGCAGCGCGGCCACGGTGACCGGCGCGAAGAAGCGCCGCGCGGCGAAATGCAGCGCCTTCCAGCGACCGAAGTAGTCCACGCTGGACCACGAAGCCCCCGGCCAGACATCGTTGAGCTGCCAGTACAGCGAACCCATCGTGTACGGCCGCGACGCGCGATGATGCAGTGCCGCCAGCGCGATGCCATCGGCCTGCATCACCTGGCTCAGGTAGACGAAATCCTCGAAGTCCTTCGGCGCGCCGTAGCCCAGTTCGATGTAGTGCAGCAACCGGCTGTTGCCCTCGCCCGCCATGAATTTCTGGTGCGCACGGATCACCGGGCTGTCGATGCGCTGCTCGGCGCGGGTGGCGATCTGGTCCACCGTCGCCACCGACGGCCACGCCTGCAGCCCGTACTCGGACATGAAGCGCGGCGTCTCGCGCAGGTAGGCCTGCACCGGCAGCGCCGGATTGCCCCAGACCTGCCAGTAATGCTTGTCGCCGCGGGTGGAATCGTTGGCCTTCTCGTCCAGATCGTTGCTGGGCGAGCTGGACCAGTACGGCACACCCAGGCCGTCCTCACCCACCATCTGGCGCAGGTCGTTGCCGAACAGGTCGACATAGCCCTGCCAGACCTTCGCCGCAAATGCCGGGTCGGCCGCCTTCAGATCACGGCCATGGCCCCAGTCCTTCCACGCGGTCTCTTCTTCGTTGTTGCCACACCACAGCACGATGCTGGGGTGATGCCGCAGGCGGCGCACGTTGTCACGGGCTTCGGCGACCACACTGGCACGGAACGCCGGATCGTAGCCCGGCTGCATGCCACCGCCGAACATGAAGTCCTGCCAGATCAGCAGGCCCAGTTCATCGGCGATGTCGAAGAACGCGTCGTCCTCGTAGTAGCCGCCGCCCCAGTTGCGCAGCATGTTCATGTTGGCATCGCGCGCTGCGGTCAGCACCTGCCGCAGTCGCGCCGCATCAACGCGTGAGGGGAACGCGTCGAACGGGATCACGTTGGCACCCTTGGCAAAGATCGGCACGCCATTGATGACGAAGGCGAAGCCCTGCCCGCCCTTGCCGTCTTCTTCGCGGCGCAGTTCGACCGTGCGCAGGCCGATGCGCTGTTCGCGCGCCAGTGTTGTATCGGCGCCAGCATCCAACCGAGCCTGCACGGTATAGCGATCCTGCGCACCATGGCCCACCGGCCACCAGCGCCGCGGCGTGGCCAGCGCAACCGGCAGCTCAATGGTGTTCTGGCCGGGCTTCAGCAGCACCGTGCGCTGCACCTGGGCCACGCTGCGCCCTTCCGGATCGTGCACATCCACAGTGACCACCACAGAACCGGCGGTACCGCCCTGCTCCACCTGCAGCAGCACCGCCAGCATTGCCTGCTGGGCGTCCAGTGCATCGGTTCGCACGGCCAGATCGGTCAGGCGGTGCGCATCCCAGGCCTGCAGGTCGACGCCACGCCAGACCCCGGCGGTGACATAACGCGGGCCCCAGTCCCAGCCGAAGTGGTAGGCCGGCTTGCGCGCGAAGTTGCCGACCATCGCGTCCTTTGGCTCATCACCATAGGGCGACGGATAGTTGCCAGCGATCTTGTGCGGCATGGCCTGCACGCCCGGCAGCAGCGTGCGGATCGGCGAGCGGAACACGATCTGCAGCTCATTGCCCTTGGCCCGCAGCCGGCCCTCCACCCGCGCGCGCCAGGTGCGATGAGCATTGTCCGCACGCAGCAGCGGCTTGCCGTTGAGGCGGACCTCCGCATAGGTATCGAGACCGTCGAAGCGAAGCTCTGCATTGGGCTTGGCCAGCGTCGCCGCATCCACGTCAAAACGGGCGCGGTACTCCCAGTCGGCCAGGCCGATCCATTGCAGCTCGGCCTCGGCTGCACCGACGTAGGGATCGCGGATCAACCCGTGTGCGAGCAGGTCGGCGTGCACGCTGCCCGGCACCGTGGCCCCGCGCCATTGCTGCAGGCCCGGATGGGCTGCACCCTGCGCGTCGCCGGGCAGCATGCGGAACTCCCACTGCGCCTGCAGCGGGGCCGCAGTTGCCGGGAAGGCTCCTGCTGCGATCAGCAGCAGGAGCAGGCGGACAACGAGGGAAAGGCGATGCACGTGATGCTCCTGTTCTGCCGCCGGGCGTGGCCCGGCGTTACCGATTCCAGTTCATCGCGCCTCAGCGCACGACGTTCAACACTTCGTAGCAGGCACCCATGGTGTGGTAATCCACCTTGCCGGCCGGGCTCTTCTCGTCGCTGTACTTGCGGTTGTCGGCATCGAGGATGCGGAACCAGGCGCCGTACCGGTGGTCGACGAAGTGCTCCCACGAATACGCCCAGAGGCGGTCGTACCACTGCCAGTAGCGGTCATCGCCGGTGCGCTTGGCCACCAGCGCGGCGGTCGCCAGCGTCTCGGCCTGCACCCAGAAGTACTTGTCGTCATCGCAGACGAAGCTGTCCCCACCGATCGGTGCACCGTCCATGCCGGGCTGCCGGCGCGATTCCGGCGCGAAGCCGTAGTACAGGCCACCCCGGGCGTCATCCCAGCTGCGCGCCACGGCCACGTCGAACAGGTGCTGCGCGGTCGGCGCCAGCCAGTCGGCCTGCACGTGGCGATCGAGGATCAGCAGCAGCTTGGCCCACTCGGTTTGATGGCCGGGCTGGAAGCCCCACGGGCGGAACAGGTGCTTGGGGTCGTCCAGGTTGTAGTCCCAGTCGATTTCCCAGTTGGAATCGTAGTGCTCCCACACCAGTCCACCGGCCTTGGCGGCCTGGCGGCGGGTCATGTTATCGGCCAGCTGCAGCGCCCGCTCAACGTAGCGCTGCTCGCCACTGGCCTCGAATGCGGCCAGCATCGCCTCGCACATGTGCATGTTGGCGTTCTGGCCGCGATAGCCGGTGAAGTTCCACTGGCCATCAGCTTCGTCCTTGTACAGGCCGTGCTGCGGTTCCCAGAAGCGCGCTTCCAGCAGCTGCCAGGTCTCGTCCATCCACGCGCGGGCCTGCTCGATGCCGGCCTTCAGCGCGCAGCTGTAGGCCAGCAGCACGAACGCTACGCCGTAGCAGTGGTTCATGTCGTCCTCGACCTTGCCGTCGCGCAGGGTCCAGGCGTAGCCACCGGTGGCCGGGTTGCGGTGCACCTCGCGCAGGTAGCGCACACCGTGCTCGACCGCCTCGCGATACTCGGCATTGCCGAACTCGCGGTAGGCCATCGCATAGTTGAAGACGAAGCGGGTACTGCTGACCAGGTGGCGGTGGCTGGCATCGTAGATGCTGCCGTCGTCCCGGAAGTAGTGGAAGAAGCCACCGTTCGGATCGATGCAGCGCGGGTGGTAGAACGCCATCGTGTCGGTAATATGCGCGCGCAGGAACGCGGGCGAGCGGAAATCGGGCGAGGTGTTCATGCGGTAATGTCCTGTGCCTGCAGCAGCAGCTGCACTTCATCGAGCGAGGGCATCGCGGCGAACGCGCCCTTGCGGGTAACAGCCAGCGCACCGACCGCAGCACCGAAGCGCAGCGTGGCGGTGATCGCCTCCGGGTCCTGGCAGAACGCGGCAAAACCTGCACCCGCGCCGCCCCGTTCCAGCAGGCCGACCAGTACGCCACCCACGAAGGCATCGCCAGCGGCCGTGGTATCGACCGTGGGCACACTGAAGCTGGTGACCGTGCCGTGGTTGCCGCGGGTATACCAGTGCAGCGTGGCTGCGCCATCGGTGACGATCACCCAGCGTGCCTGCGCGGCCAGCAGGCGTTTCAGCACCACCGCCTCGCCGTCGGCACCCAGCGGTGCCGCGAGGTAGTCCAGTTCCTCGCGCGACAGCTTGACCAGGTCGGCGCGCTCCAGTGCCTGCCACAGGCGCGGCGCCGGATCGACGTCAGCAGGCCACAGTGCCGGACGCAGATTCAGATCGAGGCTGACCACCGCACCGGCCGCGCGCGCACGATCCATGCCGGCGAAGGTCGCCTCGGCGATGGCCGGCTCGGTCAGGCTGTTGGAGCAGACGTGGAAGCACTGCGCGCTGTCGAGGCACTCCGCCTGGAAGTCACTGTCACGGAACAGCAGATCGGCCGCCGGCGGACGGTAGAAACTGAAGCTGCGCTCGCCACTGGCATCCAGCGCGACGAAGGCCAGCGCAGTCTTGGCGGCGTCGGTGCGCACGATGTAATCCGTGCCCACGCCGTGCTCGACCAGGCTGTCGGCCAGGAAGTCACCGAACATGTCCCGGCCGAGCATGCCGACGAACTGGGTCTTCGCACCCAGCCGCGCAGCCGCCACCGCGACGTTGGCCGGCGCACCGCCGGCGTACTGCAGGAACGCGCGCGGGGTGTCGGCCGAGGCCGGCGGCTGCGCTAGTAGATCGATCAAAATTTCGCCGAAGCAGACAATGGCACCCATTCCGGACTCAGCCTCCCTGCGTTGCGGAAGCCGGCGTACGCGCGCCGACCAGTCCGTAGAAGATGATGTAGCCGTAGCACAGCAACGGCAGGATGAAGCTGGCCTGCACGCCGATGTGGTCGGCCAGCACGCCCTGCAGGTATGGCACCACGGCGCCGCCGACGATGGCCATGATCAGCAGGCTGGAGCCCTTGTTGGTCAGCGGGCCCAGGCGCTCGATGCTCAGCGCGAAGATGGTCGGGAACATGATCGAGTTGAACAGGCCGATCGCCACCACCGAATACAGCGCGACATTGCCGGAGCTCAGCATGGTCGTGACCAGCAGCCCCACGTTGACCAGCGCGAAGATCGCCAGCAGGCGGCTGGGCGAGAAGCGCGCCAGCAGCGCCGAACCGGCGAAGCGGCCGATCATCGCCATCGTCCAGTAGGCCGACACGTAGTGCGTGGCCTGCTGCTCGCTGAAGCCGCCGATGTTCGGCATCGACAGGTAGTTGACCAGGAAGCTGCCGATCGACACTTCGGCGCCGACGTAGAAGAAGATGCCCAGCACGCCCAGCAGCAGGTGGCGCTTGCGCAGCGCATCCAGGTAGCTGTGGTGGTGGCCCTGGTCGGCCTGCTCGGTGGCATCACTCAGCGCCGGCAGGCGGAACAGGAACACGAACAGCGCCAGCAGCACCAGCGCAACGGCCAGGCCCACGTACGGGCCCTGCACGGCCTGCGCCTCGGCGGCGCGGTAGGCCAGTTGCTCGGCGGCCGGCAGCGCCGCAATGTCATCGGCACTCTTGACCGTGTTGGACAGGATCAGCATGCCGCCGAAGATCGGCGCGATCGCCGTGCCCAGCGAGTTCAGCGCCTGTGCCAGGGTCAGGCGGCTGGAACTGGTCTGCTCCGGACCCAGCAGCGCCACGTAAGGATTGGCAGCGACCTGCAGCACGGTGATGCCGCTGGCCAGCACGAACAGCGCACCGAGGAAGGCGCCATACACGCGCAGCTCGGCCGCTGGCCAGAAGCCCAGCGCACCGATGCCGGCAATCACCAGGCCGGCCACGATGCCCTTCTTGTAACCCAGCGCAGCGACCAACCGGCCCGCCGGCAGCGACATCAGGAAGTACGTGCCGAAGAAGGTGAACTGCACCAGCATCGCCTTGGCGTAGTTCAGCTCGAACACCGCCTTCAGGTGCGGGATCAGGATGTCATTGAGGCAGGTCAGGAAGCCCCACATGAAGAAGATCGTGGTGACCACGGCCAGCGCCTTGCCGTTGGTGACGGCAGGTGCGTTGCCCGAAGAACCCGATGGACGGGGCGTTGCGGAGATCGGCATGCGGTACGCGCCTCGATGCGCGGAAGGTCGTTGTTGCGTGGAAGGGGAACAGGAAAGGAATCAGTTCGGCCGTGCGGCGCTGCTTTCACGGATGCGCAGCTGCACCGGCGCGACCGTGCGCCGCGGTGGCGCATCCGGATCGTCCAGCCGCTGCAGCAGCAGTGCCGCGGCCTGGCGACCGCGCTCGCGCGGGTCGGCGGTCAGCGTGGTCAGCGGCGGCACCGCCACCGACGCCTCGGAAATATCATCGAAACCGGTAACTGCAAAGTCGCCGCCCGGACGGATGCCGCGCGAGTTCAGGCCCAGCATCAGGCCCAGCGCCACGGTGTCGTTGTAGCAGACCGCCGCACTGGGGCGATGGCCATCGGCAAACAGCTCATCGGTACGCGCCGCGGCTTCCAGGCGGTTCGGTGCCGACTCGATCATCCAGCCCGGCGGCAGCGACAGGCCGGCCTCGGCCAGCGCCTGCTGGAAACCGGCGCGACGCTGATGGCATGAACTGGAGGCGGCATGGCCACCAAAGAACGCGATCTGGCGATGGCCACGCTCGATCAGGTGGCGGGTGGCCAGGTAGGCACCGTGCTGGTTGTCCAGGGTCAGGAAGTCCCAGTCGGCACCGTCCAGTTCGCGGTTGAACAGCAGCACGTTGGCGTTGGCACCCAATGCCTGGCGCAGCTGCGCGGTATCGCTGCCCTCGGCCGGCGACAGGATCAGGCCGGCCGGGGTGTGCTCCATGAGCGTGGACAGCACCGCCTGCTGGCGCTCCGGCGATTCACCGGTGCTGCCCAGCAGGGTCACGTAACCGCGCCCGCCCAGCGCCTCGTCCACGCCGGACGCGAATTCGGCGAAGAACGGGTTGGACAGATCGTTGATCACCAGCGCGATGCTCGACGAGGTGCGACGGCGCAGGTTGGCCGCCGCGCGGTTGTAGACATAGCGCTGGCGGCGCAGTTCGGCCTCGACCTTGGCCCGGGTGTCGACGTTCACCAACGGGCTGCCACGCAGCACCAGCGACACGGTGGCCCGTGACACACCGATGGCACGCGCGATGTCGGTCACCGTCACCGCCTTGCCGGCGCGCTTGCTGGAACTGCTGCCGTTGTCGTTCATCGTCTTCCCGGACTCCGCTGGAGGCTCAAGCCTAATGGATCACGGCCGTGTCGTGCCGTGCCGTTCGCTGGGTCACCGCGAACGGCACAGCCCGGCTCAGCGCAGCTGCGCGCCTGGTGCCGCGCACCAGGACACCGGCAGGTCCTTCACCGCCGTACCCCAGCCCTGCTCCGGCGCCTTGGCATCCAGCGCGAACTGCAGGCGCGGCCCCTGTTGCAGGCGGTTCCAGTCCAGCCATACCGGCGCATGCGCCTGGCCATCAACCTGCACGCCCTGCACGTACTGCAGGCGGCGGCCATCGGCACCGGGGGCGTCGATGCGCAGGGTCCGGCCATTGCCCATGTCTACTTCCACCTTGCTGAAGCGCGGGGTGTGCAGCAGGAACTGGCCGCTGCCCGGCACCGCCGGGTACACGCCGATGGCGCTGAACAGGTACCAGGCCGACATCGTGCCGAGGTCATCATTGCCGGTCACGCCGTTCGGCGCATTGGTGAACAACTGCTGCGCGGCACGCACCACCGCTGCGGTTTTCCACGGCTGGCCGATCAGCGTGTACAGCCACGGCGAGTGCAGGTCCGGCTCGTTGTTCGGGTTGTAGCGGAACTGGTTGTAGTAGCTGTACGGCCCGACCACCCACTCCTTGCGGGCGGCATTGAGCGGATCGGCCTGCAGCGCGTCCATCGCGAAGAACGCGTCGAGGCGGCGGCCGGCCTGCTCGCGGCCATCCATCGCTTCGACCAGGCCCGGCACGTCCTGCTGCGCCAGCCACTGGTACTGCAACGCCGTACCTTCATGGAAACCATGGTGCGAGCGCGGGCTGTAGTGGCCATCGGCCGGGGTGTACCACTGCCCGTCCTCGGTACGCGGGCGCGGGAAACCGGTGAAGCCGGTCTCGGCGTCGCGCACCTGCGGGTCCCACACCTTGCGCCAGTTGCGGCCGCGCTCACGCAGCGTCGCCGCGTCCTGCGCGTGGCCCAGGCCATCGGCCATCTGCGAGAGCGCACAGTCGGCCAGCGCATACTCCAGCGTCGCCGAACCACCGTGGTGCGGATCAACGTCCATGCCCTTGGACGGGAACGCACGGTCGTAGACCACGTAGCCCTTGTCCAGGTAGGTCGGGTTGCCGGAACGGCCGGCCATGCGCGAGTTCAGCGGCGGCGTGCCGAACGCATTGCGGCGCAGCGCATCCCACGCCTGCGATTCACGGCCCTTGAGCGCGCCGAAGCGCCACAGGTCGACCATGAACGGCGTGACCGGATCGCCGGTCATGATGTTGGTCTCGAAGTTGGCATAGCCCCAGCGCGGCAGCCAACCGCCCTGCTCGTCGATCGCCAGCAGGGTACGGCCGATGTCACGCGCCACGTCCGGGCGGGTCAACGCCAGCCACTGGTTCTGCGCGCGGTAGGTATCCCACAGCGAGAAGTACTCGTAGTAGGTCCAGCCATCGGCGCGATGGATGCCGTCGTCATAGCCACGGTAGCGGCCATCGGCATCGTTGCCGGTCATCGGCTGCAACAGCGCGTGGTAGACCGCGCTGTAGAACACGGCGCGGTCGTCGGCGCTGCCGCCCTGCACGCGCACCCGGCCCAGCTGCTCACGCCACGCCTGCTGCGACAGCGCGCGCATGCGGTCGAAACCGAGCAGCGCCCCACCCTGCATGCCGTCGGCGCGCAGGTTGATGCGCGCGCCCTCGGCGTCCACGTGCGAGATCGCGCTGACTGCGGTCACCGACTGGCCCTTGGCCAGGTCGAAGCTGAGCCAGGCACCATTCGGCTTCTGCTCGCCTTCCATGCTGTGGCGCGCACCCGGCAAGCCACCGCCCTCGCCCCAGGTGCCATGCGCCTTGAACGGGCGGTCGAACTCGATGCGGAACCAGGTGGTGTACTGATGGCCACCACAGAAGCTCTTGGTGACCAGCTTGCCTTCGACCACGCGGTCGCCCACCACATCAACCACGCTGCCGATCACCGAATGGCGCTCGTTGGCCTGGCCGACGTTGACCAGCACGTGGCCCTCGCCCTGGCGCTGGTTGAAGGTGTAGCGCTCGGCGGCGGCGCGGGTACGTGCGGTGGTCTCGGCATCGATGCCGCCGTAGCTGGTCAGCCGCACCTTGTAGTAGCCGGCCTGGCCGATCTCGCCGTCGTGCGTATAGGACGCGGCATAGGCCTTGTGGTCGAACTGCTTGGGGTTGGCGGTATCGAAATCGCCGCCCGGGCCGATCGAACCCGTGACCGGCAGCACCGACACCTGGCCGCCCTGCTCCCAGCAGCCGGCGCCGGAGATGAACGAATGGCCGAAGCCGCGGATCTTGTCATCGTCATAGCGCCAGCCGGCATAGTGGCTGCCGATCGGGCTGACCTGGATCAGGCCGAACGGCGCCGACGCGCCCGGGAAGGTGTTGCCGTCGTCCTTGCTGCCGATAAACGTGTTGACCTCGCGTTCCAGCGCCGCCGGCGCCGCCTGCAGCAGCATCGGCGTGGCCGACAGGGCGAGCAGGCAGGCCAGGCGCACCAGCGGGCGCGAAGGCGATGGGACGGCGGGAGCGGACGGCACTGGACGCATGTCGGGTTCCTGTAGTCGATGACGCGGTGGCAGACGGTGCGGGCCGTCCGGCCCCGTTCCACCGAGCTCCGCCTTGGACCGGCAGACAGCTTCCCCTGGAATGACGCGCGACCCGTTGAACCGTGAATTTAGATCGATTCAAGTAGAGCATGCCGATTCTGCCGAATGCATTCTGCGCCGCAGCATGAAGGGGTGTGTTCGGCAGGGCTGCCGCCCTGCCGACCCCACCCTCCCTGCGCACGAAAACGTTTCCACTGTTTTCAGCAAACCGTCATCCCATCGCCACGCCAGTACCATATTGCGCAGCAGCATGCGCCCACGGGCGACCCATGCTAAAAATCGCCCGCCAATCGCTTAGATCGATCCAAGACGACATTGCGATGGCCGGGAGTTGGGGGAGCAGCCACAGGACGTACCAGGCCACGCGCACGGTGCCACTGCCACTGCATGGCGATAGCGACAATGTCACTTCAAATTAGATCGATTCAAGTTGTCCGTGCCACGTCACCGGATCAATCCAGGAGAGAGGGAGAGATGGGAATGAAGCATTCAACACGTACGCATGGCCAGGACGCACTGTCGCTGGCCATCGCGCTGGCCCTGGCCGCCGCCGTCATTCCGGCAGGCGCCGCCGCGCAGCAGGCCGCTTCCACCGGCTCGCAGGAGGCCACCGACCTGGACAGCGTCCAGGTCACCGGCTACCGCTACGCCATTGAAAAGAGCCTCTCGCAGAAGCGCGATGCCAACGCGGTGGTCGAAGTGATCACCGCCGAAGACGTCGGCAAGTTCCCCGACAAGAACGTCGCCGACGCGCTGCAGCGTGTGCCCGGCGTGATCATCACCCGCAGTGGTGGTGAAGGTAAGAACGTCAGCGTGCGTGGCCTCGCCTCGGATCTGACTCTGACCCAGTTGAACGGCAACTATGTTGCTACGTCGGAAACCAATGACGAAGCGTCGCGTTCCTTCAACTACACCCTGCTGCCGTCGAACATGCTGTCGGCCGCAGAGCTGTACAAGACGCCGGAAGCACGTATCGACGAAGGCGGCATCGGCGGTACCGTCATCCTGCGTACCCGCCGCCCGCTGGACATGAAGGCCAACTCGGGTTTCGCCTCGATCGAAGGCACCTCGTCCGACACCAGCAGCGGTGTCGACCCGCAGGCATCGGCGATGTACTCCTGGCACAGTGAGGATGAGCGTTTCGGCCTGCTGATCGGTGCGACCAAGCAGGTCCGCACCAACCGCAGCATGGAGGTCAGTACTGAAGACTGGCAGTGGTACAGCGACCGAGTGGACGCCAACGGCGCCGTCATCCATGACTATGTCTGGAATGCTCCCGGACGCACCCGCAATCCGGCCGTTGACGTCCATGGCAACGCACTGCCGGACGCCTCGCAGTTCTGGGGCCGCTCGGGCATCTACAACCAGAACGGCGGCCATTACTCGGGCTTCTTCATGCCGACCTCGGTCAACTTCGCCGTGCGTGATGAGCGCCGCGAGCGCACCGGCGGGCAGCTGACGTTCCAGTTCAAGCCGCTCGACAATGTCACGATGACGGCCAACTACTTCCGCTTCGAGCTGCAGGGTGACTACACCCAGAACATGCTGAAGGTTCCGGAATGGAACCTGGCCCGCGTGGCCGGCGACGGCAACTGGGAAGGGGGCCGCATGCTCAACGGCTTCACCATGGACCCGAGCGGCACCATTGTGACCGGCGCGCAGTACCAGATGCAGCCGGGCCGCAACTACATCTGCAGCGAAGACCAGGCCAAGGCCGCAGGCCTGCCACCGGGTGGCTGGGGTCCGGATGACTGCACCATTCCCACCCCGCAGCTGACCGGTACCTACAGTAAGGAAAAGGCGCTGTCGCAGACCGCCGACCTGACCATCGACTGGGACATCAGCCCGCTGTGGAAGGCCAGCTTTGCCGGTGGCCGGACCTGGTCGGAAGGTGGCCCGTCGATGAACTTCCGCATGTCGGCCAAGCCGCGCCGGCAGGTGGATGGCCAGTGGCAGGCAGGTAATACCGCCACTTCCTGGGACCTGACCGGCACACCCTCGGTGAACTTCTCGCCCGACCTGCAGCAACAGCTGATGGCCGGCATTGCCGAGGTGGATACCGGGTCCACCGACTCTTCCTGGAAGCGCACCGAGGTCAAGCAGAACCACTTCCAGGCCGATGTCACCAAGCTGTTCGAAGCCGGATGGCTGGATTCGATCCAGTTCGGGGCCAAGTACAGCGACGGCAAGGTCCACCGCAATACCGGCAACACCTATTGGGTCTGCCAGGGCGCGGACCCGAGCGACTACAGCAAGCGCTACCAGGCCGGTTGTGATTCCACCGCGGGCATCGCACAACCGGGCTTCTTCCTGTCGCAGCCGATGGACAATATCGCCGGTGCGTTCAATGCCAATGTGTTCCCGGGCATCAACTACCCGGCCTACATCGATTATCTGAACAACCGCTATGGCGGCGTGCAGAACCGCACCGAGGACGACTTCGTCTACGACGTGCAGGAAAAAGTGTACTCGGGCTATTTCCAGGCCAACTTCCGCACCGAGCGCCTGCGCGGCAACATCGGCGTGCGCGTCGCACGGACCAAGCAGCATGCCGCCTCCAGCGATTCGGTCGAGCGCTTCAACGACTATTTCGCGGACAACGCGGCGGGTTCGCCGCTGGCGTGCACCGACCCCTCGGCGGCCGCGCTGCTCGGCTCGAACGCTGGCTATGGTTGCGAAAGCGGCTTCGTGCGCCTGCCCGACAGCATGGCCCGGGTGAAGACCTACGAGCTGGCATCCCTGGACAAGACCTACACCGACTTCCTGCCGAGCTTCAACATCGCCTGGGACATCACCGATTCGTTGGTACTGCGCGGTGCAGCGTCGAAGGTGATCGCCCGCCCCAGCTACACCAACATCGCCTATCCGGGCGGCCTGAGCTACTACTCGGATGAGTACAGCAATGATCGTCGCGTTGCTGGCGGCGCCGTCAACCCGGGCTGGTATGGTTCGGGCAGCAACAAGGAACTGGAACCGTTCAAGGCCACCCAGTATGACCTGAGCCTGGAGTGGTACTTCAAGCCCGGTGCCGTGGCCGGTATCGGCGTGTTCCGCAAGGACGTCAAGAACTTCACCGTACCGGTGGTGCGCGACCAGCAGATGAACGTCGGCGGCCAGAGCGTGACCGTGCAGAAGTACGAGACCCAGGCCAACGGCCGTGATGGCGTGTCGCAGGGCGTGGAAATCTACGGCCAGTACACCCTCGACTTCGGCCTCGGCTTCCAGGCCAACTACACCTACAACGACACCAACCTGGCGTCGGTGGAGATCAACGGCGAACAGATCGGTTCCTCGCCGCTGGTGGGTAGTGCCAAGAACCAGGCCAACTTCACCATGTTCTACGAGAACGAGAAGTTCCTGGCTCGTGCCTCGTACAACCGTCGCGGCGTGGTGGTCGGCGGCCTCAACAATGGCTTCAGCTCCTACTCCGAGCCGTACGACCAGCTGGATCTGAATGCCGCGTACAACATCCGCGAGGATCTGGCGCTGACCGCGTCGGTGCTCAACGTCACCAAGTCCGAGCAGCGCGTGCATCTGGGCAACGACACCAAGGCCCGCCTGCTGTCGAACACCTACTCCGGCCGCCAGTACTACGTCGGCCTGACCTGGAAGTTCTAAGCCAACACAGGGTTGCCCGAGCCTGCCCCGGCGCAACCCACGCCCCGCTCCGGCGGGGACGTTCCTCCACGGCAGCCGCGCTGGTACAGGTGGCTGCCGTTTTCATGGGTGCGTTGTCATTCAGTCCAGCGCTTGACCCTGCCATCGTTGGAAGGTGCACACTGGCCCTACCCCAAGAGCACCGAAGGAGCTACAGATGGAATTCCATGTCGACGGCATGACCTGCGGCGGCTGCGCGCGCAGCGTGACCCGCGCGATCCAGCAGGTCGATCCGAACGCCAACGTGGTGGCCGACCCGCCGACCGGCCTGGTCAAGGTGCAGACCACTGCGTCGCAGGAGCAGGTCTTCGCTGCGGTGAACGATGCCGGTTTCCCGCCGCGTAGCGCCTGATCCCCGGCCTTCAAAATGCAAAGCCCGCCCGGTGCTGCTGCACCCGGCGGGCTTTTTCGTGCCTGCGCCAACAACTCAGTGCTTGTGCGCGCGCCGCCGCACCGCACCAGTCTTCGCAGCATCCGCCGGCACCGGGCTCTCATCATCTTCACCCAGCCGCTGCAAAATCGGGCATTCCGGGCGCTCATCGCCTGCGCAGCAGCTGATCAGCGACTTCAGGGTGTCGGCCATCTGCCGCATGCTTTCGATGCGCTGTTCCAGGTCGACAATGTGCTGCTCGGCCAAGCGCTTGACGTCGGCACTGTGCCGCGAGGTGTCGTTCCACAGGCCCAGCAGATCGGTGATCTCGGCGACTTGGAAACCGAGATCGCGTGCGCGGCGGATGAAACGCAGGCGGTGGATGTCCGCCTGCGAGTACGCCCGGTAGCCCGACTCGGTCCTGTCAGCCGCCGGAATCAGGCCGATCTGCTCGTAGTAGCGGATCATCTTTGCCGACACGCGGGAGGCCTTGGCGGCGTCGCCGATGTTCATGCGGGTCTCCTTCAAGGGGTTGCAGCCGGAGCATCTGCCATCGGCGGCTGGAAACGGCGCAGGCGCAGCGCGTTGCCCAGCACGAACACGCTGGACAGGGCCATTGCACCGGCCGCGAACACCGGCGACAGCAGCACGCCCCAGACCGGGTACAGCACGCCGGCCGCCACTGGAATCAGCGCCGTGTTGTAGGCGAAGGCCCAGAACAGGTTCTGCCGGATGTTGCCCAGCGTCGCCTTGGACAGCGCGATGGCGTTCGGCACGCCCTGCAGGTTGCCGGACATCAGCACCACATCAGCCGACTCCACCGCGATGTCGGTGCCGGTGCCGATGGCCAGGCCGACATCGGCCTCGGCCAGCGCCGGCGCATCGTTGATGCCGTCACCAACGAAAGCGACGTGGCCGTGCGTGGCTCTCAAACGGCGGACCGCGTCGACCTTGCCTTCCGGCAGCACCTCGGCCACGACTTCATCGATACCCAACTGGCGCGCGATCGCCCGCGCGGTGCCGGCATTGTCACCGGTGATCATCGCCACCTTCAGGCCCAGCTGGTGCAACGCTGCAATCGCCGCCGGCGTACTCGGCTTGATCGGATCGGACACTGCGATGATCGCCGCAAGGCGTCCATCGATGGCCGCATACATCGGCGACTTGCCCTGCGTGCCAAGTTCCGCCGCCAATGCTGCGAATGCAGTGATGTCCACACCAAGATCGCGCATGAAGCGATCAGCACCGACCTCCACGCGCGCACCATCAACGTGGGCACGTACGCCCATGCCGGTGACCGACTCGAAGTCGGCCATCGCGTGCAGCGCGATGCCCTGCCCGGTCGCCGCATCTACAATGGCACGGGCAATCGGGTGCTCCGAGCGTGACTCCACTGCCGCCACCGCTGCCAGCACGGTGCTTCGATCAAAACCTTCGGCGATCTCCAGATCGGTCAGGCGCGGACGCCCTTCGGTCAGCGTGCCGGTCTTGTCCACCGCCACCACCTGCGCATCCTTCAGCAACTGCAGCGCTTCACCCTTGCGGAACAGCACGCCCATCTCGGCGCCACGGCCGGTACCGACCATGATCGAGGTCGGCGTGGCCAGTCCCATCGCGCAGGGGCAGGCGATGATCAGTACCGCTACGGCATTGACCAGTGCGAAGCTCAGCGCCGGCGACGGGCCGAAGACCCACCAGACCACGAAGGTCGCCAGCGCGGCCAGCATCACCGCCGGCACGAACCACAGCGTGACCTTGTCGGCCACCGCCTGGATCGGCAGCTTCGAGCCCTGCGCCTGCTCGACCATGCGGATGATCTGCGCCAGCAGGGTCTGCGCGCCTACCGCCGTGGCCCGCACGGTCAGCGCACCCTTCTGGTTGACGGTACCGCCGACCACGCTGCTGCCCGGCTGCTTCTCGACCGGGATCGGCTCGCCGCTGATCATCGACTCGTCGATGTAACTGCGGCCCTCGACCACCTCGCCATCGACCGGCACACGCTCGCCCGGGCGTACCTCCACCACGTCGCCACTCATCACTTCATCGACCGGGATATCGACCGCGCGGCCGTCACGGATCACATGCGCGACCTTGGCCTGCAGGTTGACCAGGCGCTTGATCGCCTCGGACGTCCGGCCCTTGGCGCGTGCTTCAAGGAAACGGCCGAGCAGGATCAGCGCAACGATCACCGCCGCGGCTTCGTAGTAGACGTTCACCGTACCGGCCGGCAGCAGCCTCGGCGCGAAAGTTGCCACCACCGAATAGCCGAATGCCGCGGCGGTGCCCACCGCCACCAGCGAGTTCATGTCAGGCGCACGCCGCAGCAGCGCCGGGAACCCCTTCTGGTAGAAACGGCGGCCGGGAATGGCCAGCACCAGCAGGGTCAGTACGAACTGCAGGTACCAGCTGGCCTGCATGCCGACGGTGGACATCACCCAGCCGTGCATGCCGGGGATCAGGTGCGAGCCCATCTCCAGCACGAACACCGGCAGTGCCAGCGCGGTCGCCACGATCAGGTCGCGCTTCAACTCGGCGCGCTCGGCGTCCTTCTTCTCTGCGACCTCATCGTCCGGCCGCACGCCCGCCTCGATCACGCGTGCGGCATAGCCGGCCTTGTCGATGGCGGCGATCAGCGCTGCAACATCGGCCACGCCACGCACCGTAGCGCGTTCGGTGGCCAGGTTCACGCTGGCTTCGCTGACGCCGGGCACCGCGCGCAGCGCGCGCTCGACACGACCGACGCAGGACGCGCAGGTCATGCCCTCCACCGACAGTTCGAGGGTGGCGGCAGGCACGTCGTAGCCCACCCGCTCCACCGCCTGGATCAGCGCCGCGCGATCGACCGGGCCGGACGCGCGGATATCCGCACGTTCGGTGGCCAGGTTGACCGAGACGCTGCCCACGCCCTCGACCTTGGACAGTGCCGCTTCGACCCGGCCCACGCAGCTGGCGCAGGTCATGCCCTCGATGGGCAGGCTGATGGTGGGCAGGCTGGCGGGAGCGGCGGTGGCGCGGGGCGTGTTCATGATCGGATTCCCGTGGATTCCTTCTGGATGCGGACAGGCTAAACCTTGCCATCGTGGGAAGGTCAAATCCAGCCTGTCCGCATTTCCTGAATGGGCACCCGGTTGTCCATATCCACGCATGGCGTGGATCTACCAACGCCCGGTAGCGCCGGGCCATGCCAGGCGCCACAAGGCCCGGCGCACCGATATCGTGCTCAGAAGGTGAACACATACTCCAGTGCGAACTCGCGGCCAACCGCGCCGAGCAGGCGGGTCGGGGCGAAGTCATAGTCCAGCTTGTACGGGTCCTTGTGGTTCCAGCTGGCCGAGTTGAACGCGTTGTTGACGTAGACATTGACCTTGGCGTGCTCGGTCACCTGATAGCCCACGTTGAAGTTCCAGGTGATGAACGGTCCGACCCGCCCGAAGTAGCGCGAGGTCTGCTGGCCGGCATTGGGGTTCGGGTTCACCGAACCATCCGGCAGCCGTGCCGGCTCCAGGCAGTTCAGCGACGGGCTGTCACTGGGCACGTAGCCATCGGCGAACGGCAGGCAGCCACCGGGGTTGTCGAGGCGGTCGGTACCCCAGTGGTAGCGCACGCCCGGCACCGAACCGATGCGGTCGGCATAGACGTTGGCGTTCCAGTTGCCATGCTGCCAGGCCAGGCTCGCACGCAGCTTGCTGCGCAGGTCGCGGTCGCGGCGTTCCGGGTTCGGATCGTTTGCGTAGCGCTGTTCCTTGGTCGAGAGCTGGTTGGTGTAGTTCACGCCCAGCTGGAAGCTGCCCCACTGCGCGGTCTCCAGGCGGTAGCGCGCGGTCAGGTCGATGCCGCGCACCTCGCGGCTGGCGAGGTTGAACGGACCGCGCTCGATCGACACCAGGCGCCCGTTGCCGTCACGGTTCACGCGCGCCAGGATGCCGGCGCAGTATTCGCCGCCGGCCGGATTTGCCCACGGCGTGCCGTCCATGTTCTTGCCGGTCAGGCAGCCGGCCTCGCTGGCCAACACTTCGTCGGCACCGACGTCGACGATCATGTCTTCCAGCTTGATCGCCCAGTAGTCCGCCGTGACCGACAGGTTCGGCAGCACGTCCCAGACGAAACCGACCGTCCACGAATCGCCGGTCTCCGAGCGCAGCAGCGGTGTGCCACGCCGGTTCACATCAAACGTGTACCAGACGTCAGTGTTGCCCACGCCGCAGTTGTTGACCAGGTAAGCACCGCTCTGGATGCAGCGCAGGCGGTCATAGGTCTGCACTTCGGAGCTGCTCGGCTGGCCCAGCAGGTAATGCATGTCCGGCGCGTGGAAACTGGTGGCATACGAGCCGCGCACCAGCAGCGATTCCACCGGGCGCCACTCCAGCCCGACGTTCCAGGTGGTTTCCTTCTGGCTGCCGATGTTCAGCGCTTCGCTGCGGTCGTCGGCCTTGTAATTGCCATAACGGTCGTAGCGCGCGGCCGCCGTGGCGGTCACGCTGTCCAGCAGCGGGATCTTGAACTCAAGGCCAGCGGAGTAGCGGGTGCGCTCGCCGCCACCGCGATCGACGTTCTGCAGGTCGAAGTCGATGCCGGCCCGTGGATCGGGGCTGAGGTGATATCCCTGCTGCGCGACTTCAGCCACCGCCGCGAACGAGATCGGACCGGCCCAGCCCTGGAACAGCTCGCCGGTGATATCCGCCGACGCCTGGTTGACCCACGATGACGCGCGATTCTTCGCCACCGTGCCCATCTGCCAGTACTGCTCCGGCGTCAGCGGGTTCCACCAGCGCGACTCGTTCAATGCGTAGATCGCCTCGCCATCGGCGGTGGTGCCCAGGCGCGGGCCGAGGAAGTAGTCGTACGACTTCTGCTTGTCGACCACGTTCTGCCGTTCTTCCACGCGGTAATAGGAACGCCCCACCGTGGCACTCCAGTCAAAGCGGTCGGCCAGGCGCCCGCGCAGGCCCGCGCTCCAGTCCCAGGACAGTTCGCGGTTGGTGTTGCGCAGCGTATCCAGGCCACCCACTTCGTTCGGGGTGAACTGGCGCACGCCGAGGATCGGGCGGTTGCGGTTCGCATCCCAGTAATAGCCGTTGTCATCGTCGATCAGCGACACGCCGGGCGGATTGGTGCCCCAGATCGCCTCGGAGCGATACACCGCCAGGTTGGTCCAGGCCTGCAGGTCATTGCTGAAATCGAAGGTGGCGTACAGGTTGCCGGATACATTCTCGGCACCGCCCGTGAGCAGCCAGTTGGCGTAGTCGGCGCTCATGCCGCACAGCCGGCCGGTATTGCTGATGGTGTTGGCAGCGTAGTTGTAGACCAGGCGATCGGCGGTGTAGTACTCGCCGTTGAATTTCTCGCAGGTGCCCGCGGGCGGCGCCAGGCGCTGGCCGGTGGTGGGATCGATCAATGCCAGGCCCGCGGTGGGGCGGAAGCCGACCTTGCGCTGCTCCATGTTCCAGGACGGATACGGCGCATCATCGGCGTCATCCATCTGCGGCCGGTCACGGCCGAACAATGGATCGCGCTTGGTGTACTGCAGCGCGTAGGTCACGCTCCAGGTGTCGCCGGTCTTGCCACCGGCCCAGGACAGGTCCCAGGTATCGCGCCCGCCTTCGGTGGAGGTACCACCACGCACGCGCACTTCGTCGCCGTCGTAGTTGGTCTTCAGGATGACGTTGACCACGCCGGCAATCGCATCCGAGCCGTAGATGGCCGAGGCGCCACCGGTCAGCACTTCGATACGCTCGACGGCGGCCGCCGGAATATTGCCGTAGTTGGAGAAGTTGGTTTCACCACCATAGGGCAGCGGGTAGTCGGCCACGCGACGGCCGTTGACCAGCAGCAGCGAGCGGTTCGGGCCCATCCCGCGCAGGTTCAGGCCGCTGGCATTGGGCGTGTGCGAGCCCCACTGCGAAGCCGCTTCCACCGTACCGGTTGCTTCGGTAAGGGTCTTCAGCGCGTCATACACGCTGACGAAGCCTTCCTTCTGGATCTGCGCGGCGGTGATCACGTTGACCGGCGCCGGGCCTTCGACGCTGGCGCGCTTGATGCGCGAGCCGGTAACGGTGACCGCGTCGAGATCCTTGGTGGACGAACTGGTGGCTTCCTGCGCACTGGCCGCCAGCGGCAACAGGGCCAGGAGCAGGGCCTGGGACAGCAGGTGACGACGCTTGCGGACGATCTGAGCCATGGGTGGTTGCTCTTCGAAAGTGTGGACGCACGGACGGGTGGTGGCGCGGCACTGCGACGGATCCAGGCGCCTGAATCGGTTCAAGACCGATGCGGCGCCTCCCCTGTGGATCGATCCAAACTAAAGCACAGCTGAACCATGGCCGGCATGCGGCGACGCAGCAACAGCCGGCGTAATGCCGCTATCGGGCGCAGGTATCAAGAAGAATCAAAGGGTTGCGAAACATCGCTGAGAGGACGACGCACGAACTGGTGACACGAGTGCGACAGAAGCGCGCGGAACGGATTTGCCCGTCGACGGCCTGCATCCGGGGTCGGATCGCCTCGCAGAGGGGCTCTGACCCGATTGCGCCGGGTGGGGTCAGAGCCCTTCCGCGAAGGGATCCGACCCCGGGCTTGCGATCAGGCGTCCAGCGCCTTGCGCAATGCCGCCACCGTGGCCGTGCTGGTCTGGCTCCAGTCCGGGTCCAGGCCGCGCAGCGCCGGATTATGGAACTGCATCGCCGAGCGCCGCAGGCCCTTGGCCGAGGCGTGCAGTTCGGTACAACCGGTCTGCCGTGCGACGGTTGCGATGTTGCCCGGTGCCAATCCGGCGCCGGCCATCACCGCGATACGCCCCGCCGCCTGGGTGACCAGGCCCGCCAGCACCTCGGCGCCGGCTTCGGCGCTGACCTGGCCGCCCGAGGTCAACACGCGCTGGCAACCCAGCCCGATCACCTGTTCCAACGCCGACGGCAGATCGCGGGCGGCATCAAAGGCGCGATGGAACGTCACCTGCAGCGGCCCGGCGGCCTGCACCAGTTCACGGCACAGGGCCAGGTCGATGTTGCCCTGCACATCCAGCGCGCCAATCACCACACCATCGCAGCCCAGCGCGCGGCACTGCGCGATGTCCCGCAGCATCAGTTCGGTTTCCAACGCGTCGTAATGGAAGTCGCCCGGGCGTGGCCGCACCAGCACGAACAACGGGATCGACACACGTTCGCGGGCGATCGCGATGCTCGCAAACGACGGTGTGGTACCGCCCTCGGCCAGGTTGTCAAACAGTTCGATGCGGTCGGCACCGCCGGCCTGCGCCGCCAGCGCCGAGGCCACCGAGTTGCTGGCGATCTCCAGGCTGAGGCGCGTGCTCACGCCTGCGTACTCGTGTAGATCGATGGCGAATCGCGCAGGTCGTCCTGGCGCTGCGCATCGCACACCGCGTAGACGAAGCCGCGGTGCAGTGCGTAAGCGCCCACCTCGCCCTGCTTGTTCATGGCCAGGAAGCACACCTGCAGTGTCTTGCTCGCTTCGGGGCGCTTGCGCACCACGCGGTCGATCGCTTCGCGGCAGGCTTGCGCCGGTGAGCGCCCCTGGCGCATCAACTCGACCACCAGGAACGAGGCGGCGTTGCGGATCATCTCCTCGCCCACGCCCGAGGCAGTGGCCGCGCCCACTTCGTTGTCGACGTACAGGCCGGCACCGATGATCGGACTGTCGCCAACGCGACCGTGCAGTTTCCACGCCATGCCGCTGGTGGTGCAGGCACCGGCCAGATGGCCGTTGGCATCCAGCGCCAACATGCCGATGGTGTCGTGGTTGTCGCTGTTGCCGGGAATACCGCGGCGTTCGGCGTTGATCTGCGGCTGGTACTTCTCGGTCTTCAGCCACTCGCGCCAGGCGGCTTCAGCCTGCGGCGTCAGCAGGTGCCTGCGCTCGAAACCCTGCTGCACCGCGAACTGCTGCGCGCCCTCGCCCACCAGCAGCACGTGCGGGCTGTTCTCCATCACTTTGCGCGCCACCGATACCGGATGCAGGATGTCGACCAGCGCGGCCACCGCACCGCAGCTGCCATCGCCGTCCATGATGCTGGCATCCAGGCTCAGCACGCCGTCGCGATCCGGGTTGCCGCAATGGCCGACGGTGGGGTTGCACAGTTCGCTCTCGGCCCAGCGGGCGCCCGCTTCAACGGCGTCCAGCGCGCTGCCACCCCGTGCCAGCACCTTCCATGCGGCCTGGTTGGCCGGCACGCCGAAGTCCCAGGTGGAGACCACCTTGGCCCCACCCTGCGTGCGCGCCTGCACGCCCGGCAATGCCGCCATGCCTGCGGCCAGTGCACCGGCCTGCAGGAACTGCCTGCGATCCACCATCTTCCCCTCCCAGTCTGCAACGCGTGGCCGGCCCGATGCCGGCCCAGCCGATCAATCGTGCGCGGGCTGCCGCGCGGCGTGCCAGACCGCTGCACCGAGCACGCCCAGCTGGCCGTGCTCCACCCGCCATACCGGCACCTGGCGCAGCACCTCGGTCAGCACGCCCTTGTTGAGGAAGCGCTCGCGGAAGCGGCCATCGGCCAGAAAATCCTGCACATGCGTGGAAATACCGCCGGCCAGGTAGACCGAGCGCGCGCCGACGGCGATCGCCGCGTCGCCCGCCAGGCTGCCCAGCCAGGCGCAGAACACCTGCAGCGTCTCCACCGCCAGCGCATCCTCGCCACTGCGGGCGGCGCCGATCAATGCCTCGGTGCTGGTCCACACTGGCGTGACGCCGCGCAGTTCGCACAGGCACGGATACAGGTTCATCAGGCCGCTGCCGGACAGTACGCGTTCGTTGTCCACGTGTGGCCAGCGCTGCAGCAGCTTGCCCAGCACCTGCAGTTCCAGCGCATTGCCGGCGCCGAGCGCCGCGTGGCCGATCTCGCTGGGCAGCACCGGGCGCTCACCATCGGCGAAGCGCAGCGCGGCACCCAGTCCGGTGCCGGCGCCCAGTACCAGTGCAGGGAACGCCTGCGCCGGATCGGCGTCGCCGTTCAAGGGCACCAGGGTATCGGCCTGCAGGTAAGGAATGGCCAGCGCCACCGCTTCGAAATCATTGATCAGCTGCAGCTCGTGCAGCCCGGACTGCGCGCGGGTGGCCGACAGCGACACCGTCCACGGCAGGTTGGCATTGATCAGCACATCGCCATCCAGCAGGCCGGCGATGGCGACCACCGCGGTCTGCACCGGCTGGCCGAGACCTGCGGTGAAGTCGGCCAGGATCGCCGCCAGGCTCGGGTGGTCGGCACAGGCATAGGTGCGGTAACCGCCCAACCGCGGCGGCTGCCCTGGCAGCGTCTCGGCCAGGGCCAGGCGCGCGAACGTGCCGCCGACATCGGCAACAACCAGATTGCGCGGAAGACCGCCGCGGGCGGAGTCGGTGGAAACCGGGGACGCTGCTGCGATGGTCACGCTGGCCTGCTTGGATCGATTGAATCGCCCCGATTCTCAGGCATCGGGGCGGCTTTGCCTAGCGCGCGGGTGGTTCAGGTTGGCCTACATGCCTTCCTGCTCGGCCACCTGCACACCGTCCACCAGCACCCGCAGGCGCTGCGGGCGGAAACCAGCGAACAGCAGCGGCCGGGTGCGCTCGACCAGCACTTCATGGCCGGCAATGTGGCGCAGCCACGACTGTACCAGCGAGAACGAGAAATGCGTGCCCGGGTGCCACGGATGCTGCACCCACACCTTCTCGGTGGCGCTCTGCAGCAGCATCGCGCCGGTGAACCAATGGCGGCTGAGGGTGACCGGCGTAGTGCCGGCCATGAAGCGGATATCCATGCGGGGTCCTTTCGCTGGAGCGGCACTGCCGCGGATCAGGGCTGGGCAGTCTGCAGGCTGTAGCTGGTGGTGGCGGTGAACACTGCACCGTCGGGCTGGGTGGAGCGCACCTCGACCTTGTGGCTGCCCACGGCCAGATCGGTCGGCAGCGCGCCCCGCCATAGGTGGGGCGACGCGGTGGCCTCCGGCGAGCGGTCATAGCCACGCAGCGTGCCGGCCAGGTCGTCGGCGACGTTCTCCACCATCAGCCGCGGATCGGGCTGGCTGACCTGCTTCATCGGCTGCCAGGCACCGCCATCGACGCGGTACTCGACCACGCTGGCATCCTCACCCATGTAGACATTGGCGTAGATGCCCCACGCCGGGTAGGCGCCCTGGCGCAGTACCTTCGGTGCATGCAGGCCGATCTGCTCGCTGGCCGGCTTGCCGGCCACGCGGTACTGCAGGCGATAGCTGCCGTTGCCTGCGACGTCGAGCAGCGCATAGCCCTTCGGCGTGCCATCGCTCATGGTGCTGTCCGGTACCCCGGCGGCATTCTTCACCCCCGACCAGAATGCACCGCAGTTGGCACCGACGTTGTATTCGTGCAGCGGCTTGTCGCCGTTCCAGCCTTCGGCCTTGCCGTGGTAGACGTGTTGCTGGGTGTGGCTGTGGCCGCTCAGCACCAGCACGTTGCGGAAGTCCTTGAGCAGGTCGAACAGGCGCTGGCGGTCGGCGTGGCGGAAGGTCTCGCGGCCTGGCGCCGCATCGAACAGCGGGATGTGCACGCCCAGCACCAGCAGGCGGTCCTTGTGCAGGCCCTTCAGGTAGCCGGCGAGGAAGGCGAACTGGTCTTCGCGCAGGCCGCCGACGTACTTCGGCTTGGCCTTGGGGTCGTACACCACGTCGTCGAGGAACACGAAACTGGCGCCGCCCTCTTCCACCGCATAGGTGTCCGGGCCATAGATGTTGCGCCAGCTGTCCAGCGAGTGCGCGTCGCTGTCCGCATCGAAATCGAGGTCGTGGTTGCCCGGCACATGGAACCACGGCACGCCCAGCGATGTGGTGACCTTGTTGATCGCCGGGTACAGGGTCAGGTCGTCGTTGACGATGTCGCCCAGCGTGGTGCCCATGCGCGCCTTGGTCTGGCCAACCAGCGGGGCCACGATCGACTGCTGGTAGTAGCCGATGTCCTTCAGGCTGGCGGTCTGCGAATCGGTGAACACCAGCATCTGGAAGCCGCGACGGCTGTCATGGCGGTCCGCCTGCAGGGCGAAATCCCAGTTGCGGGCGACATCGCTGGTGGCGGCGATGCCGCCGTACTTCAGCGCCGGCGAGCCGTTCGGGCGATAGTGCCGCCAGAACGACGGCAGGCCATCGGCCGCCTTCGGGAAGGCATAGGCATCGGGCTTGATCACGAACACGGTCTGGCCATCGCGCACCGGCAGGCTGTAGCTGCCGTCGGCGGCGGTCTTGACGATGGTTTCGCCGTTGGAGACCTGCACCCCGGCCAGGCCCGGATCGGTCGCACCGCGCCCGGGCTTGCCATCGCGCTCCAGATAGACCTTGCCGCTGACCACGGTATCCGCGGCCCAGGCCGGCGAGGTCAACAACAGGCAGCACAGCCAGGCGGCAGGCAGTTTCATGCGACGGTCCGGGAAAGAAAGACCGCCTATTGTAGATTCCGTTGATGACATCGCGCACGCGGTGGCGCATTGCCGGTAGTGCCGGCCGCTGGCCGGCAACCTCATGATCGTCGGGCATCGGATGGTTGCCGGCCAGCGGCCGGCACTACCACACCTCAACGATGGCGCTTTTCCAGCAATGCGCGCGCATCGTCCAGCGACAGCCCGCGCGCGCGCAGCAGCACGAGCAGGTGATACAGCAGGTCCGAGGCCTCGCCCAACAACGCCTCGTCATCCTGCGCCACCGCCGCCAATGCCGTCTCCACGCCCTCCTCGCCCACCTTCTGCGCGATGCGGCGGATGCCGCCCTCAAACAGGCTCGTCGTGTAGCTTCCCGGCGGGCGCTGCGCCTCGCGCATCGCCACCAGCTGGTTCAGCCCGCCGAGGAAATCCTTCGGCGCACCATCGAAACAACTCTCGGCACCGGTATGGCAGGTCGGGCCCGCCGGGCGTGCCATCACCAGCAGCGTATCGGCGTCGCAGTCGACACTGATCGACTGCACCACCAGCACGTTGCCGGACTGCTCGCCCTTGGTCCACAAGCGCTCCTTGCTGCGGCTGAAAAAGGTCATGTGACCGATCGCCAGCGTGGCTGCCAGCGATTCGGCGCTCACATAGCCCAGCATCAGCACCTGCAGGGTATCGGCATCCTGCACCACCGCCGGCAGCAGGCCCTCGCCCTTGCCCCAGTCCAGCGCCTGCAACGCGTCCGGTGACGGCCTCACTTCAATAGACATCCCGCACCTCGATCTGCTGTCCGCGCAGGTAGCGCTTCAATTCCGGAATGGCGATGGCGCCGCTGTGGAACACGCTGGCCGCCAACGCGCCGTCGACGTCGGCCTGGTCGAAGGCCTCGGCGAAGTGCTCCATCGCACCGGCGCCGCCGGAGGCAATCAGCGGCACCTGGCACAGCGCCCGCGCCTGCTGCAGCTGCGCGACATCGTAGCCACGGCGCACGCCGTCGCTGTCCATGCAGTTCAGCACGATCTCACCTGCGCCACGGCGCTGCGCCTCGACAATCCAGTCCAGAGTGCGCAACGGCACCGCCTGGGTCTTGTCCGGATCGCCGCTGAAGCGGCGCACCCGCCATTGCCCATCGGCCTCGCGTACCGAGTCGACACCGACCACCACGCACTGCACGCCGAACTCGTCCGCCAACTCGGTGATCAGCTCCGGGCGGCCCAGCGCCGGCGAGTTGATCGATACCTTGTCGGCACCGGCAAACAGCACGCGGCGCGCCGTCTCGACGCTGTCGATGCCACCGGCTACGCAGAACGGAATGTCGATCAGGCGCGCGATGCGCTCGATCCAGGCCACATCCACCGAGCGCGCCTCGGGACTGGCGCCGATGTCATAGAACACCAGCTCATCGGCGCCCTGGTCACGGTAGCGCTGCGCCAGCTCGGCGATGTCGCCCATGTCGATGTGATCGCGGAACCGAACACCCTTGACCACGCGGCCATCGCGCACGTCCAGGCAGGGAATGATGCGGCGGCTCAGCATGCCAATGCCTCCGCCAGGTCCATGCGCTGCTCCAGCAAGGCCTTGCCGAGGATGGCGCCGCCGCAGCCAGCATCACGTGCCTCGCCGACATCGGCCACGTCGCGGATTCCACCGGACGCCTGCACCGCCACGCCCGGCAGCAGCGCCGAAAGGTGCGCGTACAACCCGATGTTGGGCCCGGCCAGCATGCCGTCGCGGGCGATATCGGTGCACAGTAGGTGGCGCATGCCGGCACGTGCATAGCGCTGGGCCAGGTCATCCAGGGTCACCCCGGCGTTCTCGGTCCAGCCGTGCACCGGCAGCTGCCACTGGCCCTGGGCATCCTGGCGGGCGTCCAGCGCAATCGTGATGCGCTCGGCGCCGAACTCATCGAGCCATCCGACCACCTCATCGGGGCGGCGTACTGCCAGCGAACCGACCACCACGCGACCGGCGCCCGCGTCGAGAATGCGGGCCACGTCGTCGCGGCCACGCACGCCCCCGCCGGTCTGCACCTGCAGCGTCGTCTGCGCGCGGATCGCCGCCAGCAACGGCGCCAGGGTATAGCCACCGGCACGCGCCGCATCCAGGTCGACCAGGTGCATCCACTGCGCGCCCTGCGCGGCGAAGGCCTGCGCGCGCGGCAATGGATCATCGCCATACGAGGTTTCCTGCGCATAGTCGCCCTGGCGCAGCCGCACCACGCGGCCATCACGGATATCCAGCGCGGGGTAAACGATGAAGCTCATGCAGCAGTGCCCTCAAGGAAGTTGCGCAGCATCAGCGAACCGGTTTCGCCCGAGCGCTCGGGGTGGAACTGCGCGCCGTAATAGCGCCCCTGCTCCACCACCGCAGTGAACAGGCCCCCGTGGTCGCAGGCGGCGACGGTATGGGTGTTGAGTGGCGCGGCATAGCTGTGCACGAAGTAGGCGCTGGCCCGCTCCGGCACGCCCTGCAGCAGCAGCGATTCGCGCAGCGGCAGCAGGCGGTTCCAGCCCATGTGCGGCACGCGGATGCCACAGGCCGGCACCAGCTTGCGCACCACCCCGGGAATCAGCCCGAGTGTCTCCACGCCCGCTTCCTCGGAACGCTCGAACAGCAGCTGCATGCCCAGGCAAATGCCCAGCAGCGGCACTTCCAGGCGCTGCAACGGCTCAACCAGCCCCTGCGCATGCAGGCGCTGCATGCCCGGGCCTGCGGCGCCGACGCCCGGCAGGATCACCCGCCGCGCGCCGACCAGGCCATCGGCATCGCGTACCAGCCGCACCCGCGCGCCCAGGCGTTCCAGTGCGTAGCGCACCGAGCCCAGGTTGGCACCGCCGGCATCGATCAACGCGACGTCGGTCACAACGCCCCCTTGGTGGTCGGCAGTGCCGTGCCCTGCCGGGCCAGCGCCGGACGCAATGCGCGCGCCAAGGCCTTGAAGCAGGCCTCCACCTTGTGGTGGTCGTTGTCGCCGCGTACCTGCAGGTTGAGATTCAAACCGCTGGCGTCGCACAGCGAACGGAAGAAGTGCGGCACCAGCTCGGTCGGCATGTCACCCACCCGCTCGCGCTTGAACTCGCCCTCGAACACGAAGTACGGGCGGCCGCTGAAATCCAGCGCGGCACTGGCCAGGGTCTCGTCCATCGGCAGGGTGAAGCCGTAGCGGCCGATGCCGCGCTTGTCGCCCAGCGCCTCGCGCAGGGCCTGGCCCAGCGCCAGCCCGGTGTCCTCGATGGTGTGGTGCTCGTCGATATGGAGGTCGCCCTCGGCCTGGATGTCGAGCGCGAAACCCCCGTGCTTGCCGATCTGTTCCAGCATGTGGTCGAAGAACGGCAGGCCGGTGTCGATGCGTGCATCACCGGCACGGTCCAGGTCCAATTCGACGCGGATCTTCGTCTCTTTGGTGTTGCGCTGGACCACCGCGGTACGCGGCGCATCGGCCAGCGCATGGGCGATGCCCGGCCAGTCCCACTCGCCGCCGAACTGCGCGGTGCGCAGCTGGAAACCACGGATATTGAGGTTGTCGGCGAACTGCAGGTCGGTGATGCGGTCGCCGACCATGCCCGAGCGCGCCCAGTCGATGCTGCGGTCCTGCAGGTAGGCGGTCATCAGGCCGATGCCCGGCTTGCGGGTCGGCGCATTGTCCTGCGGCCAGCTGCAGTCGATCAGCACGTCACGGAAACGGATGCCCTGGCTCTCGAAGATCTGCAGCATCAGATCGTTGGGGCCATCGAAGCTGGCGCGCGGGTAGCTGTCGCTGCCGAGGCCGTCCTGGTTGGTGACAATCACGAACTGGTAGCCAGCGTCGCGCAGCTTCAGCAGCGCCGGGATCACCTGCGGCACGAAGCGCAGCTTCTCGTAAGCGTCGATCTGGAAGTCGGCCGGCTCCTCGATGAGGGTGCCGTCGCGGTCGATGAACAGGATCGGGGTCATGCTGCGGCCCTCCGTGCCGACAGGGCCGCAAGCACGCGGTCATTCTCTTCAGGGCTGCCGATGCTGATCCGCAGCGCATCACCCAGCTGCGGCGCGGCGCGCTGGTCGCGTACCACCAGGCCTGCAGCCAGCAGCGTGTCGAACGCCGCCTGGGCATCGGTGAAGCGGACCAGCAGGTAGTTGCCGGCCGAAACATACACCCGGCGCACGCCAGGCAGGCCGACCAGCGCAGCGCGCAGGCGTTCGCGCTCGGCGATGACCGTGGCCACGCGCTCGGCGGTGCGTGCCAGCGCGGCCGGCTGCAGGGCCTGCACGGCCAGTTCCGCGCACGGGGTCGGCACCGGGTATGGTGCCTGGCAGCGACGCAGCACGGCGATCAGCTCCGGGGCGGCGATCAGCGTTCCAATGCGGGCGGCCGCGAGCGCGTGTGCCTTCGACAGCGTGCGCAGCACCGCCAGGTTGGCGTGAGCCGGCAGCAACGTGGTCGCCGACGGGCGCTGCGCGTACTCGGCATAGGCCTCGTCCACCACCACCAGTGCCTGCCCGCGCAACGCAACTGCCACACGTTCGATGTCGTCCAGGGCAATGTCACTGCCGGCGGGGTTCGACGGCGCGCACAGGAACACCAGCGTGGCATTGCGCGCCTTGGCGGCGTCGATCACCGCATCCAGATCGGCGCGCAGGCCATCCTCGCTGTCCAGCAGCGGCACCTCAATCAGTGCAGCCCCCTGCAGGCGTGCGCAGACTGCATACATGCCGAACACCGGCGGCGTGACCAGCACGCCATCGCGACCCGGAACGCACAAGGCGCGCACCAGCAGATCGATGGCTTCGTCACTGCCACGCCCGACCAGCAGCTGCTGCGGCGTCACGCCGTAGAGCGCTGCCAGGCCCTCACGCAACGCCAGCGGCTGCGGTTCCGGATAGCGCCGGCTGCTGCCTGCAGCATCGGCGGGATTGGCCCAGGCCGACTCGTTGGCGTTCAACCACACCTCGCCCTGCACGGCCGTACTGCGCGCCGAGCTGTATCCGGCGAACGCTTGCAGATCCGGGCGGACCAGGGCCAGCACCTCATCGATAGCCGCGTTCATGCCGCCGCCTCCATGCGCAGGGCCACTGCACGCTCGTGCGCGTCCAGGCCTTCGGCGCTGGCGATGATGCGCGCGCATCCGCCGATCGCCGCCAGGCCGGCAGCGCTGGCGCTCTGCACGCTGATCAGGTTCTGGAAGCTGGCCACGCTGACGCCGCTGTAGGCGCGCGCGGCACCGGCGGTGGGCAGCACGTGGTTGGTACCGCTGCAATAGTCGCCCAGTGCTTCAGGGGTGTAATCGCCCAGGAACACCGAGCCGGCCGCCTGCACCTGGCCCAGCCAGTCGCGCGGCTCGCGCAGGGCCAGGATCAGGTGTTCGGGCGCATAACGATTGCTGATCGCGAAGGCCTCGTCCAGCGTCTCGACCTGGATCAGCCGCGACGCCGACAATGCCTGGCGCGCAATCTGCTGGCGCGGCAGCAGGGCCAGCTGGCGTTCTACTTCCGCTTCCACGGCGGCCAGCATCGCCGCGTCGTCGGTCAGCAGCAGCACCTGCGAATCCGGGCCGTGCTCGGCCTGCGACAACAGATCGGCAGCGACGAACGCCGGGGTGGCGCCGGCATCAGCAATCACCAGTACTTCCGATGGGCCCGCCGGCATGTCGATGGCGGCGGCGCCGTCCTGCGCGACCTGCTGCTTGGCTTCGGTGACGAAGCTGTTACCCGGCCCGAACAGCTTGTCGCAGGCCGGGATGGTGGCGGTGCCATAGGCCATCGCGGCGATCGCCTGCGCGCCGCCCAGCTTGAACACGCGCTGCACGCCGGTCAGGCGGGCGGCTACCAGCACCGCCGGATCGGCGCTGCCATCGGCACGCGGCGGCGTGCACAGCACCACCTGCGGGCAACCGGCCAGCTGTGCCGGCACGCCCAGCATCAGTGCCGTGGACGGCAGCGGCGCGCTGCCCGCCGGTACATACAGGCCGACCCGGCCGATCGGCCGCAGCATGCGTTCACAGACCACACCCGGCGCGGTTTCCACGGCATAGGCCTGGCCCATTCCGGCGGCGTGGAAGCGCGTGATGCGCTCAGCAGCGTCCACCATGGCCTGCCGCAGTTCGGCAGGGACGGCGGCTTCGGCCGCAGCGAACTCGGCCTCGTTCACTTCAAAGGACGGCAGCGCGACACCATCGAAGCGTGCGGTGATCGCACGCAGTGCATCGTCACCCTGGGCACGCACTTGCTCGATCAGTGCGGCCACGGCCTCGCGGGTCTGCTGCGCCACGGTCTGCACCGGGCGGGTCAATGCCGCGCGGCGCGCGGGCTCATCAAGTCGGGACCAGATCAGACGATTCATGCCAGCGACCGCTCCACGCTCAACACCATCAGGCCCTGCGCACCGGCCCGCTCGAGTTCTTCCATGCGCTGCCAGCTCAGCGGCCCCGGGCACATGGTCTGCAGGCGCAGTGCACCGCCATCGGCCGGCAACCGCACCAGCGGTTCCGCATCGGCCAGCAACTGCGCCAGTGCGTCGACGCGATCCTCGCTGGCGCGGAACATCAGCAGCTTGCGGTCCTGGCGCTGCACCACGCCGTCGAGGCGGCGCAGCAGCATCGCGCGCAGCGATGCACGGGCATCATCCGGCACGCGCACTGCACCGGCCAGCACCGCCTCACTATCGAGCAGGTTGTGCACCGGGGTCAGCTGGTTGGCGCGCAGCGTGGCGCCGCTGGAAACCAGGTCGCAGATCAGGTCGGCGGTGCCCAGCCGCGGGGCGATCTCCACCGAGCCGGACAGCTCGACCACCTGCGCGTCCACGCCCTGCTCTGCCAGCCACTGCGTGAGGATGGCCGGGTAGCTGGTGGCGATGCGGGTACCGGCCAGCTGCGACGGGCCCTGCCACTGCCAGTCCTCGGGCACTGCCAGCATCAGGCGGCACTGGCCGAAACCCAGCCCGCGCAACGCCTGGTACGCGTCCGGCAGTCCGACCCGGCGGCGCGCCGCGGCCTGCTCGTCCAGCTCATTGCGGCCGACGATGCCGAGGTCGCAGACGCCATCGGCGATCAGGCCGGGGATGTCGTCGTCGCGCACCAGCAGCAGGTCCACCGGCAACGATTCGCCGTAGCAGAACAGCTTGTCGCGGCTCTCGCGCCAGCTCAGGCCGCAGGCGCTGAGCAGGTTGCGGGCGGGTTCGGCCAGCCGGCCACTCTTCTGGATGGCGATACGCAGCCGGTCTCGTGCCGGCGCTGCCTGGGTTGCACTCATGGGGGAGGTCTCGAAAGTCGGATCGGGCGCGGGTCAGCGCGAAGCAAGGCGGTCGATGGCGGCGGCATAGCCTCGATGGCCATGCTCAAGCGTGCGTGCCACCCGTCCGGTGGTGGTCACGCTGACGCCGGTGCGCTCGTGGATCTCACGGTACGGCACGCCCTGCTGCAGCAGCGGCACCACCTTCCAGCGGTCGGCCATGGCTTCCAGCTCGGCCGGGGTACACAGGTCACGCAGGAACGCCTCGACCTGCTCCGGCTCGCGCAGCGCGGCAAAGGCCTGGGCCAAGGCTTGCAGGTCGGCCTTCGGGTCTTTGGCGGCAATCTCAGGGCGGGCTTTCACGTGGTCGTATCCATGCATCAATGTAATAGCGCGTTAGTACATTAACGCATTCTTGCGCAGTGCGTCAAACCCGTTCGAGGGGTCAGATCCGTTTTCCTGCGGAAAACGGATCTGACCCCGGATTCAATTCGATATCTGACAGATTTCATCCACGCATGGCGTGGATCTACCGTGTCGACCAAGGTCGACACCTACCAACTGCCATCGGAATCTGTCAGAGGTGGGGCGGTGTCGGAGTGCGGGGTGTCCGCGGCATGGATGCCGCGGCCAAGCCCCCATGGACGGGTTTACGGCGTCCCCGCACTCCGACACCGCCCCGCCATCCCACGGAATGCAAGCTTTTGCCGTTGCCGTTGCCGTTGCCGTTGCCGTTGCCGTTGAGGTTGCCGGCCAGCGGCCGGCACTACCAGGGGTGCAGGGCGCAGCCCTGCCGATACCCTCACTCCGCCGGGCAATAGGCCTTGATGGCCGCGTTGGCCAACCCCTTCTGCGCCGCGCGCTGCTCCGCGGTCAACGCGGTATCGGGCTTGCCGTCGCCATCGGTGTCCTGCATCACCTGGCCCGGCCCGTCCAGCAGGGCCAGGTTGGCGCGGGCGGTGCTGCACTGCTCCGGTACCGGCGCGGCCGGGGTCTCGGCGCTGGCCGCGGCCTGTGGGCTGCGGGCCTGCTCTCGGGTCTCGAATTTCTTGCCCGCCGGCGGGGTCTCCGAGTACTGGGTCACGCCATTGGCGTCCTTCCACTTGTAGACCGGACCGGCCACGGCGTGGGCACTGGCCAACAACAGCAGGCATCCAAGGCAGGACAGGGCACGCATGGCAAACTCCGCAGAATGGGCGTAGAACGCCGATTGCAGCATTGGCACCGAGCACTGGCAAGTCGATTAAACTGGATTCCATGGACCCGATCACACCGCCGCCGCGTTCGCGCACGATTTACCTGCTGCCCAACCTGTTCACCACGGCCGGGCTGTTTGCCGGCTTCTACGCGATCATCGCCGCGGCCAACGGGGATTTCGTCAACGCCAGCATCGCCGTCTTCGTGGCGGCGGTGATGGATGGCCTGGACGGGCGCGTGGCGCGCCTGACCGGCACCAGCAGTGAATTCGGCGTGCAGTACGACTCGCTGGCCGACCTGGTCAGCTTCGGCATGGCCCCGGCGCTGGTGATGTACCACTGGTCGCTGTCGTGGCTGAAGTTCGACGACCCGCTGCTCGGCCGCGTCGGCTGGGCGGTCGCTTTCCTGTATGCCGCCTGCGCGGCGCTGCGCCTGGCCCGCTTCAACACCCAGGTGGCGGTGGTCGACAAGCGCTGGTTCGTCGGCCTGGCCAGCCCGGCCGCGGCGGGCCTGATGATGTCCTTTGTCTGGGCCTTCGCCGATGGCAACCTGGGCTGGGATGGCAACCAGCTGCGCTACGTGGCGCTGGCGGTGACGATTGTCGCGGCGCTGCTGATGGTCAGCCGCATCCGCTTCTGGAGCTTCAAGGGCGGTGCCGCCAAGGGCGGACGTTCCGACCGCGTGCCGTTCCTGGTCTTGGCGCTGGTGCCGGTGGCGATCGCCATCGCGGTCATCGACCTGCCGCGCGTGCTGTTCGCGGTGGGCATCCTGTACGCCCTGTCGGGCCCGGTGATGTGGGCCGTGCAGCGCCTGCGCAAGAAGCCCGAGGCCGCGTGAGCCAGGACCTGCCCGTGCTGTGGTCTCCGGCCCAGCAGGCCTGGCTGCAGGCCATGGGCTACACCGTCTACCACGATGGCCAGCTGGCCGCCGAGCTGGACGCCGCGCTGCAGCTGAGCGTGGCCGACGCCGAGGCGGCGGCGCCGCCGCCGACCGAACCGACGCGGGCAAGCGCCGCAGCTTCGTCAGGCGAACGCCGCGCCGAGGCGGTGCCGTCGCCCGGTCTTCAACGCCCGGCGCCGCCACGCCGTGAAACGCCGGTCAACGCACCCGATACCGCGCCAGCATCGGCGCGTCCGCTGCCGGTCGGGAATGCACGGCAGCCGGTGGTGCGCCTGCCGGACCGCCTGCAGATCGCCCTGCTGCGTGCGTCCGGCTGCAATCCCAATGATCCTTCCACGCAGGCGCTGATGGACAGTTGGCCGCTGGACCGGCTGCGCCGTGATCCGGCCGCCAAGCGTGCGCTGTGGCCGCAGCTGCGTGCGCTGCGCAAGCGGGGTGTGGCATGAGCGCGGTGCGCCAACCCGGTGCGGTCAACCTGCGCGCATTGCGCGAGGCTGACCTCAACGTGGTGATGGAAATCGAGGTGCGCGGCTATCCGTTCCCGTGGACGCGCGGCATCTTCGTTGACTGCCTGCGCGCCGGTTATCCGGGCCTGGCGATGGAGCGTGACGGCCAGCTGATCGGCTACGGCGTGCTCAGCATCGCCGCCGATGAGGCGCATGTGCTGAACATCTGCATCGACCCGTCGACGCAGTCGCGTGGGCTCGGCCGCCAGTTGCTGCGTGCGCTGGTGCAACTGGCCGGTGACCGCGGCGCGCAGCGCGTGTTCCTGGAAGTGCGGCCGTCCAATACGCCGGCGCTGGCGCTGTACCACAGCGAGGGCTTCAACGAGATCGGGCGCCGCCCGCGTTATTACCCGGCGGCGCACGGCCGCGAGGATGCGCTGGTAATGGCGATCGAGCTGGTCGACGACGACCTGCAGGCGATGCCACCGCTGTAGCAGGGCAGGGTTGCCGGCCAGCGGCCGGCACTACCGATGAATCAGTAGGTGCCAACCTTGGTTGGCACGCTCTGCTCACGCCAACCGCAACGCCAGCACCCCACCGACGATGAGCGACGCCGCCAGCCAGCGCGCGCGTGGTATCCGTTCGCGCAGCAGGAATACCGAGATCAGCAGCGCGAACAGGATGGAGGATTCGCGCAGCGCCGAGACCATCGCCACCGGGGCCTGGGTCATCGCCCACAGCGCCATCGCATACGAGGCGGTGGTGCCAACGCCGCCGGCCAGGCCCAGCGGCCAGTGCTGGCGCGCATAGGCCAGCACCGCACCCCGCCGGGTGGACAGCGCCCACAACGGCAGTGGAATGCCCGACAGCAGGAACAACCACAGCGTGTAGCTGAGCGCACTGCCGGACTGGCGCGCACCCTGCGCATCGACCAGCGTGTAGGTGGCGATCATCGCCGCGGTCAGCAGTGGCAGGCCGAGCTGGCCACCACGTGCGCCCAGTGCCATGCACAGGATGCCGGTGCTCACCAGCACCACGCCCAGCCACGCTGCCGCCGGCAGCGATTCGCCCAGCAGGGTGCTGGCCAGTGCGACCAGGATCGGCGCGCTGCCCCGCATCAGTGGGTAGGCCAGGCTCATGTCGACCTGCTGATAACAGCGCGCGACCAGCCTGTAGTAGGTCACCTGCAGCAGCACCGACGCGCCCAGCCACGGCCAGCTGTGCGCGGCAGGGAAGGGCAGGAACGGCAACGCGGCGGCCGACAGCAGCGCGGCGCTGCCGGTGACCAGTACTGTGCCGAGGAACTTGTCCGGCCCGCGCTTGACGATCGCATTCCAGCTGGCATGCAGTGCCGCAGCAGCGAGAACCAGCAGGAAGATGGACAGAGGCATCAGGCGATGATGCCATGCCGGGGAAATGGAAACCCCGGGGGAAACCCGGG